>JAXLYJ010000008.1:0-394533 GCA_046351515.1 Polyangiales bacterium
CCGCGATGGCTGTTGATCGTCGCTTCGAGCCACTCGTCGCCGCGCACGGACTCGATGATCCTCGCGCACTCCTCGGCGCTGAAGAGCGCGTCGATCGTCTGGATCAGCGGCCGGGTGAAGTCGAAGTGTCCTGCGTAGAGGGCCATCGCGATCGCCCACGATGGGCGCTGCAGAGCGGCGCGTCGATGACACTCCCTTGCGCTCGATCTTGTGGCAATTTGCAGCGGTGTCGCGCTCGTCTCCGTTGTTCGCTCAGCGCTCGCTTCCGATGGTGCGCTTCGTCGACGGTCGATGGACCGCGGTCGAGGACGGAGCCGAGGTGGCCGTCGCCCCGTCGGCGCTCGACGCGTTGACGCTCAACCTCTGGTTCGGCGAGGTGGCCCTCGAAGAGCGCGGGCGCGCGGCGTGCGCGCTGATCGCCGAGGCGCGGCCGGCGTTCGTGGCGCTGCAAGAAGTGACCGTGAAATCGCTGGCGATCTTGCGCGACGACCCCGTCGTGCGCGAACGCTACTGGCTCAGCGACGCGCGCGGCTCGACCTTCGACACGTACGGAACGGTGCTGCTCTCGCTGCTTCCCGCGCGGGCCCTGTGGCTCGCAGAGCTCGGCGGATCGATGGGGCGCGCCATGCCGTGGGCAGAGTTTTCGCTTGGCGAAGAGCGGCTCGCCGTGGGGGCGGTGCACCTCGAGAGCGGGCGGCACAACAGCGAGACGCGCGCCGATCAGCTGCGAGAGTGCTTCGCGAGGCTCTCCGCGTGCGACTCTGCGATCTTGCTGGGAGACTGCAATTTCGCCGACGGAGATCGCCTCGAAGAGCGCGCGATCGAGCCGGGGTATCTCGACGCGTGGACGGCGACGCGCGGGGCGAGCGAGCGGGGCTACACGCGCGACTCCGAGCGCAACGCGATGTTCGCGGCGATGCGCGACGGGCGGGTGTTGCGCAGGATCGATCGGATCTATTCGCGCAGCGCTCGGTGGAAGGCGACGGGATCGAGGCTGGTCGCGACCGAGCCGATCGCGCGCGGTGTGTATGTGTCCGATCACTTCGGCGTGTGGGCGCTGTTCGAGTGACCGTCGCGCAACCGCTCGTAGCGCTCTAGCATCGAAGCGGAGCAGAACATCGATGACCAAGAAGAGCCTCGCGACGGTGGGCGACAACGAGGGTGGGGAGTTTCCTCCCGGTTGGTACGTGATCGCGGACAGCGCAGAGATCTCCAGGGATCGTCCGGTCAAGCTGAAGCGGTTCGGGATGGACTTCGCGCTCTGGCGAAAGAGCGACGGATCGATCGCGTGCTTGGACGATCGCTGCAAGCACCGCGGCGCTTCGCTCTCGCTCGGACAAGTGAAGCGCGACTGCGTGGCGTGTCCGTTTCACGGGTTCGAGTTCGACTCGAAGGGCGAGTGCACGCGGCTGCCGGTGCTGGGGGAGGGGGCGAAGATCCCGAAGGCGTTGCACACGCGGGCGTTCACCGTTCGCGAGCAAGATCGCTGGGTGTGGATGTGGTGGGGCGCCGAGCCTGCGGAGCTTCCGGCGATCCCGCGCTTCGATCACTTGGAGACGCGGCGACACCGCGCGCACACGTTCGCGCGCGAGTGGGACGCGAGCTACGCGCGCGTGATCGAGAACCAGCTCGACCCGTTTCACTTGCCGTTTGTGCACAAGAGCACGATCGGGCGAAACATCCCCGAGGCGATGGCCGTGCATCACGTCGAGACGGACGACTCGATCGTGGCGTGGCAAGGCGATGAGCGCGAGGATCCGCGCAAGGGCTTCTACATCGAGTTTCGCTGGGCGAATCTCTGGGAGAATCACATCGCGGATCGCTTCAGCATCGTCGCCGCGTTCGCCCCCATTGATGCCACGCGAACGCGCACGTACCTGCGCACGTACCAGGCCTTCGTGACGGTGCCGGTGCTCGGCTGGCTCTTCGATCGATTGCTGGTGCTCTCGAACAAGAAGGTGTTCTCGCAAGACGAGGGCGTGGTGGTCTCGCAGCCGCAGGTTCCGATGATCGCCGAGGACGAGGTGCTCGTGAAAGCGGACGGGGCGATCATTGCGTTTCGCAAGATGTTTCAGCGGTGGATGCGAGGCCCCGCGAAGAGCGTGAGCGATCAGGCGGCGGAGTGAGCGGCGGGCGGAGGTCACCACTCGTCGCGCAGCGTCTCGTATGGCTCTCCTGAGCGCACCCAGTCGGGAGGCACCGGCGCCTCTCGGATCCGAAGCGCGAACTGGTGCTGTGCGTGCGCGAGCTGCTGTGCTGCGCCCAGCTCTGCGTCCGGCACGTTCGTCGCCATCGCTTGCTGTGCGAGCGGAGTGAGCGCGAATGCGAGTATCCACCGACCGCTGGTGAAGAACGGCGCGAGCGTGCTCCTCGTCCATCGCTCGAACGCCGCGCGGGTCGTGCCTCCGTTGTACGGCGGCGTCGACTCGCTCGTGTACGCGTCGTGTTGAATGCGCAGCATCCCGAAGAGAGCCTCGGCTGACGTGGTATTTCCCCGGTCAAATGCCTCGGTGCTCAGGTGCGATCGCGTCGGATGCGCGCGCGAACGCTGTCGCTCTGCGTCCGGTTGTGTCAGCGCTCCGAACGGAACGTAGTCGTCGATGCCCGACTCGGTGAGCCCTTCGAACCGCGAGGACACCGGCGGTGGTGGCGGCGGACGCAGCGCGCGCAGGCAGCGGCGCAACGCGTCTCCGTGGTTCCACTGAGATTCGACGCAATCGTCGATGGCGAATTCGTCGACCCGTTCGCGAACGCTGCGCACTGCGCTCGCGAGCTCGCTGAACGAGCGCAGCGCCGGCGCGACGTACCCGCGCTCTCCCTCGTACTCGTTGAGCACGGAGCCGTCGGCGCTCAATTTGTACGCGTGCTCTGCGCGCCACACGTGCACCGCGAGCCGATACGCCTCGTACGCGCGGCGCGTGCGGTCGCGCTCGTCGCTCGCGAGCAGCGCGTGCCCGATTCCCGTGTGCACCGCCGCGAGCACGTCCGCGGTGCTCTCTCGCTTCGCGCGGTCGCGCCACCGCTCGTACCAGTCGAGCGCGGCTCGCGCTTGCCTCCGCTCGATCCTCGCGCGCCCGATCGTGAGCATCGCAGGCCACACTCCTCTGCGTTCTCCCTGAGAAAACGCTCGCTCGACGAGGGCCTCTGCGCGCGAGAGATCGCCCGTTTGCGCCAAGAGCCCCGCCGCTCGCTCGACGTCACCGTCGCTCGATCGCTCGGCCACTGCGCGGAGACACTGCCCGGCTCGCTCTGCTCCGAGCAGCGCGCACTGGAGCTCGTCGCGCGTCGCGCTCTGCGCGGACGCTCGCTGGGCGATCGCGATCGCCGTGAGAAACACAAGCCCAGTTGAATACAGGTGCTTCGCCATCCTCGCCCTCCCGATCGCCGCCCTCGCGGGCGCTCAGTACTGCGCGTTCATGCGCACGGTCATCGTACCGCCGTTGAACTGAACGCGGCACGCGTCGAACGACGGCGGGCTGAGCACCGGTCGCGCGTTGTTGCTGAACCCGTACCCCTCCAGCGGAATCCCCAAAAATCCCTGGTCCACCCGCCCGTTCTGATTCTCGTCGTGCCCGAACGCGAGCGCGTACGTCCCCGGCCTCGGCGGTCGGATCACGCACGAGGCCGTGCGGTTGGCGATGCGCGAGAAGCACTGCCCCGCGCGCCGCGAGTCCTGCAGCCACGCGTTGGGGTAGTACAGGCTCACGTCGATGATGCCCGTGTTGTTTCGCAGTCCAACAACGGTGGCGATGATCTGCGACGGAGGTGGTGGCGGCGCTGCGGGCGCTCCTGCGTCGACCACTTGCGCGATCGCCAACGGTGCGAACAGCAGCGCCGTCGCGAGCGCTGCGAACAGAGACGTCGATGTGCGGCTCATCGGAGAGAAGACCTCGCCGATCATTGTAGCGCGGTCAGCGAAAGAGCGTCTCGATGCCAGGGTCGAACGCCCCTTGTTGCACGTCGCCGTAGTCGAAGAGCGCGTGCCAAAAGAGGCACGGCTCCGAGGTGTCCGCGTTGCTCGCGCACACGCTCGCGGGGATCGCGCGCAGCTGCGCGAGCGAGACGAGCGAGTCGTTGACGGGCCTGAGCGCGCCGGACGAATACGAGCCGCTCGCGCTCGCTATCGGGTCCTCTTCGCGGTGGCAGAACCCGCAGGACGTCCCGCCCTGTTGGTAGCGGACGCGCGCAAAGGGAGCGTTTTCTGCGAGCGGCTGCGTCCACGGAAGCTCGAGCTCTCCCTTGATGCTTCGATGCAGCGCCGACCACTGCCCGAGCTCGACCAGGTGCGCTCCGTGTCCTTCGGCCACCACCGACAGCGTCACGCTCGGAAACAGCAGAAACAACCGCGGGCTCCTCGCTCCCGACGCGGGCTGCGCGCTCGTCACGCTCGAGGTCGCCACCACGGTGAACGGCCTCGGCAACGACGCCACGAAACAAGGGACCGTGACCGGCGACGGAAGCGCGTTGATGTGCCGCACCACCGCCTCGATCGTCACGAGGTCTGCCGCGCTCGCGAGGCGATCACGACACCGCGCGAGCTCTCTCGTCGCGGCGACCTCCGTCGAGGCGTCTCCTGCATCGCTCATCGGCGCAACTCCGCCGCACGAGAGCGCGCTCGCAGCGACGAACAACAGCGCAATCCGACGGACCAACGTCACAGAGACATCATAGTCCGCTGAGTCCTGCGCTCACAACGCCTTCTCTGCGCGCAGCAGCGCCAGGGCCTCGTCGCGCGTCGGAACGAGCCGCAACGGCAGCCCCACGGCGAACGCGAGCGCGCTGCCGAGCATCCGCGCCGCGCTCACGTGGACCACGGCGATCACTTGCATCCCGTTGTCCTTCACCGACTGCATCGCTTCGCTCGCAGTGCGGCGCATCGACGGGTCGATGCCATTGATGTTGGTCGCGTCGATGAGCTGCCAGCGCACGGGCGATCGCTGGTGAATCGCGAGCAGCTGGCTCATCGAGTGCTGAATGAGGTTCGCGTCGACCCTCCCCGAGTACACGACTTCGACGACGTGATCGTTGAGCGGGCGCACTGTCACGGCGCCCGCTGCGGTGGGTTCGATCGCTGCCATACCGCGATCATACCGAACGTTTTATGTGATGCTGCCTAAAACGTATTCGGTATGACGGATTGCAGCGCGAACGCGCGGTACGACCCTGCGCGAGTTGTGCGGTTTGCGCATTCGATGCGCGTGGCGTCGGCGAGGATCGAGTAGAGTGCAGCTATGCGCTTTCGACTCGACGCTTCGATGCTTGCTGCTGTGGGTGCGTTGTCCGTGGCTTGTACAACCGTTCCGACGCGCGATCGCGACGCCGGCGCGGACAGCGGAACGATGGACTCGATGATGATCGTCCCGGGGGACGATGTCGCTTCGATGCCCGACGCTCTGCCCGACGCCGAGGTCCGCGCGGACTCGATGGCGCAGCCCGACGTCGCCTCGATGCCCGACGTCGCTCCTTCGTGCCCCTCGGGACAGACGCGCTGCGGAAGCGCGTGCGTCGACACGAACACCGACGCGAACCACTGCGGGGCGTGCGGGATGGTGTGCGCGAGCCGTACGAATTCCACGGTGAACTGCGCGACGGGCCGCTGCTCGTACACCTGTCGAATGGGCTACGGAGACTGCGATCGCGACGCGAGCAACGGCTGCGAGGCCTCGCTCGACACCGCGATGAACTGTGGTGCTTGTGGCATGGCGTGCTCTGGCGCCAACCCCGTGTGCGACTCGGCCATGGGCCGCTGCGTCAGCGGCTGCGGGCCGCTCACGCGCTGCGGATCGAGCTGCGTCGACCTCATGACCAACGCCGCCAACTGCGGCACGTGCGGGATGGTGTGCCCCTCTGGCGCCAACGCCGCTCCCTCGTGCGCCGCGGGCCGCTGCGGGCTCTCGTGCAACCCCGGCTATGGTGACTGCGACGGCAACGCGGCGAACGGCTGCGAGACCAACCTCAACACCAGCACCGTTCACTGCGGTCGCTGCATGAACGCCTGCCCCGCCGCGGCCAACGCGTCGCCGGTGTGCACCGCAGGCTCGTGTTCGTACACGTGCGCCGCTGGCTTCGGCGACTGCGACGGAAGCCGCACAAACGGCTGCGAGACCAACACCAGCACCAACGTCTCGAACTGCGGGCGCTGCGGCGCCGCCTGCGCGGCGGTCGCAAACGGCCTGCCCATCTGCGCTTCGGGCGCGTGCGCGACGAGCTGCAACCGCGACTTTGGCGACTGCGATCGCGTGTTCACCAACGGCTGCGAGACCACGCTGCGCGCCAACCCCGCCAACTGCCTCGGCTGCGGCGTCAACTGCGGGCTCAACGGAGTGTGCCAGGCGACGGGCTGCGTGACGTGCGCGTCGCGCCAGACCGCGTGCGGCAACGTGTGCGTCGACACCGCGATCGACGTGAACAACTGCGGCGGCTGCGGCTATGCGTGCCCCGCTGTTCCTGCGGGACAGACCGCGACGTGCACGAGCTCGCGTTGCCGCTACGGAGCGATCGGTGATCCGCGTATGGCCGACTGCAACCGCAACGCGGCAGACGGCTACGAGATCAACATCGACGCCGACGTGAACAACTGCGGCGCCTGCGGGACGGCTTGCACTGCGACGCCTGCGGGACGGCTTGCACTGCGACGCAGCAGTGCTGCAACGGCGGGTGCATTCCGCGCATCCAGATGTGCGCGTTGATCTGATCGACGCGAGCTCGCGCTCAGCGCACCACGGTGAAGCTCACCGCCGCGCCGGTGATGAGCGGGCTGCGAAAGCGCACCGTGTAGCGCCCCGGTCGCAACGCGGGAGAGAACATCGCGAGGCTCATCGAGCGCTGCATCGACTGGCCCGGCGCGATCGTCACCGTGCTCGACGACGGAACGGGCGGCGGGATCGTCGGGATCACTTGATTTTGTGGGCCGCGCACCTCGAGCAAGAGCTGCGGCACGGTCACCACTTGTCCCGGCAGCACCGCGGGGGCGCTGTTGTTGTTGGTGAGCGTGACGTCCACGGTCACGTCGCGGTCGCGCGCGTCGCGCGGAGCGCGGACCGAGAGCGTCCCGGTGAGCCTCGGCGGGCTCTGCGCGAACGAGAGCGAAGCGAATGCGAGCGCCGTGGCGATCGCGAGCGGCGCGCGTCGGCGAGAGGAGTTCACGCGAGGAGCATACGCGATCGAGCGCTCAGTAATACCGTCGCCACTCGCGGTCGTAGTACTGGACCAGGACCTGATTGTTCAGGCGATTGACCGCGGTTTCGACGCGCGACATGTCCGGCGAGAAGACAAAGAGCGTCGGGAGCAGCTCTGCGCTGAGATAGCGCAGCCCCGACGGGAGCGTGCCGAACGGACGAGGCTCTTCGAGCGTCGCGAGCACATAGCCCCACTCGCCGAACGAAGGGACCGAGGCGTGGTACGCGCGCGTGCGAAACCCCGCTGCCTCCATCGTGTGCGCGACGCACCAAAACGACTGCCGCGCGGCGAGGGGCGAGGTGCTCTGGACCACGACCGCCGCGCCCTCGGACAAGCGCGCGCGGAGCAGGGCGTAGAAGCGCGTGGTGTAGAGCTTTCCGAGAGAGAAATGGTTGGGGTCGGGAAAGTCGACGATGACCGCGTCGAATCGCTCGCTGCCGCGCGTGAGCCACACCATCGCGTCGTCGTTGACGACGGTCACGCGGCGGTCGCGCAGCGAATCACGGTTCAGTCTGACGACGGGCGCGAACTCTCGGGCCATCTCGGTCATCGCCGGGTCGAGGTCGACGAGGGTCACTCGCTCGACGTCGCGGTATCGAAGGATCTCTCGCACCGCGAGCCCATCTCCTCCGCCGAGCACGAGGACGTTGCGCCGCTGCCGCGAGGACGTGAGCGCGGGGTGCACGAGGGCTTCGTGGTAGCGGTGCTCGTCGACGCTGGCGAACTGGAGATTTCCGTCGAGAAACAGCTGCATCGAGCCGCGGCCCGAGGTCACGACGATGCGCTGGTACGCGCTCTTCTTCGCGTACACGACGGGGTCGGGAAACATCGCGTCTTCAGCGATCGGCGCGAGCCTGGGCGAGACGACGAAGAGCAACGCCAGCGCGATGGCCGCCATGATCGCGCGCACGCGCAGCCATTTGGGCGGACCGACGCTGGGACCGAGCGCGTACGTCGCGAGCAGCGCGGCGAGCGACTGCGCGACGCCGAACAGAAGGGCGGTGCGCGCGAGGCCGAGCTTGGGCACGGCGATCATCGAGAGCGCGAGCGATCCGACGACGGCGCCCGCGTAGTCCACGGCGAGCGCGCGCGCGGCGAGCTCGCGCAGGGCCATGTGCCGTCGAAGAACGCGCAGCAAGAGCGGCAGGGCCACGCCGATGAGCGCTCCGGTGACGAGCACGACGCCGTAGAGCATCGGGCGAAAGAAGCCGCTGCGAGGAAACGTGATGAGCAACAGCTCGACCGACGTCCCTCCCACGATGGCAGCGGAGAGCGATGCGTCGACGAAGGCGCGTCCTGGCGGCTCGATGCTCTTCGAGAGGTACGCGCCCGCGCCCATCGCCGAGAGAAACGCGCCCACGACGAGCGAGAACTGCGTGACCGAGTCGCCGAGCACGTAGCTGGCGACGGCGCCCGCGAGGAGCTGATACGCGAGCCCGCAGGTCGAGAGCAGAAAGACCGTGACGAAGATCAGCGCGCGATTCACTTACCGCCGAAGCCGCCAAACGAGCTGCCGCCGCCGCTGTACGAGCTTCCTCCGTACGACCCGCTGCTGTACGAGCCGCCGGTGCCGTCGCTGTTGGCCGCGATGCAGATCACGCACGCGATGATGCAGAACACCACGGCGATGCTGGTGAACGTGCTGAGCGCGCCGCCCGACCCGCTGCTCGGCTCGTTGTAGCCGGGCGTGGGGTTGTACGCGAAGCCCGAGGCCATCGCGCTGGCGCTGACGCCGAAGGCCTGCGAGAGCTGCCCGAACGAGACCGCCGTGCAGTAGCTCCAGTTGACTTCGTCCTGCGTTTTCTCACGGGAAAGTACGTCGTTGCCAGCGACGAAGTCCGTCGCCGCGACGGTCTCGCCGACTTCGACCTTCCAGTAGAACTCTCCGAGCACGTACTCGACCCGCGCGTCGTTGCGGTTGCGCAGCTGAAACGTCCGGCCGTGCCACACCGCCTGGTACTCGTTGCACTGCACGTCCGCGGCGGAGATCGGGTTGACGAAGAGCCAGTTGCCCTCGTCGAGCATGAGCCATCGAAAGCCCACGGTCTGCGACCAGAGCAGGTACTCTTGCCAGAAGAACTGCTCGCCTTCGACGTACGCGCTGCGCTCGACGTAGCCGATCACCATGTACTTCGTCCCGCCGAGCGTCCCTTCGGTGCCCAAGGCGAAGACGGGCTTTTGTCGCGCCGCGCTCTGTCGCGCGAGCACCTGCATGGTCGTCGAGTCGCTGATCGTGTTGCAGTGCTTGCACGCGACGCGCTCGATGCCGGGCTTGGGCGCGGGGAGCTTGCCTCCGCAGTTCTGGCAGGTGAGCTCGGAGAGAGCGGCTTTTTGCGCGCCGGGCCGCTCTCCTCCGCGAGGCTGCAGCGCGACCTCGCCGAGGGGAATGATCATCCCGACGAACAGCTCTGGGGCCTTGGTCCCGTCGTTGTAATCGAGGGTGGCGAACGCTCCGTTCGGCCCGTGGCAGTCTGCGTAGAAGCGCTGCGCGGTCGGACGAAACGGAAGCTCCCCCTCGGCGGTGAGCATCTTGGCGTCGCGCCGTTCGACGACGCGAAAGTTGCCGTACCGTCCGAGCACGACGGGCGTGTCCACGCGCAGCGTTTGTGCAGGCGGAAACGGGATGTTCTCTTCGATCTTCTGCGTGACGTACAGGTTGCCCTGCGCCTCGGCGATCCAACCCCACTGCCCGTCGTTGTACTGGACGTAGAACTCGTCCCAGGGCCCGCGGCCGTAATCGAGCTGCACGCGGCCGATCACTTCGAAGCTCTTGCCCCGAAAGCTGCCTCGGTCACCGACGGCGAGCTTGCTCGGGGTGTTGGCGAGGTCCGCGGCCTTGCCGAGGTTCTGCCAGTCGCGGTCGGTGCGAACGACGACGGTGCGGCAGTACTTGCAGACCTGCGAGTGGCTCGCGCCGACGCCGAAGCTCATCGGCGCGCCGCAATTGGGGCACTGTCCCTGCGCGACTGCCATCGGTCAGCCTCCCTGGAGCGTGGCGGCGATGATCACCGCGATCCCCAGTGAAAATCCTGCGAAGATCACCGCGGTCGCCTCGTTGCGCTCGCGCGAGATCTGCTGCGTGAGCGCCGTCGGGGCGCTCTTGGCCATCAGCGTCACGAAGAGCCCGAACACGAGCAACCCGAGCGTCCCGGCGGCGGCGACGCGACCGGCGTTCGAGAGAGTTTGCACAAGGGACGTGAGCATCGGCGCTGCCGCGAAGGTGTACCACGAGTTGGCGCTCGCTCGCGACGAGCGTCGCGCGGGGGTGATAGCGTCGAGGTTGATGGGAAGAGACGCGTTCTGCCACGCGTGTGGCGCTGCATTCGAAGACGTGAGCCGGTATCCGAGGACGTGCTCGAAGTGCAGAGCGCAGGTGTGGGCCAACCCGATTCCCGTGTCCGTGGTGCTCGTGCCTGCGCGCGTGGACGGGCGCTTGGGGCTGATGGTGGTGCGCCGCGCGATCGAGCCGCAGCGGGGCAAATACGCGCTCGTCGGGGGATTTCTCGAAGAGCACGAGCGCTGGCAAGAGGGCGGGGCGCGGGAGGTTCGCGAAGAGACTGGTGTCGAGGTCGCTGCGGACAAGCTCGTGACGTTCTGGTTTACGAGCACCGAGCCTCGGCCCAATCGGGTGTTGCTCTTCTCGATCGCAGAGGAGATGGACGCTCGGGCGTGGCCGGGATTCACCGCGACGAACGAGACCGACGAGCGCGGCGTGATCTTCGGGCCCGAGGGGCTCGAGGGGCTGTTCGCGTTTCCTCTGCACGTGCAGGCGGCGCAAAGGTTCTTCACTGCTCGCGGTGTCGAAGGACCGCATGAATACCGAGCGCTCTGACAGAGTCAGTCTCGCGCGCGTCTCGACGAGAGGGAGCCATCGATGAACGAGCAGCCAGAGTGGATTCAGTGCGCGAGGTGCGCGAGGCACGTGCGCGCGAGCGACGAGCGATGCCCGTTTTGTGAGCGCGATTCGCGCACGAGCACCGTCGCGCGCCCCGCTGCCGTGGTGATCGCCGCGCTCGCCGCGCTCGCTCCGATCGAGAGCAGCGCCGAGAGCCCCGATCGTTCGCAGCGCTCTGCGCAGTCGCGGCTGGTGGCTGCGTATGGCGCGCCCGCGCCTGCGTATGGAATGCCGCCAGTGCAGCCGCCCACGCACGACGTTCAGGTCGAGCAGGTGCAGATTCCGCCGCAGGTGCAGGGGCGAGCGGCAGCGATGATGCGCGCGGCGATCGTGCAGTCGCGAGAGCGCGTTCGCGGGTGCATCGCGCTCATGCCGAATCGCCCAACCGGAACGCTGCAGTACTCCGTGCTCCTCAACGTTCGCTCAGAGGCCGGAACGCCGATCGCGATCACGGTCCGCGCGGTTCCTGCACGAGCGGATCTCAACGCGAGCGCGAGCTGCATCCGGGCGCAGCTCAACAACGTCTCGTGGCCGAGGCCCGAGTCCGGCGTCGCTGCGCTGCGCTGGAGCTATCGAGTCCAGCAGCTTCGCCCCCGTCGCTGAGCGAATTCGCTCACGGATGCGCGGCGAACTCGGCGTGGTCCGCCTGAACGTACATCTGCTTGATGGTCTCGATCGTGATGTCGACGCCCTTCATCAGGTCGGCTTCGGAGATCACCAGCGGAGGCGCGAGACGCAGGACGTGCTTGCGGGTCTCCTTCGTGAGAACGCCGTTGTCGATGAGCATCTCGCAGAGCTTGTGCGCGCCGCCCATGGCCGGGTGAAGCTCGATGCCGATGAGCATTCCCTTGCCGCGGACATCGCGGACGCCGGGGAGCTTGGCGTCGCGAATGCGCTGCATGGCCTTGGGGCCGAGCTCGGCAGCGCGCTCGGAGAGCTTCTCGTCGACGAGCACTTCGAGCGCGGTCTTGGCGATGGTCATCCCGAACGGAGAGCCACCAAACGTGCTCCCGTGCTCGCCGGGGTGAATCGCGTCCATGAACTCGCGCTTACCGACGCAGGCCGAGACGGGCATGATTCCGCCGCCGAGCGCCTTGCCGAGGGTCATGAGGTCGGGCTTGGCGTCTTCGTGCTGCCACGCGAACATCTTGCCCGTGCGTCCGAGGCCGGTCTGCACTTCGTCCCAGATGAGGGCGATGTTCTTTCGCGTGCAGATCTCGCGGACCTTGGCCATCCAGCCCGGAGCGGGGACGACGATGCCGCCCTCTCCCTGGATGGGCTCGGCGAGAAACGCGACGGTGTCCTCGGTGATGGCGTTCTCGAGCGCTTCGGCGTCGCCGAAGGGGATGCGCACGAAGCCCGGCGTGAGCGGACCGAACTGATCGCGGTAGTACGGCTCGCTCGAAAACGAGACCACCGTGGTCGTGCGGCCGTGAAAGTTGTTCTCGCAGACGATGATCTGCGCCTTGTTGGGCGCGAGGCCCTTCACGCGAACGCCCCACGCGCGCACGACCTTGATCGCGCTCTCGACCGCCTCGGCGCCGCTGTTCATCGGCATCACTCGGTCGAGGCCCGAGAGCTCGACGAGCTTCTCGGCGAGCTCAGAGAGCGGCTCGTTGAGAAAGCACCGCGCGACGACGGCGATCTTGTCGAGCTGCTCGTGCGCCTTCGCGATGATCTTGGGGTGGTGATGGCCGTGGTTGAGCGCCGAGTAGCCGCCGAGCAGATCGAGGTACTCGCGTCCCTCGGGATCCCAGACGTGCGCTCCCTCGCCGCGGGTGAGGACCAGATCGAACGGCGCATAGTTGTGCGAACCGAACGTCTTGGCCTTCTCGATCACTTCCTTTGTGCTCGCCATGAAACCTTCACTCCTTACGGCAACGCCTGCAGAACGGGCGACGCTGTGTACTCCTGACGACCGAGCCTCGTCGAGAGGCTATGGCCCCTTCGCCCGCACAGGTGAAGCACCGGAGGGCGGTGCGCGCCACCGGCGCTCGTTTCGGTACATCGATGCGCGGCGGCGTTCGATCGCGCGAGCGTTGAATGCTGCGCCATCGAGCTTCGTTCAATGCGAGTCTCTTTTGCTCGAGATCGATCCTTCGATGCGCGCGCTGCGCAACGAATGGGTTACACAACAAGTACGCGTGGGGTACTGTCTCTTCTCGCGCCGCGCGCGCTTCACCATTGAGGACTGTTCAGGATGCAACACGCAGGCAATCACCGCACGAATCGCTGGTCATCATCGTTGGTCGTTCCTTTCGCAGCGTCGCTGGCGCTGGCGGTCGCGGGCGTTGCGTCTGCTCAGAGTGCTCCCGACGCTGGCGCGCGTCCCGCGGATGCGGGAGCGGCCCCAGCCGCTGCGGACGCTGGCGCGCCGCACCGTCCTCAAGTCGAGATCGCCGCGGATCCTGCGGCGTACACGGGCCCTGCGCCGTACTTCAACGTGAACCTCCCGCGCGTGAGCGCGGGCCTCACCGCGCCGGCGATCCAGCGCGCGGTTCAGCGGCAGAAGAACCCGCTGGTGGACTGCTACAAGCGCCTGCTCGCCGCGCAGGCGACCGCGCAGGGCCGCGTTGAAATCCACTTGGAAGTGATCGCTGGCGGAACGGGCATCGTCGATCGCGTGCACCTCACGCCGCACCGCAATCAGTCCTTCGAGACGTGCATGCGCAACGCGCTCGGCAACTTCACGTGGGCCAACCCGCGCGGCGCGCCCTCGACGCAGATCGACCTCGCGATCGACCTCGCGCCGACGCCGCCCGCGCGTCCTGGCCGTCGCTGAGAGAGTGCGTCGGTGCGCGCGCCTCGCTTCGGAATCCTCACAGGAGGCGGCGACGCACCGGGGATGAACGCCGCCATCAAGGCGTTTGTCTATCGCGCGCTCGAGTGCTCGTGCTCGGTCGTGGGGATCTACGACGGCTGGGAGGGGCTCATCGGCGCCGAGGTGCCCGACACGCTCGAGCTCGAGCGGCCGCGCGTGCGCTTGTGGGACCGCGAGGCGGGCTCGAACCTCGGGTGCACTCGAACCAATCCGAGCCGTGTTTTGCGCGGTGAAAAGCGCATCGACGTCAACGCAGAGATCCTGCGCAACATCGAGCGGCTCTCGCTCGACGGGCTCGCGGTGGTCGGCGGGCGCGACACGCTCGCGGCGGTCTCGAAGCTCGTCTCGCTCGGCGCGCCCGTGGTGGGGATTCCCAAGAGCGTCGACCTCGAGATCGGACTGACGGACTACGCGATCGGCTTCGATTCTGCGCTGCGGACGTGCGCGGACGTCGTGGCGGGCTCGCGCACGAGCGCTGGGTCGCGGCGCTGGGTGCAAGTGGTCGAGGTCGTCGGTCGTCGCGCGGGGCACCTGGCGCTATGGGGCGGGCTCGCCGGCGGGGCGCAGATGATCTTGATTCCTGAACACCCATTCTTGTTGCAGCAGGTGTATCGGCAGCTCGACGCGCGATTGAGCCCTGAAAACAGCAAGGGAGAGCGCACTCCTCGGTACGCGACGATCGTCGTGTCCGAGGGGGCGCGGCCCGAAGGGATGCAAGAGGTGCTCGTCGACGCCGAGCCCGACGAGTACGGCGCTGCGCGGCTCGGGGGCGTGGGCGCGCTGCTCGCCGAGCGGCTGCGCGCGGACATGGACGTCGACGCGAGGGCGGTGGCGTTGGGGCATCCGTTGAGGGGCGGGGTTCCGACGGCGCTCGATCGCGTGATGGCGCACCGGCTCGCGTCGGCGGCGCTCGACGCGTGTGTGGATCGCGCTTGGGGGATGATGACCGCGTCGAGAGGAACGCTGCCGCACGGCAGGATCACGCGCGTCCCGATCAGCGAAGCGCTGAGCGCCTCGTGCTGCGTGGACGTCGCGCGCGACTACGACACGCACCGGTACTTCGTGCAGCGCACGGTGCAGTGAGCGAGCTCTTCATCCTCGTGAGCGGGCGGCTTTTGTGAGCCTCATCCCCGTCCCTTCTCCACGCCTGATGGCGTGGAGAAGGGGGCCTTGGCTGCGCACAAGCGCCGATCAGAACGAAGTGAGTTGGGGCGTCGCTGCGCGCACGCGGTTTGGTGCCGCGTACGCAACTCGCAAAGAGCAAGTCACGCCGCTGCTTCGTTACCGCGAGCAACCGAGTCCCATCCGCCGTCTATGCGCAGCCAAGGCCCCCTTCTCCACGCCATCAGGCGTGGAGAAGGGACGGGGATGAGGCCGACTCTCGCTACTCCGCGGCCGCGTCCATCGCGCCCGAGTCCATCGGCGCAACGCCGCTGTCCATCGGAGCGACGCCCGTGTCGACCATCACGCCGGTGTCCACCATCACGCCAGTGTCCACCATCACACCGGAGTCCGTCACGCCGCTGTCCGTCCTCACGCCGGTGTCCGTCGCGACGTCGGGGGCTCCGCCTTCGCTCGGGATCATCGCGTCGGGGATCACCACGTCGGGCGTGAGCGTTCCGTCGCGGCGCGCTCCGCCTTCGATCCAGCGAGCGATCACGCTGAGCTCGTTGGCCGGGAGCGAAGGTTGCCCCAACGGCATGCGCCGACACGAGGCGCCCATCGCGCAGGGCTGCGTGAGCCGCTGGTAGAACGGGCTCGTCGACGCGTTGCCCACGGTGATGCGCGCCGGCATCGCGCGGACGATCTGGTTGTACGCCGCGTCCTCCGAGCCGAGGTCCAGGTTGCCCGCGGTGTCTCCGCCGCGGTGGCAGCCGCTTCCTCCGCAGCGCGGAACGAGGATGTTGCTGTACACGTTGGCCCACGTGGCCTCGTCGGGGATCGCGTTGGTCGCGCGAACCGGACAGAGCCCTGCGCTTTCACACATCGGGCCGGGCGTCGGGTACTGCACGCTCTCGACAGGGCCGTCGGGGCAGATCGAATAGTCGATCGGGTCCATCGCGTTGGAGCCGTCGGGACGAAGCCCCGCGATCCAACACCACATCGCGCGCAGCGACTGCTTGCTCCAGAAGCAGCAGTTGGCGAGCGGCATCAACGGACCCGCGGTCGGGTCGATCAGGCGACGGATCAAGTAGCTGCGCTCGGGGTGCCCAGGGACGATCAGCGCGTTGCCGAGCGCCCTTCCGTACACGCCGTTGCGGTTGGGGTCGCCGAACTGAATCGCGTTGGTCTCTGCGGGGATGCCCGCGCGAGCGAGGATGCGCTCTTTGTATTCTTCGTCGAGGTCGACCTGCGCGATGAGCGTGTTGGGCCGCATCGGGTCGGTGCTCAAGTGCGCGCGGTCGAAGCCGATGAGCCAGTCGTCGCTGCGCCCTTCGCGCACGCGCACGATGGCCAGGCCCGTGTCTCGCTCGAGCGCAGGAAGCTCTCCCTGCACCGCGATCAACCACCGCGAGCCCATCATCTCGTTGGCGTCGGACAAGCGCTGCATGTACCCGAGCTCGAGCCGCGCCTCGCCGATGCGAACCGTGTCTCCCTGGCGCTCGCACCAGTCGTCCATGCGCGACGGGTCGTCCTGCAATTGATTGCAGGGCTGGTTGATCGAGAGCGTGATCGCGCCGAGCGAGTTGAGGTTGGGGTACTGCCTGGCGTTGTGACAGACGTTTCCGTTGGGGCCACAGCCGCGGTAGATGCCCTGCGCGCCCTGATAGAGCTCGCTGAGCGTCGGGTACATCGTGGCGGTGACGCGG
The DNA here is from genome assembly GCA_046351515.1 of Polyangiales bacterium. Taxonomy (GTDB): domain Bacteria; phylum Myxococcota_A; class Polyangia; order Polyangiales. The sequence continues at coordinate 16,706 of JAXLYJ010000008.1, forward strand.
TCGCGCTCGGGGGGCGTCGGGATCACCGGGTTCATGCGCACCGGCGGCGTCGAGGTGCACGCGCCTGCGAGCGCCGTGAGCGCGAGCGCTGCGAAGGCACCAGTTTTCAAGAGGTAAGCACGGGTCGTCATCGCGGTGGGGCTCACATCTGAAACAGTTGCGTGATCGGCGGCGCGTCTGGAAATCCCCAGTCAGGATTGTCGTGCTCGAGCCCGAGCGCCCACAGCGTCGTCGAGTGCAATCGACGCAGCGAGATGCGCTCGGACGTCGGCGGAATGTACGACGTCGTCGAGGTCGAGCCGACCAGCCGTCCGGGCACCACGCCGCCGCCCATGATCGCGTGGGCGAGGTAGTACGTGCTCGCGTCGGAGCCGTGGTCCGAGCCTTCGCCGTTGTTGAAGCCCGTCGCTTCCGTCCCTGGGTCGCGGCTCATCTCGGACATCGTGAGGATGAGCGTGCGATCGAGCATCGTCTTGCCCGGCTCGCCCGGCTCGGGCATGCGCGAGAGCAGCCATTGCAGCGTGGACCAGATGCGGCCCACGAAGCGAAAGCGCGCAGGCGCGTCGCGACGCTCGCCCGAGTGCGTGTCGAAGCCGCCCATCTCGACGACGATGGACGGTGAGCCGAGCTGCAGCAGTCGAACGGCGAGCGCGAAGTCCATCGCCGAGCGGTAGAAGCCGCTCTCGCGCGGGTTTTGATAGGGCCCCGGCATCATCGCGTCCGGGTCGGGCCCGAGCGCGAGCGAGAAGAGCTCGTGGAGCATTCCGTTGGTGAGCGGCGCGAGGCCGCTGTCGGTCATGACCGAGCCGCGCGCTTCGTTGTCGTTGTCGCGAACGTCGATCCACTGCGCGGTCAATCGCTCGCCGACGCGACGACGCGCCTCGCGATCCGCTGCGTACTGCTCGACGACGCCGCGGCCCCAGCCGACGCGCGCGCGCATCCGTCGTTGATCGAGCCTCGCGCGCATCGCAGGGTCGCGGGCCCAGTCTTGTCCGACCGCTTGAAAGTCGTCGTCGTCGATGTTGGTTCGGCCCGGAAGCCCATCGACGCCGAAGAGCGGGACGGGCGCGAAGCGCGCGGTCGCGTCGTTGGTGTGTCCGAACATCGCGCCGGGGTTCACGTGAAACGCCGGGATTTGATCGCGCGGATCGACGCGCGGCTCTGCGCCCGCGTCGCCGCCAGCGCCGCCATCTTCGGTGGGCATCGCCGAGGCGTCCGGTTGAACGACGGCGCCGTCGACCACGGTCGGAGTGTTGTCTGGAGGCAGCGGAATACCTCCCGCGGCGTCGACCGCCGTCCCGAGTCGCGAGAGCAACCCCGCTTCGAGCCCCGAGGGAGAGCCGGTGGGCTCTTCGGTGGCGCCGCGGTAGTGGTCGCCGCGCGCGGGGTTCCACGTGCCGACGACAGAGAAGCGATTGGCGACCTCGCGCAGCCTCGCGACGCGCGTGCCTCGCCAGCCGCCCATCATCGAGAGCGTGTAGAGCGAGTCGGGCAGCGGCTGCTCGGGGTTGATGATGGGCGTGCCTGCGGGGATGAAATCATCCAGCAATTTGCCCAGCGAAAACGGCGTGCCCGTGCCTTCGATCACGCCCCACGGGTTGTACTTCTTCGCGTTGGGGCTCGCGTGAAAGGCCACGCTCGAGCGCACGCCGCCGCCGAAGTAGATGATCAGCACGCGCTTGGCAGGAGCGTCCGGCCGTCGTTGCGCGAAGGCCCTGTGCATAAACGGCAGCGCCACCACGCTCGAGGCGGCTCCTCCGATCAACGTGGCCTTGAGCAGGTCCCGTCGTCGAAGCAGCGGCTTGCTCTTTCCGTCGTAGCGGTCGTCGTCATCGAATCGATTGCTCATCGGACAACTCCTAAGATTTCAGTAGACGGCGAACTCAGCCGAATCGAGTAGTCGTGCGCAGAACCACCGCAGCGCCGCGTGGCCCGAGCCACCGCAGCCCGCGTTGCCGCCCTCTGCTCCGCAGGCGGTCATGTCAGCGATCGCGGCGTTGGCCTCGTCGTCGCTGGGCGCGCGGCCGAGCGAGCGCTCGTAGAGCCGTCGCACCGCAGGCGTGTAAGCCTCCGCGGAGAACGCGTCGGGCAGGTTCTCGGTCACGACGAGGTTTCCTGCGGCGCAGAGCTTCTGCGCGATTTCGTGCTGCGACGTGACGATGGACAGCGACGAGCGCGTCGAGCGAGAGAGCGCCGACGAGCAGCCGCTCAGCGACTGAACCCACTCGCGGTAGTCGTTGCTGAAGCGATTGCGCATGGGGTCCTCCATCGCGAGGTTGTTGTTCACCAGCATGCGCCAGTTGTAGTTCTCGGTGACGAAGCGAAAGTCGCACACGCCCGCGCTCTCGCCGAAGGTCACGTAGAAGACCGAGTCGAGCCATCGCTCGGCGGTCATGATGCGCGTCGGTCCCATGGCCCACACCGGATGCGTGCTGGGCGGGTCCGCTTCTCCGGGCGCGAGCTCAGCCCGCTGCGTGTAGAGCATGCTCGTCACGATCAAGCGCTGCACGTAGCGAAGGCTGCCGGTGCGGCGCAGCTCGTCGGCGAGCACCGTGCGCACTGCAGGAATGTCGAAATCGGGCTTTCGCAATCCTGCCTGCCACCAATCGAGGAATCGCTTGAGCTCGCGGTCCGCCGCGCCCTCCCAAAAGTCCGGACGCTGGCTCAGCGCGCGGCCCAGCGAATAGAGCCGCTGGCGTTGGCCTTCGGTGATTCCGTTGAGCCGTCGCAGCTGCGTGGTCGGGCCGTCGTCTCCGAAATCACGGTCCTGACATTGGTTGTAGAACGGCAAGCCCGGGCACACCGGTCCGCGTCCCGCGCCGACCTCGGTCACGCGCAGCGCGTTGACATCCTCGTCTCGGTGCATGCGGTCCGCGCAGCCCTCGGTGCCGAAATCCACGGCGGCGCCGAACGCGTTGGTCGCGCACGTGCTCGTCCCGTCGTCGTCGCGGCAGCGGCAGAAATTGATGGCGAACTCGTCGCGTCCGCACGAGCCGTCGGCGCGCTCGTCCGTTCCGCCGCGAGAGGTTCGCGTGTTCCACCACACGGTGCCGTCGCAGAAGCGTCGCGTGTGCCACGCGCGAGACAGCGGCCTGAGCGCGGCGATCTCGTCCGCGCGCGCGTTGCGGTTGAGCGCGTAGCGAACGACGTTCGACGACCAGTCGTCACCGCGAAACGTCGCATAAAAACCAGGGTGCACAATGAACCTGGTCATGAAGTCCGAATACGAGATGTGATCGCGGTACAGCCGCTCGATCAGCTCGTCGACCTCGACCGCGTAGTGATACCACTGCTCGTCGAGGTTGTAGAAACGCTCGCCCCAGTTGCGGCGCTGCTGCCGCACGTACTCGGGCGAGGCCATGAAGCGATCCGCCATCTGCTCGGGCGTCTCGCGCTGGCACTGCGCTGCTTCTTCCGTCGTCGGAACGCGCCCGATCAAGTCGAGCGCCATCCGGCGACAGAGCTCGCTCTTGCTCTCGTCGACCATCGTGATGCCCGACCCGCGAAACAGCGGGACCATCACTCGGTTGACGATGTTGTTGCAGTGCGGGTCGGGCTGCGCGTCGCAGCCGGGGCCAATGGGCCACCAATCGCTCGGGCGCGACGGGGGGTCTTGGATCGCCGCCGGCGCGGGTGCGCATCCGGCGACTGCAAGAACTGCGACCGACCACCAGCGAGAGTTTCTGCGTTGAAGCATCGCGGGGCTCCTCAGAGACGAAAGCTTTGCACGCGGGTTGCGGCCGAGTCGACCGCACATAGACCGAGGTGCCGTGTTGTCCGTCCTCGGTCAGTGAAGTTGAAAACAGGTGCGTGTGATTTTCAGAGGACGATTCCGACCTGAACTCCGTACGGGTACGAAAAGCGAAACTCGAGAGCGGGCGCGCCGGGGGACGGGTTGCTGCTCAGGTGTCTTCGCAGTCCGATGCCTCCGACGGGGTGAAAGAACACTCGATCACAGAAGTACCGAGGGTGGTCGTAGCAGTTGAGAAAGTCGTAGACGAACACGTCGACGGACAAGCCTGCTTCGAGCGAGACCGACCACTGCTGCGAGAGAAAGAAGTTCCATTGCAGCGAGAGGGGCGCGGTGATCCACCAGTACTCAGCGGGGTTGAACGAGATGATCCACTGAGCGCCGACCATCAACCGAATATCGTTGTTGATGTTGGCGAGCATCCCGTTTCGCGTGAGCGGAAATCCCAGGCGAAACCCAGGCGAAACCGCGAGTCCTCCCCACGGCCACGCCCACGCCGCCGGCGCCACGCCCGCGAAGAGCTCGAACGTCGGTCGCGACTGATGCTGCCCCGGTCGGTTCACGAGGTTGGACAGCAACGACGTCGACGCCGCGCTCGATGCGCTCGATGAGCTCGATGCGTTCTGTGTGGCTCGCGCGTTCGCGCTCGTCTCGACGGGCTCTGCGCTGCTCGTCGTGCTCGGTGTGCTGCTCGCGCTCGTCGCGCTCGCCGTGCTCGTCGTCGAGCTGTTGTTCGGCGGGCGTCTGCGTTGCGCGTGCGCCTCATTCGAAGTGCTCGAGAGCGCTGCTGCGACGAGCAGCGCGGGGATCCATCGGCTCTTGGGTGAAGTCGTCTCTTCAGTCGTCGCTGGCACGTTCGCGAACGTATCAGTTCGAGCGCATCATTTGCGCATCTTCGAACACGGCTGAATTTCCGCGGTCGAATGAGTGTTCGCGTGCTCACGTTGAAGGACGATGTGCGCGACGACCGACGGCTCTACGTTGAGTTCGATCGCGACGCGCTCGATGACGATCGGGCGGAGTCGATTCGTGTCGCGAGCGAGCAGTCTTTGTACGAATGCAACGTCGTCCGAAGCGGCGGCTTCGTCCGGAGACGAATGGTGCGAGCGAGCCTTCACGCGCAGCGCGGCGCGCATCCATCGATGAAACGACTCGATCGCGAGCATCCACAGGGCCGCCTCGCGCTCGCCTCGCGCGCACGCTTCGAGCTCGAGCGCGCGTCGCTCGAGGGTCTCGCTCGAGAGCACTTCGAGCTCGCGAAGCGCGCCGGGAAACCGCCTGGCCAACGCGCGAAACGCCGCTCGCTCGGGCTCGCTCCCGTCCCGTTGCTTCTGCGCTCTCCACGCGAGCAGCGTTCGATACTTCTCTGCCAGCTCTGCCAGCGCTTCGTTCACGGCGGTGGAACCACCGCTCGATGTACCACCATCGCTCGCTCGGGCGCAGCCTCGTCGACGAACACCGCCGTCGACGGCTCGGCGTTGAACAGAGCCGTGTTTCCCTGGGTTCCGAAGCGCACTTGGACACCGACCGCGAGCGCGTCGGCCGCGGCGCTCGCCGGCAGCATCGCGATCAGCTCGCTGCCCTGCGACGGGTCGCTCACCGTGAGCAGCCCCGTCCGCTGCGCGAGCGACCAATTGCCGAAGGGCGTCGTCGCGGCGTCGAGCAAGACCACCGTCCCGCCGGCGCGGCAGTAGCTCGAGAGCGCGCTGCTCCACAGTCGCGCGAGCTCGTCGCTCTGCGCTTCGCTCGTCAGCGCCGCGTCGTACACGAGCAGCGCGTCGACGCGGTCGATCGAGAGCTCGCTCGGCAGCGTGCGCGCGTCGCCGAACGACGTGATGGCCACGCCCATGCGCGCGAGCCCCGCGTGCAAGATCGTCTCGATTCGCTGTCGCGCTTCGGCCTTGGCGAGCCCGGTGTATGCGAGCACGCGCACGTTCGCGCGCGCGCCGAGCGACACCGCGTTGATCAGGATCGCGTTTTGCGCGCTGGCCGAGCGCTCGTAGTCCGAGCCGATGAGCACGAGGTGTCCGGCGTGCGCGACGCGGCAGAGCGCGGCGTTGCAGACGCCGGTCTCGCAAGCGGCTCCGCAGGCTCCGCAGTGGCGCGCGTCGCTGTTGAGGTCCACGCACTCTCCGTTGCAGATCGTGAAGGGCGCCTCGCACACGGCGCTGTCTGCGACGGCGCTCTCGCTCGCCGCGTCGGTGAACGCGACGTCGGGCGTCGATGCTTCGTTGTTCGCCGCGTCGCTGGCGCTGTCGACGGCGATCGCGTCGTCGGTTCGAAGGCACTGGTGTTCGGCGGACTCGATCCATCCGGGCGCGCAGCGGCCGCCGACGAGCGCGTCGGTGCAGGCTGACAGCGCGAGCGCGAGCAGCGCGAGTGAACGGTGATTCATGGCGTCGCTCCTCGAGAGATCTCGGCGTATCCGCGCGGGGTGAGGGCGCGACCTTCGCGACGACGGCCGTCGAGGACGAACTCGACTCGGCGGTTGATCGCGCGGTCGCGCGCGTCGCGTCCCAGCGCTTCGGGCTGGGTAAATCCGTAGCCCGTTGGGACGAAGCGCGAGCGCGGGACGCCGAGGATCGCCAGCTCGTCGATCACGGCGCGCGCGCGGGCGAGGGAGAGACGAAAGTTGTAGTGACCGTCGCCGATCGAGTCCGCGTGGCCTTCGACGTAGACGACCGCGAACTCGGGGTGCGCGCGCAAGAGCGTGGCGATCGCGCGCAGCACCGGCGCGCTTCCGGGCGTGATTCGCACGGAGTTGAAGAAGAACCGCAGCTCTTCGGTGTACTCGACTCGGCCCTGCTCGACGTGGGCGAGCGCCTCGTCGGGGCATCCGTCGCCGTCGTCCACGCCGTTGACGACCTCGGCGGCGTTCGGGCACAGATCCACGGTGTCTCCGATGGCGTCGTGGTCGTTGTCGGGGTCGGGACAGCCGTCGTCGTCTTCGAATCCGTCACGGTCTTCGGCGGCGTGCGCGCAGCGGTCGAGCGAGTCGGTGATCTGGTCCTGGTCCGAGTCGGGGTCGGGGCAGCCATCGTGGTCGACGTCGCTTGAAAGTGTGTGCTGGTATTCAGGGCAGCGTCGCGGCTCTTGCGTTCGGCGCGGCGGGGGGACGGTCGGGCGCGCTGCGCGCTGCGGCGCAGTAAACGTGCGGCGAACGTCGATTCCCACCGTGAAGAACTGCCCGTCGCCCGCGAGCGGCGAGGGCACGAGGTCGAACAGTCGCCAGTACCCGACGGACGCGCCGATGGCCCAAGGGGCGAGGCGAAGCACGACGCCGGCGCGACCATGAACGGTGGGGACGAGGCGATCGCCAGAGACTCCCGCGCTGATCGCGAGGTCGAGAAAGGGGCTGATCCGCGCGGGCGCGGGGTTGGGGACGATCGAGGCGATGGCGTCGAGTCCGAACCAGCCACCGACGCGGGTGGGGGGCTGTACTCCCTCGGGGAGCGACGGCGTGACCAGCGAGACGAGCGTCGCGCTCGCGCCTGCGCCGAGCGAGAGCCAGGGGAGCACGGGCGTTTCGATCGCGGCCGAGAGCGATCCGCCCGAGCCAAACGCGCGGTTTTGCGGCGCGGCGACGGGCGTGACCCACTGCGCGCCCACGCGCGGGGTGACCTGAGCCTGAGCGGGCGCGGCGCGGGTCGTGACGACCGCGATGAGCGCAGCGGCGATGGCGGCGGGCGCGCGTCGGCCTGCGTGAAGGCCTCGCGTGACGGTGGGTGTCTGCGAGGCCAACCGGTGCTCGACGTGGTGCGACCGTGCCATGACACGGTGCAAGTCGACGCAGAAGCGCGCAGTTGAAGTGCGAGCGCGGAGAAAATGTCTCTGTCCAGCGTGGGCGCCGTTGTCTACCGTTGTGCGATGTCCGCTGCGATCGATCACGAGGCGCCGAAGACGACCCTCGCTGAAGACCTGCGCGCGCTCTTGCAGTGCCCGCGCGAACTCTGGCTGATCTACCTCGCCACGTTCTTCGAGTACGTGGGGATCTTCACGTTTTTGCCGACGCTTCCGCTGTGGTTGTCAGGAGACTTTCGCTTCACGGACAAAGAAGCGGGGTGGTGGGCGGCGACGTTCTCGATCCTGGTCTCGCTGTTTGTGTTTCTGGTCGGCTCGATCGCGGACGTGGCCGGCGTGCGCCGCACGTTGCTCGCGTCGTTTACGCTCGCGGCGCTGACGCGGCTGGCGATGGCGATGGCGGGCGCTCGCGGCGCGGCGATCACGGCGCTGCTCGCGTTTGCGTTTGCGTACGCGACCACGTCACCCGTGCTTCAAACGGCGGTGCAGCGCACGTCGAACAAGCGCACGAGGGCCTTCGCCTTCTCGCTCTGGTACGTGAGCTTCAACGTGAGCGGCGCGCTCTCGGGGCCGATCATCGACGCGACGAGAAAGTACTTTCTCGACCCCTCGACGCGGCAGCTCGTGACCAAGACCGTTCACCTCCCTCTGATCGGCGACAAGGTGATGTCGGCCAACTCGGCGATCCTCGGCGTGGGATTTCTCTCGGCGGCGATCGCCGCGGTGGTGATCTTGTTCTTGCGAAAGGACTTCGAGCACCGGGTTGATCCCGAGGATGGACCGGCGCCCGAGAAGCCCAAGGTCAGCCCGCTCGTCTCGCTGAAAGAAGTGATCGCGCACAAGGCGTTCTGGCGCTTCATGCTCATGCTCGCGCTGCTCTCGCTGGTGCGAATGATGTTTCAGCACATGCACTTCACGTGGCCGAAGTACGTGATTCGCGAGCGCGGAGAGGACTTTCCGGTCGGGACGCTGTGGTCGGTCAACTCGATGTTGATCTTGTTTCTCGCGCCGCTCGGCACCGCCATTACGCGCAAGCGAAAGCCCTTCGAAGTGCTCTTGTTCGGCGCGTTCATCTCGTCGCTCAGCCCCTTCGTGCTGACGCTCGGCTCGACGATGCCCTTTCAAGTCGCGATGATCCTCTTGCTCACCGTCGGTGAAGCGCTGTGGTCGCCGCGCCTGTACGAGTACAACGTCTCGATCGCTCCGCGCGGTCGCGAGGCGACGTACGTGAGCCTCGCCGCGCTTCCGTACTTCCTCGCGAAGTTTCTCGTCGGCCCCACGTCGGGCTACCTGCTCGCAGCGTTTTGCCCGGCCAACGGCCCCAAGCGCTCGGCGATCCTGTGGGCCATCATCGGCTTGAGCACCATGATCGGCCCAGTGGGGATCTTCGCGCTGCGCGACTTGATCCAGAAGAAGGACGAGCCCGCGAGCGAAGAGACGGCGAAGAGCTGACGGGGTGGGGACTCTTGCTCAGCGATACGGCCCACGCTCTCGCTGCGTGAGCAGCGTGATCGACTGAGCAAAATGACTCGCGATCGGCTCGCACTCTTCGACGGAGAGCACCGACGGGATCTCCATCGTCCAGCGATCGTCCGAGAGGGTGACCTCGCGTCGGCACTGCTGTGCGACCCAGCGAACGTCCTCGTCCGACGGCCTTCGATCGCCCGAGAGCTGCTCGCTGAACTGCAGCGTGGTCTTCCCGGGAACCGCCGCGTCGAATCGATATGCGAGCGAAAGCTCGCGTCCGTGCACGAGCCACCGCGTGACGCTCATGTCTCCGATCGTGAGGGTGCAGTCGTTGCGCGCGACGAAGGCGCGCGTGCGATCGACGAGGTGCTCGAGCTTCGCTGGCGCGCGCGTGCGCGATTCGAAGCGGTCGAACTCGTCGACGAGCGCGTCGAGCGTCGCGAACATCGCAGGGACGTTCTTCGCGCGAAGCTCGTGCGGAGCCCACCAGAGCCGCAGGTGCACGTCGCTCATCGTGAAGTCATCGGCTTCTTCGATGAGCTTCTTCAACGCGGGCGACAGCGCGGCGGCGATCTGCGCGGGCTCTCGCGAGCGCGAGCGGCATCGCTGTTGGGGACCTGTGTCGAAGAGCCGGGCGTCGCGCGAGTCCGCGGTGCTCGGCTCGACCGAGACATCGAGCCCGAGGCCGCGGTGCGACGAGGTGAGCTCGGCGACGATCGCGCGGCCGAACACAGGGTGTGGGCGCTCTTCGAGGGCGACCTCGCTCTTGGCGAGCAGGATCTTCGCGCGCTGTCGGGCGGGATCGACGGAGGCGTTGGACCCTGCGCGACGAGAGATTTCGCGCTCGATCGCGGCCCACGCCTCGCGCACGCGCTCTTCGCCGATGAGCTCGAACTCGACGGGGGGCTTGGGCTTGGGCTTGCCGATTCCAAACGTGTCGAGCGGCGCTTCGGGCTCTTCGATGACGATCGGAATCTTTCGGACGATCGGCTCCGCCGCCTCGGTCACGACGGTGATCGCGAGCTCGTGGCGGCGCGTGATGAGCGCGTCCGAGACGGAATAGTCCACGGATTTGGGCAGGCGCAGCGTATTGCGAAGCACCGCTCCGTCGCGCGGCGCCGAGCGATGGAGGCACCATTGATGGGTCTCGACGGGGATGCTCGTGGTGACGCCGGTGAAGCCCGTAGTCTCGGTGATGGTGAGCAGCCGCAGGTCGATTTGCAGGATGTTGTGCGGCGCGATCATCGAGAACGCCGTGCGGATCTCGAACTCGCAGCCGGGCACGAGCGGCTGCGATCCGAGCGCGTACTCGATCATGGGAGCGCCGTCGTCGCGGGTCCACGCGCGGTTGCGCGCGGTGACGCCGAGCTCGTCGACGGCGAGCTTCGAGACGTACACCGGGTAGCTCTCGTGCACGTCGAACGCCCAGTCGACCGAGAGGTGCACCTTGGCGGTCCAGTCGCAGCGGGTGAGCTCGTTGTTGAAGCTCGCCGGTGCGTTGGCGGGGATTTCTACGGCAAAATCGAAGCTCGTTCGCCCCGTGCGAAGCTCGTCGATGGGGCGGTCGGCGACCAATCGGCAGAGCTGTTGAGTGCGCTTGGGGGAGTCTTCGTCGGGGTCGAACTGCTTTCCGATCGCGACGAGCTCGAGCGAGAGGTGGTCGGAGGCGAGCTCTTCGTCGGTATCGATCGTGACGGTGACCGTCGCGTGCTGGCCGGGCACCATGGGGTGCGGCGAGGTGCGGATCTTCACGGTGGGCTTCGGAGACAGGAGCGACACGCGCCCGAGTGTGCACGATCGCGGCGCCGAACTCGCGCGGACTCTTCGCGGCAACCTACCAGCGCGCGCCCAAGAGGACGCGACCCGCCATCGCGCCGGCTTCGATCTGCGCGAAGAGCGTTGGCGTGAGCGCGATTCGCGTGGCCGCAGCGGCGTCGAGATAGAGCGCCGCGGTGAAGAGCGCCGACGGCGTCACGATGGCCCCGACCGAGGCGAGCACCGCGAGCTCGACGCGCGGGTGCACCCACGCTCCCCAGCGCGCGAGGCCGTACGCTGCACCCGCGCCCGCGAGCTGCGCTCCGCCGCCGAGATAGCTATAGAGCTCGACGCCAACGCCTAGCGAAAACGCGTGCGAAACGCCTCCGAGCGAGCCGCGAACGACGTCGCGTTCGAAGCGCGCGCTGAGCCCGACAGGAGCGCCGCACGGCCCGCGGTACAGCGCTTCGCACGAGTAGTAATAGCCCCACGGAACGACGGGCCCTGCGGCGATCGCGCGCTCGGGCCCGAATGCGTTCGCTGCGAGCAGGGCGAGGGACGCGAGCATCATCGGGCGTACTCCAGTTGCATCGCGACGAAGCGCGCGGTCGCGGCGGAGTAGCGCGCTTCGATGGCGTCGAGCGCGGAGTCGAGCGCGAGGGCGCCTGCGGTGGGGGCGCTGCGTTGCGCGCTCGCTGCGATTTCAGTGTCGATCGCGAGGCCGCCGAGCGTGGTGATCGTGCGTCCGTCGGGGGTGGTGGCCGCGCCGCGAGAGCGATACGTGCGCGACCAGGCGTCGGCCTCGAGCGCGAGCGAGACCTCGTCGACGCCGTCGGTGACGGCGATGGCGATGCGCTCTTTGTTCCAGGGAGAGAGGATGTTGCCGGCGGCGAGCGAGAGGTCCGACGAGTCGAGTCGAAACGCGTCCGAGTCGTGCGATTCGAGCCACGAACGCGCGCCGAGCTCGTCCGCGACGCGCTGAGCGACCGCTGCTCCTGCGATCGCCTCGATCATCGCGAGCGACGCCGGAACGGAGGCGCTCACGCCCGTCGTCGTCATCACTTCGCGATCGACCACGTATCGACGATCGCGCACCCAGGACATCGTCGGGTGCGCGTGTTGAAGCTCGAGCACGTCCGCCCAGTGCGCGGTCGCCCTGCGTCCGTCGAGCAGCCCCGCGGCGGCGAGCACGCGCGCGCCGCTGCAGATCCCGACGATCCGCGCGCCTCTCTGCCGTTGCTCGGCGATGAAGCGCTGCGCTGCGCGGTCGCTCGCGTCCATCATCGCGGGGACGATCACGTAGTCCGCTCCGGCTTCGTGCGCGCGGCCGAACGCCTCGTAGGTCTGCTGCGGATGCACGCGCAGCGCGGGCATGAGATCCAGCGGGGCGAGGGATTCTGCGACGATCACGACGTCCATCGCGTTCGATCGTCGCAGCACCCCGTACGGAACGAGCAGGTCGGTCGTCTCGGTTCCGCTCCGCGCGGTCGCGATCGCGACGAGGGGGCGCGCTCGCGCGACGCTCGGCCGCAGGGCCTCGATCGTGGCGCGGTGCTCTTCCGCAGAGACTGGCTGCGGCGCGCGACCGTCGTCGGGTGCGGCGGCGGGGCAGCCGCACAACAGGGCGGCGGCGCACAGGGCTGACTTCCATTTCATCGCGCCAACCATGGGGCGAAATCGCGATGGCAGAAACGACATAGACACCGCAGAATCCGCCAATCATGGCGGCGCTCAGGGTCGTGTTGGTGGTGTTCGACGGCGTGCAGCCTGTGGATCTCGCGGGGCCTGCGACGGTGTTCTCGATCGCGAACGAGCATCAACCAGGGGCGTACGAGCTGTGGATCGCGTCGCCCAAGGGCGGGACCGTCACGAGCAACGCGGGGATGAGCGTGGCGAACACGCGCGCGTTCGAGGCGCTTCCGCCGACGATCGACACGGTGATCGTCACCGGGGCGTCGGATCAGGGCGTGTTCGACGCGATCAGCGACGGCGCGATCGGCTGGTGGCTGCGGCGCAAGTCGCGCTCGGTGCGACGCATCGGAAGCGTGTGCACAGGGGCGTTTGTGCTGGCCTCGACGGGGCTGCTCGACGGGCGCGCGGCGACCACGCACTGGGGCTCGTGCGCGCTGCTGCAGCGGTTGTTTTCAGCGCTGAAGGTCGAGGGCGACGCGGTGTTTACGATGGACGGGCCGACGTTTACGTCCGCGGGGATTTCTGCGGCGATCGACGTCTCGCTCGCGCTCGTCGAGGCGGACTATGGGCATCGGTTGGCGGCGGCGGTGGCGAGGCAGATGGTTGTGTACTTGCGTCGGCCCGGAGGGCAGTCGCAGTTCAGCACGGCGCTCGCGGCGCAGAGCGATGGGGGGTCGTTGAGAGACCTCGTTCCGTGGATCGAAGAGCACCTGCATCGAGCGCTGTCGGTCTCGGTGTTGGCGCGGAGAGCGGCGATGAGCGAGCGCAACTTCGCGCGGGTTTTTGCTCGTGAGATGGGCGCCACTCCCGCTGTGTTCATCGAGCGCCTGCGCGTCGAGCGCGCGAAAACGCTGCTCGCAGAGAGCGGCAAGAGCCACGAGCAGATCGCCGAGCGCTGCGGGTTCGGCTCGGTCGACACGCTGCAGCGGGCGATGCAGCGCCACGCGGGCGTGAGCCCTTCGCAGTACCGCGCGCGCTTCGCAGCAACGAAGCGGCGGTAGCGGTGGGCGAGCGAACGGAGGACCCCACCCGCGCGGCAGGGCGGGTGAGCGAAGCGAACGGAGCCCCCACCCGCGCTGGCGCGGGCCCGGTTCGCAGGCCCCCACCCGCGCTGCCGCGCGCCCCGCCCCCGCATAGCGAGGGCGGCGGCTCTGCATTGGGAAAACAGTGATGGAATTGATTTCGTTGATCGCACGGTGCCCTTGCTCTGCAAGGGCTTCGGTCGAGTCGATCGCGACCACTCACTGAGCGAAGCGGCTCCGCCGAGCACGGTTTGCGCCGAGCGTTTGCGTCGTGTTGTATCGCGAGTATCTTCGCGTACCGAAGAGACCTTGCAGAGCAAGGTCTCCGTGCCGTCAACTCAACCAATTCTACCGCTGTTTTCCCAATGCAGAGCCGCCGCCCTCGCTCTGCGGGGGCGGGGCGCGCGGCAGCGCGGGTGGGGGCTGCCAACCGGCAGCGCGACTGCGGGCCGTCACCCATGCGCGGCAGCGCGGGTGGAGCCTCCGTCGCCTCAGCGCTCACTCGCGCGCCAGCGCGGGGGAAGCCTATCGCAGCGAGTACACGCCGGCGCTGCGCGGGGGCAGTCGCACGGGCAGCGAGGCGTTGGTGATCGTGAGCGTGGCGGGCGCGCCGTTGACGGTGACGACGCCGTCGAGCGCGCGTCCGTCGGTGAACGCAGCGCGATCCGCCGCCGAAATCACCGGGTTGTTGCGCAGCGGAACATTGATCGGACCCGCCTCGGTGGCCGCGTTGTTGATGAGCACGACCACTCGTTGCGCGTCGTCGCTGCGCAGGTAGCCGAGCACGTTGGGGCCGCTGTTTTGTCGCCAGAGCTCGACGTACGCCCCGTGCGCGAGCGCGCTGTTGCTCGTGCGCAGCGCGGCGAGCGATCGCGTGAGCGCCCACGTTTGCGCGGGCTCGGGCAAGGTCTCGGTCGGCGATGGAGCCGCCCTCGCGCGGTCGTCGGCGGTGAAGATCCACGAGGGAATATCCCGGCGATTGTCAGGGTCTCCCGCGCCGAGCATCCCCACCTCGTCCCCGTAGTACAGCTGCGGAACCCCCGGCAGCGTCATCAGCGCCACCATCGCGAGGCGATAGCGCGCGACGGCGAGCGCTCCGTTGTTCATCGCGCTCGAGAGCGTGTCCGTCGCGAAGCGCGGGACGTCGTGGTTGTCGAGCATGATGCTCAGTCGACGCGTTCGTTCGGCGCCGAGGACCGAGATCGTGTCGAGCACGCGCGATGCGACGGCGTCGACCGAGCCGCCGTTGGCAAACGTGTCCCGCATCGCTCTTCGCAGTGGAAAATCAAAGGCCGAATCGAACCCTGTCGCGAGCGTCGGCTGCAAGTCCCGCGCAGATCCCTCGGAGAAGACCTCGGCGATCAAGAACAGCTCGCGCCCGCTCGCGCGCATCGAGGGCGCCCATCGATCGCGAAAATACGCGGGCAAGACGTGCTTCGCCGTGTCCATGCGGATCCCGTCGAGCTCGAAGCGATCGACCCACGCTCGGCTCTGCGCGGTGAGGTAGTCGGCGACGTCCGAGCGCTCTTGCGCGAAGTCCGCGAGCGTCGCGCTGATGGGACAGTAGACCTCGCTCGCGCCGAGCGTGGCGCACGTCGCGGGATCGTGAAACCACGAGGGTTGCTGCTGCAGAACGCGAGAGACCGGGCCTGTGTGATTGACGACCATGTCCATCACGAAGCGCATGTCTCGCGCGTGAAGGCCTTCGATGAGCGCGCGAAGATCGCTCTCGGCGCCCAAGCGCGGGTCGATCGCGCCGTCGTCGGGGACCGTGAAGTCCGGCCAATATCCGTGGTACCCGCACGAGCCGCTCGGGCGACGGGCGACTTGTTTGTACACGGGGGTGATCCAGAGCGCGGTCGCGCCGAGGTCTCGGAGGTAGTCGAGGCGCGAGCGCAGGCCCGCGAGGTCTCCGCCGTGAAAGCGTCGTGGGTCCGTCGGGGCGAAGCAGTCGGCCACGCCGAGGTTGTCGTTGGAGGGATCGCCGTTGGTGATGCGATCGGCGAGGGCGAGGTAGAGGACTTGCGCGGTCCAGTCAGTGCGTCGCGGGGCGACGTCGGGAGCCGCGTCGGCGGTGGTCGATGCCTCCGCTGCGTCCGTGATCCCTTGGTCGATCGCGACGAGGTCTGCGCTCGCGTCGCGACGGACGCTGTCGATCGCGGGCGCGTCGGTGGCGCTCGCGTCGCCTGCGTCGAGGTCCGGCGCTGCGGCGCAGCCCGTGGTGAGGACGAGGGCGATCACAAGAGCGCTGAACCGCGAAGGCATCCGCAGGACAGTGAGCGATTTGCGAGCGTCGCGCTACGGGGCTCGCCGTCTCGAAAGGGCTGTGATTGGGCAGGTGATTCCGAGAGAGGAGCGCGTCGCGGTCGAGCTGGCAGCGGTGAGCGGTTCACGGTGCGTCGTGTGGCGGAGGTTAAGAGTCGCGCGGGTCGGTCCGACTGGGATGAGACGACGAGGACAGCCGCGGTTCGAGAATCGTGTGCGCTCCTGTGGTCGACAACGAACGCAAAGCACGGAGTGGATCGATGTCGGAGCGAGCTCGCAGCGTACTGATCGTGGACGACGGGCGCTCGCGCGCGGCGTTGGCCGGAGAGCTTCGGCTCGCGGCGCAGTCGCTGAGCGGCGAGCCGTCGTTGGTGATGCACTGCGCGGGCAGCGTCGATGAGGCGCGGTCGGTGATCGAGCGCGAGCCGGTGGACCTGGTCCTGCTCGAGCTGCGAGAGCCAGAGTATGCTGGAATTTTGCTGGTAGATTGGGTGTTCTCTACGGGGCGATCGATCGCGTTCGTGGCGATGGCGCAGGGGCTCTCGGCGGAGGCGCGGGCGATGCTTCGCTCGCGCGGGGTGTTCACGACGCTGCAAGAGCCGGTGGATGCGCAGGAGGTCGCGAGGTGCGTGGTGACCGAGCTGTCGGCGAGGAGGGCGAGGCTCGAGGGCGTTCCGCTCGTGGCGTTCTTGCAGATGGTGGCGATGGATCGCTCGACGGGGGTGGTGACGGTTCGGTCGCGCGCTCGGCACGGATGGCTCGCGGTGGACGGCGGTGATCTGGTGGGGGCCTCGTTCGAGGGGCTCGACGGCGAGCGCGCGGCGCACGCGCTCGTGGGGCTCGCGGACGCAAAAATCGAGATGGTCGAGCGAGAGTTCTTCGTCGACGCGTCCTGTCGAGCGCCCCTCTCGGGGGTGATTCTCGAGGCGTTGCGCCTGCGCGACGAAGGCGAACGCGCGGGGCGATGGCGCTCATCGATGCCGGCCTCGCGCGAGCTCGGCGACGATTTCGAAGTCGAGTTCGACGTGCTGCGAACGGTGCCACCGCCGGACGCAGTCGAGCCTGCGCGATCCCCTGCGTACGAGGACAGCGCGCCGACGCTGCTCACGCGGGCGAGGCGCGACGAGGGCTCGGCAGGGGCGCTGACGGACGTCGCGGCTGCCTTGCGTCCCTCGCGCGTCGAGAACATCGGCGCGCTGCGCGTGGCGCGAGACGCTCGCGTTCAACACGCGCTCGACGGGCTCGTCGTGAGCCGCGCCCACGGACTGCTCAGCGCGGAGGTCTGGACCGCGCACGACGGAACGCCCGTCGCCTGGCACGGCGCCGCCGCCTCCTCATCGGCCGTGTTCGACCGAATGCTGAGCGCGCTCAGCGAGACGCTCGACGACTCGGGGTTCGCGGCCTTCGGTCGGTACTTCGTCGTCGACCTCGAAGACGACCGCGTGGCGCTCGGAGTGAACCTCGGTGAATTTCGCGCGGGATTCGTCTTCGAAAAAGCGCAGGCGCAGATCTCGTCGGTGCTCAGCCTGATCACTGTTGAATTCGTGCGCGTATTTCAAGACGCGCTCGTCCGCCAGACCGCCTGAGGGCGCGCCGTGAAAGGCGCGGTAAGGATTTCTCGGTCAGAGCGCGGACGAAGCTGCGGATACTCCCTGTGCGCACACAGCTCGTGCGGCACGAAGGAGTCGTAGCAGTGAAGAAGGTGTTGATCGGAGCGCTCGCGCTGAGCGCGCTCGTGGGCTGCAGCAGCGGATCGAACAGCGGCGCGGCGAGCAGCAGCGGGACGGGCGCTGAGCAGAGCAGCGGCGGAAGCTCCGCGGTGTTCACGTCGTTTGCGCTCGGTGAAGGCGCGGTCGAGCCCGAAGCTGGGGCGCCGCGACCCGCGATCGCCGTCACGCTCGCCGCGGACGGCAGCGTTCGTTCGCGCGTCGAAGCGCTAGGAAAATTCGAGGGCAACCGCTACCTCTTGCCGAGCGGCGCCGAGGTCTTTCACGTCGATCCCGACGGCACCGTGGCCATGCCGTGGCGCACCGCGAGCCAGCGCATGTCCCTGCGCTACGTCGCGGCCGGCCTCGAAGTGACCACGCCCGACGGAACGCACGTGCTCACGATCGACGACGCGGGAGTCTTTCACGCGGGCAGCGAGTCGGGCGGCGGGCGCTTCACGCCGTACCGCGCTGAGCTGCGAAACACCGCGCTCATGCTGCGCTTTCTTCCGATGGTGGTGCTGATGTACGGATTCGCTCACCAGCCGGCGCCGACGTCGACGCCTCCGTCGGACGGCGCTGCGACGCCCGCGAACTGAGCGTCTCTGCTCCATCGCTGCTCCAATCGTCCGTGCGACGATCGCGGGCATGGGCGCAGTACGTGAGTTTTCGCAGGGGCTCTTGTCGGGCGCGATCCGCGTCGAAGAGCACAATCCGTTCTCGACGTTTCAGGGGCTCGAGCAGTTCGCTCCGGGGCTCGCGTTTGTCTCGAGCATGGCCAACTCGATCGCGCTCGAGACGAGCGAGGGGCTGGTGCTCTTCGACACGGGCTCGCAGTTCACCGCGATGTTGATCCACGAGGCGGTGCGCGAGTGGTCTCGCGCGCCTGCGCACTCGGTCGTGTACACGCACGGGCACATCGATCACGTGATGGGCGCTGCGCTGTGGGACGCGGACTCGATGGCGTCGCGAGGAAAGGGCGTGCGAGTGCTCGCGCACGAGAAGGTGCCCGCGAGGTTCGAGCGGTACGTGCTCACCGCGGGATACAACGGGGCGATCAACGCGAGGCAGTTTCGCGTCGCGGGCTTGCAGTGGCCGACGGAGTATCGAGCTCCCGACGCGCTGGTGGGCGCAAGCGCGACGGTGACCGTGGGAGATACGGTGATCGAGCTTCGGCACGACCGAGGCGAGACTGATGATCACCTCTGGGCGTACCTGCCGGAGCATCGCGCGGTGTGCTCGGGCGACCTGTTCATCTGGGCCTCGCCCAACTGCGGAAACCCCCAAAAAGTCCAGCGCTACCCGCTCGAATGGGCGCACGCCCTCGACGCGATGCGCGCGAAGAATCCCGTGGTTCTCTTTCCGGGGCACGGCCCGTTGATCGAGGGCGAGGCGATCGTGAGCGAGGTGCTCGAGAGCACCGCGACCCTGCTTCGCTCGCTGCACGATCAGTGCGTCTCGCTCATGAACGAGGGGCTGTCTCTCGCCGACGTGATCGCGCGCGTGCGCGTCGACGAGGCGCTGCTCGGCAAGCCGTGGCTTCGACCCGTGTACGATGAGCCCGAGTTTGTCCTGCGAAATCTCTGGCGGTTGTACGGCGGATGGTACGACGGAAACCCCGCGCACCTGAAGCCCGCGCACCCCGACGCGGTCGCTCGCGAGGTCGCCGCGCTCGCGGGAGGAGCGCACGCGCTCGTCGATCGCGCAGAGAAGCTCGCGAGCGACGGAGAGCTGCGCCTCGCGTGCGAGCTCGCTGAGTGGGCAGGTCGCGCGGCGCCCGATGACGAGGGCGTGCGACGCAAGCGTGCGGCGATCTATCGACTGCGCGCCGAGCACGAGACGAGCTTGATGGCGAAGGGCGTGTACCAAGACGCGGCGAATCAGTGAGCGCGACTGCAGTACACTCGCGCGCGCCGTGAACGTCCGCGAGACCGAGATCGAGCTGCTCTCACGCGTCTCGTCGCGCGTGGGCGCAGAGCTGTGGATCAAGCGCGACGACCGCACGGACCTCGTGTACGGCGGAAACAAGCCGAGAAAGCTCTCGCGCATCCTCGCCCACGCAAAGACCGCGGGAGCCGACACGCTCGTGACGGCGGGGGCCGTGGGCTCGCATCACGCGCTGGCGACGGCGGTGCACGGGCGCGCGATGGGGTTCGAGGTGCACGTGGTGCTCGCGCCGCAGCCGCGCACCGAGCACGCTGAGACGGTGATCCGCGCGACGATCGCGCAGGGGGCGGTGGTGCATCCGTGCCCGAATTTGCTGCTCGTTCCTGCGTACGTTGCGGCGGTGAGGGCGCGGCTGCGAGGGAGGCGTACGTGGACGATCCCCGTGGGCGGCAGCGACGTGCTCGGCGCGAGCGGGTATTGGGACGCGATGCTCGAGGTGCGCTCGCAGATCGCGCGCGGAGCGATGGGCGGACGCTGGCCCGACTTGATTGTGTGTGCGCACGGCAGCGGAGGGACGCACGCGGGGCTGCTCGCCGCGCAGCTCGCGCACGGGATCGAGGCGCGCGTGGTGGGGGTGATGGTGGCGATTCCGTGGGCGATTCCCAGGGTTCGCGCGGCGGTGCTCGCGAGTCGAGTGTCGCGCGCCAACGGTTCGAGCGTGTGCGTGGTGCCGCGAGACGTCGAGTTGATCGGCGATCAACTGGGGGCGGGATACGGAGCGCGGACGAGCGCGGGTGACGAGGCGACTGCGCTCTTCTCGGAGGACGGGATCGAGCTCGACCCGACGTACACGGCGAAGACGGCGGCCGCGGTGATCGCGCTCGCGCGGCGCCGCGCGGTGAAGCGCGCGCTGTACTGGCACACGCTCTCGAGCGCTCCGTACGAGCCTCTGTGCGCGGGGTTCTCTGGAGAATTGCCGGCCGAGATCCGCGCCCTGCTTCGTTGAGCGCGGGCTACCATCGCGCGATGCGGTTGTGTGTGTTCTCTGCGTTGTTGCTCTGTGCGTGCGCGGGTCCGATGCCGGTCGCCGACGGGTCGAGCGACGGGTCGAGCGAGACGTCGACGCCGTTGGACACGGGGGTCTCTGCGCCCGACGCGAGCGCGTCGCTGCCCGACGCCGCGGCGATGATGGACGCGAGCGCCGCCGATGCGAGCGCGCGCGACGCGAGCGGAGCGAGCTCGATCGAGTCGCTCGTCCCTCGGGCGATGTTCGAGCAGATCTTTCTGCATCGAGGCACGGCGCCGTGCCGAGGGAGCTTCTACACGTACGACGCGTTCGTGCAGGCTGCGAGAGAATTTCCTCGGTTTGCGAGCGAAGGGACGGACGAGCAACGCAAGCGCGAGGTGGCTGCGTTTCTCGCGAACATCTCGCACGAGACGACGGGCGGATGGGACACAGCGCCGGACGGTCGATACTCGTGGGGCTTGTGCTGGATCGAAGAGGGAGGCGCTTCGCCGCAGACCGCGGAGTACTGCGCCCCTTCGATGGAGTACCCGTGCGCTGCGGGCCAGCGCTACTACGGCCGCGGTCCGATCCAGCTCTCGTGGAACTACAACTACGGTCAGGCCGGCCGCGCCCTGGGCCTTCCGCTGCTGAGCAACCCTGCGTTGGTCGCGACCGATCCCGTCGTTTCATTTCGCACGGCGTTTTGGTTCTGGATGACGCCGCAAGCGCCGAAGCCGTCGTGTCACGACGTGATGGCGGGCGGGTATGTTCCGAGCGCGACGGACATCGCGGCCAACCGATTGCCGGGCTTCGGGCTCACGGTGCACATCATCAACGGCGGGATCGAGTGCGGGATGCCCACGACCCCAGCGGTGCGCGATCGACTGGGCTTCTACGGGCGCTACGCGCAGCTCTTGGGCGTCACGCAGGGGGACAACCTCGAGTGCGCGACGATGCGCGCGTTCTAAGCGCGCGTGATTGCGCTCGGGTCTCGCTCAGCGACCGCGATTGCGCTGCGTGAGCGCGACGAAGCACAACAGCGAGAGCACGAGGACGAGCAGCGCGAGGCTGTGCGCGATGGCAGAGATCACCGCCACGGTCGCGGCGAGCCCGAGCGCGAGCGGCAGCGTCACCATCGCGACGACCGAGCGCGTCGCGCGCGCGAGCGGAGGAAACACGTCGAACATCGCGCTCACGGGCCCGAGCCAGAGGTTCATCGAGACCCACACGAGCAGAAATCCCGCGAAGCGCAGGAGCCAACCGATCACGAAGTGCTCGTGCGCGAGCTGTCGAATCGCGCTCGCGCGGTCGCCGCGCAGCAGCCGGTAGAGCCTCGCCTCGCCCTGATAAGCGTCGATTCGCGATCCATTTTGCTGGCCAAAGAGCGTTGTCAGGGTCTCGGTTCGAAGCGCGTAGTACGAGAGTCGAACGTCGCCGACCGCGGGCTGATCGATCGAGCGATCGCCGATGTAGAGGTAGTGCTGCGAGGTGACCGCGGGCGAGTGCGGCGCGTCGGGGCGCAGCATTTCGCGCGAGAGCTGCACGCGCTCGTCGCACGGAGCGTTGGTCTCGGCGGTGCGAAACGAGAACGCGCCGATCGACGCATCGACCGAGTATCGCCCTGCGCGGACGCGCATCGCGGGGTTCGTGTGCCCGCGCGGCTCGCGAAAGTGAGCGCTCGCTGGCGGAGCGTCGGTCCAGTGCTGCGAGTAGTGACAGTTGGAGCGATCGTCGCAGCGCTCGATCCACGCGAACATTTCTGCGCGACGCGCGAGCGTGACGAAGGGGCCGGGGACGAGAAAGCTCTCGTCGCTGAGCGCGGTGCTCGCTCGAACGCGCTCGGTGACCGAGACGAGCGCTCGATCGTTGGCGCTGTCGACGCGGGCGGGGTCCGTCGCGATCGAGCGTCGCGCGATGGTGGCGAGGTTGTGGCGGCCTTCGTTGATCCAGAGCAGCGCGATGGAGGCGAAGAAGAGAAAGACTCCGACGAGCGCTCCGACGATCGCCGCGCGAACGCTCTCGAACAGGCCGATGCGCACACGACGCTGTGCCATGGGTGGTGCTCCTTTGCGGGGGCGATGGTAGCGCGTCTACGGGCAGCACCAGACCGAGTGCCCTTCGCCGAGCGCGACGGAGTACTCGGGGCACGGGATCTCTGCGTGCGTGCGACAGAGCGCGTATGCCGATCGACAGCCGCGTTGTCGCGCGTCGTGGTCGTCTTCGTTCTCCGTCGATGGTGGCGTGGCGACGTCGAACGCGGTCGAGAGCGTCGAGTTCGAGAGCGCCTGACAGGTGCTGTCGTCTTCGTCGCTGTGAGTGCGCTGTCGCTCGACGATGGTGGGGATCGTGATTTGCGCGGGTTGCGGAGCGACTGCGGGCGGTTGAGCCAGGGCAGGCGTCGTGAACGCGCCTGTGTTGTTCGGCGCGAGCGCGTTGGTCGCCACGGTTGTGGTCGACGAGGGCTGCGCGCTCGTGCGCGGGCTCCGAGGCGCGCGCGGGCGGTCGTTGGAGTCGAGGCCCACGAATTCAAAGCGCTTGTACAATCCCAGGCCCATCGCGGCGAGGCCGACGAGCGTGCAGAGCGCGGCGACCGCCCAGAGCGCGCGTGTGGCTGCGCTGGACTTCTTCTCTTCGCGCGGCTCTTCGCGCGGGGCCTCGCGCGCGGGTTCTAGGGGCGTCGTTGGCGCTCTGGGGCTCGGCTGCGCGGACGCGAGCGGAGGCTGCGCGGCGAGCGTCTGGGCGACCGGCGAGGGAGCGTTGGAGATGGGGCGCAGCGGTGTGTGCGCGGGGTCGTGCGCGGCGATCGCGGCGGGCATCGCGGTGGTGGCGGCGAAGGCGACCGGCGTGGACACGGGCGCTTCGTGCATGGCGTGCAGGGCAGCGACGAGGGCATCGCAGGCCTCGCGGCCATGGGCGAAGCGCGCGCGGGGATCGCGTTGCCAACAGCGAGCGAACCAGGGGTCGAGCGCGGTGGGGACGAACGCTCCGAGCGCGTGAGCGCGGACCGAGGCGGGCTCGATGGGGTCGAGGATGAGCTCGCGGAGGACGGCCGAGAGGTTGGTGTTCTCGGTGTTCGCGGCGCGCCAGTAGGGGTGTCCGACGTGGGACCAGAAGAGGACGAGGGCGAGGGACCAGACGTCGGTTTGCGCGCTGATTTGCCCGTGGGCGTCGGTTTGTTCGGGGGCCATCCAGAGGGGAGTTCCGATGGAGGCGGTGGCGGTGGCGGAGGTGCGGCTCTCTTGGATGACCTTGGCGATGCCGAAGTCGAGGACCTTGAGCGACCAGTGGAAGCTGGCCGTCGAGGACGCACACAAAAACAAGTTCTCGGGCTTGATGTCGCGGTGAACGACGCCCGCGGCGTGCGCGGCGCCGAGCGCGTCGCCGAGCTGCGCGGCGAGCTGAGCGATCTCGGGCCAGGCCATGGGGCCTGCGCGCGCGACGCGTTGCGCGAGGGTTTCTCCTTCGAGGAGCTCCATGGCGAGCCACGGGGTTCCGAGCTCGCGGTGGACGCCGGCGGCGATGACCTCGACGACGTGCGCGCTGCGAAATACCGCGCCGATGCGCGCTTCTTGGAGAAAGCGCTCGACGCTCTTCTCGTGGTCGAGCAGCGAGGGGTGAAGGACTTTGAGCGCGCGTGCGCGGCCGGTCGAGCGTTGGCGAGCGAGGTAGACGGTGCCCATTCCGCCGTGGGCGATCTCGCGTTCGATCACGAAGTCGTCGCCGACGAGCGCGCCCGTCGCGAGTCGATCGCTGCTGTCCATGAACCGCGCGCAATGTACACGGCGAGTGCGTTTTGTAGGGTTAGGGGACGGTGTTCAAAAGTTCATTTGTTGGGGCGCTCGGGCGATGAGTGAGCGAGGCGCGGGCGGCCCGTCGAGCGAGTTGGAGCGCGCGAAGGGCGAGCGCATACCGTGCAGATGCTGGGCAAATTCGCTGATGAATCGCGCGTCGAGGCGCACGCTCTGCGCAACAAATGAACTTTTGAACACCGTCCCCTAACCCTACAAAACCCAACTACACCTCGACCCCCTCGCGCTTCCACGCGTTCGCGAGTTGCTCGCGGCACTCGCGCTCGATGACGTCGGCGTGTCCCACGATGAGCCGCTGCGCGGGGCGCTCGATCATCGTGCGGATCGACCTCGCCGCGGCGCTCTTGTCGGGGATCACCTTTCGCACGTCCGGCGGAACGCGCACTCGCTCGTAGCAGCCCGTGAGCCGCGCCGCCCAGCGCCAGCTCCAGTGGTCCTTCGCGCACGCGCACAGCACGATGTCCGCGCCGATGAGCGTCTGCGTCGGTCGATGAAACAACACCGTCTCGTCGAGAAACGGAACCCCTTCGAGCGGCAACGCCTCGATCTCTGCGAGCGAGTCAGCGAACTCTGCGCTGCGAATATCCACGTGAATCTTCAACGCCTCGTTGTGCGCGAGCGCAGACTTCGGGCCGACGACCTTCGCCTCGGTGAAGCGCGCGGCCGACGCGGGGGCTCCGAGGTGATGAAAGCAATTGGGAACGACGATCCACCGCACGGGCCCGAGCGCCCGCAGCTGCTCTGCGAGCTCGTCCGTCGGCGGCGCTGGGCTGTGCAGCAACAGCGATCCGTCATCGAGTCGAAGCACCGTGGTGCGCGCGCGCAGGCGCACTCCGCTGAACCAAACCGGGCGATCGAGGGTCCAGATTCGCTCGTTCACCACAGTCGTGAGCGCGTTGTTCATCATGCGGGATGCTCGGGGTGTGGGCCGACGCGCGCGCGAATCAATGGGCGCGTTGGACTGCTGCGTGGTCGATGCGGTGGGCGTTCCGCGATCTCGTCGCGTGCGTGAGCGTTCGCAGACCCGCTGCAATGGTCGAGGGCTCTCGCTTCGCGCGGTATTCGCGGCGCATCTCGATCACCGAGCTGTACGCGCACGACGACGCGAGCGAGCAACAAATGAACTTTTGAACACCGTCCCCTAACCCTACAAAGCTCGCTACAGGTCGAGCGTGATCACGACCGGCGTCGTCGTGCGGTACGTCACGGGCTCGCAGCCTTCGCCGTTGGGCAGATAGCGCTCGTAGCTCGGGCAATACTCTGCGGCTGCGAGGGGAGCAGGCGCGAGCACCTCGATCGAGAGCTCGGGTGCGGCGATCCACGCGAGATGCGTTCCGTCAGGGGTCTGGTCGCACTCGCCGTGCGTCGCGTCGGGACAGTGGCGAACCTGCCCGCTGCGGTCGCGCACCACGAGCCTCGCATCGCGAACGACCTCTCCGCGGCGGTTCTTCACCACGATCGCAGTGGTCGGGAGCGCGCCGACGAGACGGCATCCCGACGGAGGCCTCGGAGAGCGAATCGAGTAGTCCAACGGCGGCAGATTGCTCCCCGCGGGACACAGCCCCGTCTGCGCAGGCGCAACGCTGTTGCTGCACGAGGCGACCAGCAGCAGCGCGAAACCGAACAACCCCTTGTACTGACTCATCGCCCACAGCGTAGTCCCCCGTGGTTGTCCGCTCTGCCGCGCAACATCGGACATCCCGCGTTTTGCTGCCTGTTCGCAATCGCTGCAAACGCGGGAGTTGTCGCGATGCGTCACGCGAAAGCTGCGCGATAGGCGCGGGAGATTCATGTTTTTCCGCAGTGTCGCCTCGGTAGACTCGACGGTCCGATGCGCGTTGGAGTCCCTAAAGAGAGTGCAGACAACGAACGGCGCGTCGCGGCGACGCCCGAGTCGGTCAAGAAGCTCGTCGGCCTCGGCTTCGAGGTCGCCATCGAGTCCTCCGCAGGAATCGCCGCGGGAATCACAGACGAAGCGTACGAGCGCGAAGGAGCCACGATCGTCGCGTCGCGCGACGAGCTCTTTCGTTCGGCCGACGTCCTCGTCAAAGTGAGGCCGCCTTCGCTCGACGAAATCCCGCTCATGCGAGAGGGCACGCTGCTCGTCTCGCTGCTGCAACCCGAGCGCAACGCCGCGCTCGTCCCTGCGCTCGCCGCGCAGAAGGTCGACGCGCTCGCGCTCGAACGCATTCCCCGCGTGACGCGCGCGCAGAAGATGGACGTGCTCAGCTCGATGGCCAACCTCGCGGGCTATCGCGCGGTGCTCGAAGCGGCCGCTGTGTATCAGGGCTTCTTCGGAAAGCAGGTGACTGCTGCAGGAAGCGCTCCGCCTGCGAAAGTGCTGATCATCGGCGCGGGCGTCGCGGGGCTCGCCGCCATCGGCGCGGCCCGTGCGCTCGGCGCTGAAGTGCGCGCGTTCGACACGCGAGCCGCGGCGCGCGAGCAGGTCGAGAGCATGGGCGCGACCTTTCTCGAAGTGACCATTCAAGAGAGCGGCGACGGCGGCGGCGGGTACGCGAAGGTGATGAGCCCCGAGTTCATCGCTGCAGAGATGGCGCTCTTTCGCGAGCAAGCGAAGGAGGTGAGCGTGATCGTGACGACGGCGCTCGTCCCGGGGACGAAGGCGCCCATTCTCGTCCCGAAGGACGTGGTCGACTGTCTCGCGCGCGGGAGCATCGTGGTCGATCTCGCCGCTGAACAAGGCGGAAACTGCGAGCTCACCAAGCCCGGCGAGATCGTCGACTACAACGGCGTGAAGATCATCGGCTTCACCGACCTCACCTCGCGCATGGCCTCGGTGGCCTCGCGCTTCTTCGCCAACAACATCGTTCACCTGCTCACGGACATGGGCGGCGGAACGAAGTGGAAGGTCGACCTCGACGACGAAGTGATCCGCCCCGCGATCGTCGTTCACAAGGGCGAAGAGCTCCCTCCGCCTCCGCGCAAAGAGCCGTCACCCGCGAAGCCTGCGGCCACGAGCTCGAGCGCGAAGACCGCAGAAAAGAAGGCTGAATCGCACCCGAAGAGCGTCGCCCCGCCGCCCGAAGACGCCAAGCCCAAGCAGCACGGAGTCACCGCTCCGCCTCAACGCGCGTGGGTCAACAACGTCTTCGGCATGGTCGTGGTCGCGGTGCTCTTTCTGCTCGGTCGCTTCGCTCCGCGGGACTTTTTGCAGCACTTTACGGTCTTCGTCCTCGCGTGCTTCGTCGGCTGGCAAGTGATCTGGAGCGTGAGCCCCTCGCTTCACACGCCGCTCATGAGCGTCACCAACGCGATCTCGGGCATCATCGTCGTGGGAGGCATGCTGCAAATCGGCGGTGATTTTGGGCTCGCAACGGTGCTCGGCGCCGCGGCGGTGCTCGTCGCGACGGTGAACATCGCCGGCGGATTTCTGGTCACGCAGCGCATGCTCAAGATGTTTACGAAGGACGGAGGCCAGCGATGACCCCAGGGATGAGCATCGTCGCGTACCTCATCGCGGGCGTGTTCTTCATCCGTTCGCTCGGCGGTCTCTCGAAGCAAGAGACGGCGAAGAACGGAAACCTCTTCGGCATCGTGGGCATGCTGCTCGCCATCGTCGTGACCGCGGTCACGTGGGTGCAGCACGGCGCGAGCGTGACGGCGATGGCGCTGCTCACGGGCGCGATCGGCCTCGGCGCGATCGTGGGCGCGTCCATGGCGCGTCGCGTGGAGATGACCGGCATGCCCGAGCTCGTCGCGATCCTTCACTCGTTTGTGGGGCTCGCGGCGGTGCTCGTGGGGCTGAGCTCGTACATGGGGCCCGAAGCGCACGCGACCGGCGTGCACACCGCGGCCGAGCTTCACGCGGCGAAGGTCGTTCACCAGATCGAGCTGTGGATCGGGATCGCTGTCGGAGCGCTCACGTTTACTGGCTCGGTGATCGCCTGGGGAAAGCTCAAGGGAAGCATTTCGGGCAAGCCCTTGCTCTTGCCTGGTCGTCACGTGATGAACGCGTTGATCGTGGCGGGGATCGTGGGATTGGCCGTTCCGTTCATGGCGGCCGAGGGCTCGTCGGGGTTGCTCTGGGTGCTGATCATGACGGCGCTCGCGGGGCTGCTCGGAGTGCACCTCGTGATGGCCATCGGCGGCGCGGACATGCCCGTCGTTGTCTCTCTGCTCAACAGCTACTCGGGGTGGGCGGCAGCGTCCGCGGGCTTCGTGCTCAACAACGACCTGCTCATCGTCACGGGCGCCCTCGTCGGCGCGAGCGGAACGATCCTCTCGATCATCATGTGCCGCGCGATGAACCGCTCGATCCTCAACGTCGTGTTCGGCGGCTTCGGTACGGGCGAGACCAAGTCCAGCGCCGCGCCGGTCGAAGGCGAAGTGCGAGAGATCAAAGCGGACGAGCTCGGAGAGAAGCTGGCGAAGGCCAAGAGCGTGATCGTCGTTCCGGGCTACGGAATGGCCGTGGCGCGCGCGCAAAACTCGGTCAACGAGCTGTGCCGCACGCTGCGCGAGCGCGGCGTGAAGGTGCGCTTCGCGATCCACCCCGTCGCGGGACGATTGCCGGGACACATGAACGTCCTGCTCGCGGAGGCCGGCGTTCCGTACGACATCGTGCTCGAGATGGAAGAGATCAATCACGACATGGAGCGCACCGACGTGGTCCTCGTGATCGGCGCCAACGACATCGTGAACCCCGCGGCGCTCAACGATCCAGGCAGCCCCATCTACGGCATGCCCGTGCTCGAAGTGTGGAAGAGCGCGATGGTGGTCGTCAGCAAGCGCGGAATGGCCGCTGGATACGCAGGCATCGAGAACCCGCTGTTCTTCCACGAGAACTGCCGCATGCTCTTCGGCGACGCCAAGAAGAGCGTCGACGCGCTCGTCACGGCTGTGCGCTCGAAGGGGTGAGCGCTACTCGAACGCGAGCTCGCTCTGCGGTCCGCACACGAGCGATCGCTGCAGCTCATCGAGCGCGAGCGGCTCTTGCAGCGCGCGCACTCGCTTGGAAAACGCCTCGCGATCGGTCACGAACCGCGGCAGCGCGGGGAAGAGCTTGAACCCGTCGCCAGGGTGATGGCTCGAGACGCGCCGCTCGTTGACCGCGCGCAGTCGCTTCGCGCGCACGCGATACGGGACGCGCTTCGCGGGGATCTGGCACACGTACGAGCACGCTCGCACGGCGCTCTTTCGCGTCGGGACGGTGTTGCAGTGAAACGTCCGCGAGTCGAACAGCAGGACGTCTCCCGCGCGCGCACACACTTTCAACGCGCGCTTTGCATATCGAGCGCGCTCTCGCGCGGTGAAGAGATACCAGTCGCCTTCGATCGTCTCGCGCTCGGGGTGCGCTTCGAAGAACGCGCGATGCTCGTTGTGTGATCCAGGGATCACCACGAGCCCGCCGTCGTCGGCCCCGCAGTCGACGAGGTTGACGATTCCCTGAACGGACCAGTCATCGGGGCGCGCGTGGTGTTGGTCCGAGTGGAGAAAGCTCACGAGGTCGCCGGCGCTCTGGTAGTTGCGCGCGCCGTGCATGAAGCAGAGGCCGTCGAACGAGGTGGCGAGCTCGTGCTCGCGGACGTTCCAGAGCGCGGCGAAGACGGGGGCGCACAGAGAGCGCAGCGACCATTGCGCGGGGGTGTGCGCGAGGTATTGGATCATTCCTCCGTGGAGCATCGGCGGCCACGCGGCGCTGCTCTTGTGCGTGAACGGCTCGTCGCGACGAACGGCGCCGAGCGCCTCCATGATGGTCCAAAACGCGCTCAGCGCATCGCGTGCTTGCGCTTCCGTGAGCGCGGCGCGGACGACGACGTAGCCCTGCTCGCGCAGGTGGTTCTTCCACGACGCGACGTCGCGGAGCTCGAACGAATCCGTCGGTTCTTGCATAGGGGGCCAGCACCGATGCGTCTCGATTCGACGAGCGCAAGTCGATGGTGACAGGATATGTCCCTCGTTTGCACTAGTGAATCACCGCGCGAAATCGCTCAGAGGCCGGGGTCGTCGATCACCGCGTCCGCGAGCACCTGCGCTCGAACGGGCGTCGCCGTGAACGCTGGAGGGATGACGCCGTTCATCTGGGCTTCGATGCGGACATGGACCTTGCCTGTGCCCGCGCGCTCGACGGTCATCGTGCCCGAGAACTGTTGGATGATCGCGAGCCCCGGCCCGGCGCAGAAGCAGCTGCGGTCGATCAGCATCGCCGAGATCGCTGCGGTGTGCGTCGCGCCGACGGTCACCGCGAACATGTCCAGCGTCGTTGCGCCTCGGCCAGAGACCGGCGCAGCGGACGTCATCGTGAGCTCGATGGGCAGACGAACGCCTCGCGAGAGCGCTGCGAACTGCGCGCGATCGACGCGCACCGAGAGCTGCTGAGTCGACTCGTCGTCGACGACGCCGAACGACGGGTCGTCCGAGCCGCTGAACACCATCACCGCGGTGCTCGCCTCGAGCCGCACCGACGCTTGCGCGCCGCGGTTGAAGGGTTGGCGGGCTCCGTTGATCGAGAGGTCGAAGGAGGGGCCGCACGCTGAGAGCGAGACGGCGAGGAGCGTTGTGGCGAAGAAGCGAAGCGAAGATCCACCCATACGAGCGAGTGTAGCGTGTGATCGCGTTTGGAGCGAGGGGCTACGAGTAATCCGCCGCCGAATGAGTGCCGAAATCGCAAAATCGTCATCAAAAATTGTGAGCTTCGGACGACCTCGCATACAACCCTTTGTGTCCGCAGCGCACCGCGCGGCGGGCCGCGACGAGGAGCCGACGTTGGTGACGACCGAGGCGATGCGTGGCGATCAGGGCGCTGTCTCGCGAGCGATCGCAGAGAGCGATTCTGACGGGGAAGCGAAGGGTGACGCTGCAACGCAGACAAGCCCCGAGCGAACGAGCCGAACCCCAGTAACAAGCTCGACGCGACCCGTCGTCTCGGGTCGAGCGCCGCGCGAGCGGTGAGCGAGCAGAGACGCAGCGTCGCGGGCGCTTCTCTTCGTGCAGCGATGCGCGGAGGGCGATCGAGACCAGAAGTGATTCTGAGCGGTGCGAGAGCACCCGTGTCGAGGACACGTCACGATCGAGCGCGCGAGGGATGATGAGCTCGCTCACTTCGGTGATCGAGCGCACGCCATCGCGGCAAAAGAGCGCAGAAGGGCTTTGCCCACGATGGCTTTCTCGCGAGAGCGAAGGAGGCGTCGTGCATCGGCGGAGCGGTGAAAAAAACGTTCGACGAGAGCTCGAAGGATCCCGAGTGCCGCAGTCGCGAGGCGCAGCACCGGGCGACGGACACCCAGTCCGCACGCTGGCGACAGTGTTGTGGGCGGCGATGACCGAACAACAGAATCCTCCCCTTCGAGGTCGCTTGCAGTCGAACGTCGCACGAGAGTGATCTCGCTGCGCGCGAAGCTCCGAACCCAACACCGAGGCAAGCCCCGCGCGACGCTGGCGACAGCGAAGCGCGACGCGATCGAGACGATCGTCGCTGCGAAGCGATGACGTGATCGAGCGCAACACACTCGCGAACGAGCGCACCCGACGAGCCGACCGAGAGGAGAGCACGCCGGGTGTTCGTGTTTCTCCGGTACGATCGCGCGATGAACAGCGAGCTGTTTCGCAAGGGAGACGCGATCGAAGGCGTGCGCTTCGTCGACGTGCGCTCGGGCCCCGAGGCGCGCGCGGCGTTCGAGCGTGAGCACATCGCGGGCGCGCGGTGGATGGACCTCGAGACCGAGCTCGCGCACAAAGGCGACCCCGCGCAGGGCGGAAGACACCCGCTGCCGAGCACATCGCGCTTCGTCGCCACGCTCGAAGCGCATGGGATCACCGCGGACTCGGACATCGTTTGCTACGACGACAAGGCCGGCGCCAACGCCGCAGCGCGCTTGTGGTGGATGCTCCGCGCGATCGGACACCAACGCGTACGCGTGTTGGATGGGGGCTTCGCCGCGGCGGTTGCAGCGGGGCTTCGGACCGAGCGCGGAGCGATGAACGCGATCGAGACGAGCCGCTACGAGCTCGATCGAACAAGAGCGCGCGCGCTCGAAGACGGGACCGCGGAGTGGCCGCTCGTCGCGATCGAGCAGGTGAAACACAGGCTTAACGCGAGGTCGGGCGCGGTCATCGACGTGCGAGACGCGTTTCGCTTTCGCGGCGAGAGCGAGCCGATCGACCCGATCGCGGGGAGGATCGCGGGGGCGATCAACGTTCCGTTCGCGGGCAACACGAGCGCGGACGGGACGTTCAAGAGCGTGACCGACCTTCGCGCGATGTACGAGCGCGTGTGGAGCGAGAACGGCCTCGCGTGGCCCGAGTCGAGCTCGGTGATCGTCCACTGCGGCTCGGGCGTCACCGCGTGCCACACGCTCTTGGCCCTCAGCGAGTGCGGCGTCCGTGGCGTCTCGCTCTACGTGGGCTCGTATGGCGAGTGGTGCCGTCGCGAGCCCGTCGCGCGCGGCTGAACGCACACGAAATCGAGCGTCGTCATGGGGCTCGCGACGGTCGCTCTCAGCCCGTCGCCGCAGGGAGAAACCTGCGCTGAATACCGCAAGCGCTTACCTGGCCAGCGCCACGAAAAACACGAGTTCGGCGCTTCTTCCGACCGCGCCCTCTCCTGATATGTGACACTTCACAAAGTACGGAGGAGACGATGCGCTGGATTGATGCGTCCAAGCAGTCACCACAAGCGACCCCCGCGTTCGAGTGGGCCATTGCCTATGCAACGGTGGACGTTCCGCTCGCGTCGCAGCTCGCGGCGTGGAGCGCTCGGGCCAAGACCGGCATGATCGCGGGCTGTACGTCCTCGCGTGGAGTGTTTTCTCCCGCGGGGTTCACCGCTGGGTTGCACTTGCTCGTCGCCGACGCCGAGGACGCGATCCGCGCGAAATCCGTGCTTCGAACGTGCTCGAGCGCGACCGCGCGCCGCGCTGCCAAAGAAGCTGCTGAACAGCTGCAGCGCGAGTTGGGAGCGAAGCCGCAGACGCTCTTGCTGCACGCATCGCCAGGGTACGAAGAGCGCTTGCTCGAAGGGATCGCCGACGCGTTCGGCGGTGATCCTCCGCCGGCGTACGGAGGCAGCGCGGCGGACAACGACCTCTCGGGACAATGGAAGGTGTTCTCGGGCGCGAAGCTCGAGTCCGAAGGCTTCGTGCTCGTTGGGTTCATCGGCGAGCAAGAGCCGTCGGGCGCCTTCGTCGCGGGCTATCTGCCCACGCAGACCCGCGCGGTGGTCACGCGCGCGCAGGGCCGAGTGATCGTCGAAATCGACGGAAAACCCGCGGCAGAAGTGTACAACCGCTGGCGCTCGGGCGCGCTCGATCGGTACATGGGCACCACCTCCATCGTGCTGGCCGACACGACGCTCGCGCCGGTCGCGAGGCTGATCGACAAGCAGCGCGGCACGCCGCGGTACCTGCTCTCGCACCCGCACGAGGTGCACGCGGACGGATCGCTCTCGTTCTTCACGGAGTTCGCGAAGGGCGACGAGATCATGCTGATGATGGGAACGACCGAATCGCTGCTCGATCGCACGACGCAGGTCGTCCACCGCGCGCGCGCCGGCAACAGCAACTCGATCCGCGGCGCGGTGCTGATCTATTGCGGCGGCTGCGTGATGGCCATCGGCGATCGCACGACGGACGTCGCGCGGCTCTATCGCGCGCAGGTGGGCTCTGCGCCGTTCGTCGGCGCCGCGACCTTCGGCGAGGTGGGCTGTCTACCAGGCGCCGCGGTGAGCAACCGTCACGGCAACTTGATGTGCGACACGGTGCTCTTTCACTGAGGGCGCTCAGCCCGAGAGCAGCTCGCGCCACTCGCGAAGCGCGCCGGTGATCATCTTCGGCGCGCGCGACAAATCGCGGACCGTTCGCGACCCGGTGAGCAGCATCAACGCGCGCAGCTCTCGCTCGATGTCCTCGAAGAAGCGGACCGCTCCTTCGCGTCCGCCCTCTTTCAGCGCTTGAAGCGCGGGCCTCGCGATGCCCGCGGCGCTCGCGCCGAGGGCGAGGGCGCGCGCGACGTCCGAGCCCGTCTTCACGCCGCCCGTCGCGATGATGCTCTCGAAGCCCGCGTGCGCGCAGGCCATGGTGCTCGCCGCCGTGGGGATGCCCCAGTCCCACAGCGCTTCGCCGAGCCGCTTCGCTTCGTCCTTCGCGCGCAGGGTCTCGACGCCCACCCACGAGGTGCCGCCGGCGCCCGAGGTGTCCACGTGACGAACGCCCGCAGCGCGCAGCTTGCTCGCCGCGCGATGGGAGATCCCGTTGCCCGTCTCCTTCGCGACGACCGGGATGCCCAAGCCCTCGACGAGCCGTGAAAACAGCGGAATCCCTCCGCGAAAATCACGGTCGCCCTCGGGCTGCACGATCTCCATCGCGGGGTTCAAGTGCACGCACAGCGCGTCGGCGCCGATCGCGCCCGCGAGCTCGCGGAGCTGCTCGTTGCTCATCTCGCGCGCTTGCATCATCCCCACGTTGCCGAGCACCAGCGTCGTGGGCGCGGACTCGCGAACGCGATACGTGTACGCGAGCTCGCTCTTGCGGTGCATCGCGCGCTGCGAGCCGAGGCCGAAGCCATAGCCGCGCTCTTCAGCGATCGAAGCGAGCGTGCGGTTGAGCTCGGCGGCCTCTTCGGTTCCGCCGGTCATCGCGGCGATGACGAGCGGCGCGCGCAGCTTTTTTCCGAGCAGAGTGACGGTCGTGTCGATGTCATCGACGCTGAGCTCGGGCAGCGCGTCGTGCACGAGACGCACGCACTCGAACAACGTCGTCGCTTCGCGAAAGCCCACAGGGCCGGTGGCGCACAGCTCGATGTGATCTCGCTTGCGCTGAGAGATGTCCGACATGGGCGCGGTGTATCGCTCGAAAGCCCTCGTGTCGAAAGTGATTCGATCCATTTTCTTCTGTCACTGACGGGCGTTCGGGGCATCGTTCGCGCTCTCCGAGCCGACGCGTCGGGACAGACCCCCTGGCGAGCGCCGCACGAAAAATGCGATGCATCCGCGCTACCCCCCTCGGGGGGCTCGGCATCATACCCACTGTGCAAGCGACGATGACCAACACGCCCGCTGTTTCTCCTGCGGCCAACGCAACCGATGTCTTCGACGAGCTTCGACGCAAGGTCGACGCGCGGCTCGATGAGATCCTCACCGACGCCGAGCGCAACACCGCGAAGCGCGCGAAGGACGCGGCCGCCACGGTGGCGCAGGTCCGCGATCTCACGATGCGCGGCGGAAAGCGGCTTCGCCCCGCGATGCTCCTCGCCTCGGTCGAGTGCGTGATGGACTGGCGCGCGATCGCGAGCAGCGTCGTGGACGTCTCGTGCGGGATCGAGCTGCTGCAGACGTACCTGCTCATCCACGACGATTGGATGGACGGAGACGAGGTTCGTCGCGGCGGTCCGACGGTGCACGTCTCGCTCGGCAAGCTGTACAAAGACGCTCACCTCGGGGCGAGCGCCGCGATCCTCGCTGGCGATTACGCCAGCGCGCTCGCGCAGGACCTCGCGTTTTCGCGCAACGTCCCGAGAGAGCGGCTCTTTGATGTCGCGCGGGCGTTCGTGGTGATGCAGCGCGAGGTCGTCGTGGGCCAGACGCTCGACGTGCTGAACTCTCCAGACATCGAGGCGATCCACGATCTGAAGACTGGGAGCTACACGGTGCGCGGACCCATCGCGCTCGGCCACGCGCTCGCCGGTGGATCCACGGAGCAGTGGGCGGCGCTCGAGTCCTTCGCCAACCCGCTCGGCGTCGCGTTTCAGCTGCGCGACGACCTGATCGGCGCGTTCGGCGACGAGAAAGAGACGGGAAAATCCGCGGCGTCCGACCTGCGTCAGGCCAAGATGAGCGCGCCCGTTCGCTGGGCGCTCGAGAAGCTCAGCGAGGACAAGCGCGCGGAGCTCCGCTCGGTTCTCGGCACGGACAACTACCTTCGCGCGCAAGAGCTCATCCGCGAGTCGGGCGCGATCGAAGGCGTCGAGGCGCGCATCGCGGTGCTCAAGCAACAGGCGTTGAGCGCGCTCGAAGCGCCGTGTCTCCGACGCGACGGCGCGAAGCTGCTCACGCGGCTCGCGACGTTGATGTGTGATCGCAAGAAGTGATCTTCTGCGGTATCAACCGCGGTCGATGTGGACCGAACGCGCTTGTGGAAAGGTGATCTTGTTGGGGGAGCACTCCGTTGTGTACGGGCAGCCCGCGCTCGCGGCGGGGCTCGCGCGCGGGGCTGAAGCGACCTTCACACCGAGCGCGTCGGGCCCGGTGGTGATGGACGTCGTGGGGCTCGTCGACGGGATCACCGTCGAGACCGACAACGACCTCGGCCGCGCGCTCGCCTCGGTCCTCGCCGAGCTTCGCGCGATGGGCGGCGCTGAATTGCACGGAAAATTGCAGGCGAAACTGCACTTGCCCGCCGGCGGAGGCGTCGGTTCGAGCGCCGCGCTCGGCGTTGCGTGCGCGCGTGCCCTCGCTCGTGGCGCGCTCGATCGCGAGCTGAGCACGGACGAATCCATCGCGCTCGGCACCGCGTGGGAGCGCGTGTTTCACGGCAATCCCTCGGGCCTCGATCACACGGCGGCGGCGTACGGCGGCGTGGGCTTGTTCGTCCGAGGACAGGGCTGGACGCGCGTGGCGCTGCGCAATCGGCTGCGGGTGCTCTTCGCGGACACGGGCGAGCGCACGCCGACGAAAGAGACCGTCGGCAACGTGGCGCGCTTGCGCGAGCGCAGGCCCGAGGTCGTCGACAAGAGCTGCGACGCCATCGGCGTGCTCGTTCGCAACGCCGCGCTCGCCGTGCAAGACGGCGATTGGAAGGCGCTCGGACAGCTCATGGACCTCAATCAAAACCTGCTCTCGGGGCTCATGGTCTCGACCGAGCGTACGGAGCTCCTGTGTCGCGTCGCGCGCGAAGCGGGAGCGTTCGGCGCGAAGCTCACCGGCGGCGGCGGCGGCGGATGCGTGATCGCGATCGCGCCCGACGACAAACAAGAGGCGGTGCTCGATGCGTGGCGGCGCGAAGGCGCGAAGGTGTTCGACTTCTGGATCGAGTAGCGTCGGAGTAGACCGAACGCAGCACATTCGGTCTACCAGTGAATTTGCACGCAAAGCGTTTGCAGTGCGTCGCTCGGGGCTGCCACGATGACGATCATGACCCGTGCAGAAGGCGGACGCGTCGAAGTCGTTTGTGGCTCGATGTTCAGCGGAAAGACCGAGGAGCTCATCCGGCGCCTGCGCCGCGCGCTGCTCGGCCGCCAGCGCGTGCAGGTCTTCAAGCCTGCGATCGACAACCGCTACCACGACACGAAGATCGTCTCGCACAGCGCGCTCGCGCTCGAGGCCGAGGTCGTCGAGAGCTCGCAGCAGCTGTTGTCCCTCGTGCGCGCGGACACCGAAGTGGTGGGCGTGGACGAGGCGCAGTTCTTCGGCGCGGACCTCGTCGCGGTCGTTCAGCAGCTCGCGGATCGGGGCGTGCGCGTGATCCTCGCGGGGCTCGATCAGGATTATCTCGGGCGGCCGTTCGAACCCGTTCCGCAGTTGATGGCGATCGCCGAGGACGTGACCAAGTGTCACGCGGTCTGCACCGTGTGCGGAGGCGCCGCCAGCCGCTCGCAGCGCGTGATCGATTCGTCGCACAACGGACGCATCCAAGTGGGCGCCGCCGAAGCGTACGAAGCGCGCTGCCGTCAGTGCTTCGAAGACCCCGAGAAGGCCACGAAGGTCATCGCGCGCGCCGCGGGTTGAGCTCTCGGGGCTGCGCTGCCGCGATTGGGTGACGGCCGGTTGGCAGCGCCCACCCGCGCGTAGCGAGCGAACGGTTCGCAGGCCCCCACCCGCGCTGCCGCGCGCCCGGTTGGCAGCCCCCACCCGCGCTGCCGCGCGCCCCGCGTAGCGAGCGAACGGAGCCCCCACCCGCGCTGCCAGTTCGCAGCCCCCACCCGCGCTGCCGCGCGCCCCGCCCCCGCAGAGCGCTCTGGATTGACCTCATCGCAGACGTGCATGGATGCGTGCTAGTTGCCAGTGATCGCCTGAGTTTTTCGCGCGCGTCGTCGACGCATACCGATCATGTAGTTGCAGACCTTCAGCCAACCTCGCAGAACGATCTGCACGCCTGGAGGGCGGGTCTTTGATCCCGGCCACCCACCGAGGTACGCGAGCGCCACCCACACTTGCCAGACCGTCGCGGACTCGTCTTCGGGCACCACTTCGTCCGCCTGCATGTCGCGCACGGCCTCCAACTGTTCCTCGGTGAACACTGCGTTGGCAGCAAGCGTTGGTGTCGTGCGACTCACCAACTTCCATCGCAGCAATTCCGCTGATGCGCCTGCGAGCAGCAGATACCAACGCGCTCGGTGATCGGCAGCGCGCAGCTGCGTCGACTCCACGTCCGTTCCTGCGCTCTTCCATGTCTGATGGAACTCCTCGATTCGCCACCGATACGTGTATCCGCTCACCACGTGCTCACACGATTCGAAGTCCTCCACCGCGTACGTCGTGAGCAGCAACCACTCCAACGGCTTCTCACCAGAGCGCGGCTTCTTC
Source organism: Polyangiales bacterium (assembly GCA_046351515.1). Lineage (GTDB taxonomy): Bacteria > Myxococcota_A > Polyangia > Polyangiales. Next base: position 55,343 of record JAXLYJ010000008.1, read on the forward strand.
TCTTGAACGCACACGGCCCACAACGGCGCCGCTCGATGCTCGCCGTGTTTGCGGTCCCGAAGGTCCAACGTCACGCGACAACTCCGCACCGTGAGCAGCGCATCGCGTGGCGTGCGATTGGGCGCAGCGGGCAGCTCCAACTCGATCTCTCCGTGGATCGGACTGTTCGCCAACGCCTCGCGCAGCCTGTGTGTTTGCTCGTCGGAAGTGCCGTCGTCGTGCAACAGCCGTCGATCCCACTGCGCACGAATCGTTGAGAACTCGCGCTCCTGGTGTTCGACAACGTCGAGCAAGATCGGCCAGGCATCGGCCTCGCGATCGTGCAGAAAGTGCAAGACCATCGAGGGATCCTCTGCGCGTACGGTGTTTCGAATCGCCGCGCGAACGTCGAGCCAGCGCTGCGTCTCTTTGTCGCGAGTATCGCGACGAGCGTGGTTCTTTTTCGCGAGCTCTTCAGGCCGCTGCCAGCACGCCATCGCGGCCAAACCGAGCGGAATTCCGCTGGGTTCGAGCAGCAGCGCATCGTGAACTTTGTCTCCGCGCGCGCTGAAAGACGAGTTGCTGAGGCGTCCTGTTCCCTTGGAGCGAGTGCGGTCGGTGACGGTGACGGAGGTTCCGTCGGTGGGCACCCAGACGAAAGGGCAATGGAGTTGCTGCGCTCGACGCAGCGCGAACCGAGTCAGAGAGCTAGCTAACTTAGCGGGCGCGACACGATCGTTCTCGATGAGGTCGTAGGCACCAGCAAGCTCAGCAGGAGAGTCGAACACGGCGCTGATCCTACCCGCGGGATTCTGCAGCACGCCCTGTGCGACACGAACGAGGCGACGCGTCCGACGAACATCTTTCAGGTCGCAATCCCCAAACACGTCCTGTGCCCAGCCGTCGGATTCGAGGTTCATCCTCCTGTTTGAACTGGATTTTTGCTCTTCGATCCAGAGCTCCGGCGATGAGGTCAATCCAGAGCGCAGAGCGAGGGCGGCGGCTCTTCATTGGGAAAACAGCGACGGAATTGATGTCGTTGATCGCATGGAGACCTTGCTCTGCAAGGTCTCTTCGGTGTGCGAGGTTGCTCGCAACACAACACCGCGCGACACGCCCCAACGCAAGGCGCACGCTCGCGTGCAAACCGTGCTCGGCAGAGCCGCTTCGCTCCGTGAGCGGTCGCGATCGCGTCGATCGAAGCCCTTGCAGAGCAAGGGTTCCCAGCGATCAACGCAATCAATTCCACCGCTGTTTTCCCAATGAAGAGCCGCCGCCCTCGCTCTGCGGGGGCGGGGCGCGCGGCAGCGCGGGTGGGGGCCTGCGAACTGGCAGCGCGGGTGGGGGCTCCCTTGCCGCGCTCGCACTGCGATGCCCGTCACTCATTCGCGTCACTCGCTCCGCAAGCTCCGTCGCCTCTCTCAGAACTAGTCGCCTCGCGCGCACGGTGGCGCTAGTCTCTCGCCGTGCAATCGATGCGCTATTTCATCACCGCCGCGAAGGGGACGGAGGGCGCCCTTCGCGACGAGCTGCGAGAGCTCGGCGTGCGCGCGCTGCGCGCGGATCGAGGCGGCGTTCATGTGGATGGGCCGCCCTCGCTCGCGTGGAGGCTCTGCGTGCTCTCGCGCATCGGCGTGCGCGTGTACGAGTCGCTCACGACGGGCTCGGCGCGCGACGCGGACGAGCTGTACGACGTCGTTCGCGCGGTCGAGTGGGAGCGCTTTCTCTCTCCGCGTCACACGCTCGCCGTCGGCGCGAGCGCGAAGAACACGTTCACGAATCACACGCAATTTCTCTCGCGAAGAGTGAAGGACGCCGTCGTCGATCGCTTTCGTGATCGCCAGGGCGCGCGCCCTTCGGTCGACCTCGACGACCCCGACGTTCGGCTGTTTCTTCACGGGACGGGCGACGACTACACGCTCTATCGCGACCTCTCGGGCGACCCGCTGCACATGCGCGGCTACCGCCGTCACATCGGCGACGCCCCGCTCAAAGAGACGCTCGCCGCCGCGATCGTTCGCCTCTCTGGATGGAACCGCGGCTCGATGCTCGTCGACCCCATGTGCGGCTCGGGAACGATCGCGATCGAAGCGGATATGTGGGCGAGGGACATCGCTCCGGGCTTGGGTCGACGCTTCGGCTTCGAGCGGCACTTGGACTTCGACGACGTCGCGCGCCGCAGCTTCGACGAGATCCGCCAAGAGTGCGAGCGCATGGCCCTCGATGAAGGCCCGGTGATCCTCGGCTCCGACGTGGATTCTCGCGCTCTTCTCGCGGCGAAAGAGAACGCGCGCGCGGCTCGATCGCTCGTGCGCTTCAGCGAAGCTGATGTGCGTTCGCTCGCGCCCAAGGGCTTCGACGGCGCCGTGATCACCAACCCTCCGTACGGAGAGCGACTCGAAGGCGGAATGACCTTCTACCGCGCGATGGCCCGCGCCCTCGCCGCGATGAACGGGCACACGATCACGGTCCTCGCGGGCACGCCCATGATCGAAGACGCCCTCAACGGAGAGCGCGCGCTTCGCGAAGTGGCCAAGCCGCACCAGGTGTTCAACGGCCCGATCGAGTGCCGTGTGTTGCGCTATCGCGTGGGCAATCGCGCGGAGGGCGCAGACCCCGTCGCCGTGGATCCTCGTCGCGGAGAAGACCCGTGATCGACGCGCTCGTCGAGTTGCTGAGACACAAGCGTCTCTCGGTGCTCACGGGCGCGGGCGTCAGCACCGAGAGCGGGATTCCGGACTACCGCGGGCCCACGACGCGCCATCGCGCGCGCACACCCATTCAACACCACGCGTTCGTCACCGACCCCGAGGCGCGCCGTCGCTATTGGGCGCGCTCGACCGTCGGCTGGGCGCGCTTTCGCACGGCCGAGCCCAACGCGTCTCACCGCGCGATTTCTGCGATGGAACGCGCCGGTCTGCTCACGGGCCTCGTCACGCAGAACGTCGATCGACTCCACCAGCGCGCGGGCCACCAGCGCGTGATCGAGCTGCACGGCGCGCTCGCCGACGTGCGTTGTCTCCAGTGCAACGCGCACGAAGACCGCGAGACGCTGCAGCACCGACTGCTCTTGCTCAACCCGCAGTGGGTCGAGCGGACGGCGGAGCTCGCTCCCGACGGCGACTCGGAGATCGCCGCAGAAATGGTGCAGCGGTTCGTCGTCGCGGACTGCCTGCACTGCGGCGGCGCGCTCAAGCCCGAGGTGGTCTTCTTCGGCGGCAACGTCGCGGCGCCCGTCGTCGAAGCGGCGTATCGCGTCGTCGACGAGAGCGAGGCGCTGCTCGTGGTGGGCTCGTCGCTCACGGTCTTCTCGGGCTATCGCTTCGTTCGTCGCGCCTCGGAGAAGGCGATCCCCGTCGCGATCGTGAACATCGGCGAGAGCCGCGGGGATTCGCTGGCCACCTTGCGCATCGACGCCCCTGCGGGCGCCACGATGACCGCGCTGGCTCGCGCGCTGGGCGCGTGACCGAGCGCGGTGCTACACATCGCTCGATGCGAGGGGTGAGTGATGCCTAGCGAAGAGTCGGGGACGAATCCTCTGTGGCGCTCTGCGTGGGCAGCGTTGAGCGGCACGATTCCTGAGCGATCGAGCGTCGCGGCGCTCGAGGTGGTGTGCACGATGCTCACGAGCTCGGTCGCGGTGGTGATGGCCATCCTCGCGATCGCGCACGTGTCCGAGGGGCGCGGGTGGTACGCGCCTGCTGCCGCGGTGGCCGTCGTGTTCACGGTGATCGAGTTGGTGGCTGCTCGGCGGTGGCGAGACGCGACGAAGTCCCTGCGCGCGATCGAGCGCGCTTGCGGCGATCGCTCTTCGCTCGTGTGGAGCGCGGGAGTCTGGAGTTCACCCACCTCGCCTGCCTCGGCGATCGCGCGTCCCGTCGCCGCGCTCGCCGTGATTTCGGGCGTCGCGCAGCTCGGCGCCGCGGTGCACCTCTATCACGTCGGTGTGCTGGCGCTCGTCGCGAGCGGCGTGCTCGCGCTGTGCAGCGCGGCAGCGGGCGTGCTGGGCGCGCTGTTCTTTGTGTGGATCGCGACGCAACAGCGCGATGCGGTCGCGATCTCGATCGAGCGCTTTCGCGGCGACGGCGTGCTTCGTTGCGCGTTGTACGGCGCGGGGCTGCGCGACGTCGCTGAGCTGCGCCTCACGCTGTGCGACGTGCAGCAGCGCTCGTCGGTTCCAGTCTTCGTCGAGGATCGCGTGATCGACGAGGGCGGAGCGGTGCGCTTCACGGTGCGATGCGCGATCCCTTCGTCGGTGAACTGGGCGATCGAAGGCGAGCGAGCGATGTCGCTCGCTGTGCAGCTCGGCGCGAGGTCGCTGTACTTCGTGCTGCCCAACAAGCTCGACGAGCTGCGTCCGCGCGCTCTGGTGTAGTCGGCGCTCAGAACACGATCGGGCCCGTCGGGCGCACGACGCACAGGCCATCAGCGTTGAAGTGCGCGAACGAGCGCGTCGAAAACGCGACGAACGAGCGCATGTCGTCGAGCCCGCTCGCGCCGTTGGTCTCGGCGACGAGGCGCGTCCCCATGGGCATGTAGCCCGCGGTCTGCTCTCCTCGGTCGGGGATGGGGCGCATCATCCGGTCGACGAGGTTGGTCGGGACCACGCCCATCAAATCATCCAACGTGGAGGTGGCCGGCATCCCCATCGCGCCTGCGGTGGCGCGCGCGGCGAACAGGTCGAAGTGCGGAGGCGGATCTTCGACGTTCAAGCGAAGCCAGAACAAGTGATCCATGTGCAGCGTGATCTGCGCTCGCGCGGGCCCCGTCGCGCGCGGAGCGACGCCCGGAGAGCCTTCGGCCCCGCCGTTATCGGGGTTGTTGCAGTTGATGTACGAAGCGGGCGCGCCGAAGCCGTAGCGAAAGCGAACGGTGGTGGGGTAGTCCGCAGAGGCCGTTCCCATCATGGCCGCGCGGCCGCGGTACGTGGCGGTTCCGCTGACGAGCAGCGTCCAGCGCTTCGCGATCATCTCTTGGTAGTCCGCGAACTGCTCTCGCGAGAGGTTCACGTTCGTCGCTGATCCCGTCGCCGTCGCGATGTCATACGAGAACGCGTAGCGCACCATCGGATCGAGCGCGCCGCCGCTGGCGCTCTGCCTGAACGCGAACAGCGGGATCGCCGTCTCGCTCCCGCCGCCCGCGCCCGTGAACGAGCCCATCTTGTGCGCGTCGATCGCGAACGAACGCGGGTCCTGCGCCACCATCGCGCCGACCATCGACGGGTCCGCGGGCATGGTCCCGGGTTGGTTCAAGCGAATGTTCGCGATGGTCGTGAGGATCGAGTCGAAGCGAAGCTCCCAGCCATCGACGATGACGATCTGATCCATCGCGGGCATCGACGTGTAATCGAAGCCCTGCTGACCGAGGTCTTCGCTCGAGAGCGTGACGTTGATCGTGTTGGGAGTGTTTCCTGTCGGAGTGATTCCTGGATCGAACGGAGCGTCGAATCCGGGCCCGAGACCGCCGTCGCTGGGCGCGCTCGCTTCGTTGTTCGTCGCGGCGTCTCCGCCGTCGTTCGTCACGGGCGGGGGCGAGCACGCTTCGAGCGATGCGAGCGCCATCAGGCAAAGAGCGGCCGTTCGGCCCGCGAGGCGGGTCGTTGAGTGCTTCGACATGGGTGGGTGTCCTCTACCTTTGTGTGGGCTTGGGCTCGACGCGGAAGTTCCAAGTCCCGCGGACCGAGCGAAGACCGGCGTTGAACGATGCGCCGACGTTGTCGTTCTTTGAAAAGTGGTGCGTCCCGTCGCGGTCGAGCGCGCTCGACTCGAGCTCGCTGAAGTCCGCGTTGTTGAAGCACGGACGAAGATCCACGCGGAGATTCACAGTGATCTCTTCATCCGGGATGAACTCGATCGGGATCCCTCGCACTTGCCTGAGCGCGTCGAGGGGCTGCTCTTGCGTAGCGTCCGCGGGGTCGATCGCGAGCGCTCCCGAGAAGGGAACCGTGCGTCCGTCCCTCGTCGCCGTGCCTCGCACGCGCACGACGGAGTTGCTCATGGACTCGCGGTTGTAGAGCCACATTTCTGCGGTGCGAACCGCTTCGTCCACGCCCTGCGTCGGCCTCGCAAACGAGTCGAGCGTCGGGTCGAGCAGGTCCACTTCGCGCTGCTCGTTGACCTCGGCGACGATGCGTCCGCCGCCGAAGTGACTCTCGCCGTCGGCGTGCGCGAGCGGGACGAGCATCGCTCGCAGCCCTTCGAGCACTGTTCTTGGTGGGCGCGCAGGCGATCGTCGCGCGGACTCGAGCGGCGCGAGCGTGTTGAAATAAATGGGCCCGATCGCGGCGCGCGCTTCTGTGAGCGTGACGCTCCATCCTGCGCGATTCGCGAAGGTCCATCCGCCTGGCGTGGCGCTCTCGGTGGCTCCGACGCGCGTGACGAAGCTCACGCGACGCAGGCCCGTGGTGCCTCCGCAGCCCTCGATTCCTGCGGCAAACGTGCTGACGCCGAGCACCGCGAGGGTGGCCGCTGCGGTGAGCGCGCGGCGAGTGAAGCGTTCGAAAGCAGCGTTGCGAAGGGTCATGGTGTCGCTCTCTGCGCCTCGGTTTGCGTCGGCGCGCCGTGGCGCGAGGCGGTGGTTCCGATGTGGATCGTGAGCATGAGACCCACGTTGCGAGGCGGCGCGGCGGTGAAGTGTCGCGTCGCGATTCGCGTGGGAAATTCCTGGCTCCGAAAGTCGCTCACGTAGTTGTACTGCGCCCACGAATAGCGAGCGTCGAGGATGTTGGTGCAGAAGAACCCGAGCTCGACGTGCTGCCATCGCAGGGACACTTGCGCGTCGCCCGTGAGGATGGGCTCGGACTTCTCCGAGAGGGGCAATGGGCGCTGCGAGACGAGGCTCCATCCAGTGCCCGCGCTGATCGTGAGGTGTCGATCGCGGATCTTGATCGGCAGGGGAAACAGCACGCTCGCATCGAGCCTCGCCACCAGCGCGGGAACGTACGGGACCAACAGCCCCGTCTCGTCGAAGGTCGCCCTCGCGTAGGTCACGTGCATCGCGAGGTCGAGCCACGAGTTGGTGGCGCGCATCGCCGCGAGGCCGCCGTAGCGCGTCGTGCCCTTCGCGAGCGCGTTGCGTCCCTGCGCCTCGTCGAAGATCAAGTCTCGATCGACGTGCGTGAGAAATCCCAGCGCGCGCGCAGAGAGATTCCACCCGCCGCGGTCTCGGTTGAACGTGACGCCGGCCTCGCCCGATTGAATGGGCGCGAACGGAGCGACCTCTCCGTCCCCGAGGTACGTCGCGTCCGCCGAGCGCGATCCGCTTCCGTACGCGAGCGCGAAGGACACTCCCGAGAACGGTCCGAAGATCACCGTCGCGCGGGGCTGCGCGATCAGTCCGCTCGCGCCCCTTCGCGTCTCGGGGTTGCGGTATCCGCTGCGATCCGCGCTCGGGCACTCGGTGTCGAGCGGCGCTCCGCGCACGTACGATCCGCGGGTCGCGCAGTGATCGAGGACGTCGTAGTGGTAGCCGTCGACGCGGATTCCGCCGCGGATCGCGAGCCATCGCACGGGGCGCAGGTCCAGATCTGCATAGAGCGCGATGTTCGCGAGGGACGGGGAGAACTCGAAGTCCGTCGCGTACGGGATGTTGGTCCCGAAGCGCATGCGTCGCTGCGAGTTGTCCCCGCGCACGAAGCGACCGTACGCGCCGATCTCGAGCACCTGCGGCAGTCGATTGAACACCGTGCGCAGCTTGCCGAACGCGCGCGTGCCCACGTCGAACGAGCTGTTCGTCTGCTCGAGCGAGTCGCCTCGCTGCTCGTGCGGGCTCTGTCCGGGGCGCTGAACGTCCAGCAAAAAACCAGTGAAATTCTCTCGGAGACGAAACGTCCGGTACGTGCCCCACAGCGTCGCGCCGAGCGATCCTGCGTCGAGGTTGACCGAGACCGAGTGGCGCGTGACGTCTCCGCCCTGGGTTGCGTCGTACGTGTCGTAGAAGCCCACGCGACCCGAGCGATAGTCGTCGTCGCGAAGCACTCCCGCAGAGCCGTAGCGAGTGAGGTAGCTGGTGGCGAGGGCGCGCACGTTGACGGTCCCCACGCGGCGCTCGTAGCCAGCGTTGACCGTCATGCGCTCGAACGCGCGGTTCGCTCCGAAGCCGTCGCTGCGCGCGAGCTCGGCGGCGACGAAGGTCCCAGGCGCTTCTCCTTCGGGCGCGAGCACGCCGACCAGTCGATGCGTCCCGAACGATCCGAAGCGGTACTGAATGCGCGCTCCGCGCTCGCGCACGCGCAGCGTGTATTGCGCGCTGCCCGCGACGGCGAAGTCGCCCTGCCTCGGATCGAAGGGCCCTTCGAGCACCCTGAGCTGATCGACCACCTCGGGGATGATCGAGTGGGTGTCCGCGTAGCCGTGCGAGTGCGGGTGGCCCGGCTCGTTGACGGGGACTCCGTCGTACGAAAACTCGATGTCCTGCCCGAGCCTCGCGTCGAATCCCCTGAGAAACACCTGCTCGGCGTGCCCTTCGCCGAGCCCGTTGGTGAGGAAGATCCCCGGCGCGAGGCGCAGCATGTCCGCCGCGTTGGCCCTCGGGATGTCCCTCATCCTGCCGATGGTGATCGGCGCGTCGCTCGCGCTGCGCGGCGGCGTGACGGCGTTGCCCCGCACGCGCACGCCCTCTTCGCGCAGGGGGCCTCTCTGCGCGCCCTCTTGGGGCTCGCTGGTGCTGCTCGCTTCGGGCGCACCGTTCGCCGGTGGCTCTGCGCTCGCCGATCGACGCTGCCCGTGCGCGTCCGTTGCGACCGCGCCCAACGTCACCAGCGTGACGGGAAGCGCGCGCACCCAAGCGCGAGGGACGGCGATCGACGATTGCACGGCGGGGGAGCTACCACGGCCTCCCTACTGTTGCAACACAGTTGCAAGTGAGAGCCTGTGTCTTCTGCCGCTCAGGTGCAGATCCGTACCGATCTCAGTTGCAGCGTTCGCAGCGGCCCTTGAGTTGAATCTCGTGGACGCGCTCTTTGAGGCGCAGCGGGCCGCCGCGGGTGGTTTTGATTTCGACGGAGCCTTCGGGCAGGCACGAGACCTCGCCGCACTCGTCGCAGACGAAGTGCGGGTGCGCGTCGGCGTGCGCGCCGTCGGCGTCGTTGAGCAGCTCGAAGCGCCAGACGTGGTCACCGAGGTCGGTTTTGCGGGCGATTCCCGCTTCGGTGAGGTCGTTGAGGTTGCGGTAGACCGTGGCGCGGTCCCAGCCCTCGGGGGCGAGCTTGTCGGCGAGCTCGGCGTGCGAGACGGGCGTCGCGGCCTCGTACAGAGACCGAAGGACGGCGAGCCTGGGCGCCGTGGCGCGCAGATCCGCGTCTCGAAGTCGGGTCTTGAGGTCGTCGAGGGAGGGTTTGCCCGCGCGCGCCATGGGTTCTTCATAGGGCAGGGCAGTTGAATTTGCAAATGAGTCGCAAGTGCAACAGCTCGAGTCAGTCACGGAAGCCTCGAACGCAGAGCTGCGTGAGCGGGCTTCGGTCGCCGAATCTCGCTGCGAGCGCCGCCTGGAGTCCGTCGCGCGCGGCTTCGACTGTCGACGACACGGTCGACAGACGAGCGAGCTCGAGTCTCACCCGAAGCGTGTCCTGATGCGCTGCCCCAAGCTGTTGAGCAAGCAGTGAGTGCGCGTCGCGCAGCAGATGTTCCGCGCGTTGCTGTGAGCCAAGCAGCGCGAAAAAACGCCCTCTCATCGCGATGGCCACCAAGGTCATGGGGTGCTGCGCTCCGAGCGCGCTGGTCATCTGGGCGATGCCGAGTTCGAGCTGGCGTTCGGCGACGTCGAACAGACCTGTCTCCATTGCCAGCTCTCCACGCAGCACGCGCGCGCGTAGATCGAGGAGACGACCGCGTTCTTCTCCGATCGTTGGCGTGAGCAGTTCGATGTCGTTTGGCTCTTCGACGTGAGGAGCAGCGAGTCCCTGCCCATATCGTGCTTGGTGAACGAGCGGCAGCCACGTCTCGATCGCGTCGATGGACGAGCGATGTACGTGTTCTTTCCGTGAGACAATCGGATCCTCGCCGCGGTCCAGCGACTCTTGAACGGCGAGCCACTCGAGCATGGGCGGCAGGTCCGCTGGTGGGAGCCATGTCCTGCTTCCGTGTGCGTCTCCTGCGAGCCAGTCGACGAGGTCTGTCATCCAGCTTCGAGAGCTCGCTGCAAATCGAGCATCGCCGAGCGCGCGCCTCAACTCGCGTTGCGCTGCGCGAAGATCGCCGCGAGCGAGTGAGTGGCTCGCCCAGGCGACCACTGCGACTGACGCGAGAGCGTCGCGAGCTGCCTCGGACGCCTCTTGCTGAAAGGTGTTCAGAAGCTCATCGACGGAGAGCATGGAGTCGACTCGCTCGTCGGCGTTGGTCAGCACTCCCTGAACGAGGCCAGCGTTGGAGCGTGCGAACGGCAGGGCCTCTCGGTGCCAACTGGCGAAGATGTCCGAGAGTTCGTGCATCTCCCAGTCCGCAATTCGCTGCGACCAGCGCGTGCTCGCGATCGACTCCGTGCGCCGACCGCTGCCGATCATGGAGCAAAGGCTGAGCAGTCGGCGGCTCGGATCCATGCTGATCGGAGGGTTCTCGGCCTGTTTGCGGTCGAACTCATCCCACACCGTTTCGAGCGCTGGGTCATTGTCTTGCGGAACCGGGACGCGCATCTCGCCGAGCCTCTTCCACGCTGCATCGAACGACATGAGTTCTCTGCCGAGGGAGGCGAGCTCGCTGACGTCCTTCTCGCACTCCGTGACCTGCGCCGCGACGATGATCTCGCTCAGCGCTGGCGCCTCGGAGTCGACGCGCTTGTACCAGCGCATGTGACCGCGCCCCGCGAGCACGACTGGAAGAGGGCAGCCTTCGGTGAGCGCCGCTACGACGAGTCGTACCCCTGCGAAGTAGTCGAGATCTTCAGTGGGGACTGTCGACGCGAGCCTGTGGCCCGGATGGTGCCGAATGAACTCGACGAGTCGGTCGTAGTCGCGCAGCGATTCTCGCGGCACTTCGATCCAAGGCTCGTCGAGCGCATCCATCACGGATCGCCAGCGATTCCCCGTGAGTTCGACATATGGCTCGCCGTCAGCGGCCCATCGACGAAGGCGAGAGACCGCGAACGAGTGCGCGGCGGGCGGGCACTCGATGTAGCGCGAGATCCAGTCGTACACGTCCGATGCTTGCTCGACGAATCTCTGTGTTCGAGCGGCATCACACCAGACAAGCACGCGCAGCCGTCGCTCGCGCAACAAAGCGCGCGCCTGGTTCAGCAGGTCGAACTGGTCGAATGCCGGCGCGAACAACACAACGGCGCCAACGGTAATCTCGGCGAGTTGCTTGACGGAGACACACAGAGCCGGATCGCCGAATCGCCTCGTTACGGCGCGCAGCAGCGCTGGCAACTGCGCGTCGTCTGCCTTGTCGATCAAGATCAGCAGCGGAGACGAATCAGCCAACGCGAGTTCGTCGCAGATGTTGTCGATCCACTCTGCGCCCATCGCGGTCAATCCAACGTCGCACGCAACCCAAGCAGCTTGAACAGCAGCGGGTGAGGAAAGAACCACTCCGAATCGTTGGGGTACGGAAGCAGTCGCTCTGTGTCGATGAGCATCCACGTCGCGGGGTCGTTGGGCAGGAGTCGATCCTTCGAGTTTGCGACCCGCTTGAGCAGCTCGACATGAAGCTCGTTGAGTCCTTGTTCGCGGAGTCGTCGACGCTCGTCGAGGGCGGCGTCCAGCATGGGGTCTGCGGCGATGTCTGCCTTCGCGAGCACGACTTTGCCTGCGACGAGGCGCACGAGCGCGACGAACTCGCGGGCTCTTCCGCCGGAGTAATACGCGAGGCGTCTGAGTTGCGCGGCAGTGAGCGCGTCTGCTGCCCCCAACTCCCTCGCACGTTTTCGAAACAGCTCGACGAAGAACTCCGTGCCCTCGCCGTGCGCGAGCGGGTTGCTCTTCAACAACACCGGCTCGTTGACGAGCACTCGAGGACGGAACCCGCGCACTTGTGACAGATCGGGGCGGTGTCGGAGCGCGAATGGACCGGTGATCACGACGTTGCACGGCAGGCGTGAGAGCAACGTTGATTCGACGAACAACGCGCGCGCTTGCGCCGCATCGGTGATGCGGTCGAGTCCGTCGATAATGAGTAGGACCGGACGGCTGCGTTGCGCGATCTCCGTGACGATGCGGCTGACGAGCACCAGCATCGATTTGAGCTCCTCCGTTTGGTCGCTCCGCGGAAGCGCTGAGCGCGCGAACGGCAGCCAAGACGTCTTCGCGCTCGCTGAGTCCGTCGCACCTTCGAGCAGCTTGAGACCTCCGCTCACGACCGTCCCTGCCGCAGGGTTCGCGATCGACGATGCTGTGACGACGAGACTCTTTGCGAGCTTTGCGAGATCCACTGTGGTCTCGGGAATGCTCTCTGTCTGCGTAGCCGACGCGGCTCTTCGCCATGCTTCGGCGAGCTCGGCGTAGCCCGCGCCACGAGGCACGAACTGCAACACTTCTTCAGCAGCGCGTAGCACCTGCAGGCCGGCGAGAAAGCACACCTCCCACGGTGCGATGTGATGCAACGCTGCGTCGTCCTCGATCACTTTGTTGAAGTGAGCCACGAGGTCGACGAGCACGACGAAGTTGTGTTCGCTGCGCGCGCGAGCGAGCTTGAGGAGCTCTGTACTTTTTCCTGTGCCGACTGTTCCTGTGACGAGCACGTGCGCGCCGAGGTCGTCGAGTTCTGCTTCGAGTTCCGCGATGATCTCGCCAACCGGGCTGCGCGCGCGATCGACGAACCACTCCGGCCGATCATCGGCGGCCTCTGGATCGAAGCGTTTGTACAGTTCACGCCAGGGAATCGGCATCTACAATGGCTCCATTCTACGGCAGCACTGCACGTCCAAGCCATCGGCGTCGCAGTTGTGCGGCTGCTCGATGCGGTGAGCCCTGCGACAACGGTGTCGCTCTGACGGCGTTGTGGGCCTCCCTCGATTGCATTGACAGTGGGTCAAGCAGCGTTGGCGAGCGCGAAGGCGCGTTCGACCTCGGCTGGTGTCTTGTCGTCGAGAGAAGAGTGAAGACGTGCTCGGTCGCAGAACACTTCGATGTACTCGAACACCGCGCTTCGCAGCGACGCGTCGCCATCGAAGATCTGGCGATGAAGAAGCTCGCTTGTTAAGGAAGAGAAGAAGCTCTCGGCAACCGCGTTGTCCCAGTAATTCCCCTTGCGGATCATGCTCACACGGGACCCGAGTGCAGCGAGTTCGTCACGGTAGTCGTTGCTTGTGTACTGGCAGCCTCGGCGTCGCAATGTCTCGTCGCTCACCTGACGTCTGCTTGGCTTTCTATCGGCAAAACATAGTAGCCGGCCCTCGTGACGCCGAAGATCCGGCAGAGCGCAGCGAGCGGGAAGAGCGCCTTCTCCGCGTGGATGAAAGCGAACTTCACTCGCTTTCCTTCGCGAAGAAGGCTGCTGCCGTTTGCAAGATCTCGCGATCCATCTCGAGCTGGGCGTTGGCCTTTTTGAGCTGAGCGTTCTCCCGTTCCAGACGCGCGATCTTTTGTTCGAGCGTCTCTTTCTCAGGAGGAACAGCGCGCTCCGTTGTCGCGGCCTTCTTCTTCTTCTGGCTCTTCATCAGCTGCAGCCTTCGCCAGTACTGTAGCGTGTGCCTGCTGATACCGAGCGCGGCGGCAACTTCGGGGATCGATCGGTCTGACTGCGCCAACATCGCAAGCGCGTCGGCGCGGAGCTCAGCGGTCAACGTTCTCTGTCGCGTTTGCATCTGGGCCTCCAGGTGCTGTCAGCGCAACCGAGGGAGGCCCACTCGCTCTGCGATGGCTGTCACCCACTCGCGGCAGCGCAGGTGGGGGCTGCCAACCGACAGCGCGACTGCGGGCCGCTCACTCACTCGGCTGCCCGCCGGTCGCTTCGAATCACTGCGCTCGAAACGCGACGAAGATGTAGTCGCCTTCGCGCGCGGCGCCGCCGGCGGGGATGAAGCTGTCGACGACGAAATAGTGCGTTCCTGCTGGGAGATCGGCGACCAGTTGGCGGTCGTCGCGCGCGGCGCAGCTCATCGCGTTGGGCGCGGTGAGTCGATGAAGATCCACGTCGACGGTGCCTCGATCGAGCACGAGCGCGTGCACGCGCGTCGGCGCGGCGAGCACCAATCGGTACACGAACTCGCGCCCTCCCTCGTTGGCCGTCGAGCAATTGTAGCGGTCGAATGCCATCGACCCGCCGCGCGAGGTGTCCCTTCGATCCGCGAACGGAAGGCCCGTGATCGCGATCGGATCCGCCACGGTGCCCGCGCCCGTGTTCGACGGTGTGGGCGCGTCGAGGGGCATCGCGCCCGCGGCGAGCGCAGAGCGCGCTCGGTCGAGTGATTGAATGGTGAGGAGATTTCTGCGGTTTTGTCCGAACTGCAGGTCCGCCATCGTGAACGAGCACGCCCCGCGCGACGAGCGGTTCAAGTGCAGGTTGTCCGCGGTCGTGAGCCCGAAATTGGGCAGCGGTCTGAGCTCTCGCTCGAGGTCGATGAACGGCACTTGCTCCGCTTGCGCGACGGCCCTCGCGACGTGCGAATACCAGGGAATCCACTGGTCCGCCGTCATGTTGTCCCCGCGCGGAGGCGGGCTCGTGAAGATCGGGATCGACCCGCGCGCGATCGCTCGCGAGGCGATCTCCCAGAGGTTCTCTCCGTAGATGGGCAGGTTGCGCAGCTGCGAGTCGTTGGAGCCGTACATCACCACGGTGAACCGCGGATTCGCTGCGGCGAGCTCTTGATCGAGCGGCGCAGGAGCGCCCGAGAGCGGAGCGCCCGAGCTCCACCCGACCACCGCCGCGAGCGAGCGCCGCTCGTACGGTGTGACTCCGGCGATGCGCCCCGCGCGAAAGTGGTCGATCGTGGGCTGAAGCTCGGTGCGGCCCGAGAGGTTCACGCTCGTCCCCGCGAAGCACACCATGAACGCCGATTCGTAAACGGTCTGCGAATCACCGACCTTCGCGAAGGTGTTGTCCAGCGCCATCCCCCTCGCGAGGATCGCTCGCATCGAGCGTTGCACGCTCTCGGTGATGGGAGATTGCGTTCGGTCCGTGGGATAGATCGACGGCCCCGAGGGCGCGCTCATCGCGTCGGGCGCGGCGTCTCTCTGCGTCGAGACGTCCGGCGCGCTGTCGAGCGAGCTCGCGTCGACGGTCGTCGCGCTGTCTTCGATGAGCGAAGAATCAACGGATGTTTCTGCGGTAGAACCATCGCGCGCGGCGCTGTCGCTCGCGGACTGAGCGTCGGTCGCGTCGGGCTCGTCCACCATCGGTGCGCACGCCGTCACGACAGCGGCGAGCGCCGCGAACACGCGAGTCGAATGCAAGCGCATGGGCTTCGATGCTACCAGCGCGCTCGCCTTGGTTGCGATTCAGCCCCTGCGATACCAGCAGAAGCTCACGCCCGGCTCGGTGTGCGCGACCCTGCGCACCTCGCGCCACACCGCGCGATCCACCGCAGGAAAGAACGCGTCTCCCTCGTACTCGCGATCGATCTCGGTGAGCACGAGCTCGGTCGCGAGGGGCAGCGCTTCGGCGTAGATCTGCGCGCCGCCGATGACCCTCGGAGCGCTGTCGCTCTCGCGCGCCATCGCGATCGCTTCGGTGAGCGACGGGGCCGTTTCGCAGCCCTCGATGCGCAGCGAACGGTCGCGGGTGATCACGATGTTGCGGCGGTTGGGCAGGGGCTTTCCGATGGACTCGAAGGTCTTTCGGCCCATGATGACGGCGTGCTCGGTGGTGACCGCGCGAAAGTGCTTGAGCTCGCCGGGGATGTGCCAGGGCAGGGCGTTGGACTTTCCGATCACGCGGTTGCGCGCGACGGCGGCGACGATCACGAGCTCGTCGGTTGCGTGGCTCATACCGCCACCGGGGCTTTGATCGCGGGGTGCGGGTCGTAGCCCTCGAGCGTGAAGTGCTCGAAGCGAAACGCGAACAGGTCTTTCACCGACGGGTCGATGCGCATCGTCGGCAACCGCCTGGGCTCGCGCGAGAGCTGCAGCTTCGCTTGCTCGATGTGGTTCGAATACAAGTGCGCGTCGCCGAGGGTGTGAACGAACTCACCGGGCTGAAGGTCGCTCACCTGCGCGATCATGAGCGTGAGCAGCGCGTAGCTCGCGATGTTGAACGGGACGCCCAAGAACACGTCGCCGCTCCGTTGATAGAGCTGACACGAGAGGCGTCCGTCCTGCACGTAGAACTGAAAGAGCGTGTGGCACGGGGGGAGGGCGACTTGCTCGGCCTCGCGGGGGTTCCACCCAGAGACGAGGAGGCGCCGCGAATCAGGGCGCTTTTGAATTTGTGTGAGCAGGTGCTGGAGCTGATCGAAGCCGTCTTTCTTGTACGTCCCGTCGGCTTCGAGCGTCGCTCCGAAGTTGCGCCACTGGTGCCCGTACACCGGCCCGAGATCACCGGGAGCTCGGCCGAAGCGCGCGCACTGCTCGGGCGTCGCCCACTCGTCCCAAATGGTGACTCCGGCCTCTTGCAGCGATTTCACGTGGGTCTCGCCGCGCACGAACCACAGCAGCTCGTGGATGATCGACTTGAGGTGGACCTTCTTCGTCGTCACCAACGGAAAGCCCTCGCTCAAGTCGAAGCGCATCTGGTGCCCGAAGATCCCGAGCGTTCCTGTGCCCGTGCGATCGGTGCGGGGCTTTCCTCGGGAGAGAATGAGCTCGAGTAGTTCGTGATACTGCCGCACGAGCAGCGAGAGAGCACGACGGGGCGCGAGCTGCAAATTAGTGGGCGGATCGCCTCGCGTTCGCTCGAAGCGAGCGAGATCTCTCTGTCGCAAGCGTGAAATCTCGGGTCGCGTTTGGCACAATGATCCGCGCAGGAGAACCCATGAACATTCGTCGCTTGCTTGTTGGATCGGTGGTCTCGCTCGTCACTCTCTCGGGCTGTTCGATGGCGGACACGCCGGACTCGGGACGGCAAGACGCGCGCGTGGACAGCCGCGCGGACGCGGTCGTCACGGATACGGGCGTGCGTCCCGATGGCGGCACGTCGATGCCCGACGTGATCTCGATGCCCGACGTGGTCTCGATGCCCGACGCGATGTCCATGCCCGACGCGGCTGCGAGCTGCGTCGACGGCGACGGGGACGGTTATGGCATGGGCGCGGGCTGCCGCGGACCGGACTGCAACGACGCGAACCCCGCGATCAACCCCGGAGCGACGGAGCTCTGCAACGGCCTGGACGACAACTGCAACATGATGGTCGACGAGATGCTCGGCCAATCGACGTGCGGAATGGGTCGTTGTCAGCGCTCGGTGGACAACTGCGTGATGGGGCGGCCGCAGCGCTGCGAGCCCGGCGCGCCGATGGCCGAGACGTGCAACGGGATGGACGACGACTGCGACGGCACCGTCGACAACGGCGTGGGCGCGATCATGTGCTACTCGGGGCCTGCGGGCACGCAGGGCGTGGGGCGCTGCCGCGCAGGCTCTCAAGGTTGCCCAGGCGGAATGCTGGGAAGCTGCATGGGCGAAGTGCTTCCGGCCGCGTCGGAGACGTGCAACGGGATCGACGACAACTGCAACGGGATGACCGACGAAGGGCTCTCGAGCATGTGCTACTCGGGCCCTGCAGGCACGCAGGGGATCGGGCGTTGCCAGGCGGGCATGCGCACGTGCTCGGCGGGCATGATGACCGGCTGCGTGGGCGAAGTCGTCCCGAGCGTCGAGAGCTGCAACGGAGCGGACGATGACTGCAACGGCGTGGTGGACGACGGGATCGCGCCGATCGCCTGCTACACGGGGCCTGCGGGCACGCAGGGCGTGGGGCGTTGCCGCGGCGGAAACCGCGTGTGCTCGATGGGCGCGATGACGTCGTGCACGGGAGAGATCGTCCCCAGCCCAGAGATCTGCGGCAACGGCGTCGATGAAGACTGCAACGGCATGGTCGATGATGGCTGCGGCGTGTGCATGCCGGGCATGACCCGCACCTGCTACACGGGCCCTGGCGGAACGTCGGGCGTTGGCATCTGCCGCTCGGGCACCGAGACGTGTGACATGACTCGCAATTGGAGCGGTGTTTGCTCGGGTCAAACGCTTCCTGCCGCGAGCGAGACCTGCGGCAACATGCTCGACGACAACTGCAACGGCATGGTGGACGAGGGCTGCGCGTGCATGCCCGCGGTGACCAACGAGCGGTGCGCGACGGCGACGGGCTACACGCTCGGCACGACGGTCAACGGCAACACGACGTGCGGCACCAACGACCACACATCGAGCTGCGGCGCGGGCGGTGGCAGCGCGGACGCGGCGTACTCTGTGGCGATCGACGGGACGCTTCGCACGTACACGTTCACGATGACGGGGATGGCCGGGTACGACACGGTGTTGCACATGCACAGCGACGCGGCGTGCGCGATGAGCGACGAGCTCGCGTGCAACGACGACACGGGCTCGACCAACGTGAGCCAGATCTCGGTTCCGACATTGCCGCAGGGGACGTACTTCCTCGTGACGGACGGCTTCTCGACGAGCAACCGAGGCACCTTCACGCTGACCTCGACGCAGGGCGCTGAGGCGAACAACGACACGTGCACCGCGGGCGCGACGGGCCCGTTCGCGATCACGCGCAACGGAACGTACCGCGGCGTCACCACGGGCAAGGCCGCGAACTACACGGGCTCGTGCGGGTTTCAGACGAACCTGAGCGCCGACGTCGTGTTCTCGATCGCGGTTCCTGCGGGGCGCAGCGTGACGGTGACCAGCGCAGGCAGCTCGTTCGACACGGTGCTCTACGCTTCGGCGACCTGCGGCAACTCTGACGCTGTGTGCAACGACGACAGCATCGGTCTGCAGTCTTCGATCACGCTCCCGACCCCCGCGGCGGCCACGACGTACTACGTCGTGCTCGACGGCTACAACAGCGCGAGCGGGACGTGGGTGCTCAACGTCTCGGGCCTGTGATCGAAGCGCGCTGAGCGTTTGTCGCCGCGCGAGGGCGCTCGCTATCCGTTGCGACGCGCGAAGTCGTCGACGAAATCCGCGAGGGTTTTCACTGTCGAAACGTCGACCGCGTTGTAGATGCTGGCGCGCATTCCGCCGACCGAGCGGTGGCCCTTCAAGCCGACCATGTTCTGCTTCTTGGCCTCGCTGACGAACTTGTCTTCGAGCGCTTCGCTGGCGAGCTTCCACACGACGTTCATAGTCGAGCGCGAGCTCTTCTCGACGGGGCAGTGATAGAAGCCCGCGTGTCGGTCGAGCGCGTCGTACAAGAGCTGCGCCTTCTCGCGGTTGCGCGCTTCGATCACCGGTAGACCGCCGATCGAGTCGAGCCACGCCAGGACGTTGCGCACCATGTAGATCGCGAACGTCGGGGGCGTGTTGTAGAGAGAGTCGTTCTTCGCGTGCGTCGCGTAGCGAAAGATCACGGGGATGTCCGTGCGCGCGCGCTCGATCATGGACTTGTGCACGAGCGCGATGAGCACCCCAGAGGGCCCGAGGTTCTTCTGCGCGCCCGCGTAGATCATCGAGTAGCGAGTGACGTCGAAGGGCTTCCAGAGAAAGTCGCTGGACATGTCGCTGATGAGCGGACGGCCCTGCGGGTCGATCTCGTGGTGCCACTGCGTTCCGTACAGCGTGTTGTTGCTGGTGACGTGGACGTAGGCCGCGTTCGGGTCGATCGCGATCTCGCTCTGCGTCGCAACGCGCGTGAACGTCCCGTCCTTCTTCGTGTTGCACGCGACGCGCGCCGTGCCCACGCGCTGCGCTTCTTCGAACGCCTTCTCGCTCCACCCGCCGGTGATCACGTAGTCCGCGGACTGACCCTGGTGAAGAAAGTTCATCGGGATCTGCGCGAACTGCTGGCTCGCGCCGCCCGTGAGAAACAGCACGTGAAAGTCCTCGGGCACGCCGAGCAGCTTGCGCAAGAGCGCGGTGGCCTCGCGGTGGACGGCTTCGTAGTCTTTTCCGCGGTGCGAGTGCTCCATGATGGACATGCCCGAGCCGTTGAAATCGAGCAGCTCGTCGCGAGCGCGTTCGAGGGCAGCGAGCGGAATCGCCGCGGGACCAGCGTTGAAATTGAGTGCGCGTGCCATGGAGCGCGCGAGTGTGCGGGCGTTGCGCGCGACGGTCAAAGGCTGCGAACTGCAGCGCTGTCAGAGCGGGCTCCGCGCGAGCGTCTCGGCCCTGATTGGGAGCCACGATGACCGAGACGCGCGAGAAGAACACCGACTCTGCCGCGCTCGAACGACTGGCGGACGTCGCGCTGCCCAAGGGCCTCACGCTCGTGCGCGAGCCCGCGGAGCACGGCGGTTATCGCGAGGCGAGCGACGATCGCGGCGCGCTCGTGCTCACTCGGCGCTGGTTACTGCGGCCAGACTTCGGCGGTGGAATGTGGGCCGTGGCCTGGGCGGCCTTCTCGGTTCTGCTCGTCGCTCCAGGCATTCGCGATGGGGGGGCTGTTCAGCGGTGCGGGCCTGGTGCTGCTGCTGTTTCTCAGCTTCTCGGCGTACCTCCTTCACCAGTCGCTCAGCTGGTCGCTCAACAGCACGGTCATCACGGTTCGCGCGGGGCGATTGACGGTGCGACACGGCCCCGTTCCTGTTCGGGGAAACTGCGAGATCGCCGCGAGCGAGCTGACGCAGGTGTACGTCGTCGAGGTGCCTCTGTCCGAGGGCCCGCCTGAGTACGAAGTGCGCGCGCAGCTCGCGTCGCGCGCCGTCATGACGCTCGCCAAATCACTCGATCGTCGAGAGCAGGCGCTCTACATCGAGCAGGCGATCGAGCCGCACTTGCACATCGCCGACTCCCCCGTGGACGGCGAGCTGCGCAAGTGAGCCGCGCTGCTCAGAACTCCCACTCGGCGCCGACGACGAGCGGCGCGAGGATCTCGTCGTCCTCGGCTTCGACTTCGATCTCCAAGATCCCGCAGATCTTGTAGACGACGTTCTTGAACAGCTCTTGGTCCGCCGGAAACCCCGCCGCGACGAGGCGCTCCTTGCGGTTGTCGTCGTTGTACGCCGAGCGAACGAGCTTGGTCTTCGTCACGCGAAGGGCGTCTTCGATCTCGTCCGCAGGGGCGTCGAAGAGCGAGTCGAACGAGCCCGCCGCCTTCGCGAGCGCCGTCTTCTGCCCTTCGGCGAGGAGCTTCTCGTACTTCTTCCCCTCTTGCGTGAGGCTGAAGTTCTTCTGCGCGTAGCCTTCAGAGAACGCCCAGCAGCACAGGGCCATCTTGCCCCATTCGTCCATGAAGTTGTCCGCGTCCAGACCGTAGTCTGGGTGCGTTTGATACACGCGGATCGTGGCCTTGTTGTCGTCTTTCTTGATGACGCTCGCGACGTATGCGCTTCCCATGATGTGTGGGCGCGACCGTAGTCCAAGCTATCGAAACGACAAACTATTCTGATGTTGTAGGCGGACGGGATATGACCGTCGATCTGCCGCTCACGAGAGCAGCAGCGCGCGCGCGCGGATCGCTTCGTCTCGAACCGCCGAGGCCTCGTCGTCGATGAACGCTTCGACGGCGCGCGTCCAATCGGCGCGAGCTTCGTCCAATCGACCGAGGGCGCTCAGCGCTTGTCCGCGAACGCGCAGCGCCGCGGCGTGCGCCCCTCGCGAGGATGCGGTGTCGAGCTTCGAGACGAGCGCGATGGCTTCGTCGCACGCGGTCACGGCCTTCTCGGGCTGCTCTTTCGAGAGCGACGCACGGGCCTCCATCGAGATGGCGTACGCGAGCTCGGAGAGCACGGCCTCGTCGGTGTCCGCGTCGAGCACGCCCGCTCGCGCTCGAAGCAGGCCCACGAAGCGCAGGGCGCGGTCTGGTTGCGCGGCGAGCTCTGCGGCGACGAACGCTCCTTCGCACAGCGCCCACGCGACGATCTCTGCCGTGATGTCGTCGTCGAGCCGCTGTTCGTCGGCGATCTCGACGGTGCGCTCGCACGCCGTGACGGCCTCGTCGAGGCGGCCGAGCTTGCGCAGCGTGAGGGCGCGCGAGTTGTTGCAGTCGAGCACGCCGTGCCACGTGAGTCGGACGGCGTTGCTTCGATCGAGCGAGAGCGCGCGTTCGCAGATCGCGAGCGTTTCTGCTGGGCGTTGTGCGTGCAGGTCTTGCGCGAGGTCGTTGGTGGTCGTCAGCGCGCGGTTGCGAATGTGCGCATCTCCCGTGCTGATCGAGAGCTCGACGATGCGTCTCAGCAGGTCGAACGACGTGTCTGCGTCGGTCTTCGCGAGCGCGAGCGCGTGGTATCGCAGCGCGACCGTGTAGCGATTGCGGCCGACGCTGTCGTCGAGGCGCGCGAGCAGCTCTTCTCCGCGAACGAGCGCGTCGACGGCGGGCTCCATCTCGTCGCGTTGGTAGCGAGTGCGCCCTGCGATGGTCCACGCCCAGCCCGCGGCGGGAACGAAGCGCTCGTCTTCGCGGGCGAGCGGGTCGAGCTTCTCTGCGAGGTTCGAAGGGTCTGCTGTCTTGGCGGCTTCGAACGCGCGCACCGCTGCGTCGATCGCGGTGACGAGCGTATCGATCGAGCGCTTCTTCGCGGTGGCCGCGGATTGGAGGCTCTTCAGCGCCGCGCGCACCGCGCGTTCGTCGCGGGCGTTGATGGGCCCGATGGCGAGCCACTCACAATCCGCGAGCGCGTCGAACGGAGAGGAGACGAGCGGTGACGAAGATGGCGGCGACGGGTCGTCGTGAATGGGAGCCATGGTGCTCTCGTGCATGCCAGCGGCGATGCTGGTGGCCAAATTCTCGGAGCCGTTCGCGGGTCGAAGGCCGCGCGTGCGCGCGCGCTGTGGGGCTTGGAGCTGCGCGATTTTTCTTTGCGGCATCCGCGAAGCGCGAGGGATCGCTCGGTGCTCGCGGGCGTATTCTCGGGGTAAGGTCCGACTGTGTTTTGTCCTGCGTGTGGCGCGCAGCTCCCTGAGAGCGCGAAGTTCTGTCTCGAGTGCGGCGTGAAGCTGTCGACGTTTGCTCCGGGGATCGCTCCCGAGGCGGCGACGAACAAGACCGCGCCCATCGGTTCTGCGGCGGTTGTGGCCGCCTCGCCGACGGTCACCGATCCCAACGCGGGCCCCGCGTTCGCGTCGACGACGCCCGCGCCCCATCAGGTCGCAGGCGGATCCGGCACGCTGCACGGAACGGGCGGCGCCTCCGCGGCCGCTCCCACTGCGGTGCGTCCGAGCCGCACGGGAACGACCGCGCACGGCGCGCAGGTGTTCGTCGATCCGGGCGATGACAGCGTGAGCGTTCCGATGACGGGGCCGTCGCGCAAGACGCTG
Source organism: Polyangiales bacterium (assembly GCA_046351515.1). Classification (GTDB taxonomy): domain Bacteria; phylum Myxococcota_A; class Polyangia; order Polyangiales. Next base: position 78,544 of record JAXLYJ010000008.1, read on the forward strand.
GTCGCGGGTGCGATGGGGATCGCGGTCGTGAGCCTCGCGATCGGCGCGGTGGGCGCGTGGCGCGCGGTGAAGGCCTCGCGGCCGCAGACGACGCTCGCGCCTCCGTTGCCCGAGCAAGAGAACGCGGTGGCGCTCTTGGAGATGCCTCGCTCGCTTCCTCGCGCGGGCGATCCCGCGACGACGCGCACGGGCGGCGGTCGGGCGAACGGCGGGCGAAATTCCAATGCGGCGAGCGCTGGCAACGGCGCGGGCTCGACCGCTGGCAGTGGTGCTGGCAACGGTTCTGCGGTCGAGAACAACGGCGGGTCGACGGCGGGCGCGGGGGGATCGAGCGCTGCGGGCAACGGCGCGGGCGCGAGCGCAGGATCGGGCACTTCGGGTTCGAGCGCTGCGGGCTCGAGCGGAACGCACGCGAGCGCGGGCACCGCAGGAACGGGGGCGACTCGTCCGAGCGGCAACGGATCGAGCGCGGGATCAACGGGATCAACGGGATCAACGGGATCAACGGGGGCGTCTGGCGGAACGACCGCGAGCAACGGAAGCGGCAGCAGCGGCAGCAGCGGAAGCAGTGGAAGCGGCAGCAGCGGGAGTGGCGGCGGGATCGAAGGGCCGGGGCTCTCGGGGCCGCGAGCGCCCGCGCAAAACGGCTTCGTCGAGGGCGAGGCGACGGACGCGACGGGCTCGCTCGATCCAGCGGCGTTCACCTTCGTCTACCGGCACTTTCGCACGCAGATCTCGAGCTGCCACTCGATGGTCACGCGCGGCGGGCAGACCGTCGCGGGCATCATGCGCGTGCGCGTGCGCATCGGGACCGACGGCCACGTTGTCCGCACCAGCGTCGCAGAAAACACCACGAACAGCGCACCGCTCGCGACGTGTGTGCAGAATCAGATCCGGACCTGGCGGTATCCTTCGCCCGAGGGCGGCGAGGTCGAAATGGAGTACCGACTCGGCTTCGGCAACTGAGCGTGCGCCGCAATTTTCGCGCGGAAATCTCCGCTCCAACGGCGTTGGCACCGAGCGCAAAGCGCAGTACAAAGCGCGCGACATGAAGCTCGAAGACCTCAAGATCGTCGTCACGGGTGCGGCCCGTGGCATGGGCCGTCACTTCTGCGTTCGCCTCGCTGAGGCCGGCGCGCAGGTCGCCGCGGGCGACGTCGACGAAGCGGGCCTCGCTTCGCTCGTCGAAGAGACCAAGGGACTCAAGGGCAAGGTTCACGCGCGCAAGCTCAACGTCGGCGACGAAGCCGAAATCGGCGCGTTCGTGGACTGGGCCAACACCGCGATGGGCGGCCTCAACGCGCTCATCAACAACGCGGGGATCCTCCGCGACGGGCTGCTCGTGAAGAAGTCGCGCGACACGGGCGAGGTCACCAAGCTCACCAAGGAGCAGTGGGACGCGGTCATCGGCGTGAACCTCACGGGCGCGACCTTCATGGTCCGCGACGTGGTCGCCAAGATGGTCTCGACCGGCCAGAAGCCGGGCGTGATCGTGAACATCTCGTCCGTCGCTCGCCACGGAAACCGCGGTCAGTCCAACTACTCCGCGGCCAAGGCTGCGCTCGCCGCCAACACGTTCACGTGGGCGCGCGAGTTCGCCTCGTTCGGCATCCGTTGCACGGCGATCGCGCCCGGCATGATCGAGACGCCGATGACGCAGGGCATGAACCAGAAGGCGCGCGACGCGCTCGTGGCCGCGATCCCCGTGGGCCGCATCGGCCTGCCCGAGGACATCTGGCTCGGAGTGAAGTTCTGCCTCGAGTGCGACTACACCAACGGCCGCACGTACGACGTCGACGGCGGGCTCACGATGTGATCTCGCATCGACGAATCGACCGGTGATTCGCCGGCGATTCGTCGATCTCGCAGAAGGGGGGGACGCAGGGCACTCTCATGCAGCACCCTTCGCTGACGCTCCCGACGCTCTCTTCGTCCGAAGCTGAAGCGATCGTGCGCGAGCCGGTGTTCTCGGTCACGTCGCTCGGTCAGGGAGCGCGCTCGCGCGTCTACCGCGTCGAGACCGAAGAAGGCTCGGTGCGCGTCGTGCGGCTCACGCGCGCGGGCTCGGGCCGCATCGAGCGCGAGTCCTTCGTCGCCTCGGCCATCGAGAAGGCAGAGAAGAAGCAGGTCGTTCCGCTGGTGACGGCGCTGCGCGTGACGCACACGCCGCTCTCGCGCGAGTGCGACGTGGTCACGATGCGCGAGGTCAAGGGCTCGGCGCTCGGCGCGGTCCTGCGCAACGCGCTCAGCGCCGATCGCGAGCGCTTGTTCGAGCGCATGGGCGAGGGGCTCGCGGCGATTCACTCGATCGCGGTGCAGGGCTTCGGGCTGCTCGACAGCGCGGGGCGAGGGCCCTTCGCGAGCTGGGCCCAGTGCTTCGAGGCGACCGTGCGCGCGTCGCTCGAAGAGCTCAGGGTCTCGCCGCTGTCCGAGCTGCACGAGCGCGCAGAGCACCGACTGCAGCAGTTGGTCGAGCGCGCGCGGTACGACGGCCCGGCGATCCTCACGCACGGCGACGCGCAGCCCATGAACGTCCTCGTTCACAACAACGCGATCGTCGCCTGGCTCGACTGGGAATTCGCTGGCGGATCAGACCCTCGCTACGAGCTCGCCTACGTCGAGACCGTCTTCGAGCGCGCGTACGCTCCGTGGGCCGACGAGGCCGAGCGGGCTCGTTGGCGCGCGGCGTTCTACCGCGGATACGGCAGCGACCCGTTCGCGACCGACCCCGAGCGTCGCAACGCGTACGCCCTCGTGCACGCCCTGCGATCCACGGAGTTTTCGAGCGTCATGGCCCCTCAGCTCGCCCCCGCGCTGCGCGAGAGCACGGTCCGAGGGATGCGCTCTCGCGTGCTCGATTTGCTCGGCGACGACTGATCGCGCGGCGCTTGCCGCGCACACAGCGCTGCCCCATGCTGCGCGGACCGATGTCCGCGACGCTGCGCTTCGACGGCTGCACGCTGCGCGTGCTCTCTTCGATCGACGAGCTCTCTGCGAGCGAATGGGACGCGCTGCACACGGACGAGGACTCGCCCTTCGTCGAGCACGCGTTTCTCTCGTGCCTCGAGCGCTCGGGGTGCGCGAGCGCCGCGCGAGGATGGGCGCCGTCTCACCTCGTTTGGACCGACGAAACCGGGGCGATCGTCACGGCCCTGCCCGCGTACGTGAAGGACAACTCCGAGGGAGAGTTCGTCTTCGACTGGGGCTGGGCCGACGCCGCGCAGCGCGCGGGGATCGAGTACTACCCGAAGCTCGTCGTGGCCGTTCCGTTCACGCCCGCGACGGGACGGAGGCTCTTGCGCCCGAGCGGCGTGTCCGTCGAGCGCTCGGCGAAGCTCGCTGCGACAGCGATTCGTCACGTGGTGTCTTCGCAGAAGCTCTCCTCTGCGCACGTGCTCTTCCCGCACGAGAGCGAGTGCGACGCGCTCGAGCGCGAGGGCCTCGCGCGCCGCGAAGGAGTGCAATTTCACTGGCACAACGACGGGTATCGCTCGTTCGACGATTTTCTCGGGCGCTTTCAGAGCAAGCGAAGGACCGCGCTCAAGCGCGAGCGCGCGCAGGTCGCCAAGGACAAGCTCGCCATCGAGACGCTCCGCGGAGCGCAGCTCGACCCGTCGCTCGCAAAAGAGATCTACGAGCTGTACCTCACGACCGTCGACAAGTTCGTGTGGGGGCGGCGCTACCTCAACGAGTCGTTCTTTCGCATGGCGCTCGAGCGATGGCGCGACCGCGTCGAGTGGGTGCGCGCCAAGACCGAGGACGGCCGCGTGATCGCCGGCGCCTTCAACGCGACGCGCGGCGCCAAGCTCTACGGCCGCTACTGGGGAGCCCGTGAAGAGCGGCAGTTTCTTCACTTCAACGTTTGCTACTACCACTCGATCGAAGAGGCCATCGCGCGCGGGCTCTCGGTGTTCGAGCCCGGCGCGGGCGGCGAGCACAAGCTCGTTCGAGGCTTCGATCCGACGCGGACGTTCAGCGCGCACTGGATCGCGCACGAGGGTCTCGATCGCGCGGTGCGTGGGTTTTTGCAGCGCGAAGTGAAGGCCATCCGCGAGGCCGTCGAGCGAGAGCACGCCGAGAGCCCGCTGCGTCGAAAGGGATGAGCCGACGATCGGACGCGCCGCCACAACGGGCGTCGATGGTGCTTCAATCCACGAGCACCGATGGCCATTCATACCAAGAGCATCGACGAGCGAATCCACTGGCTGTTCGAGCTCGCCAAGACGCACTCCGAGCAGTTCATCTCGTCCGAGTCGTGGCTCTCGCGACGGCGCTACCTCGCGCAGCACCCGACGGCGGTCCTCGTGCTCAAGTGCATGGACGGCCGCATCAACATCCCCGTCGCGACCGACACTCCGACAGGGATTATCCAGCCATTTCGCAACCTGGGCGGGATGTTCAACCTCGGCTGGCCCCACCTCGGCGAGACCCTCGCGCGCTCGGTCGAGCAGATCGTCTCGGGCGGGCGTCGCGCGCTGGTCTTGATCACCTATCACTTCTCCAAGGGCGATCCGCACCGAGGCTGCGCGGGGTTCAACTACGACACCGAGGCGGCCATCGCGCACACGCGCGCGATCAAAGCGCAGGTCGAGCATACGTTTGGCGTCGGGCACCAGACGGTCTACCCCGTCCTGTGCGGCTTCGAGACCGACGAAGACGCGCTCATTCTGCACGGACAAAACGGGGACAAACTCTCTCTCGCAGAGCTCGGTCCCGACGACCTCGACGCCCTCCCGCGTCGCTTGGGCGCGCTGTTCGAAGACATGCCCCAGCAAGTGCGCGACGACCTCGTCCCGCTCCTGCGCGGAAACCTCGCTCACATCGACCGCCTCCGCCGCGCCCCTGCGCGCACGTTGGACATCCAGCACCGCGAGTGGATGATCTGCATCGGTCGCGGCTTCGACTTCATGCACACGCCCAACATCGCGCTGATCATCGGCCCGTACAGCCCCGACCTCGCGGATCCCATTCGCAAAGCCGCGTCGATCATCGAGGCGAACATGAAGCAAGGACGCACGCCGGATGACGGCTTCTTGTTGCTCGCCTCGGCGCCGTTCGAAGAGCACGGCGTCGATCACGCGCGCGCCACGCTCAAGTCGCGGTTCATGGGGGACTTCGCGCAGAGCGTGATCGAGCGGGAGTTTCCTGCGCTCGCGACGAAGATGCGGCGACGCACGTGCGTGCTCGATTGGCGCACGCGCGAGCTCTCGCTCGTCTGAGCGCTGCCCTCTCAGGCCGCGCGACGGCGGCGTCGCGAGAGCGCGAGCGCCATCGCTGCGAGCGCGAGCGCGGTCACCGTGGACGGGACCTGCGTCGTGCCCGAGGTCGGCGCCGTGCGGCAGCCGCAGTTTCCGCCGCCCGAGAGGCCGTCGTTCTCGGCGCCCGGACCGTCGGCGCTCGCGTCGGCCATCGTGCTCGCGTCTGCGCGCGCATCGCTACGCGCGTCGGCGCGGGCGTCGGCGGCGCTGTCTGCGCGGGCGTCGTCCATCGCGACCACGTCGATCGCAGCGTCGTTCATGGTCGAGCCGTCTTGCGCGGCGTCGATCATCGTGGCGCTGTCCGCGGCGCCGTCGTCGCTCGCGTCGGCGACCATGGCGCTGTCCGCTGCGGCGTCGTCCGCGGCGTCGCTCGAGGAGTCCGGCAGGATGCCGCTGTCGCTCACCGCGTCGTCTGCAGCGTCGGCCACAGCGCTGTCCGCGGCAGCGTCGTCGCTCGCATCGGGAGATGCGTCGGGAGCTGCATCGGGAGCGGCGTCCGCGGCAGCGTCACCGCCGTCCGAGCAGACCGCGCCGGCGTCGTCGGGGGGCGTTCCCATCGAGCACGCGCCCATGCCGTTGCAGGTCTCTTCGCCGTTGCAGAAGACGCCGTCGCTGCAGGACGTCCCCATCATGGCGTTGCCGAGCGTGCACATGCCCGTCCCGGGGTTGCAGGTGTTGGTCTGGCACGCGTTCATGCTCGGCGCGCACGTGACAGGAACTCCCGCCTGGCACACCCCGGTTCCGTCGCACGTCTCTTCGCCGTCGCAGCGATCGCTGTCCGCGCACGAAGCGCCCATCGGAGCGAAGTTGTCCGTGGGGCACGCGGTGCCCATTCCGTCGCACGTCTCGGCGACGTCGCAGTCATCGACGCGCGCGCGGCACACGGTGGTGTTCGACGCGACGAGGTCCGTCGGGCACGCAGCGCCGACGCCCGTGCAGGTCTCTGCGAGGTCGCAGGCTCCAGCGCTCGCGCGGCACACGGTGGTGTTCGGAGCGAAGTTGTCCGCGGGGCACGCGCCGGTGATTCCGTCGCACGTTTCGGCGACGTCGCAGGCGCCTGCAGAAGCGCGGCACACCGTTGTGTTCGGAGCGACGGTGTCCACAGGACACGCGGCGCTCGTCCCCGTGCAGCTCTCGGCGCTGTCGCAGGCTCCAGCGCTCGCGCGGCACACGGTGGTGTTCGGAGCGAAGTTGTCCGCAGGGCACGCGGCGCTCGTCCCGGTGCACGATTCGGCGACGTCGCAGTCGCCTGCAGAAGCGCGGCACACGGTGGTGTTCGGAGCGAAGTTGTCCGCGGGGCACGCGGTGGACGCGCCGTCGCACGATTCGGCGCTGTCGCAGGCTCCAGCGCTCGCGCGGCACACGGTGGTGTTCGGAGCGACGCTGTCTGCGGGGCAGGCGATGCTCGATCCGTCGCACGATTCAGCGACGTCGCAAGCGCCTGCAGAAGCGCGGCACACGGTGGTGTTCGGCGCGACGCTGTCCGCGGGGCAGGCGATGCTCGATCCGTCGCACGTCTCGGCTTGATCGCACGCGCCCGCAGAGGCGCGGCACACGGTTGTGTTCGGAGCGAGGCCATCGGCAGGACACGCAGCGCTCGCTCCCGTGCACGACTCAGCGAGGTCGCACGCACCCGCGCTCGTACGGCACACGGTGGTGTTCGGAGCGAATCCGTCCGCAGGGCACGCAGCGCTCGCGCCGGTGCACGATTCGGCGACGTCGCAGTCACCTGCAGAAGCGCGGCACACGGTCGTGTTCGGAGCGAAGCTGTCCGCGGGGCACGCTGCGCTCGATCCGTCGCACGATTCAGCGACGTCGCAACCGCCCGCGCTCGCGCGGCACACGGTGGTGTTCGGAGCGACGCTGTCGGCAGGGCACGCGGCGCTCGTCCCGGTGCACGATTCAGCGACGTCGCACGCGCCCGAAGAAGCGCGACACACGGTCGTGTTCGGAGCGAACGCATCGGCAGGACATGCGGTGCTCGCTCCGTCGCAGGTCTCTGCGCTGTCGCACGTTCCGGTCGAAGCGCGGCACACGGTGGTGTTCGGCGCGACGCTGTCTGCGGGGCAGGCGTCGCTGACTCCGTCGCACGATTCGGCGACGTCGCACGCGCCCGAAGAAGCGCGACACACGGTGACGTTGGACTGCTTCATGTCCATCGGGCAGGTGTTGGTGAGCCCGTCGCAGGTCTCGGCGACGTCGCACGCGCCGCCGCTCGGGCGGCACACGGTGGTCATCGGCGCGACTTGATCCGTCGGACACGCGGCGCTCGTCCCGGTGCACACCTCGGTCATGTCGCAGGCCGAGACGCTGGCGCGGCACGTCGTGCCCATGACGACGAAGCCGTCGGCGGGGCAGGCTGCGGTGGTTCCGTCGCAGGATTCAGCGACGTCGCATGCGCCCGCAGAAGCGCGGCACACGGTGGTGTTCGGAGCGACGGCGTCCGCGGGGCAGGTCGTCGCGGTTCCGTCGCAGGTCTCGGCGACGTCGCATGCTCCAGCGCTCGCGCGGCACACAGAGCCCATCGCGCGAGGAGCACAGACGTTGAGCGTGCAGACTCCGCACAGGCCGCAGTCCGAGTCATTCGCGCAAACGGCAACGGAAGCGGTGAAGTCCGTCGCGCAGTTGTCGGTGTCTCGAAACGCTGCGTTGCGCACGCCCGCGGTGTTCACCGCTGGGGCCGTCATCGACGTGACACCTGCGTACGTGCCACCGCCGATCACCACGATGTCGACTGCGATGTGAGATCGGTCGAGGAGGATGATCTCATCCGAGTTGGTGATCGCGATGGCATTGAGTCCACCCGTCGCCCACGTGTTGTAGTTCGTCAGGTCCGGCACCGCGGGGTCGGTCGACGTGCTGGCGTACTCGGCATCGGGCCGCTCTCCGTATCGCGCGAGGTAATTCGTCGCGCTCTGCGACATGATGAACGTCGCGCCGGCAGCGAGCGTCACTGCGGGAAGTTGCCCTGCGCCTTCGCCGAGTCCAACGGTCTCTTCGTCGGTGAGGCGAAACGAACCGAGCGCGAGAGAGGAGGGCGTCATGTTGCGAACCGCGACCCACTCACCGCCGCCTGCTGTGGTGTTCGCTGCGTCTTGAACAAATCGCGAGACCATCAACGGCGGATAGACTTCGCCGGTCGGGGCGACGTACAGGTCGACGTTGTAGTCCACGCGCTGATCACCGACTTCGGTGAACGTGTTGAGCGTGGTGCTCGTTCGAGGCGTTCCGTAGTCGGTGACTACATCGAGCGCGTTGGAGATGGTCGGCCCACCGATGTCGACGACGTCGCCTCCTGCTTGCTCGCGGAAGCTCGCGATCGTGAGACGCAACGGAGTCGAGGGCGGTCCGCCGAGGCCGAGCGAAGACCACGGGACGGTGAACTCGATGTTCGTCGCGCTCGGGGTGGTGCTCGTCCCGACGGTGATCGTCGAGCCGACGGTGCTGAACGCGGGGTCCAAGACGCGCGCGTTCAATCCCGTGGTGAACTGCGTCTGGATCAGCCGCTCCCACCGTGCGCTGTCGGGCACCGTCGTGTCGGCGAGTCCCGCGAAGAACGGTTGTCCGCTCGCGTTGACCTGATCCGTGTCGACCGCGATCTGCAATTGCACGGGCTGACCGCCGCTGGTGGACGAGGGCGAGTTGAACGTCACGAAGAACGAGAGCCCCGCGGGGCTGCCCGTGACGCGCACCGCGGTGATGTCCGCGATGGTCTCGGATGGGGCGAGGTCTGTGCGCGTGTCTGCCGTAGCGTCGAGCCAAACGTAGTTGCCTTGCTCGGTCGCGTTGCGCGCGATGATGCCGAGGTTGGCCGCGTTGGGATCACGCGCCAACCACTCCGTAGATTGCCCGTCAACCGTGACGGGGTGCGCGTGCGCGACGGGCTGGGAACAGACCCAGGCCGCCATCGCGCAGAGCGCGGTCGAGAGGGATTTGAGGGATTTCATGGGAGAGCGTTCCTTCGCGCGGAAGGTACCGCGCCACTCGGCGCTGAGTGCTCGCGATGAGGGTGCCCTTCGTGTGATTTTCACCAATGTTTCACGCACGATTTGCCGTCTCGTGCGCCCGTCGGCGTTTTCCCGAACGCAGGGCGATCCCGCATTTGTCAGCGTCGAGCGTGGGTTCTGCGCGGCTCTGGGCGCTCTTGAAGCGCGCGCACCTCGCGCTGCAGCGCTTCGATCTGCCGCTGTTGTGTCTGTACAGTGGCAAGCAAGAGGCTCGTGTAGCCGTACAGATCCACCCCTGAAATCTCAGGGTTTCGCGCGTAGCGATGGGTGCTCGGGTCTTCGTAGATGAACCCCAAATGACGCCGTCCCGAGAGCGCAGGGTCCGTGTACTCGTAGGTCGCGAGCCGCGTTCGAAGCACGTCGCGAGAGAGCTCGGCCGCTTGCTCGTCGGTGATGTACTCGATCGATCGCTTGGCGAGCCGCGAGGAGATCGGGCAGTTGTTCTGCGTCGCGACCCACGCGCCTCCCTGACACACTCTTCCGCCCATCACGCCGTACGCTTCGCAGTCGTAGGTGCAGCGTTGACCTTCGGGCGAGCAGCTCGTTCCGAGGTTGGGCTGCACTGCGGGGCACGCCATGTCGGGGTTGGGAGCGTTGCACTGCCACAGCAACGGTCCCTCGCAGCGGCCGACGGGAAAGCTCATGCAATTGGTGCAGCGGCAGAGCAGCCCGTCGTACGCGCAGGCGGCGTCGAGCGTCGCGCACATCTGACCGCTCGCGGCCTGCCGGGTCGCGGGGCACATCGCCGGGGGAGTGATCGGATCGCACGCGGGTGTGCTCACGGTCCACGCGCCCATGGTGCAGGTGGCTTTGGGGCGACACTGCTCGCGCGGATCGGCGCCGTACTGGCAGACGAGCGCCTCGCGAGCGCACGCCGCGTTGGCCATCGGGAGCGATGGCGGACACGGACTCGGGGCGATCGCGTCGCCGCTCGCTCCGTCGTTGCTGACCGCGTCGATGGCGGCGCTGTCGGCGTTGCTCGCGTCGGGAGAGACCGGCGGAGAGCCGCACGCGGTGAGCGCGGCGACCGAGAGCGTCGAGAACCAAACGAGTGATGAGCGCATCGCTACCTCCGCGAGCGAGGGTAGCAACGGGTGTGCGAGTCAGCCTCCGCTGACGAGGGCCTTGCGCACGAAGAGGTCTTCGAGCGTCTCGCGCCGCGGAGTGACTGCGACGATCCTCGCTCCGTTCGCACGCGCTTCGTCGATGACCGCGTCGGCGACGGCGTCTCCTTCGACGGTGAAGACCGTGTGGGCGCCCATGGGATCGACGCGCAGGGCTTTCGCCTCGAGCGCAGCCCGCAGCGCGTCCGAGGCGTTGGCGACCTCGATTTCAACGTGGCGAGCGTCGGCGCGCAGGAGGTCCGAGAGCTTTCCGTACGCGCTCATTTGCCCGCGGTGGATGATGGCGACGCGATCGCAGAGCATCTCGACGTCGCTGAGGATGTGCGACGAGAAGATCAGCGTGCGGCCCTTCTTCTTCTCTTCGAGCATGAGGTCGCGGACCTCTTTGCGACCGATGGGGTCGAGGCCCGTCATGGGCTCATCCAGAATGAGCAGCTCGGGCTCGCCGAGCAGGGCTTGAGCGAGGCCGAGGCGCTGCATCATCCCCTTGGAGTACTTGCGCACGGGGCGGTCTGCGGCGTGGCCGAGGCCGACGCGCTCGATGAGCTCGCTCGTGCGCTTCTTTCGGTCGCTCGCGGACAGACCCACGAGGCGGCCGCAGAAGTCCATGAGCTCGTTGCCCGTGAGGTACTGGTAGAGATACGGATTCTCAGGAAGAAATCCGAGCTTTCGTCGCGCCTCGGGGTCGGTCACCGGCAGACCGAAGAGCTTCGCGCTGCCCTTGGTCGGAAAGATCAGCCCGAGCACCATCTTGAGCGTGGTGGTCTTTCCTGCGCCGTTGGGGCCGAGAAATCCGAAGATCTCGTTTTCGAACACGTCGAACGAGATGCCCTTCACCGCTTCGACGCGGCGATGAAGCTTGTCCGCGGCGGGCAGCTTCGCGAGCAACGTCTCGATCGAAGTGGGCTCGGTGCCCGGCGCGCGCTCGGGCAAGCGAACGAGCCCGAGCGAGAACACCTTCACGATGTCCTTCACTTCGATGACAGCGCGCGCGCTCATAGCGTGACGTCGGTGTGTCCGAGCGCGAAGTCCACGCGGCGACGGACGGCCTCGATGACCTTGCTCACGTCGCTCGAGGACATGCGAGTGTGAATGGGCAGCGCGACGCCGCTCTCGACGATGGCGTCTGCGTACGGAAGCTCTCGCGCGGTGTTGACCGCGTGCGCGGCGAACGGCGGAAGCCTGTGCAGCGCGTACGACAAGATGTTGGCCTCGACGCCGTCCTCGCGCAGCGCCTTCACGATCGCGTCGCGCGCGGGCTTGCGCGGGCCAGCGGCGGGCTTGGGCAGGACGAAGCCGAGCGTTTGATAGTTGACCGTGGCCTTTGCGGGGATCTTCTGCCAGGCGAGCGCGAGGGCGCCGCGGATCTCGTCGCCGATCGCGCGACGGATGCGGAGGATCTCGTCGAGCTTGCGCATTTGCACGCGGCCGATGGCGGCCTGCATCTCGCTCATGCGCTCGTTGGGGCCCGCTTCGCGGAAGATTCCGACCTCGACCTGACCGTGGTTGCGCAGGGTGCGCACGCGCGTGACGAGCTCTCTGCGCCACGAGAGCACCATGCCGCCCTCGCCGGTGGTGACCACTTTGCGTGGGTGAAAGCTGAACGTCCCGAGGTCTCCCTGTAGTCCGCACGCAGAGCCGTCGATGGTGCTTCCGATCGCGCACGCGGCGTCTTCGACGATGGGGATGTCTCCGGCGACGCGGCGGATGCCTGCGATGTCCGCGGGGACGCCGAACTGATCGACCGCGATGATCGCGCGGGTCTTGGGCGTGAGCAGCTTCGCGACGGCCTTGGGGTCGATGTTGAACGTCGTGGGCAACACATCGCACACGACGGGAACGGCGCCGCGCAAGAGCACCGCGTTGCCGGGCGAGGGCCAGGTGACGCTCGGGACGATCACTTCGTCTCCGGGGCCGACGTCGAGGGCGGCGAGGGCGAGCTCGAGGGCGCTCGTTCCGTTGGAGACGGCGACGGCGTCGATCTCGGGCGTGGCGCCGAGGGCGGCGAGCGTCTCCTTCTCGAACGCGGCGACCTCGGGGCCCTGAACGAGCATCCCCGAGCGCAGCACACGCGCGGCGGCGGCTTCTTCTTGCTCGTCGAAGTGCGGTCGCGCCAAACGAATCATCTCGGTCATCGTTGCGGCGAATGGTAGCCCCGCCAGCCAGAGGGGCGGTAGAACCTCCTGTGCTCGCCGCGGGTTTCTGTGACGCCTCGCCGCTGGCGCACCCGTGTTCGTCCGTCGGTTTCGACCGCTGGCCGCGCGCGCTGAACGGCACGCCGCTCTCTTTCGACTGATGTTCTCGCTTCTGCTCTCCGTCCTCGCGCAAACGCTGGTCGCTCCGTCGGCCGATGCTTCGTCGCGCGAGGCGCAGGACGCTTCGACGCAGGCGCCGAGCACGAGCAGCGGCGGGGATGCGGGCGTTGTTGAGCCTGCAAATTCAGCGGCAAACACAGCGTCGACCGCGAGCGGCGCCGCGCGCAGCGCGCCGAGCCCAGGGGCGAGCTCGGGGCCGACGGGCGTGTCCGATCCGGGCCCTGCGCGACGGGCGCCGTTCGAGTTCACGGCGCAGATCGTCGTGGGCGGCGGAGCGCGCTTCGCTCCAGGCGCCCCTGCGCCCGCGGGCTTCTTCACGCTCGCGTGGCGGGCGGACATGCTGTTTCTGCGCGACACGCCGCGCTCGTTTGGCATCGGGCCGGCGCTCGCCGTGCGGCTCGATCACTTCGCGGACGTCGTGCCGTCGCTCGGAGCGAGCTTGCTCGTGCCGATCCACGAGGCGCTTCCCTTGGTGATCACTCCCTCGTTCGCGCTGCGATGGGACGGAGCGACGTGGGCGCCGGGGGCGTCGGGGAGGCTGTTCTGGGGCGTTCGATCGCACAATTACCACGGCGTGTACGCGCTCTCGATCGGCCTGTGGGCAGAGGCGCGACACTTCTTCGACCCGCAAGGGACGACGGACGTGGCCGCGGGGATCGACATCGACATGCAGGTCTTCGCGATTCCGTTCGTGGCGCTGTACGTCGAGCTCTTTCGTCGCACGCGGTCGAACTGAGGGCGCGCTGCGGGGCGTGCTTCGCGCGCGACCGTTGAGGTACGCTCGCGGCGAAAGTGATGAAGCAGCAACTGCGCACGCGCGCCGCGCTCTTGACCCTCGCCCTCGCGGCCTGCGGCGGAAACAACGCCGCCAACACCACGACCACCACGACCACGACGACCACGACGAGCGGCAACGAGCGCTCGAACACCGTCGTCGCGCAGGACGATGTGTCCGAAGTGGCCGCGCCCAACGACCTCGTGGCGGTCATCCGCGCGACGAGCGTTCGCGCGGTGGCCGCGCGCGTCGCTCGCTATGGGTTTCTCACGGAGTCCGACGCGACGGGCAAAGCGACGGAGCTCATCGCGCAGATGCTCGGCAACGAGCCGTTGAGCCGCCTGGTGCGCACCGAGCGGCCGATGGACGGGGCCGTTGTATTCACCGGGGGACGGCCGTCGTTTGTCTCGTCGTTCGCGGTGCCGATCCCGAGCGAGACGGTGCGTCGCTTGGGCAGCGGGTTTCGCTCGCGCTCGGTGGGCAACGGCGTGATCGAGCTGACGCCGCAGCGAGACGAGCAGCAGTCGGGGCCGCGCGACCCCGAGGATGAAGAGAGCGACGCGCTCGTGTGCTTCGTCTCGCCGACGCCCACGCCCACGGAGGGGCGATTGACGTGCACCACGGGGGCGTCGTCTGCGCTCGAGTCGGTGACGCCGTTTCTCGCGCGGACGCTCACGCGCCGAGAGACCCGGCAGGACGCGATTCAAGCGACGGTGTTTCCCAACGCGCTTCGCGCGATGATGGGCGGTGAGCTCACGCGTGGCTACGACGAGGCGGATCGGGCGATCGACTCGAACCTGGCCAACTCCAACGCGCGGCCGCTGAATCACCCGGACGTTCGCACGCCGCTCGTCCGCCTCGCGCACGACATGGTCGCGAACAACCGCGCGCTGTGGAACGAGACCTCGGGCATCAACCTCACGCTCTCGTTCGACGATCAGCGGGTGCGCCTCGCCTCGAGCTTCGACGTTCACAGCGCGACGGGCTCTGCGATGCGCGCGTTGATCGAAGGCTCGCGCGCGGCCCCGGCGATTCCCGAGCAGTTTTTGCAGCGCATCCCGACGGACGCGGGCCTGATCGTGACCGGGAGCTGGGGGCACCAGATGCTCGCTCCGTACGGCGGGCCGCTGACCGAGATCGCCGTCGCGCTCGCGCGCAGCGAAGCGCGGCTTCCCGCGCCGATGGTGACGCAGCTGCAGACGGTGCTCACGCACTTGTTCGAGAACGATCTGTCGAACGTGACCGGCGTGTTCGGCGACAGCACGAACCACCTCGCCTCCGTGGGCGTGACGCGCTTCTCGGACGACGCGCACGCGACGCAGTTCGTGACCGACGGCCGCACGGCGATCTCGATCCTGCGCAACCCTGCGTTTTCGCGGGCGGTCGAGACGTTCTTGCGTCAGGCGGACGCGCCGCGGATGAACATCGACTGGCGACAGGTGCGCGAGCTCCCTGCGCGCGGTCTGCCGGCGGGGGCGTTTGCCTTTCAGTTGCCGGACTTTCCGACGCTCGCGCAGCAGGCGCGCAGCGGCGCGCCGACGACGGGCCGACGCGCTCCTGCCGTGCCGCCGGTGCAGTTCTTGTTGGTGCCCGAGGGGGCGTACGTGACCGTGGTGCTCGGCCGTGATGTGCGCGCGACGTGGACGCAGATCAGCGCGCGTGCGGGGGCTCCGCTCGATCTCGCGTTGCACGGCGCTCGCGCGGGAGCGCTGACGCTCTCGCTGGTGCCCGCGGGGCTCGCGAACTTGATGGCGTCCTTGGGGGACGCGGACGCCGCGCGCACGGCGTCTGCAGTGCGCACGGTCGTCACGCGCATGCCCGACCGCGGAGCGACGCCCGCGATCCTGCGCATGAGCAACGCCGAGGTCGACGGCGATCAGCGCTTCTCGCTCGAGATCGAAGTGCAAGTGAGCTCGCTCACGGGCCTCGCCGCGGCGATGCGCTGAGCGGCCGTTCTCGACGAAAACTCGCGGCGCAGCGCGCTCGTCTGCGATCGTGCGCGGGCCATGTCCTCGCTGTTGCTTCGCTGGGTGCGCGTCGCGATGTTCGCCGCGGTCACCGTGGGCTCTGTGCCGGCGGCGCGCAGGCCAACGATCTGCGCGCGGTGTTGGCGCACCGGGCGGCGCCGCGTCGGTGGCGGACGATCGTGCTGCATCACAGCGCGACGCCGGGCGGGAGCCCCGAGGCGTTCGAGTCGTGGCACCGCGATCGACGAGGATTTCGCCTGGGAATGGCCTATCATTTCGTCATCGGCAACGGCCGCGGGATGGGCGACGGAGAGATCCGCGCGGGCTCGCGTTGGCGCTTGCAGCAGCAGGGGGCGCACGTCGCGTGGCGGCTGCGAGACGCGAGCGGCGCGAGCGTGGCGGACCACTCGATCGGGATCTGCCTCGTGGGCAATTTCGAGCGATCGCAGCCCACTCGCGCGCAGCTCGCGTCGCTGCGAAAGCTCGTTCGCGCGCTGCGCGTTCGCTACGGGATCGACGCTCGCGCGGTGCAGGGCCACGGCGACGTGCACCCGGGCCACACCGCGTGTCCGGGGCGCGCGCTGCGTCACTGGACGAGCGCGTGATCCATTGACCCCTCGCGCTCGGTGCCTCCATCGTCCGTGGCGATGACCTCGGCACGCACGCGGCTGCTCGCGCTCTTGGGGCACCCGGTTTCGCATTCGCGCTCTCCCTCGATGATGACCGCGGCGCTGCGCGAGCTCGGCCGCGGGGACGAGTTCAGCTACCTCGCGTTCGACGTCGCGCCCGAGCAGCTCGGTGATGCTGTTCGCGCGCTCGTCGCGCTGCGGTGCGCGGGGGCGAACGTGACCGTTCCGCACAAGCGCGCGGTGCTCTCGTTGTGCGAGGTGGTCGACGATGATGCGCGACGGATCGGCGCGGCCAACGTGCTCGTCCCGCTCGCGCGAGGCTTCTCTGCGCACAACACGGACGCGCCCGGAGCCGCGCGAGCGCTCACTGAATCGGGCGTCGCGATCGCGGGCGCGAGGGTGCTCGTGATCGGCGCAGGAGGCGCAGCGCGGGCCGTCGCCGTGGGCCTCGCGCGCGAGGGAGCGCGGGGGATCTCGGTCATCGCGAGGGACATCGAGCAGGCAAAAGAGTGCGTTCGCGCGTGTGATGGCCTCGGCGCACGCGAGCTCGCCGCCATCGAGTGGAGCGACGTCGACGCGCGAGGCGCCCACGCTCGTGCGGACATCGTGGTCCAGTGCACTCCGCTCGGAATGGGCGAAGCGACCCGCGTTCGACCGGGCCTCACCGCGGCGAAGGTCGAGGACCCTGCGTACGCGCAAGCGCGCGCGTGGCTCGCGCACGCGAGCGCGCGGACGGTCGCGATGGACATCGTGTACGCGCCGGTGCGAACCGCGTGGCTCGAAGCCGCGCGGTCACAAGGGATGAAGACCGTCGACGGCCTGGGAATGTTGGCTCATCAAGGAGCGCTCGCGCTCGCGCGCTGGTGCGGCGGAGCTCCTGCGGCGAGCACGCTCCGTCGATTTCTCGACGAGGGCGGGTCGGACGGATAGGTTCCAGACACGTACCGTGGAGGCTGATCCGATCGCGAACGCACTGGCTGCACCGGAAGAGCGCCGAGAGGCTCGCTCGGTCCCGCAGCCGCCTGCTCGAATCGAGCCGAAGCGTGCGAGCGCGCGGCCCCCGATGCCGGCGACCATCGGTCGCTATCAAGTCTCGAGGCTGCTCGGCGAGGGCGCCATGGGCCGCGTGTATCTCGCGACCGACCCCGAGCTCGGTCGTCAGGTCGCCATCAAGGTTCTGCGCCTGGACGCCGCCGGAAACGCGCGCGACGCCTACATCGCTCGCTTTCGCAACGAGGCCCGCGCCGCCGCGCGACTGCAGCACGCCAACGTCGTCGCCCTTCACGACACGGGCATCGATCCCACGCTCGGCCCGTACCTCGTGTACGAGTACGTGTCGGGTCAGACCCTTCGCGCGCGCATCAACGACGGCAAGCTCGACGCGCGCGCGGTGGTCGCCCTCGCGCGCGGCGTGGGCGCGGCGCTCGACGCGATGAACGCCGCAGGGATCATTCACAGGGACATCAAGCCCGACAACATCCTCATCGCCCCCGACGGCGCGGTGAAGGTCACGGACTTCGGCATCGCGCGCGTCTCGGACGTGCAGCTCACGCGCGAAG
Organism: Polyangiales bacterium; assembly: GCA_046351515.1. Taxonomy (GTDB): domain Bacteria; phylum Myxococcota_A; class Polyangia; order Polyangiales. The sequence goes on from JAXLYJ010000008.1 coordinate 96,178, forward strand.
GCCAGTTCTTGGGCACGCCTGCGTACGCCTCACCCGAGGCGATCACGCGCGGCGTGTACACGGCGCGCGGCGATCAGTTCTCTCTCGCAGCGGTGCTCTACGAAGCGCTCTGCGGAATTCGCCCTTTTCCCGGCGACGACGCGGTGGCGGTCTCGTACGCGGTCGCCAACGATCAGCAGCCGCCGCCGAGCAAGTGGGTCAAAGAGCTGCCTCCGTTGGTCGACGCGTGCTTCGAGCGCGCTTTGTCGAAGAAGGCCAACGACCGCTTCTTGAGCGCAGGAGAGTTCGCCGCGACGCTCGCCGCAGCGTTTCGCGGCAGCGCGCAGGTCTCTGCGGTCGCGACCGCGCCGCTCGCGCGTCGGCCGCAGCACGCGGGCGCCTCGGCGATCGCGGCCGAGCCCGTGAAAGAGCCCGCGCCGCGCGGGCAGCAGCCGGTGGCGACGATCCCGCTGACGCCCAAGTCGATCGCGATCGTCGCGGTGGTCTTGGTCTCTGCCGTCGCGCTCGCGGTGGTTCGTTGGTCGAGCGCAGAGCCCGCGTCGGACAGCGCGCGCAACGCGAGTGGCCCCTCGGCGCGAGAAGCGCCCGTGAGCGCGCAGCCTTCGAGCAACAGCGGGACGAACGCCGTTGGCGCGCAGCAGCCCCGCGTGCGCGCTCGCGCCACGCGCCCCCGTTGAGAGCGTGATACATCGCATCGCGGATCCTCTGGCACTGCACGCCTCGACTCGACGCCGAATGCATCGAGCGTGACGTCGCGGGAGTCAGCGGATCAGGGATGCGCTCTACACCAATACCGCGACGGTCATCGTAGTTTTCTCCGTCCGCGGTCTTGGTTTGGAGCTGATTTCAACCGCGCTCATCCGCTCCGGTCATCTTCGATGTCCGTCGCGGGCGCGGGATAGAGAGCACGAGAGGTCGTTGATGGCTCGTTCTGAGTCGCGCTGGGTCGCGTATGGTGCGGTCTCTGCTGCGTTGAGCAGGGTTCTTCCTCCCTTCGTCGATGGGCCGTTTCTCCGCGCGGTGCGCGGCGCGATGGTCGACCGCGTCGCAAAAGAGAGCGGCGTCACGCTGACCGCCGAAGCGCGAAAGCTGCTCGTCTCGCTGGACGATCCGATGTCTGCGCGAGGCCGCGTCGAGAAGGGCGCGCGCTGGTTGGTGACGCGGGTCGTCCCGGGGCTCGCGACGGTGGACACGACGGTGCATCTGGTGACGACGTTCACCGCGGGCGCGTTGTTGAAGCGGTATTTCGAAGCGCGACCCAAGAGCGAGACCGGCGCGGTGGTCGACGGCTTCGAGGCGACGCGCGTCCGCCGCGCGCTCAAGGTCGCGCTCGATTTCGCGAGCGCCGAGCACGCGCGGGGCCTGGCGAGCGCGGTCACTTCGGGCACCGGCGCCGCGGTCGACGGAGCGCGCTCGAAAGAGACCGCTGCGGCCGGAGCCAAGGCGCTCGCCGAGCGCGCGATCGCCGCGGTGGACGCGGGGGCATCGACGATTCCTGTCGCGTGGATCGACGCGGTCGAGCCGATCTTTCGGCGCGAATTCGAGCGGTGAACAGCGGGGCGAACGCCGGGTGTGCGTCGAAGCCGGGCTGCGTCCTCGCGACGCCCTCAGCGCTCGACGCTCTGCAGAAGCTGGCTCCTGCGCTTCCAGCCCATGTGCACGGCGACCGCCGCGCACAGCGCGAAGAAGAGCCCCGATCGAACGAGCGTCCACCATTGATCGGGCCTTCGCGCGAGGGCGATCGCCGCTGCGACGACGAACGCGCTCGAGACGATCGTCAACGCGATGGACGTTCCGCCCCAGAGCCACGCCTCGCGCTCGAGGCGCAGGCCGACGTTTCTGGGGCGTGCTTGCATCGCGCCGAGCAGTCGGGGATAGCGCAAGAGCTCGTCTGCCACGAGAGAGCGCACCGCGAAGCGCAGCACCACCGCCATGCTGATCATCGCGAGCACGCATCCGGCTGAGAGCATCGGCGACTGCGCGATGAGCTGCGCGCTGCTCACGCACGCGAGGTCGATCACGAGGTGCACGCCCGCCGCGAGCGCGGTCAGCCACAGCCCGCTCCTGCGCCACGCACGCGAGCGCGCTTCGGTCGCCACGAGATCCCCGATCGCAACCAGGACGATCGGCCCCACCAGCAGCGCGATCCTCCACCACGCGACAGGGATCGTTCTGCCAAACGCAGCGTCGAACAGGTTTGCGTGCGCCCCCGCGCTGAACAGCAGAAACACCATGATCCCGTAGTGGTCGGTCAACATGCGTCTCTCGAGTGAAGGTTGACCCGCGCGCGCGCGATCGACAAGCGCCCACACGAGCGCGAGTCCGTCGGACGTTCTGGTAGTACAGTGCGCGCGGCCAACTCCCGTGCGAACGACTCAATCTCGTCCTCGATCGTCCCCGCTCTCGATCGTCGCCCTCGCGGCGCTCGGCGCCTGCGTCGAGCGCGCCGCGCCTGTCAACGCCCGCCCCGACGCGACCGCCGCGGTCGTCGACGGAGCGCTCGGGGGCAACTCGAATACAGGCCCATCGATTCAAATCCCCGTCGAGACGCGAGACGGTCAAGTGGTGGTCGCCTACCGCGCTCCGCTGCGCGCGTGCGACGAGGCGTGCCTCCGAGGCCGCGGCGGGCCGATGCTGCGCCTGCTGCGGCTCGCGCACCAGATGCCCCCGCGCATCCGTCGCGTATTGCAAGCGATGGACATGCCGTACGCGCGCGTGTGGATGGCGTGGCTCGCGCGCTTCGAGGGAGACGACGACGACGCGCGCACCTACCTCACCGAGGCGCGAGCGCTCTTGCAGCAGGACGCCCCGCGACGAGCCGCGTACCAGAGCGCGCTCGCTCGCATCGCGCCTGCGGGCGCGCCTACGCTCGATGACGAGCTCGTCGCAGAGATGCGCACGCAGCTCGATCACTGGGCGTCGCTCGACCCAGAGCTCGGCGCGGAGATGTCTCGCGTGCTCCCGTGCGCGGTGCTCGCGCGCTCGGGCGCGGGCGTCGCGATCGCGTTTCGACCGAGCGGCGCAGCGGGCGACGGCGACGCGCAGCGAACGGCGCTGCGCTGCGGAGAGGCCGCGTTCTCTGCGATTCCCGAGGCATCTCAGCTCGCGGCGCGCTCGGCTGTCGCGCAGACGCTCTCGTCGATCACCGCGCTCACGACGGCGCCTGATGCCTCGGCGCCCGCGAGTGACGGCCTGCGGTTGCGCGTGCTCGAGCCCTTCTTCGCGCCCGCGCATCGCGTCGAGCCGCTAGAAGACGCTGCGCTCTCGCGCTTCGTTCGCTCGCCGCAAGGCGCGGCGGCGCGCGCGACGCTCCCGGTGTGGCTGCGCTCGCGCTCGTCGACGATGACCGCGTACGCCTCGGCGCTGTGCCTCGCCTCGCGGCAAGCGCGCGTGAGCGCGACGGACGCGCAGTGCGCCGAACGTGCGCGAAATGCAGTCAATTCAGCGGCCAAATGGTGGATCGAGTCGTCAGCGAACGTAGCGGTTGGTGAACGAGAGCGTGATCGCTGACGGCGCGTCCCCGCCGGGGACGAGCGGATAGCCCGCGAGCAAGCGATGCACGCACGCCGTCACCCGCGGCTTGGCTCGCGTCGTGTCGCCGTGCGGTCGAACGTCGAGCACGCGACCGCTCGCGGTGTCGATCGAGAAGACGAAGTCCATCCCCCACCCGTCCTCGGCGCCTTCGTCCGAGGCGAGGTGCGCGAGGTTGGCGCACACCGTCATCCTCGGCAGCATCGGCGCGAGCTGTCGCGCGACTTCTCCGCGGCTCGCGGTGCCGTAGATCCCGCCCGAGAGCACGGTGCGCACGGGGCGCGTGGGCCCCGCGACGACCCTCGCCGCCGCTGGCTCGCTGCGCGCCCCGCCGCTCGTTGCGCGCGCCCGAGGAGCGCGGAGCGGCGCGCTGTGCGTGGGCGCTCGAGGCGTCTGCGCGCTGAGGGCGACGGTCGCAGCGTCAGGCGGCGTCGCGATGATCGCCGCTGCGTCGGGCGCGATGGTCGTGTCCGCGAGCGACGAGACGCTCGAGTGGGCGATGGCGTCCCGCAGCTGCGCGCGCTCGTGCCGCGTGCGCTCGCGCGCCGCTGAGACCGTGTACGCGAGGCCCGATCCCGCGAGGGTCACCGTCACTGCGCCGACGCCGAGCCACGGCAGCCACGAGCCTTTCTTCTCGGTCGAGGCGCTGTGCGCGATCGCCGCGGACACGGGCGCGGTCGTCGCGGGCTGCGTGGCTGCGAGGGGCGCCTGCGCTGCGCCTGCGATCTGCGCAGAAGGCTGCAAAAATGGCTGCGGAGTGGGCATCGATCCCGACGGCAGCGGCCCCGTAAACGCGGGCCCTTGCCCCGAGGGAGCCGCGATGGTGTTCGCGGTCACGAGCGCCACTTGCGGCATGGCCATCGTGCTCGCGTACGAGTCGACCGCGCCCGTCGACTGCTGCACAAACGGCGCGAGCGCCGCGCGAAACTCTTCGGCCGTTTGAAAACGTGTGCCTAGGTCCCTCGCCATCGCGCGCTCGACGACAGAGACGAGCGCGGGGTGCAGGTCCTGGCGCACGGTCGCGAGCGCGGGCGGCGTCTCTTCGAGGATGGCGAAGAGCAGGGCGTGGTAGTTCGTCGCTTGAAACGGCAGCGATCCGGTGAGCATCTCGTAGAGCATCACGCCGACGGAGTAGAGGTCCGTGCGCGCGTCGACGGCGCGTCCGCGGGCCTGCTCGGGGGACATGTACGCGGGCGTTCCGAGGACGGCGCCGGTGCTCGTGAGCTTGCTGTTGTTGCCGTGCTGCTCGGTGAAGCGCGCGATGCCGAAGTCCAAGACCTTCACGACGTCGCGGACGCCCGAGACCTCGGTGAGAAACACGTTGTCGGGCTTCATGTCCCGATGAACGATCCCCGCGTGGTGCGCCACTGCCAGCGCCGAGAGCACTTGCGAGGCGATCCACGCCGAGCGCCCCTGCGCGAGCGATCGCTCTCGCTCGATCACCTGCGCGAGCGAGGCGCCCGCGAGAAACTCCATCACCAAGAACACCAGCCCTGCGTCCGAGCCGAAGTCCGTCACGGTCACGATGTTCGGGTGTCCGAGCGACGCGGCCGCTTGGGCCTCGCGTTGAAATCTCGCGACGGCTTCGGGGTTTTCTGCGTACGCGGGCAACAAGACCTTCAGCGCGACCTTGCGACCGAGCCCTTCTTGCACGGCTTCGTACACGGCCCCCATCCCGCCTGCGCCGAGCTTGCGCGCGACGCGGTAGCGGTTGGCGATCAGCGTTGCTGGGGCGATCTCGTCGCTCTCGACTGCCATCGATCGGCGACGAGGGTAGCAGGGCTGGTGGCGTTCATCCTCCGGTGGTGATGCGAGTCAGCGCGTCGCAGCGATCTGTGCGCACGCCGGCGCGCGCCGCAGAGGGCTCGGCGATCTCGAGGTAGGGGTCCGTCGCGGCGTTGTACGCGGGCCACATCGGCGAGCCCGTCGAGAGATCTCCGGTCGCGGCGAAGCGCACCCACGATGATTGAACGAGCTCGATCACCGCGCGATCCGCGGCGGTGGGGCGGTAGCCGAGCAGGCCGTCCACCGTTCCGAACACGTAGCCGAGCTCGATTCCGTGGTACGCGCCGAACGCGCTGAGCATCGGCGCGAGCCGCGAGTCGTATCGGTGCGTGAAGAAGTAGCGATGGACGGGCTCGCTCTGCATGGCGACGAGCGCGCGGAGGTTCGCTCGCGCGGGGCACGTCCATCGCGTGTCCGTCGTGAGCGCGACCAGCGCCGCGTGAGGGCTCGCGAACATCGCCGGCGGATAGATGGCGATGACGGCGTCGATCTGCGCCGCCGTGAGCCCGTACTGCTGCAAGTACGCGCGCGCGATCCGCTCGAAGTCCGCCGCGGTGCTCACCATCGCCGGCGCAGGAACCATCCGCGCGGTCTCTTCGCTGTTGGTCCCGTACACGATCGCGACGTGGTTGTGCCGCCCCGCGCGGATTCGCTCGATCGGGCTCTCGGGCAAGACGTCTCCGTCGATGGATGGGTTGAAGTCGTTGGACACCAGGCCGCTGACGACCGCGGGCAGCGCCATGAGGATCTCTGCCGGTGTTTTCGCTCGCAGACACGCGATGGCGTCCGCCTCGCCCGCGCACGACGCGCCCATCACCAGCCTCTGCCCTGCGGCCCTCGCCGCGGCTTGGGTCGGCGCGGCGAGGCCTCCGCTCTGCGAGAGCGCGCGAGAGAAGAGCCCCGTCGCGCGCGGAGAGGTCACGAGCAGCATGGTGTCGAGCCCGCCTGCGCTCTCGCCGAAGACCATCACGCGCGAGCGATCGCCGCCGAACTGCGCGATGTTGCGCTGCACCCACTGCAACGCGAGGAGCTGATCGCGCAGCCCCTGCGTGCCCGATGGCTCCGTCGGACTCTCTCGGTCGAGCCCCTCGTGCGAGAGAAATCCCAGCGCGCCGAGGCGGTATTGAATCGTGACGACCACCGCGCCGCGCCGCGCGAGCGAGCGTCCGTCGTAGAAGCCGCGGCCTTGCGTGAGGTTGGCCGCGACCTGCGCGGAGCCTTGGTTGTTGCCTCCTCCGTGGATGAAGAAGAGCACGGGCAGCGGAGAGGCGGGCGCGGTCGCGGGCGCGTACACGTTGAGCGTGAGGCAGTCCTCGTCGCCCGCAGGCATGCTGTTGTCGTCGAGCTGCGGACAGATCGCGCGAAACCGCGTCGCGTCGAGCTCGTCGCTCCAGCACGCGTGCTCGACGGGCGCGCGAAACCGCAGCGCTCCCACCGGCGGCGCCGCGTACGGAACGCCGAGAAACACCCGCACATCCCCGTCGATCGTCCCGCGGATTCTCCCCTTGTCCGTGGCCACAACCGCGGGGTCCATCGACGGCGCGACGTTGCACGCCGGCGCCCCCGCGTCCGCGGTTGCGTCGGGGCCCGCTTCGTTCGAAGCGTCCATCACCGCGCCGTCCGGAGTGACCGGCGGCGAGCCGCACGCGGCGTTGAGCGCGAGCGCGAGCGGGAGAAAACAACGAAGGCGATCGTTCATCCGAGAGACCTCACTCTCGAAGAACGTCGCCTCCGGGGCGCTTCCTACGGGCGAAGCGACCGCGCGACGGCTCAGCCCTTCACGGCCTGCACGTCGAGCTCGATCTCGACCTTGTCGCCGACCAGGACGCCGCCGGTCTCGAGGGCCTGGTTCCACGTCAGGCCGAAGTCACTGCGGTTGATGCTGGTCTTGGCGCTGAAGACCGCGCGCTGGTTGCCCCAGGGGTCCTTCGCGTTGCCGAGGTTCTCGCCGTGAAACACCACGTCCTTGGTGTTTCCCTTGATCGTGAGCTTTCCGTGCAGCTCGAACTCGCCGCCCTTGGCGACGACCTTCGTCGACTCGAAGCTCATCGTCGGAAACTTCTCTGCGTCGAAGAAATCCGCGCTCTTCAAGTGACCGTCGCGCTTGGGCTCGGCCGTGTCGATCGAGTCGATCTTCACTTCGGCCTTCACCGACGCGCCGTCGAGCGCGCCGCTCTCGGGCAGCGTGATCGCGCCGGAGAACTGCGCGAAGCGCCCGCGCACCTTCGAGATCACGAGGTGACGAATGGTGAAGCCAACGGTCGAGTGAGAAGCGTCGATGTTCCAGGTGCTCATGGTGATTCGGTCTCCGTTCGAGGAGCCTTCATCGCAAGCTCGTAGCCAACGTCGTGGAGCTCTATTTTCACTGTGATTTCGAAGCTCACTCCCAACGCATCCATTCAAAATGATCGATGCGTCGATCAAATTGATGGATCATCGTGATCGCGATGAAGGCCCGCGAACTCTCGCTCGACGAGCTGCTCGAACGCTCGCCGAGAGGTCCACTGCACATGCTCGGTCAGCGGGTCTTGCTCATGGACGCCGTGGCGCTCGGGCTGCTTCGGCAAGAGCTCATCAGCACCTTGGGCTTCACCGCGGCGCGCGGCGTGCTCACGCGCTTCGGGTACGCGCACGGATACCGCGCGGCGCAGGCGCTCGAGCACGCGCTCCCGTGGGACGAAGCGCGCGAGTGGCGCATCGCCGGAGCGCAGATTCACCGCATTCAGGGGCTGGTGATCCCCGAGGTTCCGCCCGGAGAAGAGAGCGACGCGTTCGCCTTCGCGGACTGGATCGAGTCGTACGAAGCCGAGCAGCATCGCTTGTGCGTGGGGCCCTCGAGCGAGCCCGTGTGCTGGACGCTGTGCGGCTTCGCGAGCGGCTACATGACCGCAGTGCACCAGCGCCCGGTGTACGCGATGGAAGAGCGCTGCGTGGCCTGCGGCGACCCGCACTGTCGAATGGTCGCTCGGTTCGCTGAAGATTGGGGGGACGCGCGCGCGGCGATCGCCGCTCCGTACGAGCGCTGCCCGCTCGAAGGGACGCTCTCGTCGGTGATGGCCGAGCTCGAGCGCGCGGACCGCGACCTCGTCGCCAAGAAGCGCGCCCTCGATGAAGCGCAGCGAACGCCCTTCGCCGATGGAACCATCATCGTCGCCAGCCCTGCCATGCGCCGCGTGCTCGAGCTGGTCGAGCGCGTCGCGCGCACGGACACCACGGTGCTCGTCACCGGCGAGAGCGGCGTCGGAAAAGAGCGAGTCGCTCGATTACTGCACACGCAATCGAACCGCGCCGCGGGCCCCTTTCTCGCGATCAACTGCGGAGCGATCACCGAGACGCTCTTGGAGAGCGAGCTGTTCGGCCACAAGCGAGGCGCCTTCACGGGCGCGACCGCGGACCGCGCGGGGCTCTTCGAAGCGGCGGGCGGCGGGACGCTCTTGCTCGACGAGGTGGGCGAGCTCTCGAGCGCCCTGCAGGTGAAGCTCTTGCGCGTGCTGCAAGAGCGCGAGGTGCGTCGCGTGGGAGAGAACAAAGCGCGCGCCGTGGACGTGCGCGTGATCGCCGCGACGCACCGAGACCTGCGCGGGATGGTCGCGGCCGGGACGTTTCGCGAGGATTTGTTCTACCGATTGCGGGTCATCGAGGTGAGCGTCCCGCCCTTGCGCGCGCGGCGCGAGGACGTCCTGGCCATCGCGCGGGCGGTGCTCTCTCGCGCGGCCAATCGACTCCGTCGATCGATCACGGGGTTTACGCCGAGCGCGGCCGACGCGCTCGCGCGCTACGAGTGGCCCGGAAACGTGCGCGAGCTCGAGAACGCGATCGAGCGCGCCGTCGTGCTCACCGACGGGCCGCGCGTGGACGTGGGCGATCTGCCCGAAGAAGTGCGCGATCGCTCTGCGGTGTCCGCGCGCAAAGAGGGGCAGCCCTTCGTGGGACAGACGCTCGAGCAGGCCGAGCGCGCGCTGATCCTCGCGACGCTCGCCGCTAACGACGGGCACCAAGGCAAGACCGCCGCCCAGCTCGGGATCGGAACAGCCACGCTCTACCGCAAGCTCCGCGCGTACGGCGCGGTACCATCCGGCGCACGATGAGCTATCGAGACGAGCTCGAAGCGGCGGTGCAGCGCGCGGATCAGAGCGAGCGTGACCTCGCTGAAGAGCGCGCGAAATCCGCGGTGAAAGACCAGCAAATCGCGGCCCTGCAGGCGCAGCTCGCGCAGGCGCAGATGGGGATCGTCCCCGTCGTCGCGCCCGGCGCGATCACGAGCGCGGCGAGCGCGGCGTACCCGCTCGCCGTGGTGATGCAGCGGTTTATGTGGGCGCTCGCGGCGTTCGCTGCGCTCTCGATCGCCGCGGCGGCGACGCAGAGCGAGACGAAGGGCGTGGCGATGGCGCAGCTCGTGGGGGCCCTTCCGTTCGCGGCGATCGCGGGACAGCTCACGATTCGCCGGCCGTTCAAGCGGTATTTGGCGTCGTTGGCGCTCGGGCTCGTCGGCGGCGCCGCGGTGATCTCGCTCTTCTTCGCCGCGGTGTGGCCTTCGCTTTGAGCGCTGTCGCGCCGCGCTCCTCGCGTAGTCTCTCGCGTCGATGACGATGCGCCGTGTGGTCTTCGGCCTGGGGTCGAACCTGGGTGGCCGGTTCTCGATGCTCAGAGCCGCGCACGATCTGTTCGCGTACGCGTTCGACGGGCACGTGCAGAGCTCGCGCGTCCGCGTCACCGCGCCAGTGGGGCCTGTGCAGCCGGATTTTCTCAACGCGGCGGTGCTCGTTCGCAGCGACGCTCCGCCCGAAGCGCTGCTCTCGATGGCGATGCGCATCGAAGAGAAGCTCGGCCGCGAGCGCAGCGTCCGTTGGGGGCCCCGCACGATCGACGTGGACGTTCTCTGGGCCGAAGGAGAGACGCACGCGAGCGAGGCGCTCTCGCTCCCGCACGCGCGGCTGCGAGAGCGGGCGTTCGCGTTGGCGCCGCTGCTCGACGTGTGTCCCGACGCCGTCGATCCCGGGGACGGAGCGCGCTATCGCGCGGTGTACGACGGGCTCGCGCAGCCCTCGATCGAGGGGCCGTACGCGTTGGGCGAGGGCTTCTCGACGGACGAGGTGATGGATCACACCGCGGACGAGGGCTTCGTGGTGCGCGCGTTCGACCGCGCGGATCTGCTCGCGGGCGCCGCAGAGGCGCTGGCGAACATCATCGTGCATCGATCGAGCGTGCGCCCTGTGCGCGTGATGCCGGTGACCGTCGAGAGCGCTTCATCCGACGGCTTCGCGGACGACGAAGAGCGGATGTTCTCGTTTTTGAGCGAGGTGCTCTACCTGCTGGACGCCAGGCGATTCGCCGCGCGTCGCGTGTGCGTGCTCGAGGACAGCGACCGTGTCGTGAAGGCGTTGCTCTTGGGAGAGCCGCTCAACGAAGCGAAGCACGAGGTGGGCACGGCGGTGAAGGCGATCACGTACCACGACATGACGATCGGCCCCTGCGAGCGCGGCGCGAACGGCGAGCAGCGCAGCGCGCGGGTGATCGTGGACGTGTGAGAGAGAAGGGATGAAGCGGAGCGATTCTGTGGTGCTACGCTCAGGGACGTGGCGCTCAACATCGATCAGGACCACGCGCGATTCAGAGACATTGTTCGTGGAAAGGTCCGGGCCAATCTCCGCAAGTACATCTCGAATGGTGAGTTGATCGCGAGGCAGGGCAAGGACACGGTGTCCATCCCGGTTCCGCAGATCGACACGCCGAGGTTTCGATTCGGCGACAAGAGCGCGGGGGGCGTGGGGCAGGGCGAAGGGCAGCCGGGCGACCCTGTCGGTGGCCAAGAGGGCGAGGGCGAAGGCGAAGGCGGCAAGGGAAAAGCCGGCCAGGGCGAAGGCCAACACTCGGTCGAAGTGGACGTCGCGCTCGAAGAGCTCGCGCAGATCTTGGGCGAGGAGCTGCAGCTGCCGCGCATCGAGAACCGCGGGCGTCGTCAGATCTTCGCGGCGAAGGACAAGTACACGGGGATCTCTCGCGTCGGGCCCGAGTCGCTCAAGCACTTCAAGCGCACGTTTCGCGAGGCGCTCAAGCGGCAGATCGCCGCAGGGCTGTATCGACCGGATCGGCCGATCATCGTTCCGACGAGAGAAGACCGGCGATACAAGAGCTGGCAGGTCGACACGCTGCCCGTCGCCAACGCGGTGATCATCTACATGATGGACGTCTCGGGCTCGATGGGCGACGAGCAGAAAGAGATCGTCCGCATCGAGAGCTTCTGGCTCGATACGTGGCTGCGCAGCCAATACAAGGGCATCGAGAGCGTGTACATCACGCACGACGCCGCGGCGCGCGAGGTCGATCGCGACACCTTCTTTCGCACGCGCGAGAGCGGCGGAACGATGATCTCCAGCGCGTACAAGCTCTGCGCCGAGATCATGAAGGACCGCTATCCGCCGGACGAGTGGAACGTGTACCCCTTTCACTTCTCCGACGGCGACAACTGGTCCGTGGACGACACGTCGCTGTGCATCCAAGTGCTCAAGGAGCGAGTGCTGCCGCAGGCCAACATGTTCTGCTACGGACAAGTCGAGAGCCCGTACGGCTCGGGGCAGTTCATCAAAGATTTGCGCGAGCACCTCGGCGCGGACGAGCGCGTGGTGACCAGCGAAATCCGCGACAAGGACGCGATCGTCGACTCGATCAAAGCCTTCATGGGAAAGGGGCGCTGACGACCCAATGGCGATCGGAAAGAGCCGTGAACTGCCGACCTACCTCGCCGACTGGCAGGTGAAGATCGAGGACCACGCGCGCAAGCTCGGGCTCGACATCTTTCCGCAGGTGTTCGAGGTGCTCTCGGGCGACGAGATGAACGAGGTGGCCGCGTTCGGAGGTTTTCCGACGCGCTATCCGCACTGGCGTTGGGGAATGGACTTCGAGCGCTTGAAGAAGTCCAGCGACTGGGGCCTCTCGCGCATCTACGAGATGGTGATCAACAACAACCCTGCCGTTGCCTACCTGCTCGAAGGCAACGCGCTGGTGGATCAGAAGTTGGTCATCGCGCACGTGTGCGGGCACAACGATTTCTTCAAGAACAACTTCGCCTTCAAGATCACCGACCAGGATCGTCGCCCGCCGTCCGCGGCAGAGGACCTGGTGGTGTCGAGGGCCGCGCACCTGCCGTCGCGCAAGTGGATCGACACGTTCGCCAATCACGCGACGCGGGTGCGAAGGCACATCGAGCGGCACGGGGTCGAAGCGGTCGAGAGCTTCATCGACGTGTGCCTCTCGCTCGAGAACCTCATCGATCCGCCAGGGCGACTGCTCGAAGGGCGGCTCAAGCCGCTGCCGAGCGAAGAAGAGCCTGGCCCCGTCGAGCTCACGCGCTTCGCCGCGCGGGACTACATGCAGCCCTTCGTGAACCCGAAGGAGGCGCTCGAAGCCGAGAGGAAGAAGCTCGAGGCCGAGCGCGAGAAGGCCAAGAAGTTTCCCGAGAGCCCGCGCAGGGACGTGCTGGCGTTCTTGCTCGAGTTCGCGCCGCTCGAGCGCTGGGAGCGAGACATCCTCGAGATCGTGCGCGAGGAGGCCTACTACTTCTGGCCGCAAGCGCAGACGAAGGTGATGAACGAGGGCTGGGCCAGCTACTGGCACTCGAAGATCATGACGGGCTACGCGGCGACGGGCGACGAGATCATCGACTACGCCGATCGCAACGCGTCCGTGCTCTCGACGGCGGGCGGCAGGCTCAACCCGTACAAGCTCGGCGTCGAGCTCTTCAGGCACATCGAAGAGCGATGGAACCGCGGGCAATTCGGCCGCGATTGGGAAGAGTGCAACGACCTCGAAGAGCGCAAGAACTGGGATCTCAAGCTCGACCTCGGTCGCCGAAAGATCTTCGAAGTGCGCGCTCTCTACACGGACGTGACGCTCATCGACGAGTTTCTCACGCCGGATTTCGTGATGGAGAACAAGCTCTACACCTTCGGGTGGAGCAACCGAAACGAGCGCTTCGAGATCGACTCGCGAGAGTTCAAATCGGTGAAGGACAAGCTGCTCGCGCAGCTGACGAACTTCGGCAGCCCCTTCGTCGCGGTCGAGGACGCCAACTTCGAAAACCGCGGTGAATTGCTGCTCAGGCACGATCACCAGGGCGTCGACCTCGACTTGGAGAAGGCGCGCCGCACGCTCGAGAACGTGGTCCGTGTGTGGCGTCGACCGTGCGCCATCGTGAGCGTCGTCGAGACGCGCCCGATGATCCTGCGCTTCGACGGAAAAGAGCACACCACGCGCCCGATGAAGTGAGCGCCCTCGCTCACGGGTCGCGCGGGATCTCGTCGCAGCGCAGCGAGCGCGCTCGGGGGCGCGTGTCGTAGCCGCGCATCGGCTCGTTGAACGCCGCCCACACGCGATCGCCCGCGACCGCGACGCTCGTCGCGAAGACAGAGCCGGGCTGCGTCGTGCGAGCGAGCTCGATCCCGCGCTGCGAGGCGTGCGCAGAGAGCTGGTCGAAGCTCGTCGCGACGGCGATGTGAACGGTCGTTCCGTTGCCGCGCGCGGGCTTTTCGGCCCACAGAAGCGCGGCGGTGAGCGCGTCGCTGCCGAGCGAAAACTCGTCGATCGAGCGGGGCGAAGCGTCGAGCAGGATCGACGGCGCAGGAGGCGGCGCGGATTGGCGCGGATCGAAGCGCGTCCAACGAAGGACGGCGGGGGTGTTGGCGTTGGGCCGCTCGTTCCACACGAGGGCGAGCTGGTCGGCGATGAAGGCGAGGGCGATGAACGCGATGCCTCGTCCCGAGTGCACGACGCGCGGCGCGGCGATCGCGCGCCCTGCGGAGTCGAGGCGCACGAGCTCGATCTGCTGCTCTCGCTGCGAGCCGCCGCTCAGCCACGCGAGCACGGTCTCTCTCGGTCCGCTCGCGAGGGCGATGCGCGACGCCGCGTTGGTGTACTCGCCCGCGGGCCAGCGTTTGATCTCGCGCCGCGTGAATCCCGCGGTCGTCGGGATCAGCGTCTCGATCGCCGCGACGGACTCTCCGCAGACGTTGTGCTCCTCGTCCTCGGGCCCGGTGTAGTCGTGACGACGTACGAGCGCAGCTCCGATGGACGCTCCGTGGATCGTGGCGACCTCGAACTCTTGAAGGACGTCGGTGACCTCGTCGCGCTGATTGCGAGCGTCGGGGGCGCCGATGCGAGCGCGCACGGTTCCGCACGGAGAGCACGCGGGGCCGCCCCAGCACGAGGCGTGTCGCCATCGCGTCCACTGCGCGTCGGCCCACACGGGGCGCTCTGCGTCTTCGCCCCAGCGCATGTACGTGGGAGGCTCGGTGTTCGGGTCCGCGTGCGCGGGATCGTCGGACGACTGCCGCTCGCCGATGGGGTCTTCGCGTCCACGGCGCGTGTCGCTTTGCGAGGGATTTTGCAGGTCGAATCGCCACCAGCGCGAGGCGTGCGTGTCGACGGAGTCCCCGGCGGGCTCGGGCGCAAACGAGCTCGTGTACTCGGCGACGAGCATCGCTTCGGTCCCGTGCGCGGCGATGCGCAGTCGAGTGAGCGGCATCACGGCGAGCGCGCGATCGGGCCCGTCGATCGAGCACACGACGGGGCCGCGAGACGGCGCGGGGCCCGCGTCGGGCGTCGAGAGGCGATCCTCTGCGTGCGCATCGGCGTGGGGGACCGACGGCTGCGCGTCGGGCGCGCTGCGATCGCGGGGACGACAGTCGAGCAACGCGAGCCACGAGAGGGCGAGCAGCGTCGAGCGAAGCGCGGGCATCGTGAGCACGGTACGCGAGAACGAACGAGAGGCGTGTGTCCCATCCCGACGAGCGCGTGGGGCGGTGGGACGCGCTTGTTGCAGGGGGGGGAAGTTGCTCTGCGATGCGCTATCATTCCAGTGTTGCATGAGGGCGATCCGCGAGCTGCCTGCGTGGGTGATCGATGACGAGCAGAGCGTCCGCGAAGAGTGCGCTGACTACGTGGCGATGCCGCCGGAGGAGAAGATGCGTCTGCTCGCAGAGCTTCTTCGTGACGCCGCGCGGATCCTCGCCGCACGTTCGGACGCGCAGCGCGCGCTCGACTGGGTGGACCCCTTGCCCGAGAGTTCGCTGCGCGCGCTCGCGCGACTGCGCTCGGAGGCAAAGGAGCGTGGGTGAGTGACGCCGCTCGAGGCCGGACTTGCGATCGGCGCGGCTCTGGATCGAGCGGCGATCGCGTATGCGCTCGGCGGGGCCTTGGCGCTGTCGTTTTGCACGGCGCGCGCTGAGCATCGCGGGCACCCACGCGCGGGCTCGTCGCGGTACACTCGCGCTCGCAGCGAGCATGCAAGCAGCGACCGTGCGTTTCACCGATCAACGAGTGGTGTTCGACCGCGTCACGCGCGGGCCGTTTCTCGTGCGAATCGCGGGCGAGTTCGTCGGGTACGGGGTGGACCCGCACGAGGTTCCGACGATGCAGCAGTGGCTCGCGCAGGCGGCGTTTCACGCGCTCGATCGCTTTCAACAGCCGCTCGCTGAGCTGCCCAAGCAGCAGCAGTTCTGGTCGGCCGAGGTGACCAACCTCGTCAACCCTGTGTTCAACCAGCAATTTCGCGCGCAGGGCTCGGTGCAGATCCTCTCGGTCGAGGTGATCCCCGCGACCTCGCACAGCTCGATGGCGCCGGCGAGCGCGCCCCTCGCGCCCGCGGCGAAGATGGTCGTTCCGACCGCTGCGCCGAGCGCGCCGGTGGCGAGCGCCGCTCCGATGCCTCCCGCGCCCGCTCCTCCGTTGGTGCCCGCGCCGGTCGCCGCGCCCGTCGTGGCTGCTCCGCCGCCACCGCCACCACCGCCGCCGATGGAAGAGCCCATTTCGAGCGGCCCTTCGATCGAGCTCGACCCGTGGGAAATCGAGCTTCGTCCTCTCGTCGATCCCCCGACGTCGGTGAGCGTGAAGCCCACGGCGGTGATCGCCTACCGAGGGAGCGCGATCAACGAGAAGCGCGTCGAGAGCGCGCAGAAGCTCGCGGCCGAGTGCGTGGCCGACGCGATCGCGAAAGAGTGCGAGCAGGGCCGCAGCGTGCTCGACCTCTTGCTCTTCGCCAGCGCGCTCTCGACCGCCGCCAACGAGAGGTTCGAGCGCGAGATCCCCGACCGCGGACGCGCGCGCGGGAGCATCGCGGTGCGCGACATCCGGCTCTCTCAAGAGGACGCCGAGCGCTTGCGAGACCTGTACGGGCAGATCGCGGCGGCGCGCGGTGGATGATTCGAAGCTGCAAAAATAGCGTTGGATTGATTGTGTGTGCGTTGGCCTCGGCGTGCGCGGGGCAGCCCGTGGACGAGCGCTCGGGCCGCGAGGCGCCGCTATCCGTCGCGTCCTCTGGGGGCAGCGCGGCGATGATCGACGACCCCGAGGCGCTCGCGGCGGCGGCGAGGCACCCGAGGTTCGCGGGGCGCACGCTGGTCGCGCTCGGAGAAGCGCGCGTCGGAAACCGCAGCGTGTTGATTGTGTGGCCTGTATTCAATGGCGACGCGAGCACGCGCCCCGCGAGCGACGACACCATCGGCGTCACGCTCGAGCTGCGCTCGGACGGGACGCTCGCTGCCCTCGACGCCGGGTGGAACCCCCGCGACCGCACCGGCCGCGCCATCGCGCTGCAGCTCGGCAGCGAGAGCTTCGAGCGCGTGGATCGCTCGACGGGGGCGCCGCTCGAAGAGCTTCCGCGGAGGATCAGCGAGGCGTTCGACGGCTTTCGTTCGGCGTGCGCGAACGGTGATCGCGTCGCGGCCGTGCGCTTCGTTCGCGCGATGGCCGAGCTCTTCTCGTGGGACGTGGTCGCGTACGAAGACGTCGTGACCGAAATGCTCTGGGCCGCATCGACGGGCGACTACCAGCTCGCGCACGGAAGCACCGAGCGCATCGACGCGACGCACGCGCGGATCACCGCGGTGATCACCTACCGGGGTTCTGCGCACACGATCACGGTGATCGCGACCCCGAAGGCGCCGTCGAGCGATCGCTGGGTGATCACGAGCGCTGCGGATTGAGAGGCGCGTGCGCTGCGCTCGATCGCGCAATCCTCGCAGCGACACTTTGCCGCATCCCCGCCGGGCTCGATGGGCGCTACGTCAGCGTCGTCATGAACCGATCGATCACCGCGCTCGTGCTCGCCGTCAGCGCGTGCGCTGCGACCACTGCGGCCGTCGCGTCGACTGCTCCGGTCGCGCAGGGCGCTCGCTATTCAGCGCGCGGAGTGATCCGCGGCTTCGGCCCCAACCGCGAGCACGTGAACATCGCGCACGAAGAGATCCCTGGATACATGCGGGCGATGACGATGTCCTTCGAGTTCGAGCGCCGCGCTCAGTCCGAAGGGCTCTCGGTCGGAGACTCCGTGGTGTTCACGTTCGAAGAGCTGCCCGAGGGGCGCTTCGTCCTGCGCGCGATCGCCCGGCGCTGACCGCTCATCGAAGCGCGTCGTGCTCGATCGCGGCGATCACGGCGTCGGGGCGCTCTTCGGCGACGAAGTGACCGGCGTCCTCGACGTGGACGACGCGCGCGTGCGCGAAGCCATCGACCCACGTTTTCAAGTAGCGGGGAGAAAGAGCGGGGTCTTTCATTCCCCACAGGACCGTGAGCGGCTTGTGGGCGAGGGCGCTGCGACGGGACCACAGCGCGGCGTAGTGCGGGTCCGAGCCGATGAGCGCGCGCGCGAGCTGGTAGGGCCCCTCGCGGTCTGCGCGCCTCGCGAACGGCGCGAGGTACTGCTGGTGCAGCGCGGGCGTCAGGCGCGTCTTCACGGCGAACGTCGAGGGCAGAAGAAATCGCGGCGAGAAGTTGAGCCAGCGATACAGAAAGCGCCCGACGGGGCCGCGGATCGTGCGGTCGAGCTTCTTGAGCGCCCGGTTCTCGCCGTTGGGCCAGCACCACGTGTTGATCGCGATCACGCGCGCGACGCGCTCGGGGCACTCGATCGCGAGCGGCAGCGCGATGGGGCCTCCGAAATCGTGAACCACCAGCGTGACGTCTCGCAGATCGAGCGCCTCGACGAGGGCTCTCAGCCTGCGCGCGTGGTCTTCGGGCGCGAGCGGCGCGGACGTGGGCTTGTCCGAGAGGCCGAAGCCCAGGTGATCGACGGCGACGCAGCGAGCGCGGTCGCGCAGGGCGCGGATCACCGCGCGCCACTCGAAGGACCAGCTCGGGGTTCCGTGCACGAAGAGGATGGTGTGCCGAGCGTGGGCGGGGCCCTCGTCGATGTACGAGAGCGCGCCGTCGGGCGTCTCGAATCGGCGTGGAGAAAACGGGTATTCGCGCGTGTCGACCCACGGAGGGAGGACCGACGGAGTCGTCGCGAGCGCGTGAGGATGGGCGGTGGCGATGGCGTTCATGGCTCCAACGATGCGGCGTCGGCCGACGGCGAAGAGTAGTACGTTTGTACCAAGGTCCCTGTCGTGGCCAACCGCTCTACTCACGGCGTGAGCTCGATCGAACGTGTCTCTGCCGCGCGCCGCGAGCTCGATCGACTCGCGCTCGAAGCGCGGTCTCTGCGTGAGTATCGCGCGCAGACGCTGGGGGTCCTGCAGTCGCTGATCGCCTTCGACGCTGCGATTTTTCACGCCCTCTCGCCGCGCGTCCCGATGGAGACCGGCGCGTTCGTGGGGATCGATTTCGCCACGCTCGCCGCGAGTCTGGTGCGCTGGGACGACCTGGCCGTCGAGCTCGGCGCGCTCCGAGACATCGCCAATCGCAACGGAGTCGCGACGGATCGCGAGGCGTTCGCGCTCGGGAGCCGCGCGCGAGCCCGCTTCGAGCGCGTGTTCGTGCGGGCCTTCTCGGCGCCGTCGGTGTGCGTCGCGCACTTGTTCTTGCGGGGCTCCGTCCGCGCGGCGATCGTCCTGCTCTCGCGCAAACGGACGGGATTTTCTCAGGCGTCGGTGAGCGACCTCAAAGAGCTCGCCCCCGCGATCGCCGTCGCCGATGCGCTGCACGAGTGTCTCGATGGCGTCGCTTCAGCGAGCGTCCCTGTGGCGCAAGAGTGCACCGATCAGCGGTTGACCGATCGACAGCGGGTGATTGTCGAGCTCATCGCGACGGGGCAGAGCAACGAGGACATCGCGCGCGCGCTCGGGATCTCTTCGAACACCGCGCGCAACCACATCGCGCGTATCTTCGCCCGCATCGGAGCGAGCAACCGCGCCGAGCTCGTTCGCCTCGCGGTGTTCACTGCAGTGCGAGACGAGAGTCGCTGATCGCCGATCGCTGACAGCGCACGTGCGCTGCCAGCTCGCAGGCCCCCACCCGCGCTTCCGCGCAACGAGTTCGCAGCCCCCACCCGCGCTGCCGCGCGCGCGGTTGGCAGCCCCCACCCGCGCTGCCGCGCGCCCCGCCCCCGCAGAGCGAGGGCGGCGGCTCTTCATTGGGAAAACAGCGACGAAATCGAATGCGCAACTCCGATCCGAAGGGGACCGCAAGGTTGCATGCTGCAAGGTCGCTGTTTTCGATGGACGCGATCGCGATGCGCGGAGCGCGCGGCGGCTCCGCCGATCACGGTTTGCGCGGCTGCGTTCGCGCGGCGCGCGTCGTTTTCGCGATCGCTCGCCGCCTGCGCCGCGTTGCGATGCAACCTCGCGAACATCGAAGAGACCTTGCAGCGCGGGCGGTAAGGTCTCCATAACGCGATCAACGCAATCAACTCCGTCGCTGTTTTCCCAGTGCGGAGCCGCCGCCCTCGCGATGCGGGGGCGGGGCGCGCGGCAGCGCGCGTTCGACAGCGCTAGGGCCTGTCCCTATATTCGTCGCGCGCGCGTGACCAGCGCGATCCTCTCGGTGGGGTTCGCCTCGCGAACTGGCAGCGCGGGTGGGGGCCTGCGAACCGGCTGCGGGCGCGCTCGCTCACTCGGCAGCGCGCGTGAGGGCTCCGTTCTCTCGCGATCGCGCGAAACCGCCTGCCACATCGGACGCGCTCGCGTGGCGATGACGCTGCGCGAGACCCTTGCGCGAACGAGCACGCGGACCCATTCACTGCGGGCTTCCGCGATCGCGCGGGCGGTACAGAGAAAGCGTACTTCGTAACGATAACGGTCCTAAGGTAGCGAGCAGCGCGAGAGCGCTGTGAGCAAGCGCTGGTCGAGCGAGAGAGACCCACGACGCGAGTCGCTCTCTTCGTCCTCGACACGCAGACTCGGCGAGCGATCGACGAGAGTGCAGGCGGCGCGTGCCAACGGCGAGCGTCTCGCGTTCGACAGCGCGAGCGCTCGTGCGGGCGGCAACCCTCGGCGTCTCACGATGTCGCGGGTGTTCGCGTTCTCGACTCTTCCCCTGCGCGGTCTGCGGTCGCACGAACAGCGCGCGTGGTCTATCCTCGCGAGCCATCGTGAGCGGTCGATCGCGGCATTTGTTCGTGCAGAGAGCGCAAGGCGAGCGCTTGTTCGAGATGGACCTGCGCGCAGAGCACGAAGAGCCCGACCACGGCTTCGTCGCGCAAGCGCAGTACTTCGAGTACGAGCGATCCGCGCTCTCGTGGCTCGACACCGTGCGATCGTGGTTCGGGATGACCTCGCGCGTGGACTCGAACGGAGTGCATTTGCTCCCGCCGTTCGACGCTGCGCGCCGCGATGTCTTCGGCTTCTTCGAGGGACAGCTCCCGCCCTTGCTCGACGGCGTCGACGACCCGCTCGGCTCCGTTCGTCTCGCGCGAGGCACCATCGTTTCGCTCAGCCCTCGAAGCGCTGGAGACGACGTCGTCCTGCGCGATTACTGGGCGTGCGACGCTCCTGCGTGGAGGCTCACGGACATCATTGATTTTGGACTGCAGACCAACAGCGCGCTGCCGATGGCCGTGTGCTGCGCGCAGTGCCCCCTGGTGATCGCCGACGAAGAGCCCGGCGTCTTCGACGAAGAGCTCTCTCTGCTGCACCCGCACGCGACGAACAAGTGCGAGCTCGCGAAGGTGGCGTGGCGCGGTCGCTCGGTGAAGAAGTGCACCCTGCGCGCGGGGGACAAGGTCGAAGTGCTCGGCGTCGTGTGGGATCCCGAGCGGTGTCGCTCGCGCTTCGATGTGGTCGGGCGCGGCGGGCCGTTTCGCTCGGCGGGGTCCGAGCCCATTCGCCTCGTGCTCGGCGACGAGCGCGGGACGCGAATGGTGATCCGCAAGGTGTGAGATGGCTGCGCTCTCGGTCGCGCCGTTGACCGCTCCGCTCGACGCGCTGCGCTCGCTCGTCTTGCGCGCGTTCGCTGGGACGTTTTCGCGCTGGATCACCGACCGCGAACGCCGGGTCAACGTCGTCTCCATCGTGGGAATGTTCGTCTCGCTGACCGTCACCCTCGGCGCTCCCTTGTGGCTGCTCGCGCTCGGGCCCGTGGTCTTCGGCGCGGCGCACCTCGCCTCGGACCTTCGCTACCTCGTCGTGCAGCCCGCCCTGCATCGCCGGTGGCAAGCGTGGCTCTTGATCGCGACCCCGCTCGCGCTCGGAGCGCTCACGTCGATGGGCTCGCGCGCGCTCGCGCTCTCCGCGGTGGGCGGGGCGCTCGCCGCGAGGCGCTCGTCGTGGTGGCGATTTGCGCTGGCGATTTGCATGTCGATCGCGCTGTGTGTCGCGTTCTTTTCGTGGCAGCGCGCGGCGGAGCTCGTCGTCGCGCACGCACACAATTTCATCGCCGTGCTCCTGTGGCTCGCGTGGAGGCCGCGCGCGCGCCTCGGTCACTGGCTCGTCGCGCTCGTGTTCGTCGCGATCAACGCCGCGCTGTTGTCCGGAGCGCTCGACGCGGTGATCACCGCGGTCCACGGCTTCTCGCGCGGACCCGAGGGGCTCACGCTCGGGGGACAGATGATGACGCTCGCGCCGTTTCCCGAGCACATCGATCGCTCGCGGCGCATGGTGCTCTCGTTTGCGTTTTCGCAGTCCGTTCACTACGCGCTGTGGCTGCGCGCGATCCCCGAGATGGCGCGCCGCTCGAAGACGCCGCGGTCGTTTCGCCAGTCCGTTCGCAGCCTCGAAGCCGAGAGCTCGCCGCTCGTCGTGACGCTCGCCGTCCTCGCGTGCGCGGGGCTCGCGCTTTGGGCGTGCTTCGATCTGCTCCGCGCGCGCGAAGGCTATCTGCGCTTCGTGCTCTTTCACGGCTACCTCGAGATCGCCGTGGCCCTGATGCTCTTCGTCGAAGGGCGAAGGCCCTCGTCGAGCGAGGCCGCTGCGTGATCGCGTGGCTGATGGCCTTTGTGTTCACGCAGCTCGTCGAGGCGCCGATCTATGTGCACGCGCAGCGATTGCACGGCCCGACGCGCTCGACGCTCGCGCGCGTCGTGATCGCGTTGGGGGCGAGCGCCATCACGCACCCTCCGCTGTGGGCCTTCAGCAGCCGCGCGTGGGTGTGGCTGTATCTCTCGGTGATCGAGCGATTTCCGCAGGCGAGAGTGTCCTCGCCGCTCGCTCGATACGTGATCTATGTGCTGCTCGCAGAGAGCGCGGTGTGGATCGTCGAAGGGCTCTATCTGCACGCTTTGCGCGTGAGGTACGCGTGGCGATGGGCGCTCGTCGCCAACGCGGCGAGCGTGCTTCTGGGCTTCGGTTCGAGGGCGATCTTCGGGGTTCCGTGAGAGACTCCGTCGCGATGAAACAACGACGTTCTCTCTCGTTCGCCGCGCTCACGTTGAGCGCTCTCTTCGCAGCTTCGATCGCGCACGCCGATGTGATCGGCCCCGACGAGCAGGCCTGTCAGGGCCGCTCCGAGAGCGCCGCGTGCATCACGCAATCGGGCGGCGCTGGCCGCTGCACGACCCGCACGCTCCCCGTGGGAAACCCCGCGAGCGACGCCTCTCGCCAAGCGCTCATCTGCGTGGCCGACGGCGACGCTTCGACCAACACGGACAGCGGCGTCGGAGCCGAGTCCCCCGCGGCGCAGCCGGGCTGCCGCTGCTCGACCGTGGCTCACACGAGCGCGCGCTCGACCGGGCTCGCCGCGCTGCTCTCGTGCGCCGTGGGCTTCGCGATGATCGCGCGCCGCCGCGCTCGGTGAAGCGGGCGCTCTTCGCGTTGGTCTTCGCGGGGTGCGCGCCTCCTGCCTCGCTGCCCGTCGCGCGCGCTGCCATCGCTGAGCAGCGCCCGACGGAGTCGCGAGACGCTGCGGCGCGACATCCCCGAACAACGGCGGCAGATACCATCGACCTCGCGTTCGTCGGCGACGTGATCTTCGGTCGCTATCAGCGCGATGGATTTCGGCCGATTTGTGCGGACGAATGCGCTTCACCTTCGGCGCTGTTCAGCGAGGTGCGGCCGATGTTGCGCGCGGACATCGCGGTCGCAAACCTCGAGACGCCCGTCGTTCGAGAGCTTCCGTCGACGGCGCCGATCGAGACACGAAAGGTCTTCGGCGCGACCCCGGCGCACGTCGCGCTCTTGCGCGAGGCGGGCTTCAGCGCGGTCACCGTGGCGAACAATCACTGGTTCGATCAGCGGTTCGAGGGAGTGCTCTCGACGCCGGCGCTGTTGCGCGAAGCCGCGCTCGTTCCGCTCGGAGAAGCGGTGAGCCGCGCGCCGTGGGTGCGCGCCGTGACCATCGAGCGGCGCGGCGTGTCCGTGGCGTTCATCGCTATCGCGTCGGTGTTGAACAGTCCGTTGGTGGCGGGGCGACCGATGGTTCCGTTCGTCGCGGTCGAGGACATCGAGCGGAGGGTGGCGCCGGTCGTGCGTGCCACGCGTCGCGAGGCCGATGTGGTCGTCGTCATCGCTCACTGGGGCGTCGAGTACGAGCGCGAGCCGCTCTCGTCGCAAGTGCGCGCAGCGCGAGCGCTGATCGACGCAGGCGCGACGCTGGTCATCGGTCATCACCCTCACGTGCTCCAGCGAATCGAGCGGTACCGCGCGGGGCTCGTCGCGTTTTCGCTGGGCAACTTCCTCTTCGACAACGACGAAGCGCAGCAACGAGAGACGGGCGTGCTTCGCGTGAGCGTGGGGCGCGCGGGCGTCGCTCGCGCAGAGTTCACTCCTGTGTGGATCGAGGATCGGCCGATGCTGCGCCCCGTGCCAGCGCGCGGAGATCGCGCACACAGAATCAACTGGTCGCTGATTTCGCTGTCCGTTGGGCCTTCACCGCGAGAGCGCGACGGCGTTCTCTATTGGGAGTGAGCCTCGCTCACAGCCCGTCGATCACCGCGGTCGTGATCGCTTCGTACTCGAGCGGCTCGCGCCCCCCGTGGTCTCTTCGAAACCGCTCGACCATCGCAGGCGCCACCGGAACGACGTCGGGCCCCATCGGTCCTCGCTGCCTGCTCCCCGCGACGTAGCGCACTTCGGTCGCAGGCGTTCGTCGCTCGGTCGGGCCGTAGTACTCGATCACCCAAGGGTCGCGCAGCGGTCCGTGCCCGCCCGCGTGGCGATACTGAAACAAGCATCGAGGCGCGTCGAAGAGCACCGCGCGCCCGTCCACCGTGGCTCCTGCGCGCCAGCGTGAGTCGCTGCGCACGGACATTCCGCAGTGCGCGCAGCGATCGCTCGAGCGCTGGCCGCACGCAGCGACGAGAGAGAGAGCCACGAAGCTTCGACGGTGGATGACCGAGTGCATGGCGTTCGAGTTCACGGCGTTGCGGGCGCGGCGTCTGGCTCGACGTTGAGCAGCGTGCGGTTGTACACGTTGTCGCCGTGGTCCGATTGGACGATGCACGAGCGCACGACGCCGCGCAGCGGGGCGACGGACTGCGAGATGCGAAACGATCCGTCTCTGAACGTGAGCTGCTCGTACGAGGCGTCGTCGCTGAGCGGCGTGGACTTCTCTGCGTAGACGATCCTGGTGTTCTCGTCGCACACGATGATCTTCTTCGAGACCTGCCATTGACCGGGCTGTCCGCCGCCGAACAGCGCGATCGGTGTGGCGAACCAGTCCAGCGCGAGCACGGTCACGCGGTGTCCGACAGGAACGGGGGCGATAAACGGGGCGTCGACGCGAATGATGCTCACGCGCGGATCATGCGTGGGATTTCTCTCGTTGCACAGCGCTACGATTGCACGTGATGCGAAGATGGAAAGGTCTCAAGGCGCTCGTTCACGACGCGGTCGACCACACGACGCGGTTGATCGAAGAGGGGCACGAGTCCGTCGCTCGCGTCGCGATGGCCGTGCTCGATCAAGTCGAACCCGTGAAGGACGTCGCGCACACCGTCGATGACGCGCGCAGGGTCGTGACGAGCGGCGTTCTCGCGAGCGTTCGCGCGGTGAATCGCGCGGTGCAAGTCGCATCGGACGCGGTGATCGACGTCGCCGCGCAGGCCGCGAGCGTGGACGCCGAGCGCGTCGAAGGCCCGATCGAGCTGCGGTCCGATCGAATGAAGTCCCTCGCGTGGGTGGGCGACGCCGCGCTGGGCGCGATCAACGGCGTCGTCGGGGACACGCTCGAAGCGAGCTCGAACGGGCTCGACCTCGGCATGGCGCTGCGGAGCAAGTCGCGCTTCATCGACACCGCGAGCGCCGAGTCCGTGCGCGACGCCTTGGAAAATCCCAGCGGAAAAATCGCGATCTTCGTCCACGGCCTCTGCACCACCGAGTGGTCCTGGTGCTTGGAGGCCGAGCAGTATCACGGCGCGCCGGACGTGAACTTCGGCGTTCTGCTCGAGCGCGACGAGGAGTTCGTCCCGATTTTTGCGCGGTACAACACCGGTCGTCACATCTCGCAGAACGGCCGCGCGCTGGCCGAGCAGATCGAGGCGCTGGTGTCGCGATGGCCCGTCGCCGTCACGGACATCGCGTTGATCGGCCACAGCATGGGCGGGCTGGTATCGCGAAGCGCCACTCATTTTGCAGACCGAGAAGGGAAGCAGTGGCGCACGAAGCTCACGCACGTGGTGAGCTTGGGCTCGCCGCACCACGGCGCGCCGCTCGAGAAGATCGGCAACGTGCTGACCTCGGCGCTGCTGGCGATCGACTGGCCAGCGACGAAGATCCCCGGGAGAATCCTGCAGGGACGAAGCGCGGGGATCAAAGACCTGCGCTACGGGTACGTGCTCGACGAGGACTGGCTCGGGAGAGATCCAGACGCGCTGCTCGAGAACAACCAGAGCGAGACAGCGCCGCTCGACGGCGTGGCCTACTGCTTCATTTCGGCGACGATGACGCAGGACCCCGAGCATCCTGTGGGGAAGATCGTGGGGGATTTGCTGGTGCGCGTTCCGAGCGCCGAGGCAGAGCGGATTCGAGAGCGGTCGTTCGAGATCGAGACCGCGCGCTTCGGAGGCGTGATGCACCACGAGCTGCAGAATCACCCGGATGTGTACGCGCAGGTTCGCGCGTTCGTTCGCTCGTGATGCGCGATGAGGCAGTCTCGTGGCCTCGCGCTCGTCGGCCAGCGTGCGCTTGCTCAGGGCTCGCAGCCGTGCACGAGGACCGAGCCGCACAACCGCGTGGCTGCTTCTGCGCTCGTGCACGATCCCTGATCGACGCGGACGGTGTAGTCGTCCTCGAAGACCACCGACGAGAGTGCTCCGTTCTGTGTGGTGATCGCAGCGGGTTGCGCGGGGTCTGGGGGCGATCCGACCCCCGAGAACCGCACGCGCTCGACGCGCACCGTGGCCTCGCGCCCTGCGTGGGCGACGAAGCTCTCTCCGTTGAGCAGGACCGTGCCCCAGAGGGGAACCGTGTGAAGCTGCACTCGCGTCGCGCCGGACTGCGTCGCGACGAGCCCGCGCTGCACGACTCCGACGGTCGTGGGGATCGGAAACGCAGGGTCCGGGTCGACCCCGATCACCGCGCCGAACACGACGTCGCGCGTGCCGGCAAACGTGCGAACGGCCGCGCTCAACCACACGGATTCGTCCTGTAGCTGTTCGTCGTTGAGCCGCGTCGCGTACGTCCCCGCAGGAAAGCGCGGGTACTCGCGGCCGTCGATCCAGAGCGACGGAGCGATCTGCAGCGCTTCTGCGCGCACGACGACGACCCCTTCGGACTGCGTCGCTGCAGGGTCGATGGCGAAGTCGCCGAAGCTGCGCAGCGAGTCGCGGTCGCCGTAGAGCGTCGCGCTCACGCGCGCTTGCGTCGCGCCGCGAGGAGCCCAGGTGCGAAAGCGATTGCGCGTGCTCGTCGGTCGGCAGTTGGGCCCGGCCTCGACGCTCGTTCCGTCCGGTGAAGAGAAGATCACGGTATGAATGTCGTCTTCGCGCCGCGCGGCCGGCGCTCTCTCGGTCTCGACGAGCGCTTCGACTCGAACGAGATCGAGCGCGTGGCGAAGCGTCGTGTCCCCCGTGATCTGCGCGCCTCGCGCGATCGGAACGCGCACGCTCACCGCGTCGCTCTCAGCGAAGCGATTGTCCATCACCCAATCGATGTCGTACGTGCCGGGGACGAGCGCCATGGTCAGCGTGTCGTTGGTCCCGACCAGAGATTGCGCGAAGTACACGGCGTCCGATCGATCGACGAGGCGCGCTTCGAGGTGAGAGCGAGCGAAGAACTGCGCGGAGAAATCCCCGAGATTCGCCTCCATCGTCACGCGCACATCCGCCGCGCGAAGCGTCGCGACGAGCTCGCGCTGCTGCGGTTCGAGCGCGATCGTCTGCTCGAAGACCCCTCGATTGCCGAGCGACTCGTACCGGCTCGGGTCCGCCGCGTTCGAGTACAGCGAGCACTTCGTGGGCAGCGCGGAGAACTCGATTTCGGTCGGCCCCGTCGCGGGCGCGGTGGAGATCCACTGCTCGTCGCAGCGCAACGAGTACTCGCGCGCTTCGCTCGCTCGCAGCGCGGACGGGACGATTCGCACTCGGTACGTCTGCGGCGCGACGTCGAGCGCGAGCGACTGCGAACCTTCGCGTACCTGGACTCCGCGCGCGACTGCTCCTCCGAGGCATGGCAGGCCTGCGTTGGCTGAGCGACAGTCGACGACCCGGGGGCCCTTCGCGAAGAAGACGTCGTACGTCCCGGTCGCGATCATCGCCGAGAACCCGTTGACCGCGTCGGCGCCGAGCTGAATCGTCGCTTCTGAGCGGCGATCGACCGCGCGAAACACGAGCCGAGCGCCGTCGAGCTGCTCTGGCGCGATCGAGGCTCCGTTGCTGCTCAGCGTGAGCGAGAGCGTCCCGGCGCGAACGTCGAGCACGCGCAGCGTGTCGTTGCGCAGCGGTCCTTGCGTGCACTGCGTGAGGCGCACAGGCGCTGGCGGGACCACGGTTTGCGCGCAGGATGAGGCGCAGAGCAGCGCGAAGGCGAGCAACGAGCACGAGCGGCGCATCGAATCTCCGTTGGCTGAGAGGGGGTATGGATCATGAGCGCGGGTGTGATCGCGCGCATGTGCGTGCGGACAAGCGGCGGTCGCGTGGCGGACGAGCGGTCGATTTACGGCGACGAGCGCGAGCCAGCCCGCTGGCGGTCGATCGCGGGGCGCGTGATCGCGACGGCGCCGAGCTTCTCGAGCGTGCGGTACGCGCGCGCGTCGATGGCGAGCTGAGCGACCGACGTGAGCAACAGCGCCGCCCACAACCCCATCCCCAGCGTGTCGAGCGTCAGGTCAGGCTGGAGCGACGAGGCTGCCAACAGCAACAGCAACACCAGGTGCGCCCGCCGTCGCATGAGCGGCGAGGGGGCCACACTCGCGTCGCGACCTTGACCGAGCGAGGGGGCGAACGACACTGCGGCGCCATGAATCTTCGCGCGCTGGTCGAGCGCATCGGGCTCTCGAAGCTCAACTCGCTGACGAAATACCCGTCGATCCTCACGTATCACGCGCTCGGCGACAAAGGTCGGCTGCGGCCCGAGCGCAATCGAACGTTCGCTCCTGGCGCCCGGGTGCTCGTCACCGAGAAGGTGGACGGGACGAACACGCGCATCGTTCTGCTTCCTGCGACGGGCGAGTGGCTCATCGGCTCTCGTGAAGAGTGGCTGCACGCGCGGGGGGACCTCGTGGCGAGCCCTGCGCTCGGGATCGTCGAGGCCGTGCGCGCGACCGCCGAACGCTGTGCAAATTCGCTGACCGATCGCGAAGGGCTCGTCGCGATCTACGGCGAGGTGTACGGCGCGAAGGTGACCGCGGCCTCGAAGCAGTACACGGGCGGCGACCCTTCGCTCGTGGGGTTTCGGCTCTTCGACGCGTGGAGCGGGTCGATCGAGGCGCTGGTCGAACGGGTCGAGTCGAGCACGCCCGAGCGGCTCGCGGCGTGGAGAGAGGACTGCCAACAAGCGTGGTTCGATGAAGATGAACTCCGTGAATTGTCGGAGAAAATTCAGGTCGAAGTCGCTCCGAGAATCGATGCGAAGGCGCCCCCCGAGGGGGTCGAAGAGACCCTTGCATGGTTGAAAGAGACGCTCCCTCGAACGCGGGTCGCGCTGTCCGAGGGCGCGAGCGGTCAGCCCGAAGGCGTGGTGGTGCGAACGCCGGACCGCAGCGTTATCGCGAAGATTCGCTTCGAAGACTACGAGCGAACGGTGCCGCGCGAGCACGCGGGGCGATCGCGCTGAGGGCCGTGCGCGCATCGACTGCGTTGGACAAGCGAGGAGCAACGCGAGACAACCTCGCGTTTACATGACTGACACTGTTGAGAACCCCGATGTGAATGACACCGAGGCTGCTGCTGCGAATCCGCAGGGATTCGAGCGCCTCGGGTTGCGCGCAGAGATCCTGTCGGCCCTCGCGACGCTCGGCTACGAAGAGCCGACGCCGATTCAGCGAGAGGCCATTCCTGTGTTGATGGCGGGCCGCGACGTGCTCGCGCGCGCCGCGACCGGAACCGGAAAAACCGCTGCATTTGCCCTGCCTTTGCTCCAGCGTCTCGGACCGACGAACCCGCAGCCGAGCACGACGCGCGCCCTGGTGATCGTCCCCACGCGCGAGCTGGCCACGCAGGTCGCCGAGGCCATCCACCGCTACGGAAAGGGCCTCGGGACCTCGGTTCTTCCCGTCTACGGCGGCGCGGACATCATGCGGCAGCTCCGCAGGCTCGAGCGCGGCGTGGACGTGGTCGTCGCGACGCCGGGCCGCGCGCTGGACCACTTGCGACGCGGCTCGCTCAAGCTCGACCGCGTGCAGAGCGTGGTGCTCGACGAGGCCGACGAGATGCTCGACATGGGCTTCGCGGACGAGCTCGATGAGCTGCTCGCGGCGCTTCCGGCTGAGCGACAGACGGCGCTGTTCTCTGCGACGCTCCCTCCGCGCATCGCGAGGATCGCGAACAGCCACCTGCGCGAGCCCGAGCGCATCAGCGTGGTCGAAGAGAAGCCCGCCGGAGAAGTCCCGCGGGTGAGGCAGATCGCGTACGCCGTCCCCAGGGCGCACAAAGAAGCGGCGCTCGTGCGCGTGATCGACGTCGAAGAGCCGCAGAGCGCGATCGTGTTCTGCCGCACGCGCCTCGAGGTCGACCGCCTCACCGACGCGCTCACCGCCCGCGGAATGTCCGCTGAAGGCCTCCACGGCGGCCTCTCGCAAGAGCAGCGCGAGCGCGTCCTGCGCAAGTTTCGCTCGGGCGAAGTCGAGCTGCTCGTCGCCACCGACGTCGCCGCGCGCGGCCTCGACGTCGAAGGCCTGACCCACGTTTTCAACTACGACCTGCCGCCTGCGCCCGAGCCGTACGTGCACCGCGTGGGTCGCACCGGACGCGCGGGCCGCGAAGGCGTCGCGGTCACCCTCGTCGAGCCTCGCGAGATCGGCTACCTCCGCTCGTTCGAGCGCGCGGTCGGGCAGAAGATCAACATCGAGCAGCTCCCTTCGCTCGATGATTTGCGCAGCAAACAGCGCAACCAGACGCGCGCCATCGTCGAGCAAGCGCTCGCGGGCGAAGACAGCGCCGCGTTTCGAACGATGGTCGCCGAGCTCTCCGCAGGCGCCGAGATCGTCGACATCGCCGCCGCTGCGATCGCAGCCCTTCACGCGACGGTGCACCCGGGGGATGACGAGCAGCGAGAGATTCCCTCGTTTGTTCCGCCTCCGCCCGGAGCGGACCGCGGCGCGCGCGGACCGCGCCCTGGCTACGGCGATCGCTATGGCGACCGTGGACCGCGCAACGACCGCGGCTACGACCGCGGCCCCGATCGTGGCGGCTACGATCGCGGCGGCTACGACCGTGGCCCTGCGGCTCCTCCGCGCGACCGTGGTCCTGCGCCCGACCGTGGTCCTGCGCCCGATCGCGGCTACGACCGCGGGCCTCGCCCCGAGCGCGCCAGCGAATTCGGCGGCGATTCTCCGCGCGAACGCGCTCCTCGCGCGCCGCGAGACGTCCCCGAAGACATGGTGAGCCTCTACGTCAGCGTCGGTCACGAAGCGGGCGTGCGCCCCGGTGACCTCGTCGGAGCGATCGCCAACGAAGCGGGCCTGAGCGCTCGATCCATCGGGCACATCGCCATCGGCGAGCGTCACTCGTTTGTCGAAGTCGAGCGCACGCTCGTCACGCAGGTGATGGAGGCGCTTCGTCGCACGATCATCCGCGGCCGCAAGGTGAAGGTCGACATCGACCGTCGCCCGCCGCGTCGTTGAAGATCGAGACCAGCGTCGCGAAGCGGGGCGGCCTCATCGAGAGAGGGCGCCTCATCCCCGTCCCTTCTCCACGCGGCGAACGCGTGGAGAAGGGTGCCTTCGCTGCGTATGCGGCGCCAATTGGCACTCAGTGGGCGAGGACGGAGAGTGCGGGTTGCTCGTTGATTGCGCGCCGTGGTTTGCGAACGGCGTTCGCTGTGTACCGTGGATTGCGAACGGCGTTCGCTGCGCGCCGTGGTTTGCGAACGGCGTTCGCTGCGTGCCGTGGATTGCGAACGGCGTTCGCTGCGCGCCGTGTTCGCATCGGCGCCACATACGCAGCGAAGGCACCCTTCTCCACGCGTTCGCCGCGTGGAGAAGGGACGGGGATGAGGCGCTCTCTCGGACGACGCCCAGACGCTCCTTCGCTATCGCACCCGTCGAAGCGCGGCGATGTCCAGGGCGTTCGCGTAGCCCAACAGCTCGTCGAACTCCGCGGCGGTCGCTCCTTCGAGGTGCAGGTCCAGCATCAGTCCTCCGTCGAGCACGCACTGAAGTTGAATTCGTGTGCCGTCCACCGTGAGCCGCGCGGGCTGCCTTGCGATCGCGGTCTGCCGCACTCCCGCTGCGGCCTGCCGATCCGTTGGCGCGCCGGTGATCACCGAGCGAGCCATGCGCGCGACGTCGCCCTGCGAGAGCATCACGCGCAGCGAGCGAGCGCCCGCGTGGTAGGTGCGCATCGCCATCGTCGTGCGCATCCCGAACATGGCGGTCGACGTTCCGTTCGGCGGATCGCTGGCCTGCGCCGCGCCGAGCGCGTCCGGAAGATATCGCGCGAGCGCCGCCACCGGAGGCGTCAACGTGGGAGCGGGCTGCGGCGTTTGGGCCGCGGCCGCCTGCGCGCTCGCGACCGCCGCGGCCGACGGCGGGTCCGCCACTTGGATCTGCACCCGCGTCGCGCCTCCTTCGGCCCTCGCGGCGAACAGCGCGAACCGGTGCGTCTGTCCGTGCTCGTACACGATCATCGCCTCGCTCGCGGTCTCGAGCACCGCCATGCGCTGCGCGTATCCCTGCGCCTGCAGCGACCGCCCCGTGAACGCGCGCGCCGCCGCGATCGGCTGCGCGCTCTCGTAGCGCAGCGTCCCCGTCGTGCGCTCGACGTTCGTCGCTCCCTCGATCGCCGCGATGTCCTCGAGCACCGCGCCGCAGTCCGTCGGACGCACGGCGGTGTTCGCTCCGACGCGCGTCGCCGTGTACTCCCAGGCGCGCTCGCCGTTCGCGTCGGTCGCGCGCAGCGCATAGCGCACGACCCATCCCCCGTTGATCGCGATCCACACCGTCCCTTGCGCTTGCACCGCGGGGTTGCTCGTCATCGAGCGCTGGTCGAACGTGTACTTGCGCGTGGCCTCGCCGCTGACCGTCTCTTGCCCCGCTTCGGTCGCGTTGCGCACCGGCGGAAGCAGCGAGAGCGGGTTGGCCATCGCCTCGCTTCCGTCGCTCTCGCGCAGCTCGCCCGTGCAACGCGCGTCGCCGTGGCTCATGTACACGGCGCGTCCTTCGCGCGCGTACATCGAGCGCACCGGCGCGCCGTCCTGATCGACGCTCTGCAGCTCGCTGCGATAGCGATCGGCGGCGACGCGAACGCGGGTGTACACGCTCTGCCTCGCGCTCGATCCTCGCACGCCGATCACCAGCCGCTGCTGCGTGGCGCCCGCGCTGTCGAGGGCAGCGAGCGTCGCGCTCGGGTTGTCCAACGAGAAGCCCGATCCCGGCTGAGCGCCCTGCGTCGATGCGCCCGGCGCGTCGCCGCCGCTCCTGCGGCGCAGCTTGTCGCAGCCTGGCGAAGAGAGCACGAGGGCAGAGAAGACCAGGGCGAATTGAATGCGTGTGCTTGTATTCATAGCGATCACTGCCTCGTGAGCGTGAGCACGCCGGTCGAAGGTCCGTACGCGAAGCTCATCGAGCCTCCCCAAGCGCCCATCGAGAGGTTGCGCAGGCCCAGGCGATTGGCGTCGCCTCCCTGGCGTCCGGTCTCGACCGGGAGGTTGACCTGCATGTTCGGCGCGTCGCAGTGAAAGACCAGACCGTTGTCGAGCGTGATCGGGTCGAAGTGCAGGCTGAACTCGAGGTCGCCCTCTTGGAGCGTCCCCTCGGAGCTGAACGTCCCTCGCGCGGTGATCGGGTCGGTGCGGCACGAGACAGGGCCGACGCGGTTGGACATGTCGAGGCGGGCGAAGACCGTTCCGTCGCCGTGCATCGCGTTTGCGCCGCCGCCCTGTACGTTGCCGCGACGCGAGCGATTGAGCGTCCCGCGCGCGATGAAGACCTCTTCGATGCGCACCCCTTGCTGCGCGACGACCGCGCGGCCGAAGATGTCGATGCGATAGTCGCAGTGCTGCTCGATCGTAAACGAGCGGGTCGCGCTGCCGCTGCCTCGCGCCGCGCGAACGGTCACCGAGGCCGCGCCCGCTTGCGCCGCGCGAAACCGCGTCGTGAACACCTCGCTCGCGCCGAGCAGCTGCACGCGCGACGGGCTGATCGTCCCGCCCGTCGCCTCGATCACAAACGTCTCTTGCCCCGCCGCCGGCTCTCTGCGCCGATCCGGCGGAACGAGGGCCGCCAGCGGATCATTCAAGTTCGTCTGCGTCGCCGTGAAGCGCAGGATCACTTCGTCTCCGACGCACACGTTGCGCACCATCGAAGGGACGAAGAGCACTTGATATTGTGGGTCGGGCTGCGGCTGCGCGTTCTGCGCGTGGGCCACCGTCGGTGCGCGCGCGATCCACGCGGTGATGGCTGCGAGAGGCAGCGTTGCGATCGTCCAGCGGGCGCGCGCTGCGCGAGCCCTGCGCGGCGTTGAAGGGGGATTCATCGTGCTCACGCTCTCGTGTGAGCAACGCGCGCGCCACGAACAAGATCGGCCTTGGCAACGCTGCCTACTCCCCCGTGCTTCTCATCGCTGCGCGCTCACGCTGAGGCCGAGCGCTCGGCAGATCACTCCGCGCTCGTCGCCTCGATCGAGGCCTCGTCCGAAGGGGCGACCTCGATCTCTTCGCTCGCTGCGTCTTCGCTCGCGGTCTTGCGCGCGCGCGGCGGGCGACGGAAGCGCTCGATGTCCATGAGGCCGAACCACTCGCCGGTGTCCTCGCGCTTTCCGAGGCGAGTGCGCACGAAGCGCGCTTCGACTCCGTCGCCGAAGAGCGCGGAGATCACTTCGCTCGGCTTGCACGTCCCGTTGGGCGAGACCTTCGTCACGAAGCGCACCGTCGCGAACGATCCCGCGTAGCCCGCGCGCGCGACCGCCTCGTGCCCTTCGTTGGCGCACACTTCGACCACGTGCGCGCTCACGTCGATCTTGCGCGCGAGGCCCTTCTCGACGGGGCGCATCGCGCTCAGCCCTTCGAGCGTCGCGGCGCTCACGCGGTCGGCGAGCGCGCGCTCGTCAGCAATCCCGCGCTCTCGCAGGACCACCCACGGGATCGCGGCGACGTACTCAGCGTGCTCGATGAGCTTGTTGAGCCCAGGATCATTGGGGCCGAGGAGAACGGCGCTCTTGAAGCGCACTCCCTCCGGCGTTCCGCCCTGCAGTCGTGACGCGAGGCTCTCGATCTCGACGTCTTCGGCGAGCTTGATGTCGACGTACTCGTCGAGCGTCGCGATCCCGAGCGCGAGCGCGGGGCCGAAGACCATGTCGGGCTTCGGGTGAAATCCCTGCGAGTAGAACAGCTCGATCTCGGCCCGCCGAAACACCCGCGGAACGACCCTCACCAAATCCAAGTGCCCCTGAAACGCCGCGCGCCCCAGGCGCTCGAAGCTCAGCCGCACGCGCCGCGCGTCGCCTTGATCGAAGGTGTGCCGCGGCTGTCGCTTGTTCTTCGGCTCGACGAAGGGCTCGTTGGTGCTCGGCGGCTCGATCGGCGCTTTGGGCTGCGCGCGGTGCTTGGCCCCGAGTCGGTCGAGAAACACCAGGCGCTCTTCGCGCATCTGCGTGAGGTCGCACGCGACGCCGCAGTCGTAGCAGACGAGCTTGCGCTTGTCGGCGTTGGCGTCGTCGAGGTTGGTGTGGTGAACGAACATTCCCGCGGCTTTTCCGCAGGGAGGCGAGAGTCGATTGGAGAGCGCCTTTCGATACTCGCGCAGCAGAAAGCCGTCCTCGAGCCCAACGTCGATGTGATCCCACGGCAGCTTCGCGGTGACCGGAAAGGTCCCGAGGTACTTTCTCGCGTCGATCTCGAACCGCTCGAACGCCTGCGTCCACAGGTCGTATCGCAATCGCTCTTCCCACGAGTCGAAGCGCGCCCCCTGTTGATAGACCCACTCGAGCACGGGCCCGAGTCGCGCGTCGCCGCGCGCGAGCACTCCCTCGATGGTCGAGCCGCGGCTCGCGTGCATGCGAAGGTCGACCCACGTGGTCTTGACCGCGGTCTTCAGCATCGCCTGCTTGCGCGTGATCTCCTCGAGCGAGTCCATCGCGCACCACTGAAACGGCGTGTGCGGCTTGGGGACGTGCGTCGAGACGCTCACGGTCACCGAGGGGCCTTTGCCCTTCTGCACCCTGCGTCCGACGTCCCTCGCGCGCTGCCCGGTGTGGATGATCCCGAGCACGTCTTCGTCGGTCTCCGTGGGCAGACCGATCATGAAGTAGAGCTTCATCTTGGTCCAACCGCGAGAGAACACGCGCTCGGCGGTCTGCATGAGCTGCTCGTCGGTGACGTTCTTGTTCACGACGTCGCGCATGCGCTGCGTCCCTGCTTCGGGCGCGAACGTGAGCCCCGTCGCGCGCACGCGCTGCAGCTGATCGAGCAGCTCTTCATCGAGCCCGTACGCGCGCAGCGACGAGACCGAGAGCGAGACCTTCTCTCCTTCGAGTCGGTCCATCGTCGCTTTGATCAACGGCTTGATCGCGGAGTAGTCCGCGGTGCTCAAGCACGTGAGCGAGGCCTCGTCGTAGCCGCCGCTCTTCACCGCGTGGACGATGGTGTCGATGATCTCTTGCGGGTCGCGCTCGCGAACGGGGCGATAGATCATCCCCGCCTGGCAGAAGCGACAACCCTCGGTGCACCCGCGGGCGATCTCGATCGAGATGCGGTCGAACACGGTCTCGGTCGCGGCGACCGGTCCCGAGCTCGGAAACGGATACTGCGACAAATCCCCGACAAACGCGCGCTGCACGCGCTTGGGCGCGCCCTCGACCGTGGGCTTGCTGACGTAGAGCAAGCCCGTCTCGGGGCAGCTCTCGCGCTCGTAGAGAGAGGGGACGTAGACGCCTTCGAGCTTGGCGAGCTCGATCAAGCGCTCGCGTCGAGGCATACCCGCGTCGCGCAGCGTGGCCCAGAGCAGCGCGATCTCGACGGACAAGCGCTCGCCGTCGCCGATGACAAAGGCGTCGATGAACGGGGAGAGCGGCTCGGGGTGCGTCGCCGTGGGGCCGCCCGCGATCACCAACGGGTGCTCTTCGGTGCGCGCCTCGCTTCGCAGCGGAACGCCGCCGAGGTCCAGCATCAACAAGATGTTCGTGTACGTGAGCTCGAACTGCAGCGAGAAGCCCACGACGTCGAAGTCGCGCAGCGGCCGCGCGGACTCGAGCGAGACGAGCGGGAGCGAGCGGCTTCTCAGCTCGGCCTCCATGTCGCTCCACGGGGCGTACACGCGCTCGGCGAGCGTCGAGGGGTGCCCGTTCAAGATCCCGTAGAGAATCTTGAAGCCGAGGTGGCTCATCCCGATGTCGTACAGATCGGGAAACGCGAGGGCGACCTTCGCCTTCACCGTCGACCAGTCTTTGCGCTGAGCGCCGTGCTCTC
This sequence comes from Polyangiales bacterium, assembly GCA_046351515.1. Classification (GTDB taxonomy): domain Bacteria; phylum Myxococcota_A; class Polyangia; order Polyangiales. Next base: position 133,635 of record JAXLYJ010000008.1, read on the forward strand.
CACCCAAATAGCGGACGGGCTTCTCGATCTTGTGGATGAAGCTCGCGTACGGGTGGTCTTCGACCGCTGCGACGACGGATGGCTCGGTGTTCATGGCGAGTGCGCGAAGCTGACAAGCAAGCGCGCGCGACGCAAGCGCGGATCTGCACGATCGCCCCATGATTCACTGGACGCGCACATCCCCGCGCGCCGCGCGCCGTTCACGGTATCGTTCGTCGATCGAAGGCTTTGCCGATGTCTGCCGAACCCGTAGTCGAATCGAATCCGCGCGCCGACGCTCCTGCGATCGGTTCGACCGATCCTGCTCGCGCGGGCTCGGAGTCGTACGCGCCGCTGCCCGACGACCCGATGACGACGCGCGCCGCGCGCTTCGTTCGCGCGCTGATCGTGGGCGCCGCGGCGACGGGCTCGGACCTTCTGGTGTTCACGCTCTGCTTGCGCGTCGTGGGGCTCTCGTCGCCCGTCGCGCGCGTCCCCTCGCTCGCGACCGGGGCGCTCGTGCAGTTCATCGGCAATCGCGTGTTCACGTTTCGAGCGACGGACGGAGACGTGCGCAGGCACGCGCGGCTGTTCTTCACGTTCGAGCTCGGGGCGTACCTCGCGAACCTCGTGATCTTTCGCTATCTCGTGCGGTGGATCACCGTGATCCCGCCGGAGATCGTCACGTTTCTCGGGACGTTTCTCGTGTTCGCGCTGTACAGCTACCCCGTGCGACGGCTCGTGATCTTTCGCTTGCTGCACGAAGAGCAAGACCGTCGTCGCCGCGCGAAGCCCTAACGACGGTACGCTCGTCCTCGCCCACGATGAACGCACACTTGATCGAGACGGACGACGGGATCTCTCGCGTGCTCGCGTACACGCGCCGCATCGCGGTGCTCGGAATCAAGCCCGAGACCCACGCTGACCAGCCCGCGCACTACGTCCCCGAGTACGCAAAGAGCAGGGGATTCACGGTGATTCCGGTCCCTGTGTACTACCCCGAGGTGACCGAGATCTTGGGAGAGCGCGTGGTGCGCGAGCTCTCTGCGATCGAGGGCCCCGTGGACATGGTCAACGTGTTTCGTCGCAGCGGTGACGTACCGATGCACCTCGAAGCCCTGCTCTCCCTCCGCCCCAAGTGCGTCTGGATGCAGAGCGGAATCGCCAACGAGGCCGTCGCCAACGCCCTCGCCGAAGCCGGCATCGACGTCGTGCAAGACCGCTGTCTGCTCGTCGAGCTTCGCCGTCGCCCCTCGCTCCGTTGAGCAAACGCCCTCGCCGCTCGCCAGACTTTGGCGCCAATCCCGTTGATCGCGCCCGCGTGAGCGGTATAAAAGCGCGTTCGATGAAACCGCGGTGGGTCGGGGGCGCGTTCGTTGTCGCGCTCGGGGTCGCTTCGAGCTGCGCGCCTTCGTGGCGCTCTGCGATCGGAGCTTGTCAGCAATCTGGAATGCAGTCGGACTGCATCGACGCGATCGTCGCCGCGCGCAACAGCGGAGACGAGCGCAACGCGAGGGCGATGGCGCTGAGCGTCCTGCGTACGCTCGATGAGCAATGCGCGCGCAGCAGCCACACCGCGTGCGTGACCGCCGCGCTCTTTCGTATCGGCGACAGCGACGCGCTGCAGGGCTTCAACTTGTACGGGACGATCGACGAAGCCCTCGTTCGTCTGGTCCCCGTCGAGCCCGAGCGCGCGCTCACCGTCCTCGAGAGCGCGTGCTCCAGTCGCGCCGTCGTCGCCGCGGATGTTCGCGCGGTCGCGTGTCAGGTCGTCGCGACCGCGTACCGGCTCGGAGTGAGCCGCCCCGTCGATCTCGCGCGCAGCGCTGAGCTGTCACGGCTCGCATGCCAGCAGCCGCGCCGCTGCGCGCAGCCGCGCTCGATGATCGACTCGGACCTGCTGTTCGGCGCGGTCTCTGGCACGCTCTCTCAGGCTGAGCGAGGCAGCGACGAGCGAGCGACGCTCGCGCTCGTCGCACGACTGCAACCTGAGCTGGGGCCGTCCAGTCGTCGCGGGGCGCTGCGCGCGCTCGGCGCGCGGTGGGACCAGCTCGCAGAGCGCCTCGTGCGCACGCGCGTCGCGCCGCTGGTCGAGCAGGGCAAGTTCGCCTCCGCGCTCTCGGCGTTCGCTGAGTTCGCAGGAGATCTGCGCGCGTCAGGGCGGTGCACGGGATCGTCGTTGTGCGCCTCGCTCGCGCAGATCGAAGCGCTCGCACGCCAGCGGTTCGTCAGCGAATCGCGCGACGAATCGCGGGCGATCGGCCTGCGGTGGCTCTCGCTCTTGAAGCTCCGCGCGCTCGGCTGGCACGACGACGGCGCAGAGTCCGCGCTGCGGCCATTCGTCCGTCATCGCCTCTCCGTGCGCTGGAATCTTCGCGGGATCCCCAACGACTGCGGTTGGCTTCGAGAGCAGCTGCAGGCGTCGATCGCGCCGCGCATCGGCCCCGAATGGGCGACGCAGCTCACGCTGTCGAGCTGCGCTCGAACGAGCCGCGAGTGGGACACCGAGGACACGTACACCTTTCAGGTGCGCGAGACGCGGACCGTCGCCGAGCAGCAGACCCAGTACGTCAGCGTCCCGCGCACGGTCACCGAGTACTATTCGTGCGGATCGTCGAGCTATCGCTCGCAGTGCCCGCGCACTCGCACGGAGTACACGCAACAGCCGGTCGTTCGCACGGTGTACGTCCCTCGTGTGTTCGTGGTGAGCCGGACCGCGACGCGAACGACGCACCACATCGAGCTGTCGACCAACGTCATCGGGCGCGTGTTCGCCGCGGACGCAAACGTCAACGCTCCGCTCACGATCGCCGTGCGCGCGCAGGACGAAGCGTACTCGACCCCGCAAGAGTCGCGATCGTTCTCGCTCTCGCCGCAGCTTCAAGCGAGCGAGGCGAGCGGTCAGCTGTTGGCGATGCTCGATCGGGCGTCGGTCGTGTCCGTCCGCAACGTCGAGCTCGCTCGCCAACGGGCGCTCTCTGCGCGAGATCGCGCGGCCGCGCTCGACGCTGCCATGCTCGCGCAGCTGCTCGGCGCGCCGCTCGACGAGTGGGCGCTCGCCGCGCTGCGAGACGACGATTTCGCGGGCCCGGACGCGGCGAGCGCGCTGCAGTGGGGAGTGGGGTTCGTCGGGATTGAACCGAGCCAATCGTAGGCGCGCGGGCGTCGAGCTTCGCCGCAGACCGTCGCTCAGTTGAGAATTCCCATTCTCGGCGCAGCGAGCCCGAGCTCGAACTCGAGCTGCTCTCGAAGCTCCGTCGCCGCGCCGTGCGGCACTCGCTGCGAGATCGCGATCGTCGGCTCTTCGCACCACGGCCGTCCTGCATCGCCGGTGATCGATCGCACCGCCGTCGCGACTGCCTCGCGATCGAGCGCGCCGTCCGTGGCGGGCACTGACGTCGTGATCGGCGGTGTCGGCGGCGCGGCGTCGGTCACTTCGACGCGCTCTCCCGGCAGCGGAAACGCCGCGAGCGCCCTGCGAAACGCCCTCGGCTCGTAGTGCGCGAGCTGTCCCGCTGCAACGATCTCGCGCTCGATCGTCAACCGCTGCTCGGTGTACTTGATCTGAATCGAATCGCAGTCGCTCGCGCGGACCTCCCGATCTCGCTCTCGTGACGAAGTCGGAATCGGCAGCGTCAATCCGACGATCTCGTCTCGGCGTCGCATCGCGAACTGCACGGTGACAAACCCCTCTTGGCCGAGCGTGTACAGCAGCTTGTACATGGTCTTGGTCGAGGTCGAGCGAGGCGCGTAGACGGCGATCGGCAACCTCTCGCGCGCCTCTCGGTTGGCCGCGAGCGACGCTGTGTGCGTCGCGAGCGCGTCGCGCAGCGGCTCGATGAGAAAACCCGACTCTCCTCCGCGCAAATCCTGGGCGCGAAACTCTCCGTTGGTCACGGCGACGACGTTGGTCCGCACGGCGTTTTGCAGCGTGGCGTTCGGCGCGGTGAGAAGCTCGGACGAGTCCAAATCGACCCCGCTCGCGGTCACGATCACGCGCAAATGTCGCGCGATCGCCGGAGTGCGCGCGGACCGAGCCGCGGGCAAGTCCAGCGAACGAAGCGCCGCGAGTCGCTCGCGCCTGAGTCGCACGAGCGGCGTCTCTTGCTGCGCAGGCTGTCGGCAGCGCGCGGCGCTCGCGACCAACGTGACGCTGAGCAGCGCTCGGATGATGTGTGATCGAAACACGATCGTCGATGTCACGTTCGATGCCCTTGTCTGCGGCGCGAGCCGCGCTCGACTACAGGGTGATTCCCATGGTCGACGAGGAGAGGCCCAGGTCGTATTCGATCATCTCGCGAAGCTCTGCGCTCACGCCGTGACCGGTCGTCGAGGTCGTCGAGACCATCGGCGCTCCGCAGAGTCGCACGCTCGCGTCGCTGGTCAATGATCGAATCGCCGCACGAATGGCAGGGATATCCGGCGCTCCATTGATGTTCGCGACGCGCTGTTCGACGACCGGTTCGGGCTCGGCGGTCGCTTGCGGATCGAGCCCCGCGATCGCTCTCAGCTCTCGCTCTGCGGCGCGCGCCGCGCGGTCCGCAGCGGCTTGGCTCGCGCTCGTCGAGCCCGAGGCGCCGGGCGGCGAGCGTCGGACGAGCGACTCTGCGTCGCGCACTTGCACGAGCAGCTCGCTGCAGTGCGCGTCGTCGCGCGGTCGCGAGTCGCGCTCGATCGCCAGCGGAATCGCGACGATCTCGCCGCCTCGCTTCATCGCGATGTGCACCGCGACGAAGCCCGCCTGCGAGAGCGTGTAGATCGTTTGATACAGAATCCGTGTCGGCGTGCTCCGTTCTGCGTACACAGCCACTCGGATGGCGGCTCGATCGACCTCGCCCGACGAGCAGCGCGCGGCGTGCGCGAGCAGCGATTCGCGCAGCGCCGTGACGAGAAATCCCGCAGCGCCGCCACGGACATCTTCGGGCCGAAAGTGATCGCCCTGTCGCACCGCGGCGTTGAGCGTGACTGTCGTCGCGGCGCTCGTGTGCGGGTCCGTGCTCAACTCGGACGAGTCGACGTCTACGCCGTTCGCGGTGAGCACCACGCGCAGGTGCGGTCGAAGCGCGGGCGTTCGCGCCGAGCGCGCGACGGGCAAATCCATGGCGCTCACCGCGGCGAGCCGCTCGCGGCGCAGTCGGGCGAGCGGCGCCTCGGGTTCGGTCCGACGGCAGTGCGCGGTGGTCGCGATGATCGAGAGCGCGAGCAGCGCGCGCGCGATCGCGCGGCAGGGCTCGATGTGCCTCGCTTCGAGCACGAGGTCGCGCGGGGCCGATGTTCGGGGATGCAGCGGCATTCGTCGAGTCGTGACACGCGCGAGGCGTCGATGTTTCGTCGCGCGCCGAAGCAAAACCGGACATCGTGTCTCGGTTCTCTTGCCGACAAAACTCGATGCCTCCGCACGAGGCGCTCAGCGCACGGCTGCGTATCCCGTGAACGTCCCGCGCTCGTCGATGATGAACACCGCGTCGTACGTGCGAGCGCCGTCCGCGAACTCGATCCACAAGATGGGCGCCGCGTACGACTGGTACTCGCTGGCGAGGACGTCGACGCGCCCGGTGATCTCTTGCAGCGCGGCGCGTGCGCGCTCGAAGGCTCCCTGAAATCGATACCCGCGAAACTCGGGTTCGCGCGTCACCGACGAGCCTCGATACGGCCCCGAGTCGAGCATGCGATCGAGCGGAAACCGCAGCTCTTCGGGCAGGACCGTGCTCGGCAGCAGCCGCTCGTGCAGCCAGAACGAGAGCTTCGGCGGCACGTCGGGCAACACGAGCGAAGACCATCCCTCGATGCGCTGGTCGACGTACTCGAGCGTGGCGCGGAGGGATCGCCCCGTTCCGTCGCAGTGCGAGCAGCGCACGAGGCCAGCTTCACACGAAGAGCACGGGATCAGTCGCTCGCTGTCGTGGCTGCGCAAGCTGCGCATGCCGGTCCCGTTGCACATCGGGCACGCTGCTCTTCCTCGCGCGCTCGGAACGCAGTGCGAACACGTCCCCTCTCCTTCGCTTCGCAGCGGTCGAACGAAGTGCCCCGTCGCGAAGCTCTTGGGGTCCGGCTGCGGCGCGGCGCGCAGCTGTTGCCACCGCGCGGCGGAGAGCTCTTCGTCGTGCTCCCACGCGTCGCGTCGAAGGATGCGCCCGCGCATCAGGATGCCCGCGAGCGACTCGGTGCGGGCGATCTTCTGGTCCCATAAATTCAAGTCACCGCGAAACCAACCGCGCTCTACGACGATGGGCCCCAGCGCCCGCGCGCGCTCGACGGTCGGCAGCCATCGCTCGATGTTCGTGTGAACGCTCACTGCTCGTCGTGCTCGTCGCTGTGCGGCTCGTTGAGGCGCGAGAGCCGCTTGGGCTTCTTCTCGGGCACGCCGTTGCCGAAGCGAACGGCAGCGAACAGCCCCAGCGCGCACGCCGCTGTCACGAACGCGGGCGCCACGCTCATGTGCACCTGCCAGCGACCGCCTTTGTTCAGGCGAAGAAATCCGGTCACCATCGAGAAGAGCGGCAAGAGGGCGAGCATGAGGATCGCGGGCCTCGACGCGCGCATCGCGCGGCCCGTCGTGCGCGTGAACAGAAACTGCGCCATGAGCGCGGCAGAGAAGGGCACCGCGAGCACAGTGAACGACTTGATCTCTCGGGCGAGCGGCCCCGACTGCAGCCCCATATCGAGCAGCGTCACGGGGATCGACGGCGAGTTCGCGATCAACGGCGAGGTCATCGTCGCAAACGGAACCATCAGCGCCACCGCCAACAACGCCACCGATCCGCCGAGCGCCAGCCGGCCCGATTGCCACGCTCGGCCCGCGGGCGTGGGCGCCGGCGCCTCGGCGTGCTCGTCGTACTTCAATTCGCACACGGGGCAGGTGAGGGCGTTGGTTCTCTCTGCTCCGCAGTGCGGGCAATGCGCGTCGCTCATTCGTGCGCAGAGCGTAGCGTGTGATCGTGGGCGGTGTTCGAAACTTCGCCCCCGCTCTATCTCCGCACGATCGCCGCGGTCCTCGGCGGCGCCGTGTGCGTCGCCCCCGTGAGCTGCGCAGAGAACTCGCGCGCGAGCATCCCGAACCGCCAGTGGTCCGTGAAGACCCCGGCGATCGGCCGATCCTCGCGAAGCGTCCCCTCGAGCGCGAAGCCGAGCTTCTCGAGCACGCGCGCAGAGGTGCTGTTTCCCACGGCGACGTCGGCGCGGACCTTGTTGAGCGCGAGCGTCCCGAACGCGTAGTGCAAGACCGCGCGCGCCGCCTCCGTCGTATACCCGAGCCCCGCGCGGTCCGAGCGAATCCAGTATCCGAGCTCGCCTTGCGACTTGCGAAAGTCGATGTTGTCGAGCTCGACCGTGCCCAAGAGCTCGCCGTTCGCGCGCTGCACCATCGCGAAGCGCGCGGTGCGCTCGGTGAGCCACCCCTCGCGGCCGAGCGCGATGAACCGCCGCGCGTGCTCGAGGTCCATCATCTCTCTCGGCCAGGTCATGAACCGACCGAGCTCGGCGCGCGAGGCCACCACGATCGCGAGCAGCTCGCGGGCGTCCTTCGGGTTGAGCGCGCGAAGAACAACGCGAGGCGTGTACGGTCCGGCGAGCGCGGGCAAAGTCATCGATGCCGGCTCGAAGTATACCGCCACGAGCGCCCAGTGCGGTCAGCGCACTCTCTGCAGAGCGCTCTCGCGTGCCGGGTGCGAGCCGCGGTTGGTTGTGCTTATCCTCGCGCCCAATGGAGTCATCGAGCGCTCAGGCGCTGTTCGAACGCTGGTTTTTGCGGCACTACCCCGAGCAGGTCCGCCGCGACTACCACCGCGCCGTCGACACCGACGCGAACCCCGCCAACAACCCGTCGATCGCCGCTCACCTGACCGAGGCCGCTGAGCTCTTCGCGCGCAACGCTCCCTCGCTGCTCGGGACCGAGCTCACCTTCGACGGAGCGGGCGTCGCGCGGCTCGCCAAGGCGCTCGACCGCGAGCGCCGCGATCGATGGCTCTCTCTGTCCACGCCCGAAGACCCGGCAAACGTCTTTTTCAACGCGGTCATCCACGGCGCGATCTTCGTCGGCGAGTGCGCCGTGCGCGCGCACGGCTGCCGCTGGAGCGCGCGCAACCCGCTCTGGGAGTCGCGCGTCGAGCGCTTCGTCCGCGACAAAGAGAGCCGCAAGTCCATCGGCCCGTTCTCGCCGTTTCAGTGGATGCTCAAGCACCTCGACGATCGCGAAATCGCTGAGTCCCGCCTCGCCGATCGATTTCGCGTCCACGTCGAGTTCGCCACCGCCGACGTCGAGTCGTACCCGCAGGTCGTCTCGGTCTCGAAGCTCCCCAAGCTCGACGGAGGCAAGAGCCCGATCGACTACGACCTGCTCGTGAAGTACCTGCACAAGCACCTCGCCGCGATCACCGACCTCGGCCCGTTGTTTCCTTCGATCACCGAGTTTCAAGCGATCGGCTATCGCTCGATGGGCTTCGAGGTCTTTCACGAGGGGCGCGTGATCGCGATGCACTCGCTGTTCACGCCGCCCGACGCCGATCCGCACGCGAGCACCTCCACCGTGGACGTGTACTGGCTGACCGCGCAGGGAGCGCAGCGAATCGACCGTATCCCTTGCGCCGCGCACCCGCCGTACTTCGCGCGAAAGACCGGCGACGTGCTCGAGGTCACGATCGCGTCCGACAACAAGCCGCACACGCATCGCATCGGGTATCGCGGGCACGGCTGAACGCTCGGGCGCGAGGGAGAGCCTCATCCCCGTCCCTTCTCCACGCCGCGAAGGCGTGGAGAAGGGGGCCTTCGCTGCGATGCCGGCGCCAATGAGCGCTCGCTCGTCGAAGCGACGGAAGCGTGTGCTGAGAGCGACTTGTTGCGTGTTGCGGTGACCCCACGAGCGCAGGGAGCGGGTTCTTACGTGTTGCAGCGACACGCTACGAGCGAATGGATCGCTCCAGCAGAGTTCACTGAGCCCCAATCGAAGCAGCATCGCAGCAAAGGCCCCTTCTGCTGGCTCGATTGGCGCTCAAATTGGCGCCGTATGCGCAGCGAAGGCACGTTCCTGCGAAGTCTGTTTCCTCTTGATCGACGTTGTATGCGCGGCGAAGGCACGCTCCTGCGAAGTCTGTTTTCTCTCGATCGACGTTGTATGCGCAGCGAAGGCACGTTCCTGCGAAGTCTGTTTTCTCTCGATCGACGTTGTATGCGCGGCGAAGGCACGCTCCTGCGAAGTCTGTTTCCTCTCGATCGACGTTGTATGCGCGGCGAAGGCACGCTCCCGCGAAGTCTGTCTCCTCTCGATCGACGTTGTATGCGCAGCGAAGGCACCCTTCTCCACGCCTTCGTGGCGTGGAGAAGGGACGGGGATGAGGCCGACCCACTCCCATGCTCGTTCACGTGCCACACTCTCTACGATGCAAGCCGACGAGCCCAAGCGCCAGGACGACGAAGACGAGAGCCTCGATCGTGACGCCATCCTCGGCAGGCGTCGCGTGTTCATCTCGAGCGCCATCGCAGGGCTCGTGCTCGGCGCGTGCGATCGACTGCCGAGCCCCTTCGCGTGCCTCTCTCCCGCGGTCATCGCCAACGCAGACGCGACGGTGAGCACGCCCCCACAGCCGTGCCTCGAGATCACTCCGACGCCGTGCCTCATCCCGCGCTTGATCGAAGAAGACGCGAGCGCGGCGCCGATCGAGGCGCTCGCGGACGCAGGACCCGAGGCTGGTTCTGACGTCGCGCCCGACGCCGCGACGACGACTCGTCCGCAGCCGTGCCTTCGCCGTGCGGTCCCGCAGCCATGTTTGTCGAGGCCGCGTCCGTGCCTGCGAATGGCCAACCCCACGGTGTGCTTGGACTTCAAGAGCAAGCACGCGAGCGGCGCGCCCGACGGTGACGACGGTGATGACGAGACGCACGAAGATCGCTGAATCTTCTCGTCCCCCTTGCGAAGCGCGCGTCGGCGAAGCACTGGTGCGCGCCGTGCCGCTCGCGCGATCGCGAGCGCTGCAGGAGATTGTTCGGTGAAAGATCCGTTTCGAGTCGAGCAGATCGATGAGCTGCGTTGGAGAGTTCCGATACAGCAGAAGATGAAGGTCGAAGGCGTGATCTACGCCGACGCCGCGCTGATGAAGTCGATCTTGCTCGACGGAAGCGCAGGTCAGGTCGCCAACGTCGCCTCGCTCCCGGGAATCGTCGGACGAGTGCTCGCGATGCCCGACATCCATCGCGGCTACGGGTTTCCGATCGGCGGCGTCGCGGCGTTCGACCCTGACGCGGGCGGCGTGGTTTCTCCCGGAGGAATCGGCTTCGACATCAACTGCGGCGTTCGCCTCCACGCGCTCGACATCGACTACGAGCGCATCGCCGCGAAGAAGGGCGCCGTCGCCGACGCGCTTCAACGACAAGTGCCCGCGGGCATGGGCGTCTCGCGCAGAGACGAGCGCCTCGATGACCTCGACGCGATCCTCGCGGGCGGCGCGCGCGCCCTCGCTGCACTGGGAATCGGGTCCGAAGAAGACCTCGCCAACATCGAAGACGGCGGCGCGCTCGAGAGCGCCATCCCCGAGCACGTCGGCCGCCGCGCACGCGAGCGCGGACACGATCAAATCGGCTCTCTCGGCTCGGGAAATCACTTCCTCGAAATCGACCGCGTCACCGAAGTGTACGACCGCGAAGCCGCAGAGCGCTTCGGACTGCGAGAGGGCGCGGTCACCATGCTCGTGCACTCGGGCTCGCGCGGGCTCGGCCATCAAGTGTGCGAAGAGTCCACGCCCGCGATGCTGCGCGCCGCGAAAAAAGCAGGAATCGAGCTGGTGGATCGACAGCTCGCCTGCGCTCCGATCGGCTCGGTCGAGGCCGACGAATACCTCGCTGCGATGGCCGCTGCTGCCAACTTCGCCTACGCGAATCGAGCGCTGCTCGCGTACCGCGCGATCGACGCCATCGCTGAAGCGCTCGGCACGCGTCGCAAATTCGTCAACGCCCCGCTCGTGTACGACGTCTGTCACAACATCGCGAAGTGGGAAGAGCACGAGATCGCGCCGGGCGTTCGCAAGCGCGTGCTCGTTCATCGCAAAGGAGCGACGCGCGCCTTCGCCGCGGGCCGCGAAGAGATCCCCGAGCGCTATCGCGACCTCGGACAGCCCGTGATCATCCCCGGTGACATGGGCCGCTATTCGTACGTCCTCTGCGGAATGCCCGGCTCGATGCTCGAGACCTTCGGCTCTGCCTGCCACGGCGCAGGACGCTTGCTCTCGCGCGCCGAAGCGAAGACGCGCGCCACCGGCGGCGGAGTCGTGAAGGCGCTCAACGAAAAGGGCATCGCCCTGCGCGCATCGAGCGTCAACGCCGTCGTCGAAGAGATGCCCGACGCATACAAAGACGTCGCCGAAGTCGTGGGCGTCGTCGAGCGCGCGGGAATCGCTCGCCGCGTGGCCAAGCTCGAGCCGATGATCGTCGTGAAGGGCTGACGCTCCCTTCGATCAGTCGACCGCCATGCACACGAGCCCCGCGCCGCACGCGGAGGCGCAGCAGCGGTTGCCGTTGAGGTCGCCGCACACGGTCTGTCCGAGGGGGCACGAGGTGCACATCCCGCCGATGCACACGAGGCCGACGGCGCACGAGCGGCCGCACGTCCCGCAGTTCGTCTCGTCGCTCGCGACGCACATTCCACTGCAGAAAAGACGGCCCACCGGGCAAGTCCCGCTGCCTCCGTCGCCGCCGTCGCGCACGCCGCCGTCGACGCGTCCGCTGTCCGCGAACACGCCAGCGTCGGCTCTCACGCCCGAATCGACGACGCCTGTGTCCGTCACCACGCCCGAATCAGCGCGAGTGATCACGTCGAGCGGCAGTGCGTCGAGCACGGTCGCGTCGAGCACGGGCTCGATGATCACGTCGCGGACAGCGGTCGCGTCCCCCGTCGTGCCGCTGTCTGCTCCGATCACGATCGCGTCTTCTGCAGGGACGACGCGATCCTGAACGATCACCGCCCCATCCGACGTCGATGCGTCGGCGCTCGATTCGCCGTCGATCGACGACGAGGCTTCTGTGTGGAGCCCGGCTTCTTTGAAGAACCGAGGCTCGAGCGCGAGGCCGCAGCCGCTGGTGATCATCGCGACAACGAAGAGCGAAGCGAAGCGTAAGCGCGCCATGACAGCGCCGAGTTTGACACCGCGGCGGAGTTCACGAAAATTCACGGACGAAATCGATCGATGCGCGGCGCTGACCGCCATCGCTATACCGCGCCCGCGACGGGCATCGCAGATGCCCAAGCGGATCGGCGCGGTTGAAATCCAGTCCAAACCAAGACCGCGGACTGAGAACACTACGACGACCGTCGCGGTATTGGTTTAGAGGGGCAATGAAACTACGATTGGCTCTGTTGTCCTCAATTGCGCTGTCGCACATGGGCTGCCCTCCGTGTCCTCCGGGCGGAGGCCCCTGCGCGAGGATCTACGTCGCGAGCGCTGCGACATCGCAGCCAGTGAACGACGCGACGGTGACGGTCACGGTGCCGCCTCCGTCGGAGGCTTTCAGTCCGACGCTATCGTGCACGGGACAGCAAGACGGCTGTTACGTGCCTCGTGGCTATGGAGTCGGCTGCACGGGCTCATTTCGCATTCGCGTCGAGCACCGGAGCTTTCAGCCGTTCGAGCAGATGTTCACCGCGCCGATCGGCCGGCAGTACGAGTGCGCGGAGGCGTCGTATCGAATCGACGTGCGCCTGACGCCTCGGTGAAGGATCGCTCGCGCGTCAGTGACGCACGCGAATCGAACGCAGCATCGCTTCGAACGCCGCGCGCGCCGAGCTCACGGTTTCGTCGCCGCCAGTGAGCTTGAAGAACCATGGGCCGTTCGGCGTCTCGACGATCGCCGCGAGCAATCGCCCTCGATCGAACCCTGGCGTCGACGGAGCGCCGGGCATCATCGAACCGCCGCCACGAATGCGGCCGGGCGCCTCGACGACGAGCACGTTCATCCCTTGCACCGTGAGCGAGCGACGCTGCGCGACGTCCGTCGTTTGCCGTCCGTCCGCTTGCTCCAATTGCCCGAGCCAGCGCTGGATGTTCGCCTCGTTCGAGCCGCCCATTCCTCCGCCGAAGGTGATCACCGTCATCTCGGCGTCCGCGGGGTCCGCGCCCATCTTCGTGACCTTGTACTGCGCGCGACGCATCGCCGACGAGGGCTGCTCGCGACGCCAGCCGGGCGGGTCGTCCCACTCGAGCTGCGTGACCGCGTCGGGCGCGCCCTGCACCGCGGCCTGCCCAGGAGCACCGCCGTTCTGCGTGGGATTTTGCAGGGGAGGACCATTGTTTCCCGACGGAGGCGGCAGGCCCAACCCCGCGTGCGGGTCGCTCGCGGGAGGCGTCGCAGCGTGGCCTGCGTGCGGGTCGCTCGCGGGCGTGTTGGTGCTCGGGCGCGAGCCCGAGGGAGGCTCTGCGGGGCCGCGCTGGCAGGCGCCGAGCGCGAGGACGAGGGCCATCGAGGCGGGTCGCACAAAACGTGAACGAACTGAAAAATTGCGCATGGTTTGAATTGTGGTGTGGGATCGTTGCCGCGCTCAGCGCTGGCGCAAATCGTCGGGGGCGATCCAATAGATGGCCCCCGCGTGGTCGTCGGCGACGAAGAGCCTTCCGTCTCCGGCGAAGGCCACGTCCGAGGGGCGTTCGAGCGGAGAGCCATCGGGGCCGAACCCGAGCAAGAACGGCATGAACGCGCCCGTGGGGCGGCCTGTGGCGTCGGTGCGAGCGAAGACGACGGACGCGCCGGCCCACTTGGGGACGGAGTAATAGCTGCCGTGCAACGCGACGAACAGCCCGCGATTGAAGGGCTCGGGCCACAGGCCGGGCTCCCAATCGAGGCCAAACGGCGTGAGCTGCAGCTCGAACGTCGCGACCCCCGGCGTGACCGTCGAGCAATCGAAGGCGCCGCCGTTGAAGGGGCTCGTCCGCGACTGCGAAATGCAGCACGGAAACCCGACGTCCTGCGTCGTGTCATCGATCGCGATGAGCTTCTCGAGCGCGCCCCAGGTCGGTCCGCGGTCGTCGCCGAGCTCTGCCGCGATGCACAGCGGATCGGTGCGATGGCAGCGAACGTAGAGCGGGTTGCGCAGCCCCTGAACGACGCGCGACGACGGACCGCCCGCGGTCACGCGAAAGATCTCGCCCTGATTCGGGCGCATTCCGCACTCGCGCGAGGTGCCCCACACGCCCGCGGACGTCACGACGGTCCCGTCCGCGCGAACGTCGAGCCCGTGCGTCCAACGCGAGTCGGTGTTGCTCGGGTAGTTGAAGACCACCTCGCGCATCGCGCTGTTCTCTCGGCGCTGCCCCGCGGTGTACGGCGTGCGATACGCGACGGCCTCGGTCGAGAAGTACACGAAGCCGCCGCGCACAGCGACGGCGTGAACGTCACCGAGGCCCTCGGCGAACGTGGTGCTCTCAGCGATCCCGTCGTGGTTGTCGTCGCTGAGAACGATGATCGCGCCGGGGCCGCCGCCTTCGCCGCCCGGCGTTCCGCGAGCGGGAGAGCTGACGAAGAGGTCTCCGTTGGGCGCGACGGACATCACGCGCGGAGAGACCACCGAAGCGAATTTGCGCAGAAAGAACCCGCGCGTCACCGCAGCGCCCGCGATCGTCGGCGCGGTCGAAGCGCTCCACAGCGCGCCCGTCGGCGGCCCTGCTTCTCCCCACGCCGCGTCCACCGGCGTGGTGTCGTACGCAGGCGACGCAACGGGACCATTGCACGCAGCAGCGCTCGTCATCGCGAGCGTGAAGAGCGTTCGTCGAAGGATCAAGAGGCGCATCGTGAAGGGTGCGCGGAGGCTAGCGTGCGAGCGCATCGAACACCACTGCCGCGCAGGCGATGCCCGCGAAATGGCCCTCTCTCGGTCGCGCTACAGTCGCTCGAGCGCCTGCCGAACATCCGCGATCAAATCGTCCGCCTCTTCGATGCCCACCGCGTAGCGAATCAGCGAATCCTTGATCCCCACCGCCTCGCGCTGCTCGGTGGTCAACTCGAAGAAGCTCATGAGCGCGGGCTGCTCGACCAGGCTCTCGACCCCTCCCAACGAGGGAGCGATTCTCGGAATCCTCAACGCATCAATGAATCGCCCCGCTCCTTCGAGGTCTGCATCGAGCTCGAACGTGACCACTCCGCCGAAGCCCTTCATGCACTTCTTCGCGACCTCGTGAGAGGCGTGGCTCTCGAGCCCGGGGTACCAAACGCGCCGCACTTTGGCGTGCCCTTCGAGCGCGCGCGCGAGGGCGAGGGCGCTCTCGTTTTGCTTCTGCACTCGCAGCGCGAGCGTCTTCAATCCTCGCAGCACGAGGTACGCCGCGTGCGGGTCCATCACGCCGCCGAGCACGTCGCGCTGCTCTTTGACGAGCGAGATCAAGTGCGCAGGGCCCGCGACGATCCCGCCCAACACGTCATTGTGACCGCCGTAGAACTTCGTCGCGCTGTGAACGACGAAGTCCACGCCGTGCGCCGCGGGCCGCAGGTTGACTGGCGTCGCGAAGGTCGAGTCGATCATGGTCTTGACGCCGCGGTGCTTCTTCACGACCGAGACCATCGCGTCGAGGTCGAGCACGTTTCCGTAGGGATTCGTCGGCGCTTCAGAGATCACCAGCTTGGTCTCTGGGCGAATCGCCGCGGCGAGGCCGTCGATGTCTCCGGGCTCGATGAGCGTGTGCGCCACGCCGAAGCGATCGAGCGTGTTCGTGACGAACTGCCTCGTGCGTCGGTAGCAATCGCGAAAGAGAACGACGTGCGCGCCCTGCTTCACGAACGAGAGGATGGTGGTGGTGACCGCGGCCATTCCGCTCGAAAACGCGAGGGACGCGTCGGTGCCCTCGATCGCGGCGCACTTGGCTTCGAGCGCGCGCACCGTGGGGTTTCCATAGCGGCCGTACTCTTCGCGATCGAGGTTTCCCTCCATGAACGAGACGAGCTCGGCCGTGTCTCTGAACGCGTACGTCGCGGTCGCGGCGATCGGCGTCGTGAGCGCGTCGTTGGGCTTGGGCCAGCGCTCTCCTCCGTGCACAGAGAGCGTCGAGTCGGCGGTGTCCTTGCGCGTGCTGCTCATGGCGTCCGAGTGTCTACCGCACCCGATCACCCACAGTGAAGCGCGCGATCACCGGGCGTTCGCCTCGCATCGCACCGCGCGAACCCACCGTTGCCCGAGCCATCCCGCGCTCACGTCGAGCGTCAGCTCGCGCGTGTCTCTGCACGGCCCCGAGAGTTGGTCCGAGAGGAGCCATCGCTTGCCGAACACGGTCACGATGCGCTGCGGACCCGCGCGTCCTGCGCTCACGCGCTCGCCTGCGGTGACGGCGACGGGCTGAGCGGGCGAGGAGTCCAAGCGAACGTTGCTCCACTCGACCAGCGCGAAGACGAGCGAGACCAGCGAAAACGCTCCGAAGAACGCGTCGAGCGCCTTCGCGCGAGCGCTCTTCTCTGCGGTGAATCGATACGCGAGCGCGCCGCCGACCACCGCCGCGACGAGCGAGCACGCCGCGACGAGCCCGTGGTCGATCGTTCGGTCGAGCGAGTCTCGTCCGAAGAGCGCGATCCATCCGGCGCCAACGCAGAAGCACGCGATCCACGCGAGCGAGGCTTTGTTCGTACGGTTGTCGCTCATGGCTCACAGCCGCGCGGGCAGCACAGGGGCTATCGTACCGCGAACCATGAGGGCGCCACCCGCACAGATCGACGGAGCGACAGTGATCGAGTGGACGTGGTCCGACGCGGCGTTCGGCGAGGTCGCGGTGGAGGGAGGGGACGCGATCGCGATTCACGGCCTCGCGATCGCGCGATACCGAGACGAGGGCGGGGTGTACCGCTTCGCGTGCGACCGCGAGTGGCAGTGCGTTCAGGACGCGGACTACCGCTCGATCGACGAGGCCAAAGCACACTTGCCCGCGCAGTACCGCCGCGCCCCCGCGCAGTGGAACGCTCGGTAGCGCTCACCGCGCCGCGCTCGCCCCCTGCGCCGCTTTGATCACCGCGCGCACGCTCTTGCTCAGCCCGAGCGCGCTCGTGTCCACGGTCACGTCCGCCCGCGCGTACAGCGGCTCTCTCGCCGCCAGAATCCTCCGCAAATCACTGAGCGCATCGCCGTGGTTCGCCATCGGCCGCAGATCGCCCTGCGCGCGCACCCTCGCGAGGTGATCCTCGGGCCGCGCCTTCAGCCACACCGTCCGCGTCTCTCTTCGCAAGATCGCGAACGTCTCTTCGTCCGTCACGATCCCGCCGCCCGTCGAGAGCACCGCGCCCCGCCGCTCGCTGAGAAAGTCCACCAGCGCCTGCCGCTCGATCCGCCGGTAGTACGCCGCCCCGTGCAGCTCGAACAGCCCCGCCAGGCTCATCCCCGCCTCGCGCTCGATCAGCGCGTCGAGCTCGATGAACGCCACGCCCAGCCGCTCAGCCGCGCGCATCCCGATCGCAGTCTTGCCCGCGCCCCGCAAGCCCAACAGCGCGATCACCCGCGGCCCGTCGAGCCCCGCGTCGCTCACCGCATCGGCGCTCAAGAGCCCCGCGGCGGTGGTCCCCAGCGCCAGGGCGATGTCCTGCAAGCGCGTCACGCTCACGTTGCCTCGCCCGCTCTCGAGCTCAGCGAGAAAGCGCTCGCTCACCGACGCGCGTTCGGCCAGAGATTTACGCGTCATCGACAGGGCCTCGCGCCGCGCGCGCACCGAACGCCCCAGGTCGCGCAAGAGCCCTTCGTGCTCGGGGTCTCGGTCCCGCTCGGTCCGCTCGCCGCTCGTCGTGGTCATCCGTAGCGTATGCAATATACTGCATGTCTGACGCGGCGCACAAGCAGTATACTGCTTGCGCTCGGAGAGGGCCGCTGGTAGCACCATGCGCCATGGCCGAGACCCACACCGCGCAATCGCCTGTTCGCTTCGAGACGCACCCGAGCCAGTACAAGCACTGGAAGCTCACGTTCGACGGAGCCATCGCTCGCCTCGCGATGGACGTCCAAGAGGACGGCGGGCTGCGCTCGGGCTATCCGCTCAAGCTCAACTCGTACGACCTCGGCGTGGACATCGAGCTCAACGACGCGATTCAGCGCATTCGCTTCGAGCACCCCGAGGTCAAGTGCGTGGTCGTCTCGAGCGCGAAGGACCGCGTGTTCTGCTCGGGCGCCAACATCTACATGCTCGGGATGTCCACGCACGCGTTCAAGGTGAACTTCTGCAAGTACACGAACGAGACGCGCCTCGGCATCGAAGAGGTCAGCAACGAGAGCGGAGTTCGCTTTCTCTGCGCGATCAACGGCCCGTGCGCCGGCGGTGGCTACGAGCTCGCGCTCGCGTGCGACGAGATCTATCTCAGCGATGATGGGTCGAGCGCGGTCTCGCTCCCCGAGGTTCCGCTGCTCGCGGTGCTGCCGGGAACCGGCGGTCTCACCCGCCTCGTCGACAAGCGCAAGGTGCGCCGCGATCTGGCGGACATGTTCTGCACGCTCGCCGAGGGAATCCGCGGCCAGCGCGCGGCGCAGTACAACCTCGTCGACAAGGTCGCGCCGCGATCGAAGTTCAAGGACGTCGTCGAGAACCGCGCGAAGGAGCTCGTCGCCAGCTCTCCGCGCAACACCCAGTGGCAGGGCCTCGCGCTCGCTCCCCTCGGCGCGAAGTACCGCGACGACGGAGCGGACTACGAGTACGTCACGCTCACCATCGACAGCGCCGCGCGCGTCGCCAAGCTCACCGTCCGCGCGCCCAAGACCGACACGCCCGACAACGCCAGCGCGATCCGCGAGCTCGGCAACGAGCTGTGGGCGCTCAAGTGCTTCCGCGAGCTCGACGACGCGCTGCTCAACCTTCGCTTCAACTACGAGACCATCGGCCTCGTCGTTCTCGAGACCGAAGGCGATCCCTCGAAGGTGCTCTCGTCCGATGCGGCGCTCGACAAGAACCGCAACGACGGCTTCGTCCGCGAGGTGCTGCTCTATCAGCGTCGCGTTCTCAAGCGACTGGACCTCGGCGCGCGCAGCTTGTTCTCGTTTGTTCGCGAGGGCTCGTGCTTCGTCGGGACGCTCTTCGAGCTCTCGCTCGCCTCCGATCGCACGTACATGCGCGACGACCCCGACGCCGAGAACCCGCCGTACGTCCAGCTCTCGGTCATGAACCGCGGAACCTTCCCCATGAGCAACGGCTTGAGCCGTATGCAAACGCGCTTCTACGCGGACATGGAGAAGGCCAACAAGCTCAGCGAGAGCACGGACCGCTTCGACCCGAGCGCCGCTGTGAAAGCAGGCCTCGTGACGGTCGCCCCCGACGCGATCGACTGGGACGACGAGGTGCGCCTCGCCATCGAAGAGCGCGCCTCGCTCTCGCCCGACGCCCTCACCGGAATGGAAGCGTCCCTCCGCTTCGCCGGCCCCGAGACCATGGAGACCAAGATCTTCGCGCGCCTCTCAGCCTGGCAAAACTGGATCTTCACGCGCCCCAACGCGACGGGCCCGCGCGGCGCGCTCACGATGTACGGCCGCCCCGAGCGCCCCGAGTTCGACATGCGCCGCACTTGAGCTGCGCGCGTGACGGGCGCTCGCTGAGCGCCGAAGCGAACGAAGCGTTCGGTTCGACTGAGTCATCGAGGCTTCGCTCGCAAATGATCCCCTCGCGGTCGGTACGCTCTGTTCGTTCAACGCGTGTTTGAAAACACGCTCACGAAATCAAAACCGCTACTTCTGACACGCAACGCGCGAAGCCGCCGCGGCATCGAACTCACCCAACACGCAGGGCCAGTGAGTTCGCTGTCGCGACGGCCATGGAGATGTCATGACCTCGATCGCCAACAACGAGAAGATCCCGAACAACGTCGACCTCGCGAGCGACAAGCGCCTGCAGCGCGCGCTCGAAGAGTGGCAGCCGCGCTTCATCGACTGGTGGAAGGAGATGGGCCCGGAGGGCTTTCAAGAGGACCAGATCTATCTGCGCACCGCGGTCAGCGTCGAGCCCGACGGATGGGCGCACTTCGACTACGTGAAGATGCCCGACTACCGCTGGGGCATCTTCCTCACCGAGGCCGTGAAGGACCGCACGATCGGCTTCGGCGATCACTTCGGAAAGCCGGTTTGGCAGCAAATTCCCGGAGAATATCGCAATTCGCTGCGGCGCTTGATCGTCACGCAAGGCGACACCGAACCCGCCTCCGTCGAGCAGCAGCGCTTGCTCGGGCAGACGTGCCCTTCGCTGTACGACCTGCGCAATCTCTTTCAGGTCAACGTCGAAGAGGGCCGTCACCTCTGGGCGATGGTCTACCTGCTTCACACGTACTTCGGCCGCGACGGACGCGAAGAAGCAGACGCGCTCTTGGAGCGCCGCTCGGGCACCGACGACAAGCCCCGCATCCTCGGCGCCTTCAACGAGCCGTGTGAAGACTGGCTCTCGTTCTTCATGTTCACGTACTTCACCGATCGCGACGGCAAGTATCAGCTGCTCGCGCTCAGCGAGAGCTCGTTCGACCCGCTCTCGCGCACGACGCGCTTCATGCTCACCGAAGAAGCGCACCACATGTTCGTGGGCGAGACCGGCGTCTTGCGCGTGCTCGAGCGCACGTGCGACCTGATGAAGCAGGACCCCAACGAGGACGCGCGCGCGCAGGGCGCGATCGATCTGCCGACGATCCAGCGCTACATCAACCGCTGGTTCTCGGTCTCGCTCGACCTGTTCGGCGGCGAGGTCAGCTCGAACGCGGCCAGCTTCTTCGCCGGCGGACTCAAGGGCCGCGCCAAAGAAGAGCGCTACGAAGACCACATCGCGCTCGACGCGACGCTCTCGATCCCGATGGTGAAGGAGGGCAAGCTCGTCGACGACAGCGTTCCGCTGCGCAACGCGATGAACGAAGTGCTTCGCGGCGAGTACATCGAAGACAGCCAGCGCGGCGTCGACAAGTGGAACCGCCTGATCAAAGAGAAGGGCATCAACTTCGAGCTCACGCTCCCCTCGTCGCGCTTCAACCGCAACGCGGGCATCTACCAGGGCATGCACTTCGACCCGAACGGCAAGCTCATCACCCGCGAAGAGTGGGACGCACACAAAAACAAGTGGCTGCCGACTGAGTCGGACAAAGTGTTCATCAAGAGCCTGATGACCAGCGCGATCTACGAGCCCGGCAAGATGGCGCACTGGATCGCCGCGCCCAAGCACGGCATCAAAGGGCGCCCCGTCGAGTTCGAGTACGTCAAGCGCACGGTGTGAGGGGGCTCAGCAGCCGGTTCTCGATCGGCTGCACGTGCGTTGACCGTTGGTGAGGCGGCACGAGCAGTACGCGTCGCGCCCGCAATCCGCGTCGGCGAAGCAGCCTGGGCGACACACGCCCGCGCTCGGATTGGCCGAATCGAGCCCGAGGACGCAGACCGAAGCGCGTCCGGCGACCGAGCAGCACTCCCACGATTCTGTGCACGGCTGATCCATCTCGCGGCACCGCGGCGCGCTGTCGTTGCACGCGCTCGCGGGAAAGCACGCGTATCGCTCTCCTGCGGTGTACGAGCCACAACACGCGCTCGCGCACGCGCTGCTGCCGGGAAAGCACGTCGGTCGACACGTACCTTCCATGCTGCCGGGGCTGTTGCTCGCGCACGTTCGATCGCCCTGCTCTGAAGAGCATCGCGATCCGACGGGGCACCGTTGGTCCGGCGCATAGCCACAATCCGTGGAGCAATCCACGGAGGTCTCGAGCCCACGACACAGGCCATCTCCGCAGCGCTCGCCGTCGAGGTTGGTGGGCGCCGTGTAGAACGTGCTCGCTCGGCACGCGCCGACGCGAGCGAGCCTCATCGTCGCGGTCGTCGGAATGGTCAGTCCGCCGATCTGAAGACGGTCGCCGTCGATGCTCCACTCGAAATACTGCAGCGGACGCTGGATCGAGCGATACGTGCAAAAATCCCAGCAATCGATGATCTGTTGAAACGTCTGCGAGAAGTACCCAACGCGATTCTCGAGCAAGCTGATCGTGAAGTTCTCCCCGACTCCGACGCCTGGTCTATTCCAGGTGAACTCTCGGCCTTCGAGCGAGCACTCACGGTCGCTGATCGGCGGGCGAACGAACGGGCACCTGGCCGTCGGGGCGACGTTGTTTCGTCGCAGCACGATGCCGCGATAACGAACGAGGTTGCAGCTCGCGAGCACCGAACGCGTGTCGAGCGTCTCGATCGATCCGCTGCTCGAACGCAGTTCGACGCGTCCTTCGCTCAGAGCTCTCCATGTTCCTTCTGTGCGAGTTGAAGAGTTGTACGGCTGAAACGAGAACCGTCGCGCTCCGTCCGCCTCGACGCGCACCGAGAGGACGTCGTTGATGTCCGTTCGAAGAAGCTCTGCTTGCCCCGCGCGCTGCCACGTCCCGATGATCCAATCGGCGCTGTTCTCCGCGACCATTTCACCCGCGTCGCTCGCCGCCTCTCCCCCGCCATCACTCGCGGCCGATGCGTCCTGCTCGATCGCCGCTTCGACCGCGCTGTCCATGACGACGACCTCGCTGCCCGCGTCGCGGCTCGTCGCTGCGTCGCTCTCGATGGTCCTGGCGTCCTGCCCCATCGACGCATCCTCTTCTGCGCTCGCGTCGTCCCCCAGCATCACCGGAGCGCACCCCGCCATCGCCAACGACACTGCGAACACCGCACGAACACCAGTCTTGAACATCACCGTCCTCCTTCGGAACGGCGGCGATATCCACAGGCCCCCTCGTCGGTTGCTCGTGCGCGAAGATTTTCTTCGAAGCCCTCACGCTGCTGATCGGCACGCGCGTCGATAGTGCGCCGGCGCGCACCCGGTCCACCGCTTGAACGCTCGGCTCAGCGCGAACTCCGACTCGTACCCCACGCGCGACGCGATCACGATCAAGCTCGCGTCGCTCTCTCTCAGCATCACCTCTGCTCGCGCCATGCGCAGTCGCGTCAGCGCGCGCATCGGCGTTCCATCGCTGCTCTCGGCGAACGCCCGCGCCAGCGTCGCACGAGAGACGCCCACCGCGTCCGCCAGCGCAACGACGGTCCACCGGCGCTCCAACGCCGCTTCGAGCAGCACGAGCGCTCGTCGCTCGACGAACAACCGAGAGACCACCATGCGAGTCACGCGGAGTCTGCGCTGCGCGCTCGCCCAGCGCACGCGCTGAGCGTCTCGGATATGCGATTCGTCGCTCCCCCCGGGATTTCGCCCTGAAAACAGCGCTCGTTCGAGCGTCGCGACCATGGTCGACCTCGCACCTCCCGCGCCATGTTCGCGCGCATCGCATGAGCTCGTATCAACTCCGTCAGCCCTCGCTCGCGACCTTCTCCGACGCGATGCTCGCTCCTTCGCTGCTCGGCGCCCTCTCGTCGAGCAACGTCGAGAGCGCGCTCGTCGAGCGAGCGCCGGGGGTCTTCGAGTTCGAGCTCTTCACGGAAGAGACGTGCCACCGTTGGCTGCGCGAACTGCACGCGTTCGAGCACCACTGCCGACGCAACAACCTCCTGCCCACGCGCCCCAACAGCATGAACGCGTACGGCGTCGTTCTCAGCGAGCTCGGCTTGGAGTACGCGATGGACGACCAGCTCGCGCGCTGCGTGCGCCCCATCGCGAAGGCCGTTCTGCCCGAGCATCACGCGGACACGCTCGATCACCAGCACTCGTTCGTCGTCGAGTACAGCGAGGACGGCGATCGATCGCTCGCGCTCCACGTCGACGACAGCGAGATCACGCTGAATGTGTGCCTCGGTTGGGAGTTCGACGGCGCATCGGTGCTCTTTCACGGGGTGCGCTGCGACGAGCACCGCGGTGATCCGTCGTCGATCGAAGAGCGCTTCGAGTGGACGCCCGCGCCGGGACGAGCGTTGATTCACGCGGGCAGCAATCGCCACGTCGTCAGCGAGCTGCGCAGCGGAAGACGGAGCAACTTGATTATGTGGGCCAAGAGCTCGCGGCGCCGCCGGGCGCACCCAGAGCCGCACGTGGGGCCCTTGCGCGCGTGCCCGCGGTGCCCGCGGTGAGCGGAGCCCCGAGCCCCTTCGTCAGCGTCCCCCGTGTGCGAATACCGCTCGTTTGCTCAGCGATTCATAATGTGAATCGCTTCGCCGATCGCGTGCTTGGCCGCTTCCATCACGGTCTCGCCGAGCGTCGGGTGCGGGTGCACCGTGAGGCCGACGTCCTCGACGTACGCGTCCATCTCGAGCGCGAGCGCGGCTTCGGAGATCAAATCGCTGGCCTCGGGGCCGACGATGTGAACGCCGATGATCTTGTTGTCCTTCTTGTCCTTGCCGACGCGCTCGGCGATGACCTTCACGAAGCCGTCGGTCTCGCTGACGGCCATCGCGCGGCCGCTCGCCGCGAAGGGAAACTTTCCGACGGTGATGTCGAGGCCCTTCTCGCGCGCTTCTTTTTCGCTCAATCCCACGTTGGCGATCTCGGGGTGCGTGAACGTCGCCGCCGGCATCGCGCGCCAGTCGCGCGCCGCCTTGTGTCCCGCGATCACTTCCGCCGCGATCTCGCCCTCCTTCGAGGCCTTGTGCGCGAGGTACGGAACGCCCGAGACGTCACCGATCGCGTAGATGCCCTTCACGTTCGTGCGGCACTCTTCGTCGATGATCACGTGGCCCTTCTTGTCGAGCGCCACGCCGGACTTCTCGATCGCGAGCGAGTCGCTGTTGGGCTTCATTCCCACGGCGACGAGGCACACGTCCGCGGCGATCTCTTTGATCCCCTCGGGCGTCTCGACGGTCACCTTGAGCGAGCCGTCCGGCTGCTTCACGGCGCTCTTGGCCTTCGTGCCCGTGAAGAACTTCACTCCGCCCTTGGTCATCGCCTTCACGACCGGCGCGACGAGGTCCGCGTCCATGCTCGCGAGCACGCTCGGCATGAACTCGACGATGGTCACCTCGACGCCGAGCTTCGAGTACACGCCGCCGAGCTCCATCCCGATGATCCCGCCGCCGATGATGGTCAGGCGCTTGGGGAGCGGGTTCAAGCTCACCGCTTCCTTCGCGGTGATCACTTGCTTGCCGTCGAACTCGAAGCCCGGGATCGCGACCGGCCTCGAGCCCGTCGCCACGATGATCCCCTTCGTCGCTTGAACGAGCGTCTTCGTGCCGTCCGCGCTCGTCACTTCGAGCGTGTCCTTGCTGACGAACTTCGCCTCGCCCTTCAGGATCTCCGCACCGTTGCCCTTGCAGAGCGTGCTCACGCCGCCGGTGAGCTTCTTCACGATGCCGTCCTTCCAGCCCATGAGCTTCGCCGCATCGACGCTCACGCCCGAGACGGTGATCCCCATCACGTCCGCGTGCTTCGCCTTCTCGACGAAGTTCGCTGCCGCGATCAACGCCTTCGACGGAATGCATCCCCAGTTCAAGCACACCCCGCCCATCGACTCTTTCTCGATGACGAGCGTCTTCTGCTTGAGCTGGCCCAATCGAATGGCCGCAACGTAGCCGCCGGGGCCACCACCGATCACGATCGCGTCGTAAACCTTCGTGCTCATGAACAACTCCTCCGAGTGCGGCCGCGGGAGTACCACAGTTCTCCTGTGTCCTGGGGCCGCTATCTCTCGCGCGGGGTCATAGCGCCTCTTCGAGCCCTCGCACAGAGGCAACCATCCGCCGCGAAGGGCGCGTAGCATCGCGTCATGACCAAGCTGATTGACCCGCGAATCACCAGCGTTTCGTCTGTTCGACCAGCGGCGACGCGGCGAGGGATCGACCACGTCTTGCGCTTCGTCACCGCCCTCTCGATGGGCGGCCTCGGCGCCATGCGCGGCTGCGGTGGTGGCGCGATCGCCTGCAATTGCCCGAGCGATGGCAGCGTGCAGACCGTCTCGAGGACCTACTGCTCCGCTTCTCAGCAAGATGCGGGCTGCACGACGTACGTCGAGGGCGTGGGCCCGCTTCCTCCACCCTCGCTCGACGAGGCTGTCTCGGGGTGACACAGCGAGCCTCGAGCAACGCGCAATGCGAACGCCACACGCCGCGTCGCGCTGGTCGTCGCGGCGCTCGCGTTCGGTGGCTGTACGGGCGAAGGCGTCCCTGAATGCCGCTGCGCGAGCGATGGTTCGACCGTCGCCGTCTCGCAGTTTAGGCGCGCTCGGATGCGCGATACCATTCAGCGCACGATGAGAGCTCGAGACGCGCGTTCGGTGGGGCACGTTGTTCGGTTTGTCGCGACGCTCGCGCTGGGGGCTGGCGCGGGAGCGCTCGCCCACTGCGCGAGCGCTCCCGTAACGGTCTGTGATTGTCCTGTCCCCGATGGCAGCGTTCGCGTCGCGATCAACGCGTGCACCGCGGATCAGGCTGACGGAGGCTGTCGAACGACGGTCTATCCTGGCGAGGGGCCCCTCCCTCCGCCCGAGCTCAGCGCGCTGTGGGTGGCGTCGGAAATCGCTCGGTTGGATGGGTGACCACGACTGGCGTGTACATCAGGATCGCGAGCACGATCACCGCGCCCATCGCACGAGCGAACCGATCGTCCGCGGCGTCGAGCGCGAAGCGAAACTCGCTCATCGTCTCTCCGCTGCGCCTCCAGTCGCGGTCTGCGTTGCGCCTGCGATTCCACAGCGCGATCGACCATGCGCTCATGATCAACGCCGCGAGCGTGACGGTGTTCACCGCGATGACGGCCCACAGCGCGAGCCCGCGACACGCCACGGACACTGAGACAGCGAGCGGTAGAAACGTCCGCGGCGTGAGCGGAAAGGTCGCAGTGGAATCGAGTCGCTCTGGCTCGCTCAAAGGCGAATTGCGGTAGGTCATGGCGGGGGCTCCGTGCGTGATCACTCGTCGAGGTTGATCTCTGCGGCGACGCGCTCGGGTTGAGCGCTGAGCATTCTCATGCCGCGCGATGTATCGCGCTCGGTGCCGCGTGTGACCTGGTTGAGCACTCGCAGCGCCTGCGCGTGCTCGTCGTATGCGCAGCCGTTCTGCGCTCGGTAGCGCTGTCCCTCTTCGTATCCGCGACGAAACGCAGGGCTCGCGTCCGCTGGCAGCGGCTGCTGATCCGCGGCCGCGCGCGCGCCCGTGTTGAACTGCTGCTCGAGCTGTCGCTGCATCTGCGCCTGGAGCTGCGCGAGGACTTGCGGCGCTTGCTCTTGCATGAACGCGCGGATCGACTCGGGCGTCGGCGTCGTGTTGGTGTGCACCTGGTACGCGAGGTTCAGCGTGCGCAGCACGGTCGCGTCGAACGTGAGCAGCAGCCCCGTCGCGACTCCTGCGCCAGCGCCGGCGGTCACGACTCCCTCCGCGCCGCCAGCCTCTGCAGCAGCAGCAGCGCCATGAGTGACACGCGTCAGCGTCGCTGCCCCGTTCGTGATGGTCGGAATCACTCCGTGCCCGTGTCCGAGCACGTGGCTCAACAGCTCGACGGCCCCGTGCGTGACGATGTCCGCGATCCCGTGTGTTTGGTCGCTCGCGTGTCCGCCTGCTGCGGCGTTGACCAGCGTTCCCATGATCGGCGAGTGCGTGTCGCCGTGGTGATCGAGCCCGTGCTGATACAGCGCGGGCAGGCGCGGCGCGGGAATGCGTAGCTCTCTCATCAACGCCGCACCGTCGGCGCGGGGCAGCGGAGGCGCGACGGGGATCCGTGGCGTCATTCCTGCGCGAATCATCGTTCGGTACTGCTCTGCCAGCTGCGAGTCTGTCGGTCGCGTCGCGCACGTCGTTTGCGCTGATCTTCCGCTCGCTTGCTCCAGTCGCCTCGCTTGTTCGCTCCTCCCTTGCCCAGGAATCACGTCGGGACCGCGCTGACCCCCGTGTGGTCGCACCGACTGCTGCGCCTGCGCGCCATGGGTCTGTTGTGTCCCTTGCGTCGCGCCTGACTCGTGCGTCTCGCTCGTCCCTTGCGTGCGTCCCCTCAGCGAAATCGACATCGACATGATCCTTCTCTCTCCTTCGTGCGGAGGCTCACGACACATGAGCCCTTCGACCCGCGCGGGCCGACTCATCACCGCGATCGCGGGCGAGTTGCTCGACCGAGAGAAAATTCTTCGCCCCCTACCGATGCGCGTTCAGCTCAACCCGGACCGCGCAGACACGAGCGGTTGAAGCACGTGAGCCCGTCGCAACAATCCGCGTCCGCCGAGCACGTCTGCCCTTCTTGTCTGCACTCGGTCCTCGGTGGCGGCGAGCACACCGGATCGCCTCCGCCCGAGGGTGGTCTGCAATCATTGCTGCAGCATTCGCTCGCGACCGAGCATCGCTCGCCGTTGGGCCGGCACGGCCTCGGAGCCCAAAACGCCGAGATGTTTCTCGACACGGGATCCTGTCCCGGAAGCCAATAGCCCACGCTCGATGGATCGCTCGTGAACCGCGTCGCGGGTGAGCCGTCGGGCTCGGTCGGAGCGCGCTGAATCGCCGTGACCCAAATCTGTTCTCGGTTCGTCCCGCGCGTGCCCGCGAGGCTGTTGCCGTAATCTCTGCGCGAGAGAAACGCGAGCCAGAAGTACCCGCCCGAGTCGAACGGGCTGAACCTCGGCTCGAACGAGAGCGCTCCGTCGGGGCCTCCGTTCGCGTTGTCCAAGCGCAGCACTTGTCCGCCTTCGCGATCGGTGATGAACAGCGCCGCGGGCTCTCGGCTCGATCGCGCGCTCGCTCCGTGCGCGAAGACGATCCACTTCGAATCGGGCGACCACACCGGGTAGCTGATCGCGCTGTGCATTGGATTTCTCCCGGTCAACGTGCTCCCGCGCTGAATGGTCCTCGGCGGACCGAACGCGTCCGCGCCGGTCACCGGGATGATCGACAGATCGCTGTTGCGATAGTCCACACCCCAGTCCGCCGCGCCCGAGACGTACGCGATCTCTCGTCCGTCGGGCGACCACGACGGGTGCGTCGCGTTGATCGTCGGAAGCCCCGCGCCGCCCGCAGGCAACACGTCTCCCGTCGCAGGATCGATGAGCCCCAGGCCCGTGGGGCTCGGCCCGCGCGCGGCGATGAGCCGCCGTTCATCGGGGCTCCACCAAGAGAACCACCAGTCCGTTCGCGTCGGATCGAAGCGCGAGGCGGGCGGGTTCGCCGAGAGGTCCGTGGTGAGATCGAAGACCGTTCCGGTGTTGAATCCTCCGCCCAAACGGCCCGCCATGTAGCGCCCGCTCGGCGAGACCGTGTGGCAGCCGATGCAGTTGCTGTCGCGATTGCGAGGCCACGGCGGGTTGGGCATGAAGTTCACGCGCGCCGCGGTCCCGTCGTCGATGCGAACGATCCGCGCCGACGAGACGGTCCAGTAGTACACGCTCCCGGTGAGCGCGCCGGGAGCGAACTTCACGCGCACTGGCGCCGACGCAAACGCGCGCCCCATGCTCGCCACGTGTCGCGTCACGGTGATCTCTCCCGAGGCGTTGGGATCGGTCTGCGCAAACGCCTGCCACACCGGGAGGTCGGGCAAGAGGCTGTTGGTGAAGCCCGCTCCCGTGTGACGCACGTACCAGTTGGCCGTGAAATTGGGCTTGCTGAGCGTCACGCGAAACGTGTCGCCCGCGACGCCTTCGAGCCACTGGATGTTCGCGGGGTACACGTTCTGCGGCATCACCGCGCGGTCGAGCGGATAGACCACGTTGGCCGAGCGGCCTTCCATCGCGGGCTCGACGTCGCCGAACAACGCGAGCGCCTCGCGGCCGAGCCCCGTCGCGAGCGACTCGGACTCGAGCCGAACGCGCACCGTCGTGCTCGCCGCGATCGTCCCTCCGAACCCATCGGGGACTCGCACGGTCACCGCGCTCTCTCCGCCGACGAACCCGTTGCCGTCGAACTGCCCCGTCGCCGTCGCGATCTCGCCGATCGCGCGGTTGGCCAGGGACCACTCGGGCGCCGCCGCGGCCGATGACGAGCCGTCGTCGAAGTGAGAAGTCGCCGTGAATCGCTGCGAGACGCGCGTCCCTCGCTGCGTCGTGAGCACCGGCGTCGCCGGTTCGATGGTCACGCTGGTCAGCCTTCGCGCGGCGCGCGCGTCCATCGTCGATCGCGCGTCGGTGAGCGATCCGTCGCTCGCGCTCGTGATGTCCGAGGCCGCGTCGCGCGGGGCGATTCGTCGGCACACAGAATCAACGCACTCGAAGCCGCTCGCGCAGTCGCTTCGTTGCGAGCATCGCTGCTCGCTCGCTGTGGGGTCGCTGCACGCGACGAACGCGATCGTCGCCGAGAGCAGCACTGGGGCTTTGCGCATGCGAGCGATCTTCGTCGCCCGCGCGCGCACCGCGCTATTCGGTGAATCCCCAACGGTGAAACCCCCGAGCGTGAAACAGACCGTTCTGTCCGACGCGCGCGATCAGCTCGCGTCGCGGGCGCGGATCACGTCGAGCTCGCGCTGGTAGCGCTGCATGAGCATGCGGTGCAGGCCCTGGAGACCGACGACGGTGGTGAGCGTGACCTCGAAGCGTCCGTTTGCGCGCACAGGAGCGCCGGTCTTTCGCACGTGTTTCTCTGCGCGCGAGAGGACGTCCTCGAACTCTTCGAGCCGAGAGACGAGGACCTCGCCGTTGCTCGTACGAGAGATTCCCCAGAAGGCGCAGGCGTCGTCGAAGGTGATCATCCCGCCGCGCGCGAACTTCTGGCTCGCGATGCTGGTCGCGATGCGCGCGAGGACCGCGCTTTGATCGAAGGGGACCGGCTCGCTCGAGGATGCGGCGACCGCGGGGCGGCCCGAGGGCAGGGCGCTCGAGGCGACGCGCTCTTTCGCGTGCGCGTCTTTCTTCTCGACGGGGCGGGCTGCGACGGGCTCGGCGCTCGGGCGAACCGCGGCGACGGCGATCTCTTTGGCCACGGTCGCGGCGGGGACAGCGACGCGCTCGATCTTTTCGACGCTCTTGTCGACGCTCTTCTCGATGCTCTTTTCGCTGGGTTTGTCCGCGCTCTTCGCCTTGCTCTCGGCGCCGAACGGAACTCCCGGAACGAACCCGAGCGACCTCGCCATCTTCCTACCCGCGTTCGTCAGCCGGTAGGTCTTGGTGTTGGTCTGCTCGAGCCACCCTCGGCCGCACAGCCCGAGCGAGCCCATCAGCTTCGCGAGCACGCGGTTCGAGTCCGGGTGCTCTTCTCGATAGCCGCTGAGGCCGAAGCTCTCGGGAAACGACCGCCACGCGCGGACGATCACGTCTTCCGCGGTGAACGTCTGCTGGTCGCCATCGAGCATGGCAGCGGCAATCAGGACCTTCTTGAGGGTGGTGAGCTCGTCGTTCATCGCTACGAGGCCATCGTGATGCGAGAGCGCGAACTACCGCTAGAAAACCGCGAGCTTTCTGCTTTCGTAAACTCTCTCTCCCTCAGCTCGCCGCCTCTGCGCCCTTCTTGCGTCCGCGCTTCTTGGGCTCGGTCGCGGGCACATCGGGCGCGCTCGCTTCGATCGCCGCGGCTTTCTTGCTCTTCGCGCGGCGCTTGGGCTCGCGCGCGCGCTCGTCCGTCGCGCGCAGCGATCGCCCCGCGGGGACCGTCGCGACGCGCTCGCACTGCGCGACGACCTCTTTCACGGGGATCACGTCTTTGAAGAACACGCACGCGCCGCCCATTGAATCGAGCGTGTCTTCGCTCGCGCGCAGCCGCTGCGAGACCGCGAGGATCAGGTTCTTCGGGCCGTGCTCGGCGAGCAGCGCGCCGCGCGACTCGAGGTAGCCCCTGCGCCAGAAGCCCACGATCTCGAGCAGCGCTTCGCGGCCGTCCTTCTCGTTGACGATCACGAAGTCGGGCACGAGCACGCCGCGGCCGTCGAGGTCGTGGATCTCGGGGCGCTTGTCGAGCCTCCATCCCTTCGCGACCTCGGCGAAGCGTTTGACGAAGTGCGCCTCTTCGTCGGTCACGTACACGCCGCGGTCTTGATAATGTGTGCGCAGTCCCGAGCCGGCTTCGAGCGAGAAGGCGAGGCGCTTGCGCTCCTTTCCCCAGAGCAGCTCGGCGCGAAGCGACCAGCCGTCGCACAGCAAGAGCGCCGGGAGAAACTCGGCCATCTGCAGCCCGTACTTCGCGCCCAACTGAAACAAGCTCGCCGGCCCGTCGAGCGTGATCGTGTACCCGCGCGTCCCGGTCCCCTTCGCCGAGTACAAGAGCCGAAAGAACTTGATGAAGCGAAAGAGCTGGCGATACCGCTGCGGGTCGCCCGGCGCGAGCTCGATCTCGAGCGAGACCGCGCGAAAGAGCACCGCCTGCGCGAGCGCGAGGTTGTACCGATGCAACAGCGCGCTCGCTGCGATCGGCTCGAACGATTTCAGCATCTGCTCGCGCGCGAGGTCCGCGTACAGCGCGCGCTCGGTGTGCTCGAGCGTGAGCCCGAGCTCGGCGCCCACCGCGGTGAGCACGTCCGCGCGCGTCGTGGGATGCACGAGGTTGCCCGGCTCGCGCGAGACCGGGTGGTGCGAGACCGCGCGCTCGAACACGCGACGACGCAGCTCGACCGGATCGACAGGGCAGTCCGTCGCGAAGTCACTGCGGTCTTCGAGCAGCTTCGCGAGCCCGCGATGCAAGAGAAAATCCGTGTCCTCGCCGATGAGCTCGGCGAGGTTGTCGTCGAGCGCTCCGCGCGGCTTGTCCACGTGCGCATTGAAGAGCGCGACCAGCGTTTCGGCCAGGTCGATCAGCTCTTTGTCGCTCGCGTCGATGTAGGCCGGTCGAACCTCGCCCTTCACGACGCGCGCACGGACGAGGTCGGTCGTCAGCATGAAAGGGCCGCGGACCCTAGCGCATCCCGCGGCGCTTCGTCCCGCGCCGTGTATTTCAGCGCGCAGCGCCTGCGCTTGACACGGCGCGTCCCAGCCTCCTACACCCTCGGCGCTCGAAAGACTGAACCGTCATTCATTCTCGACGGTCAGCAATAACAGCCCAAGCCCTCCAATCTACGGGAGTGTTCGCAGTGAAGATCCTCGTTCCGCTCAAGCGTACGGCCGACCCGGACAACGCGAACAAGATCAAGATCGCCCCAGGCGGCGCCAAGGTCGTCACCGACGGCCTCGAGCCCAAGCCCAATCCCTTCGACGAATACGCGGTCGAGACCGCGCTTCGCCTCACGGAGAACGGCACCAACCCCAAGGCTCGCCTCGCGGGTGACTCGGTCGTGGTGTGCACGTTCGGCGCGAAAGAAGCCGCTCAAACGCTGCGTCAGGCGCTCGCGATGGGCGCCGATTCGGGCCTGCTCTACGAGGCCTCGGACGACGCGCTCGACGGCGACCTCGTCGCCCGCGCGCTCGCGAAGATCGTCGAGAAGGAGAAGCCCGACCTCGTGGTGATGGGCAAGCAGGCGGTCGACGGCGACTCGAACCAGGTCGGACAGATCCTGGCCGAGCGCCTGGGCTGGCCGAGCGCGACCTTCGCGATGAGCGTCGAGCTCTCGCAGGACAAGAAGTCCGTGATCGTCGGCCGCGAGGTCGACGGCGGAGTGATCAAGCTCAAGCTGACGCTCCCCGCGGTGATCACCGTGGATCTGCGCATCGTCTCGCCCAAGGCGATCACCAACAACGTGACGCCCGCGACGCACAACTACCAGGACGGAGCGCGCTACGCGCCGCTGCCGATGATCATGGCCGCGAAGAAGAAGCCCCTCGCAGAGGCGCCGTTCGCGTCGCTCGGCGTCGATGGTCTCAAGACCACGTACACGAAGTTCGAAGCGCCGCCGGCACGCAAGGCGGGCATCAAGGTCAAGGACGTTCCCGAGCTCGTCCAGCGCTTGCGCGCTGAGGCGAAGGCGCTCTGAGCGCGGCGAAAGGTTAAAGGAGAGGCAATCATGGCGAAGATCCTCGTTGTGGCCGAGATCGGCGGCGGCGCAGTCAAGAAGACGACGCACTCCGCGATCACCTTCGCGCGCACCGCCGCTCAGGGAACGGGCGGTTCGTTCGACATCCTCGCGCTCGGAAAGGGCGCCGAGGCCGCCGCGTCGCTGCTCTCGACCTTCGGCGCGGGCAGCGTCCTCGTCGGCGACGACGCGTACGTCGCGAACTACGTGGGGGAGAAGTACTCGCCCACCGTCGCCGCTGTCGCCAAGAGCGGCGGCTACGACGTGGTCGTGATCACCGCGAGCTCGTTCGGTAAGGACCTCGCGCCGCGCGTCGCTGCGCGCTTGGACGCGGGCCTCGCGAGCGACATCGCGCGCGTCGAGACCGACGGCGGAAAGCTCGCGTACAAGCGCCCTGTCTACGCAGGCAACGCGATCGCGACGATGTCCGTCACGACCGCCGTGCAAGTGGTGACCGTGCGTCAGGCCGAGTTCGAAGCGGCCGCGCCGAGCGGCGGATCGAGCGCGGTCAGCAAGGTCGCGATCGAGAAGCAGGCCGCGGGCGACAAGGTCGAGTTCATCGCGTTCGAAGAGAGCGTGAAGAGCGCTCGCCCCGAGCTCACCGAAGCGAGCACCGTTGTCTCTGGTGGCCGCGCGCTCAAGAGCGCGGACGGATTCAAGGGCGTGCTCGAGCCGCTCGTCGACGCGTTTGGCGCGGCGATGGGCGCCTCGCGCGCGGCGTGCGACGCTGGCTACGTCGCCAACGATCTGCAGGTCGGACAGACCGGCAAGGTCGTGGCGCCCAAGCTCTACGTCGCCGTCGGCATCTCTGGCGCGATCCAGCACCTCGCCGGAATGAAGAACAGCAAGGTCATCGTCGCGATCAACAAGGACCCCGAGGCGCCCATCTTCCAAGTGGCGGACTACGGTTTGGTGGCGGACCTGTTCAAGGTCGTCCCCGAGCTGACCGACGCGGTGAAGAAGGCGAAGGCCGAGGGCTGATCGCTCGTCGGTGAATCACCCGGGGGACGTGAAGAAGGCCATGGCCGCGCTCGGGGTGGGCGCCGCCATGGTTTCTGCGTTTTCACCGCGCGTGTGCGTGGTAGCGTTCGCGCGATGATCGTGCGGCGAAGGGCTGTGCGCTCGATGGCGATGCTCGTCGCGGCGTGCGCGACGAGCGCGGCGACGTCTGCCTCTGCGCAGGACTACGCTGGCAACTATCGCATCGTGAGCGACGTGACCAACGCAGAGGTGCCCGAGTGGGGTGCAGACTGCGGGCAGCGTCCCGAGAACCACCGCGGAAGCGCGGGGCGACAAGTGCGCGTGAGCGCCGACGGGACGAACCTCGTGATCGAGGACCGGCCTCGCATGCGAACCGACGGCTGTTGGAGCCAGAATCCGCGCGTTCGACGCGTGAGCACCTCGGGCGGAAGCGGCCGTTGGACGACGCAGTGCGCCTCGCCCAACGAGGACTATCAGCGCGAAGAAGGCACGTACACGAGCACGATCGAGGGCGATCGGCTCACGCTCCGCGATCGAACGGTGTACCGCTGGACGTTGAACAGCAGCGCGTGTCGCGCGACGCTCACGCGCACGATCGTGTACGACCGCGTCGATGCGCCGGCGCCCGTTCAAGACGCGGGCGTGGCGGTGACGCCTCCGCCCGTGCGCGACTCGGGCGTGCGTCCTTCGCGCTGCGCGGTTCCTGGGCCCGCCGCGCGAATCGCGATCATCGCGGGTCGCCGCAGCACGACGCCGGGCTCGCGCGTGTGTTTTCGCGCGCAGCTCGTCGACGCCGACGGTTGCCCCGCGATCAACGCTGGGGGCGCGGTAATCACGTGGAGCGCTGCCCGACGCGCGGGCGGCGAAGCTCCGCCGGGCGAGGGCGGTTGTCTCACGATCGCTCCGTCGGTCGCAGCGGGGACCGAGTTCATCGTGACGGCCACGTCGACGACGGGCTTCGAAGAGCGCGTCACGCTTCGCGTCGTGACGCCCGAAGAGTCGAGCTCTCTGGTCGCGCAGATCATCGAGGACGAGGACGCGGGCGCGGTCGTCGAGGACGCGTCCGCGCCCCGGATCGACGAGGGATTCGGCTCGGTCGCGCCGACCGTGACGCACAGCGCGCCTGCCGCGAGCAGCGGCCGCAACGCGCTCGTCGCAGGGCTGACCGCTGCGGCGGTGCTGCTCGCGGGGATCGCCTTCTTCGTGCTGCGAAAGAAGAAGCCCGCGCCACGAGAGCAGCCCGAGCCGTCGCCGAGCCAGGCTCCCAAGAGCGAAACCACCGTCGTCGCGCAGTCGGCGGGCGGGTCTGCGACGGACTCGGACGCCGGGCGAAGCTCGATTCCCGGGCAACCGCCGCGGGTGCGCAAGGACGAGATGCCCATCCCGATGAGTGAAATGCCCATCGGAGGCCTGCCGCCCATCGCAGCGCAAGCGAAGAAGAGCGCGCCTTCGTCGCTCGCGCAGACGATGATCGGCGCGATGCCAAGCGGGACCGACAACGTCATCGCAGAGGGCGTCGCGAAGTCGCAATCGCAGTCCTCGATGGCAGCGGTTCGCCCGCCGTCGGCGTCGGCTGCGCCTTCTGCGAGCGCGGCGCCCGCTGCGCCGGTCAAGAGCAAGCGTTGCCCGGTGTGCAACCAGCGATTCGGCGCAGAAAACGCCTTTTGTCCCGAGCACGGCGCGTCCCTGGTCGACGCGGACGCCGCTTCGCCGGCCAAAGTCGTGGTCGACGCGCGCGCCGCGGTGCAGTCGATCCCTGCGCCGCCGATCGGCGGAAAACACGACCCGCTCGCGCAGACGCACATCGCGGGAAGCGCCGCAACAGCAACCGTCACCCTTCGCTGTCCCATCTGTGGGCGCACGTATGGGCCCGGAAACATCTTCTGCGGCGAGGACGGCTCGAAGCTCGATGGCGCGTGACAGCGTGAGCAATGTGCGCGCTTCGATCGCTGGATTCGATGCGGTTCGCTGCCGATCGGACGGACCGCGGGCCCCATCGCGGGCTCGCGCCGGGGGGTGGGGGGTTACCGCGAAAGCGCACGGCGAACACCGTAACTGTTACGCAGTGCTTGACCGTGTGAAGCGCACTTTTCTATTTTCATTGCGAACGAACGCGCCCCTCACCCACTCACTCAGCACATCGGGTCGCACGCTGCGCGCCGTTTCGAGAGAGGCTCGAATCAGCGCCAACAACCAGACCCCCGTGGTGCCGCGCTACCGAGCGCAGCGAGCATCGCGGCAGACAGAACGCACGCCGAGGACGACGGAAAGCCAGCCATGAAGATCGCATGCCAGAGCTGCGGAGCGAAGTACTCGATCGCGGACGACAAGGTCCAAGGCAAGAAGGTCTTCAAGATCAAGTGCAAGAAGTGCAGTTCGGACATCATCGTCCGAGGCGACCAGGCATTGCCTGGCGATGCACCGAGCGCTGATGTGAGCGCGGGTCTCGCCGCGGTCGGAGCCGATCAGTTTCCCGAGGACGAGGCGACGCGAGTCGTTGGCGGCAGCGGAGACAACGACCCGATCTGGCACGCCGCGATCGACGACAACAACACAGGCCCGTTCTCGATGGCGCAGCTCAAGCAGTTCGCCGCGTCGGGACAGGTCAACGGCGAGACCTCGGTGTGGAAGGACGGCTTCGCGGACTGGAAGCCCGTGAAGGACGTCCCCGAGCTCGCCGTGCAGCTGTTGAGCGGCGGCGGTGTTCCTGCGGCGAGCGCGGCTCCCGCGGCGGCAGCGGGCGGTGATGCGCTGTTCGGCGGCGGAGCTCCTGCAGCTTCGTCTGGTGGCGGCGCGCTCTTCGCCGCCGAGAGCAAGCCCGCGGCGAAGGCTGCGGCGCGCACTGCAAACAAGGCTGGCGCGGGCAACGATTTGTTCGGCGGCGGAGCGAAGTCGTCGATGTTCGGCGACGAAGCGGTCGAGACCAGCGCTTCGGGCGCGAGCGCCGCGGCGTCTGCTGCGAGCGCGCCGGCCTCGTCGTCCTCATCGAGCGCCGCTGCAGCGAGCCCCAAGCTCGACGCCGCCGCGATGACGGGGCAGCGCAACGAGAACTCGGTGCTCTTCTCGCTCGCGACGTTGCAGCAAGTCGCGGGCAGCGCGCCGGCGAAGCCCGAGACGAAGAAGGACGCCGACGCGAGCGGGCTCATCGACATCAAGTCGATGGCCAGCACGATGGGACCTGGCGGTCCTGGCGGCAGCAAGAGCGCGGTCGACGAGATTCTGTCGGTGGGCGCCGGCGGTGGCCTCGCGTCGCCGCTCGCTGCGCCGGTGCTCGCGCCGGTTCCTGCGGCGGCGGTTCCTGCGGCAGAGCCCGCGAAGGCCAAGGGCGGAAACACCACGGTGATCGCGAGCGTCCTCGGCGCCGCGGTCATCCTCGTGGGAGGTGGTCTCGGCGCTGCATACCTGTTGCGCTCGGGACAGCCGCAGACGCAAGTGGGCAGCGAAGGCAGCGGGCCGAACACGGCCAACGCGCCGAACAACGGCCAGAACAACGGGCAGAATAACGGCCAGAACAACGGCCAGAACAACGGGCAGAACGCGCAGGGCAACAACGGGAACGCTGCGAACACGGGCCCGAACGGCGCGCAAAACGCGGGCACAGTAGCGAACAACGGAGCGAACGCCGCGGGCCCCGCGGGCACGACGCAGCCGAGCGGGACGGCTCCGTCTGGCAACGAGCCGAGCAACCGAGCGGAGCGCAACTCACGCAGCGCTCGCAGCTCGTCGTCGAGCTCGACTCCGAGCGCCCCGTCGAACAACACGGCCGCAGCCAACAACAGCGCGCCGGCGAACAACAGCGCCAGCTCGGCTCCCGCCGGTGGCTCGTGCGCCGCTCGATGCCGCGGCGACATCGCCTGCCTCCTCTCGTGTGGAACGCAGACGCGCCCCGCCAACAACTCTGCTCCTTCGTCTGGATCGTCCTCGAGCGCTCCGGCGGGTGGTGGCCCCGAGACCCCTGGCCGCAGCGACGTGCTCAACGCCATGCGCGGAGTCCAGGGCGCCGTGCGCGCCTGCGCCAACGGTGCAACGGGAATGGCGAACGTCGCGATCACCTTCGCCTCGAGCGGCCGCGTGACGACGGCCAACGTCGCTCCGCCGTTCGCGGGGACGCCGGTGGGCTCGTGCATCGCGCGCGCGGTTCGCGCGGCGACCGTGCCGGCCTTCACGCGCCCGACCTTCCAGGTCAACTACCCCTTCTCGCTCTGAGCCGTTTGCGAAGGGGGCCGCGGTGCTCACGAGGGCGACCGAACTGACGCAGCAAGCACTGTTGCTGGTCCTGTCGCTCTCGATGCCCGCGCTGCTCGCCGCCGCTGCGGTGGGCGTGATCATGGGGCTCTTCTCTGCCACGACGCAGATCAACGACGGAGCGCTCTCGCACACGCCCAAGCTCGCGGCGGTCGCGCTCGCCCTGGCCATCCTCGGAGGCGCTGGGGCCACGACGCTCGTGCGGTACACCAAGGGGCTTTGGACTGCGATTCCTCAGCTCGTTCGCACTCGATAGCGCGCGAGGGCTCGTGAGCATTCGACCGTGAGCGAGTCTGTCTCCATCCTCGCCGCGCTCGTCGCGCTGCTCGCGCCGCTCGTGCTCGCGACGCTGCGGCTCGTGCCCGCGACGATGATGCTCCCGCTGTTCGGCGGGCGCGCGATGCCCACGACGGCCAAGACTCCCATCCTCGCGGTGCTCGCGCTCGGCGCGGCGCCGTCGTTGCTCGATCAACGCGCGCCCGCTGCGCTGAGGGCGGCGCTCGTGCTCGCCGCGCTGCGGGAGCTGTGGCTCGGGATCATGCTCGCGCTCGTGCTCTCGACGCCGTTCTTCGCCGTCGAGCACGCGGGGCGGCTGCTCGATCAAACGCGCGGCGCGAGCTCGAGCGAGCTCGCCTCGCCCGATGGAATGGGCCGTGGAACGCCGCTCTCCGAGCTCTTTCGCTGGACCTTCGGCGCCGCGTTCGTCGCGAGCGGCGGCCTGCGCGCGCTGATCGCGTGCGTCGCTCAGTCGTTTGTTCGCTACCCGGTCGACGTCTCTCCGAGCGCGCTTGCTCCGCTCGACGCGATGGTCTTCACCGCGACGCGATGGGCCGCAGACTCGCTGAGCGCAGGGCTCGCGCTCGCCGGCTCGGGGCTGCTCGCGCTCTTCGCCGCCGAGGCGAGCATCGCCGTGGCCTCGCGCGTCGCTCCGCCGGTCGCGCAGTCGAACATCGCTGCGCCGACGCGCGCAATCGTCGCGCTCTTTGTGCTCGCGCTCACCGTTCACGCGATGAGCGACGCAGGGCTTTCGCTCGCTCGCTCGGCGCTCGAAGCGGCCCGCGCGCTGTGACGGCTGTAGTAGCGTACGCGTCACAACGATGATCCCCAAGCCGCACGTGTTGTTCAGCGAGGCGCAGATCGCCGCGCGCGTCAAAGAGCTCGGAGCGAAGATCACCGAGGACTATCAGGGCCGTCACCTCGTGCTCGTCGGAATCCTGAAGGGCAGCTTCCTCTTCGCCGCCGACCTCGCGCGCGCGATCTCGCTCGACGATCTCCG
Organism: Polyangiales bacterium; assembly: GCA_046351515.1. Taxonomy (GTDB): domain Bacteria; phylum Myxococcota_A; class Polyangia; order Polyangiales. The sequence goes on from JAXLYJ010000008.1 coordinate 173,748, forward strand.
CATCGATTTTCTCGGCCTGCGCTCGTACGGCTCGGGCACCGAGAGCTCGGGCATCGTGCAGATCACGCACGACCTGACGTTTCCCGTCGAGAATCAAGACGTGCTCGTGATCGAAGACATCGTCGACACGGGCCTCTCGATGCAATACCTGCTCGACAACCTCGCGACGCGGCGGCCTCGCTCCGTGAAGATCTGCGCCCTTCTGCACAAGCCCGCGCGCTCGCGGGTCAAGATCGACATCGACTACCTGGGCTTCACGATCGAGGACAAATTCGTGGTCGGCTACGGGCTCGATTACGCCGAGAAGTTTCGCAACCTGCCGTACATCGGCGTCATCGAGTGAGCATCACGATGGCAACGAACACCAAGCGCCTCGAGGCGCTCGAGAAGATGGTCGCAGCAGGTCCCAAGGACGCGTTTCCGTACTACGGCCTCGCGCTCGAATACCGCAGCGCAGGCCGCGTCGAAGACGCGCTCAACGTGTTCGCGCGCATGCGCAGCGAGTTCGCTTCGTACGTCCCGCAGTACCTCATGGCGGGGCAGATGCTCGCTGAGCTCGGACGCAAAGACGAGGCTCGCGCCGTGCTCGAAGCGGGCATCACCGCGGCGCGATCGGCGCGCGACAGCCACGCCGCGGGAGAGCTCGAGTCCGCGCTCGCGGGGCTCTCGTGACGGTCGGCTTCGACCTGTCGGCCGAGCCCGTCGCCACGCGTGACGCAGCGACGGTCATCCTCGTGCGCGACGCCGACGACGGGATCGAGCTGTTCTTCGTCAAGCGCCGCGCGGACGTGCGCTTCATGGGCGGAGCGTTCGTGTTTCCTGGCGGAAAGCTCGATCCCGAGGACGCCTCTTCTGCCATCGTCGCCGACCTCGACGACCGAGCGTGTCGCCAGCGGCTCAGCGAAGAGGACAACCCCAACGCCCGCGCGCTCTTCGTCGCCGCCGCGCGCGAGTGCCTCGAAGAGTCAGGCGTGCTGCTCTCGAACGACCCGGTGAGCGCCGAGCGCATCGCCGCTGCTCGACACGCGCTCGACGTCGACAAGCGTGGCTTCGCCGAGGTGCTGGCCGAGTGCGGAGCGACGCTGGCGTTGAGCCGGCTCGTCGCGTTCGCTCGCTGGGTCACGCCGCGCGGCGAGACGCGACGCTTCGACGCTCGGTTTTTTCTCGCGCAAGCCTCGTCGGACACCGTCGCGACCCACGACACGCGCGAGACCGTCGCGTCCGCGTGGCTCTCGCCCCAAGAGGCCCTCGCGCGCGCCGAGCGCCGCGAGATCGTGCTCGTCCCGCCGACGTTTCGCACGGTGCAGCAGTTCGCGCAGGCGCGCTCTGCGCGCGAGGCGCTCGCGCTCGCTCGCTCGCCTGTTCCTCGGTTCGAGCCCGTGGTTCGAGCGCGAGACAACGCGTTCGAGATCCTGCTCCCCGACGACGTCGATCACCCCGAGTGCGCGCGCTTTCGCGACGAGCGCACGCCTTCGTTCGTCACTCGCTTCGTGTACGACGACGGCGTTTGGAGCGCGGCACAACGCTGAGCCGCGCACATCGCTGCAGGGGTTGCGGTGGTGTGTATTCCCAGGTTTTTAGGCAGGATTTCACGGCAAATCTCGTAGCCGAGCTGTGCCTTGGGGGCGTTATCCTGCGGCGGGATGAAGAACTCGAAGAGCGTCCGACCGTCGGCGAACCCACCGGCGCGATCCAGCATCGCACCGCCGGCGAACCGTGAACCGATCTACCTCGCCTCGCAGCTCGCGTCGATCTGCGACGTGGACCTGAAGACCATCCACAATTGGTGCGATCGCAACGAAGATCCTGACGCTCCCGCCGAGCTCGAGAGCTTTCGAACCCCTGGCGGGCACTTGCGATTTCGACACAGCGCCGTCGTGCGATTTCTCTCTCGTTGGGGCTACCCCATCCCCGATGAGCTGCTCACGGATCGTCCGCACTTGATGGTGGTCGAGCCGGACACCGAGCGTCGACGACAGTTGATCGAGGCTCTCTCGTTGGTGCGCCCGGGCCGCGAGCCGGACCCCGAGCGCAAGGACGAGGCGAAAGACGAGAAGAAGCTCGAGCCGTCGAAAGAAGACCTCGAGCACCTCGGCTTGTACGCCTCGGGGCAGTGGTACGTGCACATGTGGGGCGATGCGTATTCGGCGCTGATCTCTGCGGGAGAGCGCGCGGGCGCCGGAGCGCCGATGGACCTCGCGATCACGCGGCTGCCCATGGACGGGATCGACGCGACGTCGTGGCGCGCCGCGCTGTTGTCGCGCCCCGAGACGTCGTCGCTGCGCTTCGTGCTGATCGACGCGCCCAAGAGCGCGCTCGATCGCAACGTGGTCGGGACGCTCGAGAGCGGAGAGTTCGACGCGCTCAAGTCCCTGCTCGACGCGCAAGCGCAAGAGCTCGGCGCGACGGTCGAGCCGACGCCCACGCCGGCGCGACGATTCGAAGGCAGCATCGCTCGTCGAGAGCGCATCAAGATCCCCCCGCGCGAGCCCATCTACGTCGCCTCGCAGGTGGCTCACATCTGGAACGTCGACCTCAAGACCGTGCACAACTGGGTCGAGAAGGGCGACATCGAGGCGTTCTCGACGCCCGGGCGTCACCTGCGCTTTCGCCGACGATCGCTGCTTCACTTCTTGCGGCGGTACAACATGGCGATCCCGCCTGAGATCGCTCCGGTGCGGCCGCGCGTCTCGATCATCGACACGCACGTCGAGCACGCGCGCAAGCTCGCCGGCACGCTCTCGACCTCGTTCGAAGTGCAGGTGATCACCGATCCGACCGCGGCGCTCGTCGACCTGGGAGCGCAGTGCGCTGGGGCCAACCTGATCGACGCGGTGATCGTCACGCTGCCGGCCACGGGGCTCGACTCCGAGCGGTGGATCCGCGCGATCGCGCGGCACGAAGACACGCGGTACACGGGCATCGTCGCGCTCTCTCGCGGAGAGTCCAACGACGAGGCGCAGCTCTGGCAGAAGGCAGGCGCGCTCGCGACGGTCTTCGACGCGGACAGCTCGCAGATCGCGATGGTGCTCGAGCGCGCGCTGGGCGTCGCGGTCTGAGCGACGTGTCTGGCGCGTCGATCGCGGCGCGACCGGCGAGACTTCGGCGCGCTTGGTCGCAGGATTCGCGCTCGCGCCGTTTCCTCCGTTGTATGATCGCCTTCGAGCTGCGCGCGGCGCAGGGAGGAGCGAGTCCAACGTGAAGGCGCTTTCAACGAGTCCGACCACGAGACGAACGGCTGTGCTCGCTGCGCTTGCGGCGCTGACCGCAGCGCTCGCCGTGGGCGGCGGCTGCTCGATCAAGAACACCCAGCAGCGCAACGAGCCGTGCCTGCGCGACTACGAGTGCGTGCAAGGGCTCGTGTGCGCGCCGGACACCTCGAGCGGGGACAACCGCCTGCGGTGCACGGACCCTGTCGTGGGCACCTCGCCGTTCGTCGACGGCGGCGCTCGCAGCGATGCGGGCGGCGATGCGGGCGGCGGTGCCGACGCGAGCGCGAGCGAGTAGCGCGCACACGATTTCAAGTTCGAGCACGAGCTCGAACTCGAGCGAGAGCGAACGTCCCCTTGTTCGCGGTCTTCGTGCGTTGCTCGAGCGCCGCTCCCCTGCGCTCGAGTGACAAACGGCTCAGCGAGAGCAGTTGCCGTCGTACGTGCGGTCGGTGTTGGTCGCGACGCAGTAGCCCGAGGCGCTTCCGCGCGGGTGCAGCGCTGCGAGCGTGCAGTTCATGGCATCGGTCATGGTGACGTCGGCGACGCGCCAGAACGATCCCGAGGTGTTCGATCCCGAGGTGTTGAAGCCCGTTACGGGGTCGCTTCCGTAGCGCATTCCACCAACGTCGGCGCCGCCGTACGTCGCGCGGAGCTGGCCGCCGCAGTAGATGTTGACCATCGGGAGCACCGCGCCGCTGCCGCCGTAGTAGTTCACGCCGACGCGGAACGTGTCGTTCGCGCGGGGGTTATCCACGTTGATGTTCTCGGGCACGCCCGCGGTCGCGATGTTGTCGATGTCGAGGCGCGGGTTGTTGCAGCCGCCGCCCGTGAGGGGCTCGCGGCAGTCGGTGCCAGGCGTGCGGGCGTAGCCCCAGTTGAGTCCCTGCGAGTTGCGGCAGTTGCCGTACATGCAGTTGTCCGCGGGCCACGCCGTCGCGTACCAGGTGTTGGTGTTGCCGGGGCGGTGCACCCAGAAGTCGATGTCCGTGCTGCCCGTGCGGTTCCAGCAGAGCTCGGCGCGGAAGCCGACGGCGCGGATCGGGATGATGAACGTGCACTCGAAGGTGGTGCCATCGGGCCGCGTGATCGTGAGCGTCACCGTGTAATCACCGGAGAGCGTCGGGCGAAACACGAGGTTCTCACCGTCGGCGGTGAGCGTGTTGCCCGTGGTGCCCATCGGGTTGTTGAGCGTGTAGCTCACGGAGTTGCTCGTCGCGAACAAGAGCTGGTCGCACGGGCCACCAACGACGCGCCAGCGATAGCGCGTCCCGCCCGCGAGAAAGTCGCTGCCGCGCAGGGTGTACGTGCGAAACGGTCCGCCGGTGGGGATGCGGGGATCGCCCGGCGCGGGGCACGTTCCGCCAGAGTTGCAGCAGAGGTTTTCGTCGACGAGACCGTCGCAGTTGTTGTCGAGGCTGTCGCAGGTCTCGCCGCGCGGAGAGATGCCGCCCATGCACGGGCCCCACGTGCCGAACTCGCCCGAGCCCTGGCACGTTTGCATTCCATCGACGCACGCGCCGACGCCGCGACGGCCAGGCGGTCCGAGGAAGCAGCGCTGCACCGAGCCCGGGATGCACGACGATCCTTCGTCCGCGACGCCGTTGCAGTTGTCGTCGAGCCCGTTGTTCGGAACCTCTGCGCCGAGGCATCCAGTGGGACGCGGGGTGCCGCCGTCGCTTCCGCAGCCGGTCCGCACGTCGCTCGCTCCGCCGGCGTCGTCATAGATGCCGCCGCCGTCGAGGACGACGGGGACGCCCGTATCGACGATCACTCCGGTGTCTTCAGGCGGATTGATCACCCCGGTGTCTTCGGGGTTCATCATCATTCCGCTGTCCATGCCGGTGTTCGAGCCACCGTCGCGGTTGTTATTCGAGCCGCCGTCCGTCGGAACGAGCGGTCGAGGTTCATCGCTACACGCAGCGAGCGCGCCCACCGCGACCATCGTCGCGCAGATTCGAAGCAATCGCATGAATTACCTCTGGAGCCAGAACAAGGGTCTCGAGCAGCACCGGCCCCGCAACGGACCGCCGCTCAAGATCTGTAGCATTCCCGTAAAATTGTAGCGAGCACTTCGCTGTGACAGGTCAGCGGACGCCACCCACCGTTCGCACCGTCACTCGGATTTCACGGATTTCGTGCGGAATTTGCTGGTTGGACGCGGCGCGCAACCGTGGGCTATGGTCCGCGCCCGTTTGGCCCTTCCTGTGGGCCCGAGACCGTTGAGGAGATGACATGGAGCGCAGTGCTGTTCCGTTGAACGCAGTGTTGAAGATCGCCGGAAAGATCCTGGAGCGCAGGGACTTCACGAAGTCCATGGTGGCGCTGCAGGCCGAGAAGCAGTTCTTCAACGTCCTGTACCCGAACCACCACATCGGCCGCGCGAACAAGATTCGCCAGCTCTCGATGCGCATCACGGACGTGTGCAACCTGCGCTGCCACACGTGCGGCCAGTGGGGAGACAACGGCTATCTGCTCGAAAAAGACCTGGGTGATCTCATCCGCGGACAGATCTCGCAGGAGCGCTACTCCGAGGTGTTTCGCGAGCTGCACGCGAACGGGCACAACCCCGTGCTCTACTTCTGGGGCGGCGAGCCCATGCTCTACAAGGGCTTGATCGAGCTCATCGAAGAGGGCGCGAAGCTCGGCATGCCGCCGACCATCGCCACCAACGGAACGAACGTCGCCAAGTACGCCGAGCGCATGGTGGCCGCGCCGATGGCGCTCATCCAAGTGAGCGTCGACGGCTCCAACCCCGAGACGCACAACAACGCGCGCCCGGGGCAGAAGAAGAGCCACAACAACTTCAACGACGTCGTCGCGGGCTGCGAGGCGATCCAAGAAGAGAAGAAGAAGCGAGGACAGAAGCTCCCGCTGGTCGTCACGCTCACGACGATCAACCGCGAGAACTACTTCGACCTCGTGAACATCTACGAGCGCTTCAAGGGCCTCGCGGATATGCACATTTTCTATCTCTCGTGGTGGATCGACGACGAGACGGCGAAGGCGTACGGCCAGGACTTCCGCGATCGTTTCGGCGAGGAGATGAAGCTCCCGTACGGCTGGATCGGCGACTGGAACAAGTTCGACTACAAGGTCCTGAGCGAGCAGCTCAAGGAGCTCAAGAAGCGCGGCGCGCCGATGAGCGCCTCGCCTGTGTACATCATGCCCGAGATCCTCGAGCCCGAGGGATTGGTCACGTACTACACCAAGCACAGCGAGCGCTTCGGCTACGACCAGTGCGTGAGCATCTACCAGATCTGCGAGATCGACTCGAACGGCGACGTCTCGCCGTGCCGCGACTACCACGACTACGTCGTCGACAACATTCGCGACAAGTCCCTGCTCGAGATCTGGAACAACGCGCGCTTCCAGCGCTTTCGCCAGAGCATCTCGAAGGACGGATTGATGCCTGTGTGCTCGCGCTGCTGCGGGCTCATGGGCTATTGATCCGCGCATGAGAGTCGTCGCGATCGATGGGGGTTTTGGGCTCGAGAATCTCAAGCTGATCGATCGCGACGCGCCCGTCGCTGCCGCCGGACAAGTGCTCGTCCGCGTCGGCGCGACGTCGCTCAACTACCGCGACTTGCTGACCGTCCGCGGGCTGTACAACCCGAGGATGAAGCTCCCGGTGATTCCGCTCTCGGATGGGGCGGGAGTCGTGAGCGCCGTGGGCGAGGGCGTGACGAAGTTTCGCGTGGGCGACCGCGTGATGCCCACGTTCGCGCAGGGGTGGATCGCCGGAGAGCCCACGCGCGAGAAGCTCGCCACGACCTTGGGCGGGCCGCTCGACGGGATGCTCTGCGAGTACCGCGCGCTCAGCGAAGACGGGCTCGTTCGCGTGCCCGAGCACTTGAGCATCGAGGAGGCCGCGACCCTTCCGTGCGCGGGGCTCACCGCGTGGCGCGCGCTGTTCGACCACGGCGGGCTGCTTCCGGGACAGTGGGTGCTCGTGCAGGGCACAGGCGGCGTGAGCGTGTTTGCGCTGCAGTTCGCCAAGGCGGCGGGCGCGAAGGTCATCGCGACGACGAGCTCGGCGGAGAAGGCCGAGCGGCTGCGCTCGATGGGCGTTGATTGTGTGATCAATTATCGAGAGACGCCCAACTGGTCCAAGCCCGCCCGCGAAGCGACGGGCGGACGCGGCGTGGACGTGGTGGTCGAGGTGGGCGGAGCCGGGACGCTCGAGCAGAGCCTTCGCGCGGTGAAGCCCGGAGGGCGCGTGAGCTTGATCGGCGTCCTCGCTGGGGGCGCTGGCGAAGTGAACCTGCTGCCTGTGCTCATGCAGGACGTGCGAGTGCAGGGCGTGATCGTGGGATCGCGAGAGCACTTCGAGCAGATGTGCCGCGCGATCGAGGGCTGGAAGCTCGCACCCGTGGTGGATTCGAAGGTCTTCGAGATGGAGACGATCGGTGCCGCGCTGACGCACATGGCGTCCGGCGCGCACTTCGGAAAAGTGGTCGTGAAGGTCGGCGCGTGACCGCGGCTCGACGTTGATGGCTCGTTGGTGACGTTGATGGATTTCACTCCGCGCAAAGCCGCGCCCGAGCCGAAGCTGCAAGGGTTTACCCCCGAGCGGCTCGTTGAATTCGTGGGCGCGCGATGGCCCGAGATCGACCTGACGCTCGACGAGGCTCGACGGATCGTCGCGCACGTCGTTCAGCGCGGCAGCGACGTGGGCATGGGCGTTCGCAACGTGCGCGCGACGGTGCGCGACGGCGTGTTCGCGCGCGTGGGCGTCGGCAAGCTGAATGTGGTCGACCGCAAGGCGTCGAGCGTCGATCCGTTTGTGAAGTACCTGTTCGAGTGCGAGGACGGGGCGCTGATCGAAGCGGTGCGCATTCCGCTGCACAAAACAGGGCGCTTCTCGGTGTGCGTGAGCTCTCAAGTGGGCTGCGCGCTCGGCTGTCGCTTCTGCGCGACGGGAACGATGGGACTGCAGCGGCACCTGGCTGCGTGGGAGATCGTCGAGCAAGTGCGGCACATCTCGCGAGAGCTTCGCGAAGAGAAGCTCGGGCGCGTGCACGGCGTGGTGTTTCAGGGCATGGGCGAGCCGCTGCACAACGTGGACAACGTGCTCGACGCGCTCGACGTGCTCACGAACCCGTGCGGAATCGCGGTGGACGGGCGCGCGGTGACGATTTGCACGGCGGGGATCGTCCCGGGGATTCGCGAGATGGCGAAGAGAAAGACCCGGGCGCGGCTCGCGATCAGCGTGACGACGGCGCGAAGCGAGGTGCGTCGATCGTTGATGCCCATCGAGAAGGCGTACCCGTTGCCGATGGTGTTGGATGCAGCGAGAGAGTTCTACGAGCAAAACGGCAGGCTCGTGATGCTCTCGTTCGCGCTGCTCGCGGGGGTGAACACCAGCGAAGAGGACGCGCGAGCGTTGGCCGAGGCCATCGGCGTGGGGACCGAGCGCGCGCTTCCTGTGCGGCTCTCGCTCGTCGAGCACAACGCGTTCGAAGGGACGAGCTTCACGCGCCCGAGCGACGTGGAGTTCGGCGCCTTCGTCGACGCCCTGGGAAAGCTGGGCGTCCCCGTGGTGCGGCGATACTCGGGCGGCGGAGACATCGGCGCCGCGTGCGGGCAGTTGGTCGTCGAGCGGGAGTAGGGGCAGTCGCGGGCAATCGGAATGCCCTCGGAAGGGGGGGGGACCCCCTCGAGCGGGCAATCGCAATGCCTTGGTACGGGGGGTGACCCCCCTCTGCGGGCAATCAGAATGCCTCGGGGAGGGGGTGGGGGTGCTGCCAACCGCGCTTCGTCTGTGATCGCGCTTACGCGGCGGCCGTGCGCGCTTCGCTCTTTTGCGCGCGGTGCACCGGGTCGTCGTTGCGAAACACCGTCGCGAAGACCACGAACGCCGCCCAGATCACGGCCAGGTGCAGCAGCATCGGAGCCCCGCCCGACCTGCTGAAGATCGCCCCCGAGATGATCGGCCCGAGGAGCATCCCCGACGCGTAGAACGCGTTGTAGATCGCGTTGGCTCGCGAGTAGTCCGGCGGCGCGACGACCGCGCCCTGCAGCGCGAGGCTCACTGGAGAGATCGACGCGAGCGTCGAGCCCGCGATGAACACCGCGGCGCCCATCGCGACGAACGAGTCGATCCACACGAAGCCGAGCACCATCACCGTGCCGACCGCGCCGAGCAAGCGCATGAGCAGCAGGTGACCGTAGCGGTCGCCGAAGCGCGCGGTGAAGTTCGAGAGCGCGAGCATCCCTGCAGCGAAGAACGCGGGGATGAGCATCGTGCGCTCGGCCGGGATGTGCTTCGCCTCGATGAGAAACAGCGGGAGAAACAGCACGACGCTCGCCTGAAAGTACCCGTACGCGAAGGTCGCAAAGCAGCTCGTGCGGATCTTCGCGAGCAGCTCCATCGCGCTCTTCGCCGGCACCGGAACATAGTGCGACGCCCGATACGCCGCCCCGTCCTTCGGCTGCTCTCCGCCCGCTTCGACCACGTGCGCGTGGTGCGAGTCAGCGACGTCTCCGTCGAGCTTCGCGAGCACGAGCACCGCGGAGGACAGCGCGATCGCGCCCGCGGCGACGAAGGCGTACTCCATCGGCGCGAAGTGCGCGATCACGTGCGCCATGATCGGCCCCACCACGTAGCCGATGCCCATCGCGATCGCGTACAGGCTCACGACGAACGCTTTGTGTCGCTTGTCCGCGCGAGACAAAAGGATCGTCTCGCACGCGACCCAAATGCCCACCGAGCACATTCCGTCGATCACGCGCACCGCGGCGAACTGCGGGTACGAGCGCACGAAGGGAAACGAGCCCACCGTCAGCGCGTAGCCGATCAGCGAGACGATGAGCGTGCGGCGCGCGGAGAAGCGCTTGATGATCGACCCCATCGGGAGCGAGAGCGCCACGATTCCGCCGGCGAAAAACGCGGCGAGCGTGCCGATGTCAGCCTTGGTGTAGCCGCGCTGCGAGAGCAGCAGCGACGACAGCGCGATGGGCACTCCGTACGCTACGCCGAGCAAAAAGATCGCGGCGTAGATGAGACGGATGTTCTTGTCCTGGATCTTCTCGAGCACGTTGAGCGCGGGACACTACGACGAACTCCTCGCGCGCGCTTGTTTCTGGGGGACAGAGAATGGCGAACGGTATGCGAACAGCGCGTCGCAACTGCGTAGCGCTCGACTCACCAGTGGAGCTCGGCTTGCGCGATCTCGATCGGCGCCGGTGCCGCTGCGCTCAGCCCGAGCATCGTGCGCAGTCGCGGTGACTGCGCTCGGTATCGCAACCGAGCGCGAACTCTGGACGTCGCGGGCTCGAGCGCGAAGCGAACGGTGCGCGTCGCTCCGGCTTCGAGCGCGCGAACACGGATGATGTTGGCGAGCGTGGGCAGCGCGTCGCTGAGCTCGTCGTGAAACTCTTCGCGCGCAAAGGGCTCGTCGCGCACGAAGCTCTGCGTTTGATCGAGCGCGCCAGAGACGATCCGCTGCGCGCCGGACGCGTCGAAGACCGAGAGCTCGAGCCAGAGTTCTCTCACCGCGCGAACGCCGGTGGGCAGCGAGTGGCCCATCACTCGGCTCGTGATCGAGACGACCGCTTCGTTGCCCTCGCGAGTGATGACGATGGCCGCGCTGTCGCGCAGCAGTCGCTCTGCGACGGCGGGGTCGCTCTCGTCGGGGCCGACGAAGTGATGATCCGTGCGCGGCCGCGGCGGTGATGGAGCGCGGGGATCGCTCGCCGCGGGCAACATGGGGCGATCCGTCGGGCGGCCAGGCGTGGGGCTGCCGTGGCACTGCACGCACGTGACGTTGGCTTGCGCCGCGGGCGATCGCTGCCACTCGGTGAAGGGAGTCTCGCGAAACGCGCCAGGGCCTTGCACCTCGTGGCACGTCCCGCACAGCTCGCTCGACGGGAGAAATCCATGGAATCGAGTGCTGTGACCGCTGGTCATCACTGCGTCGTTGCGCGCGGACGAGAGCGGCGCTGAAGGGTCCCAGCGCAGCATGGCGTTGAGCGGCGCGGAGTTGCCGACGGCGCGATGACAGCTCTCGCACGAGAGCCCTTCGGTGGTGCCGACCGCGGGGCGATGACAGCTGTCGCAGAACGATCGCGTACGGCTGTCGCCTCGATCACGAAGCGTTGTGTAGAGCTCGCCCATCGCCGCGCGCGCGTGGCGCGAGGCGCTGTGATCTCGGACGTGATCGGGGTGACACGAGGCGCACTGCGCGACGCTCGTCGCTGCGTCTTCGACGGTCATCGCGGGCGCGCAGCGCACGAGCGAAGCAGAGGCGATGACGGCGAAGAGCAGCGCGCGCACGAGGGGCTCTCTGTCTCAGAGGTAGAGGTTGATCGTGAGGGAGGCTTGGGCCATCCCGGTGAGGCGAACGTCGGGCGAGAGCGTCGCCGTCCAGTTGTACGCGCGGAGGTCGTGGCCGATGTAGCCGATGCCTTCGACTTGCGCGCGCAGCGCCCAGTGGTCGGTGAGGTAGAGCTCGCTGCCCGCGCCGCCGCGAAAGCCGAAGTGAACGTCGGTGACGAACGCGCCGCCCTGTCGCGGGGGCTCGAGGACGACGAGCGAGGCGCAGGCGCCGATGAGGGGATAGACGTTCCACCAGCGATTTCCCAGGACGGGAAACTGCAGAGAGATGCCGCCCTCGTGATCGTGACGGAGCGTGTTGTCGACGGGCCCGAACACGTGATCGGTGAAGAGCTCGACGGCGACCCAACGAATGGGCCGCATGCGAATGTGCCCGCCGACGCCGCCCAAGGTGTATGGCCCCGTTCGACCTGTGAGCCGCGAGCCGAGGCCGAACATGTGCGCGCGGGACCATCCGTGGCCGCCCTCCATTCCGTCGGCGTTGACCGCTGGGGACAAAGCGCTCTGCGCGAGAGCGCTGGTGGGACAGAGCGCGCTCGAAGCGAGGGCTGCGAGGGTGGTGAGGGCGAGGGCGGTGGTGCGGATGTTCATCACGGGGATGTCTGCGCGAGCACGTTGCGTTCCAATCGCGCTGAAATCACAGCGCGCAGTGATTTGGTGCGCTCGCGAGGACGAACGATAACGCCGGTTGTGTGTCCCGGGTGTGAACTGAAATACACGTAAATTTGCTGGTGAAGATTGTTGTGAATGCCCTCGAAAACGCAGGCAACACAGCTCGAATCACCGACGCACTCGCGCTCGTCTCGCCCGTTTTTCGCTCGATCGCGCGCGTTCTGATAGGCCCTCTCGGGCAATGCGTCTGACTGCGCTCGACTGGGTCGTGGTGGTTGGGTTCTTCGCGCTCAACATCGCGATCGGCCTTCGGTACACGCGCCGCTCGGGCGCGAGCGTGAGCGAGTTCTTTCTGTCGGGGCGCAACGTTCCGTGGTGGCTCGCGGGGACCTCGATGGTCGCGACGACGTTCGGCGCGGACACGCCGCTCGCGGTCTCGGGCCTGGTCATCAAGCACGGCATCGCCGGCAATTGGCTCTGGTGGAACGCCGTCGCCAGCGGAATGCTCACGGTCTTCTTCTTCGCTTCTCTCTGGCGTCGCGCCGGCGTGATGACCGACGTCGAGCTCATCGAGCTTCGCTACGGAGGAAAGCCCGCCGCAGGATTGCGTGCGTTTCGCGCGGCGTACTTAGCGCTCCCGGTCAACTGCATCATCATCGGCTGGGTCAACCTCGCGATGGCCAAGATCGTCGGGATGACCGTGGGCATGCACTCGCTCTCGGTGTGGCTGCACAACGTCACGGGCATGAGCGTCTTCGCGGGAGCGGGCGCTGATCGCGCGGTGACCGTGGCGCTCTGCCTTCTTCTCACGGGCTTGTACGTGAGCGTCTCGGGCCTGTGGGGCGTGCTCGTGACGGACCTCTTGCAGTTCGTCGTGAAGCTCGGGATGACCATCGTGCTCGCGGTCGCAGCGGTGCGCGCGGCGGGCGGGATGGACGCGATCATCGCCCGCGTTCCTGCCGAGCGATTGACGGTCTTGCCGCCGGTGGGCGCCGCGTGGATGCCGGTGATCGCGTTCACCGTGTACATCGCGGTGCAGTGGTGGGCCGCGTGGTATCCGGGCGCTGAGCCCGGCGGCGGAGGCTACGTCGCGCAGCGAATCTTCTCGGCCAAGAGCGAGCGCGAGGGCGTGTACGCGACGCTCTGGTTCAACGTCGCGCACTACACCGTGCGCTCGTGGCCGTGGATCCTCACGGCGCTCGCCGCGTACGTGCTCTACCCGCGCATCGACGACCCCGAGGGAGCGTACGTGCGGGTGATGATCGACCACCTGCCGCCTTCTCTTCGCGGGCTCATGATGGCGGGCTTTCTCGCGGCGTACATGTCCACGGTGGCGACCCACTTGAATTGGGGGGCCAGTTATCTCGTGGGCGATTTGTACAAGCGCTTCCTCGCGAAGGACCGCGAGGAGTCGCACTACGTCCGCGCCTCGCGCTGGGCCACGATCTTCACCATGGTGATCTCGGGGATCGTGAGCCTGTACTTGGACTCGGTCTCTGGCGCGTGGAAGCTCTTGCTCGCGCTCGGCGCAGGGACGGGGCCCGTGTTGATCCTGCGTTGGTATTGGTCGCGCATCAACGCGTACAGCGAGATCTCTGCGATGGCGGCGAGCTTCGTGGGCTCGATCGTGCTGCAGCGGACGTTCGCCTTCGACTCCGATGACCCGCGGCAGTTCGCGCTGTTGATGCTCGGGACGCTGGCGATCACCACGGTGACGTGGGTCGCGGTCACGTTGGCGACGCGGCCCGAGAGCGACGAGACGCTGGACTCGTTTTACCTGCGTGTGCGCCCAGGTGGACCGGGGTGGAAGGCGGTCGAAGCCCGCGTGCGCTCGAAGATCGAGCGCGAGGATGGCCCGCCGCACGCGACGATGCCCGTGCGTCTTCGCGATTGGTTCGCGGGCTGCGTGCTCGTGTACGGCTCGCTCTTCGGCGTGGGCTCGCTGATCCTGCGTCGGTACGGGCAGGGGGCAGTTTTGCTCGCGCTGGCCTCGGCGGCGGCGTGGTTGATCGCGAAGGACCTGCGCGAGAACAAACTGTGAGCCGCTCGTTGCTGCGCCGGATCGAATTGCGCGGTAGCGTCCCTTACAGTCGATGACAGTGAAGGGTGCATCGCCCAAAGACGAGGCTCGAATCGGCCGCGTTCTCGCGGATCGGTATCGACTGCAGTCGGTGCTCGGCCGCGGCGCGATGGGCGTGTTGTATCGCGGGACGCACGAGCTGCTCGGCGGTCCGATCGCGGTGAAGTTTCTTCACGGTCCGTGGGCGCAGCTTCCCGAGTACCGCGCGAGGTTCAAGCGCGAGGCTCGGCTGCTCGCGCAGCTGCGGCACCCGGGGCTGGTGAGCGTGCTCGATTACGGCGAGGACGAGGGCGCGCCGTACCTGGTGATGGAGCTGCTCGTCGGGCACACGCTGCGCGAAGAGATGCGCGACGGGCTCGTCCCGTTCGCGCGCGTGGTGGCGGTGATGGTCGAGCTGTTGGCGATCCTGGCGGTGGCGCATCGCGAGGGCGTGGTGCATCGAGACATCAAGCCCGACAACGTGATGATCCTCGAGGACCCCGACGGAAAGGTCCGGATCAAGCTCTTCGATTTTGGACTCGCGTACGCCAACGATCAGCCCGAAGGAAAGCGCCTGACCGAGCCCAACACCGTGCACGGGACGCCGCTGTACATGTCTCCCGAGCAGTGTCGCGCGAAGCCGGTGACCGCGGCGAGCGACGTGTATTCCGCGGGCGTGATGCTGTACGAGCTGTTGTGCGGAGCGCTTCCGTTCGGCGGTGATGGATCGACCGACGTGCTCGCGCAGCAGGTGTTTCTCGAGCCGCCGCCGATGGAAGAGCGCGGAGCACGCGCGGTTCCCGAGGCGCTCGAGGCCGTGGCGCTCGCGGCTATGAGTAAAAAGCCTGAGGCGCGCCCCTCGGTCGAAGCGCTGCGCGCGATGCTGGTCGAGGCTGCATCCAGTGTAGGAGTTGTGCGATAAAACCCAACACTCTCTCACGAACCGCCGCGATTCGGAACGTAGCGCCGCGCGCGGAAATCGTGATACCCCGAGAGACCACAAACCTGGGAGGCTCTGCTTTGCGAGCGAGGCATTGCGCACTCTCAGTGTTGGCTCTGTTTCGAGGCGTTTTCATTTCAGGAGGCCTTCTATCGTGTCGAACTCCAGTTCTTCGTCGCTCCGTCGCTTGGGTGGCGCGCTGTTGGCTGCGGCCGCAGTGACGACCGCTGCGGCGGGTGCTTCTGCGCAGACCAGCGCTCCGTACGCGTTCAACCGCTTCGAAGCGGCGCCCGCGGGCGAGACGTTCTTCGCTGCGCAGCACCCGTGGTACTCGCCCGGCGACGGATCGTTTGGCATTCGTGGCGGAGTGGTCGCGGACTACGCGTACCGTCCGTTGGTCGCTCGTCCGAGCGCGGGCGGGACGGTCAGCAACGTGCTCATCGAGCACATGCTGCTCACGCACTTTCAGATCGGTATCGGCTTCATCGACCGCATCAACATCCACTTGAACGTGCCTGTGGCGTGGATGCAGTCGGGCCAGGCTTCGACCGCGACGAGCATCGGCGCGTACAACGGGATCGCCGTCGGCGACATGCGCCTCGGCGGCCGCGTCCGCATCTTCGGTCAGGCCGATCGCGACCCGGCATCGTTGCACTTCGGAGCGAACTTCCTCTTCAACAGCGGACTGTTCGGCATCACGGACAACAACCCCTCGACGTTCACCAACGTCTCGGACAATCGCTTCCGCGGCAAGTTCGACCTGACGTTCGCCGGTCGCGCGTCGATCGTGCGCTACTCGCTCAGCGCGGGCTTCCACTTCCGTGACGTCGAGACGGCGTTCGCCGCGGGCGCGGCCAACTCGTCTTCGCACGAGATCTTCGCGACGGCGGGCTTGGGCTTCGTGCTCTTGAACGACCGACTCACGATCGGCGCCGAAGGCTGGATGGCCTCTGGGGTCTCGAACTTCTTCCAGTACCCGTGGACCAACGCCGAGGTCATCGGCGGGATCCACTACCTCATCGCCGACACCGTCCTCATCGGCGCTGGCGCTGGTCCGGGCCTCACGCAAGGCGCGGGCACCCCAACCCTCCGCGGTCTCTTCCACATCGCGTACGCGCCGGTGCGTCGCCCCGTCGTGGCCGGCCCGACCGACACCGACGGCGACGGCGTGCTCGATCCGGACGACCAGTGCGTGGACGTTCCGCAAGGAGCGAACCCGGACCCCGCGCGTCGTGGCTGTCCGCTCGGCGACCGTGATCGCGACGGCGTCCTCGACAACGCCGACCAGTGCCCGGACACCCCCGCGGGCGATCACCCCGATCCCGCGCGCGCTGGCTGCCCGCTCAACGACACCGACCGCGACGGCGTCTTCGACAACGAAGACCAGTGCGTCAACGAGCCGCAAGGCGAGCACCCCGATCCCAACCGCCGCGGATGCCCCGACGGCGACGCGGACAGCGACGGCGTGCTCAACGCGCAGGACCAGTGCCGCGACGTCCCCGCGGGCGCGCACCCCGACCCGGCGCGCGCTGGCTGCCCGCTGCCCGATCGCGACGGCGACACCATCGTCGATCCGCAGGACCACTGCCCGGATCAACCCGGCGCGCCGCACCCCGATCCCAACCGCAACGGCTGCCCCGGCCTCGTGCGCATCTCGGGCTGCAACATCCAGATCAACTCGCCGGTGTTCTTCGCGACCAACCGCGACACGATCTTGCCGCGCTCGTTCCAGGTGCTTCAGGCCGTTGGTGACGCGCTCCGCGCGACGCCCGACATCCGCCGCGTCTCGGTCGAAGGCCACACGGACGACGTGGGCGACGACACGCGCAACATGGACCTCTCGAACCGCCGCGCCGCGAGCGTGCAGCGCTGGCTCGCCGAGCACCAGATCGAAGCCGCTCGCCTCGAGTCGCACGGCTTCGGCGAGACCCGTCCGCTGCGCCCGATCGACGGCCTCCGCGGCCGCGCGCTGCGCGACGCTCGTTCGAGCAACCGCCGCGTGGACTTCCGCATCGTCGATCCGGTTTGCCGCGATGGCGCCGGCGGATCGAGCAGCGGATCGAGCGGCGCGACGCCGTGAACCGCGCGTGATGCGCTGAGCTGAACGGCCCGATCGAGCACCGCGCTCGGTCGGGCCGTTTGCATTGGGGGGCTCGCCGCGCGGCTGCGGCATTGTGGCTCGAAATATTTGCGGACGAACTCGGCAGTGTTACTGCGAAGGCCACCACTCGTTTGGAGGCCATCGCAGTGCGCGTCGTGAAGTTCGGGGGAACATCGGTCGGAGATCCCACCCGCATCGTCGCAGCGTGCGACATCGTCGCGAGCAAGTTCGCGAAGGGACCGGTCGTCGTCGTTGTGTCCGCGGCCTCGAAGGTGACGGACATGTTGCTCAAGGCCGCCAACGCCGCGGCCGCAGGCAACGCCGACGCCGAGCCCATCGTCTCGCGCGTGCACTCGCTGCTCGACGCGTTCGCGCTGCCTCATTCGCTCATCGCGGCCGAGGTGAGCGCGCTGCGCGAGGCGCTCGCGACGGTGGCGAAGCAGGGCGCGCTCTCGGCGGAGCACTCGGACCTGATCGCGTCGTTTGGCGAGCGATTTTCCGTGCGGACCTTCGCTGCCGTCCTCGCGAGCCGCGGCGTCGCTTCGGCCGCGTTCGACGCGTTCGACGTCGGGATGATCACCGACGCGCAGTTCGGCGCCGCTGAGCCCCTCGCCGAGAGCGCCGCGCTCATGCGCGACGCGCTCGCTCCGCACGCGAAGGACAAGGTCGCCGTCGTCACGGGCTTCATCGCAAAGACCCGCGACGGCCGCATCACCACGCTCGGTCGCGGCGGAAGCGACTACAGCGCCGCGGTCTTCGGCGCCGCGCTCAAGGCGGACGAAATCGAGATCTGGACCGACGTCGACGGCGTGATGACCGCTGATCCGCGCGTCGTTCAACGGGCGCGCACGATCCCGCTGCTCTCGTTCGCCGAGGCCGCTGAGCTCGCGTACTTCGGCGCGAAGGTGCTGCACCCCAAGACGATTCACCCTGCGGTGCGAGAGAGCATTCCGGTGCGAGTGCTCAACACCTTCAATCCCAACGGCGATGGAACGGTCATCCTCGAAGCCGGCGCTCCGCCCGATCGCGAGCACCCCGCGCGCGCCATCGCCGCGAAGAAGGGGATCACCCTCGTGCAAGTGGTCTCGAGCCGCATGCTGCTCGCGCACGGGTTTCTCGCGAAGCTCTTCGAGGTCTTCGCGCGCCATCGCATCGCGGTGGATATGGTGGCCACGAGCGAGGTCTCGGTGACCCTCACGGTGGACCGCGAGGACCTGCTCGCGCCTGCGCTCAACGAGCTTCGTCGAATCGGCGACGTGCAAGTGACCGAGGGCCGCTCGCTCGTCGCGATCGTCGGCCTCGGGATCGGCGACGCGCTCGGGATCGCCGGTCGCGTCTTCAGCTCGCTCGCCCGCGCGAAGGTCAACATCGAGCTCATTTCTGCGGGCTCGGGCCGCGCGAACATGAGCCTCGTCGTCGCTGACTCCGACGCAGACGCGGCCGTCCGCGCGCTGCACCACGCGATCTTCGACGAGAGGGCGTGATGAGCGCGAGAGAGTGGGCGCGCTCGGTCTCGCTCGACCAATGGGAGCGGCTCGCGCTGGCGCAGGGCACTCCGTTCTACGCGTACGACGCGGGCGTTGTGCGCGCGCGGTGTCGCGACGTTCGCGCTGCGTTTTCGCAGGGTGAAGTGCGCTATGCGATGAAGGCCAACGCCAACGGCGCGGTGCTCGACCTCGTGCGCGACGAGCGCTGCGGGATCGACGCCGTCAGCGCGTGGGAGGTGCGCTTCGCGCTCGATCGCGGCTACGCGCGCGAAGAGGTCTTGTACACAGGGAGCTTTCCGTCCGACGACGAGCTGCGCTCGGTCGCTTCGATGGGCGTCGTGGCCAACCTCGACGCGCTCTCGTCGCTCGATCGCTACGGAGCGATCGCTCCCGGCGCCGCGGTCTCGATTCGCATCGACCTCGAAGAGGGCGCGGGGCACCACCCGCACGTCGTGACCGCAGGGGACGAGAGCAAATTCGGCCTCACGATGGACGCGCTCGACGAGGCGCTCGCGATCGTGCGCCGTCGCGGCCTGCGCCTGGCGGGGTTGCATCAGCACATCGGCAGCGGGCTCATCTCGGACGAGCATCGCGAGGTGTGGCTGCGCGCTGCCGAGGGGCTCTTCGCGGTGGCGACGCGGGTCGAAGCGACGATGGGACCGCTCGCGTTCGTCGACGTGGGAGGCGGTTTCGGCGTGGGATACCGCGACGAAGAGCGCACGGTCGAGCTCGCGTCGTGGGGCGCTGCCGTGCAGCGAGCGAGAGAGAAGCTCTGGCCCGATCCCGCGCGAAGGCCAGCGTTGTGGGTCGAGCCCGGGCGCTATCTCGTCGCCGAGTCTGGCGCGCTCGTGTGCCGCGTGACGACCATCAAGCACGCGCGCGATCGCATCTGGGTGGGGACGGACGCGGGCATGCACTCGCTCATTCGCCCAGCGATGTACGGGAGCTACCACCCGGTGTGGCGCACGCGTTCGAGCGCCGAGACCGCGCGGCGATGCTTCGTGGTCGGCCCCATCTGCGAGTCGGGCGACGTGCTCGCAGAAGAGCGCATGATCGCGGTGCCCGAAGAGGGAGAGCTGCTCGTGATCGGCGTCGCTGGCGCGTACGGCTACGCGATGGCCTCGACGTACAACCTTCGTCCGCGACCCGCGGAGTGGATCCGCGACGGGGGCGAGTGGAGCCTGGCGCGATCGAGCGAGCCGTACGAGCGCGTCGTGCGCTGAGCGTCGCCTCGATGCGGGCCTTGAATTCGCGCCCACGCGCGGCCCGCGCTATCGTGTGCGTCGAGAGCTTGCGATGAAAGTGCTGCTCGGACTCGCGGTGAGCGTGGCGGCAGTGCTGGTGATCCTGACAGGGGTGCGCCGGTTGGACGCCTCGCGTCCGACGCCTCGCGTGGTGACGTACGCGACGCTGGGGTTGGGGGCGTTGGCGTGCCTGCCGGCGGTGTTGATCGAGGTCGCGGCGCGCGAGGCGTTGGGTGACGCGAGGTTGATCGGCGGGCGATTTCTCGACGCGTTCGTGGTCGCGGCGCTCGTCGAAGAGTCGCTCAAGCTCGCGGTGGTGCTCGCGTACTCTCGTCGCAAAGCAGGCGTGCTCGACGTGATGGACGGCGTTGTGTACTGCGTCGCCGCCTCGCTCGGCTTCGGCTTGATCGAGAACGCCGCGTTCGCGTGGAGCGACCCGACGACGGCGCTCGTCCGCTCGCTGACGGCGGTCCCGGTGCACGCGGTCTCGACCGGCGCGATGGGCTATTTCGTAGGTCGATCGCAGTTCGTCCGACGCGAGAGCCACGTCGCGGTGCTCGCCGCGGGTCTGGCGAGCGCGGTCGCGATTCATGGGCTGTACGACTGGGCGATCTTCTACCGCGGCCCGCACTGGGAGGCGCAGTCGCTCACGGTGCTCGGCGTGGGCGCGCTTCTGCTCGTGGTGATGCTGCGACACGCGATGAAGATGGACGCGGCGATGTACGGGCCGGACGCGCTGGCGTCGGTGGAGGTTCCGTGGCCGACGAACATCACCAACACGCTGGTGCCTGCGCCGCCGAGGCAGCCGCCGAAGCCGCCGAGCGCGATCGAGCCGAAGTGAGCGCGGTGTGTGCGCAGATCCGCTGGGTGGAGATAACATCGAGCGATCGTGCGTCGCGCTGCGTGGTTGATCGTGGGTGCCCTCGCCTCGAGCGCGTGCGGAGCGCGCACAGCCCTCCGCGTGCGCGACGCGGCGAGCGCGGACGCGACGATGGACGCGGTCGCGACTCGAGACGTCGTCGATGATTCACCGGTCGATTCGCAGCCCGATCGCGATGACGTGATCGACGTCATCGAGGACCGCGGCGTGTTCGA
Source organism: Polyangiales bacterium (assembly GCA_046351515.1). Lineage (GTDB taxonomy): Bacteria > Myxococcota_A > Polyangia > Polyangiales. Next base: position 194,833 of record JAXLYJ010000008.1, read on the forward strand.
CTGCCGGCTCGACCCGATGCGCGCGTGCGACGATCGCAACGCGTGCACCACGGACCTCTGCCGCGCGGACGGAACGTGCTCTCACAGCAACATCACCTGCGACGACGAGGACCCGTGCACGGCGAACCAGTGCGACCTCGCGCGCGGGTGCGTGTTTCCTGCGATCGAATGCGGCGGGTGCGCGGACGGAGAGCGCGACGCGTTTCGTGATCGCGCGAGGTATCCCGACATCGCGGGGTGTGCGGGCGGGTTCGCGTTGCCAGGGCTCAATCGCGAGGCCGCTCCGTCGTGCGCGCGCATCGCGGGCGACGACGGGCCCAACCCCACGGGCCTCGGCTGCCGCGCGAGTGATTTGTGCGCGGAGGGCTTTCACGTTTGTCGCAGCGCGGGCGAGGTTCGCGCGCGCTCGCGCGACGGGTGCGCCGGCGCGCAAGACGGCCCGCCCGAGAGCTTCTGGGCCACGCGACAAACGGGGCCCGGCTGCCTTCAGTGCGCGACGGGCACGGCGCCGGACTGCACCAACAGGGACTGCCGCTCGAACTGCGCGAACACTGCGAACACGACGAACGACATCTTCGGGTGCGGGTCGCTCGGGAGCGTTCCGCAAGCGTCGTGCTCGCCGCTCGATCGCTCGGGCAACAACCTGTGCTCGGCGCTGCGCGCGCCGTGGCGCTGCGATGATCCCCCGATGGAAGCGGACGTGCGCGAGAGCGAGTTCGTCGTGAAGCCCGGCGCAGAGGCGGGCGGCGTGCTCTGCTGTCGCGATTGAGCGCTCAGCGCTTCGCGGGCGCCTCGCGAAAGCGCAGCGAGACGTCGAGCGGGAGCGTGAGCGCTCCGACCGCGGCGAACATCGCCCACGGGGCGAGGGCGAGCGCGGTGAACACCGCGAGCTCTCCGTGCGAGACGCGCGAGACGAGCGCGACCAACGGAGCGAACGCGAGCAGCGAGAGCGACGGCACGAACGCGCTCGCGTTGCGCGTGGCCATCACCGCAGCGATCAGCGCGCACGCCGCGGTGACCGCGAACGCGTGCGAGGGCAGAAGGACGTTCGCCGCGATCGCCGTCGCGCCGAGCAGGTAGCCCCACGTCGCGCGCTGCTCGGTGCTCACCGCCTCGCGCACGACGCGCACCCCGCGAAACGCCGCTTCGTGCGCGCGCTCCGTGGGCAGCGCGGGCTTCTCGATCGTGCGCGGAACGCGTCTCGCCACAGACCGCACCCACTCGACCGCGGCGAAGCTCACCGCGAACGCCGGCGCAAATCCCAGCAACACGACGGGCGCGGCGACGTCGGCGATCCATCGTCGCTCGGGCGTCGCGAAGCCCGCGAGCCAGTCGCCGACGCCGATCATCCAGAGAAGGACGCAGTGCATTCCGATCGCGCGGACGAGCCACGCGACGCCGACGGTGTGCTCGCGATCACCGACCGCGCGCACGTACGCGAAGAGCACCGCGCTCAACAGCGGTGCCCAGGCGCCGAGCAGGCAGCTCAGCTGCCACACGACGCGGTTGGAGCCGAATCCCATGCGCGCGATGAACCAGAGAACCAGCACCGCGGCGACGGTCGAGAAGACATAGACGGGTCGAGGCCAGCGCATCGTTTGATGGTAGCCGCAGTCGCTGCGTGGGTGCACGTCCCGCGCGTGCGATGCACGGCTTGCGCGGCTCGCATGACTCGCGGTTCGCGATCCAGCGAGTGATGGCTCAAGCGCTCTGAGCGAGCTGCTTGCGGGCGTAGCTGAGCGCGGCGTCGAGCTTGTCGACGACGACGTACGGGTACGGCAGATCCGTGGTGAGCATGAACGTCGAGACGATGAAGCGCACGGCTGCGCTGGGGACGACCAGGGCGAGGCCCGCGACGAACTTGATCATCGACTCGCGCTCGGCCTCGAGCCACTCGCGCAGCTTGCGCAGCGACGCGGGGCTGCGCGCGGCGCCGTCCGTGGTGTCCATGATCACGGCGGTGCGCTGCCCTCGCTGCAGGGACGAGCTGAGGACCTCGAGGTGTCGAGCGAAGTCGGCCTCGCTGACCGTTCCGCGATACTTCACGACGACCAGCGGGTGCTGGCGCGCGTCGATCACGACGGTCGGCGACTCCCAGACAACCCCCGGAACGATCTTGTCCTCACGCGTGAGCATCACTCACGAACGTAAGAAATCTCCGAATCGTTGTCTTTATACAAAACCAGCCTGCCGCTGATTTTCTCGTCGCGAAACACGTAGTTAGTTCAGCTTCGAGCTCGGGGGCGCCGGCGATTCTTGCGCCTCGGCGCGCCGGCAATTCAGCACGAGCTTGTCCTCGCGCACATCGAGCTCGATCGTCCCACCTCCGTGCGAGAGCTCGCCGAAGAGGATCTCTTCGCTGGCGGGCTGACGCACGTGTTGTTGAACGACCCTCGCGAGCGGACGAGCGCCGAAGGCCTCGTCGTACCCTTCGCGTCCGAGCCACTCGATCGCCGCGTCCGTGGCCACGAGCTGGATGTGCTTGTCCGCGAGCAGCGCCTCGGTCTCGCGAAGAAACTTCTTCACGATCGAGCCCATGATCCTTCGATCGAGCGGCTTGAACTGCACGCGCGCGTCGAGTCGATTGCGAAACTCCGGCGAGAACAAGCGCTTGTACTCGCGATCGACGTCGGGGTTCTGCTGGTGATCGCCGAAGCCCACGGCCCTTCGCGCCATGTCTCTCACGCCCACGTTGCTGGTCATGATGAGAATCACGTGGCGAAAATCAGCGCTCTTGCCGTTGTTGTCCGTGAGCGTCCCGTGGTCCATCACCTGGAGCAGGACGTTGAAGATGTCCGGGTGCGCCTTCTCGATCTCGTCGAGCAGCACGACGGCGTGCGGCGTCTTGGTGACCGCGTCCGTGAGCAATCCGCCGCGATCGAAGCCCACGTAGCCTGGCGGAGCGCCGATCAACCGCGAGACCGTGTGCGCCTCCATGTACTCGCTCATGTCGAAGCGCACGAACGCGATGCCGAGGGTCTTGGCGAGCTGCTTGGCGAGCTCTGTCTTTCCGACGCCGGTGGGGCCGGTGAAGAGGTAGTTGCCGATGGTCTTGTCCGCCGTGCGAAGGCCCGCGCGCGAGAGCTTCACGGCGTTGGCGACGATCTTCACGGCGTCTTCTTGACCGAACACAGCGTTGCCGAGGTCCGACTCCAAGTTGCGCAGCGCGGTCTTGTCGTCCGTCGACACTTGCCGCGGCGGAATCTGCGCCATCGACGCCACCACCGCCTCGATGTCCTCGACGGCGACCGCCGGCGGTTGCGCTTGGTCCTTCGCTTGCGCGAGCTTCTTCTTCGCGCCCGCTTCGTCGATCAGGTCGATCGCCTTGTCGGGCAGCTTGCGGTCTTGCAGGTAGCGAATGGACAGGTCCACCGCAGCTTCGAGCGAAGCGTCGTCGTACGTGACCTTGTGATAGTCCTCGTACTGCTTCTTCAGCCCGCGCAGGATCTCGACGCACTCGTCGCGCGCGGGCTCGGGGACGTCGACCTTCTGAAAGCGTCGCGTGAGCGCGCGGTCCTTCTCGAAGTGCTGGCGAAACTCGGCGAACGTCGTCGAGCCCATGCAGCGGATGCGGCCCGAGGCGAGCGAGGGCTTGAGCATGTTGCTCGCGTCCATCGTCCCGCCGGAGACCTGACCGGCGCCGAGGATCGTGTGGATCTCGTCGATGAAGAGGATCGAGTCCTTCTGCGCTTCGAGGGCCTTGATCACGTTCTTCATGCGCTGCTCGAAGTCGCCGCGAAAGCGGGTTCCCGCGAGGAGGGCGCCCATGTCGAGCGAGTACACCGTCGCTTCTTCGAGCGCCTTGGGCACTTGCTTGTGAACGATCTTGTACGCGAGCCCCTCGGCGATCGCGGTCTTGCCCACGCCCGCGTCGCCGATGAGCAGCGGGTTGTTCTTCTTTCGTCGCGCGAGGATCTGCACGCAGCGATCGATCTCTTTCGCGCGGCCGATGATCGGGTCGATGCGCCCCTGCTTCACCTCTTCGTTGAGGTTGAGCGTGAATGCCTCGAGGGGATCCTTCGCGTCGTCGCTCGACTCGTCGCCTTCGTCGCCGGCGTGTTGGCGGCTCTTCTTGCTCTCGCCCGCTTTGGTCTTGTCGTCGTCGGGGTCGCCCACGAGCGAGACGTTGTGCGTGACGAACTTGAGCACGTTGAGCCGCGTGAGCGACGCGGCGGTGAGGGCCTCGAGCGCGACCGAGTCTTGCTCGGCGAACATCGCGATCAAGAGGTTTCCGCAGGTCACTTCTTCGGTCTCAGCCGACTGCGCGTGGCTGAGCGCGCGCTGAACGACGCGGCGAAATCCCAGCGAAGCCGACGGCTGAACGAGGTTGCTCTTCTGCGGAACCTCGTCGTCGAGAAACTTCTCGACCCGCGCCTTCACCTTCGCGATGTCCCCGCCCGAGTGGCGGATGATCTTCTTGCTCTCGTCGTCGAACAGCAGCGCGTACAGCAAATGCTCGACGAGAACGAACTCGTGCTGCCTCCGCCCCGCCTCGCTTGCGGCCAGATTCAGGGCGATTTCGACCTCGGGTGACAAGCGCATCGTCGTGTCTCTCTCTTTGGCTAACGGGTCTTCACCCTCTGGTGCGTGGGTGCTCTGGCGTCAATCCGCGGGCTCGACCGTGAGGCGCAGCGGAAATCCGCTCGCTTCTGCGGCGCGGTGCACCTGGTCGACCTTCGTCTCGGCCATGTCCTTCGTGAACACCCCCGCCAGACCGCGACCCTTGTAGTGCACCGTGAGCATCACGTGCGTCGCTTCGGTCTCGGTCTTGTCGAAGTACGTCATGAGCACGTGAACGACGAACTCGCGCGTCGTGTAGTCGTCGTTGTGGAAGATCACCGCATACCGTCGCGCGCGCTCGGTCTGCGGCCGTTCTTGCACGGCGACGTCGGTCTTCGAGTCGCCTTTTTTCTTGGGAGGCTCAGCCACGTTCGAACCTTCAGAACCTTCGGCGAGTGACCTTACGACCGTTGCCGTTCGAACGGTAGTGTTGCCAAAGCGCCTCTGGTAAACGTGTACAGTTGATCGGTGTCGTTGTGAGCGTAGCAAGCGTCGTTGATGTGTTCGTCGAGCCTTGTAGCTGTGCGCAGGACGGGCTGGTTCTGCGGTTCATTCGCGTGAGCGACGAGCAGCGTTCGGTGCAGGCCGTGCGCTATACGAGCGAAGAAGGGGTCGCGGGCGTGTGGCGCGTGACCGCTGCGCTCGACGTCGAGGCGAAGGAGCGCGAGCCCGCCCGTGGCTGGATGGTCGAGCGAGGCGAGGGCGTAGCGCTGCTCGTCGAGGGCGGAACGCACGGGCTGGTCCTCGAGCTCGACGGAGACGAAGCGCAGCGAGAGACCGTGCGGCTTCCCTGCCTGGTGATCGCGAGCGACGCGCTCGTTCGATGAGCGAGGGGCGAACGGGCGGAGGGCTCAGCTGCGATAGTTGCGGGGCTCTTCGACGGCGCTGTTGATCGAGCGCAGCTCGTCGTCGCTGATGGCGAAGGGGCTGCCGTCTTCGCGAACGAGCTGGATGTCCTCGGGCGTCGTGGGAGAAAACACGGCGAGGGCGTGCCCCGCGACGAGCCACGGAGCGCGCTCGTAGCCGGCGATGGTGAGCTCGAGCGGGCGCGTTCCGCCGCGAGGGTGATCGATCACGAACACGCGCGAGGCGGGCTCGAGCGCCGAGCCATAGCCGTCGCGCACCTCGTGGACGCGGCACCAGCGCTCGACGCGATCGACCGAGCCGAACCGCGGTTTAGCGCGCAATTCACGGGCGATCGCGATCGCGCCCGCGCCGGTGAACACGCCGAAGAAGCTGATGAAGAGCGCGCCGACGTACGCGCCGACGGTCCCTGCGTTGGGCGAGCGAAGGGCCACCCAAAAGGTCAGGTGCGCGAACATGGCGGTGGCGATCGAGAAGAACGCCAGCACGAAGCGCAGGCCCTTTCGCATGGTGGGCTGCACGTCGAGCGGGCGCTGCGGAAGGACGGATCGCGTGGGGATGTGCGCGGCGCCGGCGAGCGAGACTCCGCGCGGTCGCTGGCGAATGGACGAGCCGTAGAACCACGACATGCTCAGGCCGAGCAGCGAGAGGGCGGCGAGAAAATAGTTTCCCTGCGGGTGGGTCGATGCGCCAGTGAGCGAGAGAAAGCCGAACCCGAGAAACATCGCGACGCCGATCAACGCGAGCAGCGCGAACTGCGCTCTGCCCGCGTGCGGATCGAGCCCGTGCGGGTCGTGTCCGTGGTTCGCGGGCGCGACCGTCGCGAGGGCAGCGCTCGTCGCGTTGGGATCAGCGTCGATGGGCAGCGGTTCGGCTTGACGAACCTTGGGACCGCGGCTATTCAATCGATCCTCCCTGCGGGTTTAACTCAGCTGGTAGAGTACGAGCTTCCCAAGCTCGCTGTCGCCGGTTCGAATCCGGTAACCCGCTCCACTTCTCTCTCTGTGACTGCGCCATTGGCCGGGGGGCCAATCTCGCTGGGCCCAACGTTCGGGTCCACGTGGGCCTCGATGGGGCCGAACGCGGCGCGCTCGTTGGGGGCTGCATTGAATCGTGCTGCATCACGTCTCTCGTGAGAGTCACTTTGGCTCACGCGAGAGTCGCTGCAACCGCTCGTGTGCCGCGCGGCTCATCGCCCGACTGCGAAGCACCTCGGGGATGCGGCGTGTGCGAAACTCCACTGTGGATGCCTCTGCCTCGTTGGCGCTCGAATCACGCGTCGCTCGCTCTTCTCTGCTCCGTCACGCTCTCGTGTCGCGAGCCACTCTCGCAGGTCGAGCTCGTGATCGGAACCGACGTCACCCCCGATCGCCTCGTCTCTCTCTCGGTCTTCGGCGTCTCTGCGACGATCACTCCGCGCGAGCTCCGTCGCCGCGCCGAGACCGAGGCCCCGCTCTGGCAGAGCGATAGTCCCGGCCCCGACCGCGGGCTCGACGGGCTCATCGGCTCGATCGGCCTGCTTCCCAAGCAACAGAGCGAACGCGCTCCGATCGCGCTGCTCGTGCGCGCAGACGTGAGCGCGTCGAGCGCCGCGCCGGCCGCTCGGATCGAGCGCGTCGCGTACGTGAGCTTCGCTCGTGGATCGCGCGGGACCGCGCGCGTGATGCTCTCGCTTCAGTGCGCGGACGCCGCGACGGGGTGCGCGAGCAGCCCGTGCACCGTGAGCCTTCGTTGCATCGAGCAGGGCCTCACGTGCGGCGCAAACGGGCAGTGCGTCGATCCATCGCTGCCTGTGCAGCTCGCAGACGGAGGAGCACCCGATGGCGAGGCGCCCGGCGACGCTTCGACGGGACGAACGGTGGGCGCCCCCAGGCTCGTCGCGCCGTTGTCCACCAGCGTGGTCACCGCGTCTCGACCGCAATTTCGCTGGCAAAACGCCGCTGGAGCGACGGGCGCTCGCGTCGAGCTGTGCCGCGATCGCGCGTGCTCGACGGTGATCGAGAGCTTCGTCGCGATGGGCGAGCGAGGGCAGCCGAGTCGTCCGCTCGCGCGCGGCGTGACTGTGTTTTGGCGGGCCAAGGGCATCGCCGCAGGCGACGAGAGCGCGGCGTTCAGCGCGGTGTGGCAGCTGCGTTCGCGCGCGATCGACGGGGCGCTCGCGAGCGCATCGAGCGGCGTCACCGGCGACTACAACGGCGACGGAGCCGCAGACCTCGTGATCGCCGGCGAGACCGCGACGAACGCCACCGAGCCCGCGGTCGTCCACGTGTACGCAGGAGGCGCGCAGGGCGTCGCGCGCGCGCCGAGCGTGCGGTTCACGGACGCAGATCGCGGCGTCTCGTTCGGCTCAACGGCGGTCGCGCTGGGCGACGTCAACGGTGATGGCTTCGGAGACTTCGCGATCGCGAGCCACCGTTGGCGCGACGCGGGCGGAGTCAATCGCGGACGAATCTCGGTGCACTTGGGATCGGCGACGGGGCTCTCGACCGCCGCGAGCTCGACGCTGTACGGCGCGGATCCCGCGGTGTTCTTCGGGCAAACGATCACGGGCCTCGGCGACGTCAACGGCGATGGGTACGGGGACATCGCCGTGGGCGCGCTTCGAACAGAGCCGTTCGACACGAGCTATCGAGGCTCGGCGTGGGTGTTCTACGGAGGCCCCGATGGGATCAGCGACGCGCGACGAACGCGCGTTGTTCCGCGGGACGGAGACGTGGAGTTCGGCGAGTTCGTGAGCGCTCCGGGGGACGTCGACGGCGATGGATTCGCAGACCTCGCGGTGAGCGCAGAGCGCAATGGCGTCGCTCCGACGCGCGACGCGTGGGTTCGTCTGTACCGAGGAAGCGCGATGGGGATCGCGCTCGTACCGTTGTGGGAGCACTCGCAGGCCAACGACGACACCCTCGGAGAGCCAGTGATTTCACTGGGCGATGTCAACGGCGATGGCCTCGCTGACTTCGCTGTCTCCAACTGGACGAAGCAGCGCGCGGACGTGTTCGTGGGCAGGCGCGACGCAGCTCCGTTTCGGTGGCCGTCGATCGAGCGAGCGAATCCTCGGATCACACGCTTCTCCGAAGCGATGGCCGGGGCCGATGTCAACGGCGATGGCTTCGATGATCTGGTCATCGGCGAGCCCTCGATCGACACGGGCTCTGCGTGGCTCTATCTCTCGGACGGCGCGACGACGCTGCGCGAGGCGACGCAGTTTCGCGCGGCGATGCCCTTGGACAACGCGTGGTTCGGCTGCGCGGTCGCCGCGGGAGACAGCGACGGAGATGGGCGCCCCGAGCTGTGTTTCGGCGCGCGAACGACGGTTGTCTCGGGGCTGCCCGAGGCGGGGCTCGTTCGCTGCGTGTGGCTGCGATCGATGGGCGCGACCGTCGCGATCGAGCGCGACCTCACGTTTGTGGGGATCTTCGCGAATCAGTGGTTCGGAAACCGCGTCGGGTTTTGACGCTGCGCAAATCCCGGCATCGACAGCGGGCCCCGAGCCGTGGACGATCGACGTCGATGTCGACCGAAACCATCGAGAGCGCCCTGCGCGATCACGTGCTCGAAATCGCCCTGAATCGCCCGAGCAAACGCAACGCGTTCAACCTCGCGATGCTGCGCGAGCTCGCTGAGGCGTTCACCCGCGCCGAGCGTGACCCCGACGTTCGCTGTCTCTTGCTCACCGCGAACGGACCGCACTTCACCGCGGGGCTCGACCTCGCCGAAGTGGGACCGCACGTCGCTGCGGGCGGAACGCTCGTCGCCGACGGAGCCATCGATCCCTTCGGCCTCTTCGGCCCCAAGCGCAGCAAGCCGTTCGTGATCGCCGTGCAGGGCTATTGCTACACCGTGGCGGTCGAGCTCTGCCTCGCGGCAGACGTCGTGATCGCCGCCGAAGACGCGCAGTTCACGCAGTTCGAAGTGCGCCGAGGAATCATGCCGTTCGGCGGGGCGACGCTGCGATTCGCGCAGGTCGCGGGCTATCAAAACGCGATGCGCTACGTGCTCACGGGGGACTTCTTCGACGCTCACGAAGCGCGCCGCATCGGCGTCGCGCAGGACGTCGCCGCGGTGGGCGCGCACCTCGATCGCGCGCGGACCATCGCGCAGACGATCGCTAAACAAGCTCCGCTCGCGGTGCAGTCCGCGTTGGCCAACAGCAGGCTCGCCGTCGAGAAGGGCTTCGATGTCGCGCGCGACGCGATGATGGGCGAGACGCGCAAGCTCATGGCCAGCGAGGACGCGCTCGAAGGCGTGCGCAGCTTCGTCGAGCGACGCGAGGCGAAGTTCAGCGGAAAGTGATCGACGCTCGCGGATCGCGCCGCGCTCACTCGGGCTCGTTGTCGACCGAGCGCAGCCCGTAGCGCTTGCACAGCTCGCGCAAGTGATAGCGGGTCAGGCCCGCGGCGTTCGCGCTTCGCGTGATGTTTCCCTGGTGCCGCGCGAGAAGCGCCCGGAGGTACGCGGGCTCGAACGCCTCGAGCAGCCGCGCCTTGGCGTCCTTGAACGGGAGCTGCGAGAGCCCTTCGTACCCCGGCGCCGTCACGCCGCTGTTCGCCGCTGCGCTCGCGCCCGTTGAATTCGTGTGCGCCGCGCCCGCCTCGCTCGACGGCGCGTTGGTCGCGCTGCCCGCGAGCACGGCTTCTGCGGTGGCCGCGGTGATCGGAGCCACTCCCGCGGGCGGCGTCTTGTCCACCGCGCTCGCAGGAAACAGGTCGCTCATCGTGACCTCCGCTCCTTCGGCGAGGCTCGAGGCGCGCTCGATCACGTTGCGCAGCTCGCGCACGTTGCCGGGCCACGGCTGCGAGACGAGCCGGGCCATGGCGGGCGCGTCGAAGGCACGCGCCGTCACCGTGGGATTTCGCTCGCAGAATCGATCGAGCAGCGCCGTCGCGATCAGCGGAATGTCCTCTCGCCTCGCCCTCAACGGCGGCAGCTCGACGGTGACCACCGCGAGCCGATAGAACAAATCCTCGCGAAACTGCCCCTGGCTCACCATCTGGCGCAGGTCTCGGTTGGTGGCCGCGACCACGCGCACGTCGACGGGGATGGTCTTCTCTCCGCCGACCCTGCGAATTTCGCGGTTTTCGAGCACTCGCAAGAGCTTCGCTTGCTGGTCCATCGGCAGCTCGCCGATCTCGTCGAGAAAGACCGTCCCTCCCTGGGCTTGCTCGAACGAGCCGATCTTGCGCTCGGACGCCCCGGTGAACGATCCCTTCTCGTGGCCGAAGAGCACGCTCTCGACGAGCGTCTGCGGCATCGCCGAGCAGTCCTGCACGATGAGCGGTCCCTTCGCGCGGCGGCTGGCCTTGTGGATCGCGCGCGCGACGAGCTCTTTGCCCGTGCCGGTCTCGCCCGTCACGAGCGCGGTGATGTCGCTCTGCGCGACGCGCTCGAGCTGCGCGAAGACCTGTCGCATGGCGACCGAGCGGCCGACCATGTCGAAGAATCGATCGTCTTTGGACAGGGCGATCTCGACGACGCCCTCGGCGGGGACGAGCTGGAGCGTGCTCGTCCCCATGCGCAGTCGGGTTCCGATCGGAACGACGGCTTCGCGAATGCGAACCTCTCCGAGGTACACGCCGTTGGTGCTGCCGAGGTCGCGGACGATGAAGCCCGCCTCGTGCGCTTCGAACTCTGCGTGCGACCCAGACACGCTGCGGTCATTGAGTTTGACTTGGCAAATCGCTGACCGTCCGACGGTGACCCTCGGCTGGTCCAAGTCGTACGTCTTGCCTCGATCGGGCCCGTCCACGATGAGCACGCGCGCCTTGCGGAGCCGTCGCGCCGTCGCGCGATCGCCCACATACACGGTCTCGAAGCCCACGTTGGGCCCGCTGGGATTGCCCGCGTTGTTGGTCACGAGGCACCGCCGACGGTCGCGATGGAGACGGTCTTGTCCGCGTTGCTCTTGAGCGCTGCGATGGCCTGCGCGTAGTCTTTTTGCGCGTACACGGCGTTGCCCGCGACGAAGCAGTCAGCGCCGGCGCGTCGCGCGGCGGGGATGGTCTCCGCGGTGATTCCCCCGTCGACTTGCAGGTCGATCGCGCGTCCTGTGCGGTCGATCATCGCGCGCAGCTTCTCGATCTTGGGCAGGACGTGCGGGATGAACGCTTGTCCGCCGAAGCCAGGGTTGACGCTCATGACCAACACGAGGTCGACGGTGTGGAGCACGTACTCGACGACGCTCTCGTGCGTGCTCGGGTTGAGGACGATCCCTGCTTTTTTGCCGAAGGAACGAATGGATTGGAGCGTTCGTTCGAGGTGGATGGTCGCCTCGGGGTGGACGCTGATGACGTCGGCGCCCGCGTCGGCGAAGTCCTTCACGTAGCGCTCGGGCTCCATGATCATCAAGTGGCAGTCCACAGTGAGCTTGGTCACTTTGCGAACGGCCTTCGTCACGAGCGGACCGATGGTGATGTTCGGAACGAACTTTCCATCCATCACGTCGACGTGAATCCAGTCGGCGCCTGCGCGTTCGACGGCTTGGATCTCTTCACCGAGCCGACTGAAATCCGCGCTCAAGATCGACGGGGCAATTCGCACGCGCTGCATCGTGCTCTGCACTGTACATGATTCTCTCAGCCCGTCGTGCGCTACTCTCGCCGCCGCATCGCGCATGGCCATCTACGGCATCGATCTCGGAACGACCTATTGCGCCGCGGCCTACGTCGCCGACGGTCGCACGCACGTCGTCGCGCTCGAGCGCGGCGGCCGCACGCTCTCGTCCGTGGTCGTGTACGACAGCGCCAACGGCGTGCGCGCGATGGTGGGGCGATTCGCACGCGAAACGTACCGTCGCATCGTCGGCACCGCGGACGAACCGCCCGCGCACTTGAAGCTCGTGCGCGGCGCGAAGAACACGATTGGTGTTCGCACTCGCGTTCCGGGCGGGCCTCCGTGGGCGGTGAACGGTCACGAGCTTTGGGCCACGGATGTGTCTGCGACGATCTTGCGAGCGCTCGCTGAGTTCGTCCGAACGATGCCGGGCGCGCCGCCGATGGACGGCGTCGTCATCGCGCATCCCCAGCGATTTCGCACGCGAGAGAAGCTCGCGACCGCGCAAGCCGCGCAGATGGCGGGCCTCGTCGTGCGCGGAATGGTCACCGAGCCCGACGCCGCCGCGTGGGCCTACGGCCTGCACGACGCGATCGAGTCGGGCCCGACGGTGAACACCTTTCTCGTCTTCGATTTCGGCGGCGGGACGCTCGACGTGACCGTGATGCGCCGCGAGCGCATGCCCGACGGCCGCGTCGGTATCCGCGCCGTTGACTCGTACGGCGTTCAATTGGGCGGCCTCGCCATCGACGAAAAAGTGCGCGATCGCCTGCTCGAAAAATACTGCCAACGCGCGGGCTACGACGGCCTCACGCTCGCCGACGTCAACGAAGCGACGCGCGAGCAGCTCTTGGACCTCGCCGAGCAAGTGAAGATCGAGCTGAACCAAGATCTTCGCGCAGAGGTCGCTCCGTGGGAGCGCTCGCGGCGCAAATGGATGCGGTTGGAGTCTTCGCAAATCGTCGGCGACGACATCCAAATCGAAGTGAAGTTGGGCGAGCTCTCGTCGTGGATTTCGGGCGACATCGACCGCGCCGTCGCGTGCGCGGACGAAGCGCTGCGAAGGGCGAACTTGTCCTGGTCCAACATCGATCGCGTGCTGCTCACGGGAGGCAGCTCGCAGCTCTACGCCGTGCAAACGCGCATGAACGAGCGCGCGCAAGGCAAGGTGCAGATCGTGTTCGATCAAGCGGATCACCCGCTCAATCCGCAGACCATTGTCGCTTCGGGCGCGGCGATGTACGGCGCTGCCATCGCGCAGCAAGGGAAGAAGGACTCGATCGTCGAGATCCGCGGAGTGCTTCCGGACGCGTTTTCAGTGCGCGCGTACGCGCCGGATCCGACGCAGCCCTCGGGGCGAAGGGCTGTTCTGCACACGTTGATCCCCGCGGGGACGCCGACGCCGTTCACGGGGCGGGCGGCGTTCTACATGCGCGGCGGTGGAAACACCCTGCCGATCGAGGTCTTCGAGGGCCGCACCGAGCGCGAGGCGACCGCGGTGGGGACGTACACGTTCACCTTCGATCGCGCGATGCCCGACGGAGCGCCGGTCGAAGTCGAGCTCGACGTGCAGCCCAACGGAGTGCTCGTGCTGCGCGTGCGCGATCGCGCCACGGGCGCGGTGCGCGAGGCGACCCTCAGCGAAGCGGGGCTCTACGGAGACGACGAGCTCACCTCGCGAAGAGAGTGGCTGCGCAGCGTGCGCATCGAGGTCGAGCGGTAGCGAGTTTTGTAGGGTTAGGGGACGGTGTTCAAAAGTTCATTTGTTGCGCACAGCGCACGATCGACTGTGAAAACACAGCTCAATCGCGGGTGAGGCGCGCGGCGCCCTGCGGCGGGTGCGCTCGGACTCCTGAGGCCGGGGCACGCTACGGACGCCCAACAAATGAACTTTTGAACACCGTCCCCTATCCCTACAAAACTCGCTACCGCTTCCCTCGCCACGTCACAGGGGCGGGCACACGCCGCGGGCGACGCCGTCGCGCACGTCGAGCGCGATCATCCCCAGCGAAGCGACGCGCTCTCGCAGCGCGGAATCAACGGTGTCGCGCACGTCGATCGCAGCGACGCCGCGCGCCACGCGCCACTCGAAGCGCTGCGCGCCGCCGTGATCGCGCAGCAATCGCTCGACGGTGACGAGCTCGCTCCACGCGCAGGTGAGCGCGAGGAGATCTCTCGCGGTCCGAGGCAGCGGCGCGAGCGTCTCGTCCAGCGCCACGAGGTCGTCGCGCGTCGGAGGAGCGTTTGGATCGATCATTCCGCGGGCGAATCGTCGGTCCGAATCGAGCGCGCTCGCGGGGAGCAGCTCGCGCGCGACGAGGCGCTCGGCGAGCTCTGCGCACGACGATGCGTCCGTCGCGTTCGCGGCGAAGAGCTTGTTGCGCCAGTCGTCTTCGCGCAGGGCCGTCTCGATCACCTTGTCTTTGCGTTGGATCATCGCCGCGCCGAGCACCGGCTTGAACAGCGTTTCGGACGGTGGTTTCCAGGACGAAAACAATCCTCGCGCGCTGAACGCCCTCGGGTCTCTCCACACGAGCCGCGGGCTTCGCACGAGAGAACTGTCGCTCTCGGGCAATCCCCACGCAGACTCGAAGCGCAGGTCGGTGTCGGGCGTCACGAACCACGGGCCCAGGTTTTCGTGCGTTCGAACGTAGGTCCAGTGCAGATCACGCGGCGTGAAGTAGCAGTCCTCGAGGGTTCGGCGATTTGCTGCACGAATCGCGCGCACGAGGGAGACGAGCGTGATGATCGCTCCTGGAAGCGAGCAGTTCTCGCGAAAGAAGACGACTTCGTCGGCGGGGCGCGTGCGCGTCGCGGACAAGCACTCGATGAGGTCTGCGTCGCCGATGCTCATCGGGCCCGAAGAGAACGCGTGCCAGTCGTAGCCACCCACGTAGACGCCAGGCTCTTCGCTGTAGGGGTCGTCCTCCGGATGGGGAACGGGGTGATCGACTCGACACGCGCAGCTTCGATGCTTGTTCGCCGCGGCGACGCGATCGCTGTACGCGCGCTGCCATCGCTGTCGAAACGCGATCGTCTCGCTGACGGTCATCGGCTGCCACGCGCCCTCGAAGAGGGCAGCGGCGGTGTCTCGCGGCGGCGCAGGGGCACGCCGTGTCGTCTTCGTGCGATTGCTCTTGTTGCTCTTCGCCATGGCGACGCTGCTCTCGCGGGCGAGAGTGTTATTGCGCTCGGACGATGAGCGGCTCGAGGTCGCGCGCTTCGTCGAACACGCGCGTGTGATCGACGGTGATCACCGAGCGATCGCGCATGTCGCGGAAGTGAATCGAGCGGACGCCCTTCGAGCGGTACCAGCCATCGGTGTAGCGCTCGAAGTACGCGCCGGTGATCATCGCGGCGACGAACGGAGCGGTGGCGAGGACAGGGCCGCTTCGCCAGAGAAATGACTGGACGAGGGGCTCGAAGTCCACGCGCAGCTCGGGCGCGCTCGGGCGGTCGAGGCACCAGAAGCGGACCTGCATCGCGCCGTTTCCGAGGTACGAGATTCCGTTGACGAAGGGGCTGCCCGGCGCGGCGGCGTCGCCGTCGGCGGGCGCGCAGGTGTACAGCGGAAATCGCGGATCGCCGGGCGAATCACTGGTCCAAGCTTCGTAGAGCTCATGGAGAATCGAGCGATCGGCCATCGGTTCGCACAGGGTAGCAACTGCGAGGCGTACGGAGCTTTGTAGGGTTAGGGGACGGTGTTCAAAAGTTCATTTGTTGCTCGGGTCAGCGCCCGACGCGCCCGCACCCGCGTTGTGCCCTGTTGAAACCAATGCTCTTTTCGGTGACGTGCCGTCGCTCGCCGGGCAACAAATGAACTTTTGAACACCGTCCCCTAACCCTACAAAGCTCTGTAAGCCCGAGAGCGTCCGAGCGTTTGATCCGTCGAACGGCGGATCGACGGAGAGAGTGACCGATGCGAACTCGAGTGTGGATGGGCGTGGCGATGAGCGTGGTGCTGGGCTGTCTTCCCGTGGGAGCGCAGACGCGGCCCCAGCCGCCGCAGCAACAGGCGCGCGCGTGTAGTGTTCCGGGCCTGTGGAGCTCGGCGGCGGGATGGGTCACCGACTTCAGCGCGGACGGCCGCTGGCAGACCTACTACCAGCTCGATCAAGCTCGCCGCGGAACCGTCGCCGGCCAAGGAACCTACTCCGTCGACGGAACCACCATGCACTTCCGCCGCACCGGCGAAGAGAACACCTACCGCTATCGCGTCACGCTCACTGGCAACGAGTGCGAGTCCATGCGCCTGGTCCTCACGGGCGACGATCGCCAGACCATGGGCCCCGGCTTCACCATTGATTTCACCCGCGTTCGCGAGCGCCAGCAGTGATCTACCCTCGCGTGACTTGAATTCGTGTGCGGGTGTGTCTCCTCCGAGCGCTCGCGGTCGAGCCCGCGGCGGCTCGCTACCGATGCGCGCGCAGCGCGAGCACCCACGCGTTGTGCTCGACCGTGGCGCGCTCTTCGCGCGTGATCGCGTCGCCGAGCTCTTCGATGTACCGCGCGAGCCCCGCGTCGTCGCGGCCCGCCCAATAGCCCACGGTGAGCGCCGACCAGAGCGCTCGATCGAGCGAGTCCGCGACGGGCGTCGCCACCAGCGAACGGTCCGCGTACGGAGCACGGATGAGCCAGATCGCTCCGGTGTTCGAGTCGAGCACGAGCCAGCTCTTGTTGCTCTCTCCGCCCGCCTCTTCGTGCTGAATCCAGCCGAAGGCGATCGCGTTGCGCGCGGGAGCGAAATCGAACTCCTCTGCGAGCGCGCGGAGCGTGAGCGTCTCTTGCTTCGCGTCGCTCGGCGTGAAGAGCGAGAGCGTGCGACCGAAGGCGTTGCTGCTTCGTGAAGCGTCGTACTCGGCCACGCCTTCGAGCGGCGCAGACCACAGCGCCACGAGCGGCGCAGGGATCGGGCCGCCGATCGTGTTCGCGATCGCCGTCAGCGCGCTCGACGCGACCGCGCGAAACGCAGTGCGAATCGCGATCGAATACCCGCGCGCGCTGGCGTTGGGCTGCGCTGCGTTGCGCGCGGCGATGGCCGCGATGAACCGGTCGTGGCGTTCGCGCCAGGTCTTCATGTCCGTCATGGCGGTCCTCGCGAGACGCAAACGATACCGCGATGACCCGTCGCAGGTGAGATTTCGTCGTTCACGACCGATCGATCAAATCCCGCCCGTTCGAAGGCTCGCCCCCACGATCACGAACAAGACCGAGAGCACCGTCACCGGAACGATGTGCCACGCCAACAATCGCAGTCGTTCTGCGGTGAGCGTCGGCAGCACACGTAGCCTCGCGTGCGCCGCGAGCGCGATGGTCACCGCGAGCAAGCCCAGCTTGATGAGCAGCGCCCTCGCGATCGGGCTGCGTGTGTCCGTCCACTGCGCGCTCGACGGAAGCCACTGCAACGCCATCCACAGGCCGGTGATCACCTGCACGATCAGCGCGGGAATTCCCAGCTTTTCGAAGCCCTCTTCGAAGTCGTGCACGATCGACGAGTCCTTCGCGCGCATCGCCCTCGGCAGCACCGTCGTCGCCAACACAAGGTGCCCACCAGTCCAAATCGTCGCCGCGAGAAGATGCAGCACGAGCAGCACTGAACGATTCATCGCCGAGTCCCTATCTATAAAGAGATCATATTGTCTCTTGATGGGCTCGGCCAGCGAAACCTTTGCTGTGCGCGCGTTCGGCGAGCAGGCGCAGTCTCGCGACGTGATGCTCGAGCGACAACTAGCCTGGTATCGCGAGGTCCTTCCGCTCGTAGACGAGCGCATCATCGACGCGGGCGCCAACGAAGGGCTGGTGTCCGAGTTCTTCGCGACCGTCAACGATCAGCGCAATCGCCTGTGGTCCGTCGAGCCGCTCGCGGAGAACGTCGCCGCGATTCGAGCGCGGGTCTCAACGCACAACGCTGAAGCGCGCTGGGCCGTCGTCGAGTGCGCGGTCTCGTCGCAACACGGCCGAGCGACGATGAAGCTCGGCGCGAGCGAAGGGACCGCGCGCAACAGCACGTTGCTCGCTGCTGGTGCCGCGCGATCGGGCGATCTGCGCGAGGTCGAGACTCGGACGCTCGCCGAGATCTGCGCGGACGCCACTGTGGTCAAGCTCGACATCGAAGGGCACGAGTACGAAGTGATCGAGCAGGCGTTGAGCGACAAGCCGTTCGCACATTCTGTGAAGGCTTGGGCGATCGAGCTGCACGAACGAGGGAGTCGACCCGTGGCGCCCTTCTTCTCGATGCTCCGTCGCGCTGGCTATCGCGTGTTCGGCGCAGGAAAGAGCCGCAAAGATCCGACGGGGCCGTGGTTGACCGCCGAGGTTCCGCGCGAGTTCGCGTGGAGCATGGTGGCGCCCGCGAAGGGCGCGGATGGGCGCGACGTGCGGGTAATCCACGTCGTCGCGCTCGGCGGCGGCGCTTCTTGACGTCACTGAAACAAAAGGTGCCTGCGATGCGCGGAGTTCTGTTGGGCGGCGGCGGCTACACGTTGAGAGGACAACCCACGCACGTGCTCGCGCGGGTCGACCTCGATCACCCAGCGCGCGGCGTGATGAGCTTCTCGATGCGGTTTTTGCCGCACGGATTCGCGTTCGACCCGAGCCGTTCGAGCCGCGTCGCCGTGTTCGAGAAGAAGGGCCCGGGCGCCTGCGTGATCGACGTGACGACGGGCGTGATCGAGAGAGAGCTCGCTTCGGGAGAGGGCAGGCACTTTTATGGGCACGGCGCGTTTTCGCCGGACGCGACGCTGCTCTACGCGACCGAGTCCGTGCTCACCGAGGGCGGTCGCGGCGAGCTCGTCGTGCGCGACGCCAAGACGCTCGAACACCTCGGAGCGCTCTCGACGCACGGCTTCTCTCCGCACGACTGCGTCCTTCTCGACGACGGCAAGACCATGGTCGTGGCCAACGGCGGAGGCGCGATCGGCGTGCGCGGATCGTCCCTCCCATGCGTGACGTACATCGAGTTTGCGACTGGAAAATTGCTGGAGAAAATCCCGCTCCCCTCGCCGACGATCAACGCGGGCCACGTCGCCGTGAGCAAGCGCGGAGACCTCGTGATCGTCAGCGCCCCGAGGGACGGAGTCGAGGGCGGCGACGTCGCTCAGGGCGCGGTCACGCTGCGTTTGGCCAAGCGAAAGCCCTTCGTCATCGAGCGCCCTCGCGAGCTCGTCGCGCGCATGATCGGCGAGACCCTCTCGGTCGCCATCGACGCAGAGTCGACGCTCGCGCTCACCACGCACCCGCTCGGTGACTGCGTCTCTGCCTGGTCTCTCGCGGACGGAAGCTCGCGAGGCGTCCTCGAGTTGCCCGTCGCGCGCGGCGTGGCGCTCACCCTCGATGGCCGCGAGTTCGTCGTGAGCCACAAGCACGGCGACGCGATGGCGCTCTCGTTCTTCGACGCGCGCACGCTCGAGGCGACGGGCGAGCGCATCGCGCCGAGCCCCGTGACGGGATCACACGTGGTGATCCACAGGCTCGACGCAGCGCAGACCGCTCACGACGCGCGTTGAGAGAGCGCGGCCATCCCTCGCTCGACGGTGATCTCGGGCTGATACCCGAGCGCGCGGCGCGCCTTGCGGTCGTCCACGGTCACCGTCGAAGAGAGCATCGCGATCGCAAATCGCGTGACGGGAGGCGTGCGGTCGAAGCGAAAAAGCCTCCAGATCCCCTCGATCACCGCGCTCGCCGCGCGCGCGAGCGCACCCGGGACGCTCTTGTTCGGAAGCGAGACCCCCTGCGTCGCCGCGAGCTGCGTGAAGAACTCGCGGATCGTGCGCGTCCCGTCGTCCGCGACGAAGTACGCCTCGCCGCCGTCGCCGCGGGTGAGCGCGAGCTCGAGCGCAGCGCACACGTTTTCAACATGCGCGGTGGACGTCTGGTGCGCGCCGCCGTCGAGCCACACGAACGCTCCCTCGCGCGCCATGCGCAGGATCGCCGGAAGAACGCTCGCGTCGCGCGGCCCCCACACGAGCCTGGGCCGGATCGAGACCGTGTGAAACCCCGGCGCGTTCGCGGCCAACACGCGTCGCTCGGCCTCGGCCTTCGTCTCGGAGTAGAGAAACTTCTGCTCGGCGGGGTACGGCGCGCGCTCGTCGACCATGCGTAGATCGTGGCCGTCGAAGAGGGCCGCTTCGGTTCCCACGTGGACGAAGCGCTTCACGCCGGCGCGCTTCGCGGCGAGCAAGAGCTGCTCGGTCCCTTCGACGTTGCCCTTCCAGAACTGCGCGCGCGTCCCCCACTCTTCGACGAACGCCGCGCAGTGGATCACCGCGTCGACGCCCGCGAGCGCGCCCTCGGGGGCCGCGCCGAGCTCGCCCATGACGGCGGTCGCTCCGTAGCCGCGCACGATGGCAGCGCTCTTCTCCGAGCGAGCGAGCGCGAGCACCTCGTGCCGCTTCGAGAGGCGCTCGATCAAGTGCCCGCCGACGAACCCAGAACCACCAGTGACGAAAACTCGCATGCCGAGTGTTCTTAGGGCCGATCGACCATGGCTGCCATCGATGGTTACCATGTGACACATGAACACTGTTCATCCATGGCCCGTGGACCCTTCGCTGCTCCCGGTGCTCGAAGCGCTGCTGCGCGAGCGCTCGGTGACGCGCGCGGCCGAGCGCTTGAAGCTCACGCAGTCGTCGGTGAGCCACGCGCTCGCACGGCTGCGCGAGGCGCTCGGAGACCCGCTGTTCGTGCGCTCGGGTCGCGAGCTCGCGCCCACGCCGCGCGCCGAGGCGCTCGCCCCCGCGGTGATCTCTGCGCTCGACGCGCTTCGCGGGGCGCTCACCGTTGGAGCGCGGTTCGATCCCGAGACGACGCAGCGCAAGTTCGTGCTCGCGAGCCCGGATGTGTTCGCGGCGCTGCTGCCTCCGCTGCTCACGCGGTTCGAGCGCGAGGCGCCCAAGGCGAAGCTCGAAGCGCGATCGTCGGCAGAGATCGACGCGCAGCGGGCGCTCTCGGAGGGCTCGGTGGACGTGGTGCTGGGGCCTGCGCGAGACGTTTCTTCGGGGAGCGTGCGGAGCATCGTGGGCAGCGCGTCGTGGTGCGTGCTCGCGCGCGAAGGGCATCCAGCGCTGAGCAAGCGCGACAAGCTCACGATCGAGTCGTGGACGCAGCACGGGCACATTCAAGTGCGCACCAGCGCGGGCCCGAGCTTCATCGGAACGCAGCTCGCCTCGAAGAAGATCGCGCGTCGCGTGGCCTTCGTCGCGCCGTCGTTCTTGGTCGCGCCGATGATCGCCGCGCAAACGGACTGGTTTTTTACTGCCCCCGCGGTGCTCGTCCGTCCGTGGGCCCCGGCGCTCGGGCTGCGCGTGCTCGATCCCCCCGTCGCGCTCGACCCGCTCCCCGTCGCCCTCTACTGGAACGAGCGCGTCGACTCCGACCCCGCCCACCGCTGGTTTCGCCGCGCGATCCTCGCGGTGATCGAGGACGCTCTGCGGGGCGAGCGCCCGTCGAAGCGCGCGAGCCGCGTCTCTCGGGGTTAGAGGCTCACGTGCGGTCGAACCGTCGGCGGCCGTCGCGGTATTGGTTGAGCGCGCGACGGCGCTCGGCGCAGAGCGCGCTCGTGAGCTCTCGCGCAGGGAGGCGCGCGTTCGGCGATGCGCTATATGCTCTGTCGTGAAGGAAGCGAGCTCTCCCAAAGCGCACTGGGCGCTCAGGGCGTTGGGCGCAGTGGTTGTGGGCGCGCTCAAGGTTCTTTGGACCGCGCTGGTCGTGGTCGCGCCGCTGTTCGCTGCGTGGGTCGCCTCGTCGATCGCCGCGCGATCGGGCGGCTCGACGCGGGTGGCGGTGGCGTCGGCGTTGTTGGTGTTTCCCGTGGTTCCGGTGCTGTGGGAGCTCGTCGCGAAGTGGCGACGATCGCGCGATCCCAAAGCGAAGCCGCACATCCTGACGTTGGCCGATCGGCTCGTGCTGCGCACGCTGTTCGCGAGCCTGGTGTTCTTGGGCGTCCTGCTCGCGCGCAGCCCGCAGCGGGTGTTTCTCTCGCTCAACGCGCGGGGCGATTGGATGCTCGACGGCCGCACCGAGCCGTGGGCCGCGGGCGCGCGTCGCTGGGTGCTCCGCGCCGCAGCGGGCTCGCACTGGCTCTACAAGCTCACCGACGACAACCCGCTGCATCGCCCAGGACAGACGCCGCCGCCGAGGCCCGTCGAGACGCGAACGACCATCGTCGCCGATCGCTCGCCGACGAATCACGACCCGCCCCGCGACGAGCTGCGCCCATCGCAGCCGGTCGAGCCGGCGCGAGATCCTCGCGCCTGGCCCTTCGCTGAAGAGCTGCACGTCGCTGTGCGCGAGCTGCCGGCGAGCGCGGAGACGAGCCCGCAGAGCGTGGGGCGCTACCTCGCTTCGCGCGTGAGCGATCGGTACGAGCTCGCGAAGGCGGTGCATGATTATGTGGCCGATCGCGTGGCGTACGACGTCCCGTCGTATCGCGCGGGGCGGTATCCGCCGCAGGACGCGGACACCGTGTTTCGCACGAGGCTCTCGGTGTGCGCGGGATACTCTGCGCTCTTCGAAGCGGTGGGCACCGCGGCGGGCCTCGAAGTGAAGACGGTGGTCGGCCGCGCGCGCGGCGCCGTGCAAGACGGCATGGGCGAAGGCCACGCGTGGAACGTCGTGCGCCTCGACAACCAATGGCGCTTGATCGACACGACCTGGGACGCCGGCTACGTCGACGCCACGAGCTTTCACAAGAGCTACTCGACGATGTACTTCCTCACGCCGCCCGAGGCGTTTATCGCGAGGCACTGGCCCGACGAGGCGCGGTGGCAGCTGCTCACGCCGGCCAAGACCGAGGGCGAGTATCTTCGGATGCCGCTTCTGCGCCCGGATTTCTTCGCCAACGGGCTCTCGCTCATCGAGCCGGTCCGCGGAGAGTTCGACGTGCGCGGACCGTTCGAGCTGCGCATCGACAACCCGCGCGCGCGGTCGTTGATGGCGGCGCTGTACCGCGAGGGCGGCGAGCCCGAGCGCTGCACGAGCGAGGACTCGACGGCGAGCAACGTGCGATTCGTCTGCGCTCCGTCAGGGCTCGGCGACTACAAGCTCGAGATCTTCGCTGGCCCCGAGCGGTACGGAACGCACCGCGACATGGGCTCGCTTCGAGTGCACAGCCGCTAGTGCCGCCGGTCTTCTTGACCGGCAGCACTAGTTGCCCTGGCAGCGCGTGAGCGTCGTGGCCGCGATGCGTCCGTTGGCGGCGTTGTGCACGATGAACGCCTCTCGCTCTCCGACCGCGGCGATCTTCGGTCCAAACGCGAACGCGCTGTCTGCCACCGGGATCACTCCGCGCAGCTGCATCGAGCGCAGATCGACCACCGCGACCCGCAGCGAGCCTGACCCTTCGAAGTACGTGACGAGCAGCTCGACTGCGCTCACCGCGGCGCTCACGAGCAGCCCAGCGTTGGGCGTCGACAGGATGGTGGCGCGTCGGACGGAGAAGTCCCGCGCGTCGACGCGGACGAGCTCGAGCGGCCCTGCCGCGGGCGCGACCACGAACCACCCTGCGTTGTCATCGGCCGCCGCGGCGAGGGCCGTCACGCGGGACGCGCTCAGCTCGAGCAGCGCGCTGGTGCGAGGGCTGTCGAAGGCGATGGCGCGGACCGCGTTGGTGGGGGTTCGATAGGCGAAATACAGGATGGACTGACGCGAGGCGGAGGCCCATCCGTTGGTGATGTGCTCGTTGTCTGGCAGGTTGACGCGGAGGTCGACGGTGGGCATCGACTCGAAGCCCTGCGCGAAGGTGTTGACCGTGAGCGTGGTGAAATTCGAGCGGATCGCAGAGAGCAAGAAGCGCGCGTCACGCTGGCCCCAGAGCGCGAAGCACGGCGGCATCGAGAGCGTGCGAGGCGCAGAGAGCGAGAGGCCAGCGCTCCACTCGGCGGTGTAACAAGCGGGTTCGGCGATCGACGCGGAGGCGATGCCGCGGTCTTGGTCCGCGGTGATGACGGCCACACTGCCCTCGTCGGCGCGCGCAGAGGGGCCGAACAGCGCGCGGTCGTCGCGATCGAGTCGGCCTGCGCCGTCGTAGCGCGAGAGGAGGATCTGCTGTCTGCGTCCCGCGACGGGCTGCGGTCCATCGACCCAGAGCACTTGCCGCGTGAACGCGTCGCTCTCGCTCGCGCGTCGCGCGAGGACCGCGCGGACGAGGGCGTTGCCTGGAGTGGCGACGGGCACGGCGCGCTCGACGACCTTCCACCCTGCGATGCACTCGCTGGAGACATCCGCGACAACCGCGTCTGCAGACATCGAAGAGTCTGTGGTCGTCGGGCGCACGGCTTGTCCGCAGTGCGCGAGCGATATCGCAAACAGGAAAATACTCCGGTGTTTCATCGTCAGACAATGCTCCCCGCGTGGTTTCGAACCGGTCGAGAAATATGACACTCTCTGCTCATGAAGCGAGCGATTCGTCTCTGGTCGATTGCGGGGGTGCTCATCGGAGTGGCGACGGCGTGCGGTGACTCGCCTGGGCCGATGGACGGAGCCGCGATGGACGCGAGCGCGAGCGATCGCTCGATGATGTCCATGCCGGACGTCGTCGCGACGATGGACAGCGCGAGCGGAGACGACGCGGCTGTGGTCATGGACTCTGGAGTCCCGAGCGACACGGGCGTGTCTCCGCCTGCGGACGCAGCGGCGCCGACGGACACGGGCGTCGCTGCGGACAGCGGCGTTCCTGCGGGGGACGCGAGCGTGATCACTCCGGGAGATCCGGGCGCGTCGCAAGTGCGATTCTCTCTGTATACACAGCAGCAGCGGCGCCCCATTTCTCGCTACATTTATGGAACCAATCAGCCCAACTGGTCGACCACGGCGCGCAGGCTCACCCTCGGCCGCGCCGGAGGAAACCGCTGGACCGCGTACAACTGGGAGAACAACGCCTCCAACGCGGGCACCGATTGGATGAATCAAAACGACGGGTATCTCTCGGCGAGCAACACGCCGGGCGAGGCGGTCCGTCAGGCCGTCGCTGCGGCGCACGCGGCGGGCGCGAGTCAGATCGTCACGCTGCCGATCGTCGGGTACGTCGCGGCCGACAAGAGCCCTGGCGGCGACGTAAACGCGACGCCCAATTACTTGACCACTCGTTTTCGGGTGAGCGCTCCACGAAAGGGCAGCGCGTTTTCGCTGATGCCCGACACGAGCGACGCGCGGGTGTACCAGGACGAGTTCGTCAATTGGTGCGAGCGGACGTTTCCGATGGCGCGCGGCGACGCGCAGCGGACGATCTTCTACATGCTCGACAACGAGCCGGACCTCTGGAACAGCACGCACCCGCGCATCCACCCCAACCCCGTGACGTACGCCGAGATCGTGCAGCGATCGACGGACTACGCCGCGGCGGTCAAGAGCGTCGCGCCCAACGCGCTGGTGTTCTCGCTCGTGAGCTACGGCTGGGCGGGGTACGCGAATTTGCAGGACGCTCCGGACGCGATGGGGCGGGACTTTCTCGACTATTATCTGGCTTCGATGCGCGCCGCCGAGCGCACGGCGGGCCGGCGCCTCGTGGACGTGCTGGATTTGCACTGGTATCCCGAGGCGCGCGGCGGCGGGACGCGGATCATCACCAACACCAACACCGCCGCGATCAACGCGGCGCGCGTGCAGGCGCCGCGCTCGCTGTGGGACCCGAGCTATCGCGAAGACAGCTGGATTTCGGTGGACGCTGGCGTCGGCCCGATTCGACTGATTCCTCGCGTGCTCGAGAAGATCAACACGAATTATCCCGGGACGCTCCTCTCGATCAGCGAATACAACTACGGCGGCGGAAACCACGTCTCGGGCGCGATCGCGCAGGCCGACGCGCTGGGCATCTTCGGTCGCGAGGGCGTCTTCGCCGCGGCGCTGTGGGAGATGGACATGGACGAGCGGTTTATCTACGGCGGCTTCTCGATGTTCAGGGATTACGACGGCGCGGGCGCGGCGTTCGGCGACATCTCAGTGCGCGCGGACAACTCGGACCACGCGCAGGCGAGCGTGTACGCGAGCGTCGACAGCGCGAGCGCAGACCGCGTGGTGTTGGTCGCGATCAACAAGAGCAACAGCGCGCTCACCGCGGGCATCACCGTGGCGCACACCGCGGCGCTCACCCGCGCCGAGGCGTTTGTGTTGAGCGGAACCAACCCCGCTCCGCAGCGGGTCGCCGCCGCGATGGCGCCCACGATCAGCGCGACCAACGCCGTGCGGTACTCGATGCCTGCGATGAGCGTGACGACGATCGTGCTGCGCTGAGCGCCCTCCCATGGGAGGGCTTTCTCCCAAGGTGCGAGCGCTGTTCTGTCAGTGAATTTCCAGCGTTGCGGCGGGTGGGACGCTCGGCACAATTCGTGAGATGCGCGCGGGGATGAAGAAGGCGCTGCTCGTCGGTTCGCTGCTCTCGGCGACGTCGTTGGGGGTTGTCGGGTGCGCCGAAGACCCCGAGTTCTTCGAGACCGAAGGCGCGACCGAACTCAACGCCGACTCGATCACCGCGAGCTACCCCGCGGGAACGATCGCCAAGACCCTGGGCGTCGCGAACTTTCGTCCGTGCGGAAGGGTCTCGTCGAGCTGCGCGCCGCTCGGGCAGCTCTCGGCGAACACGCGCGTCACGCTCGCGACGGGGCAGCCGAGCAACGGATTCTACGAAGTGACGCTGAGCGCGGCGGTGGGCGGCGCGACCCGCGGATTCGTGCACGGAAATCTCCTCTCGATCGTGAGCGTCCCTTCTCCGATGCCGATGCCCGCGGGCGATTCGGACACCGCGGCGGCGATCGTGGCGCAGACGCAGAGCTGCACGGCGGTCTCGGGATCGCCGCGGTATTCGAAGGACTACGGAGGGACGAGAAACATTCCGATTTGCCAGAGCGGCGAGGCGATCTGGTTTCGTGGCGATTTGGATGTCGACTGTGATGGAGGGACGAGCGCGGCGTGCCGAGCGGATCCGGACTATCAATCCAGCACGTCCGCGGTGACCTCGACGGGGCAGCCGCTGGACGCGTCGCGACTGAACTTCGTGGTGGTTCCGCTCGACACGGACGGGTTCAGCTTCTCGTCGCGCAACGTGAAATCCGGGACCGTCGTGGCCGTGGTGTACGGCGGCCGACTCGCGTACGGGATCGTCGGTGACCTCGGCCCGCGCGGCACCATCGGCGAGGCGAGCGCGTACATGGCCGAGCAGCTCGGGATCAACCCGAGCCCGACCTCGGGCGGAGTCGAGAGCGGCGTGACGTACGTGCTGTTTCCGGGCGTGCGCGTGACGCGCAACGAGGACGCGGCGCAGGCGCGCTCGCTCGCGTCGGCCGCGGTCGATCGCTGGCTCGGTCGCTGAGCGTCGCTCAGGTTTCGCCGTTCGCCACCATCACGGCCGCGACGAGCACGACGTACAGCCGCTCTGCGGTGAACCGCCGCTGCTCTTCTGCGACCGTGTAGTGCACGCGAATTTGCGCGCGCCCGGTGCGCGGGACGACCACGATTTCGTGGCCCTCCTGGGTGACCCATTTGCGCATCCCTGCGATGGACGCGGCCGTGGCGAAGCCTCGCGTGCAGAGCTCTCTCGAGAGCGCGTCGAAGTCCTGAGCAGGGTCGAGGTCCACCCGCCACGCGAGCGACCGAATGCACGTGACCTCGCGAGTGAGCGGCGCGACGCGCTGGGGCACGACGCGTTTGCCTTGCTCCGCGGGGTCGCGAGGATGGCTCGTGTCGCTCATCGAACTGCGCTCAGGTGGCCTCGACGACGTACTCTGAGATCGCGTCGCCGCGCATCGCGCACTGCGTCTGTTCGACGCGGTAGTTCGCGCGGCTGCGGAAGACCTCGAGGTAGAAGTCTCCCGTGAGCTGAGGCCGCTCGCGCCAGCGCACCGCTTCGGCGAGGGTCATCATCGCCGCCGCAGCGCCCTGAATAAAGTACGACCGCGGCTTGTTCGACCGCCCGTAGCGGCTGAGATAAAACGGAACTTCGTAGTTGCTCGTGCAGCGAAGGACGAATCGCTTTCGCGGCTCGTATTCGTGCACCAGCCAGTGTCCGAAGCCCAATCCGCGCGCGATCGCGGTGCCAAACGAGATCACGTCCGTCGAGATCCCCGACGGCGGGCCGACGAGCGCCTCCCATTCGGGCGAGAGCATCACGTTGCCGAAGGTGAAGAACACGCACGCCCTTCCGGCCTCGCGAAACAGCTCTTCGACCGCGGGGACGAGCGCGGGGCTGACGCTCTCGGTGTGGTGCACCGTTTCGTAGATCGTCTCGTTGTAGTAGGTCGGCAGGTGGGTTGTGACGAACACGTTGAAGGCCGCGATGAGCCCGCGCTCGTCGCCCTGCACGGCGCGCATGAAGTCCCACAGGCCCGACGAAATGGCCTTGATGCGATCCTCGTCGATGCCCGCTTGCGGCTCGGCCGAGGCCTTGAGCGACGCTGCTTCATCGATCGTGCCCAGCGCGGGGCCGCCGCGGCCGAGGGTCAATTCGAACTCGCACTGCGGGTCGCGCATCGCGATGCAGCGGTGCTCTTTGGCGACGACCGAGTCCGGCGCGAGGTCGTAGATGAGCTCCATCGCGGCGGCGGCGAAACCCGCGGCGACGGCGTCGACCGGGTCGTGTCGACGAATGCGCGATCCGTACTTCTCTCGCCACGCGTAGCCGTAGTGCGGCGTCAGCGAGCGCGCGCGCCCGCTGCTCGAGAGCAGCTCGAGCTGCATCTTGCCCTGGCCCATCCAGCGAAACAGCTCGCTGGCGAGGGTGAGGCGCTCGGAGGTGGTGACCGCGTTTTCTTTCTTGAAGACCGCCGAGAGCAGGTCCCGAAACGCGTGTCGCGCGGCGTTGGTCCGGACGCGGGCGCCGTCGAGCTCGCCGAGGGCGTCGTCGATGGTCTGGTCGTGAAAGAGGTTGTAGTGATGGCAGTGGTAGACGTACGGGATTCCCGCGAGGAGCGTGAGGGCCCTGTCCGCGTGCAACGAGCGGTGATCGGTGAAAGCCATGGCTGTGGTCCTTTCAGAGGCTCAATTGCTGGACGCCGAGGATTCGACACGCGGTCTCTTCGAGCTTTTGAGTGTCCGCGGCAGAGAGCGTGGTCGGGGATTTGAGTTGATCGAGCGTGAGTCCGCTTCGAAGCGAGACGCGCATGATGACCGCGTGCGGGTCGGGCGCGTATCGATCCAAAAATTCGAGGATGCGCACGGCGCGCGGGCGGTCTTCGACCTGCACCTTGGGCAGCGCCTGCGTGATGCGCTCGAGGAGGCGCTTGAGGTGCAGGCGCACCATTCCGAGCGGCGCGTTGCGCTCGAAGATGCAGCCGCAGACGAAGTCTTCGGTGAGCTCGCGCAGCACGACGAGGCGCTCGGCGGACTCGATCGTGACCTGCATTTCGCTCGACCAAGATCCCAGCGCCTTGAGCGCCTGACGGTTCGAGCGGACGAGGTCACCGAAGTACGACGCCACGTCTTCGGCGCTCCAGTCGTTGCCTGGCTTGACCCACGACGCGAACAGCAGGCTGTCCGGCATCGCGGTGATGAACACTCCGATGAGCTGTGGGACTTCGGCGACGGCCTGTTCGAGATACTGATCCATTAGAGATCGCTCCCTGTGAGAGGGTCTGCGCGAAACGCTGTGACGACGGCGCTGCTGAGCACCGTGAGAAATTCAAACGGAAGCCCATAGTCGCAAACGATCCCCACCGCGAATCGTCCCCAGTGGGTGTCGACCTCGACGACGTGAAACACGGACGAGCTTGTCTTGAGCGACATCCATGTTCCGGTGTCCTTGAGCATCGAGCGCACGGACGCGAGCATGAGCAAGATCGACGAGGCGGCGGCGATTTGCGCTTGTTCAGCGGCGACGTGCTCGACCACAGGCAGCCCGTTGTCATCGGCGATAAACGCGGCGCGACAGCGGGTGACGACTTCGATCCAACGGACGAGATCGTGCAGCCGCACGTCGAGGACGTTCGAGGTCGTGACGAAGGGGACGACCTCGAGCGACGGCGCGATGGACGAGGGCAGCGCCGGCGCTGGGGGGATGACCGGCGCGGTAGAAATGGGCGTGGGAGCCAGCACAGGCGCGTGCGCGGGAGCAGGCGCGGGGATCGACGCCGGGCGCGGCGAGGCGGAGCCAGGCTTGGGCGGGCGCTCATCGCTGACCGCGCCCTGCAGCATGGACGCCCACTGGTCGCGATCAATCCAGGAGATAAGTGGGTTGGTCATCGGCGACGGTCTCGGAGAGAGAGAGTTTGGGCTCGAGCTCAGCGGCGAGTCGGTCGAATACGGCGGTGATCGGCGGCGGGCGCTTTCGGAGAAGCGCGACGGGAACCCCGTGACGACTCGCCTGCAGAAGCTCTGGGTCGCGGGGGATCATCGTGTCCAAGACGAGGCTCTCGGGAAAGAGCGACCACACTTCCTGGCTGATCGACAGCGAGAGCTCGTCGCGGATCTTGGTCATCGTGAGGGCGACGGCGACCAGCTTGGCGCGGCCGCCCTTGCCGCGCAGGTGCGTCAGGACTTCGATGAGCTGGCCGATGACCCTCACCGCGAGGGGCTCGGTTTGAATGGGCATGAGCGCGTGCGTCGCGTAGTACAGAACTCCGTTGGTCGGCCCCGCGAGGCCCGCGGGGGTGTCGAAGATCGCCAAGTCGAACTCGCTCTCGATCGGGGCGAGCATCTTTCCAAAAATCGCGGGGTCCGCGAGCTGAGTGCACCAATCGGACACTTGCGCCCAAGGGACAGGGCCGACGGGAAGAATCGACAAGTTCGAGTTCTTCGTTTGGATGAGGCACTCTTCGATGGGCTGCCCTTGAAGGGCGGTGCTCAAGCCGACGGGGCGCTTGGTTCGGCTCGCGAGCGAATTGCCGATGCCTCCTTGCGGATCGCTGTCGATCAGGAGCGTTCGCTTGCCGAGCTGCGCGAACGAATACGCCAGATTGAGGGCGAGGGTCGTTTTGCCGACGCCGCCCTTGGGGCTCACGATCGCGAGTGATTTCATGGAGACTTCTTTCTCCGAATGCGCTCGAGGTTGTGAAGTGCGCGCTTGTCCCCTGGATGCAGCCGCAGATACTCGACGAACAGCTCTTCGGCGCGATCCAAGTCGCGAAGCAAATAGTGTTGAGTGGCTTGAGAGAACAAATCGTCGCTCTGGGGAGGCTTGGCCTTGGCGCTCTCTTCCGCGGGCGCCGCGGCCGCCTTCGCCGTGCTCTGCGCGGGGGGGTGCGCGATTGTCTCGGGCGGGGGCGGCGCTGCCGCGGGCAGAGCTGGCGCGGGCGGGTGCGGTGAGGGAAATGGAATCACCGTTCCGCTGCCGACCGCGACTCGTTCGAGTTGCTGCGCCTCGTCTTGGAGCCTCGCGGACTCCATGAGCAGCTCTTGCCACGAATAGCGGGTGAGGCTCGAGTCGGAAACCGTGAGGTCCGCCGCGGCGCTCACGCGATACCGCCCCGCTTGAATCTGCATGAGCCGAAAGAACGCTTGTTCACCCCCAGATGCCGAAGGCGAAGCAGCGGTCGATCCGACCTTGCCTGACACCAATCACTCCAACCAGCCCCGATCCTTCGAAAATTTGGATGTCGCGGCTGTGTCCGCCCAAACACACGGTCTGGATCAGCTCAGGGATCGAAATCAGGCTGAGATCTCCCTCCATAGGATCCTCGTGGGTGTGGGGTCGATCGCTCGATCCGAGTGCGGTCTCGCAACTCTCGAAGTGATCCGTCTCGGCGCGTCGTGGAGCGTTGCGGGGCGCCGGCCAAACAACGGCAATAGCCCGTGCTTCAGAGCATCTGCGTTGGCATCGATGCGATGATGCGCTCGGCCGCGGGACTGACCCGACGAACCGAACTTCCTCTCATGAGATAGATTACCAAGTCGACTCTCGTGAACGCAAGCTCCTCCGAGCTGATCTTGGTAAGCGAGAATCACTTTTGCTTCGATGCGTCGTAGGGATGCGAGGGGAAATGTAGTTGAATGCGTGAAGAGCCGGTGGGGGGCTGCTCGTTGAACGGGTGAGTGGGCCCTCGCTGTGGATGAGCGAGGCGCTTTCGAGAGCGATGCGCTGTCGCTGAGCCGCGCGGATCTCCAACCCATCCGCGGCGCCTCAGCACGTCGCCGGGTGGCTGAGGAGTTTTGCTCCTACCGACCCACGCGACGCGTGCCGTACAGTGTTTCGCTGACCGACCTCGTGAAGCTTTGACCCTCGCGCGCCGATTGGCAGTGACGATGCGAGAAGCCACGCGGCGCCAGGATCCCGACGCGCCATGACCCGACCGAGAATCGCCGTGCTCACGGCCAACGAAGCTGACTCCCATGCGCGCGCGCTCGCGTGGGAGAAGCTCGCTCCTGTGGACTTCGTTCCGATGCAGTCGCCCAAGGAACTCGGGCGTGATCTGCAGCGGCAGCGCTTCGACGCGATCGTCGTCGATCACGGGTACACGACCGCGCTCGGAGAGCCGCTCTGGGCGGAGCTCGCCGCGGAGTACCCCACGATGCCGATCGCCGTGCTGTCCGCGCCCGCGCCGCTGCCCGTGATCGAAAACCGCGCGGTCTCGGTCTCTTCGGTCGCGTCGGACGAGCAGGTCGCCGACTTTCTCTCAGCCGAGGTGCTCAGCGTCACCCGCGGCAGGCTGAGCGGTGTCTCTCTCCCGAGCGTGCTGCAAGTGCTGCAAATGGAGCAGCGGACGTGTCGCTTGCGCGTGCGTTCAGCGGCCCTGCTCGGCGAGCTCTTCGTGCGCAACGGCGCGCTCGTGCACGCCTCGCTGCGAAAGCTCTCGCCCATGGACGCCGCGCTCGAGCTCTTGACCTGGACCGACGCTGACGTCGTGTTCGACCGGTTTCCAGCAGGGACCGCGCACTCGATCGACGGGCCGCTGGACTTTCTCATGATGGAGGCCGCGCGGCTCCGTGACGAGCGCGTCGCCGCGGGCTTGTTCGAGCCCATGCGCTCCACCAGCCCGCTCAACGCCAACACCGAGAGCTGGCTCGTCCCTGCGGTCCTGCGCGGCGACGCCGACGCGCTGCTCAGCGAGGTCATGAGCATCTCGGGCTCGACCGCCGCGGCCGTCGTCGACTTCGACAATCGCCTGCTCGTCGCGCTGCGCACGAGAAAAAACGACGCGATCCCCCGCATCCACGGGACGATCTCGGACGCGATGCACGCGATCGCCACGCTGCTCGCGGACATGAAGCTCCGCTCGGCCACCGAGGACATTCTGGTCACCGTGGGCAGCGCGTACATCCTCCTGCGGCCGCTGCGGGCGATGCCGACGCTCGTGCTGTTCGCTGCGTTCGACCGCGAGATCGCGACGCTCGGCCTGCTTCGAGCGCAGGTCAGTCGCCTCGCGCAGGACTTCGGAAGCAAGCCCAGCTGAGCCGTGCTCACCAGCCCTGAACGAGCTCGACCGCGCGCCCGTCGGGGTCTTCGATCACCGCGCGGAAGCCAAACTCCGAGAGAGCGGGCTTGCTCCGCACGCGGCCGCCGCGCGCCGCGATCGTCGTCACCGTGTGTTCGAGGGAAGCGACGACGAACCCGAGGCGTTCGGTGCCCACGGCCCGCGCGTCGATCGCAGGGTACAGCTCGACGATGACGTCGCTGTCTTCGCTCGCAAAGTGCTCGGGGCCGCTGCCGTGCCGCTGCCGTTCGAAGCGCAGCCCGAGCAGCTCATAGAAAGAGCGAGTGGCCTCGATGTCGATGCACCGAAGAACGAGCAATGACAGTCTCGTCACGACTTCCCTCTCTGACCGAGTGTTGCACGCCTGCGCGGCGCGCGGGCGCGACTTGGTTTCATTGCAACGAACGGGGTGAAAGCGATGTCTCCACGATCGCGACGCGCGTCGAAGGTGGCTTTGTTCTTTGTTCTTTTCACTGCGGTATTGGCGCTGTGGATCGCGTCTCTTCGTCTCTTCTATCGACCGTCACAAGACGCGCTGCGACCGTCGGACGGGGCGCTCTCGTCCTACGCGCGCCCGCTCTTGCAGCGGCAGTTGAATGTGTGGGCTGACCGAGACGCGCGCACGCGAGAGCTGCGTCGGATGCGCGCGTCCAACCCCGAGTGGGACCTGATGGCGCGCACCTACCTCGTGCTCGCGTTGGCCAACGTGGCGCTGCGCGAGGCTCGCGATCGAGATGCATACGTGCGCGCGATGGACTGGCTCATCGACGACACGATCGCGCGCGAGCGCGAGCACGGGCAGGGGTATTTCTTGCTGGGCTATTCTCGGGCGAGGCCGTGGATCAACGCGGATCAGCGCAGCTTGTTCGTCGACGGAGAGCTGGCGCTCATGGCCGCCGCGCGCCGCGTGGTGCGCGACGACCGCGAGGATCTTCGCTCGCAGCTCGCGACGCGCGCCGCGCAGATCGAGGCGCAAATGAGCGCGGGCCCCATCGCCAGCGCCGAGAGCTATCCCGATGAGTGCTGGACCTTCTGCAACACCGTCGCGCTCGCGGCGCTGCGCGTGCGCGAGGTGCTCGATGGCGTGGATCACAGCGCGATCGTTCAGCGCTGGCTCGCGCAGGCCAGAGCTCGGCTCGTCGACGGAGAGACGGGGCTGCTCGTCTCGAGCTACACGATGGACGGCGCGGTGCGCGAGGGGCCCGAGGGCTCTTCGATCTTTATGGTCGCGCACGACCTTCAAGTGATCGACCGCGCGTTTGCAGAGGATCAATACCGACGCGCGAAGCGAGAGCTCTTGCGAGAGTGGTTGGGCTTCGGGTTCGCGCGCGAGTGGCCTGCGTCGTCGTCGAGGAGCGCGGACGTGGACTCGGGGCCGACGATTCCGTGGGTGGGCGCCAACGCGGGAGCGAGCGGACTCGCGGTGCTCGGCGCGGGCAGCTTCGATGATCGCGCGGCGCTCGCGGGGCTGGTGGCGTCGCTCGAGCTCGCGGCGTTTCCGGTGAGCGAGGGGGGCTCGCGGCGGTTTCTCGCGAGCAACGCGGTGGGCGACGCGGTGCTGCTCTACGCGCTGGTCGAGGGGCCGCTGTGGCGCGAAGTGGACGCGCGTCGCGCGGCGAGAGCGGGAGGCGCACGATGAAGCGCGCGTTGTTGTTCTCGTCGATCGCGCTGACGGTCGCGTGGGTTTCGCTGCGCTCGCTCGGGTGGTGGCGCTATGCAGCGGTGCTCTCGGGCACCGTCCCCGAAGGAGCGAGCTCGGTGAACGAGTCCGTCGGACGCGCGCTCGCGGTGCTGCTCGTGCACTTCGCGTTCGTGTTGTTGGCCGCGCCGATGGCGCTCACCGCGGCGGTGATGCACGGGCTCGATCGCCGGCGCGCTCGCCAAGAGCCATCGCGAAACGAGCTGAAGAAATAGCGCTCAATCGCGCTCGATCACGACGCGCGGGCTGAGCGCCCGAAGGACGTCTTCGACGCGGCGGTTGACCTCGTCGGGGCGCGCGATCTTGCGTGCGGTCCACGCGCGGAGGCGATCGAAGTCGAGCGAGCGGACGATGACCTCGGGATCGCCGGGCATTCCGGGCGGGGCCCACACGACGTGGCCAGGGGACGAGCAGCAGAAGTTGGCGTGAAGAAACCAGGCGACCGCGAGCGTTCGCTCGATGACCTCGCGCGCGGGGCCGTCGGCGAAGTGAAGGACGACGGGCAGCGAGCTCGCGAGCTCTTTGGCGCGCGCAGAGAGCTCGTCGGCTGCGAGCTGCAGTCGGTTGACCACCGCTCGCGCTTCTTCGCTCGCCCCGGGAATCTTGCGGTCGACCAGCATCGCCCCGAGCAGCCCGAGCTCGCTCGCCGTGCTGATCGCAGGCGCTTCGACGTAGTGTCCGTCCCCGCGTTCGTCCTGCGGAAACCACCGTGGAAGCACCCTCAACGAGCGCACCCACCGCGCGGCGCAGTCGCGCGCGAGCAGCGCTTCGGCGAGCGGAACCTCGCTGTCGATCCCGTCTTCACCGTGGATTTCAGCGATCCAATCGTCTCCGTCGGCGCCGAGCGCGCCGGCCACGCGCGCGCCCACTTCGAGCGCGGTGGTCTGCAACAGGGCCTCGGACGCGCCGGCTTTGAGCGGGATCAAGAGCTTCACGCGCTCGGGCGTGAGCGTGCTGTCGCAGATGACTTCGACGAGGATCGCGGCTCCCGTGCGCGAGTCCCTCGGGACCGTGCGAACAGCGCCCTCTTGCAGCACGCGACGGACGGCGTCGTACGCGCCCGCCACGACGCTCCCCGCGATTCCGAGGGTCGCGTCGCGCGTCGGGGGAACGGTCCATTCGAGCGCGAGCGTCGGCGTCGTCGCGATCCCTCGCGCGTGCGGCGCGCCCACGGAGACCGAGACCGCGGCGGCCATCTCGAGCATCGGTCCGCGCGACACGATGAGCGGCGTTCGCTCGAGAAAATCCGCGCTCTTCGCGCCGAGCGCGGCGACGATCCACGGCGCGACCGCGCTCACGGGCTCGAAGCCATCGTGTCCGACGAGCTCTGCGACGCTGTCTGCGACGACGAGCGAGGCGCGCGTGTTGGCCGCGAGAAGCCAGGGAATCACCGCGTTTTTTGCGACCGCGTCGAGCCTCGCGGCGTGCGAGAGGCCCTTGGGCGCCCAGTACTCGCCCACGGTGAGCGCCGCCTCGGTGCGCGCGCACAAAACGAGCTCGTGGATCATCCCCGCGGCGAGCGAGGCTCGCGCCGTGTGCTGCGCGCACACGCCTGCTTGAAGGGCGCGACGCGAGGCGGGGCCTCCGTGCGAATCGCCGACGGCGCGAGCGAGCGCGCGTTGCACGTCGCCGAGCGCCGCGCGCACGTCGCTCGGGAGCACGGGCAGCTGCGGCGCAGGCGGATCGTTGACGAGCGAGAGCGCCACGGCGCGGGCGAGCGTCGAGCGAAAGCGCGCCTCGGCCGGGGCGAGCATCGCGCGCGCGCACAGCTCTGCGAGCGGGCCTTGCCCCGTGAAGGGCTCACACAAGCGAGCGAGCTGCGCTTCGTCGAGCGCGCGTCCCGAGCCCGAGAGCGTGGCCGGGGGAGCGTCGATGCGCACGAGGGTGATCGCCCCGCCGCGCAAGGGGACGTCGGAGGTCTCGAGCTCGGCGTGCTTTCCCATCGCGGCGACGAGCGTCGCGGCGGCGCCGTACGACGGAGCGCCGAGCAACACAACGAGCGAGCGCGGCATCGCTCGGTCGACCAGGTCCGAGCACAGCCTCGCGAGCGCGGTGGCGGTCTCGTCGTCGACGCGCTCGAGCGCCGTCGCGTTGATGAGCAGGTTGGCTCCTGGCTCGACGTTGTACTCGATGGCGCGCGACAGGTCGGTCCCGACCCAGCGCGCGATGTCCGCGCGACGGAGCTGCGCGACCGGGTCCGAGAGCGTCTCGAACGCGAGCGTTCGCGTCTCGGGCTTGGGCGCGAGGATGCTCAAGGGGCCGCGGTTCAAGAGGGATTTTCCCACGGTCGCCAGCGCCTCACGGGCGCGGGCGGTGCGCGGCCCGACGAGCGTGACGATCTGCGTGCTCGGCTCGGCGCTCGTCGCGACCTTGGCGACCCGCGACGCGAAGGCGTCGAGCGTGGTTCTTGAAAACGTGTGCGCTGGCGCGAACGGGTCCACCGACGCCTCGAGCACCGTCGGCGCTTGCGCTGCGGGCGCTGCGCTCGCCGTCGAGCCGAGGGCGCCCTTCGCGCCGCGAAGCCAGTCGCGGGCGCGCGTGAAGCTCTGCTCGTCGAGCGAGACGCTCGTGATCGAGGCGCTCGACGCCCGCTGCGTGAGCGGGATCGCCGGGGTCTTTGCGACGGAGACCGGCGCTTCGTTGACCGGAGCGAACGGCAGGCCCACGAAATCAATCCGCGAGAACAATCCCAGGACGGGGCTGCTCACGGCCGCGACCGACGGGCCGACTACTACGGGCGCCGCGGTGAACGCGTCCTCGGGCCCCGCGCCCGCCACGACGAGGGGCGTCTCTCGCTCGGGCGCGAACCCGTTGTACACCGCGAGCGCGAGCGAGACGGCGAAGGCGTCGAGCACGTCCGCCGGAAGCGCCGGCTCGCGCGTGAGCTCTCGGCCCGTGCTGCCCGAGGGAGAAGCGCTCGCGATCGCGTGCGCGAGCCACTCGCGCAGGGCCTGACCGACGTCGCGGGGCCAGGCGCTCTCGTCCGCTCCGATGCGACCCGAGCGAGACACTCTGCCGCGCGCCGCGCGCAGCGCAGAGCGCGGATTGGCCGCGAGGTCGAGCACCGCGAGCACGAGCGTCGCGCCGCCGAGGTCGGTCACGAGCCCCGAGGTGCGCGCGGGTTTGGTGGCCATCGCGCCGCGCAGAGAGAGCGCGAGCAAGCGACGGATCACGCCGGCGTCTTGGGCGTCGATGGGGTCGGTTCCGGGCCGTTCGCTGCCGATCATGACGTCGGCGGTGCACACGGAGGCGGCGCCGCGACGAGGGTCGAAGCCGCCGAGGTGCCCTTCGATGCGCGCGGCCGAGATCCCCGCGGCGCCGCGGACGAGGTCGCGCGTTCCCGAGAGGGACTCGTGCGCTTCGGCGCGAGAGCGAAGCCCAAACGCGATCGTGCGCAGGATTCGTGCGAGCGCGTCGTGCCTGGGGTCGAGCCCGGTCGCGTGCGGGCCGAAGAGCGCGCGGGGACCGATGAAGAGCTGCTTGCGTTCGGGCGCGAGGACGAAGGCGTCGAACAAGCGCGTCGCGGCGAGCGCCGCTCGTTGCGCGTCGAAGGGAGGAGTCCCCGCGCTCGCGAGCAGGACCGTGAGCGGCGTGGTGTGGCGCGTCGAGACCGTGCCGTCGGGGGCGCCGTGAGAGCCGGGTTCGGTGGGCATTCGCAGCGACAAACGTCGCGCAGTCGGGCCCGCCCTCGCAAGGGCTTCGCTGGCTTTGTGCCGCGCGCCCTTCGGCTCTGGTTCAGCGCTGCGGAAGCTGAATCGCCGGCGGCTCGGGCAAGTTGTTCGGATCGAGCTGCTGGCGCTGAGCGTTTTGCTGCATCTGCCGCATCTGCTGCATCTGCTGTTGCTGCTGCTGTTGCGCGCGCTGCATCGCCTCCATCTGCTGCTGCGCCATCATCATGCGCTGCTGCTCGATGGCGGCGTAGAGGTTGCGAAGGCCCGTGGCGACGGCGATCGGACCGTCTGCGCGCAGGGTGACTGTGGCTCCTTCGCCCTGGCGAGCGACGGCGATCGAGAAGTCCAATCCCTGCGTTTCTCCAGCGGGAATGCCTCCGACAGCTTGCCCGTAGAAGAACGGCGCGAACGACGCCATGCTGATGCGACCGGCCATCACCGCGTTGGCAGGAACGGTGGCGCTGAGGTGCTCGGCGTTCGCCGCGCTCCACGCGCGGTAGCGCGCGAGCGGGTCGCGACCTTGCACGATGGTGAGGCGATCGCCCTGGCCCACGAGGAGGATCGAGCGGTTGAGCTGGTCGCGCTGCTCTTGGGTGATCTGCGTCCCGGGCGGAATGCGCAGGTTTTGACCGAGTCGAAGCACGTGTCCCGTGAGTCCGGGCGTGGGCATCGAGACGGCCATGTCGCGCAACGTCTGGCCCGGCCCGATGGGACGCGCGGGGACGGACTGAACGGCGACGCGAAAGTCATCGACGAATCGCTCGGCGTCCGCGCGCTGAACGACGCGCACCATCGTGTGCCCTTCGTCCGGCGTGTACGCGTCGACGCGCTGCGCGGGGGGCATGACGTTGGTGATTTGATCGAGCAGCATTTTGACCCGGGCAAACTCGGGTCCGGCCTGCGCGAGGGTCATCACGTCGGGCGTCGGAGCGCCGAGCGCGCTGGTGATCTTGTCCGCGTCGAAGCCCGAGATCATCCACGCTTGCGCGCTCGCCGGCAGCGCGGTGAGCAGCGCCGCGGGGGCCTGGCGACCCGCTGCGGCCTCGAGCAAAAAGCGCGTTTGATCGCTGGAAGCACGGCGCATCGTCGCGGTGAGCGAGAGGTGCATCGCCGTCTCGTCTTGCGTGAGCGCGCCGCGCACCGAGTCGACGTCGGTGGCGATGGCCGTGACGAGCGCGGCCTGGCGGCGCACTTGCTCGAAGGCCTGACGGCGAAACTGCTCTTCGGGTGAACGGCCGCCCTGGGGAGGGGCCTGACGGTCGATTTCGGCGAGCTGGCGACGGGCCATTCGACCGAGGATTCCTGCGCGAACATCGACGTCGAGGATGGCTTGATTGTCGGGCGCGCTCGTCCCGATGTGCTGGAGGTAGCCCGCGGTGCGCGCGAGCGTGTCGCGCGGTCCGCAGAGCAGCGACCAGCCGACGGGCTGACGACGCGCGACCCAGCACTGGTTCTCGTCGTTTGCTCCTGCGTCAGGGCTGGTGGGCTTGTAGACGCCCTCTCCTGCGGGGGTCCATCCGCGGCCTTCGCGCGCTTCGATCGCGACGCTCGCGCCGGGCTTGAGCGGCCAGACGCCCAAGAACGAGGGCGACGCCGTCTCGTCGGTGTCGCCAACGACAGCCACGACGGCGAAGGGAGAGTCCAAATCGATGCGGTTGACGTTGGCGCCGACGCCTCGCGTGATCTGCGGGATCCCTTGCGTCACGACCTCTTCGGGCGCGGGGCCAGGAAAGATCATGGGGATCGCGCGGCGAAGCATCGTTCCGCGGATGGTGGCGAGCAGGTTGTCGGGCGCGGCGGTGCTGAGCGCGCGGGCGCTGGTCGAGCGGATCGCTCCTGCGTCGCTGTGATCACCGGTCTGCGATGGAGGGGTCTGCGGCTTCGACGGACAACCGACGAGCGCGAGGGCGGGCAACAGCAACAGCGAACGGTGGGCGGCCACGGGATGCTCTCGATGCTTCAGGAGGTTCAGGAATCCAAGAGGCTCACTCAGTCATGGTCTGGCAGAGTGAGCGCGCGAACGGGTACCCCGAGACGGCCCGCCGAGTCCAGGACCGCGGGCAGTTGCTGACGCAGCGCCGGCGAGTCGATCACCCGCACGATCGCGTGGTGGTCGAGCGCGTCCACGAGCTTCTCGCGAAGCGCCTCGGGCTCGACGATCGCGCGCAGGTCGTGCGATGGCGCGACGAGCGTTCGGTCGAACGCGTCTGCGATGCGTTGCAGCGCCGGGGTGAAGAGCCCGTCCGCGAGCCAAAGCTCCGGCGAATCGAGCTCGGGCAATCGCGCGGCCCATCGCGCTTCATCGCGTTCGATCCGCTCGATTCTGCGGTCCGCCGCGCGGGCGCCCTCGCTGGAGGTGGTCGCGGGGACACCGTCGCGAAGCGCGATCGAGTGCCCTTGCGCAAGGGCTCCTCGGAGCACGTCCGCGTGGGCGATCGCCGCGTTCGTGTCGAGCGCAACGGTGATCGTGCAACGGTGCTTCTGGCAGAGCGCGAACAGCTCGCTCAACGGGTCTGCGTCGCCCTCGCGGACGTCGACGACGAGCGCGGCCCCGTGATCGACGCGGGTGAGGGCGTCGGTGAACATCCGCAGCGCGGGCTTGCTGATCCCGAGCGCCACCAACGCGACATAGCCGCTGAGCGCGCCGGCGATCCACGCGCGCGACTCGAGCCGTCCGAGCGCGGTGCCCGCGGAGACGAGCGCGGTCGCCGCGGTGGCAGCGAACAGCGAGAAACGCGCGACAGGCATCACCACGGAGACCAACGGAGCATGAACTCACGACGGTGTCAGGTTCATCCCCGACGAAGTGCAGGACTCATTGGGGAGTCGAGTTCATCGCTCATTCCCCCCTCTTCTCCATGCGAAACCGCGTCATTGATCTGCGACAAGTCCGCTGGCTGTTGGATTATCACAGGCCGATCAGCGTTCGAGAGCGAGGGGCGCGTGCTCGGGCCGCGCTGGGCGAGGACGGTGGCAACCAGTGCCACCGCAGGGCCTCGCTCGAAGACTCGCGACGAGGGAAGTGTCAGGAGCGCGATGGGCGAGGGCTCGACGTGCGCGATGGACGATCGATCGAAGAGCTCAGTGCTCGGAGACGGTGGCAACCAGTGCCACCGCAGGGCCTCGCTCGAAGACTCGCGACGAGTGCGGAGGTACGCGAAGTGCTTCGCCCCAAAGTAGTCGCAGACTTGTGGGTAGGCGCAGGTCGACTCTCTCGTTTCGAGACCCAATTCGCGTCTCGATCTTGATGCACTTCCCTCGTCGCGAGTCTTCGAGCGAGGCCCTGCGGTGGCACTGGTTGCCACCGTCCTTGTCCAGCGCGTCCCGAGCACGCGCCCCTCGCTCTCGAACGCTGATCGGCCTGTGAAAATCCAGCAGCCAGCGGACTTGTCGCAGGTCGATGACGCGACTCCGCGTGGACAAGAGCCGGAAATGGGGATTCCGTCCGCCGTCTCCCCCGCCGTCCCAGCACGGTTTCAGAACGGAATGTCGTCGTCGCCGCCGAAGTCGTCGGGCCCCGGCTCTTCACGCTCGGCTCCGCCGCCGCTCGGTCGACCACCGCCAGCGCCACCGCCACCGCCGCCGCTGGGACGGCTGCCGCCACCTCCGTAGCCACCGCCGCCACCGGAGCTGCCGCCAGCGCCGCCGCGGGAGAAGCCACCGCCACCGCCGCCGCTCGAGCGCTCGTAGCCTCCGCCTCCTTCACCTTCGTGCTCGCCGCCAGCGCCACCGCGACGGCCGTCGAGCAAGATGATGTTGGTCGCAGAAATCTCAGTGACAGATCGCTTGATCTTGTCCTTGTCCTCGTACGAGCGGGTCTCGATGCGACCCTCGACGTACACGCGCGAGCCCTTGCTCAGCAGCTTCTGCAGCGCTTCGGCGCGCTTTCCCCAGATCACGACGTTGTGCCAGTGCGTGACCTGCTTCTGCTCGCGATCCTGGGTCAAATAGGTCTCGGTCGTCGCGATGCGAAACTTGAGCACCGCTCGGTTTCCCTCGGTGAAGCGAAGCTCGGGGTCGCTTCCGAGGTTTCCGATCAACATCGCGCGATTCAGTCCGTCAGCCATGGTGTCCTCTTGCACATCCTCGACACGGGCCATCCGCCGCCAGGCGCGCGTCCGACCTCACCATTGAGTTCGCCGCAGAGCCCGTGCCGTCCTTTGGAACAACCGCACGGTAGGAGCCGCCCCCGCGCCCCGCAACTTCTCTGCGGACAGACTATGTCACTTGCGCAGCCGCAAGATTTCTCGCGCGACAGAATTCACGTCGCTCACGCGCGGGACGTCTTCGAACTGCCCGACGTAGTGTGAGAACGGATCGATCAACGCCGTGCGAATCCCGGCGTTGCGCGCGCCTACAACGTCGGTCGCGACGGTGTCTCCCAAGTGCAGCGCGCGCGCGGCGCTCACGTTGAAGCGGTCGAGCGCGAGCTGAAAGATCTTGGGATCGGGCTTCTCGACGCCGACGAGCGCGCTGTCGATCACCCAGTCGAAGCGCGACGAGAGGTCGAGCTTGTCGAAGAGGCCGGCGAGCTTTCCCTCGCTGTTGCTGACGATGCACACGCGCACGCCCGCGGCGCGCACGGCGTCGAGCGACTCGCGCAGCCCCTCGGGAACGCGCCTCCACAAGTTGAACGCGTCGTG
Organism: Polyangiales bacterium; assembly: GCA_046351515.1. Taxonomy (GTDB): domain Bacteria; phylum Myxococcota_A; class Polyangia; order Polyangiales. Next base: position 238,151 of record JAXLYJ010000008.1, read on the forward strand.
CTCGGCCCACAGCGCGCGCACGCATCGCTCGCTGTGCGCTCGGGGTACGCCGGCGCGCTCGATCATCGTGCGAACCACGATGGCCCAGAGCTGATGCGCTGGAGAAAATCCAGACACCGCGGGCGATGCCTCGCTGGTTCCGATGGCGCGCTTGGCGAAGCCTTCGGCGTCGACGAGGGCAGGGACCGCGACGTCGAGGCCTTGGGTGTTCAAGACCTCCGCGACCACGGCGTGGTCGAGGAAGATCACGGTGTTGCCGGCGTCGAGGCACAACAAATCAACCTCGCGCACGATGTCGGGGTGAATCGCGATCGTTTGCACTCAGCCTCTCAAGCGTTCGACGGTGTCGAGAAAGTTCGCTCCTAGCACGCGGCGGATTCTCGTGTGTGTCCATTGCCGATCGAGCATCGCCTGCACCAATCGTGGCAGCTCCAAGCACGTGGGCATGTCCCGCGGCGTCACGATCATCCCGTCCCAATCGCTTCCCAGCGCTGGAACGTTGTCTCCCGCCACCGTGGCCACGTGCTCGAGGTGCCGGACGATGGCCTCGCACTTTCCTCCCCAGAACGGGTCGCCCAGAAACGAGCTCTGGTACATCACTCCGACGACGCCGCCGAGCTCAGCCACCGCGCGAATTTGCTGATCATCGAGGTTGCGCCAGTGCTCGTGCACGCCGCTCACGCCCGTGTGCGTGACGAGCACGGGCTGGCTCTTGTCGTGCACGCTCAGCGCGTCCCAGAAGCCCTTCTTCGAGATGTGCGCGAGGTCGACGAAGACCTTCTTGCCATTGAGTCGCTTGACGTACTCCAAGCCAAACTGCGTGAGTCCGTCGCTTCCTGTTCCGAGCGACGCTGCGGGTGAGCTGGTCACTCCGATGCGCGAAGAGCTCAAGTGCACGAGCGTGACGCGCAGGATCAAGTCGTCGCGCATGCGATCGAGCGCGTCGAGGTTGTCGTCGAGCGCGTTGCCGCCTTGGATTCCGATGAAGGCCGCGTGAAGGCCCTTGGCGCGCGCGGCGCGGTACTCCTTCACGTTGCGCACGACCGCGACGTCTTCGGGCGCGCGCGCGAGCTCTTGCACGAGTCGATCGAGGTTGCGCGAGAACGCCTCGGCCCGTCCGTCGCTGGATCGAAACGGGTTGGTGGTGATCACCCATGTGGCGCCGGTGATCTGCGCCTCGCGCAGCCGCGGGAGGTCTGTCTGCGAGTAGAAACGCCCGTCGAAAAGCCCGTTTCCGTGGCGCTCGAGCATGTCGTAGTCGATCAGCCGATGCCAGAGAAAGGGCTCGATGTGCAGGTCGATGACGTCGCAGTCGAGATAGAGATCGATCGCGGTTCGAGACACTCCGAGCAGCGTGGCCCAGGTGTCCCGGTCCTCGCGCCAGTCGCGGTAGTCGAGCTTCATGCGGTCGCGGAGGATAGCGAAGTCTCGACGGGCAGCGCGGCTTTGTAGGGTTAGGGGACGGTGTTCAAAAGTTCATTTGTTGCACGTTGCCGCAGTGATGGTGCGGCCGAATGCATGTTGCCGCGACCGATCGGCGGGGCGAGGTGACCTGCGTAGCGCAAGGGGCGCTCGCAGCGAGCAGGCGATCGGGCGCTCAACGGCGCGCTGTCGTGCGCTCGGTCGGCAACAAATGAACTTTTGAACACCGTCCCCTAACCCTACAAAACCCCCTCCTGCGCCGCGCCCGCCCACTCGCTCACCCCATTCCTCCGTAGTGGTGACCCGCGACGTAGCGCTCGCTGAGCAGGTCGCTCGTGTGCAGCCCCGCGCCGTCACTCGCGCTCGCGAGACCCATCGCGAGGATCGAGACCGCGGCGTCGGCGTAGAACATTCCGCGCGGCGTGAGGGCGATCCCCTCGTCGCTCGTGTGCAGCAGCCCTTCGCGCTCGAGAACCGCGATCGGCTCGCGCAAATCGCTGTGCAAGCTCGACTCGAACAGCCCCTCGTACACGCGCGCGTCGAGCCGCGTCTTCGCGAGCCCGCGCGTGAGAAACAGCGCCTTCAACCCCGCTTCGTCGTAGCGAAACATCAGGTCGTCCGCGCTCCACAGCGCGCCCGCTGCGTTGCTCTTTCTGCGCAAGAGCTTGATCCCGCGCCGCTCGTCCGCGTTGACGAAGGTCGTGAGCGAGAGCGGCCCGAAGCCAAGCCCATCGGTGCGCTCGACCGAGAAGCTCGCCGTCTCGTAACGAAAGCGCCTCGCGCTCGTGGTGACGTCCTCGCGCTCGAAGTTGGTCAGCGTGGTCTGCACGTACCCGTGCGCGATGAGCCGCTCGCGAAGCGCCATCCAGTTCGCGCACGCGCGCTGGTTGCTCGGCATCGCCTCGATGAACTCACGCTCGTTTGCCCAGGGAGTTCCCAGTCCTTCGTAAAGGATGAGGTTGTAGAGGCACACTTGCTCGAGGCCGAACGAGACCGCGGTGTCGACGTCGCGCAGCATGTCCGCGCGCTCTTGCCCAGGGAGATTGAAGAGCAGGTCGCACGAGGTCGTGATCGAGAGCGCCGCGCACCGCCGCACGAGCCGTCGAACGAGCTCGGCGTCGCCGAAGCTCTCGCGGCCCATCATGCGAAGGTAGTTGGGCTCGAACGTCTGAACGCCGATCGAGATTCGTCGCTGCGCCACGGGCAGGCGCGCGAGGTTCTTCAAGTGCGACGAGAGCAGTCGATCGAACAAGTGCGGAGCGCCTTCGAGCGTGAGCTCTGCGCTCGCGATCGAAAGGCCACGCGCGAGGGTCTCGACGATCGACGTGATCTCTTCGGGCGTCGAGAGGTTCGCCGTCCCTCCGCCGAGGTAGATCGCTTCGACGTCGCGTCCGTGAACGCGCTCGTCTTCACACACCTGCGCGATGTCCTCGATCGCGTTGTCCACCATCCGCTCACGCAGTCGGTTGTTCGGGCGATCGTGCGGAAACGTGCAGAAGCCGCACGCGTCTTTGTGCGGGATGCACTGCGTGTGCGGGATCACTCCGACGATCAGCGCTCGCTTTCGATCGACCGTGAAGTGCGCTGGTTCGCTGAGGTCGCCGCGCGCGAGGATCGCTCTGCCCCGAGGCTGCTCGTGAAACGCGACGCCGGGGATCTGGGGCTGTTCGTCCGGGTCGCGCTCGGACTCGGTCTTCGACTCGCGCGCTGTCTCGTAGTCGCCATCGTGAAGAGCGCCGTCGAACCATCGATGAAGCCCCGTCAGCGGCCCGTCGACCTGCGCCGCCGGGCCCGCCTTGCGCATCGCAGGAACCGCAGGAAATCCCTGCAGCAACCGATGCCTCTGCGGCCGTTGCATCCGCTCGATCAGCGCGTCGCGCAAGCTCATCGCGCGATGGTGAACGATGCGACCCCACCCCGCAAAGCCGTCGATCAACCGCCAGGCTCGAGCACCACCGGAAACATCACGTCCGTCGCTTCGGTGAGCTGCGGAAACACATACCCGCGCACGCGTCGCGCGACGCACTGGTGCACGTCGTCGCCGTTGGCCAGGCCCGAGACGTCGGGGGTGCCGACGACGCGACCGCTCGTTCCGATGGTGAACTCGACTTCGAGTCGGCCGCGAAGGCCCGAGTTGTTGCGCAGACCCGCGGTGTAGCAGCTCTGGATCGCGCCGAGGTTGCGGCGAAACACCGCCGCGATCTCGTTGATCGGCATGCCCGGCCCGGGCTCGGGGCCGATCGGTCCCGACGTGGTCACACGCGTGCGGATCACGCGCTCGACGGGCACCACGGTGTTCGTCGCGACCTCGCCAGGACCGTCGATGCGGCGCGGTCCGCCGAGGGTGTTGGCGCCGATGGGCGCGTTGCTCGCGACGAGCCCCGTACGGTGGATTCCAGGGCGATCCGTGGCGTTCGTCACGTTGCCCACGTTGCGCAGCGCTTCGATCGATCCGTCGCTGAGCCCCTGTCCGTTGGCCACCATCGCCGCCGCCGAGCGCGGTCCCTCCGTCGCGTGGAGCAAATCGCGCCACTCGGCCGAGCGGTTGAGCGCCGTCATCGCCGCGTCCGCTGCGCTCATCGCGCGGTTCATGGCCGCGTTCACTCGTTGCGCCTGCGCCTCGCTGCTCTGCGCGCCGTTGTTTTGCGCGGTGTTTTGATTACGTGTGTTGGACGGCGCGCGCGATGGCTGACGGGACGGCGTGGACGGCGTCTCGGGCGCAGCGGCTGCCTGCTGCTGCTCGGTCGGCATCGCTTCGGCGCTCATCGGGGCGGCGTCGACCCGCACGAGACGCGCCTCTTCGCGGATGTCCATCGCTTCGATTTCAGGGTCGTAGCCATACTCGACGTAGCCCATGCCGATGAAAGCGAGGGCCATGAAGCCCGAGAGACAGGCGTTGTAGCGCCAGTCGAGCTCGCGCAGCGGCTGACGAACAATCGTGCGCGGGAGCTGCGGCTTCGGCGCGACCGGAGGGGCCTCGACGAACTGAAAGAGCACCGAGGTGGCGCCGAGCGAGACCTTTCCGCGCGTGTTGTCATCGAGCGCGATCGACGAGCGGTGCGCGGCGAGCTCCGCGATGGCGTGCACCTTCGAGTCCATCAGCACGCGCCCTTCGAGCCTTGCGCTGAGCGCGAGCGTCCAGCGATCGCTCTCTCGAACAAAGAGCGCCTGCTTCTCGGGCGCGGCTTCTCCGGCGATCACGATGGTGCAGGAGGGATCGGTTCCGATCGTGACCGCGGCCTTCTCGTCCGCGCGGATGATGCGCTCTTCGACGATGCGCGATCCTTCGAGCACCCCCAGTCGAAGGACCTTCGGTCCGTGTGCCTCGGGCCGGACCGCCTTCATCGCCATCGTCATCGAACCAACCGTCATCTTCGAGTGCTGCATCGCTTGACCTCGTCGACGAACTCAGACAGCGACTCGAAACAGAAGTTCTCCGAAAGTGCTGGAAAATTAGCGAGAAAATCGCTGTCACACTCTCGCCAGAGCGGCGATCGTGGGCGGTTTGGATCGGGCCATAGGGGTCCCGTGTCGGGGCGCGCGTCGCTGCTGCGCACAGCGCGCGACAACGTTCGCCCACCCCCACGCGCGTTGCCTCACCCCACTTCGGTCACTGCGTCCGTGAGCGCGCGCAGCTCTTCGATGCTCATCGTCTCGGGGCGGCGTTGGCCGTCGATTCCCGCGCGTTCGAGCGCGCGCTTGGCGCCTTCGCGGCCGCTCTTGCACGCGGGGGTCATCCCGTTGAGCGTCGTCTTTCGCCGCGCCGCGAAGAGCGCGTGCACGACCCTCTGAAATGCCGGCGTCTCTTCGGCCAGCGGCGTCTCTCTCGGAATCAGCGCCACGACCGTGCTCACCACCCGCGGCGCGGGATGAAAGCACCGAGGGCTCGCGTCGCACACGCGCTCGACCTTGCAAGCCGCCTGCGTAAACACGCTCAGAACGCCCCAGTCGTCGTCGTTGGGCGCCGCGCACAGCCGCAGCGCGACCTCTTTCTGCACCATCACGACGGCGATCCGCCAACGAACGGGCGAGGCCAGAAATGAGCGAATGAGCTTTCCGGTGATCTGGTAGGGCAGGTTGCCCACGATCGCGGTCGGCTCGCGCTCGCACTGCGCGCGGTAGTCGTACGCGGCCGCGTCGGTCTCGAGCACCTCGATGTTCGCTGGCAGATCGTCGGCCCCGAGCGCGGCCACCATCTCTCGATCTCGCTCGATCGCGATCACTCGCTTGGCGCGCGGCGCGATCATGCGCGCGATCGTCGCGGGGCCCGTTCCCACTTCGATCACCGTTTCGCCTGGGCGCGGGTCGACCGCGCGCGCGATGGACTCGGCCACGGGCGGCGCGATCAAGAAGTTCTGCCCGAACGAGTCCTTCGGTCGAAGCCCGTGTCTCTGCAAAAAGGGCCGCGGATCTCGAAACTCGCCGTACGGCGCGGTCGCTTCGTCGCTCATCGCGCGGCCCAAGTACCACGCTCGAAGCCCGTCTGCCTGCGCTCGATTCAACGCCGCACCGGGCAGCTCGGTCGCGGTTCATCCCCCGTGACCAGCGCTCGAGTCTGGAAAATCTCCGGGTTGGCTTGGCTCGTGCCCTCGGCTGGGAGATAACCGCAGCTTGTCCGCGGATTGTTTCGCGGAAGAGGAGCAATGCAGTGAAGAGAGCACAGATCACTCGCGCGCTGAGCTTGCTGGCGTTGGTGTCGGTGGTTCCTGCCGTCGCGCACGCTGGGCGAGACAGCTACGGCGTGGGAACGGGCCGCAGCGGAGCGCTCACGGTCAGCGGCGCGATGCCCACCGTCGTGAACGCGTACACGCCGCTCGCGAGCAACGTCGCGGCGGGCGCGACGACGGTCACGGTGGGCTCGGCGATGGGCTTCGCCGCGGGTGATCTCGTGCTGATCTATCGCTCGAACGGCGCGTTGATGAGCGTCCCCGCGGCGCCGCCGATGGGGATGCCCGCGGCCGCGGTGGACCTGGCGACGAGCGCTGTCGGGCGTTGGGAGCTCGCGCGCGTGCGCTCGATCGCGGGGGCGAACCTCACGCTCGACGAGCCGTTGGTGAACGGGTTCGACGCGACGGGGACGCAGGTGATCCGCGTTCCTGAGTACACGACGGTGACCGTGAACATGGGCGCGACGCTCGCCGCTCAAGCGTGGAACGGCACCACCGGCGGAGTGCTCGCCTTTCTCGCGACGGGCGCCGTCACGAACGCGGGCACCATCAGCGCGGATAGCCGTGGATTTCGCGGCGGAGCGTTCATTTCGAACAGCGGTCAGATGGGCTGCACCGCGCTCGAAGAGATGGCCGATCGCGGGCAGTTCAGCGGCGAGAGCGCGAACAACGGCGCGTTCGGCGTCCGTCGGGGCCGCGGGTATCTCGCGAACGGCGGCGGTGGTGGCATCTGTCACAACTCCGGCGGCGGTGGTGGTGGCAACGGCGGTCGCGGAGGCATCGGCGGTCGAACGTGGCGCGACGACGGAGGCCGCGCCGTCGGCGGCTATGGTGGAACGGCGCTCACGTATTCGCTGCTGGATCACAGCTCGTTTGGCGGCGGCGGCGGCGCGGGCGACGGCAACAACAACATCGGGACCAACGGCGGAATCGGCGGCGGATGGATCTTCGTCCGCGCCGACTCCCTCGCGGGCGCAGGGCAGATCAGCGCCGATGGACAGAGCCTGGGCAACGCGGGCGCGGCGGCCAACGATGCGCAGAGCGGCGGCGGCGCAGGCGGCAGCATCTACCTTCGGCTTCGCACCAGCGCTGGGTGTGGATCGATCCACGCGAACGGCGGCAACGGTGGAAGCACAGGCTTCGTCGAGCACGGGCCCGGCGGCGGCGGCGGCGGTGGCCACATCCTCGTGCAAGCGGCGATGCGCGCGGCCTCGTGCGCGCTCGTCGTGAACAACGGCCTCGCGGGCACGCAGGGCAACGCGATGGCCGCGGACGGCGTGAACTACGGCGCGACGCCGACCATGCCCAACACGCCCAACCTCGTTGGCGTGGTCGAAGCTGCGCCGACGGGGGGCTTCGTGATCCTCGCCGCTCCGGTCACCGTGACTCCGGCGAACGGCTCGTCGACGAGCGCGCGACGACCCGCGATCACAGGAACGGCTCCGGCGAACTCATCGGTGTTGGTCTTCGTCGACGGCGTGCTCGCGGGCACCGTGATGGCCGACGCGGCGGGCAACTGGACCTTCACTCCGGGCAGCGATTTGTCGCTCGGAATGCACTCGGTCAACGCGATCGCCAACGACCCTGCGCAGCGCGTGTTCTCGGTCGTGAGCAACACGAACACGTTCACCGTGGTGACCGCTGTCGATACGGATGGAGACGGTGTCGCGGACCTCGCTGACGCAGACGACGACAACGATGGTGTGACCGACGTCGCTGAAGGCAACGGCCGTGATCCTTCGCTCGACACCGACGGCGATGGCACTCCCGACTATCGCGACCGCGATTTCGCGGGCTTCGTCGACAGCAACATGGACGGCGTCGACGACCGCGTCGATGCGGACCTCGACGGAACTCCGAATCACCTCGACCTCGACGCCGACGGCGATGGGATCTTCGACGTCGTCGAGAACGGCAACAGCGCGCTCGACGCGAACCGCGACGGACGCATCGACGGCAACACCGACGCGGACCGCGACGGCCTGCTCGCTGGGGTCGACAGCAACGACGCCAACGCGATGGTGATCACGCCGCGCACGGCGCCGATCGACTCGGACATGGACATGCGCATCGACGCGCTCGATCCCGATGACGACAACGACGGCGTTCCGACGCGCGTCGAAGTGGGCGCGGGCGGGCAGTATATGCCGCGAAACACCGACGGAACCGCGGCTCCTGGAGTCGCCACGGACACGCGTCCGGACTACCTCGACAGCGACGACGACGGCGACGGGATCGACACGAGCGCAGAGCTCGGCGCGGGCGGCTTCATGAACCCGCTCAACTCCGACGCGATGGTTCCCATGGGACAGGGAACGGCGGACGCGAACCCGAACTACCTCGACCCCGATGACGACGGAGACAGCATCCCCACGTCGGTCGAGCGCACGATCGCTGGGATGAGCGCTGATCCCGATGGCGACATGCTCCCTGCGTGGCTCGATCGCGACAGCGATGGCGACACGGTGTTCGACATCATCGAGGCGGGCGCGGCTCCGTTGATGCCCGCGAACAGCGACACGGACACCTCGCGCGATTTTCTCGACACGGACAGCGACAACGACTGCGTGCCCGACAGCGACGCGCGTGAAGCCGGAGCGGCGAGGACCAACCCCGCGGTTCCTTCGATGAACGTGAACGCGAACTGCCCTGCGGCGGCGCCGATCTGCTCGACGGCGACCGGGGTGTGCACCGCGGATCGCGACACGGACATGGACGGGATTCCCGACATGGTCGAGACGCGCATCGGGACCAATCCGATGAACGCGGACAGCGATATGGACGGCGTTCCGGACGGCGCGGAGGTCGGCATGGGGCCCGCGTTTATGCCGCGCGATACGGACATGGACGGGACGATCGACGCGCTCGACACCGACGACGACGGCGACGGCGTGCTCACGCGCGACGAGCTCGGCGCGGGCGGCTTCCGCATGCCGCGCAACAGCGACGCGATGGTTCCCATGGGCATGGGAACGAACGACACGATCCCCGACTACCTCGACCCCGATGACGACGGCGACGGCATCCCCACGCGCGTCGAGAACACTCTCGAAATGATGGGCGGCCCGGTCGACATGGACATGGTCCCCGCGTACCTCGACCTCGACAGCGACGGTGACGGCGTGCCCGACTCTATCGAAATGGGCACGACTCCTGCGATGCCCGCGAACAGCGACGGCATGGCGGGAGCGGGAGATCGCCCGGACTTCCTCGACCTCGACAGCGACAACGACTGCGTCGCTGACAGCGACATGCGCGAGATGGGCGCGGCGCGCACCGACGCTTCGATGCCCGCAGCGATGGTCAACAACAACTGCGTGGCCCCGACGCCGGTGTGCGACGTGACCGTGGGAATGTGCGTCGCGATGCTCCCCACCGACGGTGGATCCAGCGACGCCAGCGCCGATGGCTCAGCGAACAACGACGGCGGCTCGGTGATGGACGCGCGCCTCAACGACAGCGGAATCGCTGCGGACGCGCGCGGCTCGAACGACGGCGCTGCCAGCGCGGACGGCGGCTCGATGGACGGCGGCTCCGTGGTGCCGGGCGTGCTCTCGGGCGACGGCGCGTGCGCGTGCCGCGCTCCCTCTGCAGGCGCGACGAACAGCGATCGCGCGGTGATCTCGGTCATCGCGATGGGCGGACTCGCGCTCGTGCTCGGCGCGCGTCGCAAGCGCCACCACAAGCGCTGAACGCACCCCAAAGCCGCCCGGCTCGGGCGCTGCGCGCGGGTGCTACAACAGTCGCTGCACGTGACCGAACCGCAGCGAACGACGGAGGGTTCTCCTGAAGAGCGCATCCCTGATGCTCTGCCTCCCGCGACGTCACGCTCGATGCACTCGGCATCGAGTCGTTCCGCGCCAGAGGATCAGGGACGCGATGCAACACATCGCGCGCACGCGATTCCGTGGGGATGGATCGCGCTCGTGGCGTGCACGCTCATCGTCGCGGTCACGATCGTGCTCGTGGTGCAGTCGATTCGCGGCGCTGTCCCGACCGCGAGCTCGACGCGCACGGTGGTGCGACAGGGGCCCGACGTGCTCGTGGCAGTGCGCTCGCTCGCGCGCCTCGAGACCGTGAATTTTCACATGGAACGCGTGATCGAGCTCACCGACGAGCAGTCGCATTGGTTCGGCCTCGTGGGCGCCAACGACCGCATCTTGCTCGTCGCCGCGGGGGACGTCTCTGCGGGCGTAGACCTCGCGAAGGTTCGGCCTCAAGACGTTCGCACGGACTGGGAGCATCGCTCGGTCACGATGGTCCTTCCCGCGGTCGAGCTCTTTCATGCAGCGCTCGACAACGCTCGAACGCGCACGTATCGCAGGGACACGGACACGCTCGCGGTGCGCTCGGACGACCTCGAGACTCGCGCGCGTCAAGAAGCCGAGCGGGCCATGCGTGACGCAGCGCTGCAGAGCGGCGTCCTCACGCGCGGAAAAGACAACGCCGAGAGAGCCCTGCGCGCGACGCTGACCTCGTTGGGCTTCGAGCGGGTCGAGCTTCGGTGGCGCGAAGATTCTGCCGCGCTGCGCCCTGCGAATTGAGGGCTCGCGTTGGGCTCGCGCGCGGCGCTATCGTCGCGCGAGCGATCCAGAGATGGCACCCCGACGCATCGATGTGCGCGCCGTCACCAAAGGTCCCGAGTCGACCCTGCGCGCGCTGTACGAGTACGCTTCGCCCGACGCGGGCGGGCCCTGCACGATCGAGTACGACGGACGATCGATCCCCGCGCGCGTGGGCGAGCCGCTCGCGATTTCGCTGCTCGCCGCGGGCATCGACACGCTCTCGCGCTCGGTGAAGTTTCACCGTCCCAGAGGGCCGTCGTGTCTGCGCGGCAACTGTGAAGGCTGCCTCACGCGCGTGGACGGAGAGCCCAATCGCATGGCCTGCACCGTGCCCTCGCGCGACGGTCGCGTTTTGCACGCGCAGAACGCGTTTCCGAGCGTTCAAGTGGACTTCATGCGGATCACGGACTGGTTCTTTCCGAAGCAGTTCGATCACCATCACTTGATGGTTCGCTACGGCACGGCCATCAACGAAGTGATGCAGGGCTTCGCGCGCAAGATGGCGGGCCTCGGGACGCTGCCCGAGCGGCCGTCGAGCGTGAATCCGCCAGAAGAAATCCAGTGCGACGTGCTCGTGGTGGGCCTCGGTCCCGCGGGGCTCTCCGCGGCCGAAGCGCTCGCTCGCGCGGGGCTCTCGGTGCTCGCCGTGGATGAAGAGCCAACGGCGGGAGGGCTCGTTCGCGACTCGCTGCGGACGCACGAGCTCGACGGGCGGTCGCTGTGCGGCGCGGCGTGGGCCGACGCGATGCTCGCTTCGGTGCGCGCCGCGGGCGTCGACGTTCGATTGAGCGCCGCCGCGTGCGCCTCGTTCGACGACGGAACGATCGTGATCACCGCCGACCGCGCGCTGTGGGTGCGCGCGAAGGCGCGAGTGTTCTGCAACGGCTGCCACGAGGCGATCGAGTCGTTTGGCGACAACGACCTGCCTGGCGTCTACACGGCGCGCGCCGTGGCGAGGGCGCTGCGCTACGGAGTGCGCGTGGGCGAGCGCGTCCTCGTGTGCGGACGCGAGGCCGAAGACGAGGCGCTCTGCGCTGCGCTCGAGGCCGCGGGCGCTGACGTCGTTCGTCTTTCGCCTGGAGAAACGCTGGTTGAAGCGACGGGCGTGGGCTCGGTCTCTGGCGCGGTCGTGCGCGGGGCGGGCTCGACCCACAAAATCAAGTGTGACGCGATCGCTTCGTCCGCGGTGCGCACTCCGGCCTTCGAGCTCGCTGGGCAAGCGGGCGTCGAGAGCGCGCACGACGGAGCGCGGCGATGCTTCGCGGTGCGCGCGGACGACGAGGGACGCACCGAGCGGTCGGACGTGTTCGCGTCGGGCTCCGTCGCGCTCGGCGGGCGTTCGATGGCGCGCGAGCTCGCGGTGGTTCAAGCGGTGGTCGCGTATCTGGGAGGTCGATCGTGAGCGCGAAGGTTCTTCTCTGTCGCTGCGAGGACGTGACGCTGGCCGAGGTCGAGCACGCGATCGAGTCGGGGCAGCGCGACATCGAGTCGCTCAAGCGTTTCACGGGCTTCGGAACGGGGTGGTGCCAAGGCAAGCAGTGCCTCGTCGCGTGCGCGCGCGTCCTCGAAGAGAAGACGGGGGCGTTTCCGCTCGCGCCGGTGACGCCGCGACCTCCGCTGCATCCGATGCCGCTCGGGATGCTCGCCTCGCTCGGCGACGTGGTGAGCGTGGATCGCGCAGGAGCGGGGCTCATCGAAGACGGTGATCACGGTAGTCACGGTGAGCACGGTGACCGCGATACCAACGAGCGCGGAGGGTCGTCATCGTGAGCGACGCTCCCTCGAAGAAGAAGTACCGCGTGGTGATCATCGGCGCGGGGATCATGGGGCTGTCGACCGCGTGGCACCTGGCCAGGCGCGGGATCACCGACGTCCTCGTGGTCGATCGCGGCTACCTCTGCGGCGGCGCTTCTGGTCGCAACGGCGGCGGAATCCGCGCGCAGTTCTCGAGCGAGACCAACATCCGCTTGATGCGCGAGTCGATCGAGATCTGCCGAGAGTTCGCCTCGCAGATGAAGATCAACGTGTGGTTTCGCCAGGGCGGGTACCTGTTTCTCACGCGCACCAAGCAGCGCGCGCGGATGCTCGAAGCGAGCGCGAAGCTGCAGCGCGACTGCGGGCTGGACACGAGGCTGCTCGCGCCGAGCGAGGTGCGCTCGATCGTGCCCGAGATCGACCCGACGGGGGTCGAGTTAGCGAGCTTCAATCCCGGCGATGGCGTGGTGTTTCCCTGGCCATTTGTGTGGGGATACGCGAAGGCCGCGAAGGACGCGGGCGTCGAGATCGTGACGTTCACCGAGGTCGAGGGCTTCGAGATGCAGGGCGACAAGATCACCGCCGTGCGCTTGAAGAAGACCCGCCACGACGCGATCGTGGCCGAGGACCGTGACGAGCGAACGAGCGCCGGCGGAGCGCCGCCGAAGATCGCCGCGGATCGCGTGCGCGCGATCGAGACGGACGTCGAGCGCGCGACGATCGAGTGCGAGACCGTGGTGTGTTGCGCGGGCGCGTGGAGCCCGGCGATCGCTCGAATGGTGGGGATCGAGCTGCCGAACAAGCCGCATCGCCACGAGATTTGCTCGACCGAGCCGCTCAAGCCTTGGCTCGGCCCGCTGGTGGCGGATCTCACGGACGGCCTGTATTTCTCGCAGTCGATGCGCGGAGAGATCGTGGGTGGGATCTCGGTCGAGCCCGTTCCGCACGGGATCAACCAGCGATCGAGCGCGCAGTTCTTGGCGACGTACGCGCGGTCGTTGGTGAGGGCGGTCCCGACGATGACCAAGGTGAAGGTCCTTCGACAGTGGGCCGGCTGCTACGACCTGACCCCCGACGGAAACCCCATCGTCGGTCGCATGGACGAGTGTCCTTCGATGGTGATGGCGAGCGGCTTCATGGGCCACGGCTTCATGATGGCGCCGGTGATGGGCCGCCTGCTCGCCGAGCACGTCGCGACGAGCGAGACGACCGAGCTCTTCGAGCGATGGAACTTCCGTCGCTTCAAAGAGGGCAAGCTCCTCAGCGAGTCGATGATCATCGGGTGAGCGATCGCGGCCCTTCTCTCGGGCTCGCCACCGTCGCGCTGATCTGAAATCATCCCGCGCACGATGCGCGCGATTCGGTTTCACTCGTTGGGCGGGCCCGAGGTTCTTCAGTACGAACAGGTCGACGACCCCGTCGTGTCCGCGGGCAAGGTGCTCGTCCGCGTGCGCGCGGCGGGCGTGAACTTCGCAGACACACGTTTTCGAATGGGGCAGTATTTTGTGCGGCCGATCTTTCCTCAGGTTGTGGGGATGGAGGCGGCTGGCGAGGTCGAAGCCGTCGGCGAGGGCGTGGCGGACGTGCGCGTCGGCGACCGCGTGATGGTGCTCGGCGCCAACGCGTACGCCGAGAAGATGCTCGCGCGTCCGTCGCAGCTCTATCCCATGCCCGACGGGTTGGATTTCGAGCGAGCCGCGGCGCTTCCAGTGCAAGGGCTGACCGCGCACCACTGCCTCGCGTTGATGGGTCGACTCTCGAAGGGAGACTCGGTCCTCGTGCACGCGGCCGCTGGGGGCGTGGGCGTGTTCGCCGTGCAAATCGCCCGAGCGATGGGCGCTGCCAGAGTGTTCGGAACGGCGAGCAGCGAAGAGAAGCGCGCGATGGTGCGCTCGCTCGGCGCGGACGACGCGTTCGACTACGGCAACGGCGACTACGCGACGCGCGTGCGCGAGGCCACGAGCGGGAGAGGCGTCGATGTGCTGCTCGAGATGCTCGGCGGAACCGAGACGTACAAGCGCAACCTCGCGTGCATGGCCTCGATGGGGCGAATGATCGTGTACGGCGCGGCGAGCGGCGACACGCGCGGGACGTTCGAGCCCATCGGACTGATGCACAAGAACCTCACGATCGCGGGCTACTACCTCACGCCCATGCTCGATCGCGCTGAGCTGTGCAGGCCCGCGCTCGACGAGGTGGCTCGCTGGGTGGTCGAGGGGCGCGTGCGAGTGGGCGTCGAGCGCTTCGCGTTGAAGGACGCGGCTGAAGCGCACCGGCGGATGGAGTCTCGCGCGACGACTGGAAAGCTCGTGCTCGTCGTCGACTGACTACGGCAGGACGATGCGACCGGGGGCGCCGTTCATTCCGGCTTGCGTGTGGCAGGTGTTGCAGTCGCCCGTCGTTGCGCCGCTGAACATCTGCCGTTCGCGGCCTTGATACTTCACTTTGATGTTGGTGAAGGGCGGGCGGGCGTCGGTCGGGACGAAGAAGTTTCCCCCAGGGATCATCGTGGCGGAGTACTCGCGCATCATCGAGTCGGTGAGCGTGATCGTGACGGGGTCGCTGCCCGTCGCGGGGCCGCCGAGGCAGTTGTCCGGCTCGTGCGCGGAGGGATAGATCGTCCCGCCGATGGTCCAGCGCGGGGCGCCGGGGCGCGTGACGTGGCACGCGACGCAGGCCTGGCCGGGGTTCATGAAATTAGCGCCAGTATTCAAGCAGCCCCACGTCTTGCCGGACGAGCACTGCATCGTGGGCCCGAGCGGGTCCGCGGGCGGAGCGACGGGCGTGCCGTTGGTGACGCACGTCGCGCTCGCCGGGCCGCAG
This sequence comes from Polyangiales bacterium, assembly GCA_046351515.1. Lineage (GTDB taxonomy): Bacteria > Myxococcota_A > Polyangia > Polyangiales. The sequence continues at coordinate 253,383 of JAXLYJ010000008.1, forward strand.
CCGGAAGCGAGCGCGAAGACCGCGGAGAGCGCTGCGAGTCGAGCGAGCGCGCCAGTGCTGTTGCCAAAGAGACCCATGAGATTCGCTAGAGAGATTACTGCAACGAAGCCTGCGCCTGCGCTGCAAAACTGGCGCTTCGCGAGAGGTTGCAAACGGTGGCCTCGCCGTGTACCACCGCGGCGCCGCTGCGCGAATACCCGCGCATCCATCGTTGCAACGGAGAGTGAGTCGTCATGGCGTACACCGACCGCGTGAAGCAGATCCTGTCTTGGTACGGATCGGACAACCCTGGAACCCGTGCGAACATCGCGCGCCTGCTCAACTCGGGCCGCCTCGCGGGCACGGGCAAGATGGTGATCTTGCCTGTGGATCAGGGCTTCGAGCACGGGCCCGCGCGCTCGTTCGCTCCCAACGCAGCGGGCTACGATCCTGAGTATCACGTGCAGCTCGCGATCGAGTCCGGCTGCAACGCGTACGCGGCGCCGCTCGGCTTCATCGAAGCCGTGGCCGATCAGTACGCGGGACAGATTCCGCTGATCCTCAAGGTGAACAACTCCGATGTTCTCGCGGCGGTTCCGCAGCCGAACTCGGCGATCACCTCGACCGTCGAGGACGCGCTGCGCCTCGGCTGCGCGGCGATCGGCTACACGATCTACCCCGGATCGGGCGCGCGCAACGAGCAGTACGAGAACCTCCGCGAGCTCACGCTCGAGGCCAAGCGAGTGGGCCTGGCCGTGGTGACCTGGGCGTACCCGCGCGGCGCGAAGATCAGCAAGGACGGCGAGACCGCCGTCGACGTGTGCGCGTACGCCGCGCAGATCGCCGCGCAGCTCGGCTCGCACATCATCAAGGTGAAGCCCCCCAAGGCGCACCTCGAGGTGCCCGAGGCCAAGGCGGCCTTCGAGAAGGCGGGCATCAAGATCGACACGCTCGCGGATCGCACGCGCGAGGTCGTTCGCAGCGCGTTCAACGGAAAGCGCATCGTGATCTTCTCGGGCGGCGAGGCGAAGGGCACCGAAGAGGTGCTCGAAGAAGTGCGCCAGCTCGCCGCGGGCGGAGCGTTCGGCTCGATCATGGGACGCAACGCGTTTCAGCGACCGAAGGCCGACGCGCTCAAGCTGCTCGGCGACGTGATGGACATCTTCGCCAACGCGAAGTGAGCCCCGGTGTCTCACTTGTCATGCGTTTGATCGACGGTTGAAAGTGACATCGCGCTCGCTGCGAGAGAGCTCGTGATCCGCTCGATTGACGGGCGCGAAAACGACGGAGGGGACGCAGTTCGAGCGCGTCGATGCTTGCAATGTCCGGGTCGCGAGTGAATATCCGCGCTCCTGACCTTGGTCCTGTGATTCTGAATGAACTGCAACTGAGTGATACGAGAGGGCGATCCCAATGACCTATGACCAGAGGCCCTTCCGCGGCGCGCGCGATGATCGCGGCCCGCAGAACAGCGGCAATGTCGACCCCAAGCTCCGCGAGCTGCTCGCGTTTTTGAGGGACACCTGCCGCGAAGTCGCCGTGCGCATCGACCGGTATCTCGGCGATGACCGCGGCACGTTTCGCGGCGGATACGCAGAGCGCGAGCGCGGCTACAACAATAACAACGGCTATGCGAACAACGGCGCGCGCTTCGACGCGCCCCGCGCCCCGCGCGCGCACGGCGACTCGGCGGAGGTTCACGACGGACTCGAGCGGCTTCGCGAAGAAGCGCGGCGCGTGTCCGACGAGGCCCCTGACATGGAGCCCGCCAAGCTGCGCTTGTTGATCGAGGCGATCACCGCCGAGACCCGCGCGCAGCAGTCTCGCGCGGATGATCCCGATGACCAGGACCTGGCCGCGAAGATCCTCCGCACGCTCACGGCGGTCGTGAGCGAGCACCGCCCTGGGCACGTGTACGGACTCGCGCGGCACCACACCGCCGACTGGTCCGACGTCGCTCGCCGCGCGCGCGAAGACCTCGCGAGCGGCAACTTTCACCGCGCGCGTCCCGAGGACAGCTCGGTGCGCACCGTCCGCGACGCGGACGACGCCGACGTGGGCTGATCGCGATCGAAGAGGGGGAGGGATCGAGCGGAGGGGACAGCGACGGGGCGCAGCGTTATCGGCGCGTGCGCGCTCGGCGCGTGGGACGCGCAGCGCTCGTGGTCGAGCGCATGGCGTCGGTCGGGGCTCGCGTCGCGCTCGCTGACGTTGTCGTGGGTGAAGCGCTTCGGCTGCCCGCGGTGATCGCGCGCTCGAGCTCGCGAAGCGCCGAGTCGAACGTGGCGCGAAGGGCGGGGTCTTGCTCGTTGTCCTTCGCGCGGTTGAGGATCACGCGCGCTTCGGGGCGGCCCGAACGCGCGATGGCCCACGCGGCTGCTTCGCGGTGGTCGCTCGAGAGCGAGCTGAGAAATCGCTGGGCGATGGTGAAATCACCCCAGCCGATGCACAGCCCGTCGAGCGCCGCGCGCAGCACGAGCGGGTGCGGAGAGGCTCCGTTGGCGAGCCGTTCGAGCGCCGCTCGCGCGTCGGCGCTGGGCGCGAACGTGCGAATCGCCGCCGCGGCGCGGGCGCGAATGAACTCTGCGCGCTGCCCGTCTTCGGCGAGCGAGACGAGCGTGGGGATGCTGCGATCGGTCCACGCGCGGACCTGCTCGGCGCTCGGCGCTTGCTCGACGCCCGAGAGCGCCGTGGTGATTTGATCCGCCGTCGCTTGCGCGTGCGCGTTCGACGTGAGCGACGTGAGCGCAAACGCGAGCGCGAGCGCTGAGAACGTGAGGCGAATCCGCATGACACGGTCAGTGTACATCGCTCGGTGATCGGTCGCCGGGAGCAATCTCTCGCTCGGTGGGCGACGGACCTGCCAGCGAAGCGGGAGTGTACGGGCGCGCCTCACCGACGGCGCATGGCTGTGAACGAGCAGCAAATTCGCTGGCAGAATACGGATTCGACGAGCGCCGAGCGCGTCGGCCTGGGCGCTGGCCTTGATGCTGCACTCGTAGGTCAGCGTCGGAGGTCTCTCTCATGCGACTCGGATCTGCGCTGCTGTTCGTTGCTTCGCTCGCGGTTGGCTCGGTCGGATGCGTCGAGTACGGCGAGGACTACGTGATGCTCGGCGAGCACTCGGAGTCGGAGTCGGGCTCGGCGGTGGAGGAGATTCGCGCGAGCGCGATTCGCGTTCCGTCCGACGCGACGGCGGCGGATCGCGCGCGGTGGGAGGCGACGAGCGCGGCGGCTGAGCGGCTGCGCGTCGCGGCGGCTTCGGCGGGGCACAATATTCAGCTCACGGGGCCGAACTCGGGCATCCGCGGCTTCGCTCAGCAAGCGGCGCTCTTCGCGCAGAACTGCCCGAACGCGCGCTGCGTCAACGGCGTGCGTCAGGGAACCTGTCGCGTGGTGACGGCGTGTCCGTCGCGCAACGCTCCGCACATTCGAGGCAGCGCCGTCGATCTCAACCTCACCAACGCGGCGTATCGCTGGATGGTCAGCAACGCTCGTCGCTTCGGCTTCTGCCGCACGGTCTCGAGCGAGACGTGGCACTGGGAGCACAACCGCCCCGACGCGTGCATCTTCTGAGCGACCGCTACGCGCTCGCGACGAAGTAGCCTGCGACCAGCGAAAATCCAGGCAGGCTCGTCGCGATGAACGAGCCGAGCGCCATGAGCAGCCCGCGCTTCTGGTTGCCTCGCACGCCGCTCACGAAGCCCGCGACGGCGAGCACGAAGCCGGCGAGCAAGAGCGGCCCGCCGAGCAGCATCATCCAGCCCATCGGCTCGCGGTTGAAGCTGCCGCGCGAGCCGAGCGCCGAGACGAAGAACGCGAACGTCACCCACAGCGCGCTTCCGCCGAGCGCCCACAGGGCGCAGAACCCGTTGGCGAGGATCGCGGGCCAGCTCGCGGCCGGCTGCATCCCGGGCGGCAGGGGAGGTTGTCCTTGCGCGAAGCGTGGGTCGTTGGGCTGCATCGGAGGTGAGGATATTCTCCCTGTGAATTCTCTGACAGAGTGAATGTTCGCCAATCTTTGCTGCGCCGGGCCAATGTGCGCGCGTGCGACGGTGTCCGTGCTCGGGCTACGATGCTCGCCCTCGCGCCATCGCGTGAGACCCCACTGGAGGACCGAAGGACGCCATGGCTCTTCACCCTTGTCCGCGCTGCGATCGTCACGTGCATCACAACGAATCGCGTTGCCCGTTCTGCGGTGAGTCGCTGCCCGCGATGAGCACCGAGTCCGTTCATATCCCGCGCATGTCGCGCGCGGCGATGTTGCTCACCGCCGCGGTCTCGGTGGGAGCGCTGCAGGGATGCGAGCGAACGACGCCCAACCCCGCGCCCATCTCGACGCCGCCCAATCCTCAGCCGAACCTCAACGATCCCAACGCCGTGGCGCAGGTGTACGGAGCGCCTCCCATCGAGGTCCGAGACTCGGGCGTCGCGCAGCAAGAGCCGCAACAGCCCGCGCAAGCGGACGCAGCCGCGGTCGATCCGAGCCAGCTCGGGGCGACGATCTACGGCGGTCCGCCGGTGGGAGAGCAGAACAACCGTCCGAGCCACAACATGCCCATGACGACGCGCTACGGCGCGCCTGCGTGGGTCGAAGACGACGCTTGAGTCGCATCGACCCGCCCACTCGACAGCAAAGGAGCGACTGAATGGCCCTTCATCCCTGCACCGCGTGCGGACGACACGTTCGCCACCACGAAAAACACTGCCCGTTCTGCAACGCAGCGCTCGGTGAAATGGACGCCGAGCTCTCGCCGGTGATGCGCGTCAGCCGCGCTGCCATGTGGCTCGGCGCGGCGCTCTCCGTGGGCGCGTGCGACAAGCCCAACGAGTCGCCGACGCTCCCAGTGAGCGCGACGCCCGTGAACGCGACGCAGAACGGCGCGACGCCCAACGCGCAGCAGGTGCTCCCGACGACGGTGACCAACACGCAGCCGGTGGGGCAGCAACAGTTGTTTCCGCAGCCGCAGCTCGTTCCGCAAGAGAATCCGCAGCAGCAGGTGTTGGGGCAGCCGACACAACCAACGCAGCCCGATCCCAACGCGGTGCCTGCGTACGGAGGGCCTCCACCGGTGCGTCCACAGGACACCATCGGGTCGATGGCGGCGCGCTACGGAAGGCCGCCGGTGCCTCCGCAGGGGCCCAACGATCCTGGCTCGCACGCGCGTCGCTACGGCGCGCCCGCGCTCGTCGAGTGGGACGAAGTCTGAGCACACCGCATCGCTGATCCTCTGGCGCGGCACTGCACCCACCATTCGATGCGAGAAGCATCGAGCGTGACGTCGCGGGGATGCGGTGTAACAGGTGCGCAGTTGAACGTGCGGGGGTAGATGCGTCATGGTGCCTCGCGATGGCGAGCGCTGAACGCGACATCGTGATGGGCATCGACCCAGGCACGCACCACTGCGGATACGGCCTCGTCGCGCGCCGCGGAACGCGCTTCGTCCACATCGCCCACGGCGTGATTCACGCGGTCACCAAGGACGATCTGGCGCATCGACTCCGCACGGTCGCCGACGGCGTGGGCGCGGTGGTCGCTGAGCACAAGCCCGCGAGCGTGGGGATCGAACAAGCGTTCGTTCACTTGGACCCGAAGGCGGCGCTCTTCATCGGCCACGCGCGAGGCGCGGTGATGGTCGAGTGCGTGCGCGCAGGGCTCGAGGTCGCTGAGTACGCTCCGACGGTGATCAAGCGCGCCGTCGTGGGCACGGGGCGCGCGGACAAGACCCAGGTCAACGCGATGATCCGGGTGCTGCTCGGGCTCGCCGAGGCCCCTCCTTTGGACGCGAGCGACGCGCTGGCGATCGCCATCTGTCACGCGAGCGCCCTGGGATTTACCGCGCAAGTCAACGCTGCGACGAAGAAGGTCTCGCCGCTCGGCGCCCTGCCCGTGAAGCCCCCTGCTGAAAACGCAGCGACGGCCCTGTGGCTCGCGGCATCGAAGCGCGGGCGCGCCAAGCGCTGAACAACGGCGTCGCGATCTCTGCGGAGAGAGGGAGTGCTCATGAGGCGGTCGGGTTCGTTCTTGATGGTGTGTGCTGCGGTTTGCGCGGCGTGCTCTTCGCCCACGATGACCGACGCAGGGGATGCTGCGAGCGAAGCGTCGCTGGCGGATCGCGTCGAGAGCGACGGCGCGGTCGAGGACGCCGCGGAGATCGAAGCAGGGCCTTCGGTGCGAGACATCACCGTCGCGCCTGCGATGAACCCGCGCACCGTGGAGACGGGAGTGATCCGCGAGGTGATCAAGGTCCCCGTGAGCGCTCCGCCTGCGAACATGGTGATGGGGCGCGCCGCGGTGCCGACGCCGAGCGAGCTCAACTTCGTGCAGGTGGCGATGTACCGCGCGGAGGGGACGAACGCGGGGGCGGCGCGGAGCGTGGTGGTCGCGGTTCCGGGGTTTTTGGGCGGCGCGGGCTCGTTCGACGGGATCGCGCGCGCGCTGGTCAAGAAGGGCCAGCGCGACGGGCACTCGATCGAAGTGTGGGCGATCGACCGTCGATCGAACCTGCTCGAAGACCTCGCGGGCATGAACGCCGCGGAGGCGATGAACGACCCCGAGCTCGCGCGCGGCTACTACGTCACGCGCGCGGTGACCGTGAACGGCCAGCGTTTTGGCGGGTATTTGCCCGCCGCGAGCGCCTCGCTCGCGTACATGAGCGAGTGGGGGTTGCCCATGCTCATCGACGACATTCGCGCGGTGATCGCGCGCGCGGGGATGGGCAAGCAACGCGTGACGCTCTTGGGGCACTCGCTCGGAGGCAGCATCGTCGAAGCGTACGCCGCCTGGAGTTTCTCTGACGGAACGCGCGGCTACGACACCATCGCGGGCCTGGTCCTGGTCGACGGCGTCGCGGGCGGAGGCTCGGTCACCGAGTCGCAGTACTACATGGGCGGCGCGTCGGCGCCGGGGGGCTTCGGCACGACGCAGGGCGTGACCGCGTTGCGCGCGTCGGGGCCGTATTATTTCGCGCTTCCGTTGCTGGGCGTGCAGGCGGTGGTGCTCGCGGAGATCGTGGCGCGCCGAGCGTTGAAGGACCCGGACGCGATCGTGACGGACTCGCGGCGAGACGAGCTGTTGCGGACGTTGTTGGGGCTCGACAACGTTCCGCCGTTGACCAACGCGGCGGCGATGGGGTTCGCGTTCGACGGAGATTCGTGCGCGCTCTCGTTCGCTGCGATGAACGTGGGGCGGCCTGTCGGTCCCACGCGGCGCGCGATGAGCTTGCTCGGAGGGATGATCACGGTCCCCGCGGACACGACGATGACCTATCGATGGACGGACGCGCCGATGAGCGACCCGCCCGAGTTCACTCCGATGCGCGCGGCGGCGCTCGGGTGGGCGGCGAGCCCGACGAACTTTTCGGAGTGGTATTTTCCTGTGCGTTTGACGTTGGACGTCGCGACGTTGGGCGACATGCGCGTGAGCGAGGGCTCGTTTGCGTGGCGCGAAGGCATCCGCGCTTCGCTCGGCGGCGCGGTGGACGTCCCCGTGCTCGCGATCGGAACGGGCCTCGTTCGCGACGCAGCGAGCTTCGAAGCGATGCGCCCACGGCTCGCCGCGAGCGTCGGCAGCGGGCGGCCCAACGCGGGCGCGACGCGCATGGAAGACCGGGGATTTCGAGTGCTGATGCTCCCGACGATGAGCCACATCGACCCGATCATGGCGCCCGAGTCGAGCGCTCCGGCGAACCCGGTCCCCGCGGCGGTGTTCGACTTCGCGCGGAGCAATACGGCGATGTGAGAGGGCGTTGGGCCGCCTCATCCCGGTGAAGGAGTCCGCCTCATCCCCGGTGAAGGCGTCCGCCTCATCCCCGGCCCTTCTCCACGCGACAAGCGCGTGGAGAAGGGTGCCTGTGCTGCGTATCAGCGTCGATTACCACTCAGTCGACAGCGCAAACGAGCGCAGTGCGCTCAGGTTCGTCGCTGTATGCGAAGCGCGGTTCGTGCGCGAGTCAGCAGTCTTCGCCTCGATCACTGTGTTCGAATCGGCGCCCGATACGCAGCGAAGGCACCCTTCTCCACGCGCTCGTCGCGTGGAGAAGGGCCGGGGATGAGGCTGCCGAACGGCCCGCACGAGGGCCGCTGCCGCTCACCGATCGCTGTCCGACGAGATCCCGGTGACGCGCGCGATGATCTCGTCGGCGTCGCGCGTGTGGGTGACCTTGTCGAGCTCGGCGAGCTTCGCGTTGCGCTGTTCGAGCTCTTTGGTCTCTCGCTCGTGTCGCTCTTTCGCTCGCTTTTTCTCTGCTCGTTTGCGCGCGGCTCGGCGCCACCACCGCGCGAGCAGCGGCCACGCGCGCGCTCCGTCGAGCGGCGCGATCGGAACGAGGTTGAACACGATCGACCACAGGTTGACCCCGATCGCCACGTGCGCGATCGGCCCGGGAACCGCCACGCGAAACGCAAGCATCACGCTCACGACGAGCAGCAGAAGTCCCTGCGCGAGCACTCCTCCCCACGCGACGCGCTCGAGCCCTTCTTCGCTGTTCACTCCCTCGTAGCTGCACTCTCCGCCGAGGCCGTGGACGGCGAGCTCGACCACGCGACCGCCTTCGCGGCGGACGAGAAGACCGTGTCCGACCTCGTGCAAGATCACCATGGCGATCCAGGTGAGCCACGCGAGCGGCGACAGGACGTACGGCCGAAGCATGAGCAGCACGAACAAGACGCTGACGTGAACGCGCACCGGCATTCTCGCGATCGAGAACGGGGTGATCGACCAGCGCCAGCGATCGGACGGAGAGGGGCGAGCCATTCGAGCGGCGGTCGAAGCGTGCACTGAATCACCGCTCAGTTCACGGGACCTGGGAGGAAATTATCACGGCTACTCCGCGGAAAATCGCGGGTACGCTCGCGAGCCGCGGTCATGAACAATCGAGCCCTTCTCTCTGCGGTGGTGGCGCTCTCGTTGGTCGGCGGTTCGAGCGCGTGTCGACGCGGGCCCGACGCGGCGCAGTTCAGCGCGGTCGCGCGCGGGCGGCGGCCCGTGAAGCTGTTTACCGACAGCGATTCGGTGACGAGCGCCGCCGCGGGGTCGGTCGAGCTGTACGTCGGGACCTTTCGCGGAGTGCTCCGCTATCCGCTCGATGGTCGTGGTGAAGTGCAGCGAAACACCACGGCGAACGGGCTCCCGGACGACAGGGTGTACGCGGTGGCGGTCTCGAGCGACGGCGTTCCGTACGTGGCCACGGCGGGCGGCGTCGCGCGGCTCACGGGCGATCGTTGGGAGCGCACTTCGGGCCCGCAGCCCGACGTCGGTCGCGTGACCTCGATGCTCGCGCTCTCGCGCTCGGTGCTCGTCTTGGGCGGAAGCCACGGCCTCGCGGAGTACCGCGACGGCGGCTGGGTCTATCTCACCACGCAGCACCAGATCACCAACCTCGCGGCCGACGGCGATCGCGTCGTCGTGAGCACCGCGCAGAGCGGCGTGTTCGTGCTCGAGCGCGATCACCTCTCGGGCGAAGAGCACACGCCTGGGTCGGGATTTCCCGCGCCGTTCGTGCGCGCGGTGATCCCCGTCGGAGAGGGAAAGCTCTGGGCGCTCGCCCAAGACGTCGGCGGCTCGCGCCTCGCCTACTGGGACGGGCACCGTTGGTTCGCGTACACGCACAAGCGCCTGCGCAACGCGTGGCTCTCGCTCGTCCCGTCGCGCGACGGACACGGCGTCTCGCTGGTGTTGCAAGGGCGATGGTTCGACATCGTCGCCAGAGAGTCTCGCGACGAGGGCTCGCTCGATCTCTTGTCCGCCAACGACCCCGACGCGCAGCGCAGGCTCTCGCTGCGAGCGACGCCCGTCCCGCCAGGGACCGTGCCCGGCGCGAGCGCGAATCCCAGCGGAAGCGGCGGCGCCAGCGGTGGTGGCGCGGACATGAGCTTCAGCGCGGACGAGGCCACCGCGGGAGGCGCGAGCGGCGCTGGCACACAAATTCAACGCGTCCGCGCGATCGACATCCTGCCGCCCAGCACCCCGGTGGAGGCGCCGACAACTCCGCCCACGAATTCAAGTGGCGAGCGAATTCAGGGGCCCAACTTCTCGCTCGCGCCCGCGAGCGTGACGATGCCCGACGACGCAGTCGGGATCTTCTCCGACGGCGCGAAGGTGTTCGTCGCCCGCGAGGGGCGCGGCGTCGTGCGCGTGACGGGCGGAGAATCGCTGACGTACGCGACGCGGGACCTCGCGAATTTTCCTCGCGGATTGCAGTTCACGTCCGACGGTCAGGGCCGCACGTGGTTCATCGGGCCCGACAACGTGATGCTCGGGTTCGACGGCCGGCGCTGGATCCGCAAGGCGTTTCGCGATTTGATCTCGCTCGAAGACGAAGAGCCCAGGGACGCCCAAGCGCTCAACGAAGCTGTCCCGTTGGCGCTGTGGTCGCGCGGGCAGGTGAGCGCGATCATCGCGCGATCGGGCGCGGACAAGCTCACGGCGTTTCGCTTCAGCGAGGGGGCGTTTCGCCCTGTCGCCACGCGCAGGATCCGCCTCGCGCGCGGCACGACGCTCGACGCAAACTGGCTCGGCGTCGACCCGCAAGGCCGCTTCTGGGTGGGCCTGCTCACCATGCAAAACGGCGGCGCTCGTCAGCGCGGCGCCGTGCTCATCGACGGAAACCTCCCTCGCGTCGCGGAGTTCTATCAGCAAGCGCGCCCGCGTCGCGGCAGCGCGAGCGCGCAGTGCCCGGACAACTTGGGATCGATCGACTTCGATCAGTCCGGCGCCGCGTGGTTTTCGGGCGTCGAAGGCGCGGTCAACGTGAGCGCCACCGAGGCCCGTCGCGCCGCGACCGTTCGCGTCTTTCGCGAGCCCCAAGGCGTGCGCGGAGACCTCGTCAACGACCTCGTCCGCGGCCCGCAAGGCTATCTCTACGTCTCGACCCCCGAGGGCTTCGGTCGGTGGGACGGCCGCACGTGGGACTTCGCCGTGACGGGCGCCTCGTCGCTCACGCCCGCGGTCGCGATGGCCGGTGATTCTGGCGCTGTGTACGGCGTCGGGCCGCGCGGCGCGTGGGTCTTCGACGACAACGGTGGAAGGCGCTTGCAAGAGGCCGAGCGCGCGGGCGCAGGCCCGTTGCGCGACGTCGCCGTCGACGGCGGAGGGCGCGTGTGGATGCTCGGCGAGCAGGGCATCGTGCTCTTCGATCCCGCTGTGCAACGCACGGAGTCGAGCGGCGACGGCTCGGGCGGCGAAGCCGAGTAGCGCTTCGCAGAGCGAGGGGCGATGCGGGGGCGAAATGCAGTACCCTCGCGGCAGCATCGATGGTTGCCGCGGCGACGACTCAGGTGAGGGAGCATCACTGCCTCTCGTGTGGCTTCGACATGAGCCGGCTCGATATGACCGTGCTCTACGCGAAGCAGGGCGCAGCAGGACGCAAGCTGCGCTGTCCGATTTGCGGGAGCAATCGCCTCTCGATCGCGGCCCTCGAGAAGATCTTCTTTCGACCGGGAGCGCTGACGTGGGCGCGCTGGGGCGACGCCAACGCGGGGCAGCCCGGAGTGATTTCAGTCGGAAAACTCCGGCTCAAAGTGCAGGGCGAGATCAAGACCCTGACCAAAGAGATGGTGTGCTTCCGCGCCGTTCCGACGTTTGTGTCCGCCGGCGCGAGGCTGTGGCCCACGATGCCGGTGCGGCCCGAGTTCATCGACGTGCTCGACCCGGTCGCGCTCGAAGACGCGCAGCGCAACCCGTCGAAGTACGGAAAGCAAGTGCAAGAGGCCGGGCGCTCTCGCTACCAGTACGTGCTTCCGCTGCGCGGGCTCAGCGAAAAAGAGTGGCCCACGCACACGTGCGACGTGCTCCCGGCAGACCCCGCGGGCGCGGGCGAGAGCGAGGCGTTTCGCGGCGTGTCCGTGCGCATGTGGCCCAACCTCAAGCGCCCGCACTCCGCGTGGAAGTTCTACGTGCTCAGCGTCGGAGCGGCCAACGAGAAGGGCATGGAGCTCTTCGCGAAGGGCCGTGATTTTCGCGCGCACGCGCTCGTCCCCAAGCCGCAGGGCGACGGCGTCGTGCGCGTGCGAGAGGTGAGCTACGGCTGGGAGCCGATCGCGACCGAGCACGGCGCCGAAGGGACGAGCCCCGCGACGCAGCGCGTGCTCGCCAACGACACGGGGCGGCCCGCGTGGGTCTCGCTCGCGTTCTATCCGCCGCAGGGGAGCACTTCGTCTGGCGATCCGCTGGGCGGAGGTCTCTTCGCGATCGCGCCCGGCGATCCCACGGCGGTGCCCGGCGACTCGTGGCAAGTGGGCTTGGACTTCGGCACGAGCAACACCGTCGTGGCGATGCGCTTCCCCGACGGGAGCAAGCGCACGGTGCAGCCCGAGAAGGGCCGCGCGAAGGCGAGCACCACTTTTCAAGTCATCGACGGCGGCGCGCACACGCTCTTTCGCGGCATCGACCTGTGGCCCGGCGGCGCGTGGAGCGGCCCGTACAACGACCTGCTCCCGAGCGAGCTCGCTGCGACCCGTCGCTGGGTGGACATCGGCGCGCGCGGCGCCGCAGAGATCACCGGGCTGAAGTTCGGCGAAGAGCTGGGCATTCCGCTGCGCGGCGGGCACTCGAAGATGTCGAGCGAGAACGTCGTCAACGAGTTCAAGTGGAAGCGCTCGGTCGCGAGGGACAAGCCCGCCGTGGGCGACACGGACAAGGTTCAAGCGCTGCAGGCGCGCTTTCTCGAGAGCGCGATGCTGATGACCTTGGCCGCGCGCCTCGCTGAAGAAGACATCGCGCCGCGCACGGTGAACGTGCAGTACAGCTACCCCCTCGCGTTCGACACGGAGGACTTCGAGTCGCTGCGCCACGCGACGGATCAAGCCTCGCACAGGCTCGAGCAGCTCACGGGCGCGCAGGTGATCTTCAATCGCTCCGAGCTCGACGAGGCGCAGGCAGCGGTCGCGCAAGAAGCCGCGGACAAGATGTTTCGCGTGTACTTGGACCTGGGTGGAGGCTCGTTCGAGATCCTCATCGAGGACACCTGGGCGCGGCGCAACGAGTTCGGCCACACGGGCATGCACCCGCACGTGTTTTCGACGAGCATTTTCTTTGGAGGAAGCGCGTATCTGCGCTCGCTCGTCGGCAACAACGAGAGCGAGCGTCAGGGCACGTGCTTGATGCCCGACGTGGCGAGCTACGCGCAGCTCGCGGGGCTCGTTCGCTCGATGGCCTCGGGACGGCAGCTCGTGACCTCGCGCAACGTGATCCAAGAGGCGCGCGAGCAGAAGGCCGTGCGCCGCGCGCGCGCGTACTTCGGGTACATCGTCGAGCTGATCGCGAGGGTGCTCGCGGGCATGTGCTTGGAGCACGGCCGAACGATGGACGGACGGCTCGACCTCACGAAGAACCGCTTGTTTACGCGCGTCGAGACCCCGACGCGTCGCTGGATCTTGGGCACGCTGAAGGGCCCAGCGAGCGAGCGTCGCGTCGAGTTCGAGCTCGTGTTGCTCGGCAACGGCTGGGGCTTCGGCGAGATCGTGCTCGACGGAATGGCGACGGTCGAGCAGATGATGGCCGAGCGCGTCCGCAAGCGCTTGATGGACCTTCTCTGCGAGACGCCGGTCGCGAGAGAGATCTCGGACGGAGAGCTCTCGCTCGTGGTCGAGAGCAACGGACGGACGATGGTGAACCCGTCGCTCTCGATCGAGATGACCTACGTGATGCCCGAGGAGGGCACGCACAGGAAATCAAGAGTCGCGCGCGGCCTGCTGGAGTCGAGCTCGGGCAACTCGGGCGTCGCGCGGCGCACTCCTGAGCGGCACGGCGTGCTCGGCTGGGACGTGTGGCTCAACGATTCGGGCCGGCGATTGCCGTGGTATCGGCCCTTCGGGTTGGGCGGCGAAGACGACCGCGAGAAGCTGCGCAACGAGGCGAGCAAAGAGCGCACGCAGCAGAGCGCGCAGCCCGCGAGCGTGGCGCAGGCGAGCCCGATGCAAGCGATGCAAGCGATGCAAGCGCCGCAAGCGATGCAGCCGCAGCAGCCCGTGCAGTCTCCGGCGATGATGCCGGGGATGATGCCTGGCGCGATGGGACAGCCCGCGATGATGGGCGGGATGAACCCGATGATGAGCGGGATGAACCCGATGATGGGCGCGATGGGGCAGCCCGCGATGATGGGCGGGATGGGGATGATGCCGTCGTTTTCGCCGCTCGAAGGGGCGGTGATGTCGCTGCGGCAATCGTGGCCGAACATCGTGGCGATGGCGCAGCAGTCGGGCGTTGACCCCAAGGCGTACTGCGAGCGGTATCTCTTTCAGGTCGCCGCGCAGATGGGCGCGACCGTCGGAAAGAACGCTGCGGGCTACCTCGCGCACGAGCAGTGGCAGCGCGCGGCGCAAGCGGTGGCGATGAGCGGAATGGCTCCCGAGCAGCAGCAGTGGATGCTCGCGCAGCAGTGGCAAATGGTGAGCGCCGCCGCCGCGCAGCAAGGAAAGACCGCAGAGCAAGCGCTCGCGCAGATGCGCTGGGACGCGTTGCTCTCGTCGATGTTTGGCGCGGGCAACTACCCGCTGCCGCAAGGTTGATCAGAGGAGGCACCAGCGATGGCCAACGATCCCAACGATCCCAACAACGCGAACAAGCCTCCGAGCGCGGACAATCCCTTCGCTCCGCCTGCGGCTCCCGCGGCTCCTGCGACGGCTCCGGCGATGCCCGGTGCGATGCCCACTGCGATGCCGGGAATGCCCGGGATGCCAGGGATGCCCGGCGTAGCTGCGCCCAACGCGATGCCGGGAATGCCGGGGATGCCGACTGCGATGCCGGCCATGCCTGGGATGCCTGGCATGAACCCGATGCAGCCCTCGATGCCGGGGATGGGCGCGATGCCGGGGATGCCCGGTGCGATGCCCAACGCGATGCCTGGGATGCCAGGGATGCCCGGCATGATGCCTGGCGCGATGCCAGGGATGCCAGGGATGCCCGGAATGCCTGCCAATCCAGTGACGAACGCGGTCATGGGGATGGGCGCGATGCCTGGGATGCCGCAGCCGACGATGCCTGCGCAGCCCGCGCAGCCGGCGATGCCGATGGCGCCGATGATGGCGGGGATGGCGGCGGGCGCGATGATGAACCCATCGATGGGGATGATGGGTCAGCCCCCAGCCATGAATCCCAGTTATGGATCGCAGCCCGCCAACGCGGGGCCCGTGACGGGGCTCGCGGCGCGGGAGCAGTACCTGTTCGCAGAGGCGTCTGTTCCGCAGAGCGCGCAGCTCTCGTTGCTGGCGGAGCCGGCGGTGAGCGAGGGGCTGTGCGTGTGGGAGCCGACGAAGTTCGACCCGGATCTGCGCACGTTGAAGCACCTGTTCGAGAGGCAGCTCGAGGACAAGCTCGCGGAGCTTCCGTACTCGACCAGCGGCCCGACGCGGTGGTTTCGCTTCTCACCGTTCGAGCTCTTCATGGAACACGTCCTCGCCAAGAACCTCTGGCGTCTCGAGTAGTAGAGGGAGCCTCCGAAGATGGCACGTCGCATTCGACCGTTTGTTCGCTGTCCTCGCGCGCGCGAGGACGACCCGTGCGCGCTCCCGCCGGGCGTTCGCCACTGCCTCTGCGAAGAGAACGCAGACCCAGTCGGGCAGCTCATGATCATCGAGGGGCAGCTCTTCTGGCAGGTCGTCGGCGGCCGCGCGAAGGGCTGGCACTCGTACCTCGCGGTGCTGCGTCAGGGCACGGTGGAGGTTCCGCTCGAGCTCGATGGAGACGGGCCGATCGTTCCGTCGACGGAGGGAGCGCGCGTGGTGTACCGACTGCGCGCCAAGCGCGACGGGGCCGAGGTGCTCATCGACGCGAGCGAGTTCGTCTACGCGGCTAGTGATGGACGCGAGACGGTGCGCGCCGAGCTCGTGGACGCGACGCGATGAGAGCGAGCACCTTCGCGCTGAGCGCGCTCGCTGCGATGAGCGTCGCGTGCGGTCCCAAAGGGACGCCGGACGCAGGCCGTCGCCCGACCACGCAGCCCAACGCCAACAACGGTCACGGCAACGGCAACGGAGGGACTCGGCCTGCGCGGGTCGTTCCGCGGGGAAACGGCGCGCGCGTCGTCGTGGACGTGAGCGAGTCTCACCAGGGATTTGCCAGGGGAAGAGCGCTCGCGCTCGAAGGCCTCCACGGCCAGGTGATCGAGGCCTCGCTCGCCTCGTTGGGGCTCAACGTCCCCTTCGAGCGATGCGCGCTCGACGAGCAGCTTCGCTGTCAGCAAGCGCTCACGATTCAGCAGCTCCGCGATCCCAACACGTACCGCGGTCGCGCAGGCGCGCTCGACGTCGCGCTTCGTCGCCCGCCGCGCGCCGCGCGCGAAGATCAACAGCAGCCCGACCCGCTCGATCCGTTTCGCGTGACCGTCCTCGTGACGGACGGAGCGCAGAGCTCGTCGACGCCGTTCAACGCCAGCGCGACCGGCGACGTCGCGTGCACGGGCGGCGCCGATCCCTCGTGCATCGCCGCGCTGCTTCGTCAGCGCATCGACGAGGGCTACGGCGTGTGGGTCTTGCGCGTGCGCCTGCCGTTCAACGGAAAGTACTTCTCCGAGCGCAGGATCGACCGCGACATGTTCGCGCGCACGACGGCGCACATCGCCGAGGTCAACCGCAACGAGCGCTCGTGGAGCGGGGTCACGCTCGCCGCGCGACGGCCAAACTTCAACGGCGACTCGGGCTCGTACGAGCTCTCGGGCGCGCGTCCTCTGCTGGTGTTCGTGCTCTCGCGCGACATCGAGAGCGGCAGGCTCCTCGTCAACGAGATGCTCCGTCGCGTTCGCACCGAGCGCATCGGCGCGGGAACGACCGACGACATCGCCTCGAGCGAGTGGGCGCCGTTCGAGGGGTACGACGCGCGGCTCACCGCAGCGCAGCGGCTCGACTCTGGCGGAGCCGCGGACGAAGTGCGCGTCGATCGCGCGCGGGTGCAGAGCGGGTCGCTCACGGTTCCCGTGACGTGTTCGCTGCGCGGGCGGGCGCGGGTGCGCGTGCAAGGCTCGGTCGTGCAGGGCGCGATGGCGCCTCCGGCGTTCGCGGACGTGCGCTTCGATTGGCGGCGAGAGACGCCGGCGGCGAGGGGCGTCGCGCTCACTCCGTCAGCGATTCGCGCGGCGCCGGGGCCCTTCGAGGGCGTGTTCGACGTGGACTGCACGGGCCTGCCCGCGGGGCGCTTTCGCTACACGTGGAGCGTCTTCGGTCAGTGGCAGCTCAGCGAGCAAGCCGCGCAGCGCGAGTGGTGGACCACCGAGAGCGCCGAGAACTCCTACGAGATGCCCGAGCGTGTGTTCGGGCTCGCGGACATGGCGCGCAACGTCGCGGGCGCGGGCGTGGCGCGGGCCGGGGCGCTCACGCGGGTGACGTTCGAGCTCACGCGCGAGTGAGCGTGATCGGGTTGTGAGCCATCGCGCGCGGTGATTTGGTAAACTGCCGTCCGTGATCAATCGTCGGTGTCAGAGGGGGATTTCGCGCGCGGTCTCGGGCTCGGTGTTCGCGATTTGCGCGGTGTTTTTTGCGGTAGACGCGCACGCGCAGCAGGGCTCGACGCAGGCCGCGACGGTCCGCGAGCTGCGCGTCACGTCGTTGACGGGGCCGCTCGAGGTGCTCTCGCCGCAGCGCCGCGAAGGAGCGCAGGGCGAGACGCTCGCAGAAGGGCAGCGAGTTCGAGTCGGCGACGGCGGGGCGGCGACGTTTAGCTTGAATAGTGGGGCCACCATTGCGGCCCGCGAGCACGCAGAGATCCAAGTGTTCGGCGACCCTTCGGCGACGGCGACCGGAGGACAGCCCGCGCCGCACGACACGATCGCGCGTCGGGGCTCGTTCGTGCTGACCGCGCCCGAGTCCGGAGCGGGCGTGACGGTGGCGACGCCGAGCTGCACGATCACGCTCTTGCGCGGCGAGGCGCTGGTGCGCGTCGATGCGCGCCGCACGCGCGTGGCGGTGCTGCGCGGTCGCGCGAGGGTTCGCGCGATGGGGCGCGACGTGGTGTTTCGCGAGAACCAAGGGGCGAAGATCGAGCTCAATCAGCAAGCGACGGCGCGCGCGCTCGTCGCGATGCCGGTGCTGCGACCGTTTGGGAGCATGTCGTTTACGTTCGGCGCGAACGTGGACGTGCCGATCGTGTGGAGCGCGCCTCGGTCGACGGCGGCGGCGCGATGGCGCGTGCAGGTGTCACGGGAGACTGATTTTTCAGCGCTCGTTCAAGAGCGTGTGGTCAACGCGCCGCTGACGACGACGACCGTCTCGCTTCCTGCGGGGCGGTATCACGTCCGCGTGATGGGGGTGGACGCGGACGAGCTCGAAGGGCGATGGAGCGCGGTGCAGAGCTTCGAGGTGGCGGGGCCGCGCGTGACGCCGGGCAGAGAGGGGAGGGTGGCTCGCGTGGAGGTTCCGAGCACGATGCGGTGCGGGCTCGACTCGTCGCCGCCCGCGTTGCAGCCGGGGCCGATGGAGCTCACGCCGGGGCGCAACCACGTGCTGCGGTGCCTGCGCGGCGAGAGCGCGGGTGAGATCGTCGAGATGCGCATCAGCGCCGAAGAGAGCGGCCCGCTGCAGCACTCGCTGCGGATCACTGGCGACGTGACGGGCGATCAGCGCACGCTGGCGCTGCGGCTGACGGACGCGCGGGGATACGGGGTTCCGTACGCGACGGTGCGGATCGAGGCGCCGCAGGGAGTGATCGTCGAGCGGGTGGTCGAAGGGACCGAGCGCGGGACGTATACGGTCGCGGTGAACTGGCCTGCGCGCATCGGCCGCGGTCGCGTGCGCATCACGGTCAACGACGCGGTCACGTGGGAAGAGACGATCGAGCCGTAGAGAGAGAGAGAGAGCCCACCCGCGCTGGCGCGCGCCCGGTTGGCAGGCCCCCACCGGCGCTGCCGCAAATGGGTGACGGCCCGCAGTCGCGCTGCCGGTTGGCAGCCCCCACCCGCGCTGCGCGCGCTCGGTTGGCAGGCCCCCACCCGCGCTGCCGCGCGCCCCGCCCCCGCAGAGCGAGGGCGGCGGCTCTGCATTGGAAAAACAGCGGTGGAACTGCATTCGTTGATCGCTGGGAACCCTTGCTCTGCAAGGGCTTCGATGGAGTCGGTCGCGACCGCTCACGGAGCGAAGCGGCTCCGCCGATCGCGGTTTGCCCCGAGCGTTCGCGCTGCGTCGTGTTGCATAGCGAGCAACTTCGCACACCGAAGAGACCTTGCAGAGCAAGGTCTCCGTGCGATCAACGAATGCAGTTCCACCGCTGTTTTCCCAATGCAGAGCCGCCGCCCTCGCTTTGCGGGGGCGGGGCGCGCGGCAGCGCGGGTGGGGGCCTGCGAACCGGCAGCGCGACCGCGGGCCGTCACCCATTTGCGGCAGCGCGGGTGGGCCTCTCTCCCGTCGTTCTCACGCGCGGAGCTAGCTTCGCATCACGAAGAACGCGAACAGGATCTGCAGCGGAAACAGCCACTGTCGCAGGACCGAGAGCGTGACGTCCGTCGCGCTGCGATCGCGGCGACGAAGCGCGGCTTCGACAGCGGTGTTCGCTACCACAGTGCCGAGTCCCACGGACACGAGCTCGATCTGCTCGCGAACGAGCAGCCCGATCGCGACGGCGATCATGAGCTTGGTCGAGCCGTGCAGCGCCGATCCCAGGTCTCGCAAGAGCGTGGGCTGCTTCGCGCGCGGAGCGCTCTTGTCGCCCTCTCCGTCGAGCGACCACCCTTCACCGGCTACGACCAACGCCAATCGCTCGACGAGCGCTGTGACCAGCGCGGCGCCGATCGAGAAGCCGAGTATGCGAACGATGTCCGTAGGCTCCAAGGTACGTGCAACGGTAGCACTGAGAAGCCCGAGCGCCGGTGTTTTCTCGGTCGAAGTTGGGTATATGTCCCGCGCAATTCGATGAGCGACAACGAGTCTCTGCGGCCGATGGCGTTTCGCGCGGTTCCGCGCACGGGTGTGATCTACGTGACGACGGAGGCCTCGCGACGCGGGTACTCTCCGACCGATCCGGACTGGTGCAACCTCGGTCAGGGGCAGCCCGAGACGGGGCCGCTCGACGGCGCTCCCGAGCGCGTGTTGCAGATCGCGATCGACCCCAACGATCAAGAGTACGCGCCGGTCGCGGGGCTCTGGGAGCTGCGCGAGGCCGTCGCGTCCCTCTACAACGAGCTGTACCGCAAGGGCATGCCGTCGAAGTACAGCGCAGAAAACGTGAGCATTTCGGGCGGCGGACGCGTCGCGCTCACCCGCGCGGCCGCGGCGCTCGGGACGATCAACCTCGGGCACTTTCTTCCGGACTACACCGCGTACGAAGAGCTGCTCGACGTGTTCAAGCTCTTCACGGCGATCCCGATCTTGCTCGAGCCCGAGCAGGGCTACGACTTCTCGATCGAGAAGCTGCGCACCGAGATCATGGGGCGCGGCCTGGGCGCGGTGCTCCTCTCGAATCCCAGCAATCCCTCTGGAAAGCTCGTCGCCGGAGACGAGCTCCGCGGCTGGGTGCAGACCGCGCGCGAGCTCGACTGCACGCTCTTGCTCGACGAGTTCTACTCGCACTACATCTGGCGCGACGACGCGCGCTTCTCGGGCACGATGGAGAGCGCGGCTCGGTACGTCGAAGACGTCGACCGTGATCCCGTCGTGATCTTCGACGGACTCACGAAGAACTGGCGTTATCCGGGCTGGCGATTGACCTGGACGGTCGGCCCCAAGAGCGTGATCGAGAGCGTCGCGAGCGCGGGGAGCTTCCTCGACGGCGGAGGCAACAAGCCCGTGCAGCGCGCGGCGATTCCGCTCATGGCGCCGGACTATCGTCGTCGCGAGACCGAGGCGATTCACAAGACGTTCTCGTCGAAGCGCGAGCTGATGCTGCGACGGTTGAAGAGCATGGGCGTGAAGTTCGATCGCTACCCGGACGGGAGCTTCTACGCGTGGGGCTCGGTCGCCAACCTCGCGCCGTCGATCAACACGGGGATGGCGTTCTTCAGGGCGGCGCTCGAGCACAAGGTGATCTGCGTCCCCGGCGAGTTCTTCGACGTAAACCCAGGAAAGCGTCGCGCCGGAAGGGCCTCTCGCTTCCGCGACTACGTGCGCTTCAGCTTCGGCCCGAGCGAGGACGTGCTCGTGCGCGCGCTCGATCGCCTGGAGCAAATGGTGAAGGACGCGGGGTGAGTTGAATTCGTGTGCGGCTCGCGCTCAGCAGGTTGAGTGCAGCGCGAGCCCAACGCGAACGCCCGCTCGAACGAGCGCGTTGTAGCGAGCGACGGCGTCGCGGGACTGCAGCTGTTCGTGCGGTATCTTGCGAGCTCGAAGGAGCTCGAAGGCCTCGGGCGAGGTTTGGAGAACGAGGTCGATTCCGCGCGAGAGGATGACGTGCTCGCAGTCGAGCGAGAGGAGCCCCTCGATGACGAGCGGGTGGATTCCGGGGCGATGGCGCGTCCCGCACTCGATCACAGTCCCACTCGCGAGCGCCAGTGAACCAGCGCAGCGCGTCTTTGAACGCGCGCCCGTCGTTGGTGATCACCGAGCCCCATTCGATCGAGCGAACGAGCATGGCGGCCCGAGTGTAACGCCCGCTCGCCTCGCGACCTATCAGCGGTATGACTCTCGCTCTGCCGATGAACAGCGCGACCGAAGCGCACGCCCCTGCCGGGTTTCTCTCGTGGGTCTCGTCCCTCGTCCACGCGCACCGCGCGCGGCTGCTCGCGTACGCGCGCAAGCGCGGCCTCGACGCTGAAGAATCACTGGACGCCGTGCAGGACACGTTCGCGTCGTTCTTGAAGTTGCCCGAGGCGCGCAGCATCGCCAAGGAGTCGGACGACGCCCTCAAGATGCTGACCGTGATCCTCCGGCATCACACGCAAAACGCCGCGCGAAAGCGCGCTCGCCGCGCGGCCCACCACGGAGCGAGCGAGGTCGAGCTCGCCGAGTCCCACGAAGAGAGCTCCGAAGCGTTGATCGCGCGCGCTGAAGAGCTCGGTCGCGTGCACGGCTGCATCCTTCGGATGGCGCGATTGCAGCGAGAGGTCGTGATGCTGAGCCTGCTCGACGAGCAGCCGAGAGAGCAGGTCGCGCAGCTCTTGGACATCTCCGACGGGTACGTGCGCGTGCTTCTGCATCGAGCGCGAGAGCATCTGCGCAGCTGCCCGTTCGAATACGAAGAGGACGACGCGAAAGATTGAGCGACGGCGTCACCCCCGTAACAGCGATCGGTCTCGCGACCTACGTGGGCGGGCGTCGCGATGACGACGCTGCAACCACGGAGGATACGCACATGAAATCAAGAGTCGCGCTCGTCACTGGAGCGTCGAGCGGAATCGGTCTGGCCATCACCAAGGCGCTGCTCTCCAAGGGCTACTCGGTCGTCGCGACGTCGCGTCGCGCTTCGAAGTGCGCGTCGCTCGAGCCGTCTGCGAGGCTCGCGGTGCTCGACGGAGACATCGCCGATCGCGAGACCGCCGAGCGCTGCGTGAGCGAGGCCACGAGGCGCTTCGGGGCGCTGGATTTGCTCGTGAACAACGCGGGGATCTTCGTCGCCAAGCCGTTTACGGAGTACACGGCGGACGACGTCGCGAGCCTGGTGGCGACGAACTTGATGGGGTTCGTTCACTGCACGCAGGCGGCGCTGCGCGTGATGGCGCCCGCGCGATCGGGGCACGTGGTGAGCGTGAGCACGTCGCTGGCGACGCAGCCGGTGGCGGGCGTTTCGAGCGCGGCTCCGATCTTGATCAAGGGCGGAATCGAAGCGGCCACGCGCTCTCTCGCGATCGAGTACGCGCCGCACAACATCCGCGTCAACGTGATCGCGCCGGGCATCATCGACACGCCCATGCACGCGCGCGAAAACCACCCGTTTCTGCGCACCCTCAGCCCCGCGTCGCGCGTCGGAACGACCGATGAAATGGTCGACGCCCTTCTCTATCTCGACCGCGCCGAGTTCGTCTCGGGCGAGGTTCTTCACGTCGACGGAGGCGCGCACGCAGGGAGGTGGGCATGAGCTCCGACGGACCGGTCGAGATCCTCGTGGGCGTCAACGTCGTCGACCCCGAGGGCTACGCTCGCTATCGCGCGGAGATGACTCCGCTGCTCGAGGCGCACGGAGGCCGCTTCGTCGTGGACGTGCAGGTGGCGAAGGTGCTGCGTTCGCCAGAAGAAACGCCGTTCAATCGCATGTTCACGATTCGCTTCGAGAGCGAGGCGCAGCTCGATCGGTACTTCGAGCTCGACGCGTATCGAGCGATTCGCAAGCGGCACTTCGAGCCGTCGGTGTCAGCGACGGTGTGGCTCGGGCGCTATCGCCTCGGCGCGTGAGCGCGCTCAGTTGGGAAGCGCGCGCTCGATGCGAAACCACACGGTCCACGGGCTCGCGCACTGCGAGCATCGCGTGCGCGCGGCGCGAAGCGAGGCGCTCTTGTGCGTGACGGCGTCGTGCGAGACGAGCCTGAGCGCGCCTTCGCATCGAGGGCAGGGTTGCGAGAGCGCGCGCGGCTCGACGAGGGAGGCGGACTCGACCACGATCGGGTGATCGGGCGAGCCTCCGTCGCTGGCGAAGAAGAGCTTCTGGCGTTGTTCGGCGAGCTTCGCGGCGGCGCGCTCGGCCGCGCGGCGTTCGGCGCGCTTGCGTAGGACCATGGGCGGGGATTTTGTAGGGTTAGGGGACGGTGTTCAAAAGTTCATTTGTTTGCCGTCGCGCTCGAGCAGCGAGCGAGCCGCGAGAAAACGACGTGATCGACGTGCGGTCTCGTTGGGGCGTGCGGGGCGGGCTTCGAGGCGCCAATCGCGCGAAGCGCAAACAAATGAACTTTTGAACACCGTCCCCTAACCCTACAAAACCCCCGCCGCCCAGCGCGCTACCCCCCTCGCGATCACTCGCCCTTCTTCGCGTTGGGGTCGACCCACGCGGTCTCGGCGAGCTCGCCCTCTTTGTACCCGAAGTAGATCGCGCACTGGTCCATCATGAAGCGTTGGCCAGCGGCCGAGGCGAGGTCCACGCGGTACGTGTTGATGTACTTCACGCTGTCCTTCAGCCACTGATCCCACGCTTGCTGCGAGATCTCTTCGTAGATCTTCTGGCCGAACTCGTTGCGATACGGCGCTCGCTTCAAGCCCGGGAGCTTCTCGTTGAGCTTCTTGCACTGGACCATTCGAACTTCGTCAGCCATCGCAGCGTCCTTTCGAAACGATTGCACCCCTGTTGATCACACCTTCGCGAGCTCGTCGTAGCGCCGCGCGATCTCGTGCGGCGTCCACGGCTGCCGCGGATCGTCGAGCAGCGCTCCGTCGCTCTCGACCACGCGATACACGCTGAGCTTGCTGCCCGCGACCGAGAGCACCTCGCCCGTGAGCTCGCCGCACAGCTTCGATGCGAGAAAGAGCGCGACGGGAGCGACGAAATGCGCTCCGTACGTCTCTTCGGGCATCGCTTGAAACATCGGCAGGTCCTCGGTCATCCGCGTGCGCGCCACAGGAGCGACCGCGTTGACCCGAACCTCTTGCTTCTTCAGCTCGATCGCCAACGTGCGGGTCATCCCGTAGATGGCCGCGCTCGCGGCGGAGGCGTTGAGCTGCCCGTAGTTTCCGAAGAGGCCCGCGAGCGAAGTGCAGAGCACGATGTGCCCGCCCCGTCGCTGCTGCGCGAACACGCGCGCCGCGGACTGCGCGCACAGAAGCGCGCTCTTCACGTTGTTGCGATACACCGCGTCGAACGAGGCCTCGTCCATCTTGAGCGCGGTCTTGTCGCGCGCGATCCCCGCCATGCACACGAGCGAGTCGAGCCCGCCGTACGTGCTCGCGGCGAGGTCGATCAACGACTGCGCCTCGCTCGCGATCGAGACATCGCCCGTGTGCGCGATCGCCGTGCCGCCGTCGGCGATGATCTCGTCGACCACCGAGCGCGCGACCGTCGGATCGGCGCCCTGACCGTCGCGTGACGCTCCGAGGTCGCTCACCACCACGCGCGCGCCGTGCTTCGCGAAGAGCTTCGCCGTGGCTCTTCCGATGCCGCGGCCAGCACCGGTGACGATCGCGACCTTGCCTTCGAGCAGTGCGTTTTGCGCCATGAACGTGCGGTGTGTAGCACGACCTCGCGCGCAAGGGCTCTTTTCGCAGCGCGGCTCGGCCCCTATCATCGCGGGCACCATGAGTGACGCGCCCGCGGTCCACGATCGTCGACCGCACGTTGTCATCGTGGGCGGAGGATTCGGCGGACTCACGTGCGCCCAGGCCCTCGCTCGCGCTGACGTTCGGATCACGTTGGTCGATCGGACCAACCACCACTTGTTTCAGCCGCTGCTCTATCAAGTGGCCACCGCAGGGCTCTCTCCCGCAGAGATCGCCGCGCCCATCCGCGCGGTGCTGTCCGAGCAGAAGAACGTGACCGTGCTGCTCGACGAGGTCACGCGCGTCGATCTGGCAGCAAAAAAGCTGCACGTTCGAGAGCAAGTGCTCGCCTACGACTTCCTCGTCTTGGCCGTCGGCGCCGTCAACAACTACTTCGGAAAGGACGCTTGGGCCGAGCACGCTCCGGGCATGAAGTCCCTCGACGAAGCGGTCGAGCTGCGTCGTCGCATCCTCGTCGCGTTCGAAGAAGCCGAGCGAGAGAGCGACGAAAAGCTCAAAGAAGCGCTCTTGACCATGGTCGTGATCGGCGGCGGTCCGACCGGCGTCGAGATGGCCGGCGCGCTCGCGGATCTCTCGCGCACGGTGCTCGCGAAGGACTTTCGTCGTATCGATCCGTCGAAGGCGCGCGTGCTGCTCGTCGAGGGCAGCGAGCGCGTGTTGGGAGGGTTTCCGCAGCACTTGAGCGAGAGCGCGCAGGCGCAGCTCAAAGAGCTCGGCGTCGAGCTCGTGCTCGCGCAGAGGGTGACGCGCATCGACGCGAGCGGCGTGACGTTGCGGCCGTCGTCGGGCGGAGAAGAGTCGCTCGTCCCCTCGCGCACCGTCGTGTGGGCGGCGGGCGTGAAGGCCTCGCCCATCACGAGCTCGCTCGGCGTCGCGCTGGACAAAGGCGGCCGCGTGATCGTCGCCGAGGATTGCTCGATCCCCGATCACCCCAGCGCGTTCGTCATCGGCGATTGCGCGAACTGGGCGCACGACGGCGCGCCGCTGCCAGGGCTCTCTCCGGTCGCCATGCAGATGGCTCGCTGCGTCGCCGAGAACATCCAGCGCTCGATCGACGGCCTGCCCGGAAAGCGCTTTCGCTACACGGACAAAGGCATGATGGCGACCATCGGTCGCTCTCGCGCCGTCGCCAAGAGCGGCCCGATGGAGCTCACGGGCTTCACCGCGTGGCTCGCGTGGATCTTCGTGCACCTCTGGTTTCTCGTGGGTTTTCGCAATCGGTTCGTCGTCTTCTTCAACTGGGCGTACTCGTACCTCGTGTACGCGCGAGGGGCGCGGATCATCACGGGCGAGCGCTTCGACGCAGGCGCTCCGCCGCCCACCGAAGAGGTCGACGGAGACATGCCGTCCTCGAGCATGCGCGCGCAGCAAGTGGCCTCGACCCCGAGGCGATGATGACCCGCGTGGGGCATCATCGAGCCCCGCGGTCAGAGCTGAGGGAGATGGAGCCGAGCGCGAGCGAACGGAGCCCCCACCCGCGCTGCCGAGTAAGCGGCCCCCACCCGCGCTGCCGAGAGAGTGACGGCCCCCACCCGCGCTGCCGCGCGCCCCGCCCCCGCAGAGCGAGGGCGGCGGCTTCGCATTGGGAAAACAGTGGCAGAATCGCAGTCGTTGATCGCACGGAGACCTTGCTCTGCAAGGTCTCTTCGGTGCGCGAAGTTGCTCGCAATACAACACGACGCAACGCGAACACTCGGGGCAAACCGCGGTCGGCGGAGCCGCTTCGCTCCGTGAGCGGTCGCGATCGAGTGGATCGAAGCCCTTGCAGAGCAAGGGTTCCCAGCGATCAACGCAATCAATTCCACCGCTGTTTTCCCAATGCGAAGCCGCCGCCCTCGCTCTGCGGGGGCGGGGCGCGCGGCAGCGCGGGTGGGGGCCGTCACTCACTCGGCAGCGCGGGTGGGGGCCGTCACTCACTCGGCAGCGCGGGTGGGGGCCGCTTACTCGGCAGCGCGGGTGGGGGCTCCGTTCGCTCGCGCTCGCTCTGCGATCGCCGTCACCCCTTCGCGGCAGCGCGGGGGCTGACTTCTGCCTAGCGAACGCAGCGCGAGGGGTGCCAGTTGTCTCGGGGCCACACCGCTGTTCCGTCGAGCGTCACGCGCGCGGCGGCGCTCATGTCCAACGGAGCGAGGTCCGTCTCGAGAACGACCGCACTGCCCCCCAGCGTCTGCGTGACGCGGCCCGCGGTCACCATCGCTTGCACTTGCCCGTCGGCCAGGTCGCTGAAGCGCACGCCGTGCTCGCGGAAGTACGGTCGCGCGTCGCGCCCAGTGATCCACGCCAACGCGACCAGCATGAAGTCGTTGCCGGGCATCGCCGCCACCGTGCGGCCTCCGTACTGAGCGTCGCCCATGAACGCGAAGCGATCGAAGCCGAGCTGCGCGCGAGCAGCGTTCCAGCTCGCTTCGGTCTTCGCGGCGTTGCTGAACAACCGCGCGTGCAAGTACAGCAGCGTGAAGATGTCCCACCCGTCCGCGAGCGGTCGGCCCTGCACCATCGCTCCGTGCAGTCGCACCGCGAGGCCCATGTAGAACGCCATTCGAACGCCGTTGTCCGCGGCGTACGCGCCGTCGCCCCAGATCGCTTCGGGCAGCAAATCTGCACCCGAAGTGCTCATTGGTGCGTCGGCCATCACGTTGCAGCCCTCGTCGAAGATCACCCTGCGCTGCGCGCCCATCACCGTGCTCGTGAGTCCGGCGCGCGCGGACTGTGACGCCGCGAAGAGCGTCTTCCAGTTCATGTGTCCGTCGGTCACCGTCGCGCTCTCGTTTTGCACGCGGCGAACGAAGCGCCACAGCGTGTGATACGGAAAGATGTTGTTCGAGTTCTCTCCCGCGCGATTGCTCCAGCGCGTCCAGTTCGAGCGATCCGCCGCGCTCGTGTAGTGCACGTTGAGCTGGTTGATCTGCAGGTTGTGCCCGAGCTCGTGCGACTCGCCCCAGCCCAGCGGAATGATCGACCACGCCGCGTCGAACGGATTGCCCGAGCACCCGTAGCCGCAGTGCGCGTACTCGTCGTAGTTCGCGTGCTGAATCGTCGAGCGACGGTGAATCATCGCGTCGGTGCACGCCCAGCCGAGCGTCGTGCACACCGCGCGAACGTCCGCAGAGAGCGTCGCTTCGAGCGTGCTCCCCGGCGCGGCGAAGCCCGCGAGCCCGTACACCGAGCCGACGAAGTGATTCTGAATGTGGTCGAGCGCGAGCGCGACGTCGCTGTTGTACGGGACCGTGTACGCCCCGTTCATCCTGCGCGCGATCTCGGTCGAGCCTGTCACCGTCGCGAGAAATCGATCGCGCCGAAGGTGGATCTCGAAGCCCGTGAGCCGAAGATCCACGTGCGGAAGCGCGCTCGCCTGCACTTCTCTCACGAAGCTCATCGTCGACTGCGGAGTGATCTCGAGCAGCGCTGGGTGCGCCGCGGTTCCGCTCGTCTCGACGGTGGCGCTCATCCCTTGCAGCGCGTCGCTGCCCGCGAGGCGAAGATAGATGGGCCCGCCGAGCGGCGACGAGAGCTCGATCTCTCGGTCTTTTTTCAGCTCGATCCACGCGCTGACGAGGTGCTGCGGGCGGCTGTAGTTCGTTCCGTCCGACGACAGCTCGAACGCTCGCGTCGTCCCCTCACGCGCGAAGCCCACGCGCGCGAACACGCGCCCCGCGGCGCTGTCGGTGCGACGAAGGCGAAAGGGCCTGCCCGCGAGCGCGTAGCGCCCGGTGCTCATCCACTCGTCACCCTGCAAAAACGCCCGCGAAACGCTCGCGTCCGCGACCGGGACCATCGCTGGGTCGTACGGACGACACGCCGCGCGAAGCACGTCTGCGCGCGCGCAACCGTAGGTGCCCATGTCCGCGATCGCGCGGTTGGTCCCGTGCGCCAGGTGCATCGTCGAGTCCGAGAACGCCGCGCGTGCGAGCGCGACGCCGTTCATGCGCCAGTCGATCGGGTAGCGCAGCGGAGCGCTTCCTTCGGCGCCCGAGCGCAAGATGTCGCCGAGCAAGATCGCGCCGCGCATGATGCGGTAGCCGTCGCTCGCGAAGGGGTTGATCGCCTGCGCGTCGAGCGCGTTGGTCGCCGCGCGCAACAGGTCGGCGCCGTCCATGATCTTGCTGCGAAAGTTGGCAGCCGCGCACGAGCCCAGCGTTTGCGCTCGCGGATCGGGGTTGGGAAGACAGCTCTCGTAGTCCGCGCGCGCGAGCGATCCGGCGCACACGGTCTCGACGGCGGTCGCGATGGTGTCCACAGGCAGCGGTCGCGCGCTCAGGTCCGCGGGCGTCGCGTTGGTGAGCCGCTGGATGTCCCAATAGTTGTTGCTCACGGTCACGCGCAGCGCTTTGTGAACGAGCGCGTTCACCGTGTTTTCTTCGCGGTAATGTGGCGCGTACAGCACGGGGATGTTGCGCGTGCGCGCCAGGTCGAGGGCGCGCTCGATCGCGGCGAGGTCGACGGGGACGTGGCTGTTGTCGTCGTCTGTTCCGTCTTCGGCGCCGATGACGAGGAGGCTCGCGCCGTCGAGGCACGCAGGGAGGTTGGCGCTCTCGCACGAGTCGTCGGCGTTGAGCGTCGCACCTGAGAAATTCCTCGTGAAAAACGC
Organism: Polyangiales bacterium; assembly: GCA_046351515.1. Taxonomy (GTDB): domain Bacteria; phylum Myxococcota_A; class Polyangia; order Polyangiales. The sequence continues at coordinate 283,003 of JAXLYJ010000008.1, forward strand.
GCGCGTGCCCGTGTCGTGACGAAAGTAGAAGCTGTCCGCCAGGTGCGCGGTGACGACCTTCAGCCCAGCGCCGTTGGGCGCGTTGTTGCCCGTGAGCCAGCGCACCGCGCGCACGAACACTTGCTCCATGCGCGACTCGGGGCTCGCCGCCATCGGCGCTGTGGTCCCGAAGTTCGCGAGGCCGTTGGTCCCGAGCGCGAGGTAGCGCCACGATCCAGCGACGCCCGCGATCCCCAGCGGCGCGCGCTTGGCGGCGCCCATGCTCTGCATCGCGTTCGCGACGATCACCGGAACGTTTCGCGAGTCATCGGTGCTCGTGAGCACCATCGAATCGTGCGTCGGATCCCAGGACAAATCCGTGAGCGTCTCGGGCACGACGTCGCCCATCGGCCCCGTTCCGTAGAGCGCGGACCAGATCGCGAAGCGCGATGCGCGCGCCGCCGCGAGATCCGCCCGAAGCGCGTCGCACACCTGTCGCTCGGTGATCGATCCCACCGAGCCCGTCGCGTACGCCGTGTCGAGCGGGCTCTGCGCGGCGCCGTCCATCGAGAGCGAGCCGTCCATCGAGAGAGCGCCATCGTTCGAGACGGCGCCATCGCTGGTCGTCGAGCCGTCGTTGGTGGGCGTCGGCGACGAGCACGCCATCGCGCAGGACGAGGCGAGCGTGAGCAGAGCGAACCGAGCGTGCCAGCGCAGCGCAGCGTTCTTCGGTGGGGGCGTCTCGATCATCTTGTCATTCGACCGAAATTCACCCCGCCGAAGCAAGCCCCAATGCCGCACACTGCGACCTATGAGCTCGCTCGAAATCCAGCATCGCGCGCGCGACTCGCTCTCGACCGACGCAACTCCTCGGTCGCTGGGGCTGCGATCGCAGATCGCGATCGCGCTCGTCGCCGTCCTCGTGATGGCCGCCGTCTTGGCCAACGCAGCGATTCGCCCGCTCACCGCGGCGACCTCGCGCACGGTCCGTCGCCGCGCAGGGATCACCCTCGTTCGCGCGGTCGCTGGGCAGGTCGCGTTGCTTCCTGCGGACCGATCCTCGCTGCAGCCGCTGATGACTGACACCGTCGGAGAAGGCGCCCTCTCGGCGATCGCGGTGCTCGATGAGCGAGGCGGATCGCTGGCGCGCGCTGGGACGTTCTCTCGCGCGTTGCCTGCAAATCCGCTGGTGGATGCAGTGGACGACTCTCCCTCGACGCTGTTGATGGTCGTCGCTCTTCCGCGCGGAGGAGCGGTCGCCGCAGAAGTCTCGCTCGCACAGAGCGCCACGGAGCGAGGGCTCGTCGCGGGAGTGCTTCTCTACACGTTGGTGGCTTCGTCCGCGGCGCTGTTCGTCCTGTACGTGCTCATCACGCGGTACACGATCCGGCCGTTGGAGGCGCTCACGCGCGCGGCCGAGCGCGTCGCTGCAGGAAACCGCGCAGCTCGCGTCGAGCCCACAGGCGCCCGCGAAATCGCACGGGCGGCGGTGGCCTTCAACGTGATGACCGAGGATCTCTCGGCGCGCGAAGAAGAGCTCTCTTCGAGGGTGACCGAGCTCGAGCGCGCGCAGGCCGAGCTGCGAGAGGCGCACGCGCAGCTCGTTCGCACCGAGCGGCTCGCGGTCGTCGGGCGCTTGTCCGCGGGCATCGCGCACGAGGTGGGCAACCCGCTCGCGGCCATCGTGGGCCTCGCGGACGTGATGAAGGACGGCGGGCTCGAAGACGAGGAAGTGCAGGATTTTTCGAAGCGAATTGGCCGCGAAGCCGAGCGCATCCACCGCACGGTGCGGGACCTGCTCGACTACGCGCGGGCGCGACCGACGAGCGAGACGCGCGACGAGGAGCCTGGGGCTGTCTCGGACGCGGTGGATCAAGTGCGTCGGCTGCTCGAGCCGCAAAAGAGCATGAGGGAGGTCTCGCTCGTGGTCGAAGTGGCCCCAGATCTTCCGGCGGTGAGGCTGTCCAACGATCGGCTCGTGCAAGTGCTGCTCAACCTCTCGCTCAACGCGGCGGACGCGATGAGAGAAGGGGCAGAGTGCGCGAAGGGGACGCTTCGTGTGCGAGCGCATCGAGAGGGAAAATCCCTGGTGAGAATCGACGTCGAGGACTCGGGGCCGGGCATCGAAGAGGCGCTGCGAGAGAAGGTGTTCGAGCCGTTCTTCTCGACCAAGCCAGCAGGCGAGGGCACGGGTCTAGGGCTCGCGATCTGCGCTTCGCTCATCGATCAAGCGGGCGGAACGCTGCGCGCCCTCGCTCGTCCCGACGGCGCTCGCGGCGCGCTCATGCGCGTCGAGCTCCCCGAGGTCTCGCGCCCATGAGCCTCACGCGCGGGCAAAAGATCGCGCTGTCCGTGAGCCTCGCGATGGCGCTGCCCGCGCTCTCGGTGGGCTTTTACGCGGACGATTGGATTCACGAAGCGCGGCAGCGCGGGCTCACGCACGGCTATCCCCGGACGTGGACGCACTTGTTCGAGTTCGCTCGTCGCGGAGAGATCACGGGGACGCCGGGCCCGCCGGACTGGTGGTCGGGCCCCGATATTCAAGTGCGGTTCTTTCGGCCGCTGACCTCGATCACGGTCGCGATCGACCACGAGCTCGGCTCGCTCGCGGGGCACGTGCACGGGCTGCTCTGGTTTGCGCTGTTGCTCGTGATGGCCGCGGTATTTCTGCGGCGGATCTTGCCCGAGCGCGAGGCCACCATCGCGACGTTGATCTACGCGATGGGCCAGCACCACGCTGCCACCTACACGTGGATCTCGGGGCGCACGAGCGCGCTCGTCGGAGCGCTCTCTCTCATGGTCCTCGAGGCTCACGCGCGTTCGCGCGATCGCGGCGCGCGCTGGTCTCCGTGGGGGACGCTGCTCTATGTGTGCGCGCTGTGCGCGGGCGAGGGCTCGCTCGGCGTGCTCGCGTGGCTCTTCGCGGTGGAGTGGATGCGCGCGAACGATCAGCAACAATCCTCGTCGTTGCGAGAGCGTCTCGCGCCGTTGCTCTCGTACGCGCTGGTGACTCTCGCGTACGTTCCGCTCTACGTGCTCGGAGGCTACGGGACGCTCGGCTCCGCTGCGTACCGCAACCCGATCACGGACCCTGTGTCCTTCGCGAAGTCCGCTCCCGAGCGGGTCGTGATGCTCGTGGGCGACGCGTTCACCGGAGCGCCGTCGGACTTTCACACGATCACGGACGGCGCGTACAAGGGCTCGGTCGCGCTGGGGATGATCGTCACGCTCGCTCTATTCGGCGGGTATGTTCGCGCTCGTTCGCGCGTCGATGCCGCGCAGAGGACGAAGCTCGACGCGCTGCTCTTCGCGTTCTTCGGCGCGATGGCTCCGGGGCTCGGAGCGCCTCCTGGCGGCCGCGTGATCGTCCTCTCGGCGCTCGCGAGCTCGTCGCTGCTCGCGATGCTCTTCGTTCGCGCGCAGGACCGTTGGCGCGCGGAGCGTGCGTGGTCGTCGCGCGCGGTCGTGTTGGCGATCGGTCTCTTTCACTTCGCGCTCGCGCCGCTGCTGCGCATCGTGCAGCCCGTCGTGTTGCGCCCAGTGGTGCGCTCGCACGAGCAGCTCGCGCAGCGCTCGCAGCTCGCCCCGCACTGTCGTCGAGGCGACGAGGTCTTGCTCGTGAGCGCGCCCGACCCGATCGCAGGGCTGTACGCGAACGTCACGTGGGCCGTCGTTCGCCCTGGAGAACGACCGATGTTTCGCGTCCTCTCTGCAGCGCCGACGGACGTGGATCTCCATCGCATCGACGGGACTTCGTTCGAGCTCGAGGCGATCGCAACCGAGTTTCTGCATCATCCTCTCGAGCGGCTCGTGCTCGACCCGAGGTTTCCGGTCGTGATGGGGAGGGACTATCCCCTGCGTCGCCTCGGTCGTCTCTCGCCCTTGCCTGGCGAAGCGAACTACCGCGCGATGGTCCGCGTGGTCTCGATGCGCGACGGCCACCCGAGCAGAATCCGAGTGACCTTCGACAGCCCCATCGAGCAGTCGGGCGTGTGCCTCGCGACGGGCGTCGCGGGCGCGATCCGATCGATCCCGATCCCCGCCATCGGCTCGCGCGTTCGTCTGCGGTATTCGCCCGGCGCGATGGGCCTCTGATCGATCGCACGCCCACTTGAATTGTGGTGCGTGAGATTCAGAGGCTGGGGCACTCCATCCCGAGCGCGGGGTCCGGGTTGCAGTAGATGAACCCTCCGCCGCGGGTCGCGGTCACGAGCACGATCGTGTCCGCGCGCGTCGCGGCGTCGATCGTGGGCCACACGCGCGTGACCTGATCAGCCACGGTTTGGTTGGCGACGAACACCGAGAGGATCTGTTTGACCCAGCGAAACGCCGGCAGAACACGCATCGAGCTGCGGTTGATCCCTGTGAGCTTGGTCACGAGCTGCGAGCGCACGTCCGCGTCGGTGAGCACCATGGGCGCGGGGCGATAGATGCGCGTCACGCTCACGCCCACGCGCTGTCCGTCGATCGTCACGAGCAGGTCCGTGATCGAGTTGGCGCCCGCGTCGTCCGGGGCTGCGTACTGGATCTCGGTCTCGGTCGCCGTGAGCGAAGCGCCGTCGCAGAAGTGAAGCACCTCGTACGCCATGATCTCGGACTCGATCGAGCTTCCGCCGGCGTTGGGCGTGTCGAACAAGCGCTGCCCGCCCATCGAGAGCGCCGCGCGCTCGTAGCGCTCGGGCGAGACGAACACGAGCTGATTGTTCACGAGCGAAGGCATGGGAGACGCGATGAGCGGCCGAAGAACTCCGCACGAGCCGTAGAGCGTCCCGAGGATGTCCGTGTTCGCCGGGCCGCCGTCCGAGGGTTGCGCGTCGGTGATGGCGCTCGCGTCAGGGCTCGCGTCGGGCGCAGCGCTGTCGTCGCTCGCGGCTGCGTCCAGCGCTGCGTCGGTGTTCGCGCTCGCGTCGTCGAGGCTCGCGCTGTCCATCGCGACCGAGTCCGGCTGCGAGGCTGCGTCCGCCGACGAGTCGGGCAGGTGAACCGGCGCGTTGCAGCCGAGGGCGAGGATCGAAGCGAGTGCGAGAAGCGTGTGCGGTGCGCGCATGGATACCGACGGATATACCGCAAATCACCGCGGATTACGCGTTCTCTGCGACCGGGCGATGCGCCTCGACGATGAGCGCGCGGGCGATGTGGGCGACGTGTTGGATGCGCGAGCCGGCGCGGCCGAGCGCCCAGCGCTCGACGGGGCAGGGGCCGAAGCGGGGGGAGCATTCGGCGAGCGTTCCGACGCGGGTCTTGAAGAAGCGCGCGGCGGCGGGGCGCAGGTCGAGCCAGTCGGCGATCCGCGCGGGGTCGCCGAGCGCGCGGGCGAGGAGGGCGGCGGCGGGCGCGTTCCACGTGGCGAGGGTGGGCGTGGACGCGGTGAACTCAGCCCATTCTCTGGCGAACTGCGCGCGAGAGATCCCTGCGCGCAGCGCGCGCTCGTCGAGCTCGGTGAAGCGCGTCGTGTCCGGCGCGAGCTCTCCTTCGGGCGCGATGATCCACTCGCGTCGCGCGCCGTCGTCGATGCGCTCTGCGACCCAGTGAACGAGCTCGGGCTCTGGCCGATCCTCGCGCTCGAACGGCCACGCGTTGCTCTCTGCGTAGGCGACCACCACGCCCGTCGGCGTCCTCGCGAGCTGCGGCGGAACCTCTCTTCTCCGGTCCACCTTCTGCTTGGGCTTGTGCCTCCCGTAGCCCGCGCCCGAACGCGCGTATTCGAGCTGAAAATCCACCATTTTATCGAACGGCGCGAGCATCGCGCGCGCGTCCACCGCGGGCCCTTCGATGCACGAGAGCGCCTCGCACAGCGCCTCGATGGTCGAGAGGCACTCGATCGAGGGCTCTTTGCGAATGCGATAGTTGCTCGGGCTCTGAGGGACGATCCCGTACCGCGGAAGCGAGGCCAGCCCGGGGCTCTTCTTGAGCACTTTGGAGGCTTGCCACCACGTTCCGTCGATGACCACGAGCGTGCGTGTCCCGTCTTCGCGCGGGGCGAGGTCGCGGATGTCCTTCGTGTCGTCGCCCGGAAACAACAGCCCCACGGATCCGCCCTGTTTTGCCTGCTCGATCAGCGCTCGCACGGCGGGCTCGCGGTCGGCCTCGACCGTCACGACGATCTCGCTGTTCGGCAGGCACAGCCTCGCGATGCGCGCCGTGTTGATCGGGACGTCTGCCTCGCGCGGGTGCTGCACGATCACGACGCGCGTGCGCGTGGGCACCTCGCGCACGTGCGCGCAGTAGCAAACGACGCGCGGCCTCTTGCAGCGCTCGCACGTATCTCTCGGAGTGAAGTCGGGCTTGCTGTCTTCGCGCACGGTGACGGTCCGTAGGTCTACTCTCTCGTGCGCTCGTTGTGTGCCGCTCGTCGAGCCCGTTGCGATACAGTCTCGCTCGATGGCAGACGGCTCGAAGCCTCGACGCTTCTCGATGATCCGAGACTTTCAGCTCGCGGATCTGTTTACGCTCTGCAACGGGTTCGCGGGGATGGGCTCGGTCCTCGCGTCGATGCGGTATTGCGTCGACGGCGATCGCGCTGCGTTGTGGGCGGCCTTCGCGCTCATGCCCGTCTCGCTCGTGTGCGATTTTCTCGACGGGCGCATCGCGAGGTGGCGCGGCGAGGTCTCGCTGCTCGGGCAAGAGCTCGACTCGCTCGCGGACGCAGTCGCGTTCGGCGTGGCTCCTGCTGCGCTCGCGTTCGCGTTGGGGATGCGCGGCGGCTGGGACTCCCTCGCGCTCGTCTACTTCGTCGGCTGCGGCATCTCTCGGCTCGCGCGGTACAACGCGACGGCCGCGCAGCTCTCGGACGACTCGGGCAAGGTGAAGTACTACGAAGGGACGCCCATCCCGACGAGCCTCTCGATCGCCGTCGTGCTCGCCGTTCTCGCTGCGAAGGGGCTCGTGCACGAGCGACTTCCGCTCGGCTCGATGAGCGTCGGCCCCTTCGTGTGGCACCCGTTGGTCTTGCTCTACGTGCTCAGCGGAAGCGCGATGATCAGCAAGACCCTGCGCATCCCCAAGCCCTGAGAGGGTGTTGAATTGGAGATGACTTGCGATCTGCAAGGAGACGCAAGTCGGACAAGGAATGTCCTCGCAGCAATACTGGAGGTATTGCAAGAGGACATGACGCGGACCGACGCCGCGGATCTGCGGCAGGTCGCAGTCAGATCCAGTTCAACACCCTCTGAGCGCTCAGCGCACGGCGAGGGGGACGGTCAACCGAGTGCGCGCCGCGTCGCGCTCGCAGTGCATGCGCCCGAGGTACGCGCAAAACTTCAAGAACGCCGCGCGATCTTCGCTGTTTTGCTCGCGCGTCACGGGCACTTCGATCGTCGCGCGCGTCGCGGTCTGCGAGATGCGCACGAAGCAGTTGTCCTCGGCGTCCACGATGATCGCGCCGAGCAGGCGAAGCAGCCCTCGCACGTGGTGCACCGACGGCGCGGTGTTCGCGTTGATGATCACCTTGCGCTGCACCGCGGTCGCCGCGCGCTCGATCGCGTCCTCGCAGCTGATCACCGGCGAGTGCGCGCGCGGAAACAAGAACAACTCCAGCAGCTCGACCGCCGCCAGCGCCTCGGTCGTCACGCTGTCCAGCGCGCGCACCAGCGAGCCGATCGCCTGCCCCGAAGCGCTCGCCGTCGAGAGCGCGCGCAGCCACGCCGCCGCCCGCTCGCGCAGCGATCGCAGGTACTGTCCCGCCCGCGTCGCGTCCGGACGCACCGGCGTGATGCCCGACTGATCCGGGGTCAGCCCCGTGTGCAAGTCCGTCACGTCCAGCGCGGGGAGCATCGCGAGCGTCCGCGCTTCGACCGCGAGCAGCGCACCCACGTGTGCTCTCTGGTCGGCGTTGGGCCACGACGATTGCAAAAACGAAAGCGCCAAACGCACGAAGGATTGCGTTTCTGAGAGGTGCTCTCGCCAGCGTCGAGCGAGGCGACCAACCTCCGCGGCTTCCGCGGACGTGGCTCGCAATGCGGTCGACTCGTAATCGAACTCATTCGGGGCTGCGTTGGGAAGGCGTGCCATGGTTCCTGCTCTGCGTTGGACAGAGCACCAATCGGGCCAGGACTTTCTGACACTACCCAAAACGTTACTTGCCTTCATGCGCAAGAACGAATACATACTCGCCCGCCTTGGTTTCGACGGCCAGTCATCGCTCCGAGCGCTGGGAGCTCTATCGGCTCTTGTCCGAGCCGCTTCGCTTGCGGCTGCTCGCGCTCGCCGCGGAGGACGAGCTCGCCGTCAGCGAACTGGCAGAGCTGCTCGATGAGTCGCAGCCCAACGTCTCGCGCCACGCCGCGACGCTTCGGCAAGCGGGGCTGCTCAGCGATCGCAAGCAGGGCACCTGGACGCTGCTCAAGCTCGAGTCCGACTCTGCTCGCGACGCGGTCGTGTCCGACGCGCTCGCGACGGGGCGCACGCTCTGCGAGCGCGACGGCTCTCTCGGTCGCGTGGCCAGCGTGGTTCGCGCGAGGGACCGAGGCACGCGCGAGTTCTTCGCGAGAGCCCGCGCGCACAACAGCTTCAGCGCCTCGGCGCTCTCGACCGAGTGGAGCGCGTACGTCTTCGCGCTCGCCTCGCTGCTTCCGCGCAACGCCCTCGCCATCGACGCTGGCACCGGAGACGGAGCGGCGCTCGACGCGCTCGCGCCCGCGTTCGACCGAGTCATCGCCATCGACCGCAGCGAGGCTCAACTGAGCGCGTGTCGCGAGCGCCTCGCGCAGCGCGGGCACAGCAACGTTGAATTGGTGTGCGCCGAAATCGACGCCTCGCTCGAGGGCCGAATCCACGCCGAGGGAGGCGCGGACCTCGTGCTCGCCGCGCGCGTCCTGCACCACGCGCCCAAGCCCGCCGAGGCGATGCGCGCGCTCGCGGCGCTCGTCCGCGAAGGCGGAGCGCTGGTCATCCTCGACTACGCCCGGCACGACGACGAGGCCCTGCGCACTCAACAAGCCGACCTTTGGCTCGGCTTCGAAGAGCGCGAGCTGCGCGAGCACGTCGAGCGCGCCGGACTCGTGTTTCGCGGGGCCCGAGAGGTCCCATCGCAGTACCGAGGCGCGGGGCCCGATCGCGGCGTGCGCTGGGTCGTGTCCGTCGCGGTGCGCGAGCGCGCTGCGTGAGCGAAGAATTCTATCACCAGTATTCAAGTAGACTGGCTTTCGATCTTCCAGCTCTTCTCAACTCTTCTCTTCCAACTCTTCCAAAATCCGTTCGAACATCGAACCAACAGCGAGAGCAATCATGTCGAAGATGCCCAACGAAGTTCCCGGTAAGTACAAGGTCGCGGATATGTCCCTGGCGGACTGGGGCCGCAAAGAGATCCGCATCGCCGAGAAGGAGATGCCGGGACTCATGGCCCTGCGCGAAGAGTACGGCGCGAAGAAGCCCCTCAAGGGCGCGCGCATCGCCGGCTGCCTGCACATGACGATTCAGACCGCGGTGCTCATCGAGACCCTCAAGGAGCTCGGCGCCGAAGTCACCTGGACGAGCTGCAACATCTTCTCGACGCAGGACCACGCCGCCGCCGCGATCGCCGCCGCGGGCGTCCCCGTCTTCGCTTGGAAGGGCGAGACCGAGGCCGAGTACGACTGGTGCATCGACCAGCAGATCTTCGCGTTCGAAGGCGGCAAGGGCCCGAACATGATCCTCGACGACGGCGGTGACCTCACCATCGTCATCCACAAGAAGTACGCGCAGCTCTTCGGCGGCGACGACCCCATCCGCGGCCTCTCGGAAGAGACCACCACGGGCGTCCACCGCCTCTACGAGATGCACAAGCACGGGCACCTCAAGGTCCCCGCGTTCAACGTCAACGACTCGGTCACCAAGTCGAAGTTCGACAACCTCTACGGCTGCCGCGAGTCGCTCGGCGACGGAATCAAGCGCGCCACGGACGTCATGTTCGCGGGCAAGGTCGCCGTCGTCGCTGGCTACGGTGACGTGGGCAAGGGCAGCGCGCAGGCGCTCCGCGCGCTCGGCGCTCGCGTGATCATCACCGAGATCGACCCCATCTGCGCGCTTCAGGCCGCGATGGAAGGCTACGAGGTCAAGAAGTTCGAGACCGTCGTTGGCAACGCGGACATCGTCGTCACCGCGACCGGCTGCAAGGACATCGTCCGCGCCGAGCACATGAAGCAGATGAAGGACGAGGCCATTCTCTGCAACATCGGCCACTTCGACAGCGAAGTGCAGGTCGCCTGGCTCGAGAACAACCCCGAGATCAAGAAAGAGAACATCAAGCCGCAGGTCGACCAGTACATCTTCCCCGATGGAAAGCGCCTGACGGTCCTCGCCTCGGGCCGCCTCGTGAACCTCGGCTGCGCCACGGGCCACCCGTCGTTCGTGATGTCCGCCAGCTTCACCAACCAGGTCCTCGCGCAGATCGAGCTCTGGACGAAGGCTGGTCAGTACGCGGTCGGCGTGTACGTTCTGCCGAAGGTCCTCGACGAGAAGGTCGCGCGCCTGCACTTGAAGAAGCTCGGCGTCGAGCTGACCGAGCTCAGCAAGGATCAGGCGGACTACATCGGCGTCGCCGTCGAAGGTCCGTTCAAGCCCGAGCACTACCGCTATTGAGCGCATCCCTGATCCTCTGATTCCCGCGACGTCACGCTCGATGCAGAGCGCATCGAGTCGCGCCGCGCCAGAGGATCCGGGACGCGAGGTAGAGCGTTGCGCGACGGAGGGGCCTGCGTCGACTGAATGGCGATTCAGTCGTTGGATGTAAGCCTCTCAGTCTGTGACCTTTCATGGGAGGGGATGCTCCCAATTGCGCGTGTCCATCGAGAGCGAGAGCATCGTGGGCATGGCAAGAACGAGCACGCGTTGGGCAGCGATCGTCACTCTCTTCGCAGTCGGGGTGGGCTGTGGACCGGGAGGCATCGTCAACGATCCGACCACCAACGAGGACGTCAACGAGTCGCGCTCGCTCGCGGTGCGCGGCTGTTCGATGCCGGGCTGCGGCTCGGTCCTCGCGACGTGGGACGGGACCGAAGCGCGCTCGAACGGCGAGGACACCGGCACGGGAAACTCCTGTGCGGGCGGCGGTCGCTACGGCCTGCAGTACCAGTGCGTCGAGCTCGTGATGCGACACTTCTCGCGCAAGTGGGGCCTGTCGTGGAGCGGGCACGCGAAGGCGTTGCTCGCCAACGCTCCGCGCGGAAGCGTGGACGTGTACACGAACGGAGACGCGGCGCACCCGCCCGTTCCTGGGGACATGATGGTGTGGACCGGCGGTGATTATGGGCACGTCGTGCTCGTCACCAACGTGACCGCGACCGAGGTCGAAGCGATCGAGCAGAACTACTGCGGCTCGGGACGGTTGCGCATGCCGTACTCGGGCGGACGTGTCGGCGCGCGAAGGCCCGGCGGCGCTGAGCCCGCGGGCTGGGCGCACGCGAAGGCGAACACTGCGGGAGGCAGCGGCGCTCCGCCGGTCTCGACGCCGCCCGTGTCTTGCTCGGGCTCTGCCTCGGGCATGTCGTCGGTGTGGACGTGCACTGCCGATCGTTCGTCGCGCCAACGCTGCGTGAGCGGAATGGTGCAGACCGAAGCGTGCCCTGCGCCCTGCGAGACGCGCCCCACGGGGCAAGACGACGTGTGCGGAACGGCCGCGCCCGCCTGCGGAGCGAGCGGTCAATCGTGCTGCTCGGGCACCACGTGCAACGCGGGGCTCACGTGCCAGAGCGGGATGTGCGCGGCTCCGGTCGCCTGCGGAGCGAGCGGCCAATCGTGCTGCGGCGGAACGAGCTGCAACGCGGGCCTCACTTGCCAGAGCGGCCGTTGCGCGACGGCGATGATGCCTCCCGCGTGCGGCGCCGAAGGGCAGTCGTGCTGCTCGGGCACGAGCTGCAACGCGGGGCTCTCGTGTACGGGCGGGACGTGCACGCGCTCGTCGGGTGGCGTGACTTGGGACTGCAATCGCTCGGCGTACAACGGCGCGCAGTACTGGACGTGCGGGACGGACAGCGCTCGCTACCGTTGCTCGTCGGGCGTCGCGCAGCGCGAAGCGTGCGGGGGCGGCTGCTTCTCGCGCTCGACGGGGCAAGACGACCTGTGCGCAGAGGCCACTTCGGGATGGGACTGCAACCGCTCTGCGTCGGGCGGAGCTCAGTACTGGACCTGCAACGCGGGCTCGCTCTACCGCTGCGAGAGCGGGTCGCCGCGCATCGTGCGCTGCCCGAGCGGCTGCGCCTCGCGTCCCGTGGGGACCAACGACGTGTGCAACTGAGGGAGCTTCTCGAACTCCCTGCGAACTCCCTGCGAATTGCCTGAGAGCGCCGCGGTTTGGGGGCGTTCTCCTCCGCGCGGTTGACTTAGTTGCGATGTGCAACTAAGTTCCCTCTCGCGCGATGGCGCGGGAGGATTCGGCGATGTTCTCTCTGTACACGGATCGGTATCAGCTCTCGATGTTGGGCGCGTATCTGCGCGAGGGGATCGCGGGGCGTCGGGCGGTCTTCGAGCTCTCGATGCGAAAGCTCCCGCGAGCGCGGCGCTTTCTCGTGGTGGCGGGCATCGATCGCGCGCTGCGGTTCTTGGAGAACGTGCGCTTCACGGAAGAAGAGATCGCGTACCTGCGCGAGTCCTCGTCGCTCGCGGACGTGATGACCGACGCGATGGTGGAGTACCTCCGTGCGTTTCGATTTCGTGGGTCTGTATTTGGTCTGCGCGAGGGCGAGGTGCTCATGGGCGGCGCGCCCGTGTTGCGCGTCGAGGGGACGTTGGCCGAGGCGCAGATCGTCGAGACGTTCTTGCTCGGCGTGATCAACCACGAGTCGAAGGTGGCTTCGAAAGCGGCGCGCGTGGTGCTCGCGGCGCGAGGGCGGCCGGTGATGGAGTTTGGCGCGCGGAGGCTCGACCCGTTGGCGGCGCCGACCGCGGCGCGCGCGGCGTACATCGCGGGATGCATCGGGACGAGCTGCGAAGAGGCGGGGTTTCGCTACGGCGTTCCGGTCTCGGGGACGTGCGCGCACTCGTACATGCTCGCGCACGTGGACGACGGAGAGGACGGCGCGTTTCGCGCGTTTGCCGAGGCTTTTCCCAGCGGAACGTCGCTGCTCGTCGACACCTGGGACACCCTCCGCGGCACCCTCCGCGCGGCCAAAGCAGGCGCGGCGGTGAAGGCCGTGCGCGTGGACAGCGGAGATCTCGCGCGGCTCGGTCCGCAGATCCGCTCGATCCTCGACGCGGCGGGTCGCAAGGACGTGAAGATCATCGGCTCGGACGACATGGACGAGTACAAGATCAACGCGCTGCTCGACGCGGGCGCGCCGTACGACACGTTTGGAGTGGGCACGGCCATCGTTCTCAGCCCGGACTCGCCGTCGTTTGGCGCTGTGTACAAGCTCGTCGAAGTGGACGATCGACGCGGAGTGCCGACGCCGGTCGCCAAGCGCGCTCCTGGCAAAGCGAGCTACGGCGGCGCCAAGGGCGTGTGGCGCGCGTACAACGCCGACGGGTCCGCGCGCGAGGACTTCATCGCGCTCGCCAGCGAATCCCCTGGCGGAACGCCGCTCTTCACCGAGCTCATGCGCGACGGAAAGCGCGTCTCTTCCGCCACCGAGCGCGAGGCGACGAAGGCCGCGCGGGGATACGCGCTCGAAGCGATGAAGACGCTGCCTGCGGCGCAGCGCGTGGTCGCGCTCGAAGAGACGACCCCCGCGGCCGATCAGTACTCGGTCTCGATCAGCGACGCCGTTCGCAAGCTCGAGAAGCTCGACGGGTGAGTCACTGCTTCTTCTCCCGCTTCGGCACCCGGAGCTGAACGAGCTGCTCGCGCTTCGATTGTGTGTGCGCGTTTTCGAGCGTGAGCACTCCGCGCGGGCACACCTCGCTGCACATCCCGCAGCCCACGCACGAGGCGCGCGTGAAGCTCTCGTTGGCCTGCGCGTACGCGCGCACGTCGATGCCCATCTCGCAGTGCTCGCTGCACATTCCGCAGGAGATGCACTGGTCCTCCTTCACGCGGATGCGAAAGCGACCGGCCCTCTGAAACAGGCCCAGCATCGCGGCCATCGGGCAGAAGTACCTGCACCACACGCGCGTTCCGCCGATGGGGTAGGCGGCGACGCCGATGATCCCGGACAAGAGCGACGAGACGATGAGCCCGTAGTTCGTGCGAAATTTCTCGGTCCACAGGTCGAGCCCTGGGTGCGATCCCTGCACAAACGCGCTCGCGAGCACCATCGCCGTCGTCACCACGGTGATCGCCAGCGTCGCGTAGATGGACACCTTCTCGAAGCGCCACGCGCGCTCGCTCTTGTCGCTCAAGTGCCGAAACGAATCGCCCGCGGTGTTGGCCAGCCCGCCGCAGCCGCAGATCCACGAGCAGTACCAGCGCTTTCCGTAGATGACCGCGAGCGCGGGCGCGACGAGCAGCGAGCCGATGAAGCTCCAGAGCACCAGCGGAGCGGGGTTCGAGCGGATAAATCCCGGCTCGAAGTAGTACATCTTCAACGGCCACAAATAGCTGAAGTAGTGCTCGGGGTGCCCGAACATCTTCATCACCAGCGGAACGCTGAAGGCCAACGTCGCCTGCACCACGATCACCACGATCGTGCGCACGACCTGGTATCGGTTGTGGCCGTACTTGCGCAAAAATGCGAGGCCGCCCAGCGTCACCGCCGCGGTGTACAGCGCGCCGTACAGCGTCCATTTGGCCCCCGATTGGCCGTGCCTGCCGAGGTGCAGCGCCCAGGCCACCTTGTCGAGCGGGTTGATATTGTGTGCGTCGTCGCCCCAGTACAGCACGACGTAGAAGAGCAAGATCGACAGGGCCAGGGCCCACGCCGTCGCTCCTCGGTGCGTCACGTCGTGCGCCAGCCAGCCGATCGGTCCTCGCTTCTTCATCGCGCGCGCTCCTCGAAGTGCTCGACCTTCGCTCTCGAAAACTCGGGGTCGAACTGGGCTTCTCGCAAGCGCTCCCTGACCCAGTCGAGCGGCCGTCGCTCGTCGATCCAGCGCGCGATCACGGTCGAGTCCCACCGCGATCCCACCGCTGAAAATCCAGTGAGAACTCCGTCTTCGTGAAAGAGCCTCGCGCACCGCGGCCCGCTCTTCTCTGCGAGCAGCACGCTCGCGCGCCTCGACGGCGCAGCCTCGCCCACGGCCGTGTACTCGAGCTCGAAGAACTTCGCGCTGTTCTTGAATACCGGTGCGCGGTACCGCTCGGTCGAGCCCGTGATCTGCCGCGCGACGAAGGCCCCGTGTCGCTTGGCCGTGTACCAGATGGGCTCGTGCACGAGCGCCTCGTCGCTCTTCACGACGGCGCAATCACCGGCGGCCCACACGGACGGGAGGCTCGTTCGCAGTCGGTCGTCGACGATGATTCCACCCTGGATCTCGGGCTTGTTCGCGCTGGACGCGAGCCATTGAACGTTGGGCTCGACGCCGATCGCGAGGCCCAAGAGCTCGCACGAGAGCCGCTCTCCCGACGAGAGCGCGACGGACTTCACCCTGCCGTTGGCGTCCGCCTCGACCGCGGTGAGCTCGGCTTCGAGGCGCACATCCACCCTGTGTTTTTTCAGGTGATCGACGATGAGGCGCCCCTCGTGTTCGCCCAGGCCCGCGGGCCACGGCCACCGTTCGCGGACGAGCCACGTCGTGTGCACTCCGTGGTGAACGAGGCACTCGACGAGCTCGACGCCGATGAGCCCGCCGCCCACGACGACGGCGCGCTGGGTCGAAGGGATGAGGGCCTCGCAGCGATCGAGGTCGCCGAGGGTGACGAAGGAGGTGATGCCTTCGCGCACGCGGTCGATTCCGGGGATCGAGAGCGATCGAGCGCGGGCGCCGGTGGCGAGCACGAGCGCGTCGAACGCGAGCGAGCGGCCGTCTTCGAGCGCCAGTGACGATGGAGCGCCGTCGATGCTCTTCGCCCTTCCGCGGACGCGCTCGATGCCCTGGCGATCCCACACATGGCGCTCGAAGGGCTCGAGTCCTTTGCGCGGGAGCTTGTCCATCAGCGCGTACATGAGCGCCGTTCGCGAGAAGAAATAGTCGCTCTCGTCCGAGAGCATTTGGATCTGTGCGCGGGCGTCGCGCGCGCGCAGCTCGAGCGCGCAAGTCGCGCCGGCGACGCCGTTGCCCACGATGACGATGCGTCTGCCGCTCATTCGCGAGAGAGAGTACGCCCGCGAGCGAAAGTGGTTTCGGCGATGTGCGCGCGGCCGTTGACGAGAGTGCGCTCGTCGTGGGCACTCTCGCGCGCGAACTCATGCACCCGGTGCTCGTTGTCATCTCTGGAGCCGTGATCAAGGCGTTGGCCTTGCTCGCGTTGCTCTCGGGCCCGATCGCGGCGATCGTCGCGCGCGTTCGCGGGCAGCGGTTGAAGGCTGACGACGCGCTGACGTACGGGTGGTTCTCGCTCGTGAGCGTGGCGCTGTTCGTGTTGGGCGCGCCCGCGGTGCTGCGCGACGGGTTCGTGCGCGCGATCACCAGCGCGTCGAGCTTCAGCGAGCCGTGGCGCGAGGTGCCCATTTATTCGTACGGCGTGCTGCTCGCCACGGGGATCGTGACGGGGAGCTTCGTGGGGTGGGAGCTCGCGAAGCGCCTGCAGATTCCCTTGCGAACGTACGTGACGTTCTGCGCGGTGGCCGCGGCGAGCGCGCTGCTCGGGGCGCGCGGGCTCTATCTCTTCGTGCAGTGGAAGGCCGAGTACGTCAGCTCGACGGGGGCCGTTCTGTGGCAGAAGGTTCTGTTTCCTCGGGCGAACGGCTTCGTCGTGTACGGGGGCTTCATCGCGGGCGTCGTCGGCGTGTGGCTCTTCGCCAAGCGCACTCGGACCAACGTGTGGCAGTGGTGGGACATCGCGACGGTGGGGATGCCGATCGGGCTCGCGATCGGTCGGCTCGGGTGCTTTCTCGCGGGCTGCGATTTTGGCCGAGCGCTCACAGAGAGCGCGCCGGCGGTGCTGCGCGCGGCGGGGACGTTTCCTCGTTGGGCGGACGCGAAGGGCTCGCCCGCGTGGTGGCAGCACACGCACTCGGGCGTGACCCTCGGTCAAGAAGCGTGCATGCACGTGCATGGAATCTTTCGCGAGGCAAAATGCTTCCTCCCCGAGCACGCGCTCGGCTCGGTGCCCGTGCATCCGACGCAGCTCTACGAGCTCGCTGTGGGGTTGGCTCTGTTCGCGTGGCAGCGATGGCTCTGGCCGAGGCGCACGTTCGACGGGCAGGTCTCGCTGAGCTTCATGGTGCTCTATGGTCTCGCGCGCTCGGCGCTCGAGACGGTGCGCGACGACATCGAGCGCGGGACGAGCGGCGGGCTCACGACCTCGCAGTGGATCGGGCTGGTGAGCGCGGCGCTCGGAGTGGTCGTGTACGTGGTGCTCGCGCGACGTGGTGTTTCAGCGGCGAAATCGCTGGTGACGCAGCAGTGAGGCTCAGCTGAACTTTCCGCTCGCGGCGAGGAAGGTCATCTTCTCGTTGGTCTCGCGGAGGCGGGCGGCGAGGGTGCGCACGACGTTCCACAAGATCTCGTAGGCGATCTCTTTGTGGAGAAAGAGCAGGTGCTGCATCTCGTCCTTGTCGATCACGAGCACTTTGCAGCGCTCGTGCACGCGGGCGTCGGCCGAGCGCGGCGCGTCGTCGACCAGGGCCATCTCGCCGAAGTAGTCACCCTCGCCGATCACCGCGAGGGCCTCTTCGCCGAGGCCGGGGACATCCCGAGAGATCCGCACCTTACCCTCGAGGATCAAGAACAGCTTGTCCCCCGGATCGCCTGCGCGAAACAGGATCGTGCCGAGCGGATGAGACTCTTCTGCAGCGATCGCCGCGATGCGCTCGAGCGACCGTCGCGTGAGTCCCTGAAACATGTGAATGCGCGCGAGCGCATCGACGCGGGCAGCAATGCTCACTTCGTGCGCGATCGTACGGCAACTGCTCGGTAGAATGAGAAATTTCTGCGGTTTTGCCCCGCCAGGGCGTACTGCACCGCGGGTTTGCCTACCGGCGACGGGTGAGATACCCCACGCGCCAACAAACGATGGCGTCCGGCGGCGCGCAGATCGCGTGGGGGGTTACTCGGTTCCTGTTGGGGCTCGTGCTCTGGTGCATCGCGGGGCTCTTCGTGTTTGTCCTGGCCGACGGCGCGATGCCGCTGTGGGCGGCGATCACGGTGAGCGTCCTCGTGATGCTGGGGCTCCCGACGCTGCTCACGCGGCTGTTGATCCCAGCGTTCGCGAAGCTCGGCGAAAAACCACGGTGGATCGAGCTGTGGCCGGGGCTGTGCGGCGTGGTGGCGCTGCTCGCGCTCGTCGGGCCGCCGCTGTTCGCGAGGAGTTTTTCAGCGCGAAAGCTCGCGGAGGTCTCCGTTCACCACCGCGCCGCGCCTCCGTGGATCAAGCGGCTGACCGAGACGCTCTCTCGCTGGCTCACGCCCGCGCCTGCAGCGCAGCCGGTCGCGCACGGCCATCGTGACGGCGGCGTCGACGGGGACGCGTCTCGACTCGCAGACAGCGCAGCCGCGGTTGAAGCGAGCGTCGATGTGGCGACCGCCGAGGACAGCGCGAGCGGCGACGCGGCGGTGAGCGACGATGTGCTCGACGAGGATGCCGCGGTCGGCGACGCCCTCGAGGTCGATTCGGTCGCGGACGACGCTGCGGCTGACGGAGCGGTGGAGTCGACGGGCGACGCGATCGCGTTGGTCGCAGAGGACGCGAGCGCAGCGGTTGAAGACGCGCACAGCAACGACGACGATGACGATGACGACCCGAGCGCGGACGCCGGGACAGTGGCGCAGCCGCCGATCGACCCGAACAACAGCGCCTCGGGGTTGAGCGAGTTTGCGACGCTCGATTATGCAAACGGCCCGCGTTCGGTGTGGATGGGCGAGCTCGCCCTCGGCGGGACCGACGAGGTTGTGGTCTCTCACGGCGACCGCGTGCAGGTGTTCTACGTGCAGAACGACGCGATCGTCGAGCGAGCGGTGTTCGCGCCCAGGGCGGCCGCAGGGACGAACGTCATGATGGCGCGCACGCTCGTGGCGGACATCGACGGCGACGGGCACCGTGACTTGGGCCTGTGCGCGTACTTCACCACCGAGCGCGGCGGAACGCGCGGCGGCAACGTCTGGTGGGCCCGCGCCCGCGCCAACGGGCAGTTCGAAGCGCCGCGCGTGCTGGTCGGGCCCGCGATCGACTGCGCGGGGATCGAGTTTGGCGACGTCAACTCTGACCAGCGGCCCGAGCTCATCGTGGTGCGCGAGAACAACGCGTACGCGCCGACGCCCAACCTCCGCGACAGCGAGCTGTTGTGGTTTACGGGGCAGGGGACGCAGTGGACGCAGCGCGGTCGCGTTCGCCTCGCGCGCGGCGCGCAGAGCGTGTGGCTCGACGACGTCACGCGCGACGGGATCCTCGACGTGATCGTGCACACCAATTGGGAGGAGTCTCGCAACTGGGTGATCGCCGGAGCGCGCCGCGGCCCGAGCGGCGTGGTCAACGTCGAGGACGTGGGCGAACAAGAGCGGTCGTTTGCGCAGGCGCAGGGGCGGTTGGACGGCGATGGGCGCACGGACGTGGTGCGGATCGAGCAGCGTTCGCTGCGGTGGTATCGCACGACGAGCGACGGGCGCCCGGCGCGGACGAGCGCGAGCCGCGCGTTGGATTTCGAGCGCTACGAGTTCTGAGGGGCCGCGACGGTGAGCGAAGCGCACCGTGAATTCTGCTGTTTTCTTTGAGGATCGCGCGCTCCGTAGCATCACTCACGCGATGCTCTCTGCGGCCCAACGCGAGCCCTCGCTGCCCGGAATCTCGTCAGAGCCCGAGCCCCGCTCGTCGCGCGCGACGGCGCTGCGCTCGGAGCCCTCGCCGGCGCGCTACATCGTGGTCGAAGGGCCGATCGGCGTGGGAAAAACCACGCTCACCAAGGCATTCGCCCAGCGGCTCGCGGCGCGCGAGGTGTTCGAGGTCTTCGAAGAGAACCCGTTTCTGCCGAGCTTCTATCAAGACCGACGGCGCTGGGCGTTTCAGACGCAGTCGTTCTTCTTGCTCTCGCGGTTTCGCCAGCAGCTCGAGCTCGCGCAAGAAGAGCTCTTTCGCAGGCGCACGGTGGCGGACTACCTCTTCGCGAAGGACCGGATCTTCGCGGCGCTCACGCTCGATGACGCCGAGCTCGCCCTGTACGACAAGATGTTCGAGGCGCTCGCGCCGCGGCTCGCCAAGCCCGACGTGGTGGTCTATCTGCGGGCGCGGACGGACGTCTTGCTCGAGCGCATCGCGAAGCGGGCTCGCGCGTACGAAGCGGATTTCGACCGGGGATATCTCGCGGACCTCGCGCAGGCGTACGATCACTTCTTCGCGCGCTACGAGGACACGGCGCTCGTGGTGGCGGACACGACCGAGCTGGACCTCGTGAGCTTTCCTGAAGAGGTCGATCGGCTGTTGAGCGCGGTGCAGGGGCACGGCGCGGGGACATTGCACTACACGCCGAAGGGCTGAGCCGTTATTTCACCGCGTCGCCGACGCGGCGAAACGCGCGATCTGCGTACAGCAGCGCCGAGGCGTCGTCGCGCGCGACCCAGATCCGCGTGACGTCCGCGAGCAAGATGACGTGATCGCCCGCGTCGACGAGCTGCCGGCGCGTGCACGAGAAGGCGCCGAGCGCGCCGTGCAAGACCGCGGCTCCCTGGGGGTCTCGCTCGTGCGCGAAGCGCTCGAACGCGTCGTCGCGCTCTTCTCCAGCGCGCGCGAATTGCTCGGCGATCGCGCGCTGATCCTCGCGCAGCAGGTTGATCGTGAAGGCCTCGCACGCGCGGGCCATCGCGCCGGCGCGGGTGCTCTGCGTGGCGCTCACGAGCACGATGGGCGGGCTCATCGAGACCGTGAGAAACGCCGTGGCCGTAAACCCGTCCAGCGATTGATCGCCGTGACGGCCGGTCACGACGGTGACGGTCGAGGCCCACTTTCGAGCGAGTGCTTTGAACGACTCGGCGTCGAGCGCGTCGTGCGAGGTCCAGGGCAGGGCGCCCTCGTCGCTCGGTGTCCTGTGGTTGGTCATGGGAGTGAAGGGGTCGCGCTCACCTCGCGCGCGGCGCGCTGTGTGTCAAGCAGCGGCGCGGCGATGAAAAGGCAGAACGTCGGAGGCAGACGCGGTACACTGGCGCGTCACCTTTTCGCGGTTCACTCGGTGTTGATTCGGGCAACGGCATGGCAGACGATCGCAATTCTTGGGATGCAACGAGGCGACGGTCGGCGAGCACGCGAGGTGAGCGCGGCGCGAGCGTAGCGCTCAATCGCCGGGAGCTGCTCGGCGTGTTTGCGGCGGGCGCCGCGGCTGCGGCGTGCGGCCCGACAGCGAGCAAATCGCTGCGATTTTCGGGCTCGAACACGGTGTTCACCTACGCCAAAGAGCTGGCGAACAAGTATCGGGCGCGCCACGCGGATGTCTCGATTCGCATGACCGGCGACGGGACATCGCGCGGGATCAAGTTCGCGGGAGAAGGCGAAGTTCAAGGGCTGCCGATGGACTTCACCAACCGCAACAAGTTCATGGCGCCGATGCCCGCGGGAGTGATCCCGGACTCGAGCAACGGGGAGAAGGTGGACATCGGGTTGTCCTCGCGGGCGTTGTTTCAGAGCGAGCGCGAGGCGTACTCGGCGATGGAGGCGTTTCCGTTCGCGTACGACGGCATCGCGGTCGTGACCAACGCGAGCGTGACGGTCCCCAACCTCACCCTCGAACAGCTGCGGTTCATCTACGCAGGGATGATCACGAACTGGATGCAGGTCGGCGGTCCCAACGCCCCCATCGTGGTGATCGCGCGCGACGCGCTCGCGGGCACCGCTGAAGCGTGGAGCGAGCTCGTGATGAACGGCCTGCCCGTGATGGCCACGACGTCCATCGCGCAGGCCGAGGACGTGCCTGCGGCGGTGACGAGCATGGCCAACTCGATCGCGTACCTCTCGTTGCCGCAGATCAACGCGATGACGATGCACCCGGTGGCGATCGACGGAGTGGCTCCGACGGTCGAGCTCGTCGCGAGCGGGCGCTATCCGATCAAGCGGCCGTTTATCTTCGTGACTGGATCGAGGCCGACCGCGCTGCAGCAAGAGTTTATTGATTTTGCGTACACCGCCGAGGCGCAGATGGCGCTCTCTGCCCTCGACGTCGTTCCTGCCACGAGGGGATCGTGATGAAGGCTCGCGCGGTTGTGCGGGGCGCGATGCTATTCGTGGCGATCGCTCCGGTGCTGGCGTCGTGCAACTTCTTGGTGCGCCTCGAGGATGGCTGCGCGCGCGATGAAGATTGCCCCAACGGGCAGGTCTGCAACGTGCGTCGACGGTTCTGCGCCGCGCCGGTGATCGAGCGCTGCAACGGGATCGACGATGACGCCGACGGAGTCTCGGACGACCGCGAAGACTGGGGCCCGTGTCAGCCCGAGGTCCGCAACGGAGTGTGCGGCGGCGTGCGCTCGTGCTCGCTCGAAGGCGGGCGCTGGGTGCTCAAGTGCACGAGCAACGCGCAGGACCAAGAAGACACGTGCTTGAACGGCCTCGACGACGACTGCGACGGGATCGTCGACGAGGGGACGGACTGCGTCGCGAACTTCGGTCCCACGCGCGGGTTGCAAGTGGGCAGCAACAACGCGGCGGACGGCGAGGGCGACGACAGCCCGGCCCATCAAGTGTGCCTCGATCAGTTCGTGCTCGATCGGTACGAAGTGACGCAGCGGCAGTACGCGATCTTCTTGTCGTCGCTCGCGCAAGAGCGGCTGCGCGTCGAGCGTCCGACGACCGTGTTGAACTCGACCGTGTCCTACGGGCGGTATGTGATCTATCGCAACGCGAGCGGGCAGGACATGAACCTGATGTTCGTCCCGAACCGACCGGGGCCGCTGACGTTGCAGCAGGGCGATGGATACTGGCGCTCGCCCTCGGCCGAGAGCGAGGCGCTGCCGGTCGTCGGCGTGACCTGGTACGGCGCGGCGATGTACTGCGCGTGGGCCGGAAAGCAGCTTCCCACCGAGGCTGAGTTCTTTCGCGCCGCCCGCGGCCCGAACGGAACGCGTGCGTTTCCCTGGGGCCCCGAGCCTCCCACGTGCGACCGCGCCAACATCGGCGTCAACGGCCCGGACGGAGGCCCGTGCGTGGGCGCGCCGGTCCCGGTCAACACGCTCGACACGGGCCGCAGCGCCGAAGGGGTGTTTCATCTCTACGGCAACGTCAACGAGTGGATGTACGACTGGCTCGACACCAACGAGACGCACACGCAAAACCGGTACTACGAGTCGCTTCCCGCGACGCCGCTCATGCCGGGCGACGGCGGCGTGCTCACCAACCCCTGGTGCAACACCTATCCGAGCGGCCCGCTCGGGCCCGACGGCGGCTCGCCCATCGCGCAGCCCGAGAACTCTGGCTACTACTGCCGCAACTGCCGCTTCGCGCGCGGACGGCACTTTCGCACGGTCGACACGCGCATCGGAATCCGTCGTTGGCTCGACCCCGATCGCAGCGACGAGACCGTGGGCTTTCGTTGCTCTCGCGGCGGCGCGCCGCGCGGACGAGTGGACCCATGAGCGAGGCTCGCGTGTGGGGGCTGTTTCGCTCGGGCGGAGGCGTCCCCAAGCGCCCCGTCGAGGGCGCGATCGCGCGCGTCACGCTCGACGGGCTCGAGGGCGATTGGCAGACCGATCGCAAGCATCACGGCGGCCCCGACCGCGCGCTGTGCTTGTTCTCCAAAGAGCGGATCGACGCGCTCGCGGCGGAGGGGCACCCGATCGCGCCCGGCGCGCTCGGCGAGAACATCACGATCGCGGGGCTCGACTGGGCGGCGGTCATGCGCGGCCGCACGCAGCTGCGCATCGGAGCGCAGCTCGTCATCGAGGTCACCCGCGCGGCGGCGCCCTGCAAGACCATCGGGCATTGTTTTGTGGGGTCTGAATTCAAGCGCGTGAGCGAGAAGGCTCACCCCGGCTGGAGCCGCATGTACGCGCGGGTCCTTCGCGAGGGTGTGATTCGCGTGGGCGACGCGGTCGTGGTCGAGCTCGTAGGCGACGGGACCGAAGTGCCCGAGCGCGACGAGTGAGCGACGACGTTCGCTGCTTCGCTCGCGCCGCGCGCCGTTGATCGCGCGATCATCGGTCCCCCGCGACGGCCGCTGCCCACCCTGCTCGAGCCCCCGCTCGAGACGCCCGGCGTTCGCGTTGTTGAACTTGCGAACACCGTCCCTGCGCCCGATGGCGCTAGTTCGACCGCGCTGAGCGGCGCACTCGGTCCACCTGAGACGCCGCTCGTCGCACGGACTGCTCGCTCGCGCGCGCGGCCTCGTCGATCCGCTGCGACATCGTCAGCACGGCTTCTCCTGCGCGGACCTGCGTGCGGTGCGAGTCGTTGAGCTGGCTGACCGCCCCGGCGATGGACTCGATCGACTGCGAAATCTGCCGGCCTCCTCGCGATTGCTCCTGCGCGCTTCGCTCGACGTGCTCGGTGATCATCCGCATCTGCTCGGCGCTCTTCATGATCTGCTCGCTGCCTCGCGCTTGCTGCGCGGTGGCCGCGGCGATCTGCTGCACCGTCTCGGCGATCCGCCCCATCGCGTCGGTCACCTGCTTCGAGCCCTTGGCTTGCTCGACCGTCGCGCGGGCGATCGCGCGCACCATGTTCGTGCTCTTGCGCGAGGACTCGAGGATCTTCTTCAGCGCTCGCTCCGCTTCGTTCGAGACCTCGACGCCTCGATCGACCATCGTGGCCGAGCGCTCGACCGCGGTGATCGCGTTCTTCGACTCGGTCTGGATCGTCTTGATGAGGTCGGTGATCTCTTTCGTGCTCTGCGCGGCGCGCTCGGCGAGGTCTTTGATCTCGTCGGCGACCACTGCGAACGACTTTCCGTGCTCGCCTGCCTGCGCCGCGATGATGGCGGCGTTGAGCGCGAGCAGGTTGGTCTGCTCGGCCACGTCGTCGATCACGTTCACGATCTGACCGATGGCTTCGATGCGCGAGCCGAGCGACGAGATCACCGAGACGCCCTGCTGCGAGGTCTCTTTGATGCGGTTGATCTCCGCGATCGTCTTCAAGATGGCTTCTGCGCCGCGCTCGGCGTCTTGCGACACTTCTTCGGACAGGCGCGCGGTCTCGTTGGCGTTGGACTGCACCTGATCGATGCTCACGTCCATCTCGTTCATGCTCGAGCTGGTCTCTTCGGCGGTGAGGCTGAGGCCGTCGACGTTGCGCGCGACCTCGCGGATCGACGCCGTCATCTGCTCGATGCTCGCCACCGTCTGCGCGACCGAGCGCGCGAGGTTCGCGATGTTCTCGGCGACTTCTTGGTTCGTCGCGCTCACCTCGAGGATCGAGCTCGACGACTCTTCTGCGTTGGTCGCCAGCTTCTCGACGCCGCGCGCGACCTCGGCGAGGCCGCTCGACATGTCCCTCAACGTGCGGTTGACGGTCTCGACCGCGTCGAGCTGCTCGCGCATCGACGCGAGCGATGCGGTGAGCTCGGCCTCGGTCTCGGCGAGCGCCGCTTCGAACTCGCGCCGCGCTTCTTCGCTGAGCCCCGCGGGCTTGGACGCGCGCACTTCGGCGTCGCGGAGGCGGGCGTCGAGGTCCATCGCGCGCGACTCTGCGTCGCGAAGGCGCGCCTCTGCGGTCATCGAGCGGGCTTCTGCCTCGCGGACCTTGCGCTCGAGCTCTTGCAGCGTGCGCTCTCCCTCTTGCGTCTTGCGAGAGGCGTCGCGCAGGTCGCGCTCGGTGTCCTGCGCCTTGCGCTCGTGATCGCGCGCGCGGTTCTCTGCGTCGTTCACGCGGCGCTCGAGCTCTTCGCGTTTGCGCTCGCTCTCGTTGAAGCGTCGCTCGAACTCTTCGGCGCGCCGCGCGGCGTCGCGCACGTCTCGCTCGACGTCCTGCGCCTTGCGCTTGGCCTCTTGCGCCTCGCGGTCCGCCTCGCGGCTGTGCGAGATTCGCTCGGAGATCTCTTCGAGCGCCGCGCGAATCGCGTCGCGATCCGAGAGCCCCTCGGGCAGCGCCGGGGGCTTTTCGCCAGTCGAGACCCGGCGCAGCGCAGCGGTGATCGCTGGCGCGGCGCCTTCGCTTCCCTTGGTCTGCGTCACGCGAACCGCGACGCGATCGATTTCTTCATAGAGCAACTGCGCCCCGGCCGGGAGCTCTGCCGGGACGTTGGGTCGCTCCCCCTCTGCCGCCTTTCGCACTGCGCTCGTCGCTCGCGTGAGCATTTCGCTCGCGGATTGCCCCGCGAGCGTGACGGCGCCCGCGCTCTCGGCGGACGTCGCCAACACGCCGATCACCGCCGCTGCTGCGACGATCGTGATGGCGACCGCTGTCGCGACGGGCGCGAGCGCGCCGATGACGGCTCCGACTACGACCAGAGCCAGCGCGAACTGCGCTGACCGATTCTTGAAGAGACTCTCCATCGCTGTTTTCGCCGAGAGGGAGCCTACACCACCCGTGCCCCAGCTCTTCAGCGAACGACAAAACGAAGGCGGAGTTCTCCCAGGGCCTTGCGTCCTGCGTCCGGCGGCGCCGCTCGTCGCAGGGCGGTTCGGCTGCGATGACGCCGAGGTGCGCTGGGCAGGGATGCGCACTAACAGGGGGTGGCCCTCGGGCCGTGCGCGGTGTAGCTTCCGCCCCCTCATGGCTACCAAGAGCAACCCGATGCAGTACGACAAGCGCGTCGTCGAGCGCTTCATTCGCGCCGGCGTGGTCAAGCGCGAGGACTACGACAAGCACCTTGCGGCGCTGCCGGACGTCGAGTCGCAGTCCGAGCTCATCAACGCGTCGCTCGCCGACGACGTGGGCGACGATCTCGACGGCGACGACGAGGACGAGGGTTGAGCGATGGCTTCGGACACGAGCGACAAGGCTCCGGACGCGGCGTACGACGAGGTCTCCGAGGGGGGCGCGCTTCCTCCCGTGGATTTCACGACGTTTGTGCTCTCTCTCGCGACGTCGGCGCTCGTCTCCCTCGGAGAGGTCAAGGGCGACTCGCCTGACGACAAGGTCGACTTGCCGCTGGCTCGGCAGACCATCGACACCATCTCCATGCTGCAGGACAAGACCAAGGGAAACCTCAGCGGCGAAGAAGAGCGCCTGGTGAACCAAGTGCTCTTCGACTTGCGGATGAAGTTCGTCGAAGCCGCGCAGCGTCACAAGAAGTGACGCCTTCGCGGGAGGCTCCCGCGCGAGCGAGCTGTTCGAGGGGGCGGAGAATGAACCTGGGCTCTGGCGAGTTTCGTCAGCCAGAGACCCCATGCGTGCAAGAACTCCAAGACTCCCCAGGATTTCGACCCCGCTTGTCGTCACCCTCGCCCTTGTGCTCCCGCTCGCCGCGGGCTGCCGAGTGCGAACCGAAGTGCGCTCAGCGGAGCCAACGCCAACGCAACAGGCCCGGCCGACGCCGCAGCCCGCGCTCGCTCCGCCTGTGAATTCAGCGCCAACAGCGCCGGTGAACCGCCCGCAAGCCCCCGCGGCGACCGAGCCGACGCGCGCGGCGCCGATGATGTCGCTCGCCCCGCTCGTGCGCAGAGCGCGCGCGAGCGTCGTGAGCATCTTCGTCGCTCAGGTCGAGCTGGTCGGTCCTCAATGGGGCTTCATGGACCCGCAAGAGCGGGTTCGTCGCGGGCAGGGGACGGGCTTCATCATCGGCAACAACGAGGTCCTCACGAACAACCACGTGATCGACGGAGCGCAGGCGATCGAGGTGCAGCTCGACGACGGCCGTCGCGTCGCGGCCTCGGTGGTGGGGCGCGATCCGCGCACGGACGTCGCGCTGTTGCGCCTGAAAGACGCGGGAGAAACCACGGCGATCTCCCTCGGTGACAGCGACGCGCTCGAGGTCGGCGACTGGGTCGTCGCCATCGGAAACCCCTACGGGCTCTCGCAGACCGTCACGACCGGAATCGTCAGCGCCAAGGGCCGCACGGGCCGCGACGTGCCCCTCGATCCGGCGGGGTACTACTCGTTTATTCAGACGGACGCGAGCATCAACCCCGGCAACTCGGGCGGCCCGCTTCTGGACCTCAACGGCAACGTGATCGGCATCAATACTGCGGTCAATCGTCAGGCGCAGGGCATTGGCTTCGCCATTCCGATCAACATGGTGAAGACCATCTTGCAGCAGCTGCGCGAGCACGGACGCGTCGTGCGCTCGTGGATGGGCCTCTCGATTCGCGACGTGACCGAGAGCGCGCAACGCTCGCTCGGACTGCCGGACCTGCACGGCGCGATGGTGATGGACGTGCACCCGCAGGGGCCCGCGGCCGCCGCTGGGCTGCGACCGGGCGACGTGATCCGCTCGTTCTCGGGCCGCGCGATCAACTCGTCGAGCGACCTGGCGTGGCAGGCCTCGACCGCGGGCGTCGGTCACACCGTGCAGCTGCGCGTCCGTCGCGCGGCGCAAGAGCTCGACCTCTCGATGGTGCTCAGCGCGATGCCAGAGCCTGAGTGACCGGCGCTGGGGGCGCGCGCAGCGCGTCGAGCAGCGCGAGCGCCTTGGGATAATCGAAGCTCTCGACGCTCTCGACCAGCGCGCGCGCCGCGGGGCCGAAGCGCTCTCGCAGCGCGTCTTGCAGCGCGCGGCACTGAGTCGCGGCCTCGAAATCACGGTCGAGCAGGCGCGCGCGCAGCAGGTCGAGCTCGTGGTCGAGCGCGGGCGTCCCTCGCTTCGAGCGAGGCTCGAGTCGCTCGGGGATCACGATGATGGCTCGGCTGAGCGCGGTGCGAAGCTCGTCGAGCGCGCGCAACAACGGCGCAGGCGCGGGCCGCTCTCCGCCGCGCAGCGCGCGTTCGTAGCCCTGCGCGATCGCGAGGATCGCCCGTCCCCCGAGCGTCCCGGCGACGCCGCGCAGCCGGTGCGCAGCGCGCGCGGCGATCGAGGGCGCCTCGTCGCTGAGCGCGTCGCGCTCTGGGTGCCCCGGTGAGTAGCTCTCGATGAACTTCGCCGCCGCGGTGGCGTACATCGCGGCCTGTCCGGCAAAGGACGCGAGCCCGCGCTCGGCGTCGAGCGTCGGCTCTTCTGCGATGCGCACGCCGCTCGTCTGCGCGCGCTCGAGCTGTCGCAAGATCGTCTCGAAGAGCGTCGGCGGATCGATGGGCTTGGCGATGAAGTCGTTCATCCCGGCGGCCAGACACGCGCGGCGGTCTTCTTCGAACGCCGCCGCGCTCACCGCGACGATGGGCAACGACGCGGTGTTTTGCGCGGCGCGGAGCGAGCGCGCGACGCTCACGCCGTCGGTCTCTTCGAGCTGCACATCGAGCAACAGCAGCGAGAAATCCTCGCGGGACAGCTGCGCGATCGCGTCGCTCGCGTTGCTCGCGCCTCGCGCGTCGAGCGCCGCGGACTTCAGGAGCGCGCACGCCACGTCGCGATTGATCGCCTGATCGTCGAGCACGAGCACCTTCGCGCCCGCGTGCCGAGCGCGCAGCGTCTCGAGAGCGCCCGCCGCGCGAGCCTGTTCGACAGGCTTGTCCCGAGCGCTCACCGTCTCGAAGGGAATCGTCACAGTGAACGTCGATCCCGCGCCGATCTCGCTGCGCGCGCGGATGGTCCCGCCCATCTGATCGATGATCTGTCGCGCGATGTACAGGCCGAGCCCTGTCCCCTCGTTGCGCTCGTCGACGGACGGGCCGCGCTCGAACGGAGCGAAGATTCGCTCGAGCATCAGCGGCGAAATCCCTGGGCCGCTGTCCTCGACCTCGATCACGACCTCGGCGCTCTTCGGCCCGTGATCCGCGCAGCGCGCGCGCAAGCGAACGTAGCCTTCGCGCGTGTACTTCACGGCGTTGCTGGTGAGGTTGAGCAACACCTGCCGAAGCCTCGTCGCGTCTCCGCGCAGCACGGCAGAGGCCTCGCACGAGAGATCGAGAGACAGTCCCTTCGCCTCCGCCGCGGGCGCGACGATCGTCCGCGCGGCTTCGAGCACCGAGCACAGAGAGAAATCCTCTTCCGCGAGGTTGAACTTTCGCGCTTCGATTTGTGCGAGGTCGAGCACCGAGTCGACGAGCGACAGCAGGTGTTTGGCCGCCTCATCGATGCGCGCCGCGCGGCTCTCGTCGGCGCCGCGCAGCTTCGATCGCTTGAGCATGTACGCGAGTCCGACGATGGTGTTGAGCGGCGTGCGAATCTCGTGGCTCACGCTCGCGACGAAGGCGCTCTTGGCCTCGTTGGCCTCCTCTGCGCGGTCGCGCTCGGCTTCGAGCTCGCTCGTGCGGAGCCGAACGAGCTCTTGCAGCTCGTCGCGGTGCGCTTCGACGGCCTTCAGCGTCTGCAGCCGAACGCGCGCTTCGTCGCGCTCGCGGATCGCGTCAGTGAGCTGCGCTCCTTGCCGCAGGACCCACTGCGCGAACAGGCCGATCGCCCCGACGGTGACCACCACGAGCAGCCACGCGACGACGCGATGCATCTGCGTCGAGCCGAGCTGCTTGGGCCACGCGATGTGAACGATCCCCAGGCCGACGAGCGTGGCTGCGACGATCGCAGCGCCGTCGGTGTAGCGGGCTTTGCGCGCCGATGGTTCGCCCGCGCTCTCGAGCGCAGGGTCGTCGATGGCCACGCGGTTGAGCAACCACGAGAAGAGGATCGTGGTGCAGAAGACGAACGTGATGCCCTTGACCAGGCTGATGATCGCGATGATCTCGGGATCGCTCACCAGCCAGCCGACGGCGGTGTCCGAGCCGAAGATCCACAGGACGCTGATGACCGCGTACGCGACGAGGATCGCGCGGAGCGTCGAGCGAGAGCGAAGCGAGGCGGCCGTGGATGAATCCGCGTGCCGGCCCGCGCTCACGCTGCACCGTGCGGCTGGTCGGCGAGTCGGATCGCGAGCGCTTCGAACTGAGGAAACGTGCGGTCGAACGCGCCGACGACGATCGGGTCGAACTGCGTTGCGGCGCCGGCGAGGATGATGTTGCGCGCGGTCTCGATGGGGATCGGCTCTTTGTACACGCGCGGAGAGATGATCGCGTCGAACACGTCGGCGACGGCCATGATCCTCGCGCTCAAGGGGATCTCGTCTTCGGCGAGCCCGTCGGGATAGCCCGTCCCGTCCCATCGCTCGTGGTGCGAACGCGCGATCTGTCGCGCGATCTCCAAGAACGCCACCGACGCGGGCGAGTCGTTCATCGCGCGCTCGAGCGCCGTGGCGCCGAGCACGGTGTGCGTCTTCATCACCTCGAACTCTTCGCGCGTCAGGCGCCCTGGCTTGAGAAGGACGCTGTCGGGGATGCCGACCTTGCCGATGTCGTGCAGCGGCGCCGAGCGCACGAGCTGCTTGCGGTAGAAGTTGTCGAGCGCCGTTCCGTAGCCCGCGGTCACCGCGAGCTCGTCCGCGAGGATTTGCACGTAGCCTTGCGTGCGCTTGATGTGATTGCCCGTCTCGGGATCGCGCGTCTCGGCGAGCTGCGCGAGGGCCACGAGGCTCGCGTGCTGCACGGCCTCGTTCTCTTCGATCCGTCGCTGAAGCTGCTCGGTGAGCCCTCGGTTGCTCTGCCTCAGACCGTCGCGCGCTTGCTTCGCCTCGACCTGCGCTCGAACCCGCGCGCGCACCACCGAAGGACGAAACGGCTTGGTGATGTAGTCCGCCGCGCCCAGCGCGAAGCCGAGCTCTTCGTCGCTCTCGGACTTGCACGCGGTCAGAAAGATCACGGGGATCTCCTGCGCGCGCGGCCTCTGTCGCAGCCGCTTGAGCGTCTCGTACCCGTCCATCTGCGGCATCGTGACGTCGAGCAGGATCAAGTCCGGCTCGGTCCCCGCGTTGATCGCCGCGAGCGCGTCCGCTCCCGAACGAGTCACTTTCAAGCTGTATTCGTCGGACAGAAGCGCCCCGAGCGCGGTGAGGTTCTCGGGCGCGTCGTCGACGAGCAGCAGCGTGGGACGAGAGTGAGCTCGAGTCGTCATCAACGAATGGTCGCACTCAAAGTCGATGCCAAGACATAGCGATCGCCTGTGTTTGTGCGGGTGCTCGTCGAATCTTTGTATCGCGTTGATATTGTTCGTCTTGAATTGGTGGGTCGGATCCGTCCGTTCGAATGGGTGCGTGTTGTTCATGCGCGCGCGGCGCGGGTTCTGCGTCGCGCTGTGACGAGCGGCGCGAGAAGCAGCGCGACGGTCACCGACGGGGCCACTGTGCGCGATCGTGCGGCAACGCCACAGCGGCAGCCCGCTTGTGACGGCGAGGTCATCGCCGCGTCCGACGCTGCGTCTGCCGTGGGTTCGGCGGGCGCGTCGCTCGCGCTGCTCGCGTCGAAGCCCGCGCTGTCGGTGGGAGGTTGCGCGGCGATCCACAGGTGCCCGGTGACGACCCTCGGCTTCGAAGCGACGATGAGGTCGCACCGCCAACGGTCGTCGATCGCGGCGCTGCCCGCGGTGATCGCGAGCGTTGCTTCGAACGGATCGGAGGTGACTTGCACTTCGCGAGCGGCGCTCCCGTTGCGCAAAAAGCGCAGCGTGGCGCCGGTGCCTCCGGTGACCGTCGCGCGCAGCGTGGCGCTCGGATCGCGGATGGTGTCGCCGATCATGAGAGAGCCTGCCCGCAGATCGACCATGGGATCGTCGGGGCCTTGGAGCTTGACGACGGTGCGCCCGGCGCGAACGCCCTCGACGATCGCAGCGACGCTGAGCTCTCGCGCGAAGACCATCGTCGTGGGGCCGCCGATGGGGCTGTCGAACATTCCCATCGCGGTGCCTGCGCTGTGATCGTCGCTGCCGCCGATGGGCGCGACGTGCAGCCCGCGGCTCGAGAGCCCTTCCCAGAACTGGATCGCGGGGCGGTAGAAGAGCGCGCCGGTGACGGAGAACCTTCCGTTCTGGATTTCGACGGCGGCGATGCGCTCGGGCGCGACGTCGAGCGACCACACGCAGCCGATGCACGTGTCGCCGAGGTCGAGCACGGGGTGGTTGATGGCGAAGAGCGCTCCCTGTGCTTGGATCGACTCGACCGCGGCGCGCGCGGAGGTCATCGGCCCCGTCGACGCGGTGAAATCCACCCATTGCGTGGCGCCGATCGCGTTTGCATGGCCCCCGTACGTCGTGAACTCTGTCCCCGGAACGAGCAGCAACCCCGGGTGCCTCGCCTGTGCATCGACGATGAAATCGCTCGAGGTCACGACGTTGTGCTCGGACAGCTCGATGAAGTCCAAGCCGCGGCCGCGCGCGAAGGTGGCGATCTGGTCGATGCTGGGGCTCGCGTCGCCGCTCTCGCGCGAGTGCACGTGAAAATCTCCTGCGTACCAACGCGCACCAGTATTCAACGCGGCCGTCGCTGCGTAGGGCCTTCGCTCGGGCTGATCCGCGAGCGTGGGGGCAGAGCGCAGGATGATCTCGATGCGGTAGCGCGCGGGGCGCTCGATCACTTTGGCGAGGCCGATCATGACCGACCATTGCCCGGCGGGGATCGGTCCTGGGATGTAGCTGCGAGAAGCCGCTCGCTCGCTGACGATGGCGGGCTCGGTGTTGCCTCCGCCCCAGCCGCGAAAGCGCGCGGGATCGCGCAGGCCCCAGTCGAGGATGTTCGCCGCGGACAGGTCGTCGTGGCGCACTTCGATCTCGCGCACCCCGTCGGGAACGGTGAACGGCACCGCAAAATACCGCGGTGTCGTCTCGGGGATCGTCGCTTCGAGCACGATGGGCGTCTGCGCGAGGGCGACCGACGGGGCCGCGATCAGCGTCGAGGCGAGCAGCGACCAGAGCAGAGTGCGAGCGCGCATCGCGAGAGCATCGGGGACGGTGGTCGCAAATTCAACTCGCGGATGCGTTGGAATTTCGCAGACCAATCCATCGCTGCCCGGGCGCGACGTGTCGCGTTGTTGTCGGTGTGATCGCCGTCCCTCGTCAGCCGGGCGGGCGCGTCACCGTGACCATCACCGAGTCCGTGGTGCGTCCGCCGCCGTTTTCGCAGATCACTGTGTACATGTACGGGCCGGGCGCGACGCCGGTCATCATCTGCGCGCCCATGAGATCGCGCGCGCCGGCCCACGAGCCGCTCGCCGTGCAGCTCGACGCGGAGGTGCTCGTCCACGAGAGCAGGAAGCTCGCGGGGCCGTCGAAGGTGGCGGGCCCGTTCGTTCCGTTGACGCGCAGGTCCACCGTCGGCGGCGCGCCTCCGCGGTAGCCCACGGTGACCGCGCGAAAGTACACGTGGCCTCCTTCTGCGCGCACGCTCCAGTCGCAGTCGCCCGCGGTCGGAACGCTGAACGCCGGCTGCGGTTGATTCGTGAACCCCGCGACCGTCCCTCCTGCGGTCGGGATCCGTCCCACGACGGTGCCGCACGCCTCGATCACCGCGGTCCCTGCGCCCCCTTCGCCGGTCGCCGCGATCTGCACCGAGAACGTTTGCACGTAGGACATTCGCCCGCGGATCCGCCCGCCAGCGCTGATCCTCGTGACGTTCTCGTTGCAGCCGCCGCCGCAGGAGCCGCCGCCCTCCGACGGAGGCAGCGACGTCCCATCGCGATGCATGATCGTCGCGTAGTCGACGGCGCCCTCCCACGCGATGTAGTCACGCTCTTGGTCGAACGTCCTTCCGTCGCGCAAATACGCGGGAAACATCGGTCGAACCGCGCTGTCCGTCGGCGGCATGATCATCACGTCCGGCGTCGGCGCGACGCCCGTGTCCGCGGGCGGCGCAGCGCTGTCCATCGCGGGCGCA
Source organism: Polyangiales bacterium (assembly GCA_046351515.1). GTDB lineage: Bacteria > Myxococcota_A > Polyangia > Polyangiales. Next base: position 317,560 of record JAXLYJ010000008.1, read on the forward strand.
GCGCTGTCCATCATCGGCGCGACGCCCGAGTCTGTTCTCGTCGGCCCAGAGTCTCGCGTCGCTCCTCCGTCGGGGCGCGAGTCGATCTCTGCGCAGGCCGAGAGCCCCGCGCTCAGCGCGAAGAGACATGTCGCGAACGAACTGCAAATTGACTGCGATTTCATCGTCGTCTCCGAGCCTGTCCCCGGTCACTGCGAGGGGATCGTGATGAACGCCGAGTCCACTTCGACGTCGAGCGTGCGCGTCGCGCCGGGCTCCCACGGAGCGGCGTCGTTCACCGCTCGGTGCGTGAGCGTCGCGATCAGCCGCGCGTTGTCCGTGAGCAAGTGCGCGGCGAGCGAGAACCCCGTCGGCAACGCCGGCAGCGCTCTCCGCGCGATCGCGCGTCCGCCCTGTGAAAATCCAACCCAACCGACGGATTGCCCGTCGCCGCCCAGCACCGCGAAGCCCGGGTGATAGCCGCTCGCCGCGGCCTCGAAGCGCGCCTCGCTCAGCGTCGATCCGCTCGCGGACACGCGCTCGACCGGGGGCACTCGCAGCGTCGACGCTCCGCCCGTGCCCGTGGGCCACAGCTGCAGCTCGAAGCTCTGCGCTCCGTCGGCGCTCGGATAGGTCACCGAGCCCGTCACGGGGCTCAGCTCTCCCGCGAGGTGCGCGATGGTGATCGTCGGGCCGTTTGCGCTGCGAACGTACTCTGCGGACACGCTGCCGACCGAGTAGCTCGCGTAGCGCGCGCCCACCTCGTCGACGAAGGCGAACTGCACGCGCGTCGGCGCCCCGAGCCGAACGCTCTCTCTCGTGACGATCCCCGTGCTCGGCAGCTCGACCTGCACCGTGCTCTCGGCGGGCATCACGGTCGCGGTGGACAGGTCTACGTCGAAGTTCAACGGCCCCGGTCGATCCGCGGGCACTTCGTCGAGGCGCACCGCCCGCAACGGACGCAGCGGAAACCCCGATCCATCGCTGCGCCACTCGATCGCCCAGAAGCGCTGCGGGCCGATCCCCACCCGCACGTCGTCCATCTGCTCGAGCGTCCAATCGGGCTCGTGCGCGAGCTCGCTGTTGATCAACGACCGAGAGACGAGCGAGACGACCGAGGTGTCCGCGGCGTTGCGAAAGGTCGCGTTGATCGCGCGCGGCCGCTGCGACTCGCGGCGGGCGATCATGCGCTGCGTGTACACCGTGCTGGAGAATCCTTCGCGGACGTCCATGATCGAGACCGCGAGGTAGCCCACGCGCGCGACGGTGAGGTCCCAGGGCGCTTGCCTCGCGTCGAGCGAGAGCGTCGCGCGGCCTTCGCTGTTGGTGCTCGCCTCGACGCGCGATCCGGTGCTCGACTGCGCGAGCACGGACCATCCTTCGCCCGCGCTCTCGGGGACGAACGGACCGAGCGCGACCGTGAGCGTGACGTCGAGGGAGGGATGCGATTCGTCCTGAAAAACGTCAGAGATTTCTGCGTCCGAGCTCGCCTCGAGCGCGGCGTCGCTCTGCGGCGTGACCCGCGTCGGGCACGCGGGCAGCGCGGCGCACAGCGCGAGCAGCGTCGCGCGAGGCCACTGAGTGCCGCGCTTCACCGGCAGGCGTCCATCGAGTTTGGAAACGCCGTTCGATAGGCGACCTGCGTCTGCACGCAGAGGTGCGCGCCCGTGGAGTACACGCAGCTCGCGGCCGCGCAATTGACCGGAGAACAACCGGGGATCGCGACGCAGTACCCGGTGTCAGCGGTGCCGCCGCCCGAGTATCCGACGAGCGTTCCGGCGGGGTACGTGGTGCCGACGGCGGTGGTGAGTCGTCGGCTCGGCTGCAGGTGCAAGAAGCGAAAGCGCTGGCCCGTGACGGTGTCTTGAAACTCGGGCATCCAGCCCCACGCGTACACGGCCTCGGAGATCAACCGCGAGGCGTGGCGGAGCTGCACGGGCGTCCCCGCGGCCATGCGCAGGTCGCTGTCCCAACCGTATCTCACCGCGTAATAACCAGGGTCCCAGCTATAGGGCAGGGTCCACCACTGCGGGTATGCGCAGTTGGGCTGGCCCGAGCCGGGCATGGGCATGGGGAGGCATGTGTCGTCCGTCCCGACGGGTTGGCGAGCGCAGCCGTACATGCACGCTTCGGTTTGAACGGAGTTGGACACGCACCGTTGCCGCGCGGTGTTGTCGCTGGTGCAGGTCCAGACCGAGGAGGTTCCCGAGGCGCTTCCCGAGCAGCCCGAGCCCGTGGTGGCGCAGTAATCATCGGTTCCGATCGGCTGCGTGACGCATCCGTTGGAGCACGCTTCAGTCTGCACGGCGTTCGAGACGCAGCGCTGTCGCGAGCGACGATCGCTCGTGCAGGTCCAGACCGAGGAGGTTCCCGAGGCGCTTCCGGTGCAGCCCGCGGGGGCGCTCGCGCAGGTGTCGTCGGTGCCCACCGCGTTGGGGACGCAGCCGTTGGCGCACGCTTCGGTCTGCACCATGCTCGAGATGCAGCGCTGTCGCGAGCGACGGTCGCTCGTGCACGTCCACGTGGGCGAGTTGCCCGAGGCGCTCCCAGTGCACGTGCTCATCGCCGCGCTGCACGTCGCGTCGCTCGTCCCCGAGCCCGGAACGCAGGAGTTCGCGCACATCTCTGTCTGCAGCATGTTCGAAGCGCATCGCTGTCGGCTTCGACCATCGGTGGTACAGACCCAGTTCGTCGGCACTCCGCCGCAGTTCGACGGCGGAACCACACAGCACGTCGCGCAATCGTACGCCTCGATCATCGCGCGGCCCGCGCACGCCGTGGCGCTGCACGTGTTGCCTCCCGCGGCGGTGCACGACGGAACGCAGCGACCGTTTTCGAACACGTACGCCGGCGGCGGCATCGGGCAGCTCACGCCCGAGTCGCGCGGCGCTCCGCTGTCGTTGGGCGCTGCGTCCATCGCGGGCGCGCTGCTGTCATTGCCCGGTTGCGTGGCGTCCGTGCGCGCGACGTCGCTGCGCGTGATGCCCGAGTCCATGCGCGCGGTGACGTCCTCGCCGCAGGCGACGAGCGCTGATCCCGTGAGCGCGAGCGCAGAAAACGACCGTGCCAAACGATTGCTGTTCACCGCGCTGATTCTATCAGCCGACTCGAAGGAGCCGTAAGTAACCGCGGTGTGCCGGTGTGCGTGACGGCGGTGTGCGCGAATTCAAGTTCTTTAAGTGGCCCGCCGCGGCGCGCTCTGCTCGCTGTGTCAGGGCGGCGTGTAGTTGCGCGAGAACAGCAGACGAACGATCGCGCGGGCCGACGCGCTCGGGCTCCAGAAGCGATACGTCGTGTGCGAAGCCAGCCCGTTGAGTCCGAGCAGCCAATCGCGCACTTGCCCGCGAAGCTGCGTCTTCATCACGACGCCCGCGAACACCGCGTGAATGTGCGGAGCCTCCGAGCTCGGCCAACCGTCGAACCCTGGCTTGCGATACCAGGCTGCGAAGCCGTTGAGCGCGAGGCGCTCGAGCAACGCGCGGATCTCGGTCTCCGTCATTCCCCCGGTGCGAATGTCGGTCGCCGCGCAGTAGGCGAGGCCCATCGAGGTTCCGTCTTGCAGGTGGTAGCCGGCGGACGCGGGCGCGCCGCCGATCGTCTGCGAGATCATGCTCGCGGTGATCCCCGCGCAGCGCATGCGGTCGGACGCCTCGGGGTGCACGCCCCAGGTGATCTGCGCGCGGTGAGCGCAGTCAGCCCAGCCGGGATCTGCGGGCGTCGGGCGGTTGTCGATGCAGTAGTCCGCGACTCCGACGGGCGCTTGAAAGCAGCCCATCGCGCACGATTGCCTGACAATCCAGCGGCCACTTGAATCACAGGCCAACAAATCATCGTCGTGCGCTGGCGAGAGCGGGACCTGACACGGCGGCGAGAGCGTGAGTCCATGGCGCGCAGCGCTCGCGCCGCACCACGCCTCGCGCACGAAGCAAGGGCAGGTGGGCAGGGCGCACTCGTCGGTTCCGTCGACCTCGCCGTCCGAGCAGCCGTTGGCGCAGGTGCTGGCGACGGACCAGCGACCAGCGGCGCAGCGGAGCAACGTGTTGGCGTTGCTCGTCGAGACCGAGAGCGTGCAGCGGTTGGCGGTGGCGAGCGCGCGGGCGTTGGCGGCGCAGTAGGTTCCGTCGTGACCGAAGCAGCCGCAGGGCGAGGGGGCATCGGCTGCAGAATCACCGCGCGAATCGTCGATCGCGTCCGCGCGGGACAGCGCGTCGTCGGGGGCGCTCGCGTCGCTCGTCGCGTCGAGCGCGCTCGCGTCGAGCGCAGCGCGGTCGGCCACCGCTGCGTCCACAGAGCCGTCGCGCTCTTCGATGGGCGCACCGCAAGCGACGAGGGCGAGGGCCAGGCACGGAGCGAAGAGCGACGCGCGCATGCCGAGAGCATCGGGGACGGTGTTCAGAAGTTCAATTGTTCGAGAGTCAAATTTGCGCGCGGTGATGGGCTCTCATGGGGGCGAGCGGCGGCTCGAGCGGGTTGTTGCATTGGCGAACCCCGCCCCTCACTGCGACCAGCGCACGAGCTCGATGTTCTGGCGGTCACCGGTGTCTCCGAGCGTGATCGCGCGCGTGGTCACCTCTTCGTTCGCAGAGCCCCAGCGGCGCACCACCGTCGCGAGCACTCGGGTGCGCGCGCTCGCGCGGTTGCGGTTGGACCCGAAGAAGTGCGCGAACACGCGGTACTCGCCCACCCGCGCTTGCGGCTGAATGAACATCTCGGGCCCGTAGCCCGTCGTCACGTCCTGCGTGAGATAGCCGCCCGCCGCGGTCTGGCGGTGTCCGTAGTAGCACTCCTCGCCCGAGGGATCGACGACGTGAAGATCCACGTCGGTGTTGTCCGTGCTCCACGCGATCATCACGAGAAGATCCGAGCGCACAGGGATCGGCATCTGGCCCGCTTGCGAGAGCGTGGGGAGCATGTCGCGCACGACGCCGAGGCGCTGAGCGGCGAAGTTGCGGTCGGCGATGGGGCGCGTTCCACGGGCGATTTCGCGGAGAAAACGGAGGTAACCCACGCCGGCGATCGCTCGGTAGTCGCGCGAGCGCTGGTCCCACTCGCTGTTGATCGCGATCTCGTAGAGGGCGAGCGCGAGGTCGTTGCGGCCCATCGCCGCGAGCGTCTCGGCGATCGAGCGATACGTGTGCGACTCCGACGGGCGCAGCGACTGCACGCGACGCAGCAAGTGATACGCGCTCACAGGAAGGCCCCACTCGCTGGTGGTAAACGCCACGTCGCGCGCGAGCACCGTGTCGCCAGGGCGCTTCTCGATGAGCGAGCTCAGCGCGCGCAGCGCTTCGCCTCGGCGGTTATTCTGTCGCAGCGCGCTCGCCTCGTTCGAGACGGCGTCGTAGTCGAGCTCGTCTTGCGAGAGCGCGCTCTGCAGACCCGCGCTCACGTCGGCGCGACGGACGCGCTCGATCACCACGTTTTCTCGCGGCAGCTCGAAGGACGAGGCGGGCAGCTGCTGCACGAACGAGCGCAGCTCGGGGCTGATCCGAATCGTCACGCCCGGGGTTGTAGGCAGGCGATCCATCCACGCGAGAAACGCTCCGCGCGCGTCGCTCACGGTGGCCGCGGCCTCGCGCTCGGCGCTCGTCACGAGCGTGCGCAAGTTTGTCTCGCGCACCACTTGTGCCTCGTTGTTCGGAACGATTCCGAACCGCTGATAGTCCGCCTCGCTCTCGAGCATCACCATCGAGCAGCTGCGTCCCGTCACGCGAAAGTGCGTCGCAAACGCGCGCGCTTGTCGGTCCGTCACCGGCGCCTTGTCCTCGAGCAGCGCCACGGCGGTCTCGCCGAACACCCTCGGCGCCAGGGCGCTCGAGAGCTGCGGCCCGAGCGGGAGGTCCACGGAGGTCTGCGCGCTTCCCCGGGCCATTTCCAAGTGCAAACGCGCGTTGGGCGCGATGCGTCCCTTGCCCACCACCGTCAGTCGCTGCCCCGGAAACAGCGCGCTCGGCGCTCCCGCGAGCACGACGTCCGTGGCTCCCTCGATCGTGGCGCTGCGCAGTTGCCACGGCGTGTTGCGGTGCGCCACCGCTGCTCGCGCGAGGTCCTCGTCGTTGGCGATCGTGAACACCGCCCCGCCCGAGTGGCGAACGAGCTGCGCCATCGTCGCTCCGTCACCGCCGCCCGTGGTCGCCAGGCGATACGCGAAGAGCCGCCCGCGGTGCGTTTGATCGTAGTCCGCTGCGATCCTTCGCACGTCGCCTTCGCCCCAGGTCACCGCGGCGTCCGAGAGCAAGAAGGTGTCCCAGCGATCGTTCGCTCCTTGGGCGAACGCGGGGCTCGACGCTTCGTGCAGCGCCGCGCCGAGGTCCGTCGCGCCCTGCAGCGAGAGCTCGTTGGCGAAGCTCATGAGCGCGCGCACGTTCTCGGGGGTGTTCTCGACGAATCCTCCGCGCCACCAGCGCGGGGTCACGTCGAAGAATTGCACTGCGAATCGCCTCATCGAATCGCGGTTGGACTCGAGCACGCGCTCGAGCACGCGCAGCCACCGCGCGAAGTTCTCGGGCCGATCGCTGAGCGAGGTGTCCACCAAGAACACCGCGTTTTCGGGCGAGGCCTGCGCTTGTGTCTCGGGCACCGTCGCCGTCACTTGCGAGGCGAAGAACGCGTCGGGGCTCCCGTCGCTGCCCACGAGCGTCGGGGACGGTCCGCGCAATCGAAGCTGAATCGCGCGCTGCTGCGGGCGCTCGAAGCGATAGAACGAATAGCCTCCGTCCACGCGCGGGCGCACCGCAGGGGCGATGGCGACGGTGCTCCCGGGGCTCTGCGCGACGGCGACGTCGAGCATGATCTCGTTTGTTTCGCGCGGGAGATTCAGCGGTAGAACGTACTCGTCCCCATCGCGGTCGAGCGTCACGTCGTACGCCACCACGATGCGGTGCAGCTTCTCGTTGACCAGCGGAAACACTCGCGCTTCGAACACTCCCGCGCCCGACCACTCCATCAACGCCGGGTCGACTCGCGCGCGAACGGTCTCGTTGTACGCGTGCGCGGCGCGCTCGCGGGGGACGACGCGCGCTTCGCGAGGGGCGTTCCACATTTGAGCGCGCGCGCGAAGGATGTCATCGGGCGAGAGACCCAATCCCTGCGCGCTCGGCGCGGGGAAGAACGGGATCGACGCCTGCCGCGCGTCTTGCGCGGTCCACGAGCTCTCTCCGAACGCGAAGAAGTATGGCGACGCTCCCTCCGGCAATTTGAGCTGAAACGTCCCTTCGTACTGCCGTCCCCGGTCGTTGAAGAAGTACGCGTCCATCACGATGCGCGCGCGAAATCCGTCCACCTGCGCGCGCACTTGCAGCCCGCGCAACGGGAGCGTCTCGCGATCGCCGATCGCCAATCGCAGCGCTTGCTCGGGCGCCGTCGCCTGCTGCCAGGTGTTCGTCCGCGGCTGCGTTTGCTGCTGTTGCCGCTCTTCTTGCGCGACGCGGTTCGCTTCGTTCGGCGCTGGGCTCTGCGACGGCATGTCCGCGGCGAGCTCGTCTCGTCCCTCCCTGCGAGCGACGCTCGATCGCGCGGCGCCTGGGCTCGTCGGCATCGCGCTCGGAGCGGTGGCTCCTGCGGCCGATCCCGTGGCAGCGCTCTGCGTGACCGGCGCGTAGTTGCGCGAGTCGTCCGCGCTCGACTCGGTGGCGGCGAGCTCGCGGTCGATCGCCGCGGCGGGAGCGCCTCGCGCTGCGGTCGAGTCCGCGGGCGCTACTCGGGTCGCGACCTCGCCGCCCGAGGCGGGGCTGTTGAGCGCGCCGCGAAGGGGAGAGCTTCCGCTGCAGCCGCCGTTGGCGACGATGGCGCACGAGAGAAAGAGCGAGATGCTCGCGCGGCCCGAGCGGGCGATGAGCGACGAGACGGGCTCGCTGCGTCCGTGCGTAGAGCGGTCGACACGATCGGCGGGGTGGGTCATCGGGGCAAACCTTCCTGTCGCTGACCCATACGCGCGCGCAGAGCTTGGGCTTACACAGGCTCGATCGAATTACGGCGCTGGTCTTTGGGCGAGTTTCGGAGCGATGAGCGCCGCGCACAGGGCGCAGACGATTCCACTGAACACGAACGCGCGCTGCAACCCCTGCGGGCCGGGCATCGAGCCCCAACGGGCGATCCCGTCGCCGAGCGCGCCGATCGCGAGGGCCCCGAAGGACCAGAGCGAGAAGTCCAAGGTCAAAAGGCTCATCACTCGGCCGCGCAGTCGATCGGGGGTCTCGATCTGAATCGCGGTGCTCACGGCGCTGCGAAAGGCCATCTGTCCGAAGCCGAGCGCCATCACCACGACCACGGCCATCGCGTACGAGCGCACGAGGCCCAAGGCGAGGACGGCGACCGAGAAGAAGCTCGCGGCGTAGGCCACGTTGCGACGCAGGGTCTTTTCGCTGGCGCGCGCGGTGACGAGAACGCTCGCGACGATCGCTCCCAATCCTCCGCACGCCGCGAGAAAACCGTATCGCCGCCCGTCGACCGAGAGCACGCCTCGCGCGAACAGGGCGTACAGGCGCACGACGCTCACGCCGAAGAACCCGTGCAGCCACGCGAGCAGGATCCCGCCCATGAGCAGCGGTCGCTCGCGCACGAAGCGAAATCCCTCGCGGAGCGCGTCGCCGACGCTGGGGCTCTCTCGCTGCTCGACCGCGGGGACCGAGATCACCGCGAGCGAGGCGAGGGCGAAGAAGAACGTGAGCGCGTTGGCGAGGAGGCAGCCGCCGACGTCCCACTTTCCGATGATCACTCCGGCCAGCGATGGACCAGAGATTTGCACGACGTTGACGCCGAGCGCTTGCAGGCCGATCGCCCTCGCGATGAGCGGCTTGGGAACGAGAGTGGGCAAAAGGGCGATGCGCGCGTTGAGGTTGAGCGTGTCGATCACGCCCAACGAGAACGCCAGGGCGATCACTCCGGGGTACGTGAGCTTTCCTGCGCGCAAGAGCGCGAAGAAGACCAGCGTCTGCGCGAGCGACGCGAGCTGCGTGAAGACCAGCACCTTGCGCTTGTCGAAGCGGTCGACGGCGACGCCCGCGAACAAGCCCAACAGAAAGCGAGGAATCGCCTGGGCCACCACCACGGCGCCCGTCTCCAAGCCCGATCGAGTCATCGACGTGACGAGCCACGCCTGCGCGTGCAGCTGCATCGAGTCGCCGACGTGAGAGAGCAAGAAGCCCGCCCACATCGCGGCGAAATCACGGTGCCGCAGCGGCGCGAAGATGCCTTCGTGTTTCGATGAACTCAACGCGCTCGGGCTCAGTCGTGCACGGCTTGCTCGGGCAGGTCCTTGGCGCGCGCTTCGAACTTCGCGCGAATCTCCGCGGCGGCGCGCTCAGTGTGCAAAAGAAATCCCTCGGCGGTGTCCGCGAGGTGCCGCGCGCGAACGAGCTCGTCCGCGGGCCACTCTTCGACGACGATGTCGAAGATCCCGTAGTCGAACGGCTGCCCTTCGGGCGGCGTGCGCGGGACCATTCGCTCGCGCTTTCCCTCGCGAAGAAACTCGAGGACGCGGTGGTGGCAGTACGGGTTGTTTCCGATGCGACCTAGAAAGACATGCGAGGTCCACGAGCAGCCCGAGCGGCACTCGTCCGCGTAGTAGCAGTCGTGGCAGTAGCCCCAGAGGTCTTCGACCGTGCGATCGCGGGTGAAGCGCAGCTTGTCCGAGCGCTCCCAGATGTCTTTGAGCGAGTTGTCTCGAACGTTGCCGCCCGTGTAGTCCTTCGTCGGCAGCGACGGGCAAGCTTTGATCGCTCCGTTCGCTTCGATGCCGAGCGTCATGCGCCCGGCGCCGCACGAGGACATGTGGCCGCGCGGCATGTTGCCTCGCAGCATGGTCTCGTACGGGCCGAAGTAACCGATGTCGTTGCCGGGCCAGATGCGGACCTTGGCGCGATCGGCCTTGGGTTTGATGCGGTAGAGCACGGCCATCGTCTCGAGCACTTGATAGGGCTCGAGCAGCAGCTCGGGCTCGTCCGCGGCGCGCCCCATCGGAACGGTCTGCGAGACCTGCCACGCGTGAATGCCGCTCGAGGCGAGCAGCTCGAACGTCTCTTCGATCTGCGTGAGCCCAGGCCGCGTGATCTGCGTGTCGGCCGAGACGGGGATGCCCACTTCCTTGAGGTTCTTGATGGACTGGATGGCGGCCTTCCAGCTCCCGCGCACGCCGCGCAGGGCGTCGTGCATCGCTTCGAGCCCGTCGACGCTCACGGACACCGAGCGAAATCCCGCGTCTTTCATCGCGCGAGCCTTCTCGACGGTGAGGTTGCGACCGCCCGTGGTCATCGTGAGCTCGATCCCGCGCGCGGCGATGGCCCGCGCGATCTCGAGCCAATCGGGGCGCAGATACGCCTCGCCGCCGATGAGCGTGACCTCTTTGACGTTCATCTCGTGCATCTGTCGCACGAGGTCGAGCGCCTCTTCGGTCGAGAGCTCATCGGGTCGCGCTCTGCCCGCGCGCGAGCCGCAGTGACGGCAGGCGAGGTCGCATTGAAGCGTGAGCTCCCACACGGCGTAGAGCGGGCGCCAGTACTGATCGACGGGGCGCGACTCGTCTGCGAGCGGGAGCCTTCGCAAGCCCGGCTCGGCCTTCGGAGCGATGGGCAAGTGTCGCGGTCGCGGAGGCAGAACTTTATCGGGCTGTGTCATGGATCACCGTGGGATTGTGCGCACGAGCGCGCGCTTGGGTTCATCCCGCGTCGACGGGAGGTGCGCCGTATCGCGCGCCCGGTGATCCGTCGCTCGCGTCGTTGTCCGTGCCCGAGTCCGCAGGAGCGCCCGAGTCGGCCGGGGGGGCGCCGTAGAGGGCCATGTTTCCCGCGTCCGGAGCGCTGTCTTGCACTTGCGCGTCGGGGCTCGAGGCGTCGGGGTTGGACGCAGGGCTGCACGCGGCCGCGGTGGCGGCGATGGTGGCGCCGAACGCGAAGAGCGCCGCGCGACCGAGGCGAGCGCCGTGGGTGCGACCGGCCGCGCGAGCAGCGGCGTCGCTCTCGACGGTGTGACCGCAGAAGGGGCAAGAGGCGTCGCTCGTGCGAACGTGGCGGCCGCAGCCAGCGCAGGGGACCAGGGTCTTCATGAGTGAACCGTTCTCCGGAAGCAGGTTGTGGATGGACGAGACTCGAATTGTGCGCACAGAATCAAAACGGACAGCGCGCTCACGCTTCGCTGCTGGGCGGGGGAGCGCCGTAGCGAAGACCGGGGTTTCCGTCGCTGCCAGAGTCTTCGACGGGGACGGGGCCGCCGTAGAGCGGAGCGACGCCGCCGCCGTCGTTCATCGCGGTGTCGGCGCCGGCGTCGACCGGCGCGGGGCCGCCGTACATGGCGATGATTCCGCCGGCGTCGTCGGCGTCGGGCGAGGATGCTGCGTCGTTGCCTTGCGCGTCCGGCGCGGGGGCGCCGTACATGGCGATGATTCCGCCGGCGTCAGGGCTCGAGTCGGGGCTCGCCTCGGGGCTCGCGTCAGCGGTGGGCTGCTGCGCGGGAGAGCACGCGCCGAGCGCGAGCGTGGTGGCGAAGACGAACATCGCGTTGCGTCCCATGCGCTGCGCTGCGCTCGGGATCGCCTTCGCTCTCGACTCGTCCGAGACGCTCTGCCCGCAGAAGGGACAGGCGCTATCGCTCACGCGGACGTGTCGCCCGCAGCCGCTACAAGGAACCAAAGACGTCGCCATCGCTCACCTCTCGAAAAGAATACCCGTTGAAGAACGAATGCTGAAAATCTGCTGCAACGTGATCGCGCTCGATCACTCGTCGCGCGGGGGGATTCCGTACGGCGGCGCCACTCCGCCGTCCTGCGGAGGCAGCCCGTAAGCGGCGATCGGAACGTCGGGCATCGACATCACGTCGCTCTGCATCGCGCTGTCCGGTTGCGCTCCCGTGTCTTGCTGCACAGCGCCGTCCGAACCTCCGTCCGTGGGCTGTGTGCTCGCGCCGCACCCCGCGAGGGCCAGCGATGCTCCGAACGCCGCGATCGCCGCGCGCCCCAAGCGCTTGTTGATCGTCGGGTACGAGAACTCACCGAAGCCCTCGGGCAGCGCGGCGTTGCAGAAAGGGCACTGGCCCTCCGCGGTCTTCACGTGTCGCCCGCAAGCGGGGCAGGGTCTCATCGTCGGCGCCATGTCAGTCCTTTGCTCTGAGAAAAAAAGGGACGAAGTGTCGGTGCTGCTCGCGCGCGACGCGCTCGTAGGAATCCTCGCCGTCGCGCTCGAACTTGAAAACGTGTGAGTTATTTCGAGATCCAGCCCTCGCCCGTCTGGACCACTTGCCGCGCTCGCTCGAGCTCGTCCGCGGGCCAGTCCTCGAGGACGATGTCGAACTTGCCGAAGTCGAACGGCTCGCCGGGGGCGGGCTGCGTGCGCACGATTCGCTCGCGTTTTCCCTCGCGAAGAAGCTCGAGCGCGCGGTGGTGGCAGAAGGGGTTGTTGCCGGGCTTTCCGAAGAGGACGTGCGTCGTCCACGAGCAGCCGGAGCGGCACGTGTCGTTGTAGTAGCAGTCGCGGCAGTAGCCCCAGAGGTCTTCGACCGTGCGATCGCGCGTGTAGCGCAGCTTGTCCGAGCGCTCCCAGATGTCCTTGAGCGAGTGCTCTCGGATCGTTCCGCCGGCCCAATCGCTGGTGGGAAGCGAAGGGCAGCCCTTGATCGTCCCGTCCGCTTCGATGCCGAGCGTCGAGCGCCCAGCGCCGCACGAGGCCATGTGCCCACGCGGGAGCGTCCCTCGCAGCACCGACTCGTACGGCCCGAAGTACCCGACGTTGTTGCCGGGCCACAGCCGCACTTTGCGCGGCTTCGCCTTCGCTTGAATGCGGGCGAGCATCGGCATCACTTCCAACACTTGCCACGGCTCGATGAGCAGGTCGGGCTCGTCCGCGGCGCGCCCCATCGCCACCGTGAGCTGCACTTGCCAGCTGTGAATCCCCTGCTCCAAGAGCACATCGAACGTCGCCTCGATCTCTTTGAGCGCGGGCCTCGAGATCTGCGTGTTCGCCGAGAAGGGGATGCCCGCTTTGCGCAGGTTCTCGAAGGACTGCATCGCGGCCTTCCAGCTTCCCTTCACGCCGCGGAGCTGATCGTGGGTGTCTTCGAGTCCGTCGACCGAGACGCTCGCGCCCTGCAGTCCCGCTTCTTTCGCCGCGAGCGCGCGCTCGAGCGTGAGGTTGCGCCCTCCCGTCGTGGTCGTGCAGATCATCTTGCGCTCGCGAATCCGGCGGATGATCTGCGTCCAGTCGTCGCGCAGGTACGCCTCGCCGCCGATGAGCGTGACCTCCTTTACGCCGAGGTCGGCCATCTGGTCGACGAGGTTCAGGCACTCTTCGGTCGAGAGCTCATCGGGGCGCTCTTTTCCTGCGCGAGAGCCGCAGTGACGGCAGGCGAGGTCGCAGTGAAGCGTGATCTCCCAGACGGCATAGATGGGTCGCCACTGCTGGTCGACAGGCCGCGACTGATCCGCGAGCGGGAGGTTCTTTCGCGCGGGCGGAGCCTTCGGTGCGATAGGCAACGAGCGCGGACGAGGGCCGATGTCGGTCATGCTGTTGGGGCGTCTCCGTCGTGGATTGTGCCACCGTGGGCCGCGCGAGAGCGAGCCAGCGAGGGCCAGCGCTCGCGAATTCAACAACCGCGCCGACGCGGTGATGTTCGTGCGAACACCGCCTCCGCTACTCGGCTTCGCACACGTACGGCAGCGCGCTCGCGCAGCTCAGGTCGTTCCACAAATCGTCCGTTCGGAGCTGCGTGCAGTCCTCGTCGCCCGCGTTGTTGGGCTCGCCCGCGGCCCACGCGGTCTCGCGAACGGGCTCGCTGTTGACCCAGCGAAAGGTGCCCTCGGTCCCGCGGTCTTCGAGCCCGATCCACGCGCTCGCGCCGCCTGCGACCGCGCGCACGAACATTCGCTCGCTCGCGTCGCTCAACGTCACGAGGTGCGCCCCGATCGCGGCGCACGCGCTCTCGGCGTCAGCGAACGGCACCGCGCGCGTCCACAGTCGATACGCGTGCCCGTCCGTCGGTCGCACGGTCCAACGGACGCGCTGACAAAGGGCGGGGCGCGAGTCACCACAATTCAAGTCGTTCCACTGTGAGCCCGCTTCCGCGCAGTCTTCGTCGCCCGCGTTGTTGGGCTCTCCCGCTGCCCAGTTGGTGAAGCTCAACGGCGATCCGTCGCTCCACACCCACGAGCCTTCGCTCGCCGAGTCCGTCGCGCCGATCCAGACGCTCGAGCGGCCGTCGATGAGCATGGGACGGATCGCGTTCCACTGCGCGGCGTCAGAGAAGATCGCGAGACGATCGCCCGACATTTCGCAGAGCGATCGCATCGCGTCGTACGTGTTCGCAGCCTCTTCGCGGCGATAGCACGACCCGCTCGACGGCTCTTCGACCGAGCCTCCGCTCGAGCAGCGAACGCACGCCGTCGTGCATCCGTCGTGCGGATCGGTGTTTCCGTCGTCGCACTCTTCGACGTTCGGGCGCAGCACGCCGTCGCCACACCGAGCGACGCGGCAGTCGTTGCGACACGCGTCGGTGTCGACTCGGTTTCCGTCGTCGCACTGCTCGCCCGGATCGACGCGGCCGTTTCCACAGGGAATCCCCGTGTCCGGCGCGACAGCCCCCGTGTCCATCGCGCTCGTCGCGCTGTCCGTCGGCGCGACGCCGGTGTCTTGCGCGACCCCGCTGTCGCTGACAGAGACGCCCGAGTCCATCGCGGTTGCGGTGTCAGCACCCGCGCTGGCGTCGCGCGCTGGCCGCGCGTCACGAGCGCTCTCGTCGGCGACCGCGCACGCAGAGAGCGCGAGCGCCGCGAGCGCGAAGCGGAAAACAAAGCGCATACGAGCGAGTGTGGCTCACCCCCGAGCGAAAGCGAACGACCGCGATCCATCGCGGCTCAGCGCGCCTTGCATCGCGGCTGGCTCGGTCTGCCTTCGTCGCGTCGCTCGCGTCGACGATCGCTTCGCGATGGGGATCCAACGGCGAGCGCCGAACCGAGGCTCGCGCCGCTGGACGTCGGCGGCGCTCGTGCGCTAGGTAGCTATGGGGCAAAGTTGCCCATCTCTCTTCGGTGTCGTTGGTGCGTTCTGACACGGTGTCCTCGCTCGAACTCCGCTTCCTCGGCGCGCTCGACGTCTCGATCGCTGGTGCGCGAGTCGAACTTCCGTCGAGACTTCGCTGGGTCCTCGCCCGCGCCGCGCTTGAGCGCGGTCCGATTCGCCGCGCGTCGCTCGCGCAAACGTTCTGGAACAAAGGCGGCCACCAGAGCCTTCGCCAGGCCCTCTATGCGCTCCGCGCCCTTCCCGCGAGCGATCGCTGGTTGACCATCACCAGAGAGCACGTGGAGGTCTCGGCGCGCTGCGATGTCCTCTCGTTCTACGACCTCGTCGAGCGCGAGCGCTTCTCTGCTGCCCTCGAGCTCGGGCCGCTGCGCTTGTTCGACGAGTCGATGGTCGAACGCACTGCCGAGGCTGGCCTCTGGCTCGACGCTGAGCGCTCGCGGTTCGAGGCGTATGTGCGCCGCTGCTTGCTCGGCGCAGCTCGTTCGCACATCGATCGCAATGACCCGAGCGCGGCGCTCGCGTGCGTCGACCGAGCGCTCGACATCGACCCGATCGACGAGCCTGTCGCGCGCGAAGGAATGCGCGCTTGCGCGCTGCGCGGAGATCTTCGCGGCGCGCTCGATCGCTACGAGCGCTTGCGCCGAGCGCTGCTCGACTCGCTCGGCGTCGAGCCCACCGAACAGACCGACGCGTTCGCCGACGAGCTCTCGCGGGAGCTTCGCCGCTCGGCGGGTCACCGGACGCGCGAGGCCGTCACCGCCCCCTCTTCGGCGTGCTTGCTCGCGATTGATCGAAGAGCCGTCGCGCTGGTCGAAGGAGGCGACCCGATGCAGCGCGTCGCGCTCGTCCGCTCGATCGCCGCTGAGCGAGCGACGCTGTCTCTCTCTGCTGCTCGCGGAACGCCCGGGGCGTACGCGTCCGCGCTGCGGTGGCTCGGCGCCCCAGAGCAGCGCTCGATTGTCGGCGCGCTGTCGGACGCCGCGGACGTGCTGCGCGAGCGCTCGGACGCTCGACGGTTGCGCGCTGAGATCAGCGCCCGACTGCGCGCGTTGCTGCGCGATCGCGTCGCGTGCGTCGAGGACCTCGCCGCGCTCGATCCCCACAGCGCGCTCGCGTTGATCGGCGCGCTCGACGCCCCTCCGCTCGGCGCCGTGCTGTGCGGATCGCTCGATTCGCTCGACGCTGCGGTTCGTGACGCGCTCGTGGCCCGCTCGGTTGTCCGCGTTCAGCTCGCCGCGGTCCACGCTCGTCCTTCGGACGGCGCTGCGGTCCTCGCGGGGCTCTCGCGGTCGGCGCGCAGGCTCGCTCAGTGGCTCGCGATCGAGGACTGCTCGGACGACGCGCTCATCGCGGCCGTGCTCGACCTCGACGCCGCCGAACGTGATGACGCCTTCGACGAGCTCGAGCGCTGCTCGGTGGTCGCTCGCCGGTCCATCCTCGCTCCGACGCTGCGCGACGAGCTTCGCGCGTCGCTCTCTGAGAGCGTCGAATTGGGATGGCGAAAGCGCGCCGCTCTGTGGTTCGAGTCGACGGACCAACACGCGCAGGCTGCACAGCACTGGGACGCGTGCGGCGAGAGATCGCGCGCGGTGGACGGATGGATCGCGCACGCTCGCACGCTCGTCGCGCTGTACGATCACGAGGGCGCGCTCGCCGTGATCGCGCACGCGGCCGAACGGCAAGCACGCGCGAGGCAGCGCTTCGAGCTCGCGTCGTTGAGCGAGCGGTGCTGGGCGCTCGCGGGCACCGCTGCGCAGCGCGCGGCGTCGCTCGCCGCGATGGACGCGAGCGCGAGAGAGCTGCAGACGGACGAAGCGCTGCTCGAGGCGAGCCTGCGTCGGGTGGCGTTCGCGCGATCGACGGGGCGCTACCAGGATGTGCTCGTCGCGTGCGACGAAATCGAGGGCGACGCTCGTCGGGCGGGCATGGACGCGGCGTGGCTTCGAGCGCGGTCCGAGCGAGCGGTGGCCCTGCTGCGAACCGGCTCGATCGACGAGGCCGAGAGCGTGTTTGCGGAGCTCGCGGCGACGAGCGACGACGCTGCGATCTCTGTCGGCGAGTACGGGCTCGGCGCCGTCGCTGGCTATCGTTTGAACCTCGAAGAGGCGCGGCGGCGACACGAGCGCGTGTTGACCGCTGCGCGTTCGCGAGGAGACCTCGGGATGGTGGCGCGCGCGCTCAACGGCCTCGCTGCGACCGCTGAGCGAGCAGGCCAACGGCGCCGCGCGGCCGAGCGGTTCGCCGAAGCGGCGTCGCTCGCGCGGTCCGTGGGCGATCACGAAGCGTCTCGGGTGGCCGAGGTCAACGCGGCCCTGGCGTGGGTGTTCGGCGGCAGGCCAGCGAAGGCGTTGGCCGTGCTCGACGCTCGGCCCGAAGGTCGCGCGCAGCTGCGTCCCGAGGCGCTCGAAGCGCACGCGCGGGCGGTGATGTGCCTCGAGTTCGGCGCGCTCGATGACGCGCGCTCGGCGTTCGATCGGACGATC
Organism: Polyangiales bacterium; assembly: GCA_046351515.1. Lineage (GTDB taxonomy): Bacteria > Myxococcota_A > Polyangia > Polyangiales. Next base: position 335,024 of record JAXLYJ010000008.1, read on the forward strand.
GCGCTCGCGGACGCAGGGCATGACGCGCGTCGCGCCTCGCACGCGCGGCTCGATCGCGCGTTTACCGAGCAGCGCTGGGAGCAGTGCGCGAGCGCTGTCGAGCGCGAGCTCAACGGAGAGCTCACGCGAGACGTCGCGGCGCTCACGTGGCTCGAACTCGCGCTCGTGGCCCCGACCGCGGCCGACTCGCGCTCGCTCATCGCGCGCGCCGGAACGTCCCTCGGCCCCGTCGCTCGCCTGCTCGCGTCGCTCGCTCGTCTGCGGCTCGGCGAGGACGACGGACCGAGCCTCGATGGTGCGTTGAGCGAGGTCGAGACGATGTTCACGGTGCTGGGCTGGCGACTGTGCGCTGTTCGCCGCCGCGGCGCGGCGCAACGCGAGGCGCGCGCGCGGTTCGAAGAGGCGTTCGAAGAGGCCGCGTGCGGGCTCGATCGCGCGCTGGCCGCGCGGTGGCTTCGCTGGATCGAGCTGCGGTCCTCCGCGGACCTGGGCGCTCCGTGGGCGCGCTCGGTGCGTGATCGCGACGCGTAGCCGCGCAGCGCCTCGCCTCGCGTTGACGGTGTGTTGACGGTGCGTGTGCTCTCGTCGTGGCGGGCTCAGCGCGGCGTCTCGCGCGAGCGATGAAGGAGCAATCTTCGATGGCGATGTCTTCTCGATCGGTGATCAGCGCGTTGTTCTCCGTTGTCCTCGGCGCGTGCACCGTCGTGACGAGCGGCTCGGGCGGCTCGAATGGCGGGACGAGCGGCGATCCCACGGCGGGAGCGTCCGGCGGCGCCGGGGCTGGTGCCGCGACCACCGCGGGCGGGGGAGCGTGCGCGGTCGTGAGGCTGTTCGACGATACGAATTTTCACGGTCGCGCGACGGACCTGGCTGCCGGCCGCTTCGATCTCGCGCAGCTCGAGGCGAGCGGAATGGAGAACGACTCGACTCGCTCGGTGTGCGTCCCTCCGGGCTGGCGCGTGACGCTGTTTCAAAACGCAGGCTTCGACGGCGAGTCGCGCGAGCTGAGCGCGTCGAGCGGCGATCTGGCTGACTTTCAGGGCAGCGCGAGCTCGATCGTCGTGACCGCGCCGTGAGCGACGGCGCGCGGCCTTCACGGCGATCGTGCGCGTACGATCCCTGTAAAATCCCAGTGTTCTGAGGCCCAACAGGACTGCTTCGGTCGAGCGCGCTCGAGCGCTGCTCGACTCGATCGCGCGTCGAAAGCAGCGCATCGCTGAAGACTTCTACGGACTCGGCGAAGAGCTGCGCGAGCTGCGCGACAAGAAGCTGTACACGAAGGTGTACGGCTACTCGTCGTTCGACGCGTTTCTCGAAGAGCGCGCGGTGTACTCACCCACGCAAGCGCGCAAGCTGATCGCGGTCGTGCGCGGGATGAGCAAGGCCCGCGCGCTGAAGCTCGGCGTCGAAAGCGCCGACGCGGCGGTCGCCCTCGCCAACGCCACGGAGGCCAAAGACAGCGCGGACGAGATCTTCGAAGAGGGGCACAAGGTCGGCGGAAAGCGCCCTTCAGAAGCGTCGATCGACGACTTCGAAGCGGAGGCTCGACGCGCGCGCGCGACGCGAAAAACGAAGCGCTCGTCGAAGATCGTGACGAGCGCCGAGCGCGAGCGCAAGAAGCGTCGCAGCGCAGGGGTGAAGGCGCTTCGGGCTGCGCTGAAATCCGCGGGCATCAAGGGCACCCTCGACGAGCGCCGCGACGGAGTCGGGCTCATCGTGCCCTGGAAGAGCGTCGAGCGCCTGCGCTATACCGCGCCCGCGACGGGCATCGCAGATGCCCAAGCGGATCGGCGCGGTTGAAATCCAGTCCAAACCAAGACCGCGGACCGAGAAAAGTACGGTCACGAACAGCCGTCGCGGTATTGGTTGAGCGCCGAGCGCGGCGAGGGACGGGGACGGTGCTCGCAGACACAACAACTCCGCTTCGCGCGTGGTTCTCTCGGGCGAAGTGAGCTGTTGAATGTGCGAACAACGTCCCTCGTTCGTCACCGAGCCCCCTCGAAGTACGCCGTGAGCGCGTCGATAAACGCCCTCGTTCGTCGGGGAACGTACCGACTCGGCGGATAGAAAATGTGCATGTCCAAGTACGCGCGTTCGAGCCACGGCTCCAAGAGCGAGAGCACTCGCCCCTCTTCGAGCTCGCGGTCGTAGAAGTACGGAACGGACCACGCCACCCCCACGTGCCGCATCAGCGCCGCGTAGATCATCGCGTTGGAGTTGGACGTGAGCGTCCCGCGCGTGAGCACGTCGAGCGCCGAGCTGCTCTTGGGATCGACGAAGTACCAACGTCGTCGCGGGTAGCTCAAACAGTTGTGCCGTTCGAGCTCGCGCGGGTGCTCGATGCGGCCGTGCTTCGCGATGTACTCGGGCGTCGCGAACACGCCCCCGTGAAACTCGAGCAGCTTTCGGTGCACGCACGTCGTGTCCGGAAATCGCTCGTGCGGAGCCCTCGCCCCAACGAGCAAATCGAAGTCGTCGCCGAGGTGATCGAGCGGCTCTCCCACGATCGAGACTTCGAGGTGCACCTCGGGGTGCTTCGCGAGGTACGTCGGGATCACCTCGTGGTGAAAGCCCGAGCTCGCGAAGTAGCTCGGCATGATCACTCTGAGCCTTCCGCGCGGCGCAGCTGCGGCCGATCGCGCGCTCTCTTCAGCCTCGGCCACGAGCGAAGGGACGTCCCGCACGCCCTCGTACAAGAGCCTGCCCGCGTCGGTGAGCGTCACTTTGCGCGTCGTGCGTTGAAAGAGCTGCACGCGCAGGCGCGACTCGAGCGCTTGCAGACGCTTGGTGACCTGCGACGGAGCGAGCCCGAGGGCCTTCGCTGCGGCGCTGAAGCTCCCGCGCTCGACGATCGTGACGAACGCCCGGTGCTCTTCGAGGTGTCCTGCCATCGCAATCGCCTGCAATCATAGCGGCGAACAGCATTGTTTCTAGAATCGAAAGAATGAATTTCGCCGCCGAATCTTGAGGGCATAGAGCGCTTCTCGTACCTGCCTCGACGGTGAACAACGAACGATCCTCGCGGCTCTCTTGCTCGGCGCTCGCTCTGGCGGGCGGACTCGTGTGCGCGCTCGGGTGCGCTCCTTCGGCGGCGAACGCGACCGATGGCGACGCCTCGGTCGACGCTGCTTCGCAGGACAGCGCTGCGGCGGATCGCACGCGCGCCCCGAGGCAGCTCGCGCAGTGGCTCGAAGGGCGCTTCGACTCAGCGGCGCAAGCGACGCGAGATCGTCGGTACTTCGACGTGACGCTGGCGATCTGCTCGGTCTCGGCGCCGTCCGTGGGCTCGATCGCGTTGTACGTCGAGCAGGCGATGCGCGGACGCGCGCCGTATCGGCAGCGCTTGTACGTGATCGGCGCGGGCGCAGACGGAGCGCGCGTCGCAGAGAGCCGCGTGTTCGAGTTCGTCGATCCCGCGTCGGTGGTGGGGCTCTGCGATCGCGAGGGGACGGCCACGATCGACGCAGAGTCCGTGACCGAGCGCGCGGGATGCACGGTGACGCTCGCGCTCGACGGCGATCGCTTCACGGGGACGACCTCTGGCCACGAGTGCCTCTCCACGCTGATGGGCGCGAGCTACGCCACGACGCAGATCACGCTCGACGCGCAGCGACTCGAGAGCTGGGACCGCGGCTTCGACAGCGCGGATCGTCAGGTGTGGGGAGCGACCGCGGGCGCGTATCAGTTCGAGCGGCGCACTCCGCTCGTCGCGCTGCGCTCTGAGTGAGCGACGCGATTCGCTGTTTCGATGGACCGTAGAACCGATGGAGGAGCGAGCTGCCATGTTGGCCCATGAATTCAAGAAGGTTGCCCCTGTTGTGATGGCTGTGCTGTGTGTCGCGGCGTGCGCTCCGGCTCCTTCGTCGAGCGACGCAGCGGCGGACAGCGCGAGCGATACGCGCGCAGAGGACGTCGCGAGGGACGCTGCGGTCTCGATGGACGCTGCCGCGGACGGAGCTTCTGCGCAGGACGCTTCGTCTCCCGACGCGAACGCAATGGAAGCGAGCGCTGTTGATGCGAGCGGCGGTGACGCGATCGCGAGCGACGGCGGAGCGATCGCCGTGGATTCGCTCTCGAGCGAGATCGCGAACTCGGTGTGCGCGGCGCTGTTTCGATGCTGTCCGTCGGCGACGGACCTCGAGACGTACTTCGCTCCGTACGTGGCGTCGTCGCGGTTGGATGCGGTGCGAATGAGGCTTCCGCCCAACGTGTCGGCGGCGTCGTTCACCGAGGCGGCGTGTCGCGCGGCGTTGGTCGACGCGTTTGCGATCACGCCGTGGGGCGATTGGATCAGCGCAGCGCGGGCGGGGCGCGTGCAGTACGACGGCGCGCAAGCCGCCGCGTGTCGCGACGCGATGGCGAGCGCGAGCTGCGGTCGTCCCGTGTGGAACGCGCTCACAGACCCGCGTTGCTTCGGCTTCGCTCCTGGGACCGGCGACGTGACGAGGAGCTTCTTTCGTCGCACTGCGACCGCGGGCGCTGCGTGCTCGTTCGTACGCGACGGCGTGGGGGGATTGTTCTTCGGGACGTGCGATCCGACGCAGGCGTTTTGCTGCTACGACAACGGCGGCCGGTGCACGGTCGCGCCGAGCGCGATGCTTCCGGGCGCGATGGGGACGTGTCGCGCGGCGAGCGCGGTGGGCGAGCAGTGTACGATCGCTCCGTCGTTGCGCGTGTGTCGAACGGGCTTGGAGTGCAACGTAAGCGGACGCTGCGAAGCTCCTCGCACCGCGGCGCTCACCACGGGCGCCTCGTGCTGGAACGCCTCGGACGGCCTCCTCGGCACCTGTCCCGCCACGGATTTCTGCGATCTGTTCGGGAGCAACCGCTGCACGACGCTTCGCGCGGACGGCGCGAGCTGCGCGGGCGGCGACGGGTGCCGCAGCGGGTTCTGCTCGTGCCCGATGGGGCGCTGCTTGGGATCGAGCGACGGAGGGAGCGTCGAGCTCGGTCAGTGCGCTCCGTGGGGCTTGTGCACGATGCGCTGAGCGTCGATCGCGCAGTGAATGGCCAGGCGATCGAGCGACGGACTCAGTCGCCGAGCGCTGCGTCCGCGGCGCTGTCCGCGGGGCTCGCGCTGTCGGACGGAGCGACGTCGTCCATCGACGCGTCACCGCCGTCGACGCCCGCTTCGCATTGGTCGTCGAAGCAGGTGCATTGGATGCGGTTCACTGTTCCTGCGGGGCACTGGTAGGTGCCGCCCGAGCAGACAGGCGTGACGAGCATGTTGCGACACCCGCCCGGGACCGGGAGCGTGGGCGCACACGGAGCGGGCGCTGCGCGCGCGCCACCCGTGCTCGATCCGCAGTTATTGGGGAGGCTCGAGTCTGTGGGGCCGCTGGGCGTTCCGCAGGCCGCGAGGAGCGCGAGGGCGACGAGCGAAGTGAGTGCGCGAAGGCTCATGGACCCAAAGGGTATCGTGCAGAGGGACGGTGTTCGCAAATTCAATCACTCACCTTCGCTCAGTGTTCTGAGCGGCAAAGTGCGTCGTTGAACTTGCGAATACCGTCCCTCTCTGCGCGCGAATCACTGAGAAAGCTCAGTGTCCGCCGCCCCCGCCGTCGTCGGGCGCGCCGTAGTCACCCACCGCCGTGTCGGGGTAGTCGTGCGTGTCCGTCTCGAGGTTGCAGAACTTCGTGAGCTCGCGGATGAAGCGCAGTCGCGCCGTCCCCGTGGGGCCGTTGCGCTGCTTGGCGATGATGATCTCCGCGATGCCCTTGTCCTCGGTGTCCTTGTTGTAGATCTCGTCGCGGTAGATGAACATCACCATGTCGGCGTCCTGCTCGATGGCGCCTGACTCGCGGAGGTCCGAGAGCTGCGGACGCTTGTCCGTGCGGCTCTCGACCGAGCGGTTGAGCTGCGAGAGCGCGATGATCGGGACGCCGCACTCCTTCGCGAGCTGCTTCAATCCGCGGGAGATTTCGCTGATCTCTCGCTCGCGAGACTCCATGCCTTCGCGCGAAGCCTTCATGAGCTGGAGGTAGTCGATCACGATGAGGGCGAGGTCGCGCTCGGCCTTCATGCGCCGAGCCTTCGCGCGCAAATCCATCAGCGTCAGCTCGCCCGAGTCGTCGATGTAGATCGGGAGGTTGTAGATGCGCGAGGCCGCGTTGGTCAGCGCCGTCATCTGGTCTTCGGTCATCATGTTCGACCGAAGCAGCGACTGATCGACGTTGGCCTCCGCGCAGAGCAAACGGTTGGCGAGCTCGACGCGGGGCATTTCGAGCGAGAAGAAGAGAACGGGTTTTCCCGAGGTCTTCGCCGCGTTGGCCGTGAGGCAAAGGACGTAGGACGTGTTGTGCACGCACACGTCGTTGGCGACGAAGTTGTGCGTGTCGGGGATCTCGAGGTCGTACACCTGCTGCGCGCCGAGAGACTCGATCGAGACGATCTCGTCCCAGTACACTTCGCTCGTCGCGAGCTCGAGCAGCGCGCTGTCGCCGAGGGCGCGGGCGATCTTGAGCAGTCGATCTCGCGTGAGCCCTCGCGTGTACGGGTGGATGTTCGAGGTGCCCGCGATCCCTGCGCGTCGCGCGAGCGAGGACCAGCTCTCGTCACCCTTGCGCGCTTCGATCATCGCCCACACTTCGGCGGGGATGGTGTCGTAGTTGCTGTGCTCGTGCTTCGAGTCGAGCGCCGCCAGGGCGAGGGCGAGGCGTCGCTCTTTTCCGAACATTCCAATCTGCTCGGCGAAGGTTCGGATCGAGCGGGCGTCGGTGATGTCGAGCTGCCACGCTGCGCGGCGTTCGTCGCCGTACTTCACGGCGCGCTTGCGACGCTTGGCGATGATTCCGAAGCGCAGCAGCAAGTGCTGCACTTGTTCGGCGAGCACGTCCGAGACGGTCGCGTAGCCAATTTGCGCTTGTCCCGAAGCAAGGGTCGTCGCCCATCCGTCGGTCGCGAACAGCCGATTCAGAAACAGCGCGACCTGTGCTTTCGGAGCGGTGAACACGCAGTCGGGGACGAACTTGGCCGCGGCGTTCTTGCCCCAGAGGCCGACCTCGTCGAGCCATCGCATCAGCGGGTTCGCGCCGACGCCTCGCATCGCGTCGTGCCCAGCGGGCGACAGATCGCGCTCGGTCGTCTCCAACGTCGCGCACAATCGCTCGAACATCGCTGCTCGCGGAGCGCCTCGACCTTGCCTCCACGACCGCAGCGCTCCCTCGGTGATGCCGCACTTGTGCGCGACCGACGCCAACGCTTCGCCTCGCGCCTCGAGCCGTTCGCGGAGCCTCTGCGCAAACACCGCTCGATTCGCGCGGATCGCGCTTCGGTCCCCGCGCGCGCGAACGCCGCCCGTCCGATCCTTCGGGGCGAGCTCGGCCGCGTCGACCCCTGCGATGGCGCGTGCGGCCTGTGAAAAATCACGGCGTAGAGCGGGGTTGCTGTTGGTGAAGACCACGCTCGTCCCGGTGAGGCTTCCGTCGCCGAGCAGGTAGCCGAGCGCGATGACCTTCGCGTCATCGATCGCTCGATCGCCGAACACCGGCAGCACGCGAGGAACAGCGATTCGCTCCCCCTCCCTCAACAGCCCGAGCGACTTCCACCCGTCCAGCGTCAGAAACGGGTGCGTCGCCGTGGCGCTCACCGTGCGTCCGAGGCGCGTCGTCACGCGAAACACTGGCTTGACGCCGTCGTCGATGAACGCCGACGGCTCGGTGCTGCGAAAGCGCAGGTCGCGTCCGAGCGTCAACAATCGCCCGGATCGAGCGCGGAAGACCTCTTCGATCGTCGCGATTCGACCGTCGTTGAGAAGCACCTTCGCGTCGGCGGTCAGGCACTTTCCCATCGCCGGACGGGCCGCGATCACGATCATCTGACCGGGGTGCATGCCCGAGGTCATCTCGTCGAGGTCTTTGAAGCCCGACTCCGTTCCCGTGATGCGCGCGCCGCGCTCGAGGGACTTCTCGATGCGCTCGAACGCCTCTTGCACCGCGGTCTCGAGCGGAATCAGCGTGCTCTTCGAGCGCTTCTGCGCCACCGCGAACACCTGCGCCGCCGCGTAGTCGAGAAACGTGTCCGCCGCGCCGCGCTCTCCATAGCCTCGCGAGACGATGTCGTGCGCCACGCCGATCATGCGTCGCACCTGCGCGAGGTCCGCCACGATGCGCCCGTGATTCTCGGCGTTGGCGACGGTGGGCGTCGTCTCGGTGAGCTCGCCGAGGTACTGCATTCCGCCGACGGCGTTGAGGCGCTCGCGATTGCGAAGCTCTGCCGAGAGCGAGACGATGTCGATGGGCTCGCCGCGCGCGTTGAGCGCCAGCATGCACTCGAAGATCACCGCGTGCGCGGGGTGGTAGAAGTCCGACGCCACGACGGCGGCGCTCACCGTCGCGAACACCGCGTTGTCCAAGAGCACCGCGCCGAGCACGGCTTTCTCCGCTTCGAGGTCGTGCGGAGGGATGTTTCCCTTGGGGTCTTCTTTGGGCGCGAGCGGGCTGTCGTTGTTGGCGTCGCCGCGGCGAAAGCGGTCTTTTCCGTAGCCCGAGCCCGACTCTCCCTTGCGTCCGACGAATGCCATGAGTGGAGCTCATGCCGCTAGCACGTCGGCTCTGCGCTTCTCCAGTTTGCGACACATTTGACGGAATGCGGGAGCGCTCGCCGTCCAGTGAGCGAGCGCACCGTTGGGGGCAACAAATGAACTTTTGAACACCGTCCCCTAGACCTACAAACCCCGTTGCAGCCTCGATACTCTGCGGTCGCTATGGCTCGCCCGTCGCTCGCGCTCCGTCGCTCGGTCGTCTCGCTCGCGCTCGTGCTCGCGCTCTCGCCCCACGCGCTCGCGGACAACAACGCGGACGAAGCAGAGCTGCAGTTTCAGCTCGCCGCTGAGCGCTATCAAGCCGGGGATTTTCGCGGCGCGCTCGAGCACTTCCTCGCGAGCAACCGGCTCAGCCCCAACCGCAACGTGGCGTTCAACATCGCGCGGTCGTACGCGGCGCTACGACGGTTTCCTGAGGCGTATCGGTACTACCTCGAGGCGCTCGACGGAGAGACCAACGAGGGCACTCGCCGCGCGGTCGAGTCCGCGATGCAGCGCATCGCCAACGAAGTCTCGGTCGTGCGCATCGAGACCGACCCGCCCGGCGCCACCCTCTTCGTCGACCGTCGCGACCTCGGCGCGCGCGGAACCTCTCCTCGCGTCCTCGCCTTCGCTCCCGGCACCGTTCGCTTCCTCGTCGATCACGAAGGCTACGAGTCCGCCGAGAGCGAGCCCATGCGCCTCGAAGCAGGCCGCTCGACCACCGTGCGCCTCTCGCTTCGTCGCATCGTCGGGACCATCCGCATCGCCGGCCCCGCGGGCTCGATCGCGCACCTCGACGACGAGAACAGCGCCGTTCAGTGCGCCCTTCCGTGCGCGCTCGAAGCGGCGCCGGGGCCGCACACGGTGTTCGTCACTCAGCCGGGATTTCAGACGTTTTCTCGCTCGGTCACCGTGGCGGCGCGGCAAGACGTCGCCCTCGCGGCTTCACTGCAAGCGCTCACCGGCTCGGTGATCATCAACGCGTCCGAGCGAGACGCGCTCGTCGAAGTCGACGGGAGGCCCTCGGGATTCACTCCCACCGTCGTGAGAGACGTGCCCATCGGAAGGCGTCGCGTGCGCATCTCGCTCGCCGGATATTCTCCGGTCGAACGCGAGATCGACGTCCGCTACGGACAGCCCACGGAGATCAGCGACATCCAGCTCCGCAGCGCGGGCGAGGTCACCGCGGCCTCGCGCGTCGCTGAGCGCATCGAAGACGCGCCCGCGTCGGTGTCCGTCATCGACGGAAGAGAGCTGCGAGCGTTCGGATATCCCACCATCGTCGAGGCGCTGCGCGGCTCGCGCGGCGTCGCCGTGCACGACGACAGCGTCTACGCTTCGATCGGCATTCGCGGCCTGGGGATCCTCGGAAACTACGGCAACCGCGTGCTCGTCCTGGCCGACGGACACCCGATGAACGACGACGTGATCGGCTCGTCGTACGTGGGCTACGACAACCGCGTCGACCTCGATGACGTCGAGCGCATCGAGCTCGTTCGAGGCCCGGGCTCGGTGCTCTACGGAACGGGCGCGTTCTCGGGCGTCGTCAACCTCGTCTCGCGCGGCCGCTCGGTGCCCAACCGCGTGCACGCGCAGATCGGCGCGATGGGCGAGGGCGTCATGCGCGCGCGCGCTGGATTTTCACTGGGATTCGGACGAGACGCGGGCGTGACCGCGTCCGTTGCGATCGCGCGAAGCGACGGTGCAGACCGCACCGTCGACGTCGTGGACGAGTCCGTCAATCCTCCGGTCGCCAGGCAGCTCACGGCGCGCAACAACGCGGGCTTCACTGCGGGCACGTTCAACGCGCGCGCGTGGTGGAAGGACCTCTCGCTGCAGCTCTTCTGGGCGGCGCGCGACGTCTCGAACAGCCTGGGCATCTACGGGACGACGTTCAACGACAGCAGCTCGCACCTCGTGGACGCGCGCTCGTTCGCCGAGCTGCGCTTCGAGCCGCGGCTCGGCTCGATCGGTCGCTTGTTTCTCAGGGCGCACGCGAACCTCTATCAGTTTCGCAGCGCGTACGCGTACGACATGAACCCCAAGAGCGAGGAGTACGACTCGTTTTGGTACGGCGTCGAAGCGCGCGCGCAGTTCGATTTTCACCGCGCGTTTCGCCTCACCGCGGGCGGAGAGTTTCAGCATCACCCGTCGGTGGCGTTCTTCGGCTACGAGCGGCTGACCAACGTTCGCTACACGGACGTGAAATCACCGCTGCTCATCGGAGCTGGATATTTGCTGGCCGAAGGCGATCCGACGTCGTGGTTTCGCTACTCGCTCGGCGCGCGCGTGGACGGCTACAGCACCTTCGGCGTGAGCGTGAACCCGCGCGCCGCGCTCATCTTTCGTCCGATCCAAGCGGCGACGTTGAAGATCACCGGAGGCCAGGCGTTTCGCGCGCCGAGCATCTACGAGCTGTACTACGCGGACAACGGCGCGACGCAGGTGCCCGCGTGCGACCCGATGCGACGCACGCCGTGCACGCTCGGGCCCGAGACGATTCGCTCGGCCGAGGTCGAGTACTCGCATCGCTTCCTCTCGGAGTGGGTCGCCGTCGGCGCGGCGCACGGCTCGCTCACCGAGCGCGTGATCGTCTCCGAAGGCGGCGGAACGATGGCCGACCCCGCGATCTACCGCAACGCCAACGCGCCCATTCTTGTTGTCGGCGGCGACGTCGAGCTGCGCCGCGAGTGGCTCGGCGGCTGGATGCTCTCGCTCATGTACGGCTATCAGCGCGCGCGCTTGCTCGACCCTGCGGGCGAGCAGCTCGTGCTCAACTCTCCTGAGCACCTGGCGAGCGCGAAGGCTGTGGCGCCGATCGTTCCGGGGCTCTTGCAGATCGCGACGCGGTTGAGCTTGGAGTCGCCGAGGCCCGTGCGCGCCGGTCCGCTCACGACCGAGCAAGAGTGGTCTCCGTGGGCCGTCGTCGGCGACGTCGTCGCGAGCGGCCGCGTCGAGCGCTTCGGAATCCGCTACTCCGTCGGCGTCTACAACGTCTTCGACTGGCGCTACTCGCTGCCGGTCAACGAAGTGTTCTCTCATCGCTTCGCGCCGCAGCCGGGCCGCACGTTCTTGCTCAACGTCGGCGCTGGATTCTGAGCGGCGAACGCGCTCAGTCCGCAGCGCGCACCGACTCGTCTCGCTCGAGCTGCGAGATCGCCATGCGCGCGTAGCTGCGCGCCTCGGCGCTCGACGTCGTGCTGTTCACTCTTCGCAGCGCTTGCAGCGCCTCGGCGCGGAGGTTGTTGTTGGCGCGTCGCGCTTGAATCAACGTCGCCGCGCGAATCACACGAGCGTCGTCGGCCGAGAGCCACAGCCGCAGTCGCTGCTCGGAGAGCGACGGCCACGAGGGGGACGCTGCCCCGTTGCGCTGCCAGAAGCGCAGCGCGCGCACGCCCATCGGCCTCGCCTTCGCCGCGTAGCTGGCGTCGTAGATGTTCTCCCACGCGGGCGTCTCGTTCACAGGAAAGCCCGTGATCTGCTCGAACGCGCGAACGCTCGCCGCGAGCGCGCTCGCGGGAGGAAGCTCTGGTCGCGTCCGCTGCGCTTGCGTTGGCGAGGCGTCGCCCGAGAGTCGCCCGAGCGTTTCGTGAATCTGCCGCAGAACATACGGCGTCCCTGACTGCGCCCCGTTCGCAGCGAGGATCTCTGCGAGGTGCGCGAAGCGTTGTCCGCCGCCGTTGGGTTCGGTCGCGAGCACCTGTCCGATCGCATAGCCGCCGGCCTCTCCGGCGTTGGCGAGCTGCTCGAACCAGCGTGGGCATTCGCGCGGCGGAATGTGCGCGATTCGCATGTACGGCTCGCTCATCCAGCAGTCGCTCGTCCGCTCGGCGATCGTATGCAGATCACGCACCCTTCGCTCGATCGCCGTCGGGATCGTGGGCTCGGGCGGCGCGCTCGGAACAGGATCGTCCGCCTGCACCCGCTCTTCGGCCAGCATCGCCGCCAGCGTCGTGATCGCGCTCGTCGGCAGCTCTCCCGCGGGGGTGGTCGCCGTCGCTGTCGCAGCGCTCGTTTCCGTTCCCGTTCCCGCGCTCGTTGCGGTCGCCTCGGGGTCCGAGCTCGCGCGCCGCTCGGCGCCTGCGGTCGTGCGCGTCTGCCACGGTGAGTATGTGCTCTCGTCGCTCTGCGGGTGGCACGCGGCGAGCGCGACCGAAGCGCACACAAAAACAAGTCGTCCGTGTTTCATCAGGGATCCGCCGTGGTGATGGCCGTCGATCCCTCGACGACCGTGGCGCGGTTGAGCGCCGTTCCGAAGCCTTGCGCTGCGGCTTGCGGCGAAGGCATGAGCAAGTGTTCGAGCTTCCAGCGAACGATGGTGTTGCTGCGTACGCGCGCGTTGACGAAGCGTAGTTCGCTCTCTCTCGCAGCGCCCGTCCCCGGCGGCTGCACGCGCGAGTCTCCGCTCTGCCTGCGCACAAACGCCATGTGTCCGTTCGGCCCGCGCTCGTAGTGATCGGCGAACGTCCTCGCGAACGAGATCACCTGCGTGCGCCGCGGATCGCTGTCGAGCCAGACCGTGAGCTCGAGCCTGCGAAACAAATCCCCCGTCGGAAACGCGTGCCCCACGTCCGTGGGCAACACCCTCGCGCGCACGAGCACCACGTCGCCGGTTTTGCTCGCCGAGGCCTCGACGCGCGCCGATCGCGCGAGCAGCGCGGGGTCTCGCGCGCCCGTGAAATCATGGGAGCGATAGCGCGCTCCGTCCGGCGCCGTGCGCCAGGGCATGTGACAGCCTTGGCACTGCGTCCCGCGCTGCGCGTGGCTGCTGCGCTGCCACTCGCCGAAGGTGTCCTGCATCGGAGCGTGCGTGTCGAACAGCGGTCCGCCCGCGCTCGTCTCCGCGGGAAAGTTGAACTGATGACACCCCGCGCAGTACTCGCTCTGCGCGAAGCGCGCGTCCGCTCGCACCGGGTGCGGAGAGATCGTCCCCGGCGCATCGCCTCGCCCCGCGCCGCTCGAGAGCACCTGTCCGTCGCGCACGTGGCAGATCGAGCAAGAGACGCCTTCGCTCGCGGCGATCCCCGTAGGGCGTGCGCCCGCCCGCGCGAGCGGCGCGTGGCAATTGCGGCAAAACGCCATCGGCTCGAGCTCGTACGCGGACTGAAACACCGGGTCGGTCCACGCGTTTTTGTGCAGCGATCGCTGCCACTCGCGTGCGATCTCGCGGTGGCAGTCCGCGCAGTCCTCGCCGTTGCCGCGGCCCGTGTGCGGCGCCGCGCGTCCCACGGTGATCGGCGCTGCGCCGCGGTTGAAGAGCGCGCGCGGGGCGTTGTGTCTCTGCCCCTGCGCTTCTCGCCCCGAGAGCGCGCCCACGCTCGCGGCGAGCACGAGCGCGCCGAGCGAGGACGCTCTCTTTCGCATCAGCGTCGAGGGCGCGAACACGACCGGTAGCATACGTTCGACGAAGCGAGCGCATTCCCCCCTTCACGCTGTTCTCACTCGCGCCCCCGCGCGAGTGATGGACTCAGCCGGCGCCGCCGCACTGCTCGGAGTTCGCAGGCGCCGCGGGGACGACGACGAACACCTCGCGCGTGTCGAGTCGGGTCACGCCGTCGCCGACGACGTCGATGTACGAGTGGAACAGCGTCGAAGAGCGGCAATCTCCCTCGAACACGTCGTTTTGGAACGTGATCGTGAAGCGCACGCGCGTCCCCGGAACCACGCGGTAGAACGTGCTGAGGTCCGTGCGCGCGACGGCCGCGCGCATCGGAACGCCCGTGGGCGGCGTCCAGCAGTTCATGTTGGCCGGAGGCACCTGGCACGACGGGACGCGGCGCTTGATGAAGCGCGTTCCGTCGAACATCATCGGGTTGGTCGGGTCGTTGCGAAGCGACGTCGTGATGTCGAGCGGGACGCGCGTCGCGAGGGTGTTGACCGCTTCGGTCACGACTCGAATGAGGGTCTCGGGCGTGCTCGAGCCCGTTCCGCTCGGCAGGTCGTACACGAGCGGAACGCCGTCGACGTCCACCGAGCCCGTCCCTTCGGCCTGCATGCGCATGTCGAAGCACGCGCCGGTGCCCGAGTGGTTCGTCACGATGCGGCCTTCGCACCGCGGCGATCCCGCGTTGATGTTGATCGCCCTCGCGCTTCGGCGCTGGTACGCGGCGATCATCTGATCGAAGTTGTGCGGCGACGGCGTGATGCCCGTGTACGGCGAGTAGTACGTCGTCGTGGGCGGCGACTCGTCGCGCGCTCCGTTGTGCCACGGCACGTCCGTGTAGTGGATCGTGATCGCGAGCGCGCCCGCGCGGAAGCAGGGATATCCCCACGTCCCTTCGCCGCACGTGGTGGGCTTCACCCAGCACGGCGCGCGACCAATCGTGCTGACGGTCCCGCACGCCGAGGGCGCGGCGCGGTCGTACAGCCCCTCGTTGGTCATGATCTGGTACATCGCTTCGACCTGGCTCTCGGGCGAGTCCGATCCGCCGCCGCCAGGGATCGCGAGCGCCACGCGCTGCACGATTTCTGCGCCCGATTCAGCGCCCACCATCGCCATCGGGTTGGTCATCGTGATGCCGTGAAACGGCCTGGTCGGGCTGCCCGTGTTCAAGCACTCCGCGGGGCCGTAGCCCATGCCACCTGGGCCCGCCGTGGTGCACAGCGGGTGAATCGCGCGGTCTCCGCCGCCGCCGTAGCCGCCCGTGGGGAAGTCGTCGTAGTGACCGACGCCGAACCACGAGTCTGGGATGATTCCGCGGATTTGATCGACGAGGCCGGTCCCGCGCGCGGCGATGGTGTTGGACACCGCTTGCTGCACGGACGACATCGATCCGGTCGTGTCGAAGATGAAGAACACGTCTGCCACGCGCAGCGTCGTTCCGAACTCGAGCTCGCGCTGCACCGGCGCGCCGTTGAACGGCAGGATCAAGTAGTAGTCCTGCATGCGCACGGACGCGGTCCCGTCGGTCGCGCATCCCATCCGCATATTTCGCTGGCAGAACGCGTTTTCGACGACGTCGAGCTGCCCGTCTCCGTCCGAGTCGGGGCGGCAGATGTCACTGCCGATCGCGCGCTCTTCGCGGTCGCCCAAGCCGTCGTTGTCGCTGTCGCCGTCGATGTAGTTCGCGCGGTTGTCGAGCTGCACCATCGTGAGGTCCGCGGGGTTCACTTCCGTCGGGCACTCGAAGGGCGGATCGTCGATGTTCGAGCGCGCAGGCGCGCCCATCATCGTGCTGTTCGCCTCCATGCGATCGTCAGTCCCGTCGTTGTCCGAGTCGGTGTCTCGGAAGTTCGGGATCATGTCTCCGTCCGAGTCCGTGCTGGTCTCGATGCGGTCCGAGACGAAGTCTCCGTCCGAGTCCGTGTCGCGCCAATCCGGGCGACCGTCCATGTCCGTGTCCGGCGGATTCGCTGGGTCCGATCCCACTTCGATCGTGTCGGCGATCCCATCACCGTCGTCGTCGCGGTCGGCGTAGTCCGGCGTTCCATCGAGGTCGGTGTCCGCGGGATGCGCGGCCCATCCGCCTTCGGGCGCGGTCCCGACGCCCTGAAACTCGACGGTGTCCAAGATCCCGTTGCCGTCCGAGTCCGTGTCGAGAAAGTCCGCGTTGCCGTCGCCGTCCGAGTCCGCCGGACGCGTTCGACAATCGTAGTTGCCGACGGGCGAGGCCTCGTCGCTGTCGAGTCGACCATCGCCATCAGAGTCTGTGTCCTGATGGTTGGGCGTCCCGTCCATGTCCGTGTCGGCCATCGTCTCGAACGAGTCCGGGATCCCGTCCATGTCCGTGTCGGCGCCGCAGCGAACCGGCACGCCAGTGTCAACCGGACTGCTCCCATCCCCCATGACCGAGCCATCATTGCCCGGCGGATTCGCCGCACCGCAGTGCACCGCGCCCAATAGGACGCCGCTCGTTACGAGGAGACGCTATCGTCGAACCATCGTCGGTAAGCCTTTCTGTTCGTTGCAGAGCTGCGCGCCGTGGGGACAAGTCGCGAGATCAACCGGCGCGCTCGCATCGGGCAATGTTGCCCGAACTGCGATGTTTCGGCTACCTCCCGGACACAACTGTCACGCGCCGTCGATCGCGGTCGCTGCGTCGTCGCCAGAGCGCATCGCTCCGAGCGCTGCGTCGCGCGTGCGTCTTCGTGTGATGCCCGCGGCAAATTCCGAGCAGGGTTCGAACAAACCGCCGTCGATGACCGTCCCGTGATTGCACAAAGGGTCGCACCCGGTGCACCCTGCGCGCCGTCTCGATGGACATCTTGTTCGTCTCCCCAGAGGTCGCTCCGTTCGTGCGCGCTTCGAGCGTCGCCGACGTGACCGCGGCCCTGCCCAAGGCCCTCAAAGCACTCGGCCACAAGCCGCACGTGTTCACTCTGCTCCATGGACCGGCGGACGCTCGGTCGCTCACCCTCGCGCGACGGCTCAACAAGCTCGCGGTCCCGATGGGCAACGAAACCGTGTACGCCGACGTCTACGAGGCTCGCCTCGTCTCGGGCGTGCACGTCACCATGCTCTCCGCCGCAGGAATCACGGATCGCCCCGAGGTCTACGGCCCCGGAGATCATCGCCGCTACGCGTTTCTCGCGAAGGGCGCGATCGAGTGGCTCAAGCAGCAGCACACGCACCCAGCGATCATCCACTGCCACGATTGGGCGGCCTCGCTGGTCCCGTTGTTTCTCTCGATCGCGAAGGCGCAGGACCCGATCCTCGCGCCCGTGAAGACCGTGCTCACCGTGCACGACCCCGAGCAGCGAGGGCTCTTCGATCGCTCGACGCTCGCTGCGTCGGCGATCCCCGAGCGATTCTTCTCGCCGGACGAGCTCGAGTTCTACGGCAAGGTCTGCTGGCTCAAGCACGGAATGCTCCGCGCGGACAAGGTCGTCGTCCCTTCGCCGACGTACGCGCGCGAGCTGGCTTCGCCCGAGACGGGGCGCGGGCTCGAAGGCGTCGTTCGTCATCGCGGCTCGGACGTCGCGGGCATCCTTCACGGCGTGGATTTCAGCGTGTTCAACCCGTCGACGGACCCGCACCTCGCGGCGCGCTTCGACGCCGAAGGGACCGCGGGCCGTGAGCTGTGCCGCGCGGATTTGTCCGAGCGCGCGGGGCTCGCGCCTCGCCCCGAGTCACCGGTGTTCGCGTATGTGGGGCCCATCGACGCTGCGCGCGGGCTGGATTTGCTCGCGGCGTGCGCGACGAGGATCGTGCGCAACGACGCGCGGTGGGTGCTCGCGGGCGACGGCGACGCCACGTTGGTCGCGGCGTTTCAAGAGCTCGCGAAGCGCTTCCCCGAGCGCGTGTCGTTTCGGCGCGAGTACGACGAAGCGTTTTTGCACAAGGCGTTCGCGGGCAGCGATTTCTGGATCGCTCCGTCGCGACGAGAGCCCGGCGCGGTCTCGCACTTGTACGCGATGCGCTACGGCTCGCTCCCGGTCGCGCGCGCTTCGGGCGCCGTTCGCGACGCCGTCGTCGACTGCGACTCGCGCTTCGAATCCGGAACGGGTTTTCTCTTCGAAGCCGCCGACCCCGACGAGCTCTTCGGAGCGATCGGCCGCGCGCTCACGGCCTTTCGCCGCAAAGACGCCATGGCTCGCCTTCGCCACCGCGTCATGCGCAAAGACGTCTCTTGGGACCGCGCCGCACGGCAGTACGAAGCGCTCTACGAAGCGCTCGTCGCCCCCGCGCGTGCGTCCCTGCAGCGGGCTCTGTAAGCTCTGTCTCGATCGGGCAATGGTCCGTCGACGACCCCACGAGACCGCGGTTCTCCCTGAAAAATCCCGGATGAACGCGCCTGCTCCTCCCCGCGAAGAGCCGGACGCTTCATCCGAGGACGACCCGCGCGCGAGCCCCGAGGCGATCCGCAAGCGCCGCGCCGCGCGCAAGCTCAACGACCTGCTCTTGGGTGGCGTCGGAGCCGCCCCGCTCGACGGTCGCACCGAGCTCAAGCGTCGCCGGCTCCTCGCCGAGCTCGAGCGCAACACCAACAACCGCGGAAAGCCCCTCAAGCCCGTCGAGCTCCTTCAGCACGCGAGCGAGCTTCTCTCGCTGGGCGAGACCATGCCCACCCTGCGAAAGCTCGTTCGTGTGCAGCCCGCGATCATCGCCGATCGCCCTGCGATCGTGGCGATGCTGCGCGAAGTGCACGAGGCCTACGGCTTTCACCGCGACGTGTACGAGTTCTTGGGCTTGCCCGCGGACGTGCTCGAAGAGGCCGCGCTGCGCGGGGATGCGCCGCGTCGCGGCAGGCCCAAATCCTCGGTCGATCGCGGCTCGAGCGCCGCGGCCCGCAAGCGCGAGTCGCGGTGATGCTCCACGGCCTCCGCGCGCTCTTCTCTCGCCTCGGTCTCTCGGGCGCGGTGCTCGCGCTGTGCTTCGCCGCGCTCGCGCAGTGCAACCTCTGGCTCGTTCGACCGTGGGTCGTCCCCGTGAGCAACGACGAGGGCTACATCGCCGCGATGGCCCTTCGGATGATCCGCGGCCACTGGCTCCCGTACGTCGACGGCGTCTCTCAGCGCGGCCCGCTCCTCTACTGGCTCTCGGCGCTCTTCATCCGCGCCGGAGGCATCTGGACCTGGATGCCCATGCGCGTGCTCGGAGCGCTGCTCGCCTTCGCGCAGGTCGCGCTCACGTATGCGCTCGCGCGCACGATCGCCGGCCGACTGGCCGCGGCGCTCTCGGCCACCATCGTGACGTACTTGCTCTGCTTCGAGCTGATTCCGTGGGACGGACTCGGGGTCAACGGCGAGCCCCTCGGCTCGGTCTTCGCGCTCGCAGCGACGCTCGCGCTCGCCCGCGCGCAGCTCGGGGACGGCACCGATCGCCGTCGTCGCGCGCTGCTCGTCGCGTCCGGAGCGCTCTCGGCGTGCGCCGCGCTCTCGAAGCAGATGTTTCTCGCGCACGCACTTCCGCTCGCCGCGTGGGCGTGGCTCGGCCCGCCGAGCGGTGCGGTCGAGCGGGACGCGCGCGTGCGACGGGCAGAGACGCTGCGATTTGCGCTGGGATTTCTCGGCCCGTTCGCGCTCGTCCTGTCCGTGTACGCGCTGAGCTCGAACCTCGGTCGGTTCGTCTATTACTTTCAGCGCTACGGCCGAGAGATCTTCATGGACCCGGTGAACATGACCTCGATTCGCGAGGCGTTTCGCCCGCAGATCGAGCGATCGCTCACCCTCGTTCTGCTCGTCCTGCTCGCGTGGGCGGCGCTCGTCGCGAAGGGCGTCGACCGCTCGCGCCCGCTCGCCGATCGCGCGCGCGTGGTCCCGTTGGTGCTGTGCGCGCACGCCTTGCTCGGGTTCGCAGGAGCGCTCTTCACCACGCGGTTCTTCGGGCACTATTTCGTGCAGGTGATCCCGTGGATCGCCCTGGTGATCGCCGTGCTCTTCGCTCGGACCGACGAGGGGCGCAGCGCGCGCCACTGGCTCGTGGTCGCCGCGGCGCTCGTCGCGCTCGGCGTCGGAGTGTTCGCGCGGGGACGACAAATCCACCGGTGGCGCGAGTCCGATCGCTGGTTTCAAGACCCGAGCGACGACCCGATCTCGCGCTATGTGCGCGAGAACTCGCGGCCCGATCAAACGGTGTTCGTCTGGGGATTTCGCGCTGAGACGTACCTCTCGGCCGAGCGCTGGCCCGCCTCGCGCTATGTGTACACGGTGTATCCGGCGGGCGTCGTCCCGTGGTTCTCGGCGACGAGGCAAGAGATGGAGCGCCGGGTGGTGCCCGGTTCGCGCGAAGAGCTGCTGCAAGACCTCGAGCGAGAGCGGCCCGAGCTGCTCGTCGACGCCGGGCGCACGATGCTCGACCAGTACATGTACAACTACCCCGTGTTTCGGCGCTTCATCGACCAACACTACTGCTTCGTTCGCTATGTCGACGGCGAGCCGATCTATCGCCGCCGCCGCGAGGGCGAGCGTTGCCGCGGAGCGCTCGAGTGAACCGTCGCTGGCTCGCCGCTGTGCTCGCCGTGAGCGCGAGCGCCTGCGCTCCGCGCGCGAATCGTCACGCGATGACCGAGACCATCGCGGGCGTCGTGCGTCCGAGGGCCTTCGCGTCGGCGACCGCGTACGAGGCGCTGCTCCGCGCCGAGGTCGCGCTGTCACACAACAACTTCTCCGAGGCGGCCAACCAGCTCGAGCTAGCGACGTTCGCGGACGACACCGACGGTTGGCTCTGCGCTCGTCGCGCTGAGGTCCTGTTGCTCGCGGGCGAGAGCGACGCGGGGCTCGAGGCCGCTCGAACGTGCGCGCGGCGCTTCGCCGAGCAAGCGGCGAGCTGGATCGTGCTCGGAGAAGCGCTCATCGAGCGAGGGCAGCACATCGACGCGACCGCTGCGTTTACTCGGGCGCTCGCGGTCGCTCCCGATGATCCAGAGGTTCGACAGAGCGTGGCGCTCGGCCAGGGCGCCTCGCGGGCGGTCGCCGCGCGCGTGAGAGAAGAGGCTCCGCAGGCGCGTCCGTCGGATCGCACGATCGCGCGCCGCGCGCTGCTCGACGAGGGGCGCGATCGACGGCCGACGCTCGCGTCGCTGCGACGGCAGCGGGCGCGCGAAGCGCAGTCGCGCGGAGCGTCCTCCGAGGTCGACGCGCTGCTCACGCCCCTGTATGCGTCGCAGCGCGCCTCGATCGAAGACCGCGTCGCGATCATCGAAGCGCGGGTGGCCGACGGGCGCGCGGCGCAGGCCGCTCCGATGGTGGCCACGCTCGCCGCGAGCGCAGACGGGCGCGGTGTTTCTCGGACAGAGCTCGCGCGGCTGTGGTTGCTCGTCGCGCGTCCCGAGTTGGCGCTCGAAGAGTGCGTTCGCGCGCGCGGCGAAGGTCCGCAGGACTCTCGGGCTCGAAGGTTCGAAGCCATGGCGCTCGGGCGAACAGGCAGGACGAGCGAGGCGCTGAGCTTGTTCGCGACGATCGAGCCAGAGGACGGAGAGTTCGTCGAAGCTCAGCTCGAAGGCGCGGCGCTGCTCGCGCGAACGGCGCGACGGGACCTCGCGGATCGCGCGCTCTCGATCGCGATCGAGCGGCTCGGGCGCGAGCCGGGGCGGGCCATCGACCGAGATCACCTTCGCGTGGCGCGCGCGCGATGGGGGGCTGAGTCGGCGCTGAGCGAGCTCGAGACCGCGTGGGGAAGGCAGCAGCGCGGCGTGCTCGCGGCGAGCGCAGGGCGCGCGAGCGCTGAGGTGCTGAGAGACCTTCGCGAACGAGGCGGCGATCGAGCGGACGACGCGCGGGCCGACGCGTGGTTGGTGATCGCGTGCTCGCGCGCGCAGCCCGCGTGCGGGGACGCCGAGAGCGCGCGGGCGCTGCTCGACGCGCGGTCGGGGGCAGACGAAGAGCCGGTGACCTTCGTGGCGCGCGCTGTTCGCAGCCGGGACGCGGCCGAGGCCGAGGCGCTCAGGCGTCGGGCGCACGAACGCGATCCGTTGACCTTCTCGGCTCCGGGCGGCGGTCGCTCGAATCCCTGATTCTTCGCGGCGGGATCGAGCGAAAAATTGTTCGCGTGGGGACGCAACCGACTCGGGGCCGCGGTGATGAAGCGGGCGCCCGCTGGTCGTGCGTTCGTCTTCGAGCGCTGTGCCCCGGCGCGCGGAGAGTGCGATGCGGACGGAGTTGACGAGCGTTGATGGGGCTCACGAGCGCAATGTCGGTGACGAGTGGGGAGCGCCGATCGCGCGACCGACTCCCGTCGTGAAGCTCGTTCGAGTACCGTCCCTTCCGAACGGAACGGCCATGACGCAAGACAGCGCCCAGCGCTTCGGCAACTACGTGCTCGAAGAGCGTCTGGCGATCGGAGGGATGGCGGAGGTCTTTCGCGCGCGACGCGTCGGCGCGGCGGGCTTCTCGCGCACGGTGTGCATCAAGCGGATCTTGCCGACGTTTTGTCAGGACAAGCCCTTCGTCGAGATGTTTATCGACGAGGCGAACACCGGGGCGCAGCTCAGGCACAGCAACATCGTGGCGATCGACGACTTCGGCGAGGTCGACGGCCGGTACTTCCTCGCGATGGAGTTTATTCAGGGGGTGGACGCGTCGAAGCTGCTCACGGCGCTCTGCGCGGATCGTCGGTCGCTTCCGTGGGAGGTGGGCGCGTTCATGCTGCGCGAGGTGCTCTCGGCGCTCGACTACGCGCATCGAAAGAAGGCCCCCGACGGCGGTCCGCTGAACGTCGTTCACCGCGATGTTTCTCCGCACAACGTGCTGCTCTCGACCGCGGGCGAGGTGAAGCTCACGGACTTCGGGATCGCCCGCGCGCGCACACGAATTCATCAGACCAGCGCCCACGTCGTGAAGGGAAAGCTCGCGTACATGGCCCCCGAGCAAGCCCGCGCGCAGCCGCTCGACGGGCGCGCCGACCTGTTCTCTGCGGGCGTGAGCGCGTACGAGTGGCTCGCTAATCAGCGCCCGTTCACTGGAAAAAACGAGCCTGAAGTCGTCTCGAACCTGCTCAAGGGCCGCCGCGAGAAGCTCACCGCGCTCAGGCCCGACGTTCCCGACGCGCTCGAGTCGGTGATCGACGGGCTGCTCGAAGTGGACCGCAATCGACGCATCGAGAGCGCGTCGGCGGCGCTCGCGTTGCTCGACCCGCTGGTGAGCCCGTCCGCAGGGCGGCTGCTCGCGGCGATCGTGGCGCACTATTTCTTTCCGCACGCGGTCACGAGCGTGGGGCGCGTGGGACCAGCGTTTTCGCCGGCGAATCTCCCACCGTCGCCGCTGCTCGGGCAGGCCGCTCCGATCGTCCCTGTTGTGGCCCCGCCGCCGTCGAATCCCCCAGCTCCGCGGCTCTCGCTCAACGCTCCGGCTCGCGTCGAGAGCGCGGTCGCCACGCAGCTCTCGAGCCCCGCGCAGCCTTCGCAGCCGTCGTATCCCTCGTTGAGCGAAGGCTCGGATGTCGCTGTCTCTGCGCCGATCGACACAGCGTCGCTCTCTCCCCACGACGGAAGCACCGCGGTCAGCGACGTGCTCGAGGCGGCGCCCGAGCGCACCGAATCGCGCCCCGTCGTGCTCGAGTCCTCCAAGACCATGGGCGCTGAAGAAGCGCCGCTTCGTCCGCAAGACCTGGTGACGCGTACGTCGATGAGGCCCGTGATCGACGCGTCCTCGTCGATCGAGAGCGTCGCGCCTGTCACGATCGCCGCTGAGCGCGAGGACTCATCGACAGTGCGCGCGAAAGAGAAGCGCTCGTCCGCGCGACGGCCCTCGCTCGTGATCGTGATCGTGATCGGCGCCGCCGTGCTCATCGCGACCATCGCGCTCGCGATCTTGCGCTCGGGCCGCGAACCGTCGGTGAACGCGCGGCCCACGGTCTCTGAGCGCGTCGTCGCTCGCGACGCGATCGAGCCCCCGCGCGCGTTGCCTCCCGCCGCGGTCGAGCAACGATCGGTGACCGTGCGAGCCGAGCCCGCGGTGACGGTGACCGAGGCGCCTCGCGCAACGGCTGCGCCCGCCGCCACGGGAGCGCATGCTCGTCGCAGCGCTCGACGTTCGCGCGCGACGGCGAGCGCGCCTCGCGTGGGAGCAGGGCTCGGGACGCTCGCGGTGCAAGCGCTGCCGTGGGCCGAGCTCACGATCGACGGATCGCGCGACGGCATCACGCCAATCTACCGCAGAATCACCGCGGGAACGCACCGTATCACCCTCGTTCACCCGCCCTCGGGACACCGCGCGACGAGGGTCGTGACGGTTCGGCCCGGCGAGGTCACTCGGCTGCTCGTCGAGCTTCAGTGATCGTCCGATGTGACGATCGTGTGAACACTGCGCACAGAGAACTCGCACAAGCCCCGATCGATCGGGTAACCCTCGCTGAGTCATGCCCAGGTTTGCTGCGATCGACGTCGGGTCCAACGCGATGAGACTGCGCGTCGTCGAGGCCGCGTCCGCGACGGACATTCGCGAAGTGTTCAATGACCGCGCTGCGGTGCGCCTCGGTCGCGATGTGTTTCTCACCGGGCGGCTCGCGCCAGCGGCGATCGCGGAGGCAGTGGACGCCCTGCGGTCGTTTCGCGAGGCGATGAAGACGCACAACGTCGAGGTGTATCGCGCGGTCGCCACGAGCGCGGTGCGCGACGCCAACAACGGCGAGCTGCTCGTCGAGCGCGCGGCGCGCGAAGCCGGGATCAACCTGGACGTGATCGAGGGCGTCGAAGAGGCGCGCCTCGTTCGCTCGGCGGTGATGCGCGCGATGGACCTCGGGCAGCATCGCGCGCTGCTCGTCGACGTGGGAGGTGGCTCGGTCGAGCTGACGCTCGTGACCGGAGAAAAAGCGAGGCAGAGCGTGTCTCTCCCGCTCGGGACCGTGCGCTTGTCCGAGGCGTTTCTCGAGCGCGACGTCGCTGTGTCCAAAGAGCGCTCGTCGCTGCTCAGCGAGTACGTCGAGCGCTTGCTCGGCGAGGCGAGGCTGCTCAAGGACGCGCGCGTCGACATCACCGTCGCCACCGGAGGAAACGCCGACGCCATCGCGTCCATCGCTCCTGCGCGGCACGAGCTCGGCGCGGCGATCGACGTCGAGGTGATGCGCGCGCTCAAGACCGTGCTCGCTGCGATGTCCGTGAAGGACCGTCGCGACCGCTACGGGCTGCGCGGAGATCGCGCGGACGTGATCGTCCCTGCTGCGTACGTGCTCACGGCGATCGCCGACGCCGTGGGCGCCAAAGAGATGGTGACGCCGAACGTGGGGCTGAAGGACGGAATCCTCGCAGAGCTCATCGATCGTGCGTTTCGCGTGTTCGACGAGCGCGGAGAGGCCGCCGCGGTCGAGGCCGAAGCCATCGCGCTCGGCCAGCGGTATCGCTTCGACGAAGCGCACGCGCTGCACGTGGCCGAGCTGTCCACGACGCTGTTCGATCAGCTGCAGCCGCTGCACTCGCTCGGCGTCGAAGAGCGCTCGTGGCTCAGGCTCGCGGCGATCGTCCACGATATCGGCGACTTCGTCGGCTACGAAGCGCACCACAAGCACACGTACTACCTGGTGACGAACACCGAGATCATGGGGCTCTCGCCCGAGGCCAAAGAAATCGTGGCGAACGTGGCGCGCTATCACCGCAAGGCGTTTCCGGACCTGACGCACCCCGGCTTTCGAAAGCTCGATCGCCGAGGACGCGCCGTGGTGCGAAAGCTCGCGGCGATCTTGCGCATCGCCGACAGCTTCGACCGTGAGCACCTGCGCAAGGTCGAGCGCGCGGACGCGACGATGCAAGGCTCGACGGTGTTGTTTCGCGCGCACGGGACCGGGGACCTCTCGCTCGAGCGCTGGACCGCTTCACGCAAGGCGGACCTGTTCGAAGAGGTCTTCGAGCGAGACGTGCGCGTCGAAGGCGCAGAGGACGTGGGGACGTTTCCTGCGCGCCCCGGCGCTCGCGATTGAACGGTGACTCAACGCTCGAAGAGCGCGGTGTATCGCCGCTGCATTTCGTCTGGGCTCACCTGCTCGATGCTGTGGCCGATGTCCCACTCGTGACCGAACGGGTCGCGGATCTTTCCCGAGCGCTCGCCATAGAAGTGATCGGCCGCGGGGCGCACGACCGTGGCGCCGAGCTCGACGCAGCGAGCGATGAGCGAGTCGGCGTCCTCGACGTGCAAATGGATCGAGCTGCTCGTGGGCGTGTTCGGCGTCGGACCGTGGATTCCCAGCTCGGGAAACTCTTCGGACACCATCAGCGTGATCGGTCCCAGCGCGAGCTCGGCGTGGCCGACGCGCCCCGATGGCTCGACGAGGCGCAGCTTTTCGGTCGCTCCGAAGGCGGCCTTGTAGAACTCGATCGCGCGCGCCGCGCCCTTCACGCGCAAGTACGGAAACGCTTCGTGAATGCTCACTCTCTGCTCCTTTGCGCGCCGATCATGGGCGGCTCGATCGCGCGCGTCTTGAAGAGAATTGACCGATCGTGAATCGGCACGTGGCGATGCTCGACGGGCGTGGCGCGCAGGTACTCGCTGGGCGTAAGCGCTGAGTGCGCTGCAAATTCTCTGCTCAAATGGGCTTGGTCCGAGAACCCTAGCCTCGCCGCGATCGCCGCGAGGCGCTCGACGCCGACGCCCTCGACGGCCAGCGCGCGCGCGGCGCGATCGAAGCGTCGAACCCTCGCGAAGCGCTTGGGCGTAAGGCCTACGTGCGCCTCGAAAGTGGCGCAGAAGTGCCGGTGACTCGCGTTGCTTTGCGCGACGAGGGCAGAGATCGGGGTGTTGGGGTCGCGCTCGAGGTCGCGCACCGCGCGGCGAACCATCGTGGAGAGCGGCGTCGCGCTCGCGACGATCGCGAGCAAAAACGCTTCGAGCTCGTCGAGTTGCTGCGCTGCCGAGCGCGCGTCGGCGAGCCGCTCGCAGAGCTCATCGACGCTCGGCCCGAGCACGTCGCGCGCGTCGAAGTGCTGCTCGGCGATGTTCGTGAGCGGCGATCGCACGATCGATCGCGCAGCGCCCGCGCGAAGCACGGCGCCCACCGATGGCGCGCGGCTGTGCGTGCTGCGCTCGTACGCGAGCGAGCGAGGGCCCGCGAGAACGCAGCGGGTGAGCTCGGCGGCGAGCGTGCGTGTGCGCAGGTCGAAGACGCGAAGCGGCGGCGCGTCGGGGCGAAACACGAGGTGAGCGCAGCCCGTTGGCAACACTCGTTCGCGCATCGGGCGCAGGAGCACCTGCGGCGCCGGGCCGCTGGCCCACAGCTGCGCGATGAAGGGACGCAGCGCTGGGCAGGGCTCGCGAGAGAGCATCAGCCCTCGGTGAGCAGCGCTTCGACGTCGAGCGCGAGCCGTTCGACGCCGCTGTCTTCTTCGACCGAGTACGCGCCGCGCATGTTCGAGCGACCGTCGACGAGCGCGAAGTGGTTCGAGTGCGCGAGGGCGTACGGGTCGAACTCGTTGCTCGCGGTCGAGCCAGGCGAGGACATCCCGGACGAGACGCGAAATCCCTGGTCGATCGCGCGCAGGACGCGGTCGAACGGCCCGGTGACGAAGCGCCATCGCGACCAATCTGCGTGGTAGCGATCGCCGAACTCTTTGAGCTTCGCGGGCGTGTCGTACTCGGGGTCGACCGAGATGCTCACGAAGCGAACGCGATCACCGGACGAGCGCAGCCTCGCGGCGAGCGCGGCCATCTTGCGCGTGAGCCTCGGGCACGAGCTCGGGCAGCGGGTGAAGATGAAGTTGGCGACGTAGACCTTTCCGCGGAGCTGCGCGGAGCCGAACGGAGCGCTGTCTTGGTCCGTGAGCGACCACTCGGGGATGGGCCACAGGCTCGCGGGGGCGGCGCGGCGCGATTTGCAGCGCGAGAGCGCGAGCGCGGCTCCGACGGCGGCGCTCGTCACGAGAGAGCGGCGGTTGATGAGCATCGCAATCCCTGATGATTTACAGGTTATTTCGCGTCGAATGCGAGGATCGCGAACAGCGCGGTGAGGTACACGAGCGAGCCGAAGAAGACCTTGCGGGCCCAGCCGAGGTCACCCTCGGGGCGAACGAAGCCGAGGATCACGCGAGAGAGAAAGAACGCTCCGAGCAGCATCGCCGCGACGTCGAAGGTGCGACCCACGACGCCGAGCGGCTGCAGCGCGAGCGTCGCGACCACGAGCAAGAGCGTCCACGCGAGGGCGTGGAGCTTCGTCGTGCGATCGGTGGCTACGAGCGGAAGGATCTTGTGCCCGGCGCGCGCGTAGTCCTCGCGTCGCGCGATGGCGACCGCGATGAAGTGAGGGATCTGCCAGCAGAACAGCACCGACGCGAGCACCAGGCCCGCGAGCTCGATGCGCCCGCGCACCGCGGTCCAGCCCATGAGCGGCGGGATCGCGCCGGGGATCGCTCCGACCCACAGGGCGAGCGCCGAGCGCTGTTTGAGCGGCGTGTACGCGAAGACGTACGAGAGCAGCCCGAGCAGCCCGAGCAGCGCCGTCAGCGGGTTGGCGAAGAACACCAGCGCCGGCAGGGCGATCAACCCGAGGATAGCGCCGACCCAAAGCGCGACCGAGGGCTGCAGTCGGCCGGAGGGCAACGGCCGCGTGCGCGTGCGCTCCATGTGCTGGTCGAGCTCGCGCTCGAGGTAGCAGTTGAACGAGTTGGCCGAGCCGACGACGAGCGAGGTGGCCACGAGCGTTCCGATCGCGCGCCAGAGAGAAATGGGGCCAGGCGCGAGCAAGAGCCCGCCGCCAGCGGTGAAGATCACGAGCCCCGAGAGGCGAGGCTTGGTGAGCGAGACGATGTCTCGAAGCGGAGTGGACATCGGCGCAGTCGAAGCCTGTGAGTGGGGCAATGCTTCCGCGCGTAGTTGCGGTGGAGCGGACATCGGTAGGTTCGCGGGTGCGATTGTTTAGAGGGCCGAACGGCCGTCGGTCAAGCGAGGCACTGAACGGTGATTCATCGGACCTCGCTCGAAGCTGTCACGACGCGCGAGCGTGATGGGCGTTCAAGCGCGGCGGCGACCGCCGACGGTCTCCCATCGGAGGCGCAGGTACGGGTCGCTGATGGCGAAGCGCGCGAGGTCGTCGAGCGCCGCGAGCTTTCCGATCGAGCCGGGGACGTCCGCGTCGCCTCCGCCCTTCTGCTTCACCACGACGAGCTGCGCGGCGACCGCGAAATCGCCGGACGCAAACAGCCCCGCGCGCGCGCGGGCGCGCTCGCTCGCAGCGACCCATCCCGCTTCGTCAAAGGGCGCGCCTCGCTCGTCCATGGCGGCGAGCAGCTCTTCGATCTTCTTCTGCGCGCGCGGCGGGATCGCGGCGACGAGGTCGCGCGCGCGACGCGTGACTTCGGGCGGTTCGCCCTGGAGTTTTCCATGCGGTCCGAAGGTCGCGAGCAGCGCTCGGACGAGCACTGAGCGCTCGGTTCCGTCGAGCGACGTGAGCACCCACGACGGGCGCGTGGCCTCCATCGCGCTGCCGAGCAGATAGCGCGAGACCGGAGCGTCGTGCGAGAGCGCCGAGGCGAGGATCACCGACGGCGGCTGCGTGCGCGCGATCTGCGTTCCGCCCGGCACTTGCGCGCGGACGAAGACCGCGGTGCGCGGCATCTGCAAGAGCCTCGCGATCGCCGTGTACATCCGCGCGATCTCCGTGGGAGCGGCGGACATCACACGGTCCACCCCGGTGACGCCGTAGCCGGTGATTTCACGGCGAAAGAGCGTTCCGAGGCTGTCCCACAAGAGCGCGCCGATCTCGGCGTAGTCCGTCGCTTCGGGCGGCATCACCCAGCGAGCGACCGCGTCCGGCGGAGGATCCGGCGTGCGGTTCAACGGAGGCGCGACCCCCTGCGGCTCGATGCCCGACAGCGCCTCTCGCACCGTGCGCACCGCGAGCGCGTGCTCGTGCCGCTCGAGCATCGAGAGCAACCCCTCGATGGACTGCAGAATATCGAGCCTCGCCGAGTCGTTCGCGAAGCGATCGCGCTGGATTCTCAGCGCCTCTTCGCGGCCTCCCTCGGTGCGAACGAAGCGCGAGACCAGCTCTTGCCCAGCCTCGTCGTCGCCTTCTGCAAACCACGCGCGCAGGGCGCTCTCTTCGACGCCAGAGAGATCGCGCCCCGAGGCCGTCAGCGTCGTGGCCGCGTGATCCACCGCTGGCTCTGCTGCGCCGGGAGGCAACGGCTCGATCAACAGCGGCTCTTCGAGCAGCTCGGATTGGACGACGGCGCTGATCTCGAAGTGCGTCGCGTCCGGCTGCGTCGGCGGAGGAGGGGCCGGCCGCTCGCTCGCCTTCGGCGCGACCGCGCTCTCGGCAACGACCACCACCGCCGGGACGCGCGAGCGCGAGATCGGGCGATCGTCGTCGCGAGCACGCTCGAGCCTCGCGTCCAGCGCGGCGATCTCTGCGGGCGCCGCGTGCGCGCGAACCGCGTCGACGTGGCTCTTCGCGCGGAAGATCGCTCCTGCGTCGAGCGCCGCTCGCGCAGCGGCAAGCCGCAGATGAACCTTGTCCGCGCCGTGCTCAGCGCTGTTCGAGAGCGCCACCATCGTCCGCTCGAGCGCGTCGAGATCCCCTCGCGCGCGCAGCACGCGCTCGACGCCTGCGAGCGCGCGGCCGTTCGAAGGATCGAGCTCGAGCGCTCGTCGAAACTGCGCTTGCGCCGCGCCATCGTCGCGCCCTTGCGCGAAGGCGTCGCCCGCCGCCGCGAGCAGCTCCGCGGCTTCGGGGCGCCCGTGCGTCGCCGCCGCCGCGCGCGCGTAGCATTCGCCCGCGTCGGCGTAGCGCTCTGCGCGCAGGTGGAGGTCCGCGAGATACCGCAGCGCTGGGCGGTGGCTCGGCTCGTCCTCGATGATCGCTTCGAGCTCTGCGCGGGCGGCGGTCGGATTCTCGAGGCGTTGCTCGAGCACCGCTGCCCTGCGAAGACGGAGCGCGCGGGCCTCGGCGCGGTCCTCGGCGCGCGTGATGCGAAGGTCGAGCACCGCAGAGACCGCGGTCCAGTCTTGTCGTTGCTCGGCGAGCTCGTGGGCGACGCGCAGGGAGGCGTCCGAACGAAGCCCGTCATTGATCGCGCGCGACAGCCGCCGCCACGCTTCGTCCGGCCGCGCGAGAGGTCCGCGCAACAACTCGATCGACCGCAGCAGTCTCGGCTCGTTGAGGCTCGGATCGAAGGTCGTCTGCCGCACGGCGTCGAGCATTTCGAGCTCGGTCGCGGCGTCTCCGCTGGCGCGCGCGAGGGACTCGACGTAGTCGCGCAGCGCTTCGTCCTCTCCGCGCGAGAGCGCCGCGCGCGCCGCTGCGATCGCAGCGACGACGTCCCCGTGCGCCGCGAGCGCCCGCACCGTCTCGAGCGCGCTCGCCTCGGGTTTCACCGCGGCTTGCGTCGCGGAGGACGATCGCTTTCGCAGCGCGGTCACCTCGCGAAGCGCTGTGCGCACGCTGTCCGCGACGGGCTGCGCGCGAAGGACCTGCTTGAGGGCGTTGACGTCGCGCTCTTCGTTGTCCGAGTCGCGCAAAAAGACCTGCGCTGCCTTCGCGGCGAGCGGTCCGTCCGACAGGTCCAACACCGCCGCTTCGAACGCGCGAAGCGAGTGGGCTCGCCGCGCGTCGTCGTCCCAGACCTCTTCTGCTACGGCGAGCCCGCGATCGGCGATGAGGGTCATCGCAGCGCGGTGCAGCTCAGGCGACTCGTCGCGAATCTCGCGCGCGGCCTCGATGACCAACGCCGTCGTGTTGGCGTCGCGCAGGACGTCTTGCGCTTCGAGCAACAGGCGCAGCGCCCCTGCGCGGTCTCGCGCTTGCTCGCGCGCGGCGTGCGCGGCGTCGAGCAGATGAGCGAGGCGGGCGTTGCCGGTCGCGGCTCCGTCGGCGAGGCGACGGTGCAGCGCGACGAGCATGTCCGGGCGTCGGCCCACGGCGAGGCGACCGATGGCCGAGGCGACCGCGCCGCGCGCTGGACGCGCGTCGAACGCGGTGAAATACGCTTCGAGGGACGCGTCGGCGTGCCCGGATTGCTCGAGAAACACCGCGCGGCGGTAGGCGAGGGCGGCGCGACCGTGCGATCCGGCCGCGAGCTGATCGAGCGTCGCGTACAGGTCGAGCATCTCGCTGACGAGCTGCGCGCTCTTCGCGACGTCCTCAGCGAGCACGAGCGCCTCGGGGGTCTCGGGCTCTCGCAAGAGCGCCGAGCGTGCGAGTTGAAACACGCGCGGCGCGGGCGCTCCGTGCGCGCGCTCGCTCAGCGCGGCGTGCGACAGAAACGCCGCGGCCGCGGGGCCTTCGGGCTCGGATTCGCCCCAGTGTGACAGAAGCTCGTTGGCGCGCGCGTGTTGGCCGAGCGCCTCGATCGCGCGGGCGACGTCGGCGCGCTCTTGCGCCGCGGTGAACTCCGCTCCGATGCGCTCGAGCGTGTGCGCAGCGGCGTCGTTCAAGCCCAATCGGCGTTGCGCGCCGGCGAGCATCCACAGGGCTTCACGGCGCTCGGACGGCGCGATGTCCGTTGTGAGCAGCGCGGGAAGCGCGTGCAGCAGTCCCGGTCCGTCGCTCGAGTCTCGCAGCGCCTGCACCCAAGGAACGATCACTCGACGATCCCCGGGCGACACCGCCGCGAGTCTCCGAAGGGCGCGAGCCTCGTCGCGCGCGGCGCCGTCTGCCTTCGCTCGCTCGAGCAAACGCCGCAAAAGCCCTGCAGATTCACCGTCAGACTCGGCCGACAGCAGCGCGGCCTCGACGATGATGCGCGCCGAGGGCGTGTCGACTTCGGCTCGGTCCGTGAGCGTCACGAGCGCCGCGCGCAGCGCCCGATCGCCGAGCCCGATGCGGGTGCAGGCCTCGAGGGCGATCGCGAGGACCGCGCGTTCGCCGAGCGCCGTGGCGAGCTTGCTCACCGCCGATCGAACCAGCCCCGCGCTGTCCTTTGCGGGAGCGAGCGATCGAAGCACGCCGACGGTCGCTTCGGACACCGCTTCGAGCTGCGAGCCCATGCTCGCTGCGCCGAAGCGCGCGAACGCTGCTTCTGCGGAGTTGGGCGCGCGCCGCGCGAAGCGCGAGGCGACCTCGAGCGTGAGCGCGGGGTCCGACGCGCTCGCGAGCAGCGTTCTCGTCCATCGCGCCAGACCCGAGCGAGACTCGCCGAGCGCTGGGGTGATCTGCGCCCACGCCGCGGCGCGCGCGCGTAGTCGGCTCTGATCGTCGAACAGGCTGGCGACCGCGTCGTCGCCCTTCTCTTTGTCGAGCAGCCTCGCGAGCAACCTCGCGCCGCGCGAGGCTCCGCCGCTCGACCACGAAGAGTGCATCGCGCGAAGGGCGCTGCGGACGAAGCGGTCGTCGCTCGCCCTCGCGGCGATGGCCAGCATCGTCGCGGCGATCCAAGCGGCGCGCTCTTGTGCTTCGTCGAGGACGAGCTCGAGCAGCTCGAACGACTCGCTCTCCGAGGGCTCGTCGGTCGAGGTGTCGAGACCGAAGCGCATCGCGGCGTGGGTGCGGATGGCGGCGCTCGTTCCGCGGGTGGCGATGCGGCGCAGCGCGAGGCGAACGCCTTCGACATCGTCGCGTCGCGTGACGAGACGAAGCCATGCGCGCGCCGCGTCCTCGCGCTGCGTCGCGAGCAGCGAGAGCGAACGAGACGCCCGCACGATGTCCTCCACCGCGCCCGGCTCCTTCGCGACGAGCTCGACCATCAGCTCGGCGGACGCCGGAGCGCTGTGCGTCCGTTCGACCGCGTCGATCGCCTCGCGCGCCCTCGCGATGGCCCGCTCTGCGTCCTGCTCGATCTGCGGCGCTGGCGCGAGCGTCACGCCGAGCGCCGTCGCTCGCTCTCTCGCGAGCATCGCCGAGGCAGCGTCGCCCGCCTGCGCCTCGCGCTCGGACCACAGGGCGGCGAGCCTGCCGCGCGCCTTCGGTCGCTCGTCGCTCGCCGAGCACGCGTGCGCCAGCGCGTCGAGCGCCTCTCTTGAATACTGCTCACGCAATCGATCGATCGCCGCGAGCGCGTCTTCGTCATCCGGAACCCTCGCGAGCGCCCTGCCGAGCGCCTCGATCGCCCGCACCGGGTCCGAGCGCTCGATGAGCGCCGCGATCCCGCGCCACGACGCCGCCGCGAGGTCGTCGTCTCTCTCTGCGGAGGCTTCGGCCCACAGCTCGACCGCGAGCGACTCGTTCGCGCCGATCTCGGCGAGCGCGTCGCGCGCGGCCTCTCGGCTCGGCGCGCTCCGCTGCAGCAGGGCGAGCACGATCGCGATGGCCGCGCGCTCGTCGGGATCGTCGCTCATCGACGCGAGCGCTCGCGCCGCGTCGATGGCAGCGTCCCATCGCGAGGCTTGCACCCCGCGCGCGAGGCTCTCGACCAGCACCGCGCGCGCCATCGCCGCGTCGCTCTGCGCGATCGCCAGCGCTGTCTGCGCGCCGAACCGCGTCGCCCGCGTCTCGATCCACAGGTCTCCGTACAGCGAGCGCTTCTCGTCTTCGTTGCTCGTCCGCTGCGCGCACAGCTCGAGCTGCTCGATGATCGCCTTTGGCTCGCCCGCCGCGCGGGCCACTTCAACCGCGAACGAAGCGGCTTCGTCGGTGGTCACTTGCTCGGCGTACACGCGCGCGCACTGCAACGCGCGCGGCCACAGCGCCGCGCGCACGAAGCCCTCTGCGGCGGCTCTCCACGCGCCCGTTACGCCGAGCGCCGCGCGTTGCTCGTGCAGCTCAGCCGCGTCCGAGTGCGCCCCCGCGCGCGTGAGCAACGTCGCCGCGCGCTCGAGCGCCGCGGTGCTCGTCGGGTGCGCCGCGAGCGCTCGCCTCGCCGCCGAGAGCGCAGGAGCGAGCGCGCCGACCGCGAGCCATGCGTCCGAGAGCTGCATCAGCGCGTCGCATTGGACCTCGCGCGTTCCGCTCTGTTCAGCGCGGTCGACCGCGAGCTCGGCGACGGCGATCGCGTCGCGCTCGGCGATCAGTCGATCGGCGACGTCCCACGGCAACGGTCGATCAGCCTCGAACACGTCTGCAGGGATGGTCGCGTCGTTCATCGTCAATCGAAGCCTCGTTGCCCGATCACGGGTTCGGCGTCGGCGTCGGAGTGGACCCTGAACCTCCGCTTCCTTCGGAGGACGACGATCCAGTGCTTCCCGACGAACCTGAAGTGCCGCTCGATCCAGCGCTCGACGCGCTGCCCGATGAGCCAGTGTTGTCCGACGATCCGCCAGACGAACCTGAACCGCTGCTGCCAGTCGATCCCGAAGATCCCGAAGATCCCGAAGATCCCGAAGATCCCGATCCAGCGCTGTTCGCAGAGCGATCGAGCGCGTCGACTCGCGCTTGCGCTTCTCTCGCGTGCGAGCCGCCTGGGTTGATCTCCAAGTACTGCCGGTACGCGCGCAGCGCTTGCTCGGTGTTCGACTGGCGTTCGTACGCTTGACCGAGCCCGATGTACGCGTCGCTGTAGCGACTGTTCAGCCCGATCGCGCGACGAAACAGCAGCACCGCCGCGCCGGTCTCGCCCGATCGCATCTCGACGAAGCCGAGTCCGGTCACCGCTTCGCAGCCGTCGCCGCGCAGCCCGAGCGCCGCCATGAACGCGCTGCGCGCGCGCTCGGTCTGTCCTCGCGCGCGCTGTCGCTCGCCCTCTTCGACGAGCCAATCGTAGCTGCGGCCCGCGAACGGCCCGCTGGACGAGCCGCCGCCAGTGGTCGGGACGGCCCCCTGGGTCGCGCTCGACGCGTCAGCGTTCGCGCCGACTTGCGCGACGAGCACACCCGAGTCCACCACGACGTTCACCGTGGGCTGAACGACCGCAACGCTGCCTGCGTCCGCGCTCCCTTGCGCGACCGCTCCGCCCTCGCGCAAGGGCGGGAGGCCCGCTTCGATCGCGGTCTGCATCGCCTGCGCGTCGTCGTGCTGCGGACGCACTCGCAAGAGCGCCGTGAGCTGTTCGACCGCGCCCGCGCGATCACCGCGCGCAGCGTAGAGCCGCGCGAGCGCGAGCCTCGCCCGCGAATCGGCGTCGCTCGCCTCTGCGGCGCGGCGCAACGAAGCCACCGCGACGTCGAACTCGCCTGCGTCTCGCGCGATCAGACCGTCGATCAAGTCGGTGTTCGCGCCTGCCGTCTTCGCCGCGGTCGCGTGCTGCCGCGCCGACGCGAGGTCTCCGCGCACGACGCGGGCGATCTCAGCGAGCGCTCTCTCGAAGCGGCCTCGGTCGGCGGGGTTGGTCACGCGCGCCGCGCCCGCTTCTGCCGCGGCCGCGTCGGTGCGCGCGCGGTCGATGTCCGCCAGCGCTCCTGCGCGGATGATCGAGGCCTCTGCGCGCACCGTCGCTGCGTCCGAGCCGCCCCGCGCCGCGCGCGCCTCGAGGTCTTCTGCGCGCTGGCGCATGGACTCTCCGCGCGCCGCGAGCACCGCCGCGCGCGCCGCGAGCACGCGCGGGTCGTTGCGGTTGGCCGGCGCGAGCAACAGCGCCGTGAGGCTCTCTTTCGCGTCGTCGAAGCCCGCGCGCGTCGCTGCTTTCGCCGCGGTCTCTGCGCTCTCGATCGCGCTCGAAACCGCGTCTTGCGCGGCCGTCGCGCCGCGGTTGCTCGACGAGAACACTCCCGCTTGCCACGCGGCGATCGCGCCGCCGGCGAGCACGGCGACGAGGACTCCGCCGATGAGAGCGCCCTTTCCGCCCGATGGTTTCGCGGCGGATTTGCTGGGCCGCGCCGGCTCGTCATCGACGATGGGCGTCGCTTCGGGCGCAGACGAGCTCGTCGCGCGAGGGCTCACCGGAGGCGGTCCGACCGCGGGCTTGGCGGGCTTGGGCTTTCCGTCCGCGCCCCACTTCTCCATGATGCCCGTGTCGTCGCCGAAGTCGTACGCCTCGGTGGTAAGCTCGTTTTCGGCTCCGCCCATCGAGTAGCTGCTCGGACCCACGCTCGCAGGCGCGGCCGGCGCGCTCGGCGGAGTCGGTCGCTTCGCAACGCTCGGCGGCGCCGATTGCACTGCGCTCTGCGCGGGCGCAGGCGGCGCCATCGCCATCGGCGGGGCCGGCAAGCTCGGAACGTTCGATGGCGGCGGCGCGACATGCGACCCATACGGCGCAGCGCTACCGCCGCTCGGGCGCGGCGGAGGAGCAACCGGCGGGGGTGCAGGAGGCATCCCCGGCGTCGTTGCTCTTCGCGGCGGCGCCGTGGGAGGTGTCGCTTGCGCGCTCGCCGCGGGCTTGCTCGAGCCCGTCGCGCGCACCTTCGCCTCGGCTTGCGCGAAGAACCCTTCGAGCTCAGCGATCGAGCCGAGCGGCTTCCAATCGACGCCGTCGCGCGAGAGCAAGTCTGCGCGCGAGGCCTTTCCCTCGGCGATCCAGCGTTGGAGCACAGCGAGGCTGTCGAACGTCGCGGTCTTGCCGTCAGAGCGCTTCAGAATCCACGGCCGCGCGACAGTCCCGTCGCTCTTGGGCCGAAAGATTCGAAACTGGTGACCACAGTGCGTGCACTTGACCGTGGTCCCTCGCTCGGACACCAGCGCGTCGTCGAACTCGTATTCCGTGTTGCACCGGTCGCAGACGACATCCATGGGCGGTCACTGATGGCCCGCTGCCCCGTTTCGAGCAGCGCCTGGGCGCACGGTATACCCGGTTCATCGCGCCGCTGTCGATTGTTCCGCGTTGGACGACGCGCGAAGATCCTTCGCGTCGTTCGAAGCGCGCTCGCGGGCGGAGCGCTGCCCCTCCCACGTCGTCGGTCAGCTGGCGCCGAGCGCCGTGAGCGTCTGTCGCGCTTCTTGCGCGAGCTGCCCTTGCGGGTTGCCCGCGAGATACGCGCGCAAATACCGCACAGCGGACTCTCGATCCCGCATCTTCGCGTGCGCCAGCCCCAGCCCCACGCGCACCTCGGGGGTGTTGTGCCCCTGCGAGTACAGCCTTCGAAACGACTGCACTGCGGCAGAATAGTACCCGATCCGAAGCGCGACCCACGCGAGGCCGATCTGCGCCTCGACCCCGTCGGCCTTCACGGCCAGCGCTCGGCGAAACTCCGCACGAGCCCTCGGAAGCATCCGGTATTCGAGCGCTCGTCGCCCTGCTTGCACGCGGGCGAGGTACTCCGCGGGGACGGCTCCTTGCTGTGCGGCGGGCTCTGTGGCGGGAGGCGCTTCGTTTTGCGCGTTGTTTTCCACGGCGGGCTCGGCCGCGGGCGTGGGCGTCGGCGCTGAGCTCTCTCCCTCGCTGATCGTGCTGGCGAGCGAGCGAACCGCCTCGTCGTTGGCGTTGGCCTCTCGCGCCGCGGCGAGGTGCCGTCGAGCGTCGTCGAGCCGTTGTGCCTGTCGCGCTGCGCGCGCGAGCGCGAGCCGAGCGAACGCAGGTGCGTCTTGCTCGCCCATCGCTTGTTCGAGCGCGCTGTCTGCGCCCTGGTTGCGCGCGCGCTGCGCGAGGGCTTCGAGCCAGCGGACAGGGGCGCCTGCGGTGCGCGCGCTGTTTACGTAGTCCGTCGCCTCCGCGCTCGTCGGGTCCGCGGCGATCGCCGCGTGCGCCAGCGCCAGCGTCCATTCTCGTCGCGATTCGGCCGGCGGAACTTCGCTTCGAACCGACGTCGCATCGGCGCTCGCCCTCGCGGCGTCCTGCGCGGCTTGTCGTCGAAGCAGCCGCGCTTCGGCGCGGTCGAGCGTCGCCTCGTCACCAGCGTGCGTCGCGGCGAGGGCGTCGAGGTCTTCGGCGACTCCCCGAAGATACTCCGCTCGAAGCGCGAGCAGCCGCGCCCTGCGGATCTTCGCGAGGGCCCTGGTCGGGGTCACGGCGAGCTCGGCTGAGCTGCGTTCGATCGCCTCGTCGAGCTGCGCGCGCGTCGCGGGAGCGCGCGTCGTTCGATCGTCGCTCACCAGTGCGGCGCCGACGCTCCCCACCGCCGTCGCGCGATTCGCTGAGGAAAATGAGCGGTACAGCGCTGCCCCTCCGAGCGCCGCGCCGAGCAGCGAGAGCGCGAGCGCGGCGTTGATCTTCCATGTTGGCGCCTGCGGCGGGATCGTCGCCTGTTTGCGCGAGGCTTCTTCGTAGATCGTCGGATCGACGGCGATGCTCGGAGGCGGGGGCATCGAGCGAGGTCGCGCGGGCGGTGTCGGTTCAGTCGCGCTCACCTCCGCGCTCGAAGAGCGGTCACGCTTGGGATCGGGCTGCTTCTCGGGCTGCTTTTCGGGCTGGGCTTTCGGCGTCGGCGGAGCGATCGAATCCGAGCCGAAAATCGCAGGCACTTCTGCGATTGCAGCGATGTGCTCTGCTGGGGGAGGCGTTGCGGCGGGCTGCGACTCGGGGGCTCGGGCGACCGGCTCCGATGCGAACAGCCGCGCGGGCTCTTCGCGCTTGGCGGGCGTCGGCTCGGTCGCAGCGCTCGGCACCGCGGGCGCTGGGGCGATCGCGTTGGTTTCGCGATGCGCGGATGGCGTGGTAGGAGCGGTCACGTCTGCGCTCTTCGTGACGGGCGCTGCGTTCGCGGCTGGCGCTGGCGCTGGCGCTTTCGATGAGGACTCGAGCGGAGGCGGCGTGACGGGCGTGGCGGGGGCCTGGGGCGAGACGGGGGCAGTGGCCGTTGGGGCCGCGGCCGTTGTGTGCGTTGGGCTCTGTGCGATCGCGGGCGGAGCGCTGCTCGTGGCGCTCATGGGGCGGGCGCTGACGGCGAGCGGAGACAACGGCGGCGTCGAGCGCGCTGCGGCCGGAGGCGGAACCCGGATCGACGGCGACGCGGGCGGAGGGACGGACGTCGCGCTCACGGGCGGAGTCGAACGCGTGGCGCTCACGGGCGCGCCGAGCTCTTCTTCGAGCCCCGCGAGCGAGGGAACCTTCGGCGCGGCGGGCACCGCTCCGAGCGCGGGGGCTTTCACCGCGTCGTCGCTGGGCAACCGCACGGCGGGCATGGCCATGCTCGACGCTCGTCGAGTGCGCGCGGGCGGCGCCGCCGCGATGAACACGTCCAAATTCGCGATGGACTTGAGCGGCGTCCAGTGTTGCCCGTCGGGCGAGAGCTCGTCGTCGGGCGTGATGCGACCGTCGCCGATCCACGCGCGAAGCTCGCCGTTGTTGGGCAGGGCGGCGCGTGTTCCGTTCGGGCGTCGAACGTTCCACGGGCGGTAAGCTCGATCGCTGTCGGGAGCACCCGAAGGGCGCGCGGACGGGTGCGTCGACGGATGGATCGACGGTGGTCGAGTCGATGGTGACGGAGGTCGCACCGACGCCGTAGGCGCGCGTGCCGCGGGCATGGGACCGATGTTCGCCGCTGGGGTGCCCGAGTTTGCCCGTTGTTCGCTGTCGTTCATCGATGCAAAGGGGTCTGGCGAGCGCGACGAAGCGCGAGCGCGGTGGCTTCGGACCGACTCACGACCGATCAGTGGGTCGCGCTGCGAATCCAGACTCTCGTTATATCACCGAGAGCGAAGCCCGGTTGGAAGGACTCCGCGCCTCGAGGAATCTCCTGGGAAATATCCAGAGAACACTGATCGCGTGTCGCCAACCGAAGGTGCCGCCGCTGTACGCTCCCGTTGCCGAGGACCGACCGCGCTCGGACCCGCACGCCGCTCGCCGGCGATCCCAACGGAGGTTGTGTGCCCGGACCGAAGGTGGCGTTCACAAGCCGCCGTGAAGTTCTGTTCACGTCTGGAAGGCGAACCGTCCACCATCCATCCGAGCTCTCGCGCTGGACAATGGCTGGCAAAACCGCGCGCAAGGGCCGCTGTCGGTCCTTCTAGGGAGCGCGGCACAGAGACTGCTAACGTGTTGTCCGCGCTCAGGAGGCAACAAGACATGCCCAGGCTCTCCACGATTTCTCACCTCACGCTTGTTGGATCGTTCGCTGCTGTTCTCGCGGGGTGCCCTGTGTGGGGACCGGGCGGGCGACCCACGCGCGACGGAGGACCCAACCCCGACGTCACGCCTGCCGGCTGTTCGACGAACTCCGAGTGCGATCCCGGCCTCGTGTGTGATCGCGCGCTCGGCGAGTGCGTTCCGGCGTCGCGTGGCTGCACGATGACCTCGGATTGTCCCGCGGGACAGTACTGCGACGATCGCAACACCTGCGTCCCCGGCTGCTCGACGAACACCGACTGCGCCTCGCTCGGAGCGGGCCTCGTGTGCAACAACACCACGCGTCGCTGCGAAGCGGGCGGCGGCTGCACCACGAGCGCGCAGTGCTCGATGGGCCAGTCGTGCGTCGGCGGCCGTTGCCGCAACCCCGACCAGGTCTGCCAATTCAACTTCCAGTGCGGCGCGGGTCAGCAGTGCATCGACGGCCGCTGCGTTGCGGGCTGCTCGATGGCCGTTCCGTGCCCGACGGGCCAGGTGTGCACCAACGGCACCTGCGGTTATCCCAGCGGAAACAACTGCGGAACGTGCGCCGAAGGTCAGGTGTGCACCGCGGGCGTCTGCACCGCGGCGTGCACGATGGACTCGCAGTGCGGCGCGGGACGGTTCTGCGATCAGGGCGCGTGCCGCGTCGATGATCGCCGCCCGGTTCCCTTCTGCCCGGCGCACCCGTGCGGGCCGAACTCGACCTGCGTCGACGGCGTCTGCCGCATCGCCTGCCCCGGCGGAACGCTCTCGGAGTGCCAGATGGTCGACGGAACGACCTCGGCCTGCGACGCGATGCGCGTCTGCCGTTTCCCGAGCGAGCTGGCTCCCGAGTGCCGCCTGAGCGCGGACTGCTCGATGGGACGCCAGTGCATCGACGCGCGCTGCCGCTGAACGAGCTGCGCGCTCGACGGGGGGAGTGAGCGCGCTGCGTCAACGCGCAAGCGTTTGGAGCTGGGGCGACGAAACTGCGCGCCGCGCGTGAACCCGAGCCGCGATCCGTCGCGAGTGATTCTTCTCAACGGCGGCAGGCGGGTCTATAGAACGCGCCCATGTCGTCGTCCCTCGCGCACCCCGACGTCTTCGAACGGCGCCACATCGGCCCCAGCCGCGAAGACCAGGCCCGAATGCTCGAGACCCTCGGCCTCGCATCGCTCGATGCGCTCGTCGCCGAGACGGTCCCTGCTTCGATTCGCATCGAACAACCGCTGAATCTCCCCGCAGCGATCGCTGAATCCGCGCT
Organism: Polyangiales bacterium; assembly: GCA_046351515.1. Lineage (GTDB taxonomy): Bacteria > Myxococcota_A > Polyangia > Polyangiales. The sequence goes on from JAXLYJ010000008.1 coordinate 376,878, forward strand.
GTTGGCAGAGGCCGCGAAGCTCGCCGCGAAGAACAAGGTCTATCGCTCGTACATCGGTATGGGCTACTCGGACTGCATCACGCCGCCGGTGATCCTGCGCAACATCGTGCAGAACCCGGGCTGGTACACGCAGTACACGCCGTACCAAGCCGAGATCGCGCAGGGGCGCCTGGAAGCGCTGCTCAACTATCAGACGATGGTGAGCGATCTGACGGGGCTTCCTGTGGCGAACGCCTCGCTCCTCGACGAGGGGACGGCGGCCGCCGAGGCCATGCACATGGCCTATGAGTTCAAGGGAAACACCGGCGACGACGCGACCGAGAAGACCGTCTTCTTCGTCTCCGAGCGCTGCCATCCGCAGACGATCGACGTCGTGAAGACCCGCGCCGAAGCGCTGGGCATCACCGTGCACGTGGGCGACGAGAGCGTTGTGGACTTCGCTGCGATCCGCGCGTTCGGCGTGCTGGTGCAGTACCCGACGACCGACGGCTGCGCGAGCGACTACCGCTCGACCGCTGAGCGCGCCGCGAAGGCTGACGCGCTCTTCGTCGTCGCGGCGGATTTGCTCTCGCTCGCGCTGCTCACGCCGCCGGGCGAGTTCGGCGCCGATGTCGCTGTGGGAAACACGCAGCGATTCGGAGTTCCGCTCGGGTATGGCGGTCCGCACGCGGCGTACTTCGCGTGCAAAACCGACTACGTCCGCAAGCTGCCGGGGCGCATCATCGGCGTGAGCGAGGACGCGCAGCACAAGCGCGCGCTTCGCATGGCGCTGCAGACGCGAGAGCAGCACATCCGCCGCGAGAAGGCGACGAGCAACATCTGCACGGCGCAGGCGCTGCTCGCGATCGTCGCGGGGATGTACGCGGTCTACCACGGACCCAAGGGCATCCGCGCGATCGCAGAGCGCGTTCACCGCGCGACGTGCACGCTGCGCGACGTGCTCGCGGGCGCCGGAGTGGCCGTGAAGCACGTGGGCTTCTTCGACACGATCCGCGTCGAGGGGACGCAGGCTCAGTGCGACCAATGGATGCGCGAGGCACTCGCACACAAAATCAACCTGCGCAGGATCGACGAGACGTCCGTGGGCGTGGCGCTCGACGAGACCGTCTCGGCCGACGACCTCGCTGAGCTGTGCCTCGCGTTTGGCGTGAGCAAGAGCGCAGCAGAGCTCGAGGACATCGCGGCGAAGAGCGCGAGCGCGATTCCGGCGTCGCTGCGGCGGACGAGCGCGTACCTTGAGCACGCGGTGTTCAACGCGTACCACTCGGAGACCGAGATGCTGCGCTACATGCGCAAGCTCGAGGGGCGTGACCTCTCGCTGGCGCACGCGATGATTCCGCTCGGCTCGTGCACGATGAAGCTCAACGCCACCGCCGAAATGATGCCGATCACCGAGGCGGGGTGGAATCGCTTGCACCCGTTCGCCCCGCGCGATCAAGCGCAGGGATACGCGCAGGTGTTCGCTGAGCTCGAAGGCGCGCTCGCACAGATCACTGGATTGCCGGGCGTCTCGCTGCAGCCCAACGCGGGCGCGCAGGGCGAGTACGCGGGCCTGCTCGTGATCCGCGCGCACCACCACGCGCGCGGCGATCAGCACCGCACGGTGTGCCTCATCCCCTCGTCCGCGCACGGAACAAACCCCGCTTCCGCCGTCATGGCTGGCCTCGAAGTGGTCGTCGTGAAGACCGACGAGCGCGGCAACATCGACGTCGAGGATCTCGAAGCGAAGGCGAAGCAGCACTCGTCCAAGCTCGCAGCGCTGATGGTGACCTACCCCTCGACGCACGGCGTGTTCGAAGAGTCGATCAAGCGCGTGTGCGCGATCATCCACGAGCACGGCGGGCAGGTGTACATGGACGGCGCGAACATGAACGCGCAGGTGGGGCTCTGCCGTCCGGGCGACATCGGCGCAGACGTCGTGCACATCAATTTGCACAAGACCTTCAGCATTCCGCACGGCGGCGGCGGACCGGGAATGGGGCCGATTTGTGTCGCTCCGCACCTCGTGAAGTTCTTGCCGGCCAAGCCCGTCGTCGAAGCGCGCGGCGCCGCGGCGGTGGGCCCCGTGTCGGCTGCGCCGTGGGGCTCGGCGAGCGTCCTCTTGATTTCGTGGGCGTATATCAAGATGATGGGCGGCGCGGGGCTCACCAAGGCCACGCAGGTCGCGATCTTGAACGCGAACTACATCGCCAAGCGATTGGGGCAGCACTTTCCGATCGTGTACGTGGGGACCCACGGGCGCGTGGCGCACGAGTGCATCTTGGATCTGCGAGGATTCAAGAAGACGGCGGGCGTCGAGGTCGAGGACGTGGCCAAGCGTTTGATGGACTACGGCTTTCACGCGCCGACCATGTCGTGGCCCATCGCGGGGACGCTCATGGTCGAGCCGACCGAGAGCGAGCCGCTGAGCGAGATCGATCGATTCTGCGACGCGATGATCTCGATTCGCGCAGAGATCGCTGAGATCGAAGCGGGCAGGATGTCGCGCGAGGACAACGCGCTCAAGAACGCTCCGCACTCGATGGAGGTGTGCCTCGCGAGCGAGTGGAAGCACCCGTACACGCGCGAGCAAGCGGCGTTTCCGTCGCCCGAGACGCGGGACCGCAAGTTCTGGCCGTTTGTGGGCCGCGTGAACAACGCGCTCGGTGACCGCAAGTTGATCTGCACGTGCCCGCCGATCGAGGCGTACGGCACGGCGTGACGTGTGCGGGGGGTGCGAGCGAATGAGCCGTCAGCGCGCGGTCGTGCGCGACGTTCGGCATCGAAGCCAATACCGCGACGGCTGTTCGTGCTCCGTCGGTTTCTCCGTCGGCGGTCTTGGTTTCGACTGGGATTTCACAATGCTCCTGCCACGGCGGCCGCCAGTACCCGCCAGTGGCGGCCCGCCAGGGGGGATCTTCGATTCTCCTGTGATCTCGGCGCGTCGCGCGCGTGTGTTCGCTGGCTGCGACAATGCACTTCGCTCGCGGCCATGCAGACACCGTTCGACGCAGCAGCGAAAGCGCTGATCGACGCAACGCTCTCGTCGGTGTGCGACGTCGAGCTGCAGGTGCCGGTCTCGCCGGACTCGCTGTACGTGGACGCGTTGATCGCGCCGCGTGCTGGCCCAGAAGAGCTGCTGGCTCGAGGAATTCTCGGTCGCATGGCCTTCGCGCCCTGTGCGATCGAGGTGTTCTCCGATACGCCGACGCGGTTCGACGTTCGACTCTGCTTCGCGCGAACGCTCTTTCTCAGCGCGCGACAGCAGCGCGACGTCGGATTGTGGGTGATCTGTCCGCGAGTACCTCGCCTCGCCATCGATGAATGGGCGCTCGCGCCATGTCCCGAATGGCCAGACGGAGTGTATTGCGCACCCGGCCGTGTGGCTCCGTCGGTTGTCGCGCTCTCGCGGTTGCCGCGGGATCGTTCGACGCTGCTGCTGCGCTTGATGGGGAGCGGTCAGCTGCTGCGCGACGCAGTGAGCGACGCTCGCTCGCCGTCACCGCATGGGAGCGTAGGATCATCGACGACGTGTTGTTGCAGATGAGCCGCGATCTGGACAGGATGATGCGCGCTGGTTCGAAGCAAACCAAGGAGTTGCGGATGCGCTACGCGGAGCTGGTGAAGATCAACGAGGCCGAACGTGCAGCCATGCGCGCCGAGGCCGTCGCGGAGGGGTTGTCTCAGGGGTTGTCCCAGGGGTTGTCTCAGGGCTTGTCTCAGGGCTTGTCTCAGGGTTTGTCTCAGGGGCACGCGCTCGGGCTGCGCGAAGCGATCTGTGACTTGTGCGAAGTGCTCTCGATCGTGCTCACCGACGAGCAGCGCGCGTCGCTCGACGCGATGAGCGAGCTCGAGCTCTCGGCGCTGCGCGACGCCGTCAAGCGCGAGCGACGCTGGCCACGCTGAGCGCTCGTAGGCAACACCGTCGACGCGCGCATGCGCTACCCTCTTCGCGATTGAGCCACGCGCTATCCGCCACGAGTGTCCTCGATTCGCTGCGCAGCTCGCGGGCGGCCGAGGCGATCCTCGACGAGCACGAGTGGTCCGTCGACCACTGGGACGAGGCGCTCTCTGCGTGCGAGCCCATCCCGTCCGTGCGCGTGCTGTCTCTGCCCTCGATGCCATGGACCCGCGCGACGCTCACGCGCTTTGCAACGGTGCTGCCCGACGTCGAGTCTCTGACGATTCGCTGGCGCGGCGCCGCTGACGTCGCGCGGCTCACGTTGCGCGAGGCCATCGCGCCGTGGTGGGGGACGAAGCTCACGGCGCTCGTCTGTGACTTCGTCCATGCGTGGGGAGCGGAGGACTCCGTCGCTGAGGCGCCCGCGTTTGCGAGCACGCTCACGGTGTTTCGTGCGCGCCACCTGCGCCACGACGAGTGCGTGAAGGCCCTGCGTGCGTTTGGCTCGCTCTCGAGGCTCGTCGAGCTCGACGCAGGGCGCATCGGCGACACGAGAGCGCTCTTCGAGCACCTGCCGGCGATTCGTTCGCTCTCGTGCGAGGTCGACGCGAAGTTCGGGCTCGACGTGTCGTTCGAGAGCGAGACAATCGAGTCGCTCGCCATCGCCGTGCATCCTCGACCGGCAGCCTCGTCGCTGCGTGTGCGGGGAGCCGTTGCTTCGCTGCGACGCCTGACCCTTCTGCACTCGAAGGAGGGCGGCCTCGACCTCGACTCGCTCGGCGCTCTCGCGAGCAGCGCGCGCGCCCCGCTCGAGTTTGCGCAGATCGAAGCGGCAGACGCTTGGCGCATCGCAGCTTCGCTCGGCGCGGCGGTCCATGATCGACACGGCGCGGGCCCCGCCCGCATGACGATTCGGCGCACCGTTCCAAGTGACCCTCGTCGCAAGAGGCCTCTGTTGCGCGCGCTGACGACTTCGTGCGGCTGCGTTCGCTGCGCGCGATGGGCACGGAGATCGAGCCGACGAGTTGGCTCGCGCTGCTCGATCGCGACTCGCACTTGGACGCGCTCGCCCGGGAGGTCGCCGCGGTCGAAGAGCTCGATTTGAACGGCGATGTCCACGCGTTCTTGCTGCGTGACCCCGAGAGGTTCGCGGCGTTCGAGCGAGCGCGATCGTTGTGCTTCTTCGACGCTCACGCGCTGACGAGCGACGGTCTCGAGGCTCTCTTGCGCGCGATGCCCTCGCTCGCGCACCTTCGGCTCGTCAACAACCACAACCCGGCGATGATGCACCTGCGCGCGCGCAGCGCTTCGCTCGAGTCGCTGGTGCTCACTCACTTTCATCAGCTGCGAACGTGGGAGATCGAAGCGCCGAAGCTCGAGTTGCTCGAACTCGACAACTGCGACGCGAACAGCGACGGCGAGCTCGATCGTCGGTTTCACGTTGGCGACGGAATCATCTACGGAAACTTCAGCGAGCGTCTCTGCGCTGCGATTCTGGACGGAGCGCCGGACGCGAAGCTCCCCGCGCTGCGCGAGCTCACGCTGTGGAACAACCCCTACGCTGCGGGTCCGCTGCTCGCCGTCGAGTCGATGCGCGTGGACATCCGTTGCGCGCAGGGGCACCCCACGCTCGAGCGGTTGACCCTGGCCAACGTCACCCATGTTCGATCATTGTCGTTGAAGCGAGTTCCGAAGCTTCGGTTCGTCGCGGTGTCGCAGTACGACGACGAAGGCGTCGGCACGACCTGGCTCGAGCGTGTGGACCTCGATGGTGTGCCCGAGGGCTGCGCGATCGAGCTGTGTTCGATCACGCCGTCGCGCGTGGGGTTGGGAGGCTCTTGAACGCGCGTTTCGAGCGAGCGAGTGCTCGGCGCGAGCGGAGAACAGCCTTCGGTGGTGGCTGCCGTCGTTGTTCGCTACCGGCGTCGAGGACGACGGCCTCCTCTGCTCGGACGGCCCGCGGAGCTCGATGCTGACGCTGCGCCGCTCAGCGGAACGTTGGGCAGAAATGGCTCGCCGATCGCGGGGACCGCTGCTGCTTGAGTGCGCCCGAGCTCCGTAGCCCACGCGCGACCGTAGAATCCTCCACGAATCACTTCGCTCGGGTTCGTGCGCTCGTCCAACGGGTTGGTCGGGATCGTTGTCTCTGCGAGGATCGCGCGCGGTCCGAGGTTCAACCCCGCGCGTTGCTCCGCGTGTTGCTCGGGCACTCCGTTCGCCGCGACGGTCCACGCCCAGCGTCGTAGCGTCGCGCCGTTCGAGCGAAGATCGCAGGTCCAGCGGCCGGGGTTCGCCTGCATGTCCGTCGAGCGAAAGGGCATTTGAAGTGTGTATTGTCGGTCGTTCCAGTCTTGAATACTGGTGCCGCCGGTGCTGCCGGGCGCGAGGTAGGCGCGGTGGATGAGCTGATATTGCGGCTGCGAGGTCGTGGCGGGCAGCGGCGAGTTGCGAGGGGTCAGCGGCTGTCCGTTGACCTGGCAGCGCACCGAGAAATCACTGAGCGCGTCCCGCGAGTGGGCGTCGGTCCCGTTGAAGGTGAACTGCATTCCGACGAGCGTTCCGGTCAGTCCTGTGTCGAGGTACGACCAGGCGTAGCTGTCGTTGTCCGTGAACGAAGTCCAGTAGAGCACCGAGTCGATCGCGCGGCTGTGATGAGAGACGTAGTACGTGTCGGGGATCTGGCGAGGCGGGGTTCCGCCCATGATTTGAAGCACCGAGCGGACGTTGATCGTGCGCGTTCCGAGCACGGTCTCTGCGTCGGTTTGGCCGTTTGCCGCGCGGATTTCGACCTGCAAATCACCTGCGCCGAGGATGCGCACGTTGCGGTCGCGGCAATCGTCCGCGGTCGTGTGCGTAAACGCCGGATCGCGGTCGAATCCGGGGATGTGAACCGGGCAACGAACGCGCGCGAGCTGCCGTCCTCCGCGCGAATACGTGAGCACCACCGCGCTGTCCGCAGGTAGAGCGCCCCACACGCGCACCGAAGCGATCGGATAGAAACCGCGGTCGACGCGCGCTCCGTTGACCGTCTCTTCGTTGCTCTCGACCGAGAACTAAACCAATACCGCGACGGTCGTCGTCGTTTTCTCAGTCCGCGGTCTTGGTTTGGGCTGGATTTCAACCGCGCTGATCCGCTTGGGCATCTGCGATGCCCGTCGCGGGCGCGGTATCGAGATACCCGTCGTCGAGCCCGAGCGGCGGAGCTGTGGGCCTCGCGACGCCTGCGTCTTGTGCGCGCGCTGCGGTGGCGAGGGCGGTGACGAGCGCGCTCGCGGTGAGCGCGGCGGTGAAGGTCGAGCGAGGCTGCATGGCGTTGTGACTCCGTTTCGAGGTCGATGGACTGTGTTGAACCGTCGACCAAACGAAGGGCACTGTGCTCGTGGCTCTGAGAATTCACGGCTTAAAGCTCCTTCGAGAACCTTCAACGGCCGCTCGAATCGCTGCCCATCGCGATAGAACAAACGCCTCCCCGATGTGCGTTATCCTATCGCGCAGATTCATTCGACTCTGCGATGAGCACTACTGTTCGCGAAGACTCGGCCGTCGAGTTCGATCCCAACACCGTCGCGCGGCGATGGTCGCTCGTGGTCGTGCACCATCGCTCGCCGTCGGTGCTCGGGCTGCGTCGAGTGATCTCTGCGGGCTCGGCGCTCGATTTGGGTCGGCTGTGCGGCGCGTTTGGAGAGGGGGCGCTCGATGATCCGCAGATGTCTCGCGCGCACGCGCGGGTCGAGCTCGACCCGCGAGGAGCGCTCACGGTGAACGACCTCGGCAGCGCGAACGGAACCTGGGTCGACGGCGCTCGCGTGGGCAGCGCGGTCCTTCGCGCGGGCGCGATCCTGCGCGCGGGGCCAGTGCTCTTCGCCGTGCAGCACGCGCCCGAGACATATCCAGTGCGGCGCTCGGAGCGCGCTCCCGCGGTGGCGTGGGGCACCGTTGAGTTTCTGCAAGCGCTGCGAGCGGCGCTCGCGCAGCGCGCGTGGGTGTGCGTCGAGTCGGCGTGTCGCTCGGCGTGGATCGAGCACGCGCAGCTGGTGGCTGAAGAGCGCGGGATGACCGTCCGAGAGGCGCGCGGCGTCGAGGAAGCGAGCGGTTTTTCGCTGGCAGAGATCCCCATCGTCGCGGCGCGATCGGTGCGCGCGAGCGAGCTCGAAGCGTGGAGCGCGAGCGGTCGAGCGCTCATCGTGGACGGAGCGCTGCCGGGCGTGGATCGCTCGCGAATCGCGTCGATGCCGGTGCTGACCGAGCGCGTGGAGGACCTTGCCTGGGTGGTGCGGGCGGCGCTCGGGCGGGCGGTGAAGAGCGTTCCGGCGATGGATGTGGGGTTCGCGTCGCGGTTGCTGTTGGGCTCGTGGCCGGAGGACGTCGACGGCGTGGCGCGATGGGCCGAGGCGATCGCGCGCAGGCCCGAGCGGCACGAGAAGCTCGTGTGGGTGGGAGAAGACCTGGCGATGACGGGCGGTCCGAGGGACGTCCCCGTCTCGATCGCTCCCGAGTCACTCTCTGCCACGCCCGCGGCCTCTGCCTCCGCTGACACCCTCGTCCTCGCCCGCGACGGAACGTGGTTTCGCGCCCAATCCGAGCCCCCCGTCGACCTTCGCACCCGCATCGCCCTCGCGCGCATCCTCCGCGCCCTGGTCGTCTCGCACGAGCTCGACGCCTCGCGAACGCTCTCGGTCGAAGAGCTCGTCGACGCTGGTTGGCCAGGAGAAAAGCTGCTCTTCGACTCGGGATCGAACCGCGTGTACGTCGCCATCGCGACCCTGCGCAAGCTGGGGCTGCGCGACTCGATCGAGCGTCGCGAGGGCGGCTATCGCATCGTGAAGCGCGGGGCCATCTTGATTTCTGGAGACGATTTCGAGCGCGAGAGGGCGCGCTGACGCCGTGCCTCAAGAGCGGCCAGAACCCGAGGGCATCGGCGTCGGCTCGGTGCTGCTCGACAAGTACGAGTTGCGCGCGCTGATCGGCGAGGGCGCGAGCGGCCGGGTCTTCGAAGCGATCCACAAAAAGACCGGCGGCCTGTGCGCGGTCAAGCTGCTGCACCGGGGCGCGTCCGAGTCCGACCGAGAGCGAATGCGCCGCGAAGCGCAGGCGCTCGCGAGGCTCGACCACCGAGCGATCGTTCGCCTGCTCGACTACGACGAGCTGCCCGCGATCGAGAGCGCCTTCATCGTTCAAGAGCTCGTGCGCGGCCGTACCCTGCGCGCCGTGCTCGACGAAGAGCTCGTGTTGCCTGCGAATCACGTGGTCGAAATCGCCCTGGCCCTGCTCGACGCCCTCGCGTACGCGCACGAGCGCGGCGTGATCCACCGCGACATCAAGCCCGAGAACATCGTGCTCGCGCAGGGCAGCGACGGGGCGCTCTCGCCCAAGCTCGTGGACTTCGGGTTGGTTCGCGACGAGCAAAATCGCACGAACCTCACGCGTCACGGGAGCATCGCGGGGACGCCTCGATACATGTCTCCCGAGCAAGCGTGGGGGCGAGAGGACCTCGACGCGCGCACGGATCTCTGGTCGCTCGGCGTGGTCTTGTACGAAGCGCTCAGCGGCGCTCCGCCCTACGACGGAGGCAACGATCGCGAGGTCCTCGCGTCGATCGTCGCCCGCGATCCCGTGCACCTTCGCTCGGTCGGGGTCGCCGTCGATGACGCCCTCGCGGACGCCGTGATGCTGGCGCTCGTGCGCGCTCCCGAGGCTCGCGTGAGCTCGGCCAAGGCTCTTCACCGTGCGATTGGCGCGGCGCAATCGGGCTCGGTCGCGAGCGAACCCGAGCCCGAGTCCAAGCCTGATTCCAGGCCCGAGCTCGAGCGGGTCGCTCCGCGCGTCGAGCCGATCGCGATGGCTGCGCCGAGCGCGCCTGCGCGGTGGCCGTGGATCGTGGCGTTCGCGGCTCTGCTCGCGGTGGTCATCGTTGGCTTCACCCTGCGCTCGCGAGGATCGAGCGAGTCGGCGCTCGCTGTCGTGCGCCCCGAGCCCGCGAGCGACGCTGCGGTCTTCTCGGCGATCGACGTCGTGGCGCAGGACACGCGCCCCGAGCCGGATGCCGCCGAGCGCCCGCGCGACGCAGCGGCCGACGCGGTCGAGCGGCGAAGAACGGGCGCGCAGCGCGCCGGCGTACGGCGCTATGATGCCGGGGCCCAGGCGGAGGAGCGCTCGGGGCGCGGCGCGAACGGATCGCCGATCATCAACGAGCTATGAGGGTGTTCGATCAGGCGTCGAGGCTGGGATTCACGGTGGCGGCGGCGTGCGTTGCGACGGTGTCTTCGCGCGACGCGCGCGCGCAGAGCGCCGATGAGCGGGCGGCGACGACGATCGCGCAAGAGGGGCTCGTCGCCCGAAGAGAGGGGCGAGACGCTGAGGCGCTCGCGCTGTTCGAGCGGTCGCTGGCGCTGTTCGAGCGCGCCTCGGTGCGCGCGCAGCTCGGCTTCGCGCAGCAGGCGCTCGGGCGGTGGGCAGACGCCGAACGGACGCTCGAGCGCGTCGCGGCGCTCGATGACCCTTGGGTGCGCCGCTATCGGGCCACGATCGACCGATCGTTGACCGAAGTCCGCGCGCACCTCGGCTCGCTGGTCGTCTCGGTCGACCCTTCGGCGAGCGAGGTCTTGGTCGACGGGGTCGTCTCGAATACAAGCACACCTTTTCGAGTGGCGATCGGCGCTGTCACGGTCACCGCGCGTCGCGAGGGCTACTTTTCGGTCGAGCGCTCGGTGACGATTCGCGCTGGAGAAACCGCGACCGAGAGCATCGTGCTTCGCCCGCGCCCGCACGAGCCAGCGGAGCCTCGGGTCGCGCTGCGGCCTGTGGTGCCGGTGCCTGTGGCGCGCGAGAGGGGCGCGCGCGCGATGGCTCCCGTGGCGGCGGCGGATGGGCGGCGATGGATCGCTCCGTCGGTCACTCTCGGGGCAGGGGTGCTCTCGTTTGGAGCGTCCGCGGCGCTGTGGGCGCTGCGCGTCGGGACGCTCGGGTCGCTGGCGAGCCTCGGGTGCGTCGAGGGCGCTGTTGAATATGTGTGTCCTGCGACGGCGGACGCTGATCGCGCTCGCTCGTCGCACGCGACGGCGACCGTTGAGGGGGCTGCGAGCGTCGTGGCGCTCTCGCTCGGGGTGGCCGCGGTGGGGACGGGAGTGGGGCTGTTCGTGTTCGAGGCGGTGTTTCGCGGGCGATCCCGCGATCGCGCGGCGTGGGTCTGGACCGCAGGAGGCGCGGCGTGGCGCTTCTGAACGGGGGGCTGCGCGCGGCGGTGTTGCTCGCGTGCGCTTCGTGCGCGCCCAAGCCGCTGCGCTTCGAGGACGCCTCGAGCGACGGCGAAGATCGCGCGACAATCTCGGTGCTGGACGCGTCGGATGCAGCGTTGCTCTCGGACGCGGACGTCATTGCGATGGACGTGGCGGACGGTTCGACGGCGGACGCGCAGGCGGTCGACGATGTTGTGGCCGCGAGCGACGCGAGCGAAGACGCGGCGATCGGTCGAGACGCGAGCGCGACGCGACCGAGCTGCGCCGCGGAGCCAACGCGCGAGGACTGCAGGGTGGTCGAGATCGTCCCCGAGCGGTCGTTTTGCGTGGGCGTCGCTGCGGACGCGTTCAACTCGACGTGGAACGCGAGCCCGCCCGTTTGTGGCCTCTCGCTCTCGCGCTTCGCGGTGGACGCGTACGAGGTGAGCGTCGCTCGATTTCGTGTGTTCTACGAGCGCTGGGCGGCGCGGGGGCTGCCGGCGTACATCGACGTGGCGTTCGCGAACGGCCTGGTGTTTCGCGCGCCGCAGCCGCCGCGCACGCTCACGTCCGAGTGGAATCCGTCCTACGTCAACTGCACTTGGACCGACGCTGCGATGCCAGGCCGCGAGCAGCACCCGATCAACTGCGTTGGCTGGGCGCTCGCGATGTACTTCTGCGCGTGGGAGGGAGGGCACTTGTTGACGAGCACGCAGTACGAGTACCTCGCGCGGTGGCACGCGGACGCGAGCGGCGCGGGGCGCTCGTACGCGTGGGGCGAGTCCGCGCCGGACTGCACGCGGACGCACTTCGGTCGGTGCGTGGGCGACGACGGGCTGGGGACGCGCCGCGTGGGCTCGCTCGCGTCGGGCGCGGTGGCGACGGTCTTCGATTTGTCGGGCAACGTCGCGGACTGGGTGGCCGATGATTTCGCGCTGTATCCCGCGCTCGAGGCGAGCTCGTGCTGGACGCGCTCGCGGCGCGATCCGCTGTGCCTCCCGACGATCAACGGCGATCACTACGCGCGGGGGAGCAACTATTCGAACCCGACGGACAACATTTTGCGCACCGTGTTTCGGCCGGGGTCGTCGACGAGCGAGGCGATTCCGGGCCGCGGCTTTCGTTGCGCGTATCTGCGGTGAGTGTGAGGGACGCTCGCGGTGCGAAGTGAATTGCTGCGCGCCGCGGGCTCGGCGAAGATGCGCGCCATGCTCGCTCGTCGTTCTTCCCGCGCCGTGGCTCTCTCGGCGATTTTTCTGTGCGCGGCGGCGCTCGCCGCGTGCTCTCCGTATCGCACCGAGAGCCCGGGGCGCATCAACGCCGATGTCTTCTCGGGGCGCGCTGGTGCGTTCGTCGCCGTCGTCGGCGGGACGAGCGCGAGCGACTTGTTCGCCGCTGGATCGGTCGAAGCGATGGGCTGCCAGGGCCGCACGCTCGCGATCGCGCGCTGGGACGGCTCGCGTTGGGCGGACACGACAGTGCCTGCGGGGTTCGGGCGGGCCACGGCGCTCGCGATGCTCTCTGCCACCGAGGGCTACGCGATCGCCGAGGGGTGCGCGTCTCCCGAGCCAGGCGTCGCCTTTCTTCGCTGGAACGGGACCGCGTGGACCCAGGTCGGCGCGTCGTCCGCGGGCGTCGCGGGCAGCGTCACACGAATTCAAGTGATCGCGTCGAACAGCGTTTGGTTCGCGACGAACAGCGCGTTTGCGTACTTCAACGGATCGATGACCGTCACCGCGCCCCCCACCTCGGGGACCAACATCCTCGAGGGCTTCGCGGCGCTCTCGGCGACGGACGTGTTGGTGTTGAGCAACGATCCGTTTATGCCGATGGGCGCGCGCTTTCGTCGCTTCAAAGACGGGATGTGGTCGGTCGTCGCGAGCCCGGTGGCGGGGCAAGAGATCACCGCGATCGCGCAGTCGGACAACGGGACCGCGCTGCTCGCGACGCCCGCGGGGCTCTTTCGTTGGAGCGGCGCCGGAGCGGCCACCGGGCCGATCGCCAACAGCACGCTGCCCGTCGCCACGGTGCAGGGATCGAGCGACGGAAGCTACTTCGTCGAGCGCGCGCGCTGCGCGAGCCCGTGCGCGGACATCAACAACATGCTGTGCCGCGCGGCGTGCACCTATCCGGTCTCGCGCGGCACGGCCGGCAACGAGCGCGACTGGCCCAAGATGCCGGCGGGGTTCTTTCGCACGATGGACGGGCGATTCTGGCAGTGGAAGCCCGGCGGATCGCTCGACCTCGAGAGCTTCGAGTGAGCGCGGCGCGGACCCAGTCGCTCGTCGCGCCGGCCCCGCTGCCCTATCGCACTTCGATCGTTCGTTCGATCACCGCGCTCGCTCCTCGGTCATCTCGAAGGACCACCCACGCGCGCACGCGCTGAGCGAGGCGCGGCGGAGTCCACTTCGCGCTGAGCGTTCCGTCCCGCCCGTCGCTGCTTGCGGTCGTGATCGCCCTCGGCCTGTCGAAGCTCCCCTCGGTCGCGAAGAACGAAGCGGTCAACACCTCGCGCGCATCACCCACGCGCTCGGCGCTCGTCGCGGTCGGAGTGATCGCCCATTGCGTCGTCGCGCACGGCTCGCTCGCGCAACGATCCACAGTGATCACGGCGCTCGCGTCGCCGTTGATCGAGAGCTGCTCGATGGCGGGGGCCTCGTTGGGGGCCTGTCCGTCCGCTGCGAGTTTCACCGTATAAAACGCGAGGACACCCTCGGTCTCGCTCCACGCGCGGCCGCGCTCGTCGGGGCAGTCGATGATCGCCGCCGTTGGGTTGAAGCTCGCGGCAGCGCCAGGACAGAGCGCGACGAGCACCGTCCGCTGACCGTTGATGGCCGAACGCTCGACCACGACGCTCTCGCCGTCGCCCAAGGTGGCGTGCGCGGAGGGCGAACGAGCGCATCCCTGCGGGTCGTTCGTGTGCGATTCGTCACAGAAAAACCAGCGAATCGAGCGCGCTCTCGAGGCGCCCGAATCGCTCGGCTCGGCCCCGTCGACCACGATCGCTCGCAGGGTCGCGGACGGGTCGCTCGCGCGCAGCTGCGCGGGCGCAGATTGCACCGCGAGCAGTCGCAACGAGCGCACGCGTGAGGGCGAGGGCAGCGGGTTCGAGCATCCGCTGACGATCGCAAGCAGGGCCGCGGTGACGACCCTGAGTCGCTGCGAATTCTGCGGGGTAACAGGGGAAAACACGCTCGCCACCGCGCTGTCTCGGGCGGTACTGTCGCAGAGATTCAGGAGAGATGCGCGCTCCTGGGAGAATGAACATGCGATTGCTTCGAACACTCGGACCTTGTGTCGCTGCGCTGGTCGCGTACGTGCTCTGCACGACCGACGCGCACGCGATCATCAACCAGGTCGATGGGACGGTCGTTCCTGTCGGCGGCAACATGCAGGCGTGCCTCGACAAGTCGTCGGTCTTCAACGCGACGACCAACCCCGCGCCCGGTGAAGGCGCGGGGATCGTCAACGCGAGGCGAGACGCTGCGATTCGACCGCAGACGTTCGTCCCCGACCCTGCGACAAACCGCGTGACCTTCACGGTCCTCGGCGAAGGCGCGGGCTATCAGAATCGCTTCGGCTGGTACCACGTCGGCGACAGCCCGTTTGATCCCAACGCGCGTCGGGAGGTGTTCAACCCCCGCGGAACCGCGGGCTGCGCCTGTCCCTGCAACGGCGGCTCGCGCGCGGCCAACGGGCCCTCGCCCAACGCTTGTTACACATGGACCAACCCCAACACGGTTCGCATCGACTTCGCGTGTCTCCAGGGCGCGGCGATCCCGATGAACCAGCGTTGGCGCGGCGGCCCGGTCGCGTTCTACCTGCTCACGCCAGAGCGCCTCGACGGCTCGGGCTCGGACAACCCTCCGCCCGAGCTCAGCACGACGCACCGCATTTACTCCACGGACAACACCGTCAACGACGACGGCGACTACGTTCACTTTCTCATCTACGAGTCCGTCACCTACGCGAACAGCTATTACTTCGGCTTCGAAGACCTGTTTCGCGGAGGAGACAACGACTTCGAAGACATGCTCGTGCGCGCGAACGGGCTCGTTCCGTCGTGCAATCCGCAGCCCGAGACGTGCAACAACCGCGACGATAACTGCGACGGGATCGTCGATAACTTCAGCGAGCCGTGCAGCACCGCGTGCGGAGCGGGCACGCGCACGTGCACTGCGGGCGCGTACAGCGCGTGCACGGCTCCGACGCCGAGCGCCGAGGTCTGCAACAACCTCGACGACGACTGCGACGGCGAGATCGACGAGGGAATTTCCATGGCGTGCGTCGCTGCGTGCGGCGCGGGCCGAAGCTACTGCGTGCGCGGCGCGATGACGGCGTGCATCGGGACGCGCGTTCCGACCACCGAGGTCTGCAACAACGTCGACGACAACTGCAACGGAACGGTGGACGAAGGCCTCACTCGCCCGTGCTCTTCGATCTGCGGCGCTGGCACCGAGACGTGTCGCGCAGGGACATGGGGCAGCTGCACTGCGCCCGCTCCGGGCACAGAAGTGTGCGACGGCGCGGACAACGACTGCGATGGGCTCGTCGACGAGATGCTCCCCGACGGTCCTGCGTGCGGAACCTCTGTGGGCGCGTGCCGTCCCGGCGTTCAGCGCTGCGTCGCGGGGATGATGCGATGCGTGGGGCAGACGGGACCCACCGCGGAAGTGTGCAACGGCGTCGACGACGACTGCGATGGCATGGTCGATGACGGGATCGCCGCCGGTGGCGCGTGCGGTCGCGCGGTCGGCGCGTGCATGGCGGGCATGTTCGTCTGCCGTGGCGGCCGCTACGTCTGCGAAGGCGGGACGTCGGGCACGCCCGAGGTCTGCAACAACATCGACGACGACTGCAACGGCGTGGTCGACGACGGAATCGCCGCGGGAGGCTCGTGCAATCAAGCGCCCGATGGATCGCGCTTGTGCATGGCGGGGCAGCTTCGTTGCCGCGCCGGTCGCATGGTCTGCGAAGGCGGAACGCGCGCGGGCACCGAGGTCTGCGACTGCATGGACAACGACTGCGACGGGATGGTCGACAACGTCGCCGCGGGCTCGCCTGGGCTGTGCCCCGGCGGTGGCTCGTGCATCGCGTGCTCGTGCCGTACTCCTTGCGCGAGCGGTGAGTTTCCGTGCTCGGCGGGGCTCGAGTGCCGCGAAGGGTTCTGCGTTCCTCCGACGTGCGGAGGGATGACGTGCCGCGACGGGCAGCGCTGCGTGGACAACCGCTGCGTGGACGCGTGCGAAGGCGTGATGTGTCAGGCCGGACAGGTCTGCCGCGCGGGCACCTGCCGCGAGAACAGCTGCTACGTCCTCGGCTGCACCGACCCCGCGCAAGTGTGCGTCAACGGGACGTGCCAAAACGACCCCTGCCGCGGGATCACCTGCGAAGCGGGCCAGTTCTGCCGCGACGGCGCGTGCGTGCGCTCGTGCCAAAACGTCCGCTGCCTCGTGGGCAACTCCTGCGTCGACGGCGAGTGCGTCCCCAACGCGTGCGCCGGCGTGATGTGCGACAGCAACTCTCGCTGCGTCGTGCAAGACAACGTCGCGACGTGCATCGCTGACCCGTGCCGCGCGGTCAACTGCGGGCCCGGTCGTCGCTGCGACAACACTGGCGCGTGCGTCGATGACCCCTGCTCGCGCATCACGTGCCCCTCGGGCGCGGTGTGCAGGGCGGGGCAGTGCGAGTCGCGCGTTCCTCCGACGCCCATTCGCCCCGATCGCGGCGTGGCCTCGGGCGGCGCGTGCTCTGCGAGCCCTGTGGGCTCTTCGAGCGACAGTGGCTCGGTCGCGTTGGCGCTCTTCGCGGTGATCACCGCGGCGCTCGTGGGCCGCGCTCGTCGCAACCGCCGTTCGCGCACGAACGCGCTCGCGGCGAGCGTGCTCGTGACGGGCGCGTCCCTCGCGGGCTGCCGCACGGAGCCGTATTGCTTCAACTGCGTCGACGGATCGCTCGACGAAGCGACGGAGCAGCCCGACTCTGGCGTCGTCCCCGAAGACGTGAACGTCCCCGAGACCTGCGTTCGTTCGGGCGACGAAGTGTGCGACGGCGTCGACAACGACTGCGACGGCCGCATCGACGAGGGCTTCGACACGCAGACCAACCCCGCGCACTGCGGCGGATGCAACATGCGCTGCGCGCTCGAGCACGCGCTCCCTGCGTGCATGGACGGACGCTGCGCCGTCGGTCAGTGCGACATCGGCTACTTCGACCTCGATCGCAACCCGCTCAACGGCTGCGAGTACATGTGCAATCGCACGGGCGACACCGAGGTGTGCGACGGGATCGACAACAACTGCGACGGCCGTCGTGACGAGGGGATCGACCTGCAAACGGACGTGGCGAACTGCGGTCGCTGCGACAACGCGTGCGCGTTCGCCAACGGCACGGCGCAGTGCATGGCAGGAGCGTGTCAGTTGGGCGCGTGCGCTCCTGGCTTCGTCGACGCTGACGGCAACGCGGCGAACGGCTGCGAGTACGCGTGCATGGCCTCGGGCCCCGAGACGTGCGACGGGCGCGACAACGACTGCGACGGAATGGTGGACGAGGGCTTCAACCT
>JAXLYJ010000009.1:0-348697 GCA_046351515.1 Polyangiales bacterium
GCGGGCGCGGACGTTGTCCCGACGGTGTTGTTCTCTGTGCGTCGAGCGCGCGTGATCCTCGCGGGGACGCTGCTCGGGCCGACGCTCAGCTACCAGGTGCATTTCGGCGTCGCGCCGCAGGACTTCGCCGCGGCATCACCGCTGTTCGACGCGTTCGTCACGTGGGCGCCGCTGCGGGATTTGTCCGTGCGAGTGGGGCAGTTCTTCGTCCCGTTCAACCGCAATCGATGGATCTCGATCGCGCGACAGATGATGCTCGAGCGGCCGATCGCCACCAACGAGTTCAACCTCGATCGCGACATCGGGTTGATGCTCTTCTCCAACGACCTCGGCGGCGTGGGCGGCAGGCTCAACTACGCGCTCGGCGTCTTCTCGGGCGCGGGCCGCAACCGACTCGAAGCGGACTACGGGCTGCTCTACGTCGCGCGCTTCGGGGTCAATCCGCTCGGCCGCTTCGACGATCACGACGGCGAGTGGGACCTCGTGCGCACAGGGCCGCGCCTCGCGCTCGGCGTCGCCGGCGCGTTCAACCACCGCGCGGGCACGTACGCGCAGGTCGCGGCGCTCGGGATGCCCGACACCAACAAGTACGATCGCGCGCATTTGACCGGCGATTTGCTCTTCAAAGCGCGCGGCTTCGCCCTGCAGCTCGAGGGCCTCGCGCGATGGAGCCTGACGCCCGCGGGCCTGGCCTCGGCGACGCGACCGGGCTGGGGCTACACCGTTCAAGCGAGCTATCTCACGGCGATCAAGCTGGGCGTCGGCGCGCGCTGGTCGCAGATCTTCGCGCTGCCCGCGGCGATGGACACGACGGCGTTTCGCGACAGCTACGAGCTCGGCGGCGTGATCGCCTACCACGCGCTCGACGGAGCGCTCACGGTCGGCGTGGACTACACGCTGCGCGACGCGAACGTCGCGTACCCCAGGCACGAGGTTCGCGCGCAAGTGCAGGCGATGTTCTGAGCGCGCCCGAGAGGCCCGAGGCGCACGCTCAGATCTCGAAGTCCGGCTCGCTTCGCTGCGGTTCGGTCGCGCTCTTCACCATCAGCTCGGGCGGCTTCATCGCGACCTTGGCCGCCTTCGGAACGCTCTTCGTCAAGAACACCGATCCTCCGATCACGCTCCCCTCGCCCACGACGGTCTGCCCTCCGAGCACCGTCGCGTTGGCGTACAGCGTGGCTCCGTCTTCGACCGTCGGGTGTCGCTTGGTCCCGCGAATCACCCGGCCGCGATCATCCTTGGGGTGCGAGAGCGCGCCCAGCGTGACGCCCTGATAGAGCTTCACCGAGGCGCCCAGGTCGCTGGTCTCTCCGACGACGATGCCCGTCGCGTGGTCGATGAAGAAGCTCGCGCCGATCTTCGCGCCAGGATGAATATCCGCCCCAGTATTCGTGTGCGCCCACTCGCTCATGATCCTGGGCATCAAGGGCACGCCCATCGCGTACAGCTCGTGCGCGACGCGGTACACCGAGACCGCGAGCAGCCCGGGATACGCGAGGATGACCTCGTCCAAGCCGCTGGCGGCGGGGTCTCCGTCGAACGCCGCTTGCACGTCGCTGAGCAGCGTCCGACGCAGGCTCGGCAGCTTGGCGAGCAGCGCGTCCGTCACGCGCGCGGCTTCGTCGTGACACGAGTCGGTGCAGCCCGCGCACGACTCGGCCTGGTGACACAGACAGAGCTCGATCTGCTTGGCGAGCGTCGCGCGCAGCTCGGTGAGCAAGCACCCGACGTGAAAGCGAACGTTCTCGTCGGTGAGGTCCTGCCGCCCGTAATACCCCGGGTAAAACAGCTGCAGAAGCATCTGCACGCAGCGGATGATCTCGTCGCGCGAGGGCAAGAACTTCTTGTTGATGTGATGCCCGCGAGGGTCTTCGCGGTAGCTCTCGAGCATCGCGTCGACGAGCGAGGGGAGCGTTGTTTGATTCATGACCGAGCCGTGCAACTCAACCAAGACCGCGAGGGTCGTCGTGCGGGTTTGCCTTCATCGTCTTGGTATGGACTGAAACCTACCGCGCGCATTCGCGTGAGCCATCTCGATGCCCATCGCAGGGCGCGTCGAACAATTCACTGCGCGTCTTGCGCGCGCGGCGGTAGACTCTAGTGACTGAGGGTGCGTCGCGTCGAGCGGGCCTCTGCTCTAATCAGCGGGGACGAACGGCGCTGGCGCTGATGAGCGAAGACGGGAGGACCGCTGATGTTTCTCGATCGATTCGATTGGGCGCGGCTCGCGAGCGCGAGCGTCGCAGATCCGCTGCGCGTCATGACCAGCGCGTGTTTGATTGGTGAAAAGACTGGGTGGGAGGGCACCGCGTACACCGATGACCTCGTCGTGAGGCTCGCGCGCAACCCGCGCGTGCGCGCGACGGGGTTCTGCCCCGAGGCCGTGCATCTCAGCGTTCCGCGGCCGCTGACGACGATTCATGGAGGCGATGGGTTCGCGGTGCTCGACGGAGAAGCGCGCGTGCTCGACACGACGGGGCGCGACTGCACGATGGAGATCCTCGACGGCGCCGCGCGCATGTGCGAGCTGGCCCAACGCGACGACGTCGAGCTGTGCGTGATGCTCGACGTGAGCGACACCTGCGGATCGAACGTGATCTACCTCGGCCGCCCCGAGAACAAGCGCTATCAAAAGAGCGCGGGCGTCGCCGTCGCCATGCTCGTGCGCGAGGGCTTCTCCGTGATCTCTCAGCGCGACCTTCGGACCTTGGGCAAGATCGTCAGCGCGCTCGACGGCGCGTACGAGACGCCCGCCGACGCGATCGACTTCGTCGAGAGCGATTGGTACCGAGAGTACTTCAAGCAGTAAATTCACTGGGTATTCGGGCTTCGTCGCGGGGGGATCGTTGTCAGAAAATGGCGTCGAGCCACGGACCTTCGGCACAGTAGGGGCGTGACGACGCAGAAGGCATCGCCTGAGGTCAGGTTGGTCGCGATCGAGTCCATTCGGATTCCTGCTCCGAGGCTCCGGTCGCTCGGTGACGTGGACGCGCTGAAAGACTCGATCTCGATGGGAGGGCTCTTGCAGCCCATCGTGCTCGACCGCTCGATGACGCTCATCTGCGGACGGCACCGACTCGAAGCCTGCAAGCTCCTCGGGTGGACCGACATCCCCGCGGTGATCGAAGACGTGGGCGGCCCCCAAGCCGAGCTCGCCGAGATCGACGAGAACCTCTGCCGCCGCGAGCTCTCTGCGCTCGAGCGCGCCGAGCACATCGCCAAGCGAAAGAGGCTCTGGACCGAGATCGAAGCGGCCCGCGTCGCCGCCGCCCCGCCGCCCGCGGACGGAGAGAAGAAGAAGGGCAAGAAGGCCGAGAAGCCCCGCGAGCCCGAGCTCACCGCGTTCGTCGATGATACCGCCAAGCGCACCGGCAAGGCCAAGCGCGCGATCAAAGAAGAGCTCAAGATCGGCGAGATGCCCGTCGAGGTCCGCGACACGATCCGCGAGACTCCGCTCAGCAACAACAAGCGCGAGCTGCTCGCGCTCACGAAGATGGAGGCCCCCGCGGCGCTCGAAGCCGCCAGCGCGGTCAAGAGCGGCGAGGCCACCACGGTGCGCAAGAAGGCTCCCAAAAAAGAGAAGCCCGCGCGCGAGATCGAAGTGCTCGACGAAGAGGGGCTCGACGCCGCGCACGACGCAGCGAGCGAAGGGCCCGAGGGCGGCTTCGACGCGTGGGGCGGCCCCGACGCCAACCTCGTTCGAGAGCGAACGCGCATGAAGATCATCGAGGCCGTCGAGTCTGCGATGCACGCGCTCGAGAAGGCCGAGTCGCTCATGCCCTCGGACGACGAGGGCGCGTCCGAAGGCGTCTCGATGCTGCGCGAGGCGCTCGCGGGGGTCACGCGCGTGCGCAAGTGGCTCGACAGCGCCGAGGACGCGACGCCCTGGGCCGCCGCGAGCTGAGCGATCGCGCGGCTGCTTTCTGTGCGGTGAACCGCTCGCGCGGCACGGCTCGATGCTTCACGCATCGAGCGTGACGTCGCGGGAGTCAGAGGAGCAGCGATGCGCTCTATTCGATAAACGCCGTGACGAACGCGCGTCCCGCCATCGCAGGGCCCGCTGTGCAACCGGCGACCAGGGGAGGATTGAACGAGCCCGTGAGCACACACGTGGCCGGCGTCGTCGCGACGAGAATGCGGCCGAGTCCTCCGGCGCCGCCGGAGGGGATCGACGCGGTTCCGCCAGGGCCGCCCGGGCCGCCGACGGCGCTCACGCTCCCCGTCACGCGAAGCTCCGCCGCGCGCAGCTCGATGAGCCCGCCCGAGCCGCCGCCGCCGCCGCCGACCGCGCTGCCCGCGGTTCCGCTGCCGCCCGCGCCGCCGTTGGCGCGCAGAACGCCCGCGACGAGCATCGGTCCTGTCGTCGCGATGCGCAGCGCGCCGCCGCCACCGCCGCCGCCGCCGGCAGAGTACGGGCCGCATCCGCCGGGGTTTCCGACGCCACCGCCGCCGCCCGAAGAGCCGGGCTGAAAGCTCGAGAGCACCGCGAGGTCCATCGCCGCGACTTCGCCGATCGAACCTCCGCCGCCGCTGCACCCCGGAAGGTTCGGCAAGCTCGCGCCCATCGGCGTCTCACCGCCGTACGGCGCAGGCGCGATGCCGCCGCCGCCGCCCGTGCACATCGTGCCCTGCCCAGAGCCCGCCGCGCCGCCGCGGTTTCCACCGAAGGAGGCGCCTGCGCCGCCGACGCCCATGGTGCTCGTGCTCGAGGCATAACCGCCGCCGCCGCCCCCCGCGTAGCCGCCGCCGCCGCCACCGCCGCTGTACACCGGACGTCCGCCGCCGCCGCCGCCAAACGCGCCGCCGCGGCCTCCGGTGCTTCCTCCTCCGCCCACCGCAGGAGCGTCTCCGCCGGGGCCGCCGAGCCCGCTGCTCGAGGGCAC
This sequence comes from Polyangiales bacterium, assembly GCA_046351515.1. Taxonomy (GTDB): domain Bacteria; phylum Myxococcota_A; class Polyangia; order Polyangiales. The sequence continues at coordinate 4,884 of JAXLYJ010000009.1, forward strand.
TTGTCCGTTCGACGCACGCGAGCCCGCACCCGCGGTGTCACCGCCGCCGCCACCGGTGGCCACGCTGCATCCCGCGATCGCGGGGCCGTCGCCTCCTGCGCCGCCCGAGAGGTCGATGATCCCGCGGATCTCGACGCGGCCGGTCGCGCGAAGATCGAGCACGCCCGTCCCGCTCGTGGTCACGGTCACGCCCGGCGGAATCGTGATGGTCGTGAAGTTGTGCACGCCCGACGAGAGCACGGTGTTCGCGACGGGAGCGAAGGCGCCCTCCGCTCCCGTGCTCGGGTAGTACGTGCACGCGCCACCTTGGCAGGTCGCGCCAGCAGGGCAGCGGACATTACACGCACCACAATTCAACGGGTCGTTCGACACGTTCGCGTCGCACGTCAGAACGTCCGCGGCCGCCTCCACGACGACGTCGGGCATCGAATCGGGCATGGAGTCCGGCTGCGAATCTGGCTGCGAATCTGGCTGCGAATCGGGCTGCGAATCGGGCTGCGAATCGGGCTGCGAATCGGGCATCGAGTCTGGCTGCGAATCGAGCGCGGCGTCCATCGCCACCATCGAGTCCATCATCGAGCCGTCCGCGCCGGCCTCGCGCATGGTCTCGCGATCTGCCGCCGCGTCCTCGACCACGATCCGCTCGGGAAAGCTGCACGCGCCCAAGACCACCCCCAACACACCTACACACCATCGTCGCATCAGAACCTCCCGAACATCGACGCGCCCACGGTCTCGCTCGCCACCATGGTCGGCGCGACCATCACACCCCGCGCGCGCGCAGCCTCACGAGGCGCGGTCGCCATCGAGACGATGAGCCACGTCGCGCCGCCCACCACGAGCGCGCCGCCCGCGATGAGCGTGATGTTGGTCAGCGTCGTGTACGTCCGGCCCGACTCTGCGCGCTGCGCGTCGAGCAGCGACGGACACACGAGCGTGTTGCCGTCGACGCGGCAGTTGCCGATCGCCCCCGCGCGCATCGCCGCGAAAATCGCGCTCGAAACCAAGGTCGCGCCGCCGACGCCCAGCACCACCGCGGCGCCGATCGGCGGAGCAAACGCGCGCGACGACGCCGCTCCCGACGCGCTCGGGCCCGTGGTCGGACCCGTCACGCTCGTGCTGTTGTTGTTCGCAGCGCTGTTGTTGTTGGCGCTGGCGTTGGCGTTGGGCTCGGCGCCCGCGACGCGCACGAGGTTGAAGGTCTCTCTCGCCAGGGATTCTCCGCGCACTTCGACGGAGCGACGCAGGGTCGCGTAGCCGTCCGCGCGCACCTCGAGCATCACGACGCCCGCGGCCACGCGCGCGGGAGCCGGGAGCGGGAGGGAGCCGATCCGCGTTCCGTCGATCCAGAGCTCGGCGCCTGGGACGTTGACGCGGACGTCGACCGATCCGATCCGATGGCTGATCTGCTGCAGAGCGCCCTGCAACGCCGTGCGATTGCGATCGATCCACGGGTCGTTGGTGACCGCGAGCGCCGCCCGCATGTCCCGATCCGCGTTGATCCAATCGCCGAGCGCCTGCTCGGCCAGGGCCACCTGCGCCTGCGCCCGAGGCGCGCGCGTGCGCGAAAACGCCTCGCGAAACCGCGTGAGCGCCGCCTCGTCGTCCCCTCGCTGCCGCAGCGCGACGCCCTCCTCCATCAACGCCTCGACGGCGCGATCGTCCTCGGCGCTCTGCGCGTAACTTGTTGCTTCAACCAACGCCACCGTCACGGCAACGACGGCGGCTCGAAAGGTCACTGACATCACGGCTATCGAACGCGCTAACTACTGACTGGGTGCACTCAGCGCGCTTACAGGCCGTAACACACAACGCTCAACGACAGGAGATCAACCAGCGGCCGTTGACCCGCTGCAGCACGAGGACGTTCGACTGCGTGACGTTGGCCACGCGGACGCGCCCGATGCGAACGGTGGCCCCGAGGATGCGCGTGGTGGCGTTGCTGCCCTGCGCGCTTCCAGTAATCGAGTAGCGCACCCTCGCCTCGGTGGCGGTGCTGCTCACCACTTGGACACGAATCGTTCGAACCGTCATCCGCACGCCCATCACCATGACGCCCTCGACGCGGCCCACCGCCGTGTCCTCGCAGTGATCGAGCAGCAACGGTCGCACCGCGGCGAGATCCCCAGCGGCGCCTCGCTCGAGGTACAGCCGCACGACGGCGTCGGGCGTCGAGGGAGCGCTCTGCGCGAAGGCGCTCGAAGCGCAGAGCGTCAGCAGAGAGGCGGCGAGCGCTGAAGCGAGGACGCGAGCGGCGGGCATCGACGACGGAGCACGGTATCACGACGGCGCGCGACCGCACTTTTACTGCGAAAAGAGCGTTCGGTCCGCGGGCGGCGCGGGGCTCCGTCGCTTCGCTCAGCGCTTGAGCCACGGCCCCCACTTGCGAAGCGCGTCGATCGCCCCCTGCGGGACGAGCCCCACCGAGCTCGTCACCACGCGGTTGAACACGCCCGGAATGCACTCAGCCTCCCCCGCGAGCATCGCGTCCACGCCCTCTCGCGCCACGCGCTCGCTCGCCATCATCACGCCGAGCCGGGTCGCGAGCTCGACCGGAACCGCCGAGCGATCATAGAGCGCGGTGGCGGTCGCTCCGGGCAACAGGCACGTGACCGAGACGTCGTACACCGCGAGCTCGCAGCGCAGCGACGCGGCGAAGGCGCGCAGGTACTTCTTGCTGCTCGCGTAGTGCGCGATGCCCGGAAAGTCCCGAAACGCCGAGATGCTCGAGGTCACCATGATGCGCCCCGCGCGAAGCTCTCGAAAATCCCGGGCGAAATACGCGCACAGCAGCGAGGGCACAACGACGTGCAGCTGCAGCATCGCCTCGGCGCGCGCCGGATCGACGTCGGCGACCTCTCCGAAGAAGAAGAACCCCGCGTTGCACACGAGCGCGTCCACCCTGCGTCCGTGGCCCGTCGCAAACTCGTGCAGGACCTTCGCGTTGGACGGGACCGTGAGGTCCAAGACCGCCTCGTCGACGGTCACCCCGTGGCGTGTTCGAAGCTCGTCCGCCGCGGCGCTCAATCGATCCGAGCGCTCGCTGCACAAGCACAGATCCCAGCCGCGCGCCGCGAGCGTGCGCGCGATGTCCAAGCCGATGCCAGAGCACGCGCCGGTGATCACCGCCCGCTGCCTCGATGCCTCGCTCACTTGCCCATGTCCTTTCGCAGAAGGGCCTGCAATTTGGGCGACGGAGCCTCGCGGTGATGGCAGCTCGCCGCGCGCGTATAGATCTGCGCCGCGCAGAAATTACAGTGATCGCAGGGCGAGGCGTAGCTCGGGTCGCGCCGGATCTTCTCGACGAAATCCGGCTCGCGGATGAGCGCGCGCGCCATGGCCACCGCGTCGAAGCCGTCGGCGATCGCCGCGTCCGCCGCGGGCCCCGAGTCGACTCCGCCCAGAAACACCAGCGGGAGCTTCACGCTCGCGCGCATCGCGAGCGCGTCGCCACGAAAGTACCGAGGCTCGTACGGCAGCGGCTTGATGAGCTTCTGCCCGACGATCTTGAGCCCGATCGCGAGCATCGGATCGTCCATGATCTCGGCCATCACGCGGGTCGGCATCGAGCCGCGCATGACGTACATCGGCGCGCGGCTGACGAAGCCACCCGTGAGGACCAGCCCGTCGACGCCCACGCGCTCGAACGCTTGTCCGATGCGGATCGCCTCGTCGATCTCGACCCCGCCCTCGAAGCCGTCGCGCAGGTTGGTCTTCACGAGCACGGCCATCGTGTCCGCGGCCTCTTCGCGCACCGCTTCGAGCACGCGCACCGCGAAGCGCATGCGGTTCTCGAGCGATCCGCCGTACTCGTCGCGCCGGACGTTGGTCCAGGGGCTCAAGAACTGGCTGATGAGATAGCCGTGCCCCGCGTGCACTTCGACCGCGTCGAAGCCCGCCTCTCGCGCGAGCGAGACGGCCTCGACGTGCGCGTCGATCACGCGGCGAATGTCGTGCTCGTCCATCGCCTGCGGAAAGGTCGGCCCGTACAGGTTGAACTTCTCCGAGGCGCTCTGCGGCCGCCCGCCGCAGACCGCGGAGTGCGCCATGTTTCCGCAGTGGGCGAGCTGAATGCTCGCGAGCGCGCCCTCTTTGTGCACCGCGTCGGTGAGCTTGCGAAGGCCCTCGACCACCTCGGGGCGCATCCACAGCTGTCGATCAAACGAGAGCCCGCGCTGCTCGACCGCCGCGTACGCGACGGTGGTCATCCCGACACCGCCTCGCGCGATCTGCGCGTGGTAGTCGATCAACGCGTCGGTCACGAGGTGATCGCGACCGAGCCCCTCGAACGCCGCCGCGCGGATCGTGCGGTTGCGCAGCGTGATGGGTCCGACCTTCAGCGGCTGAAACAGCGGCCGTTCGTTGTCCGTCGTCATTCGTTGGTGCACTCCGTTGCGGCGCGCTCTCCGCTCGAGAGCGCTCCGTCGATGTATCCGCTCCACTCGGTCGCGGTCTCGGTCCCCGCCCAGTGGATCGCGCCGACCCGCGCGCGCAGCGCGTGCCCGTGCGCCGTGAGCAAGCCCGGCGGGCAAAACGCGCCGTAGCAGCCGCGCGCCCACTCGTCGTGCTCCCAGAGCTTGTCCGTGTAGACCCTCGGTGATCGCGCGCGGGGGCCGAAGTACTTCGCGAAGCACTCGAGCACGAGCTGCTCGCGCTCTTCAGGGCTCTTCTTGGCGAGCGCGCGCGCGCCGTCGCCCTCGACGAAGCCCAAGAGAACGCCGGGCTTTCCGCCGGACGGAGAGCTGTCGAACGTGACGTGGCACGGCCCTTCGTCGCTCACGCACATGCCCGAGAGCCCGTCGTTGCGCCAGAAGGGCTCGTCGTACACAGCGATGCACTTTCCCGCGGCGCCCATCGGCATGTTCGCGTGCAGGGCCGCGCGCGAGCCGGGGAGCGCGGGGGTAAACTTGATTTCGTGTGCGAGCTTTGGAGGGACCGTGACGATCGCCCGCCGCGCCTTCACCGTGAGCCCGTCGCAGCGGATCGTGACGGCCGCGGGGCTCCACTCGATCGCGCGCACCGCGCAGCTCGTTCGCACGTCGATCCCTGCGGCCATCGCGTCGGCGAGCGTCTGCATCCCGCCTTCGACGCGGGTGTCCTGCGCGCCGCCGTCGCTGCCGAGCAAGATGTCCGTGCCCTTGCCCGAGCGGATGTAGAACAGCGCGTGCAAGAGAGAGTAGTTGTTCGCGTTCTCGGCGAAGACGGTCTCCATGCCGATCTCGAGCAGCTGCCGCGCGAGCGGGTCGCCCACGTTCTCTCGCACCCACTGGCCGAAGGACTGCGCGTCCCACGCCTCGGCCTGCTTCGCCTTCCACGGCGCGTCGAGCGGAACGCTCTTGGCCATCCAATCGAGCCGCAGCTGCGCCCACCCCACGCCCATCAACGACAGCGCCGGAAGCGAGGGAATCGTCCCGCGAAATCGCTTCGCGACGCCCTTCCACACGAGCAGGTTCTCGCCCTTCGTGTAGCTCTTGTACGTCGGGAGCTTGTAGCGCCGCAGCCAGTGCTCGAGCCGCGCTTGCTTCACGCCGAGCCACTGGCCTCCGAGGTCGACCCACGTCCCGTCTTCGAGCGTCGTCGTGTACACGCGCCCGCCCACGCGATCGCGCGCTTCGAGCACCACCACGTCGCTCGGCGATCGACCGCGGTCGAGCAGCGTCCGCGCCGCGGCGAGCCCCGCAAACCCAGCGCCGATGACGGCCACGTCCCGCTCGATGCTCTCTTCGCTCACAGCCCGTCTCTCCTCGACTCGCGTCGCCAGAACCACGCGCTCGCGCGCTGCCACACCCTCGGGTTCGCGGGGCCCTTCGCCGTCGCCTCCACGCGCGCCCGCCACGCTTGGACCCGCTCGCGGTGCTCGCTCCACGCGGCGTTGCGCTCGGCGAGCGTCTTCGCGGCGATCGCTTGCGCCTCGAGCGCGCGCCGCTCGTCCTCGAAGACCGCGCGCGCCTCGGAGTAGCCCCGCTCGAGCACCGCGCGATGCAGCCGCTCGTGTCGCCACCACAAGCTCTCCTCGTCACCGCCCGCCGCGTTGGGCGCGGGGCCCGTCTCGGTGAGCCCTTCGCCCAAGCGCACGGGCTTGAACACCGAGAGGCACGGGGCGCTCGTGCCCGTCGCCCACACATTCAAGTCGCCACGAGAAATCCTGGCGATCATCGAACCCGTCGTCTGCCCCGCGGCGCGCGTCGGCAGCGGCCCCGAGTGCGCGCACGGCGCCTCCATGCGCCACCCCTCGCTCGGGTCGCGGCCGTTGTGCGAGCGAAGCGCGTCGAAGTGCCGCGCGAGATCGAGCCCCGCCAGCGCGTCGCCGCCCTCGAGCGCGCGCAGCGTGCACGCGCGACGCACGTCTCCGCCCGAGAGCACGATCATCGCGCGCTGCGCGAACGCCGCGCGAAACGAGAAGGGGCCGTTTCCGCTCCAAAACCCGCGGCGCCACGCCTCGTCCATCGTCCCCTCGGACATGCGGTCGGGCGGCTCGTCGATGGTGAGCACGTTGGACGTCGTGCGCGCGCCCTTCACGCGCACGGCGGCCCAGTGCTTGTCGGCCGTCTCCAAGAGCCACGCCCCGGCGCGATCGGCGATCACAAACGCGTTGTGATAGCGAAATCCCTTGTTGCGATAGCCGCAGCGCCCGCCCTGACCGTACTTCTCGATGAGCCCCGTGATGAGGTCGAGCGCGGCGTCCGCAGAGCGCGAGCGCTCGAGCGCGATGCGCAACAGATCCATCCCCGTGAGCCCCGTCGAAGCGACGGGCAGCTTGGTGAACACCGCCTCGTTGGCGATCGCGACGCCGTGCTCGTTGACGCCCATCTCGGCGCCCCACATCCACGTCGGCCGCGAGAGCACGACTTCGAACGAAGGAGCGGCCTCGTCGATCGTCACCCACGTCGCGCGCAGCTTCGGCCCCGGCGCCGCGCGCGCGGGCAGGTGCTCGACCACCTGCGATTCACCCGCCTCGCGGTCGCTGTTCTTCGCGAGCCACTGCACCCCGCCCTCGGTCACGACCACGGTTGTGTCACACATCGCCGCGCGAGCGACGGTACCGCAGTTCGTCGGCGCTCGGGCTACTCTCGCGCATCGTGACGAAGGCGCATTCGATCTCGGTCGACAAGTTCATCGAGCGCTACGGAGGGCTCGTCCCTGGGCAGAGCTCGCCTTTGTGGACCGAGCAGCGCACGCACATCCCCGCCGCGATTGCTGCGGGCGATTGGCAGTGGATCGCGACGCTCTACGACCGCATCGAGAAGAACAGCCCCGCGGCGTTTCACATCGTGCGCAACGACGCCCTGTTCGCGTTGGCGTTCGTGCGCGATCAGCGCGCGCTCGACGCCTTCGTCGAGCGCGTTCGAAGAGCCCCTTCGTGGCGCAACGGCTTCGACAAGAGCGGCCGCGGTTGGCCACGAAAGCTCGGCGCCCTGCTCGGCTGCGCGCTCGACGTCGAACGGCTCGAGTACCTGCTCGAGACCTACGGAGACAGCGTGGATCTGCGCGAGACGCTCCTGTGCGCGGTGCAAGAGCTGGTGAGCTTGCAAGAGCCCGTCGAGCGGTCGGCGATCGTCGCGCGGTTCTGGCGACGAGTGACGATCGAGCCGCACGCGCTCGCGGGGCTCCCGCTCACGCTGCTCGAGATCGAGAAGGGGCTGAGAAAGCGATGGACCACCCCCGAGCCCGACCTGCTCGGAAACTGGTTCTGGTTCACCGAGTCCTTCACCACGCACGGCGCAGCGAACGGCGAGCCGTTGAAGCGCGCCGTGATCGAGAGAGAGCACCCGTTCGACGCCGCGCTCGAAGCGCAAATCGCCAGCGGTTTGTGCGACGAAATGAGCTTTCCGAACGGGACGCGCGAGGTGCGCACGTTCGCCATCCGCGAGCAGCTCGGTCCCATTTCGGTCCGGGGACTGCCGCTCGAGTGCATCGCGTCCGAGCCCGAGCCGCTCGTCGAGCTGCCCCGCTCTGCGCGAGCGACGCTCGGCGCGCTGTGGTCCCTGTTCACCCAGGGCGGAGCGTACGCCGAGGGGCGAAGCGCGGCGTACGGTCGAGCCCTCGCGTGGCAATCGCTCGCAGGTCTGTGCGCGGCGCCCGCGAGCGCAGAGCTCGCGGCGATCGACGAGCAAGCTGCGCGCTCGTGGTTCACCGCGTTCGCGTCCGAGTCCCCGTGGTTCGCGCACGTGTGCCTCGACGTCGGGATCACCTGCACCCGCAGCGACGGACGATCGCTCGCCGTGTTCGCCGCGACCGACAGCGACTGAGCGCGCAAACGCCGGCTTCAGCACCCCGAGCGGGGCTCGTCTTCTTCGCTTCCGTCACTTCTTCGCGTCGACCGACGCGGCGGCGCCATTCACGTGGCGACCCCTGCCCTGGGTAAGACCACGGCTTGAAGCACGAACCACCCGATGAGCAGCGCAAAGGGGAGGAGCTGTTGCGTCCAATCGACCATCGATCGCGGTTCGAGCCACGCTGCGGGCGAAAGGGTTCGAACGCGCGTTTCGTGCGCGGTTTCTCTGCGCGACGTATCATCCACAGCGCACCCATGCCCCGCGCACGGCTCTCGATCCTCGCCGCGATCGCCCTCGTCAGCGCCTCGGCCCCGCTCTTCGCGCAGCAAGCTCGCATCGCCGGAACGCGCCCCGACTGCGCCACCGTCACCGCCCAGCCCATCTTCAACGGCAGCGGCTACAACCACCTCGTGACCATCACCAACGGCTGCTCCGCCACCGTCTCGTGCACGGTCACGACCGACGTCAACCCGCGCCCGATCTCCGCGACGGTCGAGCCGCGGCAGTCGCGCACGGTGAACACGTACTTCAACGCAGCGGCGTACGGATTTACGCCCACCGTTCACTGCGCGACGGCCGCGCGATGAGCAAGCGCGTCTTGATTTGTGGGGCCGGCGTCTTCGGCCTCGAAGCGGCGCTCGTCCTCGCGCAGCGCCAGTGGTCCGTCACCGTCCTGAGCGAGGGAGCGATCCCGCATCCGCTCGCCGCCTCCACGGACCTCTCGAAGGCCGTGCGCATGGACTACGGCGACGACGACCGCTACGCCGACGCCATGCTCGAGTGCCTCGCGCGATGGCGCGAGCGCAACGCGCGCTGGGGCTCGGCGCTCTTTCACGAGACCGGCGTGAGCTACCTCTCGCGCGACGAGCTGAGCGCGGGAGGGTTCGAGCACGAGAGCCTGCAGCGGCTACGCGCGCGCGACATCGCCGTCGAGCGGCTGAGCGCAGCGCAGATTCACCAGCGATTCTCCTGCTGGAGCGAGGGCTTTCACAGCGACGGGTACTTCAACCCCGTCGGCGGTTGGGTCGAGTCCGGCAAGCTCGTCGAGGCGCTCGCAGCGCAGGCGCGCGCGCTCGGCGCCACGATCGTCGAGGGCGCGACGGTCCGTCGCTTCATCGACCGCGACGGGCGCACGCTCGGGGCGCGCACAGAAGACGGCCGCGAGTTCACCGCGGACCTCACCGTGTGCGCGATGGGCGCGTGGAGCCCGTACCTCGTCCCCGAGCTCGCCGAGAGCGTCAAGAGCACCGGGCACCCTGTGTTCTTGCTCAGACCCACGGACGAGAGCCGCGCGAGCTTCGAAGCGCCGCGCCTGGTCACGTGGGGCTCGGACATCGCGCGCACGGGTTGGTACGGGTTTCCGCTGCATCCGAGCGAAGGGCTCGTGAAGATCGCCCACCACGGCGCCGGTCGCGTGATGCACCCGGCGTCACCCGAGCGCGAAGTGACCCCGTCGCAGATCGCCGCGATGCGCGCCTTCGTCACCCAGGCGCTCCCCGCGCTCGCGCACGCCACGCTCGAGCGCACGCGCCTGTGCATGTACGCGGACACCGCAGACGGGCACTTCGTGATCGACCACGTTCCATCGCGCGAAGGGCTCGTCGTGGCGACGGGGGACTCTGGGCACGCGCTCAAGTTCGCGCCGCTGCTCGGCGAGTGGATCGCCGACGTGTGCGAAGCGAAGCAACACGCGATCGACCGGCGGTTTTGCTGGCGAACGGGCGCTGCCTCGCGGCGCGGCGAGAGCGCCCGCAACTGGGACGAGCACTGAACGGAGCCACCACCCGCGCAGCGAGCGAACGGTTGGCAGGCCCCCACCCGCGCAGCGAGCGAACGGAGCCCCCACCCGCGCTGCCGCGCGCCCCGCCCCCGCAGAGCGAGGGCGGCGGCTCTGCATTGGGAAAACAGCGGTAGAGTTGATTGTGTTGATCGCTGGGAACCCTTGCTCTGCAAGGGCTTCGATCGACGCGATTGCGACCACTCACGGAGCGAAGCGGCTCTGCCGATCACGGTTTGCTCCGGGCGTTCGCGTTGCGTCGTGTTGTCCTGCGAGCCACTTCGTTCACTGAAGAGACCTTGCAGAGCAAGGTCTCCACGCGATCAACGAACGCCGTTCCACCGCTGTTTTCCCAATGAAGAGCCGCCGCCCTCGCTGTGCGGGGGCGGGGCGCGCGGCAGCGCGGGTGGGGGCCTGCGAACCGTTCGCTCGCTACGCGGGTGGGGGCTCCGTTCGCTCGCTACGCTCGCCAGCAGAGCAGGTGGAAGCCGCTTCCTCGGCAGCCCCGCTGGGGATCGCTCTCTGCGAAAGCACTGATCACTGCGCGGCGGCGCGCACCGCGGTGAGCACTTCTTCCGCGTGACCGTCGGGCGTCACGCTCTCGAACACCTTCGCCACGACGCCGCTCTTGCCGATGATGATCGTCACGCGCTGCGCGAAGCCCAGGCGAACTCCCACGCCAAACGCGCTCGCGAGCTGCCCGTCCGGATCGCTCACCAGCGCAAACCCGAGGCTGTGCCCGCTCGCAAACGACCGGTGCCGATCGTTGGAGTCCGTGCTCACGCCCACCACGTCCACGCCCGCTGCTTCGAACTCTCGCGAGTGATCACGAAACCCGTGCGCCTCCACAGTGCAGCCCGGCGTCTCGTCGCGTGGATAGAAGTACACGACCAACGGCCGCTGCCGAACGCCCGTGTTCTCGATCAAGCGCCCGTCGTGCGCCGTCACGCGAAAGCGCGGAGACTCTTCTCCCGCGCTGATCAGCGCCGTGCGCGCTGGCGACTGCACAGAGAACACCGCCGCGGGCGTCGCAGGGGTGGGGGAGGTGCTCTGCGGAGGCGGAGTCGCCTCGCGGCGGCAGCCCGCGAGCGCGAGCGTGATCACCAACGAGGGAGCGAGTGAGCGTCGAGCGTTCATGGTCTGTGTCACGGACGTTCGATGATGACCGAGCCGTTGCATCGCGTACAATCGTCGCGCGCACCGATTCGCGAGCGCGCTGAGACGCGCAGCTTTCAGTCCTCGGCGCTACGCCGCGGCAGAATCACACTCGGCATCAAAGATTGGAGTCTGCCGTGGCAGAGGGGTCGTGCACGCCCTCTTCCTCAGCCACGGCAGACGATGACGCGCAAGTGACGATCACCGCGCTTCGCGAATCGGCGCGCTTGCCACAGCGCGCGCAGTTGCGGCACTCTTCGGGCGTTCGAAGAGTGCGACCGCGAGCGACGCTGAACGAGCCTAGCTTTCAGTCCGCGATGCAACGTCGCGGCAGAGCACGACCCGCACTGGAGTATTGACCCCACTGTGAGTGAGCCTGCGGCTTTCTCCACTCATAGTGGGGTCGTGACGAGCAAGTGAGCTCCAGCGCGCCGCGGTCGCCCTCTTCGATCCCCCTTCGCAGGCTCGAGCGCGCGACGCTCAGCTGCGTCCCGAGCGCAGCTGCGTCCCGGTCCACCACTGACGAATCTGGTGGAAGAACGCGGTCCCTCCCGCGCCGACAAAGAGCAGATACCCGAGCCACACGTGGCGGTCGGTCGCGAGCAGAAGCCCTCCCGCGAAGATCATGCTGGCGACGGTGAGGCCCGTGTAGACCTGCTTTCCCAAGCGCTCGGCCGCGAGCGGAAGCCCTGGGTCCACGGTCTTCATGGACAAGTGGCCCTTGCGAAGGTCCTCGAGGATCTCGCCCACTTGCTCGGGCATCGTGCCCGCGAGCCCCGACATGCGCACGGCCGCGCGAAGCAGATCGCCGCTCACTTTTTCGGGCGAGTAGCGCTTCGCGAGCAAGCGCAGAAAGTGAGGCTTGGCCGCGTTGAACACGTCGAGGTCGGGGTCGAGCTGACGGCCGATGCCCTCGAGGGTCATCAGCGTCTTGCCCACCATCAAGAAGTCCGGGGGCATGTCGATTCCGTGGCGAATCGCGCCCTGAACGAGGTCCGTGATGAGCGCGGACATCTCGATGTCCTTCAAGCTCTTGCCGAGGTACTTGCGCGCGAGCATCGCGACGTCCGCGCGATAGGCGACCTGATCGACTTTGCGATTGGGCTTTCCCATCGCGTACAGGGCGTCGGCGATCGCCTCGTAGTCTTCGCGAACCGCAGCCACCATCAGGTCGATCGCGCGGTCGCGCATGAGCGGCGAGAGGTGCCCGACGAGGCCGAGGTCGAGCATCCCGAGCACAGGGGCCTCGGGCGTGCCGAGGACCAAGACGTTTCCTGGGTGCGGGTCGGCGTGAAAAAACCCGTCCTCGAAGATCATCTTGATGATCACGTCGACCGAGCGGGCGGCGATGACCTTTCCGTCGAAGCCGTGCTCTTTCGCGCGGTCGATCTTCGGGCCGTTGAAGAACTCCATCGTCAGGACCTTTCGCCCCGACGCGCGCTTGTGGATCGCGGGGAAGCGAATGGCCTCGTGGCCCTCGAAGTTCTTCGCGAAGCGCCCGGCGTTCTCCGCTTCTTGGACGAAATCGATCTCCGCGGTGATCGACCGATCGAACTCGCGCACGAGGTCCGTCGGCGAGTACGTCTTCGTCTCGGGAAACGCTCTCTCGAGCGCGTGCGCGAACCAATAGAGAAGATCCACGTCGCGCTCGATCGTCTGCGCGACGTTGGGTCTTTGGACCTTCACGACGACGGGGACATCTCCCTCGGGAGAGCGCAGCGAAGCCTTGTGCACCTGGCCGATCGACGCGCTCGCGATCGGCTTGTCTTCGAACGCCGAGAACACCTCGTTGACCGGCGCGCCGAGCTGCTCTTCGATGATGGCGCGCGCGTCCTCCGAGCTGAACGGCGGGACGGCGTCCTGCAGCTTCTTCAGCTCAGCGATCACGTCGGCGGGGATGAGATCGGGCCGCGTCGACGCGATCTGTCCCAGCTTGACGAACGAGGGCCCCAGGTCCGTGAGCACCATGCGCAGCCGCTGCGCGAGCGTCGCGCGGTCTCCGATGGGCGATTGTCCCGAGCCCGCCTCGCTCTTCGAAGGGACGCCCGCGGACGAGAGCCCGAGCCGGGTCGCCACTTCGCCGAACCCGTGGCGAACGAGAACGACCGCAATTTGCCTGGCGCGATCGAGGTCGCGCACCGCAGTGAGGATCGACGGCACAGCGCGCGAACCGTATCACAGCGCCCGGCCCTGTCCCGATTCGGCCGCTCGCGACGAGCGCGCGCTCGGATCGCTCGATCAGCCGCCGCCGCTCGACGCGTCGGACATCGGGAGCACTGCGGCGTCTCCGTCGCAGCGTCGCATCGGGTCCTGACGAACGCCGACCGCGGTGCGCGCGCATGCGGACGGATAGAGCAATCCGTCGCAGCCGCACGAGGGCACCGAGTCGGGCACGCAGCGGTTGGGGTCCGTCTCTTGGCGCACCAGGCACGAGCCCACGCCCGAGCACGAAGCAGCGGAGCAGAACATGGTCGGCGGGCACTCGGCGTTGCTCATGCAGCCGCGGATCGAGGACTCGAGCACGACGTCGGCGCGCGCGTCGCCGGGCGCGCTCGCGTCGGTCATCACCGCTGCATCACCGCTCGGAAAGATGCAGTTGCAGCGGTTCATCTGGCAGCGACCGACGGTGGCGCCCATCGCGACGCAGTTGTTGTCGCAGGTGAGAAAGTCGCAGTCCGCCGAGGCGTCGGACACGTCCATGGCGACGCCCGTGTCGCGCCGCACGCCCGTGTCGACGACCACGCCCGAGTCCTCGGGCACACCCGAGTCCATCGGCTCGGCGTCGGGCTGAGAGACGCCCGTGTCCGTCACGAGCATGCGGGGAGGCTCGCAGGCCATCACCGCGACGCCGAGGGTGAGCGACAAGAAAGCCGACGCGCGAGCAGCCAACGATGTATGCGAGAAGAACGAGTCCATCGCGCGGAGCATGACACACGCCCGCGCGGTGGCGAAAGTCCCGGGCTCGTCCTGGGGTGCTCGCTGTCAGTGCGCGCGGCAGGCGGGGCTTACACCGCTGCGGCGAAGGCGGCGCGCGCGGCGCGGACGGTGAGCTCGACCTCGCTCGGACCGTGCGCGATCGAGTGAAACGCCGCTTCGAACTGCGAGGGCGGGAGATACACGCCGGCCTCGAGCATGGCGCGATGAAACTTCGCGAACCGCGCGGTATCGCAGCGCGCGGCGTCGTCCCACGAGCGCACGGGAGCGTCCGTGAAGAACACGGTCCACATCGAGCCGACGCGCTGGATCGTGACCTTCGCGCCCGCGAGGCGAGCGGCGTCGCGCAGGCCTTCTTCGAGCGCGGCGCCGGTGATCTCGAGCTTTTCGTACGCGATGCGGTCGCGCAAGAGCGAGAGGGTGGCGAGGCCGGCGGCGGTGGCGACGGGGTTTCCGCTGAGGGTTCCCGCTTGGTAGACGGGGCCGAGGGGAGCGAGCATGGACATGACGTCGCGCCGGCCGCCAAACGCGCCGAGGGGCATGCCTCCGCCTGCGATTTTGGCGAGCGTCGTGAGGTCGGGCTTCAGCCCAAACTTCTCTTGCGCGCCGCCGTACGCGAGGCGAAAGCCCGTCATCACCTCGTCGAGCACGAAGAGCGCTCCGCGCGAGTGACACAGCTCGGCGAGCCCTTCGAGAAAGCCAGGCGCGGGCGGGACGCAGCCCATGTTTCCCACGACCGGCTCGACGATCACCGCGGCGATGTCCGCGCCGTGCTGCTCGAACAGCGCCCGCACCGAATCGAGGTCGTTGTACCGCGCGGTCAGCGTCGCCTTCGCCACCGCTTCGGTCACGCCCGCCGAGTCCGGAACGCCCATCGTCGCCAGGCCCGAGCCCGCCTTCACGAGCAGAAAATCCGCGTGCCCGTGGTAGCACCCCGAGAACTTCACGATCAGCGAACGACCCGTGAATCCCCTCGCCAAACGCAGCGCGCTCATGCACGCCTCGGTGCCCGACGAGCACAAACGCACCATCTCGATCGACGGGATCGCCTCGCACAGGGCCTCGGCGAGCAGGACCTCGCGCTCGGTCGGCGCTCCGTAGCTCGTCCCGAGCGCGGCGGCGTCGGTGATCGCCGAGATCACCGAGGGGTGCGCATGGCCGAGGATCATCGGCCCCCACGAGCCCACATAATCAAGATAGCGCTTGTTGTCTGCGCCGTAGAGCCAGCAGCCCTCGGCGCGCGCGATGAAGATCGGCTCGCCGCCGACCGAACGAAACGCGCGAACCGGAGAGTTCACGCCGCCAGGGATGCGCTCTTTCGCCCGAGCGAAGAGCGCGCGAGACACCGCGTCGGACATGGCGCGGCGTTGTATCAGATTTGGCGGCGCGGACGACTCAGAGCGCGGTCACGCCGAAGAGCGTGAGCTTCACCCGAGCGCCTGCAGCAAACGCGCTCGACGAGACGATGCGCGAGTCGGTCGAGAAGGTCTCGTTGGGCAGGATGGTCATTCCGCGCGCAGAGGCGCCGAGCGAGATGCTCACGAGCGCCGCGGGCAGCCCGTCGCGCTCGACCCGCAGCTCGAGCCCAGCGACGCGCAAGATCGGACACGTCGAGCCCGAGCAGAGGTTCGCGAGGTTGAACGAGACGTCTTGCCACCCCGCCTCGCGAGGAGAGAGCACGAGGCCGATACGCCCGGCGCCGGCGCCCGCCGCGGCCACGTCGAACTCGAGCGAAGGCGCGCTGGTCGCGCCCGAATCCTGCGCTCCGGCGTCGCGCGCGGGCAAGAGCCCCGCGTCCGCGCGAGGCGCGCTCGTGGCGTCGAGGCTCCAATACGGGGCCGTGTTCGCGCCGACCGAGACGAATGTCACCGCGGAGGCTCCGCCCTGAAGAGAGACCGCTCCGCTCTGGCCCGACGGCGCGCCGAGCGCGCTCGCGAGCACGGTGTAGTACCCGTCGCCGAGCCCGCCGAGGCGCACCGTCGTCTCGCCGCGCGGAACGCGCACCACCCGCAGCGGCTTCTGATCGGACGGCGCCGACTGGATCGTTCGACCGCACAGCGCGGCGAGCCAGAGATCGCTGTCATTCACCGCGGGCGCGAGCTGCAATTGCACGACGAGCTCGCCCGTCCCATCGGGGCTGCACTCGAACGTGGGCGCGACGCGGCCACCCTCGGGCGGCTGCGCGCTGTCACGGAGCGCGCTGGCGTCTTCGTAGAGCGACGCGTCCGAGCCCACCGCGCCGTCCTGCCCACGCGGATCGTTGAACTCCGCGCACGCTCCCGAGCCCAACGCGATCACACACAAGAGCGACGCGGCGAGCGCGCGTCGTCGAGCGGACCTGTCAGCAAGCGAAGAGAACAAAAGCACGATGCACAATTGATAGCGCCACAAGCGAGCGATCACCACTGCGACATGGGTGCCCTACCCAGCGCGTTGAGATAGCGGTATCCCTTCGCGCACACACACACATGAGTTCGAGTTCTCACGGGGCTTCTGCGCCGGACACCACTGGCGGACACGCGCCCCATGGCTCGCTTCCCAAGCTGGCCCTCGCCGCGCTCGGCGTCGTCTATGGCGACATCGGGACGTCCCCTCTCTATTCAGTCAAAGAGTGCTTCGGAGCTGAGCACGGGCTCACGCCCAACCAGTCGAACGTGCTGGGAATCCTCTCGCTGATCGTCTGGTCCCTCTCGCTCGTCGTGGTGCTCAAGTACATCTCGTTCATCATGCGCGCGGACAACCGCGGCGAGGGAGGCATCCTCGCGCTGCTCGCGCTCTTGATGCCCAAAGGGTCGGCGACGAAGGGCGTCGCTGCGTTTGTGTTGATGGCGCTGTTTGGCGCCGCGCTCTTGTACGGCGATGGAGTGATCACCCCGGCCATCTCGGTGCTCTCGGCGATCGAGGGGCTCGAGGTGGCGAAGCTGGGGTCGGGGCCGCCGCCGGTTGTTCCGCTCACGGTCGCGGTGCTGCTCGTGTTGTTCATCGCGCAGCAGCGCGGGACCGCGAAGATCGGCGCGATGTTCGGCCCGGCGATGCTCATCTGGTTCAGCGCCATCGCGATCGCAGGAATCCCGTGGATCTTGAAGAACCCAGCGGTGTTCAAGGCGATCTCGCCCACGTTCGCGATCGAGTTCTTCGCGCACCACAAGTGGCACGGCTTCGCGGTGCTCGGCTCCGTCGTGCTCTGCGTCACCGGCGGTGAAGCGCTCTACGCGGACATGGGACACTTCGGGCGCGCGCCGATTCGCGCCGCGTGGTTCGCCGTCGCGATGCCCGCGCTGCTCATCAACTACCTCGGTCAGGGAGCGTTTTTGCTCGCCGCCTGCACGGACCCCAACGCGCGCGCGTGCCGCACCGCCATCGCCAACCCGTTCTATCAGCTCATCCCGTCCGGCGCTCCGCTGTACGCGATGGTCGTGATCGCCACGATCGCCACCATTGTCGCGTCGCAAGCGTTGATCTCCGGCGCGTTCTCGCTCACGCAACAAGCAGTGCAGCTCGGGTATTCGCCGCGCGTCACCATCAAGCACACGAGCGAAGAAGCCGAAGGGCAGATCTACATCCCCGAGATCAACTGGGCGCTCATGGTCGCGTGCATCGCGCTGGTCTTCTACTTCAAAGAGTCCAGCAAGCTCGCCGCTGCGTACGGCATCGCCGTGACGGGAACCATGGCGATCACGAGCGTTCTGTTCTTCGAGGTCGCGCGCAAGCGCTGGAACTGGCCGCTGTGGAAGGCCGGCTCGCTCGTCGCGGTGTTTCTCACGGTGGACCTCGCGTTCTTCGGAGCCAACGTGCTCAAGGTCGCGCACGGCGGGTGGATTCCGCTCGCGATGGGCATGGTGGTCTTCACGCTCATGATCACGTGGAACCGCGGTCGTCGCCGGCTCGCCGTGCTCATGCAGAGCGCGATGGCGCCGCTCGACGCGTTCATCGAAGACATCCCCAACGCCAAGCCCGCGCGCGTGAAGGGCACGGCTGTGTTCATGACGCAGAACGCGGACGGCGTTCCCCCGGTGCTGTTGCATCACTTCAAGCACAACAAAGTGCTGCACGAAAAAGTGATCCTGCTCTCGATTCGCAGCGAGAACATCCCCGAGGTGAAGCTCACCGAGCGCGCGCAGATCGAAGAGCTCGGCCAGGGCTTCTACCGCGTGACCGCGCACTACGGGTTCATGCAGACGCCCAACGTCCCCGAGATCCTGCGCTACCTGCAGGCGCGCGGAATGGACGTGAAGATCGACGACACGAGCTTCTACCTCGGCCGCGAGACGCTGCTCGTCACGAGCAAGCCAGGGATGATGCGCTGGCAGAAGATCTTGTTCTCGCTCATGTCGAAGAACGCGCGCACGGCCACGGCCTTCTTCGGCCTCCCGCCCAACCGCGTCGTCGAATTGGGAACGCAGGTCGAGCTGTAGCGCTCACCGCGCCCGTCGCGCGCGCAGATCCGCGCTGGTCATGGGGCCTCGGAGCCAGCTCAGCGTGTCCCTCGTCCGCGCAAGAAACGGCCCCGCGCGGTCGTGGGCATCGCGCCAGACGAACCACCTTGGCCCGAGGTCTTTCACTGTATCCGCGAGCGAGACCTCGTCGTCGTGAGTCTTCGCGCGTCGGGACACTTTCACGCCCGTGAGTCCCTCTATCACCCGCGCGCGGTCTGCGTCGGTTTGCAGCCTGCCCACGGCCCAGAGACCAGCGTTGGAGATGGTGCGGTAGTCGAGGTCCATGGGGTTCTGCGTCGCGAGCACGACACCCACACCGAAGGCGCGCCCGCTTCATCAACGACCAATCGGCCTGCGCGTTGGTGATTCGCCGATGCGGGGACGAGCCCGAACACCTCGTCCAGCACCACCAACGCGGCGTGTTCGTGCCGGAAGCGAGCGCGTCCACGAGAGCGCTTCTTCGACACGATTCCGGACGTGCATCCGGGCTTCGTCGTCGAGGTGAGCCACGCTCACGATCACCGCGGGGGTCTGTTGTCCTCGCGCGCGCCATCCAGCGCTCGACATCGATGCCTTCTCCCTGGCGCCATGCTGCGAACGGGGCTGCGAGCAGGGCGTTGAGCGCCGCGGCAACGTGGCTCTCGCTGGGAGAGACGAAGTCATCGAGCTCGAGCGCGCCCACCGTCGCGAGGAGGCTCGGTGAGGTCCGCGATGAGCCGGTCGGCGAGCTCCTTCGCCCGCGCGCAGCCTGCGCTCGCGAGAAGAGACAGCAGGACGTGCGCGCGAGCGGGTCGTCGTCGCGGCCCATGCCGAAGCACCAGAGAGATCGCAGCGGAGAGGGCGTTGCGGGCTTCGGTGGGGTTGGTGTTCCAGCGCGGGTTGCTGTGCTCGATGGACGAGAGAAGCGCGGCTCGCGCGTCCGAGCCCGGCGTGAGGATCTTCAGCGCAATGGAATCACTGAGCGCGACGGCATCACTCGTGGACAGCTCCCACAGAGCGAGACTCCCCGCTCTCGGTCATCGCTCGGCGTGATGCTCGCGATTGCGCGACGCTGCGAAAACGGAACGTACGCCTCCGGCCCATTCGACGCGCAACCGAGCGCGAGGTGGCCGGTCTCCCGTCCAGCACCAAGACCGGAACTCCGCTCGCAGCGCCTCTTCGACCATGACCAACAAGAGCCCGGTCTTTCCCGGCGGTCATTCCGAAGACGACCGCGTGAGCCAGTGATCCACGGGGACGTGCAGTCGGGAATCTGCGGCGTCCGTCGAGGCGCCGCCCGGCCACCGATGTAGGCTCGACGTCATCGTTGTCGCGGCTCGGCGAATCCGTACGAATAATACGCGAGCAGCGATCACTCGCCGCGCTTGAACGGCGAATCCGGCAGCGCGGCGGGCGCTCTTGTCGCTCGCTGGCTTGGTGCAGGAGTCACGGGCTTGGCTTCCCCGCTGGCGCGCGCGCCTCACCCTTTTCGGCTTTTCAGCCTTCCCGTCCTCGGGGAGGGTCTTCTTACCGGCTTCTTTGGACTCCTTGAGCCACCGCGATGGTTGGCGAGCGCGAACAACCCGCTGCGTCTCCTGTCGGCGGACATCTCGATGGCCGACTGCCTCGATACGCGTTCAGAAAGAGCGTGACCGCGCGCGCGCATCCGTGATCTCTTCCAGACTCTTTCCATCCGGATCGCTCCCATCGCGCCGAGCTCGACGGCCTTCGCGCGCCCCTGCTCGATCGTCTGCAACGAGGGCGGCATCTTCCATCCACCTGCGCGCGATGGTCTACGAAGAGCGCAGCATACCGAAGAATCGCTGGACGTCCCTTCGTACCGCGGGCCTCTCGATATCCGCGACGATTCCGCATCGAACACGCCGATCGCGGCGAACATCTTCCGTCGGCCCAGCTCGAAAAGCGCGCCCTCTTCCAACGCCTTGACCTTCGGGGTCCACCCTGGGGCGCGCGTTTTCTTCCGCGTTCGCGATACTTCACCGCGACCGCGTACCAGTGTCCAAATCCGAAAATTGAAGACCGAAACGTCGACTCGATCTTCGGTCCAAGCTCGCGATCGACTCCAAATGACCGAGCACCGTGCTCGCAGCGCCAGCTCGTCAAAATGCGACGAGAAACTTCTCTGGATCAACAGAGAGCTCCGCGTCCAGACGCTCGACGACGACGACAGGATCCTGATGGGCCGCGGTGGCGGCCGACGCTTCGGTCATGACTCCTCCCGTGATAGTCCCGTGTTCGAGCGAACTTGACCTGCTCCGACCCCACACCGGCTTCCCGATTCCGCGCTCGCCGGCAGAGACATTAGCACAGCGCCGCGATGTCAGCTGGCATTCTGTTCGACAAACAAACGGTGCAGTGCATCGAGCGGTCGACCGCTCGAAAGCGCCGCTCGGAGGTGAGCTTTCGGCGATCAGTGGGTCGAACGGCCGTAGCGCGCCGAGTTGGAGCGGTCGATCGCTCGAAAGCGCTGCCGGACCACGACAATCGGCGGTCGATCGCTCGGTGCTGCTCGGGGTGCGGTTTCGCGCGATCGACTGCTCGCAAGCGCTGCTCGACAGCGTATTGCAGCGCACCCCTCGACACGATGCTCTCTCGATGCCCTGCTCGCCGTCGCGCGGCTTCGCAAGCGGCGGTGTTGGTGCGTCCTGTCACCTCGGAGAACACGCATCGAAAGAGTTGAATAGACGGTATTTGATGCTGCGTCGGCTGGCGCGGTGATCTGCGGCAACGGGTACGGTGATGGGGCAGCGACGGCGGGACTGGGCGGACGCGGGAGGTGCACAGCACCAGCGATACGCGCGTGTGCAGGTGGCGGGATTGCGGGTGGTGGCCGTGCTCGCGGTGCTCGCGTCGGGCTGCGGCTCGTCGTCCGGGTGATCCCCACGAGTGATGGTGGCGTACGGCCAGTGCGCTCACCGTACTGCGACGTCGCGACGATGAACGTCGTGAGGACCAGTTCCGCTTCGGTCACCCTTTGTTCGCCTGACATGGCCGAGGGCACACCGTGTGGCGACGCCGACGGCCATACGTCTGCACCTCACAAGCCGACGACTCCCGAACTGGCGGAGTACTTCGCGACAATCGAGTCCCCGACTGTGCGTATGGCGGGGTCGATCGGGCTTGGTCCTTGTGACGGCGACCCCGGCAGCTGCGGGTTCGGTTCGGTTTGCGTACCCGGACTGCAGCGAGTCGGCTTTGATCTGCGTTCCGCTACCTTGTAACAACAACTAATTCATCGGGCAGCCGGGGTGGCTGCTCGTTCTTTTTCGCGGGGATAAGAGGCTGTTTCAACACCGTCCGTTCAGGGCTCGCAAGAGGATGATGAACTCGCGAGGAGGAATGCCTGATGGATGTCGGCGCGGCGCTCGTAACGAGCGAGCAAGCGTCGAAATCGATGACAGCGATGGTGCGCTCGACGACCCAGCGCTTGCGTCCGAGGCGCTCACTGCTCTCGATTCTGGGGCGTGCGATGCGGCAGCGGATGCCGCGCATGCGCAAGTGAAGTCGGTTGCTCTCGGAGTGGTCGGCCTTGTCGACGTACAGCTTTTCGGCCGTCGTTTGGGGTCTGCCAACGCGTCCTGCGACGGGTCTGACTCGCGCGAGCATCACGCGGGCGTCGTGCCGTCGTGGCGTTGCTCCCGTGATCTTCGGCGGCAGAGCGGGAGCCCGTGGCCGTCCGTGATGACGTGGTGCTTGCTGCCGAGACGGCCGCGATCGGCGGGTTTTTCCGTGGTTCGCCCCCCGCCGGCACCGACGAAGAGTCGAGGACGCGGTGTTCCAGTCGGCTTCTGGCACCTGAAGCTGTTCGAGCAGGAGTTCGGAAGCCGCTCCCAAACGCCGCCTGCTGCCAGTCACGCATGTCGCCAACACGTCACGCCGCTTCCGCAGCCCATTTCCCAGGGAAGCTCGCGCCACTGGATCCCCGTCTTGAGCACGAACACGATCCCCGTGAGCGCAGCGCGGTCGTCCACGCGCGGGCGACCTCCCTTTGGCTTCGGCGCCTCAGGAGGAAGCAGCTCCTTCACCTTCGCCCACAACGCGTCCGAGATCAGCTTCGACTTCACGGCCAACGTCTACGCCACGAGCTGGTCCGCTACCACCCTGATCGGGAGCTCCGGTGTGGTTTTGAAACCATCACTTATAGACTTCTCATGCTACCGCCCTGGCGCCGACGGGCGAACATACTGAGAAACATCAGCCGAATAGCGCTGGTAGATCAGGCATGGGTCACCGAGGCATCTTTGCCTATGGGCTTCTCCATCTTCGTGCACTTTCAGGAAAATATCAGACGTTACACAAACACGGGAAAGCCCATCGCTTGGTTCAACCAGAAGTGATACGAGGGCGTCGTCGTATCACAGGCGACAAAGCGCAGCATCTCGTCAGTCCAAAGATACCAGCAGCCTGGTCATCAATCAACACCAGAGTGACAACCTCTCCCTCCCCCCACTGGGTGTCAATCTGGTTCTGCGGCACGCGTGGAAGATACCTTCCACGGACGAAAATCATATGCGTTTGCTGAGCAGCCATTCAGCAGCAAACGCGCCAGCACCCGCTCTCCTTGCCCCGACGCATATGGAATAATCTCTAGCGATACTCGACGCGGTAGTGAATTGGTGTGATCTTTGCTCCGTAGAGCAACGTCACGATTCGCGGGCCCGCATCGTTTCGAATCAGGCATCTGGCAGGCTGCAAAAGCTCTGATACCATGGCCGAACTCGCCATCGGCAAGGTTACATTGTTATGGTGAAGCAGTTCACCAGCGGACCGAACGATGACTTCGGGGAGTCTGCGGAACCTCCGATGCGGTCAACGGCAGTACGAGTTACGCAGTGAGCCATCCTGCGGAAAACAGACGCGATTTGCGGAGGCGCGCACGGCAGGTCTCCAGACTTGCTTGATGGTGACTGTTTGCAAATGCACGAAGGTGCTTGCGCTGGGCTGTGACCGGGCCACTCGCGCGTGTGACCCCGAAGAGCGTTCGCGGAACTCGAGAAAAAGCTGGCCGAACAGGCAGCGGAGCTCGACGCTTGCGCAGCGCGCTGAAGCAGAAGGACGAGGCGCTCGACGCGTGGAAGCGCGGACATCGCTCACGGCCGGGTGGCAAGAAGGCGCAGCGCAGCCCCGACGTCGCGCGCCCAAACGAACTCCGGCCGAGCCGTGGGCACGTTGGTTGTGGCAGGCGCGCCTTCACGTGGATCGCGAGGTATTCTGCCCCCCGAGTGCTGCCCTGACTGCGGTTCGAGCGTCGATTTGATCGCCTCTCGACCGCGGCGAATGATCGTCGAGGAGCTGCGCGAGCAACCTGCACGGAAGCCTCGCCTTCGTTCGACCGCAGGGACGCTGCTCGGGATGCTCCAAGCGTGTTCTCGCTGCACTGCCGAGTCGCTCGGTTCGAATGCGAAGATCGGCCCACGTATTCAAGCTCGCATGGTCGAACAGAAGGCGAGGGCTGAGTTTGGGGAGATCCAGCGCGAGACATCGCGACTCGGAGTCCGTGTTTCGCGCGGCGGAATCCAGCAGATCCTGCATCGATCGCAGAGGTGTTGCGACCGCTGCACGAGCAGAGCGCAACATCCGCGCGCACCTGTGGATGGACGAGACGCACCAGTCGGAACCCGCAACGGCTGGCTCTGGATGGCACGAACGAAGACGGTTGTGGTTCGTCCACGCGCTTCCCGCAGCAAGCGTGGTGCATTCCATGTTGGGCGCGCGGTTCGAGGCGTGATCCACAGCGACTTGTACGGCGCATACTTCACCGTCGACGGCGCGAAGACGCGGTGTGCTGGGCTCAACGATTCGAACCGCTAGAGAAATCGCGAAACGCAGCTCGATGAGGCTCGAGAACTGTACGAAGGTCTGCGTCGACTGTACGCGCGCTCGGTGAGCAGCCAGCAGCGATCGACGACATCGGCGCGCAATGCGCGCGATTTTGCAGGACATCCGTGATCTTGGCGCGACGAGCGACTGCGAGTGCACTCGGACATCGAACGTCTGCAGGGCGTCTTCGGCGTCGGGCTCGCGAGTGACGTACTTCATCACCACGAGGCAGAGGGAACGAACAACCTCTCGGAACGCACGCTGCGCCCGCACGCGATGAGTCGAGCGCGCTGCGGTCCAGCTCGCTCCGAGCGCGGCGCACAGACGTACGCGATCAATCTGAGCGCGGTGCACACCGTGGCGACGAACAGCCGCTCGTTTGAGGCGCTGTTGCTCGAAGCGCGCGCCTGCTTCTTTGCCGATCGCAGGCTCGTCGGCGCAATCGAGCGCTTTGCCTCAGTGCATTAAACTAAACAGTCACTCCACTTCAACCTGCAAGGCATCACTAACCTGCCACAGGCGCTTCAAACGGGAAGACGGGCAGTTCAAGGAGATTCCAACTTTGTTTGGACTCATTGGGAATTTGCGACAGTGATCGACAATGCGAACCTTCGCTGCGGACCGTCTTTCATCTCGATGGTGGCGGGACCGTGCGGCGGTTCTTCGACTGGTCCGATAGGGAGTTGTGGATGATGCTCGGAAACAATCTTGCAAATGCGTGAGTTCTTTGACTCCGAACCGCACGAGCCCATGGGGGCTTGTGCGGCTTATCGAAAGTGAAGGTGTCGAGCCACTGCGCTTTAGTCAGTCGATGTACAGTTTGCGCGTGGCGCGGGTCGGATGCGAAGATCCAGAATTGTAATCTCCTACGGAGATGGAGGCAAAGGCCGTCCGATTATTCCGTACGTGGACCGGTTCGATGTAATTTGGGGCTCGAAGCAGCGAACAGAAAAGCGCGCCTGCTGCGTCCGAGACTGTCAGGTTCTTGCTCGATGGCTGGAGAGCGCACCATGAGCACGATTGGACAGCGGCGGGGCACCGTCCGCAACGGCGTCTGATCGCCGCGTGAGTTTGTCGGAGAACTGAGGAGCCTCGGATGGAGCTCCGGGAGAAAATAGGGCCTACCGCGACGCCTCAACGTACGCGATGTCCAATCCCCAGTGACGACGTGACCGCCGCTGCTCGCGACCTCTCCGCGCGCTCGATATCCCCGCGCCCACGCCCACGCACGCTCAGCGCGCCGCGCACGGATGCGCGACGTGCTGCTCGGTCGAGCGACGCACGAACGCCTCCATCCGCTCGATCCACTCTTCGCCCATCGCCGCAGTGGTCACGATCTCGATGGACTCGAGCTGCGGCGGGTCGCTCGTCTCGCTGGGATTGAAGCGAATTCGCCGCGTGTCTTCGTACTCCATACCGGGAACAGTGCAGCTCGTCGCATCGCACTCGATCCCCATCCCCTCGTCCGCGCGCCGCACCGCCAACGCGAGGATCGCGCGCAGCTCGCGCTCGCGACGCTGCACCGTGGCTCCGCACAAGTGCTCGGACGAGTGCACTTCGCGCCCGCGCCCGCTCGGCGGCGCCTCGGTGTAGCGAATCAACGAGAGGCCTCGCGGAGCACGAACGCTCGCCGCGATGAGCGCAGGGTTCGCCGCCATCGCGCGGACGCGCTGCTCGAGCCTGCTGTTCTGCGTCTGCGCTCCGCTGTCAGCGCTCGCGCGAACGGATGCGTCCTCTGCGCTGGTCGCAATCGCAGCGTCTTCGATCACCGCCGCTCGAGCGTCGTGCTCGACGACCGGTGTCACGATCGCCGCCGCGTCGGGCGCGTCCGTTGAACCGCCGCTCGAAGTGACGGCGCCGTTGCTCGCGCTGTCGCGACAGGCAGAGAGGCATGCGAGCAGGGCGGCTGAGAAGAGAGTGAGTGACTTCATCGCTGAATTTCCGAGGAGAACGAACGGGAGAGGTTCGATGATTCCCGAGCGAGCTGAGTGATCCGGGCCCAGTCGCCCTTCTTGATGGCGTCCGCGGGGGTGAGCCACGAGCCGCCCACGACGGCGACGTTGGAGAGCGCGAGGTACTGCGGCGCGGTCTCGACCGTGATTCCGCCGGTGGGGCAGAAGAGCACGTCGGCGAACGGGCTCGCGAGCGCCTTGAGCATCGCGACTCCGCCCACCACGGACGCAGGAAACAGCTTTACGAACGAGAACCCAAGCTCCCTCGCCCGCATCACTTCGCTCGGCGTCGCGACGCCCGGCAGCAACGGCAACGCGCTCGACGCGCACGCGTGAGCGACGGACTCGGTGAGCCCGGGGCTCACGGCGAAGCGCGCTCCTGCAGCGCTCGCGGACCGAGCGTCGTCCGCAGAGCGAATCGTCCCCGCGCCAACAATCGCCTCGGGAACGGCCTTCGCGATCGCCTCGATGCACGCGAGCGCCGACGCTGTTCGCAGCGTCACTTCGAGCACGCGCACGCCTCCGTCGCACAACGCGCGCGCGAGCGGCACTGCGTCCTCCACTCTCTCGAGGATGATCACCGGAACGACAGGCCCAGCCGCAGCCAGCTCGATGGTCTTCATCCCGATGGGCGTATCACGGCTTCGCCCCGCGCGCGTCGACGACGCAGACACGGCCGGGTCGCGGAGCGGCCAACGCGTCGAATGCGCGGCTCAGGCCGCCTTGATCTTGCGAACCTTCTTCTCGCCAGTGACGGCGTCTTCGTCGGAGCTGAAGCCCGTTCCGAGCTCGCCGCGCTCTTCGAGCAAGTGCAAGAGGTACTCGATCTTGGCGCGCTGGGCCTTCTTGGCCTCGTTGTAGCCGCCGACGAAGTCCTTCACCAACTCACGCGCTCCGGCGAGCTTCTCGTCCGCGGCCTGCTCCTTCAGGATCTCGCGGATGTTCGACTCGGCCTGAATGATCTCGCTCCGGAGCTTCGCCCCATCCATACCCGCAACCTCATCGACATATCCCGTGGGCAACTTGGCGATGACCTTCTTGATGTCCAATGCGACCTCCGAACTTCTCTTGAACACAGCTCGGAGCTCGCTCGCCAGTTTTCGGCACACTCACTTTTTGAGCGCGGCGATGACCTGCTTCGCGATGGTCTCGACGAGCTCTGCGTCGCTCGACGAGCTCGATCGCTTCGCGCTTCCAGGAGACGAGACCACGGTCTCGCTCGCGGGGCGCTCTCCCATCGAGCCCACTTGATCGCGCTGCGCGAGCTTCAGGAGCTTCTGCACTTCGCTCGACGGCAAGGGCGACGCGTTGCCAGCGATTTTCGCGGCCAACGTGATCTTCGCGGTGTGCTCGATGATCTCGGTCTTCATCACTCCGTCCTTGAGCGAGTCGGACAGAACCACGCTCCCGTGGCGGCTCATCATGAAGGCGTCGCACCGTCGCAAGATGGGCGCGATCGCCTCGGGCACGTCGCTCGTCGTCGGCGACGAGTACGGGACGTTGGGCACCGCGCCGAGCGCGAAGAGAATCTCGGGCACCACCGGAACCTCCAGCGAAACGCCCGCCACCGTCAGCCCCACCGCGCACGGAGGATGCGCGTGAACGATGGTCTTCACCTCGGGCCTGAGCTTGTAGATCGCGAGGTGCATCTTGAGCTCGCTCGAAGGCTTTCCGTCGCCCACGACGCGACCGTCGAGCGTGAGCTTCACGAGCTGCTCGGGGCGAAGCTCACCCTTGTGCGTCGCGGACGGAGTGCAGATCAGGTAGCGGTCGCCGACGCGCGCAGAGAAGTTTCCGTCGGTCGGGCCGATCAAGCCGCGTTCGTAGAGCACGCGCCCCGCGTCACAAATCGCACGGCGAAGGGCACCTTCAGACAGCGTCGCAGTCATCGTTCGCGCGGACTGTACAACAACCACCACGACGCCACGCGCGTCTGTCTCTCGACTTTGTCGCGGTGCGTTACGTCTGCGCAGCGGTTCTGTGTGGATCGTTCACAACTGCAATTGCGAGCGGCGCGCGCGCTCGACTAGGGTTCGCAACCCGCTACACCAGCGACAGGCGCACGACCGTGCGCCGCAACCCTCGGAGATCCGCGCAATGCCCCGCCCATCGACGATTCGGTTCACCGGCAAGGTCCTCTACCTCACGGAGGACAAGGGCTCGCTCGACAAGCAATTGTCTGGTGAAACGCTGTCGTTCGACCCCGAGCGCAAGCTCATCGACAACATCTCGACCGACGAGATCACCCCCGGTTGGGTTTGCTACTACTACGACGAGACGCTCGGCGAGTACTCGCTGGTCGGCCTTCGCGGCGGCTCGTTCAAGCGCAACACGCTGAAGAACGCGGGCGTGAGCGTGGTGGTCTCGGGGCTCTCGAAGGGCTGCGGAAGCTCGCGCGAGACCGCTCCGTACAGCGAGATGGTCGCGGGCGCGCAGCTCGTGATCGCCAAGACCATCGAGAAGATCTACGGGCAGAACGCGCAGAACATCGGCCTGCTCACGTCCACGGATTTCTCGCTCTTGCCTCGCATCGAGCGCGGCGAAGAGATCCCGCTCGAAGAGTTTACGAAGGGGTTGGATCCGATCAGCGCGGACATCGTGCGGTTCGGAGGGCTGTTCGAGTACAGCAAGGCGCGCATGCGCGGAGAGGTCTCTCCGCCGGCCATCACGACCGCGGCGCGACCGATGACGCTCGCAGAGAAGATCATCGCGCGCAGGGCCATCGTGGACGCGAAGACCGACACGCTCGGCGTGGCCGCGGTGCAGCCGGACGACGCGCTCTTCGTGCGAACGGACGTGCGCTTCTCGCACGAGTACGTGACGCCCATGGCCGACGCGCTCTTCCGCGGAGCGTTCGGCGACGAGGCGAAGGTGACCGGGCCCGAGAGCGTGTACGCGTTTCGCGATCACCTGACGTTTCTCGATGACGTGCTGCCCGAAGCGCACGTGAAGATGGGCTTGAAGGAGCAGTCGCGAAAGCTCGCGGTGGTGCAAGAGGGCTTCGCGAAGACGCAGGGGATTCGCTATTACGGCGAGGTCGAGAACAGCGTCGGAAAGGGCTCGCAAGCGATCTGCCACAACGCCGTGATCGAGGACATCGCGCTGCCCGGGACGGTCGTCGCGGGAACGGACTCGCACACGTGCATGGCGGGCGTCCTCGGCTGCTTCGCGTTCGGCGTGGGCAGCACGGACATGGCGAACTCGTGGTTCACGCGCGACGTTCGCGTGCGCGTGCCCGAGTCGGTGCGCGTGACGCTGCGAGGAAAGCTCCGCGCTGGAGTCTCTGCGAAGGACGTCGTTCTGCACTTGCTCTCGGACTCGTTCTTCAAGACCGGCAAGGGCATCGGAAAGGTGCTCGAGTTCGACGGCGACGGGACGCGCTCGCTCTCGCTCGACGAGCGCGCGACGCTGACGAACATGTCCGTCGAAGCGGGAGGATTCACGGGGATCATCGCGGCGGACGAAGTGGTGTGGGACTACTTGTCCAAGCGCCGCGGGCTCACGCGCGATCAGCTGCAAGCGATGTCCGTGCGCGCGGACGACGGCGCGACCTACTGCCACACGTTCGACATCGACCTGGCGAACATCGTTCCGATGGTGGCGACGCCGGGTGATCCGCGCAACGGCGTCGCGCTGAGCACGCTGCCGACGGACGTGAAGATCGACATCGCGTACGGCGGCTCGTGCACCGGCGGAAAGAAAGCGGACATGGACATGTACGCCGACGTCCTTCGCCGCGCCGTCGACCGCGGAAAGAGCGTCGCTCCGGGCGTGAAGCTGTTCATTCAGTTCGGCTCGCAAGAGATCCGCCAGTACGCCGAAGAGAAGGGCTACATCTCGCTCTTTCAGAAGGCGGGCGCCGAGCTCATCAACCCGTCGTGCGGCGCGTGCATCAAAGCGGGCCCCGGCGTGAGCGACGCGCCCAATCAAGTGACGGTGTCTGCGATCAACAGGAATTTTCCTGGCCGATCGGGCCCAGGGCAGGTGTACCTCGCGTCGCCGCTCGTCGTCGCAGCGAGCGCCATCGTCGGCCGCATCGCCGGCCCCGAAGCGATCTGATCGCGACGGCGCACGAGCATCGCACGGGGGGCGCACATCGGGTTTTGTAGAGTTAGGGGACGGTGTTCAAAAGTTCATTTGTTGCGCTCGGCGCGACGCGAGCCAGACCGAGATCGGACGCTCAGTTGCGTCGCTCTGCCATGTGCTCGGTTGGCAACAAATGAACTTTTGAACACCGTCCCCGAACTCTACAAAACCCCCCGCGCCCTCACCTCACGGCGCCTGATTCGCCGCGCCCGGCGTGAGCCGATTACGCGCGAACGCGCCCACGCCGTTGGGCAACCGGCCCCAGCTCTCGCCCGCCATCGCCGCGTTCATCGGGTACACCGCGCTCTCCACCACGCGCCCCGATGGGTCGACCAGGTGCACCGACTCGCCGTTGCTCGCCGAGATCGAAAACGCCCCGTGGTAGCAGGTCATCGGTCCGCCGCTCATCAAGCAGCGCATTTGTGGGCCCGTTCCGGCGTCGCTCTGTCCGAGCACGATCAGCAAGTACTCCGCCGGCGCGAGCGTCGTGCCCGCCGGAAACCTCGCCGCGCTCGCCACCCGCGCATCTCCGTCGTTGGCGCTGTCCGTCACGCCCCAGCTCCCCAAATCCGCCGGCGCGCTGCCCACGTTGACGAGCTCGATCCAGTCCTCGCCCTCCGCGCGGATCTCGTTGATCACAACCCGCGCCGCGCTCGCGTCGCTCGCAGTACCCGCGTCCGTCAGCACCCCCGTGTCCGCCGACACCCCCGTGTCCGTCACCGTGCTGTCCGGCGTCGAGCCGCTGTCTTGCGCCCCGCCGCTGTCCCTCAACGGCGGCGCCACCTCGGCGCAAGCTCCGACACACACAATCAAACCGATCGCGAATCCACAGGCAATCCTCACTTGATCCTCCGAGCTCAGAACACCGCGCGCGACGTCACGCGCACCTCCCAGGCCTCGACGCCCGGAATCGAACCCGCCGTCGCGGCGCCCGCGCTCGTGCGGCTCAAAGAGAGCCACGCGCTCACCGGGTCCACCACGCGAACGCCCGTCCCGACGAGCAGCGTCCAGAGCTGATCGTCCGTGCGAGCGAGATCGCGGTTCCAGAAGGTGAACCGCGCGTTCAACAGCCATCGCGCGACAGGCTCGCCGCGCGCGAAGGCCTCGACCAGCACGCTCGTTCGATCGCTCGCGTCCGCCACGCCCCAGGCGATCGTGCTCGAGACCCCCGCGCCGTACCGCGCTCGGTCGAGCTGCAGCCCCACCGTCAATCGATCGGCGCGCGCGCGGCCCGTGCCAGACGAGCCCAACACGTACGAGGCGAACAGGCCCAGCGCAGAGAGCCCCAGCGTCGCGAAGGGACGCACGTCTGCGAAGAGCTCGATGTTCTTTCCGCGATTGAGCTCGCGAAGCGCGTAGCCCTCGCCGTTGTACGCCCCGATCGCCAGCGTCCCGAGCGAGCGAGGCAGCGCGGCCCTCACAGTGATCCCCAGGTCCGCCGGGCTCGAGAGCCCCGTCGCTTCGAGCGACGACGCGCCGATCGCGCGCCCCGCCCACGCGCTCTCGAGCGTCGGGATCGTCAACGTCGGCACAACCCCCATCTGCGCCTCGAGCCACGGCCACGGCCGCACCGCCGCGTAGCCCTCGCGCACGCGAAACAACAGGCTGTCCCCCGCGACGCCGATGAGCGCGCCCTCCGACGCTGAGCGCACCGCTTCGAGCACGATGCGCGCGCGCGCGACGCTCCACTCGAAGCCCAACGCGACGTGCGCTCGATTGAGGTCGAAGCGATGAAACCAATCCGTCCCCGTCGCCGTGTCCGTTACGCGCAGCGAGTACTGCCCGATCACGTCGAGCCCCGGCGTGAGCCACAACCGATGCGCCCCCGCGCGGATCGAGAACGCGTGCGCGCCCGCGGGCGTCGGGACCGCGCCGATCGCCGCCATCGGTCGCTCTTCTGGCTGCTCACTTGATTGTGTGGGCGTGACCGCCGGCTGCGCTCTCGCCGGCTCGCTCGACTGCGCCCAGCCGCTCGACGCGAAGACAACGACGCTCAACCCCACGCAAGACACAAGACGCACGCTCGACCTCACCGCGCTCCGTCGCTGCCCGCCGAGAGCTGCGACCACACATCGGACCGAGGACGATCCTCGGGGTCTCCGACGAACCCGAGCAACGGCCCGCGCAGCGCGAGCTCGTCGCGAAACCCTCGCCAATCGCTCAGCGATTGCTCTGCGTACGCGACGCTGGCGTTGGCGTGCTCGCTGACGAATTCGTCTTCGCTGCGCGCCTCGACGCTCGCGAGGATGGCGCGCGCCGAGAGCATTCCGTCGTCGGTGCTCGCGTGAACGCGCGCGAGCAGCGCGCCGAGGACCGTCGCCGTGGCTTCGACGGACGCGGGCGTCCCCAGCTCGCCGGTCATGCGCGCGGCGCGAAGGTTCTTCTGCCCCTCGCTCTCCAAGCGAATTTGCACGGGAACCCCCAGCCACTCTTCCGTCGACCACAACGGCTCGCGCTCGGCTCCGCCCCACGCCACGTACGCGTTGCTTCGCACGCGCTGCGCGACCGAGTCCGCCCACACGTACGGCGGGACCGTCGCGGGGGCGCCCGAGTCGCCGAGCTCTTTGAGCTCCAAGATCACGTCGTCGTCGGGCGCATCCGTGGGGCCTCGCACGAGGACCAACAGGCGCACGCGCGGCAAGCTCGCCACGCCGCTGCCGTAGTGCCTCACCGCGTCGAGCACCGTGAAATACGCGGGATCTCTCGGCACGGTGAGCCGCGAGCGATACCGCTCGAACAGCGCGGGCAACGCCTCTCGCGCCGCGCTCGGAAGATCCGCGAACACCGTGTCGGGGCTCGATGGATCGGGCGCGCCTCGAATGAGCGCGCGGGTCGCCCCCGTGAGCGCCGTGAGCTCGTCGAGCTCGCGACGACGAGCCATGTCGCGAGCGCCTCGACGAAAGAGGTCATCGAGGTTGGGAGCGTTGGTCGGCGCCACCACGCGCTCGCGCGGCGCGCCCTGCGCATAGCGACGAAGCGCCTGCAAATATCCACGCACGGCCGCGCGCGCGACCGACGGGGCCGCGGCCACCAACGCGTCTCTCGCCGCCGCGTCGTCGCTGTTCGAGACGTGCGTCGCGACGACCAACCCCGTCGCCAACCGCCGCAAGTCCCACGCGTACGGAACGCGATCCGCCGCGTCGAAGTCGTTGAATTCGAGCCCCAGTGTTCCGTCGGCGCCGATGAGCACGCCGACGTTCTCGGGGTGCGCGTCGCCGATGCCCGCGACCATCGCTGAGCGCGCGAAGCTCGTCTGCGCGCGGGGGTCTCCTTCGAGCGCGTCGCGCACAAAGACGGGGTACGTTCCGCGGTAGTAGTCGTAGGCGCCGTCGCGCATCCGTCGCAGCTTCGCCGCCATGAGCGAGGGCCGCGCGCGAAACGAGGCGTAGTCCGCGCGCACGATCGTCGAGACGACCTGCGCCGAGCGAGAGTCCGTCGAGCGCTCGCAGCCGCACGTGCCCGAGAGCGCGACGACCAGAGCGACCAACGACCTCTGCATCGCAGCTCGAACCGCGTACCGCTGCTCGGGCTCACTCCGAAAGGGCCACACTGCTGGTGTTACACCGATGTGACGCGGGGCTCACTCGCGCTTCACACGAGCACAACCGTTCGCGTTGTTTCGCCCCTGCACCGAAGGGAGCATCCAATCGTGCGCGCGTTGTCACATCGCGCGGGCATCACTCTGCGCCATGAACGCAGCGCTGAAGTTCGCCCCTCCGCTCGACCCGTTCTGCGACCGCCGCGACGTGCGCATCGACGGGTGCGCGAGCGAGCCGTCTCCCGTGTACCCCGCGATCTTCGCCGCGACCCTCTTCGACGCGCGCGACGCTCACCTCGCCAACGTCCACGTGTTCGCGCAGCCGTCGCAACGGGCGCTGTTCGCCGCGGTCGAGCACGCCGAGTGCACGCTCGCCGCGATGAGCGCCTCGCGAGCCGCGCGGGCGATCCTCGAAGGCCTCCCGGCGAAGATCGTGTGCGCCGCGGTCGCGCCCGTGGACTACGCGGCGTTCGAAGGCGAGCCCGCGGTCCCGTGGGATCGCGTGGGGCCCAGCGTTCGAGCGCTTCCGCCGAGGGCCGTGCTCGTCGCGCCGACGCGGCACCTCGATGAAGATCCTTCGCTCGTTCGCATGGCGATCGAAGCCTATTGGGAGGGCGCGATGCGCGCCGTTCGCGAGCCCGCGATGCTCTCGGTGGTGCTCGCCACCGAGCTCGGGCTCTCGCCCGCGTCCGCCGAGCTCGAGGCGCAGCGAGCGTTGCGCGCGTGGAGGCTCGACCCGTCCGTGCGGCTCGAAGGGCTCACCGCCATCCTCGATCGGATCACCCGCGAGCGAGCGTTTGCGCACTGCCGGCCCGAGTGGCTGCTCGACGAGCGCTTCGTGCGCGCAGAGTGGGCGCGAATCGAGCGCGCGTCGACGTGACGCGACGGGGCGACGAGAGAGGGCAACGGTCTACGCAAATCGCCGTCGAACTCGCGAAATGCCCTGTTCACTCGCGCTCGTCCGCGGGCGTACTCTCGCCGTTCTCATGAGCAAGAGCGAATACCTGGGATACCCCAACGAGTACGCTGCCGAGCCCATGGCCACCGACGAGATGGTGCGCCTGTGCAAGCAGCACACGATCTACACCTGGTCCGCGGGAAACGCCGTCGATCCCCTGCCGATCGCGCGCGCCGAAGGGGTCTACCTCTACACGCCCGAGGGCAAGCGCATCCTGGACTTCAACGCTCAGCTCATGAGCGTGCTCATCGGCCACGCGCACCCGAAGGTGATCGCCGCGATGAAGCGCCAGCTCGACGAGCTGATCTTCGTCTATCCGCAGACGGCCACGCAGGCGCGCGCCAGGCTCGCCAAGCTCATGCACGAGGTCGTCCCCGGGATGGAGAGCTTCTTCTTCACCCTCGGCGGCGCCGAGGCCAACGAGAACGCCATCCGCATGGCGCGCTTGTTCACGGGCCGCAACAAGATCCTCGCTCGCTACCGCAGCTACCACGGCGGAACGAACCTCACGATGATGCTCACCGGCGACCCGCGCCGCTGGGCCAGCGAGCCCGGATCCCCCGGGATCGTCCACGTGATGGACCCGACGCCGTACAACTTCTCCTTCGGCGAGACCGACGAAGAGCGCTGCGAGAAGCACCTGACCTACCTCGAAGAGGTGATCCAGTACGAGGGCCCGCACACGATCGCCGCGATGATCGTCGAGACCGTGACGGGGACGAACGGAGTGCTCGTTCCTCCGAAGGGCTGGTTCGCGAAGCTGCGCGCGATGCTCGACAAGTACGGCATCCTGCTCATCTGCGACGAGGTCATGGCAGGCATGGGCCGCACAGGAAAAATGCTGGCCTACGAGCACTTCGACGTGGTCCCCGACATGGTCACCCTCGCCAAGGGCCTGACGTCCAGCTACTTCCCGCTTGGTTGTGTGGGCGTCAATTCAAAGATCGCCGAGCACTTCCGCAAGAACGTGTACTGGGGCGGCCTCACGTACAACTCCCACCCCGTCGGGCTCGCCACCGCCGAAGCCGTCATCCGCGTGATGATGGACGAGGGGATGATCGAAAACGCCGCGAAGATGGGCGCCGTCATGCGCTCGGAGATGGACCGGCTCCAAGCGAAGCACCCCTCCGTCGCCGAGGGCCGCTGCATCGGCCTGTTCGGGATGATGGACGTCCGCAAGAACAGCAAGGGCGAGCCCATCGCGCCGTACAACGGCTCGCATCCCGCGATGAACGAGATGGCCAAGTTCTTCAAGGACAAGGGCTTGTTCACGTTCTCGCGATGGAGCTCGTTCACCTGCAATCCTCCGCTGTGCATCACGGAAGAGCAGCTGAAAGAGGGCTTCGCCATCATCGATCAGGCGCTGGACATCACGGACCGCGCGTTCGAAGGCTGAGCGCGCTCGACGCGAGGCGGTCGCGCGATCAGCGACCGAAGTAGTACGTCGCGCTGACCGAGCCCGCGATCACGTCCCAGACGTTCGAGCCCGAGCCCGCGGTGGTGCCCAAGGCGAACTGCGCGTTTCCGCCGGCGATCGCCAGGCCGACGTTCAGCCCCATGCGAGCCTGCAGAGACATCTGCGGCACGCCGATGAAGCCGAACGAGAGCTCGGCCGCGGCGTCAGCGCCGAAGAGCACCGTGAAGAAGAACGGATCGACGTTGGGGATCCCCAACATGATGTTCGGGATCAGGTGAATCGCGAGGTGCTGCGTCGCCGCGAGGTTGATCGGCACTCCGCCCGTGAGCGCGAAGCCGAACGTCGTCGCCGCGCCGATGTTGAGCGCGAGGCCGACGCCCGCTTCGATGCCGATCATCCGCGACATCCAGTAGCGAACGCCGACGTTGTGAACGTTGGTCGTCGCCATGCCCATCGCCACGGGCGCAGCGACGGCGCCGAAATAGCGCAGACCCAGCTGATTCACGTGCCGATCGTGATCGAGCCCGCCCGCTCCAGCGGCGGCCGCGGTGGTCGCGGTCTGCACCGCGGGCGGCGTCGTCGGAGCGACCGGCGTCGAGCCGGGGACCTCTTGTGCGCTCGCGTTGGAGGCCATCGCGATGACGGCGCTCGCCGCGAGTGCAGAGACGATGAACTTCGAGTGAGAGAGTGCGTTCGTGCTTTGGCGCATGATGCGCCCTTGTCACTCGATTCGTTCAGGTCGTCGAAATTTCCGCAGAGGCTCCGTCGGACCCGAGAATTCCTCCCATCGTCGCGAGCTCGGTGAGCACCTCGACGCAGCGGTCGAGCTCTTCGTACGTGTGCCCGCGCGTGACGTTGAGGCGCATGCGCTCCTCGCCCTTCTTCACGCCCGGGTACGGGATCGGAACCATATAAATCCCCCGCTCCCACAGCATGTGGTGCAGCAAGATCGCCTTCGTCGTGTCGCGCACCATCACCGGCATGATGTGCGTGTTCGAGTTGCCGAGGTCGAAGCCGCGCTCGAGCAAGCGCTTGCGCATGTACGCGCTCTTCTCGTGCAGCTCGGCCACGAGCGCGACCGAGTCCTTCTCGAGCATCTCCAAGATCGTGAGCGCCGCGGCCACCACGGGCACCGGCAGCGTCGCCGAGAACAAGAAGCTGCGCGCGTTGTGCTTCACCAGATCGACGGTGTCCTCCGAGCCGAACACCACGCCGCCGATCCCGCCGAACACCTTGCTGAACGCCGTCACCACGATCGGCACGCGCCCTTCGATCCCGAAGTGCTCGAGCGCTCCGCGGCCGT
Source organism: Polyangiales bacterium (assembly GCA_046351515.1). Classification (GTDB taxonomy): domain Bacteria; phylum Myxococcota_A; class Polyangia; order Polyangiales. Next base: position 42,536 of record JAXLYJ010000009.1, read on the forward strand.
TCTTGCCCAGCGTCCCGGAGCCGTGCGCGTCGTCCACGCACAGCACGGCGCCCGCTTGCTCGCAGACCTCCGTGATCTCCGTGAGCTTGCCGAGGTCTCCGTCGAGCGAATACACGCCCTCGACGAGCACGAGCGCGTTCTTGCGCTCGCGCGACTCGAGCACGCGCTTCAAGCTCTTGGCCGAGTTGTGGTTGAAGAACCGCAGCTCGGCCTGACGTCCCGGCGTCCCCGCCGCGAGAAACGACCCGTCCAAGATGCAAGCGTGCGACAGGTTGTCGAGCACCAGCGTGGTGTCCTTGTCCGCCGCCGCCATGATCACCGCGAGCATCGCCTGATAGCCCGTCGTCGTGACCAACGCCTTCTCGAAGCCGAAGAACTTCGCCAGTCGCTCTTCGAGCTCGACGTGCATCGTCGTGGTGGCTTGCACGCGCGACGACGAGAGCCCGCAGCCGAACGTGTCGATCGCCTTGTGCGCGGCCTCGATCACCTTCGGGTGCATCGTGAGCCCGAGATAGTCGTTCGAGCTGTAGTTGACGACCTGGTGTCCGCCCACCGAGTTGCGAATGCCGCCTCGCTCGAACGGACGATAGAACGGGTACATCCCCGTGCTCTTCGCGTCGCGAATGTACTCGAGCTCGACGCGCGCCTTCTCATCGATCCACGTCATGACGCGCGGCTCTTACAACGAACGGCGCTCGCTTGCGAGAGGGGCGCGAAATCGCTGGCCCTGCGCAGGGCGCTTCTCACCGCGAATCGGGCGGGGCAGCGCCCACCTCGATCACCCGCTTGTCCGTCACGATCACGTGCACGGGCACGTCCCCCGCGCGCGTCGGAACCTCGGCCAACATCTGAAAATCGAAGGCCACCGCGACCCATCGCGCCTGCGTGCACAGCGGCAACGTGCGGTCGTAGTAGCCCCGGCCGTAGCCGATGCGCTGCCCGTTGTCCGCGAGCGCGAGCGCCGGGACGAGCACGAGGTCGATCGCTTCGAACGCGACGACCGGCGACTCTTCTGTGGGCTCGTCGATGCCGAACGCGCTCATCGCCCGCGGATACTCTCGCGCTTCGTCCCAGCCCAAGCGAAAGCGCAGCCCGGGTTCTTCGTCGACGACCACGGGGAGCGCCACCCGCTTGCTGCTCGCTCGCGCCGCGGTGATCAGCGCCTCGCACTGCACTTCGTCGGGCATCGACGAGAAGAGCGCGACCGTGCCCGCGCGCTTCCACGCGTCGAGCTCGAGCACGCGCGTGGCGATCTGCGACGAGCGCTCGCGGATGGCGCTCTCGGGCATCGCGCCGCGCAGCGATCGCATGCGCTTTCGCAGCTCTCTCTTCGCGCGAAAGGCCAGCTGATCACGGAGCTCGTCGGGGATCTCGGGCAGAAGGGACATCGTCGAGGACGGAGACTGACCTCGTTGCCCCGCGCGAGCAACCGTCGCGAAGCGCGGACAGCGCCGCCATGGCGGCCGCCATGGAGCCCGCCACCCCGCACCGCCACCCCACGTCGCGATCCGCTCGGTAATTCTCAGTCGATTCTCGTCGCGATCGCTGGCCGTCCGTTTGCGCTGCGCGCCCCCGACGCATGCGCTCTCCGCTCGCCCTCGTCGTCGCCGCGCTCTTGTTCGGCGCGCCCCTCTGCCCGCGCGGCGCGCTCTGGCCCGCGGCGCTGATCGCCCTCGGCGCGCTCGCGCTCGCGGCGCGCTTCACCCTCGCGCGCAAGGCCGGCGCGGCGCTGCTGCTGCTCGTGAGCGCCGTCGCGATCGGAGCCACCATGACCGGGGCCAAACCTGCGCTGCTCCCTCGAACGCGGCGGGCCATCGAGGCCCGTGAGGTCTACGGCGTCCTCGATCAACCGTGCACCACGCGCGGGGCGCGGCAACAGTGCACGGTGACCGAGCCCGATCGGACGAGGGTCGCGCTGTACTTCACGGATTCGTCCTGCGAGGCCCGCGCGGGCGACGCGATCCGCGCGATCGCCACGGTGATTCCGATTCAGCCGACGCACAACGACGGTCGGCTCGGGCCGGGCGCGAGCCTCGTGCGCGCGGGGATCTTGCTTCGCGCAGAGAGCGCGTCGTGCGCGGTCGAGCGCCGCTGGCCCGGGCCGATCGACCTCGTCCGTCGCGCGGGAGCGACGCTGCGCGCGGCGCTCGACCGAGGCATTGCGCGAGCGTTTTCGCAGACGGACGCGAACCGTGCCCGCGCCCTATTGTTTGGCGACGACGACGCGATCGAGCCCGACACGGCAGAGGCCTTTCGCAACACGGGCCTCTCGCACTTGCTCGCGGTGAGCGGAGCGCACGTCGCGCTCGTGGCCGCGTCGCTCGCGTGGGTCGTGCGCAAGCTCGCGGCGCGCGTGCGGTTCATCGCCGAGCGAGGGATGGTGACGGCGGTCGAGCTCGGACTGGCGTTTCCTGCGGTGGTTCTGTTTGTGTGCGCGACGGGCGAGGCGCCCTCGGCGGTGCGCGCGCTGGTGATGGCGACGCTGGCCATGGTGGCCAAGCTGCGCCATCGAACGAGCGACGGCCCCTCGCTGCTCGCCGCGAGCGCCGCGCTCACGCTCGCCGCCGTCCCGTACTGGAACGAAGACGTCGGCTGGCAGCTCTCGATCGCCGCCTCGTGGGCGCTCGTGAGCGCGCACAAAGCGCGCGAGCAGAGCCCAGAGGAGACCGTCGATTCACCAGGAAATTTTCAGCGATTGCGGGCGAAGGCCCGCTGGCTCGCACAGTGGACGAAGGACGCGCTCGTGGCGACCGCGCGCGTGGCGCTGCTCACCGCGCCGATCGTCGCGGCGATGAGCGGCCGCGTCGCGCTGACCGGGCTGCTCGCGAACGTGGTCGCCGCGCCGATCGGCGAAGTGTTCTCGCTGCCGCTCGTGCTCGCGGCCTCGCTGATTGCAGTGGTCTCTCCCACGCTCGGCGCGATCGTCGCGAAGCTCGCCTCGCTCTCGCTCGCTGCGATGTTCGCGATCCCCGTGCACGCGACGCGCTGGCCTCTCGCCTCGATCGAGTGCTGGCCGCCCACCACCGGGCAGACCGTCGCGTGGCTCGTGATCGTGGGCGCCGCGCTGCTCGCCGCGAGTCCTCGAAAGATCGCGCTCGCCATCGCGTTCGCGGCCGTGGTGACTGGCGCGCTCGAGGCCCGCCATCGCGCCGAGTGCTGCCCGCGCGGCGTGCTTCGCGTGACGGCGATCGACGTGGGGCAAGGCGACGCGCTGCTGATCGATCTTCCTGACGGAGAGGCGATGCTGATCGACGCGGGGGGCGTCGTCGTGGGCAGCGATCCGGGCGAGCGCGTGGTGCTGCCCCTGCTCGCGGCGCGAAGGAGAAAGCGGCTCGCGGCGGTGGTCGCCTCGCACCCGCATCCCGATCACGTCAACGGGCTCGCGGCGGTGCTTCGATGGGCCAAGGTCGACGAGCTATGGGACACGCGTCAGGTCGAGCAGTGGGAGCGAAGCGGCTGGATGCACGCGCGTTCGACCGCAGAAACACAGGGCGTTCGCGTGCGTGGCCCCGAGTCGCTCTGCGGTCGCGAGCGGTACTTTCACGGAGCCACGCTCGAAGTGCTCGCCCCGTGCCGTGCGCTGCGCGCGCGCGAGTCGCCCAACGACGCATCGTTTGTGCTGCGGTTGTCGTTCGGGGCCTCTTCCATTCTCTTGCCGGGCGACCTCGAGGCTGCGGGCGAGCGAGCGCTCTTGTCCCGCGTGCGCCCCGTGACAGCGCTGAAGCTCGGGCATCACGGCAGCCGCACATCGAGCACGGATCCGTGGCTCGACGCGCTGCGGCCGCAGATCGCGATCGCGAGCGCGGGGCACCCGAGCCCCTTTGATCACCCGCACGCGGTGGTGCTCGAGCGCCTGAGAAAGCGCTCGATCCCCGTGCGATCCACGAGCACGCACGGAATGATCACGCTCGAGCTCTTTCGCGACGGCCGCTGGGAATCTCGTGACGCCACAGGGGTTGTTCGCCCAGCGCCCTGACCGCGCGTACGCCCCCCGGCGAGGCTCGCCAAGGAGAGTGCTCGCAGCGCGAACACCCGGTATACATCCCCGCGAGGTGACTCTTTGATCGACCCGATGTTGCAGGCGCTGGTGGCGTACCTGCCGTACTTCACGATTCCCGATGGGCACATCGGGCCCATTCCGCTGCACCCGTTCGGCGTCCTGGTGGCGACCGGAATCATGGTGGGCCACCGCATCGCCACCAAGCGCGCCGAGGCGCTGGGGCTCTCACCAGAGAAGTTCGAGTCCCTCGTGTTCTGGACGGTGGCGACGGGCATCGTCCTGTCCCACGTGCTCGACGCGATCTTCTATCACCCGCAGCAAGTCGCCGAGAACCCGCTCTACCTGTTCAAGATCTGGGCGGGCCTGAGCTCGTTCGGCGGCTTCTTTGGCGCGGCGGTGGGCTTTCTCGTCTACCTCCGCAACAACCCCGACGTGGACGGTTGGCGCGCGGCGGACGCGATCGGCTACGGACTGCCAGTGGGTTGGCTCTTCGGCCGCGCGGGCTGCGCGACGGTGCACGACCACCCGGGTCGACCGAGCACGCACTGGCTCGCTGTTGATTTTCCCGCGTCGGGAGTGCGGCATTTCGAGTTTCCTCCGGGGCCGCGGTTCGACCTGGGCGTGCTCGAGCTCTTGCTCACGCCGATCTTGATCGTGACGGTGATCCTGGTGGCGAAGCGCACGATGAAGCGCGGCGCGGTGATCGGGGCGCTGTGCACGGTGTATCCATTCTTGCGGTTTCCCCTGGATTTTCTGCGAGAGACCGACACCAACGGCGGCGACGTCCGCTACTTCGGGCTCACCCCCGGGCACTTCGCGAGCGTGGGCTGCTTGCTCATCGGGCTGTACTGCTTGAACCACGCGCGCAACGACAAGGGCGCGCCTCCCAAGCCAGCCAAGAGCGCAAAACCCAGCGAAAAGAGCGACGAACCGACGGAGAGCAGCACGAAGAAGAGCGCCAAAGAGCTCGAGCAAGAGAGCGAGCGCGTCGAGAAGAGCGACCGCGCCGACAACGCCGAGCAGTGAGTTTTGTAGGATAGGGGGACGGTGTTCAAAAGTTCATTTGTGAGCGACGGAGCAGTGTTCTCTCTGCTCCGCGCGCGACTCGCTGCGCGCGATGCGCTGCGCACAACGCCCCAACAAATGAACTTTTGAACACCGTCCCCCTATCCTACAAACCCCTCTCCCGTTTCCCGTTTCCCGTTTCCCGTTCGTGCGGTCACAGCGCGGGCTGCGCTGCGCTCGATGCGTCCTTGGGCGCGGTGACTTCGGTGACGCGTTTGCCCGCCATCGCCGAGCCGACGGTGCGCGTGATCAGCGCCCGCACCGTGTCGTTGCTGTACAGATCCGCGAGGCGGTCGAGCACCGGCGTCTTCATCAACGCCCGCAGCCCGTGCCCCACCACAAACCCCGGAACAAACCTGGCCCGCAGCTTCCACTCGTACGTCTCGAACGCCCGTCGCTCGCTCACGTTCTCGCGCAGGATCGAGGCCACCGCGTCCGCGCCGAACACCCCCGTCTGCATCGCTTGAAAGATCCCCTCGCCCGTCACGTGATGGGTCACGCGCGCGGCCTCTCCGATCGTCAATCGCCCCGGCGCGTGCGTGTTCGCGATCCACGTCGTGTACACGATCGGGTGCCCCTTGAAGCGCCCGATCTGCTTCGCGCGCGCGAGCTTGTCCGCGTAGTGATCCTTCAAGAACTGGTCGAACACCTCGCGCACCGAGCGCTTGGACTTGCTCCCGTCGTCCTCTTGTCCATCGATGCAGATCCCGATGTTCACGCGCGTGTTCGACTCGGGAAACATCCACCCGTACAAGGGCGAGAGGTTCTTGTCGAAGATCATGTCCATCGTGTGAGGCTCGACCTCGAAGTCCTCCCACCAGCCCATCAGCGTCGCGATCGAACGCTTGGGCCGCGGGTCCTCGGTCCACTTGTCGTGCGCTCCGCCCGCGACGAAGACGAAGCTCGCGAACAGCTCTTCGCCAGACTCGAGCCGCACGCCCACCGTGCGTCCCCCCTGCGTGATCAGCTCGCGCACGCGCGTGTTGTCGCGAAACTCCGCGCCCGCCTCGCGCGCCTTGCTCACCAGCATGTTGTCGTAGTCCTTGCGGAGCATCACGACGGTCTCGACGTTCGAGCGAAGCAGAATGCGACGGCCGCCAGGAGTCCCGAGCCATAGCTGATCGATGCGATACCCGCGCGAGCGCAGCTCGTCTCCGTAGCCGAGCTCGTCCGCGAGCGCGATCGCCATCGGAGAGAGCCCCGAGCCGCACGTCTTGTCCCTCGGAAACGTGTCCCGATCGAGGAAGAGCACGTCGCGCACGCCCTTCTGTTTCAGCCTCAGCGCCGCGGTCGAGCCGCTCGGTCCCGCGCCGACAATGATCACGTCGTAGGTCTTCTTCGTGCTGTTCATCGCTGCCGAACGAGTGGCTACCAGCGCTCGTGCGCGTCGCGCAATCGCCGCCCGCGCAACGCACGCGTCGCATCGAGCATCTACGGTGATGACAGACGTTTGTTGATGAAAGACGCCAGTCGATGACAACCGACAGTCGATGACGCGCGACAGTGACGGAAGATAATTTCGCCGCAGAAATGCCGCGGTATTGACTGCAACGTCCGCGTCGCGCACAAGGGCCACGCGACGAGCGTGCACCGCTTGCGTCGCGTTACCGAAGGGTGCGCGGGGACGTAAGACGAGAGCCTCGTCGAGACATTGCTGGAGGACGAATGAGCCAGGGTTCGAGTGACGGAAGTGCGGTGGTTCCCCAGTCTGCATCCGCTGCAAACGGCGCGGACAGCGCCAACACCGGATCGCGCATCGCGGGGTTCTACAAGCTTCCGACCGAAGAGAAGGTCCGTCAGATCGCAGCGCGCTGCGGGCTCGACGCTGAAGATGTCCGCGCGCTCCATCAGCACGGAGCGCTTCCCAAAGACATCGCCGAGCGCATGATCGAAAACGCCATCGGCACCATCGAGATCCCGCTTGGCGTCGGGCTCAACTTCTTGATCAACGGCAAGGACTACCTCGTCCCGATGGCGATCGAAGAGCCCTCGGTCGTCGCGGCTGTGTCCTTCGCGGCGAAGATCGTCCGCGAGTCCGGCGGATTCACGGCGGACGCCGATCGTCAGGTCATGATCTCGCAGGTGCAGGTCACCGAGTACGGAGACCTCGCGACGGCGAAGAAGGCCATCGAGGACAGCAAAGAAGAGCTCCTCGCCCTCGCCAATAGCTTTCACCCGTCGCTCGTCGCGCGCGGCGGCGGAGCGTTCGACATCGAGGTCCGCTCGATGCCCGCGCCCGAAGGGCCGCACGGAGAGCCCATCCTCGTTCTGCAGCTGCTCGTGGACACGCAGGACGCCATGGGCGCCAACATCGTGAACACCATGGCCGAAGGCGTCGCGCCCATGGTCGAGCAGCGCACCGGCGGCCGGGTGTTTCTGCGCATCCTCTCGAACCTCGCGGACCGTCGCTGCGCCCGCGCCACGTGCAAGATCCCCTTCTCGCTGCTCGAGGACTTCGGACAATCCGGCGAGCGCATCGCGTACGGCGTCTGGCAGGCCTCGCGCTTCGCCGAAGCCGATCCGTACCGCGCCGCCACGCACAACAAGGGGATCATGAACGGCGTCGACGCCGTCGCCCTCGCCACGGGCAACGACTGGCGCGCGATCGAAGCAGGCGCGCACGCGTTCGCCGCGCGTGACGGTCAGTATCGCCCGCTCTCGGTGTGGCGCATGGAGGCCGCGCATCTGGTCGGCTCCATCGAGCTGCCGCTGCAAGTGGGCACCGTCGGCGGACCGATCCGCGTTCACCCAACGGCCAAGCTCGCGCTCAAAATGCTGGGAAATCCCAACGCTCGCGAGCTCTCGATCGTCATGGCCGCCGTCGGCCTCGCGCAGAACTTCGCCGCCGTCCGCGCCCTCGGCTCGGTCGGGATCCAGAAGGGCCACATGGCCATGCACGCGCGCTGCGTCGCGGTCACCGCCGGCGCCCGCGGCGAGCTCGTCGAGCGCGTCGCCAAGCGCATGGTCGAGAGCGGCAACATCAAGGTCGAAGCAGCGAAGGCGTTTCTCGCCGAGATCGTCGCCGGCAACTGATTCGGTCAACAGCGCACACGGTCGAGCGCCGGTCAGCGCGATCGACCGCAGGGCATTGCGAGCGCGCAGGGGGCGCGCAACACTCGGCGCATGGTGTGGACCGAAGGCGTCCTGGTCGTCGCGCTCGTGCTCGTCAGGCTCTATTCGCTCGGACTCGAGCAGGCGCGACTGCGCATCAGCGCCGCCAAGAGCGAAGGCGATGACGCGCGCACCGTGAGCGTGCGTTGGGTGCAGTTTCAGATCGCAGCCTCCGTCGGCGCCGCGCTGCTGCTCGGGACCTCGTCGCTGCTCGCCGCGGCGGGGGCGCACAATTTCTCTGCAGGCGTCCGCGTGGGGCTGGTCCTGTGGGCCACCGAAGTGCTCGTGCACTTGCCCGGCGCCCTCGAGCTCATCAAGCGCGTGCGCAGCGGAGCGCCCGTGAGCATCGAAGCCGCCTTCTCTCTGCAGGCAGCCACGTGGGGATCGACGCTGATCTCGGTCCCCATCGGCGCGCTCATCGGCCGCTGGATCGGCGGCTGATCACCGCGGCGATCACGGGCAAGACGGCGCCGCGGTCTCGCAGCCGTTGGCGCTGTTTCCGTCGCAGTCGCTGAAGCCCGTGACGCAGCGGCTCGAGCACATGCTCGACGAGCACAGGGCGACGGAGTTGGGCCTCATCGGGCAGACGGTCCCGCACGCGCCGCAGTTCATCGCGCTCGATCGCGTGTCGATCTCGCAGCCGTTCGTCGCGTCCCCGTCGCAGTCGAAGAAGCCCGTCGAGCACACCGCGCGGCACATCCCCATGGTGCACACCGGCGTCGTGCCCGGGCGCGCCGAGGTGCAGACCGCCCCGCACGTTCCGCAGTGCGCCAGCGTCGTGCGCGTGTCGACCTCGCATCCGTTGAGGTCATTTCCGTCGCAGTCCGCGAAGCCCGGCGAGCACTGCGACGAGCACACGCCCATACGACACGAGGCGACCGAGTTGATCCCCGCGCTGCAACGATTGCCGCACGCGCCGCAGTGACTCACGTCGCTCGCGAGCGTCGCTTCGCAGCCGTTCGAGCTCGATCCATCGCAGTTGGCAAAGCCCGCAGCGCACACGATCCCGCACGCGCCCATCGCGCAGCGCGCGGTCGCGTTGGCCGCGGCCGGGCAGCGATTGCCGCACATCCCACAGTGATCGGCGTCGTCGCTCGTGCGCTGCTCGCAGCCGTTGCCGTTGTTTCCGTCGCAGTTGGCGAAGCCCGCGGCGCACGCGATCGCGCAGGTGCCCGAGCTGCACGTGGCCGTCGCGTTGGCCGCCGCGCTGCAGCGCGTGGCGCACGTCCCGCAGTTGTCGGGGCTGCGGCTCGTGTCCGCTTCGCACCCGTTGCTTCGATCGCGATCGCAGTCCGCGAAGCCCGACGAGCACGTGAACAAGCACGCCCCCGCGGTGCACGTGGCCGTGGCGTTGTTGGCCGCGGGGCACGAAACACCGCACGCCCCGCAGTTGTTGACGCTGCTCGCGGTGTCGAGCTCGCATCCGTCGCGCGGCTCGTTGTTGCAGTCCGCGTACGAGCCGAGGCACTCGTACGCACAGCGGTTTCCCACGCAGCGCGCGGCGGCGTTGGCCCTGGTGGGGCACGCGCTCGCGTCGCCGTCACACGCGGGCGCGGCGTCGTCGGCGATCACGTTGACGTCACGCGCGCTGGTCATCGAGCGATCGTCGCTCGCGTCCAGGGCGCTCGTGAATCGGTCCATCGCGACGACGTCGGGCCGCGAGACGCTCGCCTCCGACGCGTCGAGCTGCTCGAACATGGGCATCGGCGGAGCGCACGCAGCGCCGAGCGCGAGCGCCATCGAAGCGGTGAGTGCACGCAAAGAAGCAGGCATCGTATCCCTCCCGAAGCGGGTTGATCGTGTCCGTACAGAACGCACCGAGAGGAGCGAGCTGTCCGCGAGCCCCCCTCGCTGCGCCCTCGCGACGACCGCGAGAGCGCGGGCGGATACTGCCGCGTTCGAGCGAGAACGCAAGCGCGGACATTGTGCGAACGAGCTGTAAATTCACTGACAGAGTTTGCGCTGCCGGGTGACAATTTTTGTCACCCCGCGCCGAGCGATGGACGGGTTCGGCCAGCGGTTCATCGATCCAGCGCAGGAGGCGCGCGGTACGCTCACGGGCACGATGAGCATTCGAGCGAAGGTGCTGTTGGCGAGCGCGCTGGTGACCGCGGCGTGCAGCGATGGAGCGCCGCCGTGCGCGATGACCGTGGTGGGCTGTCCGGTCGACGGATCGCGCGGCGACGGATCGAGCGGGATGGACGCGACGGGCGCGGATGACGGCGCCGTGGCGGGCGACGGGATGGCGATGGACGCGATCGACGCGGGGCGCGCGGACGCTCCGTTGGTGGGCGCCGGGTGCAGCGCGGACCTGCGCGAAGTGCTCGACGTCAACGGGGTCGCGATCGGGCGGTGCGCGGACGATCAAGGGTGCTCGATGGGGCGGTGCATCGCCGCGTGCGAAGCGGCGAGCGCGAGCCGCGGATCGATCGCGTGTGAGTTCTACGCGCCGACGCCGCCTGCGTATCCGCCGGCGCTGCCGCCGTGCCACGCGATGTTCGTGACGAACACCTGGTCCAAGCCCGCGCGAATCACGGTCACGCGCGGCGCGACGACCTTCGACGTCACGCGCTTCGGTCGCATCGTCGAGAACGGTCGCCCCGCGAACCTGTGGGCGCCCATCCCCGCCGATGGAATCCCCGTCGATTCAGTGGCGGTTCTCTTTCTCTCGAGCGACCCGATGAGCGTCATGCCCGAGACCGGAACCCCTCTGTCCTGCCCCATCACCCCCGCCGTCAACGCCTCGACGGTGCTCTCGGGCACCGGGCAAAACGCCGCATGGCGAGTGCAGAGCGACGTCCCGATCGGCGCGTACGACATGATGCCGTACGGCGGGGCGCCGAGCTTCTTCCCCAGCGCGCAGCTGGTGTTTCCGACGTCCGTGTACGGGCAGAGCTACGTGGTGATGAACGCGCCCGTGGGCACCGCGAGCGCGCCGGGGCCGCAGTGGTTTCAGATCGTCTCGACCGCGGACGACACGGTCGTGCGCATCCGTCCCACGCAGGATTTCGCGGGGCGGGCGCCGCTGCCTGCGCTCACGCGCGGCGTCACCACTTCGATCACCCTCGCCGCAGGTCAGGTCGCGCAGTACGAAGTGCGCGGCGACGCGGACCCCTCGGGGACCATCATCGCGACCGATCGACCGATCGCGGTCTTCGCGGGCAATCGATTCTTGCGCTTGCAGCCCATGGAAGCGCCGGGAGGAGACTCGACGCACCAGCAGCAGCTCCCGATCAACGCGCTCTCGAGCGAGTACGTGGGAGCCCCCTACGAGACGCGTCGGAGGGACTTGATGCCCGAGAGCGTTCCGTATCGTTTGGTGGGCGCGGTGGACGGGACGACGCTCGTGTTCGACCCGCCGATCGCGGGCGCGCCGGCGACGCTCTCGCGCGGACAAATCGCGGACTTTCGCACGGAGTCGTCGTTCATCGTGCGCAGCCAGGACGCGATGCACCCGTTCGCGTTCGCGCAGATGATGACGAGCTCGACGGTCCCGAGCGGCAGTCGTCCCGGCGCGCTCGAGCCGTACCAAGGCCGGCTGCTCGGCGACGAAGAGTTCGTCATCGTGATGCCGCCCGCACAATTTCTGCGGCGCTACGTGTTCTTCTCGGACCCGTCGTACCCGACGACCTCGCTCACGATCGTGCGCGAGCGACGGATGAACGGGACGTTCGCGCCCGTGAACATCGACTGCATCGGCGACGTCAGCGGCTTTCGTCCCGTCGGAAGCACCGGCCGCTACGAGATGACCACGGTGGACCTGTTGCGCGCAGGGATGTCCGCCACGGGCTGCACCAACGGTCGCCACACGGCCACGAGCGACGGCGCCTTCGGGATCACCGTGTGGGGCATGGACTCGTACTCGAGCTACGCGTACCCCGCCGGCGGAAACGCCGCGACGCTCGCGGACATCCCGATCCCGCTCTGACCCGAGCGACCGTGATCTCCGCGCTATGCTCTCGTCCATGAGCTGGTGGCCTTTCGGGAGCAAGGCAGTCGCGTCGAGCAGCGACGGGCGCGCGCACACGTTCGCAGTGGACTCGGTCGATCCCAACCTCGACCGCATCGCCCTCGCCGACCCGCGCGACCTGTGGAAATCTCGCGGAATCTCCCAGCTCGAAGCGCTCGACCGCGACGCGCTCGACTACGTGCAGGCCGAGCCCATCCACGGGCTCGTCGCCGCCGCGCACCTCGCGTACGCCGAGCACAGACCCCTCGCGCTCGCGCCCGAACACGTTTGGCTTTGCGTGCTGCAAGCGATGGCGCGCGTCGTCGAAGAGCAGCCCGAGAAGTTTCGCGCGCTGTTCGTCGCGCACGAGGGCAAAGAGACCGTTCGCATTCAGCGCGACGAGTTCATCCCCGGCAACCCCGACAACGACTGGGGCGGCGCGGTGCGCGAGCTCGGAGCGCTCGTTCGCGCGCGAAGCAGCGAGCGAGCCAAGACGTTTCTCGCTCCGAAGGGCGCCTCTGAAATCGGTGAAATCGCCTGTGAAATCTCGCTCCTCGGCGCGATGCAAAACTACTTCGAGCTCGAGGTTCACACGCTCTGCGGCATCCCATCGATCACCCTCGAAGGCACCCCCGCCGAGTGGAACGACCTGCGCGAGCGCACCGCCCTGCTCGACGAGCTCGGCCTCGCGGACTGGCGACGATCGCTCGACCTCGTGCTCGCGAGCGTCGTCGACACCGTGTCTGGTCGCGTCCGCAGCGGGTTCTGGCGCGAGTTCTACAAGCGCGAAGACGCCTCGGGAGGGCCGCACATCTCGGGCTGGATCAACGTGCTCTTCCCGTTTCTCGGTGAGAAAGGCACGACGAAGAACAACCTCGCGCACTTCGGCGATCACTGGCCCAAGCACGCGCTCGAAGGCGTCACCGTCACGTCCATCCCGCCCGGACTCTCCAACGCACCGTTCAACTGGGTGATCATGAACACACCCAGACCGATGTCGTTTGTCGCGGGATTTACCGGCGTTTCGCAGGACTCGAACGGCGTCGTGCGGCCGCGCATCGGCTGGGCCGTCACCGACCGCGCCCAGTGGAAGCGCTTCTCGATCGAGAAGAGCAACACGATTTCGGGCTTTCCGACGCTGCGCGCGAGGCACGGCGAGAAGATCACCGACGGCCACGGAATCGCCGATGAAGCCAAAGGGCTCGAACGTTGGGCAGTCGAGTTCACCTTTTGCGCGACGCTCACCTCGCTCGACGGCCTTCAGCACGCCCCCGGACTCGCCTCGATCGGAACGCTCTCCACGGGCCTCACCTCCATCGAGCCGCTGCGCGATCACGCGACGCTCGAGCGGCTGTGGCTCCAGCAAGACGACGCCCTCACGGACATCCGCGCGCTCCCGTCGCTGCGCGCGCTGAAGAAGCTCTCGATCAACCACTGCAACAACCTTCGCGACTGGTCTCCGCTGCTCAGCCTCGAGCAGCTCGACGAGCTGATCATTCACGGAAAGACCGTTCCGACCGCGTGCATCGGCGTCCACCGAGGACGCGACGCCGTGCACAGCGCGCTCTCGAAGCTGCGCCAATCGCTCTCGGCTTGATCGACTCGCGCTCGCCGCTCGCACGCAGCGCTCTGCGAAAGACTCGCGCGCTGCACACAATCGTGCCATGAGCGAGGTTGTCCGCGCCGTGCACGCCCTCGATCGACGACGACTGCTCGCGTTGCTCTCCATCGCTCCGTGGGCCGCGCGCTGCTCGCCACGCTCCGCGCAGCCCGTGCAATCGACACCGCTGTCGTCGCAGCCGAGCTCGACGCCTCCGCCGATCGACCGCGACGCGCGCGCGCGTCCGTCCCCCACGAGCCGCGCCGACGTCCTCGTCATCGGCGCAGGGATCGCGGGCCTGCGCGCGGCAGAGATCCTGCGCGAGTCGGGCCTCGACGCGGTCGTCCTCGAAGCGCGCGATCGCCTCGGCGGCCGCGTTCACTCGGTTCGACACAACGGCGTGACCCTCGAGATGGGCGCCTCGCTCGTTCGCGACACGGCCTTCAACCCGCTCGTCGAGCGCGCTCGCGGGTGGGGAATCGACGTTCGCCCCGCGGACGGCTCGCTCGCCGTGCGCGACGGCGAGGGGCACGAGTTCTTGAGCACTCGGCGCGCTCGCTGGATGGACACCGTGCAACGCGCGCTCGCGCAAGCGCGACGAACGCTCGCGGCGAGCGAAGACCGCCCGCTCGGAGAGGCCCTGCGCCAACAGCTCGCCCTTCAACACCGCAGCGAGATCGAGCGCCAGGGCTTGCTCTGGACCATCGCCAACGAAATCGAGCTGCGCTACGGGGCCTCGATCGACCAGCTCTCGCTCGCGCACTTCGACGACGAAGCAGCGGCTCCGTCCAACGACGGCTTCGTCACCGCAGGGCTCTCTTCGATCGTCGAGCGACTCGCCGCAGGGATCCGCGTCGAGCGCGGCTTCACGGTGCAGCGAATCGCCTACGCAAACGACGGCGTCGAGGTCGAAGGGCCCGAGGCGAGCTGGAGAGCGAGCGCGGTGATCGTGACCGTTCCGCACGCCGTGCTCGCAGCGGAAGCGATTCGCTTCGAGCCCGCGCTGCCGACAGCGAAGCGCGATGCCATCGAGCGACTGCAGACCGGCGCGGTGAGCAAACACTTCATCGAGTGCGCCTCGCTCTTCTGGCGACCGCGCGACGAGCGCCTCGGTCGCATGGTCCCCGAGAGCGAGCACGGTCGCTGGACGCTCTTCGAAGACCTCTCGACGCACTTTCGCGACAAGCCCGTGCTGTGCGCGCTGCACGCGGGGCCGCACGCGCGCGCGCTCGACGCGCAGCCCGAGACCGCCGTCGCAGAAGGCGCCCAACGAGCGCTGCGGTCGATGTACGGCGAGGCGCTCACCGCGCACTCGGTCGTCGCTCGCTCGCGGTGGAGCGACGACCCGCACGCGCGCGGAGCGTTCTCGTACCTCGGCCCCCACGCGACGTTGAGCGACCGCGACGCGCTCGCGAGCCCCGTCGGTTCAGCGCTCTTTTTCGCGGGAGAAGCGACCTCGCGCGGCTACGCGGCGAGCATGCGCGGCGCGTACGAGAGCGGAGAGCGCGCGGCGAGAGAGCTGCTCACAGCGCGGCGAGCACGTCGTACCCCGTGAGGATGTACGTGCGATCCGCAGGAAAATCCCTGACCAACACGGCGGGGCTCTCGGGCGTGATCATCGCGGCGAGGAGCTTCACGGGCGTCTCGATGTCCACATAGCGAAACGGCTTCTGCATGATCGAGCGCACGGTCTGCTCGCGGATCTTGGGGTCGTCGACCATGCGCGCGTACACGTGCGCCTCGCTGAGCGAGCCCACGATGCGCCCCGAGCGCAGCACGGGGATCTGCGAGAAGTCGTTTTCACGCATGCGGAGCACGGCGTTGGCGACGGTCTCGGTGTCCTCGACGCCGACGACCTCGGTGACCTTCTTGTTCTTCACGAGCGCGCGCGCGGTCCCGCCGTCGACGTCGACGTAGCCCATCGAGCGCATCCAATCGGGGTTGAACATCTTTCCGAGGTAGCGCGTGCCGTGATCGTGAAAGATCACGACGACGGTCTCGCCCTCTTTGAAGTTGTCCTTGAGCTGCATGAGCCCCGCGATCGCCGAGCCCGCGGAGTTTCCGACCCAGATTCCCTCGGCGCGAACGATCTCGCGCGTCATCATGGCCGCGTCGCGATCGGTCACCTTCTCGAAGTGATCGATCACCGAGAAGTCCACGTTCTGCGGGAGAAAGTCCTCTCCGATGCCCTCGGTCACGTACGGGTAGATCTCGTGTTTGTCGAAGATCCCCTGCTCTTTGTACTTCTTGAACACCGAGCCGTACGTGTCGATGCCCCAGACCTTGATGTTGGGGTTCTTCTCTTTGAGGTACTTGCCGGTTCCGCAGATCGTCCCGCCGGTGCCGACGCCCACCACGAGGTGATCGATCTTGCCTTCGGTCTGCGCCCACAGCTCCGGGCCCGTGCTCTCGTAGTGAGCCTGGGCGTTCGAGGGGTTGTCGTACTGGTTGGCCTTCCAGCTGTTGGGCGTCTCGCGCTCGAGCCGCGAGCTCACCGAGTAGTAGCTGCGAGGATCCTCGGGATCGACGTCCGTCGGGCACACGATCACTTCGGCGCCGAACGCACGAAGCGCGTCGACCTTCTCTTTCGACTGCTTGTCCGTCGTCGTGAAGATGCACTTGTAGCCCTTCACGATGGCGGCGATCGCGAGGCCCATTCCAGTGTTTCCGCTGGTGCCTTCGATGACCGTTCCGCCGGGCTTGAGCAGGCCCTTCTTCTCGGCGTCTTCGACCATCTTCAAGGCCATGCGGTCCTTGATGCTGTTGCCGGGATTGAAGGTCTCGACCTTCGCGTACACCGTGGCTTTTACGCCTCGAGTGATGCGGTTCAGTCGAACCAGCGGGGTGTTTCCGATCGCGCCGAGGATGTTGTCGTGAACGTTCTGAGCCATGGCGGGCGCGAACATACCCCACTGAGCGCAATGCACGACCCTTCCCGCGACGACGCACCGCCCCATTCGCGTTGTCCAGCGCCTCGACGCAATTGGCTCGCGGCGAGGCACCGCGAGCGGGTCGCATCGTCGCGAACGGGAGAAGTGGCTCCGCAGCTGGGGGCGGTGGATTGCGGCGGTGGATTGCGGCGGTGGATTATGGCGGTGGCAACCAGTGCCACCGCAGGGCGTCGCTCGAAGACTCGCGACGAGGGAAGAGTCGGGAGCGCGATGGACGTGTTCTCAGAGAGCGCGATGGACGAAGGCGGTGGCAACGAGTGCCACCGCAGGGCGTCGCTCGAAGACTCGCGACGACGGGGACGAGACGCTGACAGCGAGCGCTCCGTCCAGCGTGCGCGCGATCGGACGGAGGAGCGCTGCGGCGCGATCGCCGAGCACAACGGACGCAACGTTGCTCCGCTGCGATCGGATAGGCGCGCCCATGAATCGAAGTCGCTGTCGCCTCGTCGTGCATTGTTCGTGGAGCACGTTTGACCGTCTCCCGATCATCACCGCCAAGCTCGACGGCGAGTTGCGGGACGCGGTGGCCGCGCAGTGTGACCGGCTCGCAGCTCCGCTGATCGCGTTTGGCGCATCGACTGATCACGTGCATGTGCTGTTCGTGCTTCCGTCGACCGTGACTGCATCAACGGCAATCGGCGCATTCAAAGGCGCCTCGGGCTACGTCCTGCAGCCGCGGTCCGAGTGTCTCGTCGCATGGAGCCGCGGGTACTTCGCGCAGAGCGCTTGGCCTGACGACTTGGACGAGCTG
Organism: Polyangiales bacterium; assembly: GCA_046351515.1. Classification (GTDB taxonomy): domain Bacteria; phylum Myxococcota_A; class Polyangia; order Polyangiales. The sequence goes on from JAXLYJ010000009.1 coordinate 59,963, forward strand.
ACGCAGTACGTACGGCATCAACGCGAGGTTCACGAGACGCGGCGCGTTCTCGATCGGTTCGAGGCGCAAGACCCTCGAAGCCGTTGATCGATCGCACGAGTGCTCGCCCCGACGATGCTTGCAGCTCCATCGTCGCGAGTCTTCGAGCGACGCCGTGCGGTGGCACTCGTTGCCACCGTCTTCGTCCATCGCGCTCTCTGAGAACACGTCCATCGCGCTCTCGACTCTTCCCTCGTCGCGAGTCTTCGAGCGACGCCCTGCGGTGGCACTGGTTGCCACCGACCCCGAGCCACCGAGATGTCTTGCTCGACGCCCTGCGACGCCCCTCGTCGCCATCACCCCGAGCCACAGAGATGCCTTGCTCGACGCCCTGCGGTGGCACTCGTTGCAAACGCAGACCGCCGCAGGCCCGCTCGCTAGCGACACCCCAATCGCGCCACGCGCAGCTCGGCCCTCGCGCCTCGGCCCGGCGGAATCTCTTGCCACACCGCGAACACGCTCGCCCCGTCGCTCGCGAGCTCGCTGTCGCCCGCTTCGATCCCTGCGCGCGAGAGCGTCGCGACGCTCGCTGCGTCGAGCGCTCCGTTGCACACGCGCCCCGCGCGCGCGACGGTGTTTCGCCCGCTTCCCTCGGTCCACGAGAGCACCACGCACCCGTTGCTCGACGGCGCGAGCGACGGAGCCATCGCAGGAGCGCTACCCGTGTTCACATCGACGTGCGTCGGAGCGGTCCCGGGCCTCCACGTCGCGAGGTGCACCGTCCATGCCCCGCGCCCTCTGCGCTGCGAAAACGCAGCGATCACCGAATCGCCCGACGACAGCAGAAACGGCGCGCCCACCTGCGCTCCCGCGCTCGACAACGTGACCGCCCTCCCCCGCGCGTTGCCTCGCACGTCGAACAACCGCGCTTCGATCGCGTTGTTCACACGACGCGCGTACACCGCTTGATCGGCGCCCACCTGCGCCATCGCAGGAGCCTCGATCGCGCCATCCATCTCGACGTCTTGCAACGCGCCCACAGACGTCCCGTACATTCGAATCCCCGCAGCGTCAGGAAACGGCGACGCGACAAGCAACTGCGCCCCCACTCCCGTCGCAGAGAGCGCGCCCGACGGACACACGCTCGATTGGCGCGCCCTCGGACGCAGCTCTCCAAACGCGGGCGTACCCGCGAGCGTGCTCGCGCTGCACAGCGTGTTCGCAGAGCCTCCGACGCACGTGCACACGATCGCCGCGATCCGACCGTCGCTCGTCGTGCCGAGCGCGGGCCCCATGCCGATTTCGTACGGAGCCTCTTGAGCGAACAACGACTGCGCCGCGCCACGAGCAGTCAACGTCGCGCGATCGAGCACGCGTGCGTAGTAGAAGTTCGCCGCCCCGCTCGGAGCAAAGTCACGATTCGCGAACGCGCGCTGCTCGACCCACGCGACCACCACGCCCGAGGCGCTCGCCGCGAGCCTCGCGTTGAAGCCTCCGCGGTTCTCGGTCACCACCGTTCCGCCCTGCGTTTGCGCGGCGCACGTCGCGCTCTGACTGTGCGCCGTCGCGCTGACCGAGACGAGACTCGCGCCGAGCACCGCCGCCATCACACCGCTCCGTTGATCCATCACTGCGCTCCCTCGCGTGCGAACGAGCGGAGATCATAGCGCGGCACGAGGCGGCCTCACCCGACATGCGATCCCGCGCCCGCGACGGGTATCGAAGAGGACCAGAGCGGATCAGCGCCGTTGAAATCCAGTGCAAACCAAGACTGCGGACCGAGAAAACGACGGAGCACCAACAGCCGTCGCGGGATTGGTTTCGACGCTCACTTCGTCGCGACGCCCTCTCCGTCCCCGCCCTCGACTCGGTTGGGATTCGGCCGTGACCGAGGCGCTGGGATGAACTGCCCGTAGCTCACTTCAATCAACTCGATCAGCGATTCTGCACGCGGAACACGCTCTTGCATCGCCCCCCCGTTGCGAAACATCACCGTCTCCGTCGCGTACCCCACCGCGTCCACCGTTCGACGCTCGCGCAGCACGAAAGGCAACCGCTGCCCGTCGATCGGCGCGAGCAGCGAGCGCTCGAGCACGACTCGATGCCGGACCATGTCCTCTCCCACTCGCCCCGTCGTGAACTCCGGCGAGATCGCCCACCCGATCAACCGCACCGAGTCCGCGCCCTCGTGCCTGCCCCGCCAGTCCAAGCGCGCGTTGTACGAGATCACCCGCCGAACGCCTGCGCTCGCAGGCATCGCCGTCGTGCCCACCACCCAATGCTCGCCCAAGCGTCGCGCGCGAACGTCGCCGAACACGCTGCCCGTCAGCGCATCGAGCGTCGAGCCTGAGAACATCTTCACGAACAGCGCCGCGACCGGCGCGTCCGGCGGCTGATTGTTGACCCGTTGAACGCCCACGCTCTCGGGCGAGATCGAGAGCGTGGCCCGCGTTCCGTCGGCGATCGCTGGGATCGCTGGCTCGTCGTCGCCGGCCTTCGCGAAGTATCCCTCGGGATCCACGTTGTTCACCTCGGCGTGGCTCACCAACACTTCGACGAGGCTCGGCTCGCGCTGCGCGTTGACGCCGAGCACCACGAGCCGACACGAGAGCCGCGCTCGACGCTCGCGCTGCACCACTCCGTCCCCCGAAAACGTGCGCCCCGCGCGCGCCGTTCGAGTGTACGCCACGGTCATCGCGAGCTCGTCGCCCGTCTCCATCGCGCGATCGAAACGCAAGTCCACCGGCGCCCCCGTCGGCGCGTGAACGCCCGGAAACACAGGGTCCTCGAAGCGCGCCAACGGCGCGAGCGCCCCCCAAGAGCAGCCCGCAGCGATCGCAGCGATCGCCCACGCCAGCACTCGATTCCCCGTCGTTTGCATCGTCGTCCCCTGCACGAGCAGCACTGTATCAACTCTCGCTCCCGCGAAAAATCGCCGGCGCGACGCAACTCTCGAAACACCCCGTGGATAGGCCCCCGCGCAACGCAAGGAGCCCTCGAATGTCCACTCGTTCTTCTCTGTTCTTCACGCTCTCGGTCGCCCTCCACGCAGCCACCGTCACGCTCGATTCGCGCACGGCGATCGCGCAGAGCCAGCCCGCCGACGACAGCGGAGACTCGGGCTTCGTGCGCATGCGCCCGATCGACCGCGCGACGGTGCGCATCTTCGCGCTGCGTGGAATGGCCATGGAGATCCACCGCAACGAGCGCACGGGCCGCGATCGCGCCGTCGCCGTCGCGCAAGCCGGCCACGGAACGGGCGTCGTCGTCGACCCGGACGGCTTCATCGTCACCGCCGCGCACGTCGTGAGCGACGCGCAGCAAATCGCCGTCGTGATGCCCGGCGGCAACGAAGGCTACCCCGCCGATGTCGTGTTCACGGACCCCGCGCACGACGTCGCGATCCTGCGCGCGGGGCGCACGTTTCAGCACTACGTCGCGCTGCCGACGCAGCAGCCCACGGTGCAGCTCGGCGATCACGTTGGGATCACCGGCTATCCCCTGACTCCGAGCGAACGGATGCCCGCCGCCGCGAGCGGAGAGATCTCTCGCCTCACCAACGACGGACGCATTCAACTCGCGGCATCGATCAACCCCGGCAACTCGGGCGGCCCCGTCGTCGACGGCCAGGGAGCGCTCGTGGGCGTCGTGAGCTCACGATTGCTGCCACAAGAAGGCGCGCAGGGCATCGCGTTCATCGAGCCCATCGCCCCGGCGATCCGCGCGTTTCGAGACAACGTTCGTCGCTCGCGAGCGCTCGAAGGCAACCTCAACGTGCGCAAGGACCTCGCGCAGGTCGTCGTCGCCACGCTGCGGATGATCGCGCTCGGGCTCAGCCCTGACGAGGTCGTCCTCAACCGGCTCGTCACCGCGATCGACAACAGCAACGACACCGACTCGATGGCGCTCTTCGCCGGCTACCTCTGGAACGGGATCACCGGCGCCCTCGAAGCCTCCAACGTCGACACGATCCGCGAGCTGCCCGCGCAGGAGCAGCGCGCCGCCGCCGTTCGCTTCGGGCTCGCGCTCGGCATCGCGCGGCGCGCGGTGAGCATCGATCGCTCGATCACACGCCGCTATCAGATCGTGCAGGACATCATCGAGATCGGCGAAGGCGTCGAGCGCAACGCCCGCGCGACGCCCGGCGAACAGCGCACCGCCACCGGGGCGCGAGCCCAGCGCAACGCTCGCTCGGGCGCCAACGGCGCGCACGACAGCGAAGGTCGCTACATCGCCGCGACCCCCGTACACACGACGCCGCGCGACGAGAGCGCAGAGACCTCGGCGCGGTTCGCGCGCACCTCCGTCGAGTTCGGCGGAGGGATGGCGCTCGACTTCTCGACGGCCGCGCCGAACGGCGGCGGGTTCTTCGTCAGCGCCACGCACGACGTCCTGCGCTGGGAGCCCGCGCGTTGGGCGGCGATCACCTTCGCGTCCGTCGGCGGAGGCGTGCACGGAGCCTTCTCTGCCAACGCTCAGACGTACTCGTTTCACGCGGACATCGGCATGCGCGTGCGCCTCGGAAGCGCCCACGGAAGCTCGTTCAGCGTGAGCGGTCACTACACGCCCGGCGCGCTGCTCGGCGTCACCCCCGCGACCCAGAGCGCCGCGGCGCAAGCCGAAGGCGCGGCCATGTACCTGGGGTTGCGCGTCGACGCGGCGCTGCACTTCAACTCGTACTTCGCGCTGAGCGTTCGCTACACCGACCAGTATCGCCCCGCGATGATCAACGGACTGCGCATGGTGAGCCTCGGCCTCGCGTGGACGTTTTGAGAGAGCGCGAGAAAATCCTTCGACCTCGCGCAACCAGAGAAACACCACACGGATAGGGCCCCCGCGCGGCGACCAGGCGTTCGCAGTGAACGCCGTAAAGCGCTTCGTCGTGCGGAGTGAGTCATGAAGATCTCGAAGGGTTTGTGGATGTCCGCGGCGTTGCTCTCGCTCACCGCCTGCGGTCAAGCGATCGAAGGAAGCGAAGCGGGATCGAACCCCATGGGCGCCGACGCAACGACAGACGCGACGGACGCCAGCGACGCCGACGCAGCGGCGAGCGCGCACGCAGACGGCGCGAACAGCGACGCAGATTCGTCTGCCGATGCTGTCTCGAGCGAGAGCGACGGCGCGATCAGCGCGCAGCCCGACGCTTCCGCGCTGGACACCGGTGTGGCTCCGCTCGCGTGCTCGTCGGGGACAGCCGACTGCAACATGAACGACGCGGACGGATGCGAGACCAACCTCGGCACCGTCAGCAACTGCGGCGCGTGCAACAACGCGTGCCCATCGGGGGCTCATTCAACGGCGATGTGCTCGTCTGGAGCGTGCCGAATCGCCTGCGAATCGGGCTTCGGAGACTGCGATGGAGACCCGCGCAACGGCTGCGAGGTCGACCTGAATCGCTCTGCCGAGCACTGCGGTCGCTGCGCCAATCGCTGCGGCGGAGGAGCGAACGCGAGCCCCGTGTGCGCCGGAGGACTCTGCGGGTTGAGCTGCAACGCGGGCTTCGCGGACTGCGATGCGAGCCTCGCGAACGGCTGCGAGGCGGACCTCAACAACTCCGTGAACCACTGCCGCGCGTGCGGCAACGTCTGCTCTGCTCCCGCGGGCGCGAGCGCCACCTGCAGCGCAGGGGCGTGCGACTTTCGCTGCAACCCGGGGCTCATTCGCTGCGGCGCTCAGTGCGTGCGCCCCGACGACCCTGCGTTTGGCTGCGGAACGTGCACGATGTGCCCGAACGCGCCGAACGCGACGAGCATGACATGCGGAGCGAGCGGATGCGTCCCCGCGACGTGCCGCGCTGGCTACAAGCTCTGCGGCAGCGCGTGCGTCGCCATCGACGATCCTGCCTTTGGCTGCACGGCCTCGTCGTGCGGCATGTGCGCGCTATCCTCCGGCGCGCAATCGATGATGTGCCTCAGCGGCGCCTGCGCGGTGGCGACTTGCGCCGCGGGCCACAAGCTCTGCGGCAACGCGTGCGTCGCGACGAACCTCCCGCAGTACGGCTGCGCCTCGGGGAGCTGCCTCTCGTGCAATCCGCAAAACGCCGCGGCGGTCTGCAACGGCGCGGGTTCGTGTGACTACACGACGTGCAACGCAGGCTGGCGCGACCTGGATGGCAATCGCTCGAACGGCTGCGAGACCCCGGCTCCGTCGCAGATTCCCGGGCTGCGCGTGTGGCTCTCGGCGCGCGAGGCAGGATCGCTGGTCGTCTCGAATTGCCTCGGAGACACCACCCAACAGTGCGTGACGCGATGGAACAACCTCGTCGACGCGAGCAACCCCGCCACGCCGACGGGATCGTCTCCGCTCGCGTGGCAACCCACTGCGAGCGGCAGCGCGACCTCGGTCCTGATCAACGGAAACTTCGCGTACACGCGAGCCGGTGTGACCTATTCGGGAGGCTTCGGTCCTGGAGGAAATCGCCAGTTCGACATCGGCCTCGGCGCGATCGTGAACTCGAACTACACGGTCTACATCGTCGACAACCCCGGTCACTACAGCGAGAGCTATCCGCTCGCATGCAGGCCGAACTCGATCTTCGACACGAACGGCGCGTTTCACCTCGGCGCGTCTTCGGCGACCGCGCTGCGGCTCGGTCACTACAACAACGACCTCAACTTCGCGACCAACCACGGCGGCCCTCGCATCTTGATCGGAATGCAATCGAGCACCGGCCGCACGCTCACTCGCATCAACAGCATGGGCACCGTCTCGGTGGGCGACGGCAACACGGGTCTCGTCAACCGCGCGGGAGGCTGCACGATCGGCCGCGGTCTGGACGACGTGAACAAGTACTCTGGAGAGGTATACGAAGTGCTCGTGTTCAACCGCGCGCTCACCCTCGCCGAGCAGAACTCGGTGCGCACGTACCTCAACCGCCGCTACGCGCTGTGATCACTGCAGGCACACACAATCAACTCACCCGTTGATTCGCTGCCTCTCCGAGCGCGTTTCCCCCCGGTCGCGACGCTCAGTAGTACCAGGGAAACTTCGACCACTCCTTCGGTCGCTTCTCCAAGAACGAGTCGCGACCTTCGGCCGCTTCGTCCGTTCCGTACGCGAGGCGCGTCGCTTCTCCAGCGAAGAGCTGCTGCCCCACGAGCCCGTCGTCGCAGAGGTTGAACGCGTACTTGAGCATGCGGATCGCCGTCGGGCTCTTTCCCATGATCTTGCGCGCCCACTCCAAGCCCTTCGCTTCGAGTTCGGCGTGCGGGACCACCGCGTTGACGGCGCCCATGTCGAACGCCTCTTGCGCAGAGTACTCGTCGCCCAAGAAGAAGATCTCTCGGGCCTTCTTCTGCCCGACCATCCTCGCGAGGTACGCGCTGCCGTAGCCGCCGTCGAAGCTCGCGACGTCCGCGTCGGTCTGCTTGAACTTCGCGTGCTCTTTGCTCGCGAGCGTCATGTCGCACACGACATGCAAGCTGTGCCCGCCGCCCGCGGCCCAGCCGTTGACCAACGCGATCACGACCTTGGGCATGAAGCGAATCAAGCGCTGCACTTCCAAGATGTGAAGGCGCCCGAGCTTCGCGCGATCCGCCGCGGTGATCGGCCCTGAACCTTCGTACTGGTATCCGTCACGACCGCGGATGCGCTGGTCGCCGCCCGAGCAAAACGACCACACGCCGTCCTTCGGCGCAGGCCCGTTTCCAGTGATCAACACCACGCCCACGTCGCTGGCTTGCCGCGCGTGATCGAGCGCGAGAAACAGCTCGTCCACGGTCTTGGGACGAAACGCGTTGCGCACTTCGGGGCGGTTGAACGCCACGCGAACGCAGCCGAGCCCCTTGGCTCGGTGGTACGTGATGTCCGTAAACTCGAAGCCCGCGACGGGCTCCCACTGCGAGGGATCGAATGTCATCTCCCCCGTGCGTGTACTACAGCCCCCCGCCCTCGCGAAACGCCGTCAGGGCGCTCAGAAGCCCGAGAGCGCGTCGACCCAGCGAAGCGGCAATCCGCGGTGCTTCGCGAGCGCGCCGAGCTCGGACATCACGTGGTCGTGAAGGACGCTCGCGCTCTCGAGCCACGCTTCGATGCGCGCCTGCAGCGCGCCCAGCGACGAGTACACCTCGCCGCGCTCGACGAGCGCGCGGTTGCTCACCTGCAACGCCGCGCGCAGCGGCTCGACCTCGGACGCGAGGTCCGCGGGCAGGTCCTTGCTGCGCTCGAGCTCGTTGAGCACCAGCGTCACCGCAGGAACCTCTGCGTCCAATCCCAGCGCGACGATGTTCTCGTGGTGCTCGGGAAACAGGGACTTGTACCGCGGGCCGTCCTCGCCGCCGTGCGCGTTGATCACCGTGTGCGCGAGCGTCTCGATGCGGTGATCGAGCGCAGCGTCGGCCACTCGAATGCGCGCGGCCACCGCGAGCGCGCCGGCGCGCAGACGAAGGCGGTTCGACTCGATGTCGCCCCACTCGCGCAGCGCAGCCTTCACGCGACGCAGCAGCGGCGCGATGGACTCGTCGTCGGACACCGCTTCGAGCGCGTAGGCCGATTGCGTCAGCGTCGCCCAGGTGAACTCCCACGGGTTGCTCGCGGGGTCGAAGACCGAGAAGTGCTCTTGTTGCATGACTGTTTCTCTCTCTTTTTTCTCAGGCGACGGTCACTTCACGTGCTTGGGGTCCTTGGACTCTTTGAACATCCCGCCCATCGGAGCGCCGTAGCCGCTCGAGTAGCCGTAGCCCGCTGACGCTTTGTTTCCCGCGTCGCCCTTCGCGCCAGGGACGACCCAGTTGCCCGCAGACGGAGGCGCGAAGCCTCCGCCGTAGTTGCTTCCCGCTCCCATCGAGGGAGCGCCGAGGCCACCGCCAAAGCCCGCGTTCGGAGCGGCGCCTCCGCCGAACATCGATCCGAAATCGAAGCCTCCGCCCGCGGAGCCGCCCTTCATCTTCTCCCAGAGAAAATCGATCATCCACGGAGTGATCACCGCGCCGGCCGCGCCCGCGACGCGCGACGGAAGCCCGAAGCGTGAGGCGATCACCTCGGCGACGTGCCCGCCGACGACGCCCTGCATTCCATCGACGGCGGCGCCCATGAATCCATCACCGCGAAGCAGCCCCGTGACCGCGCCGGTGATGAAGTTCTGCGCGTAGTGGCTGTCGCCGATGTTGAGAAGCGCCTGACCGATCCCCGGCTGGCCGGGTTGACCAGGCTGCGCGGCTGCTCCTGGAGCGCCTCCGCCGAACATCCCTCCCTGCGCGTTCGTCATCGCCTGCGCGGCGACGGGGAGCGCGGCTTGGAGCATTCCCGTCGCTTGCTGCTGCGAAAACCCCTGCCCCATCAACTGCTGCAGCGCGCCTTGTCCTTGGCGCGACGACGAGAACATCGAGAACAACTGTTCGATCATCGAGAACGGCCTCCTTGCTGGGCACACGCCCGACGCTGTCTTCGAACAACGTCCGTCGCGTGAGCGCGCAGTGTACGAGCATTGTCGCGACTTGTGCTCTGACGGAGTTCACCAATCGCGCGCGACTCGCTCACTCCAGGTACACCTTCACGTTTTCGAGCGAGTACACCTTCACGAACGGAAACAGCACGGGCACCGACCGGATGTACTCCTGGTAGTCCTCGCGCGCTCCGTACCGCTCTCGCTGCTTGGCTTCGAGTCGCTTGGTCGAGCCCATCATGATCAGCGTGATGCACACAAAGCCCGCGACACTCGCGAGCCAACGCCACGGCCCTGCGTACGCGCTCGCGCCAGCGACCAGATTGCCCAACCAAAACGTGATTTCACCGAGGTAATTCGGGCACCGAACGAAGCGATAGAGCCCCACGTCGCAGAAGCGCTTCGGGTTCTCTCGCTTGTACGCGGCCTTCTGCGCGTCCGCGATGGACTCGAGCGCGAGCCCTGCCGCCATGATCGCGACGCCCGCCAACACCACGACCGAGTTCGGGCTCGTCGACGCGAGCGCGAGCTGCGCGTTGAACGCCGCGGGCGCGAACATCAGCACGTATAGCACCGAGACCGACAGCCAGATCATCGGCCGCACCTTCGCAGGGACCTTGTCCGCCCTTCGATGCGCCTCTTCGAGCTCTCTCGCGAACTGCGGAGAGACCTCGCGACGAATCAAATACGTCCCGAGCCGCAGCCCGTAGAGCAAGAGCAGCGCGAGCTGCAGCCACACAGGCCAGGGAATTGCCCCGCGAAACAACAGCGCGCACGCGATCGCCATCGCGCTGATCGAAAACGCGTAGCCCGTCGAGATGAAGTACACGACGCGATAGAAGCCCGGCGAAGAGATCACGAGCGCCAGGACGAACGAGAGCGCCGAGAACCCCAGAGTGCTCGTCATCGACACGGGTGAGAGTGTCTCTCAGCGCCCGCGAAGCGCGCTGCAAAAACAGCGGCAACACCGTTGTGTCACCGATTGATCAAAGCGCGCCGCGCGAGGCCGAACGCGTTTGGCGCAGTCTTTTCGCTATCCAAATTCGCGCGTCGCGAGTGGTAGCTTCGCTCGATCCGATGACGACCGAGCCACTCACTCGCAGCACCGAGCGCAACGATCCCTACGCGCACGTCGATCGCCAGGCGCTCGCGCGCGACCTCGACGCGCTCCGCGCCGAAGCCGAGCGCGACATGGGCCAAGAAGACGTGGCGCACCTGCGCAAGCTCGAGCGCTGGGGGCGCATGTGCACGGCGGCGGGGTATGCGACGGGGTGGATCGCTCCCAACGTGCTGTCCGCGGCGCTGATCTCGACCGGCTCGATGGCGCGCTGGACGATCGTCGCCCACCACACGATGCACAAGGCGCTCGATCGCATCGACAACGTCCCAGACGAAGAGACCTCGCGCGGCTTCGCGAAGGGCTCGCGTCGCATGGTCGACTGGTTCGATTGGCTCCTTCCCGAAGCGTGGGACTACGAGCACAACGTGCTCCATCACTTTCGCACGAGCGAGCTCGCCGACCCCGACCTCGTCGAAGAGAACACGCGCTCGTTGCGCGACGCGCCGATCCCCGTCGCGCTCAAGTACGCCGCCGTGGCGTTCTACGCGCTCACGTGGAAGTGGAGCTACTACGCGCCCAACACCTTTCAAATCCTTCGCCGCGCCGAGAATCGCCGCGCGTCGAGCGGCCCCGTCCCGAGCGACCCGAGCACCGCGGACGCGCGCAGCAACCAGTCGTACCTCTCGGCGTTCAACCCCCTCACCAGCGAGGGGAGGCTCTTTCTTCGCAAGTGCATCCTGCCGTACGCGAGCCTGCGATTCGCTGCGATCCCCGCGGCGTTTTCAGCGCTCGGCCCGACCGCGGGCCTCAGCGTCCTGACCAACTCGCTGATGGCCGAGGCCATGACCAACGTGCACACGTTCGTCATCATCGCGACCAACCACGCGGGCGACGACCTGTACCGCTTCGAGTCCCAGGGACGAGGCCGTGGCGAGTACTACCTCCGTCAGATCTTGAGCTCGGTGAACTTTCGCACGGGCGGCGATCTCAACGATTTTCTCCACGGATTTCTCAACTACCAGATCGAGCACCACCTCTATCCCGACCTGCCGCCGCGCCAGTACCAGAAGCTCGCGCCGAAGGTGAAGGCCGTGTGCGAGAAGCACGGGATTCCGTACGTGCAACAGAGCGTGTTCAAGCGCGTCGGCCAGCTCGTCGGGATCATGGTCGGCAAGCGCACGATGAAGAAGCCGAGCTCGAATACTGGGGCGTAAGAGGCGACCACAACGACTGCGCGAACCGCGGACTGCGGCGCTGCCACGGGCGGACGCAGCGCGCACAGCCCACGCCCCCGCGGCGGCGCGTTCGTTCAGGGCTGAAGCGCCATTCTCCCGATTCAATTCGTCGGGAACCTCCTCGCTCCTCGCGCTGTCGAGTCCGGGCATGAACGCGAAGCGCGCTTCTTCTTGCCTCGTCGAAGTCGTCACCACCTGGGGGGACACGGTCCTCTCGGTGCGGCACCTGAGCGCAGGAGAGCGCTTCGTCGTCGACGCCGACGAGCGCGATTCGAGCAGCGAATCACGGTCGAACTTGAATTCATGGGCGCTCGCAGGCGTGAGCCTCGACGGCCGCTGCTGGGTCGAGCTCCCGCCCGACGCGCTCTACACGGTCGAGAGCACCGAGCGCGCCGAGCCGAGCGCCGACGGCGATCCAGAGGCCCCGGTCTTCGACCGCGCGACCAAGCGCGGAGAGGCGTTCGAGCTCGTCGAAGGGGTGCGCGTTCGCTGCATGCTCGGGTCGCGAGTGTTCGCCGTGCGCATGGTGCGAGACGAGCGTGCGTCGCTCGCGCGCGTGACAGACCCGTCGTGGCGGCTCGCGTTCGCGACGGCCGTGGCGATCGTCGGATCGACCTTCGCGAGCCTCGAGAGCAACCATCGCGTGTTCGACAGCGAGCTCGTCGCGCGACCGAGAGACGCCCAAGAGGCGCGACTGCGCGCGCTCATCCAGCGCGCGCATCGAGACGACTCGAACCGAGAGCCACCGCAGCGAGAGGATCCGCCGCGCAGCGCAGCGCGGGTCGCGACGCGCCGCTCGCCCGAGAGCGTGTTGATCGGCGACCGGCTTTGGATTTCTCAGTTCGGTTGGCACCGCGGCGATCCCTTGCGTGGCGGAATCTTCGCGATGCCGCTGTACTACGACGAAGAAGGGTTCGCGGGACTCTCGAGCAACGCGCAAGGGATGCTCACGCCGACGGTCGAATCCTTCTACGACGTGCTCGCGTTTGGCGACTGGCACTGGGGCGTCGGCGGCGTCGAGCACATCGCGCCGGGAGGGCGTCGCGCGAGGATCGCCGTTCGCATCGAGTCGCGCACCGAGGATGCTTTGTCCCGCGCGCGCGTCCTCGCAGCGCAGAGGCTCGAGCCACAACTTCGCCGCTGCTACGACCGCGCGCTCGAGTCGCTCGGCCCGCACTCGGGCTCGCTCATGGTGCTGCTCGAGTACGGCGCGTCGCGCGAGGTCATCGGCGCGCAGGTCTATCAGTCACGCACCGACGACCTTCATCTCGACACCTGTACGCTCCGCGCCGTTCGCACGCACCTCGCTCGCGCAGAGCGAGCCGGCGCTCGCGAGCGCATCACGGTCACGTTCGGCCTGGCTCCCTCCGGTGATCACTTCGCGTCAAACGACGAATGACCGCGGGTCATCCTGATTTTTCAAAGAGATCGCTCGCCGACATCGACGCGATCCCGACCCGCGACACACCATGGATGCGTCGCGCTGAATTTCGTCAGGAACCTCCTGCCCTCCTCCGCTGTCGATCTCGCCCATGCACACGAAGCCCGTTTCGTCTTGGCTCGTCGAGGTCGTCACCTCGTGGAGGGAGACCGTCCTCTCGGTGCGGCACCTCAGAGCGGGCGAGCGCTTCGTCATCGGCGAAAACGGACGCGCATCGAGCAGTGATTTTCCAGCTGGCTTGAATACGTGGTCGCTCGCTGGAGTGAGCGTCGACGGTCGCTGCTGGGTCGAGCTTCCTCCATCGACGCGCTTCACCGTCGAGAGCACTGCGCCCAGCATCGAGGGACGCGACGGCGATGGGCCGCAGGAGTTCGAGCGCGCCTCGATGTGTGGCGAAGCGTTCGAGCTCGTCGAAGGGATCCGGGTACGGTGTCAGATCGGCTCGCTGGTGTTCGCGGTGCGCATGACGGCGGACGAGCGCGTCGCGATCCCGCCTGCGAAAGACCGCGCGTGGCGCATGGCCCTGACCGCTGCGGTCGCCGTCGTCGGAGCGACGTTGGCCAACTTCGAGCACCACCACCGCGCGTTCGATGACGAGCTCGTCGCGCGGCCGCGCGAGGCGAGAGCGGCGTACTTGCGCGGGCTCATCGAGCGAGCGCTCGAGCGCGACGACGGGACCGACGCCACGCAGCGCGTGTTCAAAGCCCCCAAGCGCCGATCGATGGCGCGCGTGCGCGCGTACTCGTGCTTCTGCCGGCTTCCGGCGCACCGTGTGTATGCGGGAGCGATTCCGCCCGGCCCCGTGCTCTCGCCGTTCGAATCGGATGGAGAAGACCTCCGGCCGTACGGAATTCACGCGCTGGTCATGCGACGACCGCCCGGAGAAGAGATCGCGTTTTCTGGGCTCGCCGAGTCGTCGTTCGAGCCGTTTCCGTCGAGCGACGCCGCGTGGATCGACGCTCCGTGGCTCTCTTCCTGGCCGTTTGGCCTCGGGGTCCGCCCCGCGTTCGACGCCCGCGCTCAGCGCGCCGCCGTGCAGCTGCGCATCGAAGATCGCGCGCACGACGGCCCCTCGACCGCGCGAATCGCCGCAGCCGAGCGCCTCGCCCCAGCCCTGCGCCGATGCTACGGGCACGCGCTTCGAGCCCATGGAGCGCGCTCGGGAGCGATCGTGTTCGAGCTCGACTACGACCGCTCTCGCAACGTCCACAGCGTGCAGGTCACGCGAGACTCCGTCGGCGATCGAAGCCTCAGCGCGTGCGCGACCCGGGTCCTGACGCAGCGGCTCTCTCGCAGCGAGCACAGCGAAGGACGCGAGCGGCTGATCGCGCACTTCAGCGTCGAGCCGCGCGAGCCGCCGTCGGGCTCATTCGTCGAGCTTCAGTGACCGCGGGTCACACTGATATTTCACAGTGATCGTTCGCTTTGCCGCGCGACTCGATCGACGGGGCTGCGCGATCCGCGAGCGGTCCGCGCTCAGTGCGCGCCGTGCGGGTCGGGCGCGCTGGTCGTGGCCGTGGGCGTGGTCGCAGGAGCGCCGCCATCGGCGTCCGCGGCCTGGGGACGCGGGGCGATGCTGATGAGCTGAACTTCGAAATCGAGCGTCGATCCCGGGGGAATCTGGCGCTGTCCGCGGTCGCCGTAGGCGATGTCCGGCGGGCACACGAGGCGGGCGCGCGAGCCGACCTTCATGAGCGCGACGCCCTCGGTCCAGCACGGAATCACGCCCGAGAGCGAGAACGTCGCGGGCTCGTTGCGGCTGAAGGACGAGTCGAACTCGGTCCCGTCGATCAAGCGGCCGCGGTAGTGCACGGTGACGGTGTCTTCGCGCGTGGGCGTCGGGCCGTTGCCCTCTTCGATCGTGCGAAACACGAGGCCGGACGCGGTGCGCTGGGCGCCGGTCTCGGCCGCGGCGCGCGCGGCGAACTCGTTGCCGCGGCGGACGTTCTCTTGCGAGGCGACGCGGGCGCGGCTGTCCGCGAGCTCTTGGATGCGCGGGAGCATCTCGCGCATGTTCACGGTGGTGTGTCCGCCGTTGAGCTGGTCCTGCATTCCGCGGGCGACGATGGCGGCCTCGCGCGGGTTGAGGCTGAACTGCTGCAGGCGCTGCCCGTGAAACACGCCGAGCGCGTACAGCGTGCGCTCGGTGTCATTGCTCGGGCTCACGGCGGCGCCGCCACCCGCGCCGCGTCCGCCGCGTCCGCGCATCCCACGCTTGCAACCCGCGACCGAGGCGAGCGCGACCAACCCGAGCACCATCCACTGCTTCTTCATCGTCAGAGCTTTCGTTGTGTCCCAATCGGGCAGAGCGCACCAAGGCTCGCAGGCCCGCGAAGGGCGCGGATAATGCCACCGTCGTTCTGGGTGTCACCCCCCCAATTTTGCGGCGGTTTCGCGGTATGTTGCGGGGGTCATGCGGATCAACCTCCCCTCGCTCGCCCTGGTGGCCTTCTCGCTCTTCGGCTCAGCGTGCGCCGCTGAGAACACGCACTCGATGCTGCTCGCGCAGCGCACGACCTCGCCGACGTGCTCGACCGACGCCAACTGTATGGGCCGCGTTCGCCTCCCGCGCGCCCGTCGTTGCAGCAACGGATCGCCGCAAGTCCCGACGGCCTGCTGCCGCATGAACTACTGCGGCGTGTGCTGGAGCGAGTGCGGCCGCTGACGATGAACGCCAGCTCACCCGGCGCCACACACGCGTTTCGCGTGCAGATTTACTACGAAGACACCGATCACTCGGGGCTCGTCTACCACGCCAACTACCTCAAGTACTTCGAGCGCGCGAGAGAGCACCTGCTCGGCGTGAGCGAGCTCGTTCGCCTGCTCAACGAGGACGGGATCGGCTTCGTCGTCTACAAGTGCGAGATGACGTTTCGCGAGGGAGCCGTGTTCGGCGACTCGCTCGAGATCCGCACGACGCCCAAGCGCGAGAGCGATTTTCGCCTGGTGTTTCAGCAGGACGTCTACCGAGGCGACAAGCTCCTCGTGCAAGGCGTCGTGCAGATGGTGTGCATCGACCGCGACAAGAAGCTCGCGCGCGTCCCCGAGAGCGTCCTCGCGAGGCTGTGAGAGAAGAGCCCGGCTGCTCTTCGTTACAGCGCGGCCTTCGCTTCGTCGTACTCGCGCTTCCAGCGCGCGACGAGCTCGCCCGCGGTGGGGACGTCCTTCAACACGCCGATGCCCTGGCCGCAGCCCCAGATGTCCTTCCACGCTTTGGCGGCGCTGCTGCCGCCAGAGCCGAAGTTCATCTTGCTCGGGTCGCTCTGCGGGAGGTTGTCCGGGTCGAGCCCCGCTTGAACGATGCTCTGTTTGAGGTAGTTGCCGTGAACACCGGTAAAAAGATTGGTGTACACGATGTCACCCGCGCTCGCGGAGACGATTCCCTGTTTGTAAGCCTCGGTGGCGTTGGCTTCTTTGGTGGCGATGAAGGCCGAGCCCACGTAGGCGAAGTCCGCGCCCATCGCGCGCGCCGCGAGCACCGAGCGCCCGTTGGCGATCGCGCCCGCGAGCGCGAGAGGACCGTCGAACCACTGACGGATCTCTTGGACGAGCGCGAAGGGAGAGAGCGTTCCGGCGTGCCCGCCGGCGCCTGCGCAAACAGCGATCAAGCCGTCGGCGCCCTTCTCGATGGCCTTGCGCGCGTGGACGATGTTGATCACGTCGTGCAGCGCGATCCCTCCGTACGAGTGCACAGCTTTGTAGATGTGCTCGTGCGCGCCGAGCGAGGTGATCACGATGGGGACCTTGTGCTTCACGCACAGCTCGACGTCGTGCTCGAGGCGGTCGTTGCTCTTGTGAGAGATCTGATTGACCGCGAACGGAGCGCTGGGCGCCTCGGGGTGCGCCTTGTCCCACGCGGCGAGCTCTTCCGTGATCTTGTGCAGCCACTCGTCGAGGAGCTCTTTGGGCCGCGCGTTGAGCGCGGGAAACGAGCCGACGATCCCCGCTTTGCACTGCGCGATCACGAGGTCCGGCGTCGAGACGATGAACATCGGCGCGCCGATCACGGGCAGGCGCAGCCGGTCTTTGAGAACAGAGGGGAGAGCCATGGCGCGGGAGAGTCCCACGCACGGCGATCACTGCGCTACGGCCGTGGAGCTCTTCGCGGTGTCCGCGCCTTCGGTCGAGCCCGCGGGCGCGACCTTCGCGCGGAGCATCGGAGCGAAGGCCGCGCGGTAGCTCCACGCGAGAAAGAGCTCGCCCAAGAGCACGACGGCGGTCACAGGGTTGGGCGGCGCGAGAAACGAGTGAAACAGAACGATGTTCACCACGACAGGGGCGAGCAGCGTGAGCCCGAGCGGGACGAAGCGGTTCGAGAGCAACAGCGCTCCGCCGAGCACCTCGGTGCCCTTGATGAGCGGAAACATGTATCCCGCCGCAGCGAACCCGCCCATGAGCACAGCGGCGTTGCCGGCCATGGGGGGCTGCGGAAGGAAGTGCAAAAACCCGTTGAGCCCGAAGACGAAGAAGATCAGGCCGAGGAGGATGCGCGCGCCGGTGACGGCGATGGACTTGGTGTTCATGCGCTGTGTTGTGCGACCCGTTGCGCAGACGCACCAGTCGTGCAGAATTCAACGAAAGGTTGCATGGACGCAACGCTGGACGACATCGCGCTCTTCGTTCTCACGGTACGAGCCGGCTCGCTGAGCCACGCGGCGGCGCAGAAGAAGGTGCCCAAGAGCACGATTTCGCGGGCGATTACGCGGCTCGAAGAGCACGTGGGGACGAAGCTGCTCACGCGCTCTCCGCGCAACACGACGCTGACCGACGCGGGGAGGCAGTACTTCGACAAAGTCGCCCCTCACGTGGCAGCGCTGCACGACGCCGAGGATTCGCTGCGCGCGGGGCGCAACGAAGTGCAGGGCGTCCTGCGCGTGACGGCGGCGCCCGACGTGGGCGAGGCGCTGGCCTCGTGGCTGGTGGGGTTTTGCGCGCGCTATCCCAAGCTGCGCGTGGTGGTG
The DNA here is from genome assembly GCA_046351515.1 of Polyangiales bacterium. Classification (GTDB taxonomy): domain Bacteria; phylum Myxococcota_A; class Polyangia; order Polyangiales. The sequence continues at coordinate 78,021 of JAXLYJ010000009.1, forward strand.
GACCTGTCGCCGCGCGTGATGAGCTTGCAGACCGAGGGCTTCGACGTGGCGATCCGCGCGACGACGAAGCTCGACCCGAACACCGTCGCCAAGAAGCTGCGCGACGCGTACTTGGGTCTGTTCGCGGCGCCGAGCTACCTCGCGGCGAAGGGCTCACCCGAGACGATCGACGAGCTCGAGAGCCACGACTGCGTGCTGTTTCGCGAGAAGCAGCAGTGGACGCTGCAGCGAGCGAACAGTGACGAGAAGCAGCGCGTGACGGTGCGCGGGAGGATCTCGGGCGACGAGTTCAACTTCGTGCGCAGCGCTGTGCGAGCGGGCGTGGGGATCGGGCCGCTGCCGTTGTTCTACGCAGAGCGCGACGTGCGGGCGGGGCTGCTCGTGCGCGTGCTTCCGCAGTGGATCAACGAGCGAGGCAGCGCGATCTGGCTGGTGTATCCCGCGCAGAAGAGCGTTCCGGCGAGGGTGAAGGCGTTTCGGGACTACGTGCTCTCGGTGATCGAGCAGGAGCCGTGCATGGTGGCTACGGAGCGGTGAACGTGCAGCGCGTGATCGGGATCGCGACGTCCTGCAGCACGTAGAGGTAGTACTGCCGTCCCGATTGAAGCGCGGTGGGCGCGGCGTTCATCGCGGGGACGCGCTGCGAGGCGCCCTGCGGGACGACGCCGTAGCGAATGCCGGAGTTGATGGGAGAGCCGGTGAAGGGGACGTCGACGCGCCAGAGCGTTCCGCGCGGGGTGTCGAGGTTGGGCGGGACGCCGGGGTTCGCAGAGCCCGCTTCGAGCACGTACACGTAGCGCGCGCCGCCGCCGCTCCACGAGATGGTCCCGTCGCGAGCGACGCCGTCGGTGCCCGTGCACGCCGAGGGAGTAAACGTCATTTGCGTGTAAATCGGCCCGCCGAACGGAACTGCTCCGGCGAAGCTCTCCTGCGTCCGCCCGCGATTGGCGAGCTCGTTGCGGAAGAACCGCGCCATGCGCTCGCGATCCGTCGTGGGAATCCCCACGCGGCCGAAGCCATTGTTGTCCGCGGCGTTGTACGCGCCGAGCGAGGTCGAATCGATCCACTCGGCGCCGAGCGCGAGCCCCGTGTCGTGGAACGTGTCCATGAAGTTTCCGGCCACGTCGATGTCCCAGTTCGACGCTCCTTGCGGCGTGACGTGCGCCGAGTGGCAGCACACGCACGCCGACGAGGTGATCTGGCTCTTCACCCAGTTGAGCTCAGCCACGTACGCAGGGTCGCTCATGCGCGGGTCGGGCATCGTGCGCGCGGGCGCCGGGCGCGCGGGCCAGTAGGGGCGCTGCGTGCGAACGGTCTCGCAGTTGCCGTAGTCCTCGAAGCGGCGTCCCTCTTCGGTCGCGCCGGCGACAGAGTTCCACGTGCACACCTGGCCGTTGGGGCCGCGGCCCGCGGGCTCGCCGGCGAGCGGCGCGCGGCACACTTGATCGGGCTGGCGAAACACCGGCAACGACGCGGGCGGCATGTTGGTGACCGGCGGCGTCGAGCCGCACAGCATCGAGCCCACGAAGAACCCTCCGCCCCAGAACTCGCAGCCGTTCTGCACCGCGCCGCACTGGCTCGCGTCGCTGCCCGGAAACGTCAGCCGCGTCACGTTCGGCCGATCCGCGTTGAGGATGCACTGACCGAGCGTCGAGGGATACGAGCAGCCCGAGCCGAGCACCGCGGTCGTGTTGCGACGCTGGCAGTCCGCGGTCACCGTGGCGTCGGTCCATCCGTCACCGAGGTAATCGCGGCACTCCATCATCCCCGAGAAGTTGTTGCGGTACTCGCAGTGCCCAACGATGCGCGAGGGGACCGTGGGCGGCGGCGTCCCAGGCGGGCGACCGCAGCTCGCGATGGCAGAGAGCGCCAGCACTGCAACGAGGGGGATGAGCGACCGAGTCGAGGGGGTTTTGTTCACGTTCATTGCGATGCCGTGTGAGCGGTTTTGTTGTAGAAAAACGCCGCGGCTAGGGCGGTTTCACAGCGATTACGAGGGACTTCGGCAGGCGGTTACGAAAATTGTGATCGATTCCAAATCGACCAAAACGATCAAACCGATAGTTTTGTAGGATGAGGGGACGGTGTTCAAAAGTTCAAGAACGCGGGCCGTGCCGAGCGAATCGGTCGCCAGGCCCGCCCCCGTATCTCCATCGACGCGCGGCCTTCGGAACACCGAAGCCAACCCGCGCGGGCGCGAGCAGAGCATCGCTCACTCACGCCCCTGCCGGGTGACTCATCGAGCTCGTCGCTGTTTCTCCGTCGATGCGCCGCGTTCGCAGCGGGTCAGCGCAGAGCGCCTGCAGGCGGACAACGGGCCGCTGCGCCGCGGCGCGCGCTGTTGAATGTGCGAACACCGTCCGCGGGGGTCAGCTGCCCTTGTTCGCCTGCGGGCTGCGCTGCGACGGAGCGTCCTCGGGCCGCTCGCTCTCCTTCGTCTTCTCTTTGCTCACGCGCTCGATCACCACGTTGTCTTCGTCGGTGAGCGCGCGGCCGAGCACCTTCTCGACAAGGGCGCGGTGATCGCGCTCGTGCTCGTGCGGGAGCGCGTCGTCGTCGCTCTCGTAGTTGATCACCAGCTCGCGCTTTCCCGTGCTCGGGTTGTGCCTGAATCGAATCGTTACGTCTGCCATCGCTCTGCTCCGCTCACTCTGCGCCCGCGCCGCCCGCGCTCGCCACCGAGCTCGGATCCACCATCTCGCTCGTCTGCCCTTCGCTCGGGCGCGAGGCCTGCTCGGACTCGACGCTCGACGCCGCGCTCGCCTCGCTGTGCTTTTCGCCCGACGAGCTCGACGACGCCGACGAAGCGCCCTTCTTGTCGCTCACGAAGTCCTTGATGCTCGAGGCGTCCAAGACCTTCTTCTCCAAGAGAAGATCCACGAGCGCCCGGTGCAAATGCTCGTTCTCTCTGAGCAGCCGCTCGGCGCGATCGCGCTCTTCGCTCAGGATCCGGTCGATCTCTTGGTCTCGCGCCGCGAGCCGCGCGTCGGACACCGTGCGTCCCTGCGGACCGTCCTCGTCCTCGAGCATCACGCGCACGCCCAAGCGCGACATGCCGTACTGCTCGACGAGCGCGCGGACGATGCCGTTCGATTGCTGCAGGTCGTTCCACGCGCCGATCGAGAACTCGCCGAAGATCATTTTCTCTGCGGCCATTCCGCCGAGGCCCACGGCGACCTCCGCGCGCATGTCCTCTTCGGTCATCGCGTACGGCCGCGCGCGCGCCTGTCGCAAGACGTACCCGAGCGCCCCTTCCATGTCCGCGACGATCGAGATGCGCTCGGGCGGCGTCGCCCTCGGGAGCAGCATCGCCACCAAAGCGTGCCCCGCTTCGTGCACGGCCACCACGCGCTCTTCGTGCGACGAGAGGACGATCGGGCGCTTCGTCTTTCGCTGCAGCGCCTTGTCGATGTCCTCGCTCGTAAACGTCGTCGAGCCCTGCCGAATCGCCTGACGCTTCAACGCGCGACACACCGCTTGAATGTGGTCTCCCGCGAACGGAATCCCCTTCTCGCGATCGGCCAGCCCCTCGGTCCTTCGAACCAGGTGCTTGATCAACGCGTCGGACAAATCCAGGTTGAACTTCTTGTTGTAGATCCGAATGATCGCCTCGCGATCCTCCGGCCCCGGCGCAGGGATCTCGATCATGAACTCGAAGCGCCCCGGTCGCATCAGCGCGCCGTCGAGCGACTCGAGGAAGTTCGTCGTCGCCACGACGAACACCATCTCGTTCTTTCGAAAGCCGTCCATCTCGGTCAACAGCTGGTTGACCATCGAGTGCTCGACGCCTGAGCCCACGTACGTTCCGCGCTGGTGCGCGAAGGCGTCGATCTCGTCGAAGATGATCACCGACGGCGCCGCCTGCCGCGCTTGCCTGAAGATTCGCCGGAGATTCTCCTCGGACTCTCCGACCCACTTGCTCTTCAGCTCGGGGCCCGAGACCACGATCACGCTCGCGTTGAGCGCGGTCGCCATCGCCTTCGCGAAGAAGGTCTTACCCGTGCCCGGCGGGCCGTAGAAGATCACTCCGCGAGGCAACAGAGACTCGAGGACGTCGATGTCCTGCGCGCTGTTCAACGTCTCTTTTCTGCGCACGAGGTCGATCACCTCCTCGCGCATGCGGGTCTTCACCTCGCCGTAGCCGCCGATGTCGTTGTCGATATCGACGTTCGGAAGCTCGATGTCCTCGGTCACCGTCTGCTTGCGAATCTCCTGGTAGACCTCTTGCGACATGGACTTTCCGGGCGGCGCTTCTCGGCGCAGCGCGAGGTCCGCGAAGAGCTTTCGACAGCGCACCGGGTTGAGCCCCGACGTGTACTTGTAGAGCCCGTACGGGTCGAAGTCCGTCGAGTGCATCGACTTCGCTTCGCGCTGCGTGACGATCTTCGCCAGCGCCTCGCGCGGGATCCCCGTGATCTCTCGACGCGCAGTAAACACGCCCTGGATCACCTTCGGGATCTCGAAGCTCGGGTCGCGAAACCCCAAGAGCACCGCCTCGGGGTTCTCGTAGAGCAGCGGGATCGACTCGCGCGCCTCGAGGGTCAACCCCGTGTGCGTCGTGGTCAACACGTCCAAGTGGAGCAGCACGATGATCGTGCGCTCGACCGAGCCGCGGATCGCGTCGGTGAGCTGCTGGATCATGCGACCGAGGTTGGACCCAGGCGGGTCGTCGGGCCGGGGACGACCGTCGATCACCACGAGCTTCGGGCCGTCTTTTTGCCGGCGAAGCCGCGCCCTCACCGCGAGGTAGAGAAACAGCGAGAGCTCTTTGTCGCACTCGACCAGGACGCTCGATCCGCGGCGAAGGCGCTCTTCGATGAAGGTGATGTCGTTCGAGCAGGCCGCTTCGACCGCGTCCTCGACGCGGACCGCGTTGGGCAACTGCGCGATCGGAGTGGTTCGAGAAGCGGTCGTGCTCACGTGCGCACCCGGATCGTGATCTCGTACTCGCCGTCTTCGCGACGGCTCTCTTGCATCCCTTCGATCGTCCCGATCGAGGCGGCCTTCTTCTTGAGCGCCTCGACGTAGACGCGCTGGATCGCCTTGTCGACGCCCTCGCGGATGTCGCCTTCGACCTTGCTGAGCTCTCGCACGAGCTCTTTCTTGAGCGCCTCTTCGGTCTGGCTCGCGACGCCTTCGAGCGCCTTCTTCGCCTCTTGATCGCTGATGCCGCGGGCCATCACTTCGCGCTGCTTGTTGAGCGTGACCGTGATCTTCTTGCAGTCCTTGTCGAGCGAGGCGCGAACGCCGTCCTTCTCCAAGACCATCGTGCCGTCGGACTGACGCTTCCAACCGTCGCACTCGAGCTCTTGTTGGAGCAGCGAGTTCATATCGCCCTCGGCGATGATCCCGAGGAGCTCGACGTCGATCTCGACCTTGTCTCCGGCGTTGATGGTGTTTCGAACGGTGACCCAGTTCACAACGTAGCCGCGGCTCATGGCGGCTGAGCGTGCGACGCCGCCCCCCGAGGAGCAAGGGCGCCGAAGGCGCTCGGGTCAAACTTTGTCCACGCCCGGTGATCTACCGGGTGATCACAGGTCCACGACCTCGACGTCGCCGACGCTGTGGCCCAAGAAGCGCTCGGCGACGGAGCTGAAGCTGCGGGGGCGATCGGTGACCGTGAGCGTGAGCGCGCCGCCGTCGCGCTTGTCGCTCTGCAGCGATCTCTCAGCGAGAAACCGCTGGAGCTCGTCGGCGGTCTCTTCGGCGGAGTCGACGACGCGAGCGTGCGTTCCGAGCACGCGATCGGCCACTTGCTCGATCACGCGACGGAGCATGGGGTAGTGCGTGCAGCCGAGGACCAGCGTATCCACCGAGGCTCCGCGCAGCTCGTTCAAGTACCGCTCGACCACGAGCGTGGGCACTTCTCCGTCGAGCCACCCCTCCTCCACCAACGGAACGAGCAGCGGCGCCGCCACGCTCACCACCTCGGCCGTCGTGGCGCGAGCGGACACCGCGCGCGGATACGCTCCGCTCGCGACGGTGCTCGCCGTCCCGATCACGCCGATGCGGCCCGTTCGCGTGGCGTTCACCGCGGCGTTGGCTCCGGGCTCGATCACGCCGAGCACGGGCATGTCCAGGTCGACCCTGAGCACGTCGAGCGCGACGGCCGAGACCGTGTTGCACGCGACGACGAGCATCTTGATCCCGTGTTGCGCCAGGTTTTTTCCGCACGCGCGCGCGTAGCGAACGATCGTCTCGCTCGAGCGCGTCCCGTACGGAACCCTCGCCGTGTCCCCGAGGTACACGACGTTTTCACCGGGTAAACGCTCGCGAATCGCGCGCACCACCGTGAGCCCACCGAGCCCCGAGTCGAACACGCCGATCGGGCGTCGATCACAGGCTCTCTTTTGCATCGTCTGCGCAGTCTCCAACGAATCCAATCGCTTCAACGTCTCCAGCGGGTCCATGTAATCCCCGCGAAGGTGCCCGGGCGCGACCGCCCTCGCAAGCAGTGATACTCTCACCGCCCTCTATGACCCCGCCGATCGACCCAGAGACCCTCGCCAAGCTCCGCGCTCACATCGCTGCCGCTGCCCTCGCCACCGTCGCCTCGGGCGCGATCGCGTGCAAGAAAGAGCAGCCCACGTCGGCGCCGAACAACCCGATGCCGCACACGGTCAACGAGCCCGCGCATCCGACGCCGAACTCGCCGGCGATTCCGCAGCCGACGGCGCAAGAGCTCGCCAACCTCCCGCAAGGCCGCGCGAACCCCACGCAGGACCCCAACGAGCCGGCGAACCTGCCCGAAGGCGGAGCGGCCGCGGCGGCGAGCGGCGATGCTTCGGCGGCGCCGCAGGTTCCCAACGACACGCCCAACACGCAGTCGGTCAATCAACCGACGCCCAACTCGCCCGCGGCTCCGCCGCCCGGCCGTCGTACGCCTCCAGGCAACGGTTGATCGTCATGGCCTCTTCTCGGGTCCGCATCGGCACGCACGAGGCGCTCTTTCGCTCGATGCACCGTCACTACTGTGACGATCCGCACACGGTCCCCGATTGGAGCCGCTTCGACGCCGGAGACATCACCGACTCGGTTCGAGAAGAGCTGCGCCGCGCGTGGAGCGCTCGCGTCGTCGCCGAGTACCGCTCGATGGTGGTCTTCTCCGAGATGATCGCGAGGCTGCCCGAAGCGGGACTTCCGCTCGAAGTCTCCTGCGCAGCGTCGCGTTTGCTCACGGACGAAGCCCGCCACGTCGAGCTGTGCGCGCAGCTCGCCGAGCGCCTCGGCGGAGCGCAAGACGCCACGGTCAACCGCGCCGAGCTTCGCTTCAACGACGAGGGGCTCTCTGCGGAGCTCTTCGTCGCGCGCTGGACGCTCTCGATGATGTGCGTCGGCGAGTGCGCGAGCGTCGGTCTCTTGAAGGCGCTCGCGGACGCCTCGCGAGAGCCCGTCGTGAAGCAAGTGCTCGACACGCTCTACCGCGACGAAGTCCTGCACGATCGCTTCGGCTGGGCCCTCGCGCGAGAGCTCGTCCCCACGCTCACCGACGAGCAGCGCGAGTGGCTCAGCGCGGACCTCGCGTTTTCGTTCGCGCACTACGATCGCATTCACGGGAGGCGAATGCGCAAGGACGGCGAGGCGCTTCCCGAAGCGAAAGAGCGCCCAGACGGCGGCGATCGGCTCGGCGTCGTGACGCCAGAGACGTACGCGCGCGCGTGGTACCACCGGCTCGACGCCGTGATCCTCCCGGGCATTCGCTCGCTCGGGCTCGCGGCGAACGAAGCGTGGGCGCTGCGCGACGAAGCCGCGGCGGTCGTCGAGCGACGCTGAGCTTCGCCTCGGGCGCTCAGCCCATGGGCGCCACGCACGACCCCGTGCACAACGCGCCGGTGCAACAACGCCCTTGGTTTGCGCCCGCGTTGCAGGTCTGCGTCCCGATGGGGCAGAGCAGGCAGCGGCCGCCGTTGCAGACGCCCTGACGCATCCCGAGCGACGGGCACGCGTTGTTGCAGCCGCCGCAGTTGCGCGCGTCGGTCTCGACGTCCACGCAGCCGAGACCGCAGCGAACGTTGTCCGCGATCGAGCAGAGCGGCCCGAGCACGCAAGCGGGAGCGCTCCCTGCCACCGACGTGCACACCGCCGCGAGACCGCAGCTCCTGCCGCAGGCCCCGCAGTTGTCGTTGCTCAGCGCGAGCGACTCGCAGCCGTTGCTCGCGTTGCCATCGCAGTTGAGACGCCCCGGGTCGCAGGCGATTCCGCAGGCGCCCGCGACGCACACCGCGCGGCCTCCGGGGCCCGACGGGCACACGCGGCCGCACGCGCCGCAGTTGTTCACGTCGATCTGCGTGTTGATCTCGCAGCCGGTGCCGGTGCGCATGTCGCAGTCGGTGAAGCCCGTTTGGCAGGAGATTCCGCAGATGCCCGCGTTGCAAGTCGGCGTCGAGTTGGGAGCGCCCAGGCAGATGAGCCCGCACATCCCGCAGTGGCGCGGGTCCGTGTTGGTGTTGACGCAGGTCATCTCGGTCGGGCAGTAGGACGTCCCTCCCGTGCAGCCCGTCGCGACGCACATCGATCGCGCAGCGTCACAGATGGGCGTCGCTCCGCTGCAACGAGTGGCACACGACCCGCAGTGCTCATTGGTCGCGAGCGAAGACTCGCAGCCGTTGGCCGCGTTGCCGTCGCAGTTGCCGAAGCCCATGCGACAGACGCTCCCGCAGGAGCCCATCGTGCACGTCGGAACCGCGTTGGGAGGGCCCATGCACAGGTTGCCGCAGGAGGCGCAGTTGGCTGGCGTCCCCAGCGGCGTTTCGCAGCCGTTGGTCGGGTCGCCGTCGCAGTTGCCGAAGCCCGCCGCGCACGCGAGCCCGCACATCCCCCCCGAGCAGCTCGCGCTCGAGTTGGGCCCCGCCGGGCACACGCGCGAGCACCCGCCGCAGTTTCGCGGGTTGTTCTGCAGGTTGACGCACTGATCGTCGCAGTTGCTCAGCGGCAGCGCGCACCCGACGAGCGCGTCTCCGCTCGTCGCGTCGAGCCCGATCTCGATGACGTCGTCCACTGCGACTCGATCCGCCGCGACCGCATCGCCCATCGCGACAACGTCCTGGCCGATCACCGTCCCGTCCATCGCAGCGCCGTCCGTTGCAGCGCTGTCCGTTGCAGCGCCGTCCGTTGCAGCGCCGTCCGTTGCAGCGCCGTCCATCGCAGCGCCGTCGCTGCTCGAAGCGGAGTCCGACGCGACGACGAACGGCCGCTGGTAGCGCGGCTCTCCGGTGAGCGCGCAGCCAGCGAGGGCGGCGATCGAGAGCGAAGCAAGGACGACGGTACGCATACAGAAAGTGTCCTTCACTGACGGCCGAGGCGCCACGGCTAACGCGCGCTCACTGCGCAGCGGGCGCGCTCTGACTCGATGAGGGCGTGACCGCAGGCGTCTCTGCGGGCGTCGTGCTCTGCTCGGTCACGGCAGCGCGCTGCTGTCCCCACGAAGGGATGTTGCTCGCGTCGCATCCCGCGCGAAATCCCGTCGCGTCGACGTCGAATTCGGCGTTTCCGAAGCCCCCGCCTTCTTCGCGCGCTTCGATGCGCACGCGGTGGCGATCGGCGCGCAGCGGCGAGCAGTACGAGAGAAAGTAGTGGCGAGCGGCGCGCGCGGCGACGCGGTCTGCGGCGCGATCGAACACGACGCGAGCCGAGGCGGGATTGCTGTCGTAGAAGCTCTGCGTGCGTCCGATCGTTTGAAGAAAGCGCGCGTCGACGTCGCGACCGACGCCGACCGCGTAGAGCTCGTGTTGCGTGGTCGAGACCGCGTCGTTGAGCGTGACGGCGGTGACGCGATTGGCGATGTCGCGCGTGGCGGTGAACACGACGATGGTCCCGAATTTGAGCGGCTGCGGCGCCGCGGCAAACTCTCGGTCGAGCTGTCCGATGGCCCACACGACGGCGCCGTTGAGGTTGGTCGACGAGTCACGGGGCTCGATGGTCGCGAGCTGTTGCAGCTGAGGAGCGACCTCTTGCGCCGTCGCGCGCGCGGCGATCAACCGAGGCGTGGCCTCGCCGTCGAACGCGTACACGGCGATGCGCTGACGATCTCCCGAGCGCTCGACGAACGAGCGAACGCCTTCGGCGATGGACGGCATGAGGCCGGCGCGCACCGCGGCGCCGCCAGCGTCAACGAGCACGAGCGTGTAGTGCGCGGCCACCGCGGTGGGATCCAGCAAGGTGATCCGCGCTTCGAGCGGAGGGACCGCGGTTCCGTCTTCGAAGACCGAGAAGCGCTCGGCGGGCAGTCCGCCGACGGCCTGGCGCGTGGCCATGCGCTCGATGGTGAAGTACGCGGCGACCTGGCTCGGACGCGCGGCGGACTGACGGAGGACGTCGAGCTTGAGCGTGGCGCACCCTTGCGCGACGAGCGACGAAGCGAGGCACGCGAGCGCACACAGCGCGCGTGAGCGCGAAGAGTTCGACGAGAGTTTCGAGAGCGGATTCGACACGATCCCTCGGGCATACTCCCTCCGCAATGGAACGCAATTACATGACGCCCGCCGGTCACAAGCGTCTGCTCGACGAAGCCGAGCGACTCTTGAAGGTCGAGCGCCCCAAGGTCGTCCGCGAGGTCGCCGACGCCGCGGCGCAGGGCGACCGCTCAGAGAACGCCGAGTACATCTACGGCAAGAAACGCCTGCGCGAAATCGACTCTCGACTGCGCTTTCTCGACCAGCGATTGAAGCACGCGCAGGTCATCGACCCGAGCTCGCTCACCGGTGACAAAGTGGCCTTCGGCGCCATCGTCACGCTCGAAGACGAAGACGGAAAGAGCAAGACATGGCAGCTCGTCGGCGAAGACGAGAGCGAGCCGTCCGAAGGGCGCATCTCGTACAAGAGCCCGCTCGGGCGGGCCATGATGCAGAAGCGCGAAGGGGACGCGTTCAACTTCAAGCGCCCGGACGGACGCGAGGTCGAGTTCGCCGTGGTGTCAGTGAAATTCCCCACCACTTGATTGTGTGGGTGCTCGCTGTGTCTACTGCCCCGGGCGCAGCACGGTGATCGGGCCGAGCCCTTGGAGCATCGGGCGCAGCCTCCGCGCGGGCCCCACGACGACGATCACCGAGGTGCTGGTCGCGAAGAACCGCGCGCTCACCTCGCGGACGTTGCCGCTGGTGACCGCGGCGGCGCGCGACGGGTAGCTCTCGTAGTAGCTCTGATCGAGCCCGTACAAGAGCGACTCGCTCACGCGCGCGGCCAGGTCGCTCGCCGTCGCGAAGCTCACGGGAAATCGGTTTTGCACCACGCGCTGCGCGCGCGCGAGCTCTTCTGCCGGCACGTCTTCAGAGCTCATGCGATCCAAGTGCTCGAGCAGGGCGCGCGTGAAGTCTCCTGCTCGCTCGAGCCGCGTCGATCCTGCGGCGTGCACGACGCCCTCGTCCACCGTCTGCGTGACGCGAGAATAGACTCCGTACGTGAGCGACCGGCGCTCGCGAAGATCGACGAACAAGCGCGAGGACGGCGCGGCGCCGAGCACTTGATTGGCCACCGCGAGCGTGGGCCAGAGCGCGTCGCTTCGCTTGGGGCCGACGCGACCGACGCGGACGAACGCCTGGGCGCTCGCGGGGCGATCGACGATGAAGATCTGTCGCGCGGCGCGCGTCGGGATCGCGGGCATCGCGGGACGCGCGACCGAGCCCTGCGGGATCGCGGCAAACGCGCGCTCGGCGAGCTGCGAAAACGCGCTGGGAGCGAGCGCTCCGACGGCGACGATCGAGATCGAGCCGCCCTGAAGGACGTGCTCGCGGTGAAAGCGCACGACCTCGTCGCGGCGGATCGAACGAAGCACCTCGGGCGTGGTGTCGAAGCGCGCGTACGGGTGCTGCTCGCCGTACACCGCGCGAAAGAAGGGCCGCTGCGAGAGCCACGCGGGCTCGGCCATCTCTTGCGCGAGTCGGTCGAGCTCGCGACGCTTCAAGCGATCGAGCTCGTCCTGCGGAAAGGTCGGCTCAGCGACGAGCTTCGCCACGAGCGCGAGCGTCTGCTCGGCGCGCTCGGGCAGGGTCTCGAGCGAGAGCGTGACGGCGTCGTCGCTGACGTCGGTTTCGAAGCGCGCGCCGGCGCCGTCGAACGCAGCGGCGATCGCGCGAGAGTCCATTCCTGTGATCCCCTCGCGCAAGAGCTCGGCGGTGATCGAGGCGAGGCCCGGTCGCGAGGGCGGGTCGAAGAGCGCTCCGGCGCCGCGCAGGATCACCCGCACGTGGAGCACAGGCAGCGCGCGATGCTCGACGAACGCGACCGAGACGCCGTTGCCGAGGGCGCTGCGTTGAATTTGTGGCCACCGAACGGACGCCGCCGCGCTCAGCTCTGGCGGCTGCGACGGAAGCGCTTGCGCCGACTCGCCCGCGTCGCCCGCGGCACGGACCGTCGTCGCGTCGGGCGCGCTCGCGAGCGAGGCGTCGGGCTGCGACTGTCCGCCGGCGTTGTGAACGGCGCCGACGCTCTCGCGCTGCGGGTCGTTGCGGCACGCGACGAGCGTGCAAAACGTCAGGGCGATCGCGCGGTGAAGGGAGGAGCTCATCGGGCCGCCCTCCTCGCTCCGCGCGCGGGCGGAGGCTGCACGGTGAGCACGACCCTGTGCTGCGCATCGAGGTACTGCCGGGCTACGCGCTGGATGTCCTCGCGCGAAACGGCGAGGTAGCGATCGAGTTCGGTCCGCAAAATCGCAGGGTCTCCGTCGTACATCCAGTGTTCAGCGAGGGCGCGAGCGCGCGACGCGTTGGACTCGAGGCCGAACAGGTAGCTCGCGCGGGTGCGGATCTTGGCGGACTCGAGCTCTTGCTCAGAGACGCCCTCGCGCACGAGGCGCGCGACGCCGTCGTCGAGCGCAGAGAGCGCTTCGGCGGGCGTTTTTCGGTCTGCGACGACGCTCCACACGGTGAAGAGCCCGGCGCCGCGGCGCAGCTCGGCGTCGACCTCGACCGAGTTGCACAGCTCTCGCTCGCGGACGAGCGAGCGATACAGCCGCGAGCTCTCTCCTTCGCCGAGGATCATCGCGAGCAGCTCGAGCGCGTACGAGTCGGCGTTGCGTCGCGCGGGGATGCGATAGACCACCCAGAAGCCAGGCCGGGGCGCGAGCGGATCGACCATGCTCTCGACGATCGGGCGCTCGATGGGCGCGGGCGGACCGAACACCGGGCGATCTGGCGCGGGCGCCCTGGGAATCGCCTCGAAATACCGCTGCACGATCGCGAGCGTCGCGCCCTCGTCGATGTCACCGGCGATCGAGAGGACGGCGTTGTTGGGGACGTAATAGCGTCGATGAAAGCGCACGACCTCGTCGAACGTCGCGCCGCGCAGGTCCGCGGGCTCGCCGATGGCCGTGTGCGCGTAGGGGTAGTAGTCGCCGAAGGCGAGCGCGTCGCGACGGAGCAGGGCCATGCCGTACGGCTGGTCTTCGTACGATTGCCTGCGCTCTTCGAGGACGACCTCGCGTTGGTTTTCGAAGGACTCTTGCGTGACGCTGAGCGCGCGCATGCGATCGGCCTCGAGCCAGAGACCCACCGAGAGCGCGTTGGAGGGGAGCGTCTCGTAGTAGTTGGTGCGGTCTTCGCTGGTGGTTCCGTTGGCGTCGGGGTTTCCGCTCTGGTCCATGAGGCGATCGAAGGTGCCCTTGGGCGCGTTGGCGCTGCCTTCGAACATCATGTGCTCGAACAGGTGCGCGAACCCCGAGCGCCCGCGCTCTTCGTCGCGCGAGCCGACGTCGTAGTACACGGCGATGGCGACCGTGGGGCTCGATCGCTCGGGCGAGAGCACCACGCGCAGGCCGTTTGAAAGTGTGTGCGTGCGCAGGCTGATCGGCAGCGGCGTCGCGTGCGCGCTCGCGGCGCAGAGCACCGCGCTCAGCGCGAGTAGGGACAGTGCGGACTTCATCGAGACCCGCGACGGTAGCGCGTCTCGCGGCAACGATCCTTCACTCGCGCTCGGCCTCGGCGGGGCCCTTGTCCTCACCGGCGCGGTCGATCACCACGCGAGCTGGACGTCGGCGCGCGCAGGCGATGCTCGTCGGCTGCCTGCAGCGGCGGGAGCGACGGCTTGCACCGACTGCTCTGCCGAGCGAAATCCCTGGCGATTCACGCGCACGCGATAGCGGCCCGTGTCGACGTTGGAGAACTGGTAGTTGCCCTGGGCGGTGGTGGTCGTGCGCTGTACGACGTTGCCTCGATCGTCGACGAGCTCGACCTCGGTGTTGGCGGCGTTGCCGCTGCCGGGCAAGGCGAGCGAGCCCTCGACGGTGGCGTAGCGCCGCGCTTGCGCCTCGGGATCTTCGTGCGCGAAGAGCGTCTCTTGCCTGTGAACCACGGCGCCGTTGCTCACGAACGAGACCTCGGCGACGTAGCGGCCTTCGGGGAGGGCGGCGTTGGCGCGGTCGTGGCCGTTCCACGCGACGGACATGGGGCCTTCGGCGTTGGGGACGGTGCTCGTCCACACCTCGCGATCGCGCACGGCCGAGCCCGCTTCGACGCGCGTCGAGTACACGCTCACGCGAACGTCTCCGCGCACGTTCGACGGCGCGACCGATCGCCAGCTCAACTGCGTCGTGCCCGTTTGAAAGCGCGCGGCGAGCTGCGAGAGATAGTGCGTCCCCGTGTAGAACTCCACGCGTCGACGGGACTGTTGCCCGCGCGCGTTGGTGGCCACGACGTCCACCGAGTGCACGCCCGAGGCGAGCTGCGCGGTGTCGAGCGAGAAGCTCGCGTTCGCTCCGCAGCTGCGCTGCACGGGAACATCGTCGACGACGATCTCGACCTTGCTCACGCCCTGATCGCTGTTGTCCACGGCGATCGCCTGCAGGTTCAGCGCTCCTTGCGCGTGCTGTCCGTCGCGCACGCCTCGCACATCGAGCGAGAGGACGTCGACCGAGACCAGCCCGAACACGGCCCACATCGCCTCGGCTCGCCCCGCTCCGCCGTGGGACCAACCACCGTCGGCCTGCTGTCGCTCCATCAAGAAGCTCGTCGCGCGCGCCACCGCGCGGTCGCTGTCCGATGCGCCGAGCAACCGCAGCGCGTACGCGGCCTGCCCCGTCGCAAACGGGCTCGACGAAGACGAGGCTGTCTCTGCGACGGTCGAGTTGTTGGCGATGTTGTTCACCACTCGCGCGGCGACCTGCGCCGCCTGGGGCTGCGCGGCGGCGGGCCCCGCGACGAAGCCCCAACCGCCGTCGTTGTTCTGCCGAGATCGCAGGCGATTTCCTAGCGAAACGAGGATGGGCTCGCTCGGCATCGCGCCGGCGGCGATCAAGCCGAACACCGCGTAGTTGATCTCAGTGATGTTGGTCGAGGGATCGTCGGCGATCTGTCGCGCGCGGCGCTGCAGCCACGCTTCAGCGCGGCGCATCGGGTCGAGCCACCGCGGGTTGGCGCTGCGATCGTAGGCCACGCGCCACGTTTGCAGCGCCTGCGTCGTGGCCTGCATCGAGCCGGCGACCACCGGAAACCGCGTGTCGTCCGCCCGCACCGAGCCGTCTTCGTTCTGAAACGAGAGCAGCTTCTGAGAGACCCCGAGCAGATCATCGCGCACGCGGCCGTCGACGAGGGTGTCGAACCGCGCGAACGCCGCTCCACCAAAGGCGTTGGACGTCGCAGGCATCCCCGCCTCGTCGCCGACGCCGAGGCCGCGCGGGCGGCGGTGGCCGCCGCGGATGTCGAGCATTCCGCTGAGGACCGTTCGAAGCTGCTGCTCGTCGACCTCGTAGTGATGGCCGCGCCCGACGGACATCGCCTCGAGCGTCACGGCTTGCACGTGGCAGCCGAAGCACTGGTGCGTGCTCTGCCAGCGCGCCGCGTCTTGCGAGACAAATGAGAGCCCGCGCTGCGCCGCGCGTCGAGCGTTGGGGTTGCCTTCGACCTCGTGCGTCGCGACCGCGCGCGCTCCGCGTTGCGCGGGGGGCGCGCATTGGATTTCGGGCGCGAGGCGGAGGCTCGAGCGCGCTCCGACGACCGCGCCCTGTTGCGTTGGCGGCGTTCGTTGCGAAGACGCAGCGGCGCCCCGCGCGACGCTCACCGTCGTGATCGCGACGGCGTTTGTGCGTGGACTCCGCGCGCAGCCCGCGGCGAGCGCGACGAGGGACAACGAGACAAAGAGGCTCCGATCGCGGCCCGAGACGGGCGCGAGAGTGATGCGCGTGCGCATGAGCGATGGCTCCTGATGGGAGGTGAATCGACAAAAATGCACCACGGCAACGCGCGGGCTCGTGCGCGGATCAGGCGCGTTTCGAGCGGCGAATCACCGACTGTGCGAGCGGTGATCGACTGCGACGCACGGGCGCGGAGAAAGATTTGGGAGCCGAGCATTTTTTTTAGAAGGCATGGCTTCGAGCGACGGCACCGAGCGCCCTCACGGATCTGTCACGCGAGCGCGCAACGCGGAGGGGATCTCGTGCACACTCGCTCGCGATCGTGCGTCCCGTTCGCTCTCTCGCGGCCCTCGCCCTCATCGCGCTCGCAGTGCGCTGCCAGACCCCTCCCCCCGCGGTCACGGTCACCGAAGCGCCGCCGCGCACGACGAGTGTGCGGGATGCGACCGATGCGACCGACGCGACGCGCGCGCCTGCGCCGGTGATCGCTCCCGTCGCCGCGCCCGAGAATGTACCGAGCGAACGAGACACCTCCGCCGCGATCAGCGACGCCGAGAGCCCACCGCAACCGGTGATCGAAGCGCCTGCGTCGGAGGTGTCCGTCACGGTCTACGGCGACACGTCGTGCACGTTTCGCATGACGCGACACGCGCTGCGTCCGCAGTGCACGTCGGGCTCGATGAGCTGCGCCGAGCGCGCTCGCGGCAGGATCACCCGCGAGGACGCTGACGACGTCGTCTCGCTCTGCGAGTTCAGCGAGACGCACGCTGAATTCGTGGTCGTCTCGACGGAGGACGCCGTGCGCTTCGCGGTCGACGCGATGGGCGAGGCTGAGCGCCAGTGTGCAGACTACGAGAGCCAGGTCTCGCTCATCGAAGCGGGCCGCGACCCGCTGCGAGCGCTGCTCGTACAAGCGCGCGGCTGCAGCGAGCCCGGAAAGTCCATCGACTCCGACTCGCTCTATCACTGGTCGCACAGCAGCATGCGACAGGTCGCGAGCGAGCGCTTCGAGTGCATCTTTCTCGAGACGCGCCTGCCGCCATCGAACGCGACGCCCAACTATCAGTGCGAGGGCAACTACCTCGTCCCGAGCGCCGCGAATCGCTCGACGATCAACGTCGTCGGGCATCGCATCGCCGTTCGGCAGCGCGCGCTCGGCGAAGGGCGGCTGATGCGAGACAACGGGCACATCCAACGGCGCATTCGATGGAGCGAGGTCCTCGCGCCCGATCGCTGAATCAACAGCGCGAGCGCTGGTCGCGCGCGGTGCAGCGGCGCACTTCCGAATGAGCGATCCGGCCTTACACTGTGAGCGATGGCCGCGATCGAGACTCGGTATGTGACCCGGCGTTCGGATGGACGCTTGCAGTGCGACGTCTGCCCTCGCGAGTGCGCGCTCGATCGAGGGCAACGGGGGCTGTGCTTCGTGCGCAAGCGCGAGGGCGAGGCGATCGTGCTCGACAGCTACGGGCGCTCGTCGGGCTTCTGCCTCGACCCCATCGAGAAGAAGCCGCTGCATCACTTCTTGCCGGGCTCGAGCGTGCTCTCGTTCGGCACCGCGGGATGCAATCTGACCTGCAAATTCTGTCAGAACTGGGACATCTCGAAATCTCGCGACGTCGATACGCTCGCGTCCGAGGCGTCGCCCGAGGCGATCGCGCGCACGGCGCAGACGATGGGCGCGCGCAGCGTGGCGTTTACGTACAACGACCCCGTGATCTTCATGGAGTACGCGATGGACGCGGCGGACGCCTGTCACGCGCTCGGGATCAAGACCGTCGCGGTCACAGCGGGGTACATCAAAGCGGAGGCGCGCCGAGACTTCTTCGCGAAGATCGACGCGGCCAACGTGGACCTCAAGGCGTTCAACGACGGCTTCTATCGCTCGCTGTGCGGCGCGTCGCTCGAGGCGGTGAAAGAGACGCTGGTCTACCTCGCGAAAGAGACGCGCGTGTGGCTCGAGCTCACGACGCTGGTGATCCCGGGGCACAACGACGACGAGCGAGAGCTGCGGGCGCTCGCGAGCTGGGTGCGAGAGGCGCTGGGAGCGCACGTTCCGCTGCATTTCAGCGCGTTTCATCCGGACTACAAGATGAGCGACGTGGCGCGCACGCCGCCAGAGACGCTGCGACGAGCGAGGCAGATCGCGCGCGACGAAGGGCTCAAGCACGTGTACGTGGGCAACGTTCACGACCGCGAAGGGGACACGACGTTCTGCTCGCAGTGCGGAGAAACGCTGATCGAGCGAGACTGGTTCGAGATCGTCTCGTATCGCGCAGGAGAGCTGGGGCAGTGCCCGAAGTGCCGCGCGCCGATCGAGGGCGTGTTCGACGGCCCCGTGGGCTGCAACGGGCGCAAGCGGCTGCGCGTTCGCTGCACGTGATACGCTCGCGCCCATGGCATCGGCCAAGGACATCGCGGGAAAGGTCGTCGCCGCCATCGCGGTCGGTGCTGCGATCGTAGGCGTGTACAACATCGCCTCGGACAACACGCTGGTGGTCAAAGCCGCGCGGCTCGCGCTCGCGTGCCCCACCGAGTCCGAGTGCCAGCTCTCTCGCTACGATCGCCGACCGTGGGAGCAGCGCTTCGAGATCTTCAACCGCGGCCGCGGAAAGGTCGTTCGCTGCTCACCCCAGTACCTGCTCGTCGGCGAGTGGAAGTGCCGCGTCACCGACGAGGTCGCGCAGCGCGCCAACACCGCGCGCTGAGCGCAGCGCGCGTGACTCTCGCGAAGGACCGACGCGATGCGACGAACGTGGGTGGACACGAGCGAAGGACGGTTTTGTGCGGCCGTCGTCGAGCCGGACTCGAATACGGGTTCACAAATCGAGACAGCGCTGTATCTCCACGGGTTTCCTGATCAGCCCGAGACCGCAGAGCCGCTGTTTCGAGCGCTCGCTCGCCGCGGCTACCGCGTGATCGCCCCCTTTCTGCGCGGCTATGCGCCGAGCCCGCTCGAGGGCCCCTTCGCGCTCGAGCAGCTCACGCGCGACGTCGTCGCGATCCTCTCGGCGCTCGACCACCGCGCGCCTGTGCGCGTCCTCGGTCACGACTGGGGCGCGGTGATCACGTACGCCCTGTGCGCGAGCGCACCCGAGCGCGTTCGAAGCGCGGTGACCATGGCCGTCCCGCACCCGCTGCGCTTCGTGCGGTCGCTCGCCACGCCGAGGCAGCTGCAAAAGAGCTGGTACATGTTGTTCTTTCAGCTTCCGGGCGCGCCCGAGCTCGCGACGAGCGCGCTCGACTTCGCGCTGATCGATCGGCTGTGGCGCGATTGGTCTCCGGGCTACGCCCTGCCCGCGCGCGAGCGGCGCGCGCTTCACGAGTGCTTGCGCAAGAGCCGAAGCGCTCCGCTCGAGTACTACCGCGCGATGACCCGACCGCCCCTCGCCGCGCTGCGACGACTCAGGGGCCCGATGGCCGCGCGGATCGCGACGCCGACGCTGCACCTGCAGGGCGCGGCCGACGGCTGCATCGACGTGGCGTCGTGCATCGATTCAGAGCGGCATTTCGCTGGTCCGTTCGAGACGCGCGTGATCGAAGGCGCCGGGCACTTTCTGCCGCACGAGCGCCCCGAGCAGCTCGCAGAGATCGCGCACGAGTGGTTCGCGACCACCGCAGCTCAGCACTGAGACCACAGCGCGCGATCGAGCGAGTCGAGCATGGACAGCATCACTCGGGGCGGAGGAAGCCCGAGTCTCCTTCGGTCTTCTTCGCTCTGCGAGAGCTCGGCGCACTCGTCGCGAAGCGCGATGATCGCCGCGCGCCGCGCGTGCTCGACGCGAGCGCGATCGTCGCGCTCGAGCTGCGCGATCGCCCAGCGATGGATGTCTCGCGAGAGCTCGGCGTGCCGCGTCTCGTCTTCGGCGATGGCGACGAACGTCCTGCGAATCTCCTCGTCGTCCGCGTACATGCTCTGGTGCACAGCGACGAGCGCGGCGAAGGTCTCGCGCACGCATCCCTCGACGGCGTTGTCCATCGCGAGCTGCACGAGCGAGCGTTGCTCGGCGGCGCGCTGCGCGTACGGGGGAGCGAGCGCCCCTTCGCGCGCGGCGAGGGCCTTGATCGAGACGGAGTGAGAGAACTCGTCGACCACGGCGTCGAGCGCGCGTTCGACGAGCTCGTGCGGAGCGGCGAGCGCGGCGAGCTGCGCGGCGAGCTGCTCGAACGCGGGCATGCTTGCGGACTCGAGCGCCGCTTGCCGAGCGAGGTAGGCGCCGACCGACGACTCGACGCACGGCTCGATCTCGAAGCCCTCGGGGCGACGGCCGCCGATGCACTGATGACTGGCGACGCACTCGACGCCGAAGCCGCGCGTGGGCGCGGGGCCGCCGTCGACCGACGCATCGACGCTCGCGTCCTCGGGCGTAAACGGAACGCGGTTGACGCACTCGCTCGCCCCCACGCCCGTGCAGATCTCGACGATGCGACACTCGCGCGCAAACCCGCGGCAGAGCTGCGAGCACTCGGTGGAGTTGAGCTCACGCGAGTTGGGCGACGAGGACGCGTTGGGCGGGATCTGCGAGGAAGAGATCGCGATGACGACGCGCGACGAGCCGCACTCGCACGCGGCGAGCGAGAGCGCCGAGACCGTGCAGAGGATCGAGCGAAAGAGCGTCGAGAGCGAAGCGTTGCTGCTCATACGATCGATTGTACTGCGCGGGGCGAAGCGCGGGGTCTTAGCGCGAGGCCGAACGCGAAGTCGAATTTTCGTGTTCCGCCTGGAATCGACCCGTGTTTCTAGCGTCGCGATGTGCGCAGCAAATACGCTTGCAGATCACCATGACGATGGCTCCGCACGATCCGCCTGCTCCTCGCCCCGCCACCGCGTCGCGCTCGTCTTCGCTGGCCGAACAGACGCGGCCTGGAATCCAGCCGTCGCAGTGGATCGAGCAAGCGCTGCGCGAAGGCGTGGTGAAGACCGCGGTCGACGTGACCGACACACAAATTCAACCGAACTCGCTCGACCTCAGGCTCTCCAAGCGCGGCTGGCGCTTGCAGTGCTCGATGTTGCCGGGCGACGAGGGGATCGAGAAGAAGCTCGATCGCTTCGGGTGGCACTCGTTCGAGGTGGGCTCGGACGGGATGGTGCTCGAGCGCAACGCGGTCTATCTCTTTCGCTGCGAAGAGGCGCTGGCGTTGCCCGAGGGAGTGAGCGCGCGAGCGAACCCGAAGAGTTCGACGGGGCGGCTGGATGTGTTTACGCGGCTGGTGACCGAGAACGGCGTGGCGTTCGACGAGATCCCCGACGGCTACCGCGGAGAGCTGTACGTCGAGGTCGTGGCGCGGTCGTTTCCGATCATCGTGCGCGCGGGCGACACGCTCTCGCAGCTGCGGTTTCAATGCGGGCCCTCGCAGCTGGACGACGCGGACCTGCGGGCCGAGCTCGAGCGAGAGCCGATGGTGATCGACCGCGCGGGCCGCGCCCTCGATCCGCGATCGTTGCGCTTGGGACAGGGGCTCTTTCTCTCGGTGCACTTGCGCGGCGCGCAGGGCGACATCGTGGGCTATCGCGCGCGAAAGACGGCGAGGCCGATCGACCTGCGATCGCGGGAGCTTCCGCGCGAGCGATTCTGGGAGCGCGTCGCGTGGGCCAAGGACGAGCCGGTGATCTTGGAGCCGGACGAGTTTTATATTTTCGCTTCGCGCGAGCTGATCCGGCTGCCGCCGCATTTGTGCGCAGAGATGGTTCCGTTCGACGCGGGCTCGGGGGAGATGCGCACGCACTACGCGGGATTTTTCGACTCGGGCTTCGGGTGGATTCAAGGGCGCGCGGCGAGCGAGACCGCGGCGGCCGTGGTGCTCGAGGTGAGAAATCACGACGTCCCGTTCTTGATCGAGGACGGACACCCGCTGTTTCGCCTGGTGTTCTTCCGTAACAGCGAGCGCCCCGCGAAGCTGTACGGCCAGACGATGGGCAGCAACTACCAGACGCAGCGCTTGAAGCTGGCCAAGCAGTTCAAGTGAGCGACACCGGGCGCGGAGCGGGTTTGTAGGATTGGGGGACGGTGTTCAAAAGTTCATTTGTTGGCGCCACGGGTAGCGTTTGCGAAGCGCAGCGGGCGGGGTCGGCGCGCGGGCGCGAGGGACGGCCGCGCGACAAATGAACTTTTGAACACCGTCCCCTAACCCTACCTAACCTACCCGCCATCTCCGCTCGCGTCCGCCCCGCCATCGGCCCCCGCAGCGAACACCGCGCACGGAATCACCACGTTCGCGTCGCGCGAGCCGCGCGGAACACAGCGCCCCGAGCACCGCGTCGCGTCCACCATCGCGCAATCGAACCCCGCCGGGCAGTCTTCGTCGAGCGTGCACTCGGCCGTGCGACGCGACGAGCCGCACTCGGCCTCGGTGCGGGCGCAGTCACCGAGCGTTCCGTTGCACGGTTGGCCGAAGGAGGCGGGGCGCGCTGGACGCGGAGTCTGCACGCACGCTCGGGCGTCGCGATCACAGCGCAGCGCGTAGTCGGGCCGATCGATCGCCGGTCGGCAGTCATCGTCGCTCGCGCAGCTCGCGCCCGCCTGCCGCTCGCCGCCTTCGCAGAGCGTGAGATACAGCTCGGGTCGAACCGTCGGACGATTGAACGCGAACATCGGGCGACACGCAGCGGTGTACCGCGACGTCGCGCAGCGCCCGCTCGGACAACGAAAGTGATACCCGTCGCGACGGCACACCGCGGCGATCAAGCCGCCGTTGTCCGCGACCAAATCCTCCATCGAGCAGTAATACACAGGCTCGAAGAGGCTCACCGTCACCGTCCCGGACTCGCACGCGACTCCGCCGAAGCAGTCCACGTGCGGAGCGTTGGGCGGCAGCGACTCGCTCGCATCTCGAATGCAACGCACCGGCGCGCCCGCGTCAGCGTCGCCGTCGAGCGAAGCTCCTGCCTCGCTCGTCGGAGCGCTTCGATCCATCGCGACCGCGTCGAGCGTCGCGTCCGCCGCGTCTCCCGCCTCCCCCGAATCCCCAGGACGACACGCGCCGAGTGGAAGAAAGCCGATCACACCCACCGTGAGCGCGACCCCATGAAGTCCATTGCGCATCTCGCGATCTTAAACCAATACCGCGACGGCTGTTCGTGACCGTACTTTTCTCGGTCCGCGGTCTTGGTTTGGACTGGATTTCAACGGCTGCACAATCCCTGATCCGCTTGGGCATCTGCGATGCCCGTCGCGGGCGCGGAATAGCGCGTTCGGTCACGCGCAGCGAAGACGGCGCGCGCGAATCGTTGGGCGAGTGACAACAACCGCGGAGAGCGCCGTCACGAATGCGTCGAATCGCTCAGCGGCAAACGTATCGACGGACCGTCCCCGGGGCGCCCATGAGCGGGGCTCCCACGACGAAGAGCGAGTCGTTCGAAAACGCCACGCCGTGCGCGTCCGAGATCGTCTGCAGCAGCGCGCCGGTGCTCGCGTCGTACACGTCGAGCTGGCCTTCGTACTGCTCGTTGCCGATCATGCGCGCGCGGGTGAGCGCGAGCTGGTCACCGCGCACCGCGATTTGGCGATGCTGAAACATCGCGAGCTCTGCCGCAGGACGAGAGACCACCGTGCGAACGCTCGCGTCATTGGCGAGGCGTAGCACCGTGAACCGCTGCTCGCCTCCCGGCGCAGCGACCGTGGTCACGACCCAAAGTCCGTCGCGCTCGACGTGCAAGAACTCACCGTCGACCCAGTTCCACCAGGAGAGTGCGGGCTCGAGCTCGAGCGGCGCGCCCACGAGACGAAGGTTCGCGTCGAGCGTGTGAATCGCCCATCGATCGGCGCCGCGGCTCGACGGCGCAGCGATGAAGACCGCGCTGTTTCGGATCGAGCCGAACATGCGCGCTTCGCTCGAGGGAAGCGTGGGAAGCTCGACGGTCCCGAGCACCTCCGCGGTCCCCATCGAGTCGACGGGGATCGCGCGATAGCGCTTGATGCGCGGCGTGAACATCGGCGACGACTCGAGCACCAACGTCTCTTGCGGTCGCAGCACGAGCGCGGACGGGATGGCGCTCGACACGCCGAGGTTGACCGCAGCGAGCGACGGCAGCGCGTAGAGCGAGACGAAGTGCGCGAACGCCGCTCCGTCCCTCCCTTCGACGAAGCGCGTCCGGTCCCTCGCGAAACTGAGCTGCTCCCGTGGAATCACGGTCGCCGAAGGGCTGCTCCCCCACCCCGTGGCGCGGACGAGCACGGGTTCGTACGAGCCCGTTCCGGTGTTGTCACTGCGTTCGATGGACGTCCAGAGCGACCCGTCGTGAAACATCGCGCGGCCCGCGTAGCTGCCGGTCCGCGAGACAGAGAACTCGACGCGCTCGACCTCGCGCCACGCGCCCGTGCACGGGACGTAGTCGGGCGGCAGCGACGAATCGCCGTCGGCCACAGCGTCTCCGTTCACCTGAGAATCGGGCCGCGGATTGGCGCTGCACGCCATCGAGAGCGAGACGAACGCGCAGCACAACACGTGATTGAACTTCATATCAGACACCCCAGCATTCAAAAGAAAGGGCGCGCCCATCGCCGCGACGAGCGCGCTACGAGCATAGCTGCCCCGCCCCCGTTTGCTATCGCCCCATCGCCTGTTTGAATCGATTGACCATTCGCGCTTCGAATCGCTCGACGCTCACGCCGAGCGCCTCACGAATGAGCCCTCCGCTCACCGAGCGCCGCTGCTTCGCGGGGAGCTCTTTGGCGAGCTCGTCGAGCCCGCCTCGCGTCGCGCTATGCATCCCCGCCATCGCGCGCAGATAGCCCTGCTGCGACGGGTCCGCCTCGTGCGCGTCGATGAGCACGCCGAGCACCTCGGCGCGCGCCGCGCGGTCGAGCGAGGGGTGCGTCGCGACGGTGCTTCCCCATGCGTCGAAGAAGGGGCCGATGGGCAAGAGCAGCGCGCGGTGGCGACGCAGTCCGCGCGGCTTTCGCAGGGGAAGAAAGCGATGATTCTCCGCGGCGGTCACCGCTTTGTTCAGCGAGCCGACGCGCTGAAAGGTCTTCACCGGGTTGCCCGAATCATCGTGGCCGAGGCGGCCATAGCGCTTGACGTACTCGTCCGCGACCGGTCCCTTCGCGGTCCAGTCGACCACGACGCGCGAGAGGTCGCCGAGGTTGTGCGCGATCGCACAGCCGATCCGAAGCGCGTCGAGCTCGCGTCCCCGCGTGCGAATGGCGCACTCGAAGCTCTCGCGCTCGCGCTCGAGCTCGTCGTCGATGCACTTCGCGATGTGCTCGACCAGGTCGTCGTAGCGGAGCTGGATCGCGCGGCCGAGGGCGCCGGCGCGAACGCTGAACCACTCGCCGTCGTGGCCGCTCACGGGCCCCAAACCCACGTCGACGGTGCGGGCGCTCATCGCGGGGGCGCTCCAGTATTTCGCGGCGTGATCGACGTGCGCGACCATCGCTTCGAAGGCAGAGCGCTCGCGGACCTCTTGCCACGCGTGAAAGCGAATGCGCGTGTCCACGTCGGTGGGCACGAACGTGGCCACCGTCGCGTAGTGCGCCGCGAGCATGAGCTCGAAGTACGCGATGCGCGCGGCGGTGACGGTCTTGCTCTCGGCCTTCTTCGACGCGGCGCCGTCCGGGGCGGGGGCGATGAGCTCGGGCTCGTTCCACACCGATTCGAGCTCGCGGCCGTGAACGAGCGCGCGGCGCCACGAGAGCTCGGGCGTATTCGTTGCGCCTTCGAGCGCCCACGCGGCGGTGTTCTCGACTTGTTCGCACAGGAGTTTGGGAGCGATTCCTCCAGCCATGACCTTCGCGCGCCGGTAGCACGACGACGCAAAGACTGCACGTCTTCGCGCGGCTGCGAGCCCGCGTTTGTGCGCAGCGTTACGATTGCGCGGTCATGAACAGTCCCCACCGAGTCGTTGGGCCCGCGCTCTTCGCGGGCGTCTTCGCTGTCGCGTTGCAGTCGCAAGCGATTCGTCGCCCAACACCGACGCCCACGCCGCAGCCGCAGCCGCAGGGCGCGCCGCACATGGTCGTCACCGAGACCGAGGTGATCGGCGTGACGCGCGATCGCGCGACGGCCGTCGTGCGCGTCCGCAACACCCGCGACCGCAACGTGCTTCCGCAGTATCGCCGAGTCGACGTGCGCTCGGGGCGGGTGCTCAGCGAGTGGACTCTGCCGGCGAGAGACGGGCTCGAGGCGAGCGTGTTCTTCGGCCGCACGCAGCCGAGGGACGTGGGGACGCACGCGAGCGCGCCGGCGCACCAAGCGGACGTCGCGCGGTACTACGACGCCATCAGCAACGTCGCGACGAGCAACGAGCTGCGCTTCGCCGCAGGGCAAGACCGCGCCGTGTTCAACATCGGCGACGACCTGTGGATGAGCGAGCGCAACGGGCGCGAGGCGCGAAAGATCTCGAACACCGTCGCTGCGTACGGGCCCACCATCTCGCCCGATCGACAGCGAGTCGCGTTCACAGGAATGGTCGGTCGACTCGACGGCGTCGTCGGCAACTACGTCCTGCACGTCATGGATCTGCGCGGCCGATCGAGCCCCATTCGAGTGAGCTCGACGCGCGACGTCTGGTACGAAGACCTCGCGTGGAGCGCGGACAGCCGCTTCGTCTACGCGCGCATGGGCGCAGAGCACCCCGAGGGCGGGTGCTTCGTGCGCGTGATGATCCAGCCGCCGTTCGCGGTCGAGCGCCTCGCGTGCGTGGACCAGAGCGAGCGGATTGATTTCGTCGCGTATTCTCCGAGCAATACGTTCGCGGTCGTGCACGGCTACCGCGTGCATCCGAGCGGCGGCGCCCAGCACTCGCTGCAGTGGGTGGACATGAACACCGGCCGCGTGACGGTCACCGCGCGCTACGTGGGCGTGCTCAACACCGGCGGCGTCAACGATCGAGGACAGCTCGTCACGCAGACGGCGGCGCAGCGCGCGCTCTTGTGGGACCCGCAGGCCAGGACGCTGAGAGAGAGCGCCGAGAGCGTGCCCGTTCCGATCGTGTTTCACGACGCGGCGTGGATCGACGAGGGGCGCTACGTCGTGGGCTCCAACGGGACGGTGCGCGTGATCGAGCTCGGGCAACAGCGCTGGGTCGATCGCGGATGGCCAGGGATTTGAGCGGTCAATACGCGTTCGAATAGAGCGCGGCGACCGCGCCCGTGAGCTGCAGCGAGACGGGCGTGGGCACCGGGGGCGCGCGCAGGATCACGAGTCCGTTGAGCACGATCGGGCGCTCGGTGACGGGCTGGTCCTCGCAGACGACGCGGCGATCGCGCTCGATGCACGTGCGGGCGGTGAGGGGGCCCCACGCGGGGTTCCACTGGTCGACGCGCAGCTCCGCGCGCTCGCCCCACGAGTACGACGACGGAGCGACGATCACGAAGTGCCGCCATCGATCGTCGCCCCGCCATCGATCCGTGCGCATTTGCACGGTCTGCGCGAGTTCGCGATCGGCGCTGATGAACCACGACGGCTCGACCGGCGCGAGATCGAGCGCGACGACGCTCGAGTCCGACGACCACGAGCGCGCCCACACCGACGCGTCGAACGCGCTCGTCGGCCGGCCGAACGCAGGCCGCGGCGGCTCCCATCGCAGCGCGCGGCGAAACACAGGCCCTGCGTAGCCAGCGGTCTGCTGGCTCACCATCACTTCGACGAAGCGCCGCGGCTGCTGGACGCGCGTCCGCACCGCGTATCGCCCCGCAGGAAGCTCGGCGATCACGTCGTTGCGCCCCGAGCCTCCACCCTCGCCCTCGCCGCGATCACAGGACACGATCGAGTACGTGGCGTCGGGCCGCGCCAGCTCGTGCGTCGGGTCCGTCGTCGACTCGTCGGCGTGCACCGCGGTGAGCGAGAGAGCGCGCGGCTCGCGAACGGTGAAGCGATGGATCGACTCGGTCACCGCGTCGCGGCTCGTCCAACGCTGATCCCCGCCCGACGCGGTCGAGTAGCGTACCTGCGCGCTCGGCGGAGAGTCTTCGTACGCGTGGCGAAGCACCGGGGCGATTCGCTCGCCGAGCGTGAGCGAGTCGCCGCCGCGGCACATGGCGGCGATGCTCCAGGCGCCCCACTGCAGCGCACGAGGACCGCGCTCGCGAAAGCGCGCGAGCTCCGACGAGAAGCTTCGTTGGGTGTGGATCTCGAAGCTCGCGAGCACGTCTTCGGTGCGCTGACCGGGGCGCGTGGATCGATACCACTCGAGCGCGCGCCCGACGCCGCGCTCACGCACGATCCACTGCAAAAACAGCGGCCATTCGGCTTCTGTGGGGGCCGCCTGCGCGTCGGCGACCGCGCTCCAACCGCCGTCCCACAGCGCGACGTCGGACGACGGATCGCCGAGCGCCCGCGCGAGCGCGGTGGCAAACGCCTCGTGTCCGTGGTGGCTGCGCCAGAGCACGCCGCGGATGAGGTTGTTGTCATCGAGCGTGTGCGTGACGATCACAACGCGGTTCGGCGGGAGACAACGACGGCGGTAATCGCGAGGGATCGGACAATCGTCCAGCGCTTGTCCGCTGCGCTGCGGAGGAAACACCAGCACGCGATGCCGCCCCGGCTCGACCGAGAGCGCCTGCGACGCGACGACGATCAGCGCGTCTGCGTGGGCGAGGGCCGCGTCGCTCACGGACACGTGCGCGGGCGCGACGAGGGTGCCGTAGACGCCCTTGTGTTCGACGCGCCCCGGGACCGGGGGCTCGGGCTCACAGGCGGCGAGCAGAGCACAGGGCGCGAGCGCGGCGAGCGACCGACCAGAGAGCATCGTGGTCGATGACAGCGCGGAGGGGAGAGAAGTTCCAGCAGAGGGCGAGCGGCGAGCGGCGAGGGCTCAGACGCGCTTGGCGGTCGCGACCGCGCCCTCGATGAGCGGGCCGAAGCCCTGCAGAGCGGTGCGCTGGAGATAGAGCTGCATCCCGCGCAGGCCGCCGAGCTCTTCGCCGCCGCCCGCGCGACCGGGGCCGCCGTGAAGGAGGCTCGGGAGCACCGTTCCTGGTCCGAGCCAGCCGCTGCCCATGCGCCCGTTCGCGATGCACACGCGACCGTGATACGCGGCGATGCCCAGCGCGAGCTCGGCGCTCACCGCGCGATCGTCCGTGTACACCGTGCTCACCAGGCCGCCGCCCGCGCGCGCCACGAGCGCGATGCACTCGTCCGCGGTGGAGTACGGCAGCACCGTCGTGCTCGGGCCGAACACCTCGTGCTCGTGCACCGCGCTCGCTTTGTGCGCGTCCTCGGCGAAGAGCACGGTCGGCGCGACGAAGTAGCCCTTGTTTTCGGGCGCTCCTTTGCCTTGGACCGCGGCGCTTCCGCCGGTGAGCACCTTCGCGCCGGACTTCACCAAGAGCTCGATGCCCGCGCGCACGTCGCGCAATTGCGCGGCGGTCGCGAGCGGCCCCACGGTGACTCCTTCGGCGAAGGGAGAGCCCACGACCGAGCCGTACAAGCGCTCGACGAGGTCTTCGTTGACGGCTTCGACCATCGCCGCGGGGACGAACACACGACGGATCGCCGTGCACTTTTGTCCTGCTTTTTGCGTGATGTCTCGCGCGACGTCGGCGATGAAGAGCTGGTAGGTCTCGCTGCCGCGCTCGACGTCGGCGCCGAGGATCGCCGCGTTCAAGCTGTCGGCTTCGACGTTCACGCGAACGGCGTTGGCGATGACGTTCTTCTTCGAGCGGAGCATGGCGCCCGTCGCTCCCGAACCCGTGAACGCGAGGACGTCCTGCGGTCCGAGCTGATCGATGAGATCCCCCGTGGGGCCGGCGATCGCTTGCAGGGCTCCTTCGGGCAGGGCGCCCGACGCGACGAGCGCCTCCATCATTCGCACGGTGAGCATCGCCGTCGCGGTGGCGGGCTTGGAGATCACGGGCATGCCCGCGAGCAGCGCGCACGCCGCTTTTTCAGCGAGCCCCCACGCGGGAAAGTTGAACGCGTTGACGTGCACAGCGACGCCGCGACGAGGCACGAGCACGTGCTGGCCGCTCACGCGCGAAGAGCGGCCGAGATTGATGGGCTCGCCGTCGGTGAAGAAGGTCGCGTCGCCCAGGGTCTTTGCGAACTCGCCGTAGAACGCGAGGGTGCCCGAGGCGCCGTCGACGTCGAACTTGGCGTCCGAGCGGGTGTTGCCGGCGTTGCGCATGCCGATCTCGATGAGCTCGTCGCGCTTGCTGTGAATCGCCCGAGAGAGCGCGAGGAGCATCTCGCCGCGCTGCGCGAAGGACATCGCGCGAAGCGCCGCGCCGCCCTTGTCGACGGCGTACTTGCGCGCGGCACCAAAATTCAAGCCCTCGGTCGACGTCGTGGCGACGGCTTCTTCGGTGCTCGGGTCGTACAGCGTCTGTCCTGCGCCCTGGCCGGAGACCCACTCGCCGCAGAGGTAGCTCTTCAACACTTCCATCACGTGCTCCTTCAATCTCGTTCGACCAGAGAAATCACAGGCATTCGTCGAGCGCACGGACGAGCGTCGGCACGTCCTTCTCGGCCACGCTGCACAGCGCGACGCGCAGCGATCCCGGCCCTGGAACCACGAACACCCCGCGCTCGATCAGCTTCTCCATCGAGCTCTTCGGGTCCTTCGCGAACACCGTCACGAAGAAGCCTCCGTCGTAGCGGGGGTAGCTCAGCTTCGTGCCCTTCGCGGCGGCGTTGAACGCTTGCACGCGTCGGTCGAGCAGCGCGGTCAATCGCGCGCGCTCGGCGCGCACCTTCGGGTCGAGCGCGCCGTCGGTGAGGCAACGACGGACGGCGTCCATGGCGGAGGCGTTGCAGTTGGACCAGGTTCCGCGGCAGGCGTAGGTGAGCGCGCGTTGCACGGCGTTGCGTTGGGCCTCGTCCTGCGTGCACGCGATGAGCGAGCCGACGCGCTGGCCGTAGAGGCCGAAGCCCTTCGATCCCGACCACGCGAAGCACACGAGCCCGTGCTCAGCGACCGGCTCGAGGTACTTGAGAAACCCAGTGGTGTCCTTGGCAAACGCGAGGTACGCGACGTCGGCGAGCACGGTCGTGGGGACCTTCTTGCTCGCGGCGACGAGGGTGTCGCGCACGGCCTCCCACTCGCCCGTGGACATCGAGTAGCCCGTGGGGTTGTGGCAGGGGTCGTTGAGAAACACCAGCAAACGGCCTTGCGAAGCGCTCACCTCATCGAGCGTCTTGGCCATCGCCTCGACGTTGAACGCGCCCTTGTCGTCGAACATCGCGAAGGTGCTCACGCGACGCTCGTGCTCGTCGGCGATGGTCTGGTACGGGCCCCAGTAGAAGCTCGAGGTGACCAGGGATTGGCCGCGCTCAGAGAAGGTGCTGACCGCGTGGCGAAGCGCTCCGGTGCCGCCAGGCGTCGCTGCGCTCACCGCGATCGCGGCGAGCGACGAGGTGCCGAGCAGGTCTTTGCGAACGGCTTCGAGAAACGCGTTGTCTCCGGCGATCGGCGCGTATCCCGCGGCCTTTTGCGCGGGGACGTCGCGCAAGGCCTCGATCACCGTGGGCAGGACAGCGAGGGTCCCGTCGTCTTCGAGCAGGGCGCCGACGGTGGCGTTGATGACGGCGTCACCCTTGGCCTTGCGCTGTTGGGCCTGCGCGTTGAGCGCGAAGATCGGATCGTTTCCGGGGCGGTCTGAATTGCGGTCGGGCAGGAGCTTCACGGCGCGAGGTTCTGCCATTGATCACCGCGATTTGTCATCGTCCCACGCGTCGAGAAAGCGCGGCGACGCCGTGCGCGAACGGGCCTTCTGGTATAACGCGCTGCATGAGGAGCGTTTCTCCCCGCGCGTCACTCTTCACGATGCTCGCCACCGCGGTCGCGTTGAGCGGTTGCCCCGGCACGATCGACGAAGAGATGTTTCGCAATTCGCGCGAGGGCTCGACGCGCACGGACGCGACCGCCAACGAGGGCGGCGCGGGGACGTGCCCGTCGGGCGTGAACGACGTGATGCGGGACTTGATCGTTCCGAAGTGCGCGACGGCGAGCTGTCACTCGGCGATGGCGCGGGCGGGCGGCCTCGATTTGGAGAGCGCGAACCTCGGCGCGCGGTTGATCAACGTGCCTGCGACGAGCGCCGCGTGCGCCCCGCGCGCGTTGGTCACGATCAACGGCGGCGTCGTGGACGGCGTGCTCTTCGGCCGGCTGATCGAGACGCCTCCGTGCGGGCTACGCATGCCGCTCGGCATGGCGGGGCTGAGCGCGCAGGAGATCGACTGCCTCAAAAGCTACGTGCGCACGCTCTCGAGCTCGTCGGGCGACGGCGGCGCGAGCGCGATGGACGCAGCCGCGCGGGATTGAGCGAGGGAGAGGGATCGAGGGGGGAAGCGTTTTGTAGGGTTAGGGGACGGTGTTCAAAAGTTCATTTGTTCGCCCGCATCCCCGAACGACCGAACCCCGCGACCGCTTGCTCGATGCAGTCTGCGACTGCTTGCTCGATGCAGTCTGCATCAGCTCGTTCCGCGGCGGCCGGGCGCTCGCGTGGGCGAACAAATGAACTTTTGAACACCGTCCCCTAACCCTACAAAACACTCACCGGCAGCGGACGCGCGCGTAGGCGAGGCGGCGCGGAGCGTCGGGTTGCGTGCGATCAGTGCTCTCGATCCACGCGAGCAGCGCGCCTTCGTCCGTGGGCGCGAGCGCGACGTCGATCGCGTCGTCGAGCCGCGCGTGCGCGCCGTGGGGAGCGACGAGGACGCGGGGGCGCTCTTGGCCCGTTCCCTCGGTGAACAGCGCCGTCGTGCGCCGCCCGTCTTCGAGAGGAACGAGCGCCCCAGCCACCAGCACCCGCGACCGATGCACCGAGGCGAGCGGCTCCCAGCCCTGCCCCACGTCGATCACGTTGGCCCCGTCCCAGCGGGCGACGCGGAGACGAACGGGGCGGCCGTCCGTTCCGCCCTCGCGAAAGATCAGCGAGGCCCCGTCGTGAGAGACCTCTGGCGCCCACGCGTGCCCGTCGAACACGCGCGTCGGAGACTCGCTCGGAGCTCCGCCCGCGAAGCGTCGCACTTGCAGCGCGCGACCGTCGCTGAACACCGCGGCGAGCGCGTCTCCGCCAGCGATTCGCCCGAGGCCCACTCGAAAGCGTCCGACCGCGTCGGGGCTCTGCGCTTCGGTGAGCACCCACGGAGCCACGCGCGGAGCGCCGTCGAGCGCGAAGGTGAACACTCGCTCGCGCACAGGTCCGAACACGTGATCCGCGCCCGAAATCGTGGGCTCTCCGAGCACGACCGCGACGCCGCCGCGCCAGGCGACGGGCGCCGAGTCGATGGACATTCCACGGGTGCCCTCGATGGATCGGGTCGCCGATCGAACGGCGCCGCGCGCGTCGAGCACGGTGAGCTTCAGGTCCTCTGCGGCGCGCTGATGGCGCACGTCGAAGCGCGCGGACGAGAGCACGAACACGGTGTTCTCGGGACCGAGCGCCACGACCGCGCCGGGCTCGAAGCCCATCGCGTGCGAGACCGTGGGATTGCGCTCGGACGAGAAGTGCACCAGCCGCGACTGCGTGAAGGTCATCCCCTCGCGGCCCGAGCCCACGCGGCCGAGCGTGACGAGCGCGACGACCTCGCGACCGTACGAGCTGATCGAGAGCTCCAACGCGCGCTGTGATGCGTCGCGATGCGAGGGGCTCTCGTCGAGCGAGAGCTCTTCGATTCCGTTGACGAGCGAGCACGACGTCCCGCGGTCTTCTTGCGGCGCAGGCTCGTTGCGCGGCGCTTCGATCACGCGCGTCGGAGCCTCGCGAGCGGGCTCGGGGATCGCGACGTGCGCGGCGCGAGCGTCGTTGGCAGAGGGCTCTCGCGCCGCGGGGCTCGCGTTGGCGGCGATCACGGTCGCCGGCTGCGTCGCGCGCTGTTGCGCCGCTTGTTCGCAGGGAGATTCCCCGCGCGCCGCGGGCTCACTGCGAGAGGGCTCGGCGCGAGAAGGCTCACTGCGCGAAGGCTCACTGCGAGAAGGCTCACTGCGAGAGGGCTCCGTGCGTGAGGGCTCCGTGCGCGATCCGGGCGTGAACGTGACGCCCGAGAGCTCGGGCGAGCGTCGGATCTGTCCGGCGGGCGTGAAGGTCACCTGCGCGTGCGCAGAGCGAGCGACAGCGGCGAGCGACAAGAGCGAGACCGAGGCGAGAGCGGACACGCGGCGCATAGGCGTAGTGTCCGTGGCGGGAAATGTAGGTCGCAAAATACCGACGACGATTTCAGCGGGAGTTGACCGCGAATGTTCGCGCGCTGGGCGGCGAGGCGCGGGGATCAGCCGATGACGACGACGCTGAAGCCGACGGCGGTCTCGCTCTCGTCGTTGACGTAGCTGTGCCGTTGATCGCCGCGAAAGCAGAGCACCTCGCCCGCGTTGACGGCCCACTTCTCTCCGCCCACGAACACGTTGATCGTCCCTCGCTCGCACGCGAGAAACTCCCTCGTCCCCGCGCGGTGCGGAACGCCGGTGAACCTCGCGTTTCCCGCCAGCTCGATGCGCTCGAACTGCAGCCCGCCGACGGGCTCGGGCACGATCGAGCGCACCCGAGCCAAGGCGTTGCCGCGCGTGGGCAGCTCGTCGAGCGCGAACTTCTTCGCCGCTTCTCTCGGCGGCGCGACGAGCTCTTCGATGGTCACCTGCAGCGCCTGCGAGACGCGACGAAGCACGGCGAGCGTGGGGTTGGCCGAGCCCGACTCGAGGTGTCCCCACGTGGCGCGGGGCATGTCCGCGGCGCGGGCCGCTTGAATTTGTGTGATTCCCCGAGCCTCGCGCAGCGCGCGGATGTTGCGCGCGAGCCGATCGGCCATCGAGTCGTCTTCGATCTTCACGGCCCAGAGCTTAGCGCATCGCCAATCTATTGGCGTCCGTGACGACAGATTGGCCATCGCGCTTCACGCTGCGCTTCGAAAGAGAGACGAAGGCATGAAGATCCACGGACGATCGGTGTTGATCACGGGCGCGGGCCGCGGGCTCGGCGCGGCGATGGCGCGAAGGTTCGCGCGCGAAGGGGCGAAGCTCGTCCTGGTCGCGCGAGGCGCAGCGGTCGAAGCGCTGGCAGAAGCGCTGCGCGCCGAAGGGGCGACGGCGTACGCGATCCGCGCGGACATCGCAGAGCAAGAGGCGATCTATCCCCTCGCCCACCAGGCGACGGCCCTGGTCGGGCCGATCAGCGTGGTGGTTCACAACGCGGGGACGTTGGGGGTCTCGGCGCTCAAGCCGCTGCAGGACACGGCGTGCGAAGAGCTCGCGCGCGCGATGGCCGTGCATGTGCTCGGGTCGTTTCGACTGAGCAAGGCGCTGCTGCCGGCGATGGTGCTCGACGGAGCTGGGGTGCTCGCGCACGTCTCGACGGACGCCGCCGTCAGCGCGTACCCCGAGTGGGGCGCGTATGGCGTGAGCAAAGCCGCGATGGATCACCTCTCGCGCAGCTTCGCCGCGGAGCTCGAGGGGACCGGCGTCCGCGCGTTCGCGGTCGATCCTGGGGAGATGGACACGGCGCTGCACGCGCAGGCGCTTCCGCAGGCGAACGTCGAGGAGCTCACGAGGCCCGAGGTGATCGCCGCGCGCGTGCTGGCGTTGATCGAGCGCGAAGAGCTCGCGCCGAACGGCTCGCGCGTGATCGCCGCGGAGGTCGCGCTGTGATCCCGGCGGCCGAGTGGCCTCGAGACGAGGCGAAGGACACGCGGGCGCTTCGAGTGCTCGGCGATCGGCCGATCCAAGCGGGAACGAGCCTGGATTTCGAGCGCTGGATCGACGCCCGCGCGGTGGTGGTGGTGAACGACGCGGCGACCGTTCCGGCGTCGCTCTCGGGCACCACGAGCGAGGGAGCGGCGATCGAAGCGCGGCTCGCTGAGATGGTGCGCGCCTCGAGCGACGGCGCGATCGTCGCGCGCGCGGTGCTCTTTGGCGCCGGTGATTGGCGGACGCCCACCGAGCGACGGCCGCGCCCACCGACGGTGCGCGCGGGTGAAGCGCTCGCGCTGGGACCGCTGCGCGCGACGGTCGAGCGCGTCGAGCCCGCGCACCCGAGGCTCGTGTCGCTGCGATTTCACTCTGCGAATGTGCAGACGGTCCTCGCGGGGCTGTACGCGCACGGCAGGCCCGTGCAGTACTCGTACGTCCGCGAATCGCTCGCGCTGTGGCACGTGCAGACGCCGCTCGCGAGCAGGCCCGTCGCCGTCGAAGCTCCATCGTCGGGCTACGCGCTCAGCTGGGCGATCCTCGCTCGACTGCGAGCCCGCGGCGTGACGATCGCGGCGGTGACGCACGGGACCGGGCTCTCGTCGACGGGAGACGAGGCGTTGGACCGGGTGTTTCCGCTGGACGAGCGATACGAGATCCGCGCGCGGGCGGCCTCGGTGATCAACGCGGCGATCGCCGAGCGAAGGCCGGTGATCGTCGTGGGGACCGGCGCGATGCGCGCGATCGAGTCGAGCGCGCGAGGCAACGCGGGGCGCGTGCGCGAGGGATGCGCATCGACGGCGCTGCGGCTCGGACCGAGCGAGCGCGCCACGGTGACGACCGGGATCATCACGGGCTTGCACGAGCCGGGCAGCTCCCACGCTTCGCTGCTCGAATCGCTGGTGAGCCGCGAGGCCGTCGAGCGCGCGGCGCGCGTGGCCGAGCGCGAAGGGATGCGCGCGCACGAGTTCGGGGACGCGATGTTGGTCGAGCGAGTGTGATATGCAGCGCGGCGATGATGAGCGAGACCGACGACGAACCAGTGCTCGAGCTCGACACGCTGCTCGGCCGCGGGACGAGCTTCGAGGGCAAGCTCGTGTTCGACGGACGCACGCGAATCGACGGAAAATTGCTGGGTGAAGTGCGCTCGGACGGCGTGCTCGTCCTCGGCGACGGCGCGGACGTGGACGCCACGGTCAACGTTCGAGTGCTCATCGTCCGCGGGGGAACGCTGCGCGGAACGATCCGCGCGACCGAGAGCATCGAGGTGTACTCGAGCGCGAAGGTGTACGGCTCGCTCGCGGCGCCCGAGGTGGCCATCGAGAAGGGCGCCGTGATCGAAGGCAGCGTCCGCATGGGCCCGATCGAAGAGAGCTGAGCGTCGTGGAGAGAGAGCGCGAGAGCGAGAGCACGAGGCGCTTCGGGCGCTGGGCGATCATCGCGGGGGGCTCGGAGGGGATCGGCGAGGCGTTCGCGCGAGCGTTGGTCGAGCGCGGGCACGACGCGCTGCTCGTCGCAGAGAAGAGCGAGCCGCTCGAGTCCGTGGCACGCGCGCTGCGCGCGGAGACGAACGGCGCGGTGACGGTCGAGACGATGGTGGGGGATCTGGCGCTCGACGAGACGCTCGAGCGGATCGAGGCGTGGGCGGCCGAGCGCGAGGTGGGGGTGCTGGTGTGCAACGCGGCGGTCGTTCCGTTTGGAGAGTTTTTGCAGGTGGATCGCGGGTCGAAGCTGAAGGCGCTGGCGGTGAACTGCCGCGCGCCGCTCTGGCTGATCGACGCGATTGCGCCGAAGATGTGCGAGAGAAACAAGGGCGCGATCGTGCTCATGTCCTCGCTGGCGGGTCGGCAGGGCTCGGCGTTGTTCTCGACGTACGCGGCGACCAAGGCGTTCGATCTGGTGTTGGCCGAGTCGCTCTGGGACGAGCTTCGCGCGCACGGCGTGGCGGTGCTCGGCGTGTGCGCGGGCGCGACGAACACGCCGGGCTGGCAGCGCGCTGGAGGTGCGCCGGTGCGCTTCGCTCCGCCGGTGATGGAGCCGGCGGAGGTCGCGCGCGAAGCCCTAGACTCGCTGGGAAAATCCCCGTCGATCATCGCGGGCCTGTGGAACAAGCTGGCCTACGCGGCGATGGAGCGGCTGCTGCCTCGGCGCGTCACGATCGAGACGCTCGGGCGATCGACGCGGGCGGTGTTCAAACGGCGGGGATAAACCCCGTCGCGCTTGCGTTAGCCGGTGCTACCATGCCGCGGCTACCGAGTTTCGAGTGAGCGAAGGAGGCGAGGAGCGAATGCGCACAGTCGCAGATGTCG
This sequence comes from Polyangiales bacterium, assembly GCA_046351515.1. Taxonomy (GTDB): domain Bacteria; phylum Myxococcota_A; class Polyangia; order Polyangiales. The sequence goes on from JAXLYJ010000009.1 coordinate 115,951, forward strand.
AGCGTTTTCTGAAGGACGCGTCCGTACCGTTTCAAGATCTGGGTGGGGGGATGTTCATCGTGTCCGACGATGACTCAGGGCTGCACAACCTCGCCATCAAGGTCGAAGAGTCCGTGGTGCTGTTCTCGCTGCGCGTGCTCGACCCGTCGAACTTCTCGGGCCCGGCGCGCGAGAAGCTCTTCGAGCAGCTGCTACGCTTGAACGGAACAGGGCTGCTCCACGCAGCGTTCGCCCTGCAGGACGACGGCGTGTATCTGCAGGCGGCCCTTCCGCTTCCCAACCTCGACGAGAACGAACTCCAGGCCGTGTTGGACGACATGGGCCTGGCCACCAAGCAGCACGTGCCCGCCCTGCGTGGCGACGGACGCGCCAACTGAAGCAGCAGCGCTGAAGAGAGGGTGACATGGGCATTTTTGGCCGCCTGGCACAGCTCATCAAGAGCAACCTGAACGACCTGATCTCCAAGAGCGAAGACCCTGAGAAGATGCTCAATCAGGTGATCTTGGAGATGAACGCGCAGCTCACCGACGCGAAGAAGCAGGTGGCGCTCGCGATCGCCGACGAGAAGCGGCTCGCCAAGCAGTTCGAGACCGAGAAGGCCGCCGCTGAAGAGTGGGAGCGAAAGGCCATGATGGCCGTGCGCGCCGGCGACGACAACCTCGCGCGCGAGGCCCTTCTTCGACACAAAGAGATCGGCGAGCTCGCGGCCGAGTACGAGCGGCAGTGGCAGAAGCAGAGCGCGGCCGTCCAGAAGCTGCGCGGGTCGCTGCAGCAGCTCAACAACAAGATCGAAGAGGCCAAGCGCAAGAAGAACGTGCTGATCGCGCGGCAGAAGCGCGCGCAGGCGCAGAAGGCCATCCAAGAGACGATGGCGGGCCTCAACGACAACGCGGCCTTCGAGACCATGAACCGCATGGAAGAGAAGATCGTGCAGATGGAGTCCGAGGCGGACGCCATGGCCGAAGTGGCCGAGGCGCACACGGGCGACGAGCTCTCGAAGAAGTTCAAGGACCTCGAGAGCAACCGCGGCGCGGACATGGCCCTGGCCGAGCTGAAGGCGAAGATGGGCATGGCTCCGCAGCAGGCCGAGGCGCCCAAGGCGGGCGTTCGCATCGACGCGAGCGCGCCGGCCGAGACGAAGGCGGACGAAGCGGACGAGCTCGAGCAGGTGCTCGCGCAGGCCGAAGCGCGCCGCCAAAACCAGCGCTGAACCCGCGCAAAACCACGGTTGAACGGCCCGCTGGGGGAGCGCGGGGGGGCGCGGGGCGGGCGAACCTCTCGGGCGGGCACGATGGCTCTCACTCGCGTTGACGAGCCGCGCGGCTCGCTCTATCTGTCGCGTGATTCCCAGTTGAAGCGGCGATCCGAGCGCGCGAGCGCGATCGCTGCGCTACGATTGAATAAGCAAAGCTCTCAACCCACGAAGGTTTGAACGATGCCGACCTATAACTACCGATGCGCGGCGTGCGGAGCCGAGTTCGAGCGCGTCCAGCGCATGAGCGAAGACCCCATCAAAGAGTGCCTCAAGTGCGGCAAGCCCGAGGCGAGCCGGCAGATCATCCACGGCAACTTCATCCTCAAGGGCGGCGGCTGGTACGGCGACCTGTACTCCGGCAGCAGCAACAAGAAGAGCGGCTCGTTATCGGAGTCGAGCTCTTCTTCGAGCACTTCGACCTCGTCGAGCACGTCGAGCACGTCTTCGACCACGACGCCGAGCGCGCCTGCGGCGCCGAGCACCTCGGGCGGCTCGTCGAGCTAGCGCTGGCGGCGCGAGGCCGCAGCGACGAACGACGGGTGCGCAGCGGTCAGAAGTTGTAGACCGCGCCGGTCTCGAGGCCCATCGCGAGCCGCACCGAGCCGAGCCGTTGATCATCGGGGGCGAGCGCGTGCTCGGTGCGATACACGAAGGGCTCGATCACCAGCGAGAGCCCGCGCCACACGTTGGCCGCGTAGCTCGCGCGCGCGCCGAGGTTGCTGACGATCCCCGGTCCGAGCGCGGCGTTGCGAACCGCGGCGGTGCTCACGCCCATCGCGTTGGTGCTCGCGGGCGCATAGCCAATGGCGACGTTGTTGGTGAGCACGGCCGCGGCGCCGACGGTGGCGGTGAAGGCGTGGACGCCTGCGGAGATCTTCGCAGAGAGATAGCCGCCGATTTCGTCGACGTCCTGACCGAACCTGCCCTGGCTCAGCGTGAGCGCGCCGATGTTGGCGAGGTTTTGTCCGAAGTATCCCGCGGCGCGCAGCTCGAGCGGGCCGAACTTGAGGTCCGCGAAGGCGTCGAGGCCGAGGGAGAGCCTTCGTTCGGTCATCGCTCCCGAGGCGTAGCGGGGCGCGGTGGCGATCGCTGAGAGGCCGAACCATCCGTGGGTTTGCGTGCGGATGGCGGCGCGGAGCGAGCCTGTGGGGACGGCGTCCATCTCCAAGAAGTTGTAGGTGGGGCCGTTGTTTGCGCCCTGAAATCCCAGGGCGGCGGCGAGCTCGACGAGGCCGAACGTTCCGACCCAACCGAGCTGATGGCGCATGAAGCCGGCGTTGCCTGCTTGAAAGAGGTTTCCGACGGGGTTGGCGCTAAAGGGGTTGGTGGGCGAGAAGATGTCCCAGTTTTGCCCGAGAAAGAAGCGGTGTTTCGCGTCGAGCGCGAGCTGCACTTCGGCGATTCGCACGCGCGGAAACGCCGCGGTCGTGGGCGTGGACTGATCGAAGTGAATGAAGTCGAGCTCGATCTGTCCTCGCACGGGACCGCGCTCGTTGATCATCAGGCCGACGCGGCTCTGCTGGATCTGAAAGCTCAGGTACGGGTCGTCGGGCGCCTGCAAAAACACAGGGTTGACCGCGGCGGTGATCGCGCTCGCGTTGGGGTTGGTGAAGGTCTCGACGCCGTTGGACAGGTCGATCATCGCGCGGATGAACCCGTACGCGCGCAGGGGAATGGGCGACTGCGCGGCGGGAGCCTCGGGCGCTGCGGGCGCTGCGTGCGCGGGGGCGGCTGTGGTGGAGGGCGGGTGATCGAGGGGCTGCGGGGTGGGGATTGCCTGCGGAGGCGATGGAGGTTGGGGCTGATTTTGTTCGGGCGAGTTGATTGTGTGTGCCGGAGGCGAAGCGAGCGTGCTCGAGGGAGAAGCGCCTGGCGCGACGCCCGCGTCGGGGCTGGGCGCGGACTGCGCGAACGCGCGCGACGAGGCAAAGAGCGAAGCGAGCGCGCACGCGACGAGGGCGCGGCACTTGAGAGAGTTCATGGTGCGAGGCGCTGTTGCAGCGCGGGTGCCAGAGGAGAATCCGTGGCGATTGACAGGGTCACGAGCGCGTCATCGGAGAAGCGAGCGGTGCGCGTGGGCAACGATTGCTCGCGCTCGAGGGAGAAGCGCCTCGGGGTTTGTAGGGATAGGGGACGGTGTTCAAAAGTTCATTTGTTGTCGCGGCCGCGGCGTGAGCGCAGCGCTCCGTGAGCTGGCGATCAAGCGAGTGGACTCGCGAAGGCGGCTTCGGCGATGCGCTCACGTGCCCCCGAGCAGCAGGCGCGGGCACAAGCGTCACGAGCGGCGCCCCCAACAAATGAACTTTTGAACACCGTCCCCTATCCCTACAAAACGCGCTTACGCCTTGGCGTTGGCGTTGGCGCGATCGAGCATCGCGTGCAGCAGGACGTTGCAGCCCGCTTCGACCTGCTCGGGGCGGGTGTCTTCGATCTCGTTGTGGCTGATGCCGTCTTTGCACGGGATGAAGATCATCCCCGCGGGCGCGAGGCGGGCCATGTAGACCGCGTCGTGGCCGGCGCCCGAGACGACCTCCATCGACGAGTAGCCGAACTTCTTGGCGCCCTCGGCGACCGCTTCGACGCAGCCCTTCTCGAAGGGGCACGGGGCGAAGTAGCTGACTTGCTGCAGGGTGATCTCGAGGCCCGTCTCTTTCGAGGTCTTCTCGATGAAGGCGCGGATGTCCGCGTCCATCGCGTCGAGCCGCTCGCTGTCGACGTTGCGAAGGTCGATCGAGAACTTCACGCGCCCCGGAATCACGTTGCGGCTGTTCGGAAACACCTCCACGAACCCCACCGTCCCGCGCCCGTACGGCGGGTACTTGTGCGCGATCGCGACGACCTCTTGCATGATCTTCGTCGCCACTTGCAGCGCGTCTTTGCGCAGGGGCATCGGGGTGGGGCCGGCGTGCGCCTCCATTCCGTGCACGACGCAGTCGTACCAGCGCAAGCCGAGCACGCCCTTCACCACGCCGATGGTCTTGTCCTCGTCTTCGAGCACGGGGCCCTGCTCGATGTGCGCTTCGAAGTACGCGCCGATCGGGTGCTTGCCGGGCTCTTCGCTGCCCACATAACCAATGCGCTCGAGCTCGCTCTGCACCGTGCGACCCGAGGTGTCCTTCGCCGCGTACGCGGTCTCGAGCGAAAACGCCCCCGCGAACACGCCCGAGCCCATCATCACAGGGACGAACCGCGAGCCCTCTTCGTTGGTCCAGAAGACCACTTCGATGGGCGCCTCGGTCTCGATGCCCTTGTCGTTGAGCGTGCGAACGACCTCGAGGCCCGCGAGGACGCCGTAGTTTCCGTCGAACTTTCCGCCGGTGGGCTGCGTGTCGATGTGGCTTCCGCAGACGACCGGCGCGAGCGCGTTGTTCTTGCCCTTTCGTCGCATGAACACGTTGCCGATCTTGTCCGTGGTGATCTCGAGGCCCGCTTCTTTGGCCCAGCTCACGACGAGGTCACGCCCTTGCTTGTCGAGGTCCGTGAGCGCGAGGCGGCAGACTCCGCCCTTCGCCGTCGCTCCTACGCGAGCGAGGTCCATCAGTGATTGCCACAGTCGCGCGCCGTTGATGCGGATGTCGGTCATCGTCGAGTGCCTCCGAAATGGACGGCGATCGTACGGCACTTACGCGCCCGCGGTGAGCACGGATGCCGCTTCGTGAACGGTGTCGACCAGGTGCAGCTTGCGCTCCATCTCGCGGCCGCGGCCGAGGGCCGTGATGAGCGGCCACGCGGGCATCTCTTCGGTCCAATAGCGCTGCCCCACCAGCACGGCGAGCGCGACCTTCTCGCGTGGGGCGTAGTAGTTCTGCGCTCCGTCTTGAAAGAGCTCTTGCACGGTGCCAGCAGCGCCGCGCAAAAACGCGATTCCGACGTTGGCGCGAAGCAAGAGCCCGTCCTCTCGGATCGCGTTCGAGAAGTACTTTGCGACGTGCGACGCGAACGCGTTGGGCGGCTCGTGCCCGTAGTACCAGGTCGGGATCCCCAGCGACGGGACCGCGTCACTCGAGCTTTGAAATCGCTGGCGAACGCGCATCGCCGCCGCCGCCCACGCGCCGATCGAGTCGTGAAAGTCCTTCGCCTCGCACAAGATCGCGATGGCCTCGTCGAGCGCCTCGTCGGGGTGCTCGGCCATGTGCGCGCCGAGGTTGGCGGCCTCCATCGCTCCGGGGCCCCCGCCGGTCGCGACGACGAGCCCCGCGCGCGCGAGCGATCGGCCGAGCAGGGCTGCGTCGCGATACGCCTCGGTGCCGCGCATCATCTTGTGCCCGCCCATCACCGCGGCGACGCGACGGCCGTCGAGCAGCTCGTCGAGCGTGTCCGTGATGGACTGATCGTGCAGGGCCATCGCCATCTGATCGAGCAGCGCGCCCTCGCTCATCGCGCGCTGATACCAGAGGTACGCCACGCGATCGGGGGTCTCTTCGTAGCCGCGGCCGTCGAGGACGAGCCCGCGATACAGCTCGTCGGGGCTGTAGAGCGTCGGACGAAACGGACGAAACGGCAGCCCTTCGATCGGCGGGAGCACCACGTTGCGCTTGGAGATCAGCGCGTACATCGCGGGCGCTTCGAGCTCGCAGCCGACGAAGACGTGCTGCCCTTCGAGCGCGAGCAGCGCCTCGGTCCGCGCGCGCAGATCGACGCCTTGCACGACCATCTTCGCGCGCTTGTCTGCGATGGCGCGGTCGAACGCAGAGAGCTCTTCGATCTCTCGCATGATCACGCTCCCTTGAAGGCCCGTCGCAGCGCCGAGGCGGCGTCGAAGTACGGAGCGACCGCGGCCACGACGACTCCGGCGATGTTGAGGTACCCGTGAACGAGCGTGGGATAGTGCTTGTGCTCGACCTCGACGCCCGCCTCGCGGAGCTTGTTGGCGTAGGCGAGCCCCTCGTCGCGCAGCGGGTCGAAGCCCGCGGTCTGCACGTGCGCGGGGGGCAGTCCGCGCAGCGCTTCGACCGGCTGGCGCAGCGGCGAGACCTCGGGGCTGGCGCGATCGACGGACGACGGAACAAAGTGATCGAGAAACCAGCGCATCGTGCGCTCTTCGAGAAAGAGCCCTTCTCCGAGGGCGCGGATCGAGGGCTGCGACATGGTGAAGTCCGCCGCGGGATAGAAGAGCAGCTGCAGCGCGGGTCGGCGCTCGTCGCGCGCAGTGGCGATGGCGACTTGCGCGGAGAGGTAGCCGCCCGCGGAGTCGCCGCCGACGGCGACCTTGCTCGGGTCGATCGAGAGCTCGTTTGCCCTGCGAATCACCGCGCGAAACGCGGCGATCGCGTCGTTGTTGGCCGCGGGAAACGGGTGCTCGGGCGCGAGGCGATACTCGACGGAGATCACCTGGCAGCCCGCGGTCGCGGCGAGCATGCGGCAGACGGGGTCGTGCGAGGCGATCGAGCCGATGACGAAGCCGCCGCCGTGAAAGTAGACGAGCGCGGGGCTCTCGCGATCGAGCCCATAGGGGCGATACGCGCGGGCCGAGAGCGTCGCGCCGTCGGCGCCGTCGAGCGAGAGATCGGTGACGGACTCGAGCGGCGCGGAGCGGGGCGCGAGCAGGACGCCGGAGCGGTCGAAGAGGGCGCGGGATCGGGGGGGCGGAAGGTCGTTCCACGCGGGGATTCGCGCGGTCTTTTGCATGCCGAGGATGAGCCTCTCGGTGTCGTCGAGCGAGGCGCCGTCGTACTCGCGCGGGGGGATCGAGAGTCGTTCGCGCACGAGGCGCGGGCTCGAGAGCGCCCACTGCATCGCGTTGCGTTGAAGGACCGAGGCGATGTTCGTCTTCTTCATGCGACGTCGAATTGTGCGCAACGATCGACGCCGTGCGAACCAAGAACGACGACTCTTCGGCTCGACCGCCGCCCTGACAGCGGCTCCGCCTTCGGGTGGCGAGACGCGACGAGGGTTCTCGGGAGATTTCCCAGCGGATGGCTCGCGGCGTGTCTCGCTTCCAACCGGGCTTCGCGAGCGCCCTCCGCCGCGCTCCGCTCAGGCCGCTCGCCCCGCCAGCGCCGCGATGCGACAATGCGCTCGATGCCTTCGCTCGCTCGCTTGGACCGTGCTCGCTCGGCGTTCTTGATTGTGTGTGCCGCTGCCACGCAGGCCGCCTGCGCGGTCGGCGCCGAGTCGGTGCGCCCCGACGCCGCGACCCGCTCGGACAGCAGCCGTGACGGCAGGACCAACGCGATGGACTCGGGCACAAACGAGCCCGACGCATTCACGACTGGCGGAGACAGCAGCGCGTCGCAGCCGGACACGAGCGCCGCGATGTGCCCCGCGGGCCAGGTTCGATGCAGCGGGGTGTGCGTCGACACGCGCACGGACCCGATGAATTGTGGTGACTGTCGTCTTCCCTGCGTGGGCTTGGGCGGAGCGATCGGGACCTGCATCAACGGTCGCTGCGAGAGCACGTGCATGGCGAACCGCGGCGACTGCGACGGCAACGCGGGCAACGGCTGCGAGCAGGACCTCACCACGAGCCCGATGCACTGCGGAGCCTGCGGCCGCACGTGCAATGTCCCCAACGGCAGCGCGACGTGCAGCGCGGGCCGGTGCTTGTTGATGGCGTGCAACGCGGGGTTCGCCGACTGCAACTCGCTCGCGGGGGACGGCTGCGAGGTGGACACCCGCAGCGACCCCAACAACTGCGGCGCGTGCGCGGCGCCGTGCGCGAGGGCGAACACCGCCGGGGCGTGCGTCGCGGGGACGTGCCGCATCGGGACGTGCAACGCTGGCTATGGTGACTGCGACGGCAACTACAACAACGGCTGCGAGCAGGACACGAGCAGCAGCAACGCTCACTGCGGCGCGTGCGGGCGCGCGTGCGCCGTCGCGAACGGGACGGGCGGCTGCAGCGCGGGCGCGTGCCGCGTGAGCGCGTGCAACGCGGGCTTCGGCGACTGCGACGGCAACGCGAGCAACGGCTGCGAGACGAACCTCAGCACCGACCCGAACCACTGCGGAATGTGCGGCCGACGCCCCGCCGAGAGCTGCAACGTCGCCGACGACAACTGCAACGGAGTCTGCGACGAGGTGGCCGGCTGCAGGGTCGGCGTGCATCGCTCGTACAACGGCGGGACGGGCGAGCACTTCTACACGACGAGCATGGCCGAGGCGATGTGCTGCGGGTTCACCGTGGAGTACTCGAACTTCTATTACTTGTACGCAGCGGCGGCGCCGGGGCTGGTTCCGTTCATGCGGTGCATCGCGGGGAGCAAGCATTTTTACACGGCGGATCCCAACTGCGAGGGCGTGCGGATCGAGGGCCCGATGGGCTTCATCGCGACGAGCCCCGCGTGCGGCGCGGTGGCGTTGCATCGCCTCGTGCACCGCTCGAACGGCGATCACTTCTACACGACCAGCGCCGCCGAGCGAGACGGCGCGATCATGTCCGGCGCGTACCTGAGCGAAGGCGTCGCGGGCTACGTGTGGACCGCGCCGATGGGAATGTAGCGAACGACGTCCCTCTACAGCCGCTCGCTCAGCGCGGCGACCATGCGCTCGAACGCGCGCTCGCGCTCGTCGGGCTCGCGGCTCGCCGAGCGCGTTCGGTAGAGCCGCTCGCGCGCGATCGCGAAGAGCGCGCACGAGGCCCACGCGCGACGCGCAGAGAGCGAGCCCAGACGCTCGATCCGTCGCTCGATCGCGGCGCGATCCTCGTCGACGACGTTGACCCAGAGCAGCGCGAGGTCCCAGCCTTGCGCGTGGAGCCCGGCGCACTCGAGGTCGATCCACGCGATCGCGCGCGGCTCGTCGCCGTCGAGCGCCATCACGTTTCGCAAGAGAAAATCCCCGTGACTCGCGCGAACGACGGAGTGCTCTCGCAGCCGCTCTGCCGCGCGCGCGGCGATGGGCTCGGGCAACAGCCGCTTGTGCGCCGAGGCGACGAGCCCCTCGTCGATCCACGAGAGCCCCGCGCTCGGGTCCTCGAGCAGGCGATCCCGAAGCGCGCGGGTCACGCGCGCGTCCGGCGCGGGCGCGTCGAGGCGCGCGTCGTTGACGGCGATGGCGGCGAACGCGTCGAGCGAGTCGAGGATCGCTTCGAGCCGCTCGGCTCCCAACGGGCGACGAGCCGCGCGCGTCTCGCACACGCACGCGCCGCGCAGCCGCTCGAAGACCAGCACGCCCTCGCGCTCGTCGGCGAAGTAGAGCTCGGCGAGGCGCACCGGGGCGGGCTCGATCGCGAAGGCGCGGAACAGCGCGAGCTCGCGATCGAAGTACCAGCGCCACGGTCCGTCGCGGGGCCCTGTGAGCTTGGCGATCGCGGGTCGACCTCGGTGATGACCGTAGGTCATCAGGCATTTTGCCGTACGAAATGGCTCTCCGGCCGGGACAAACTCGGGGCACGCGCGGGCGAGGCGCGCGGGCACGAGCGCAAAGGCTTCGCTCCAACGGGACTGCTCCGAGCGCGCGAGAGTGCTACTTCTCGAAGTCGAGGAATTCGATCCCATGCCGACCTACGTGTACGAGACGATTCGCGAAGACGGACAACCCGGTGAGCGCTTCGAGGTGTTTCAGAAGATGAGCGATCCGGTCATCGAGAAGCACCCTGTCACGGGAGCGCCGGTGCGGCGCGTGCTCACCGCTCCGATGGTGAACACAGGCGCGCCCAAGGAGTTTGCTGGCGGCGGTGGTGGCTGCGGCTCAGCGTGCGGCTGCCACGGCGGCGGCTCGATGAAGAACTGAAGACCGCGCGGCTCGGGGGGGCGCGAGAGCTTCAGCTCTTGCTGAGCCAGCGCGCCGCTTCGACCGCGGCGTACGTGAGAATGGCGTCGGCGCCAGCGCGCTTGAAGGCGAGCAAGCTCTCGAGCATGCACTTGTCCCAGGCGAGCCAGCCGCGCTCGCTGGCGGCGCGCAGCATCGCGTACTCACCGCTGACTTGATAGGCGACGGTGGGGACGGCGAAGCTCTCTTTTACGCGGCGAACGATGTCGAGATAGGGCATCCCCGGCTTGACCATGACGAGGTCGGCGCCCTGATCGATGTCGAGGGCGACCTCGCGCAGCGCTTCGTCGCTGTTGCCGGGGTCCATCTGGTAGGTGCGCTTGTCAGCGGTTCCGAGGGCGCTGGCCGAGCCGACGGCGTCGCGAAAGGGGCCGTAGAACGCGCTCGCGTACTTCGCTGCGTACGAGAGGATGAGGGTGTTCGAGTGGCCGTTCTTCTCGAGCGCCGCGCGGATCGCGCCGATGCGTCCGTCCATCATGTCCGAGGGAGCCACGACGTCGAAGCCTGCTTCAGCGAGGACGACGGACATGCGCTCGAGCACGGCGACGGTCTCGTCGTTGTGAACGTCGCCGTCGATCACCACGCCGTCGTGTCCGTGCGACGTGTACGGGTCGAGCGCGACGTCCGCGATGAGTCCGATCTCGGGGTGAGCGCGCTTGATGGCGCGCGCGGCGCGGCAGGTGAGGTTCTCGGGGTCGGTCGCGAGCGATCCGCGGGGGTCTTTCTTGCTCGGCTCGGTGACCGGAAAGAGGGCCATCGCGGGGATTCCCAGGGATTTTGCTTCGCTCGCGGCCTCGACGAGGTGGTCGATCGTGAGGCGCTCGACGCCAGGCATCGACGGGATGGCCTCGCGTCGGCGCTCTCCATCGATGACGAAGACGGGCCAGATCAAGTCCTTCACCGAGAGCGTGTGCTCGCGAACGAGGTCGCGAATCCAAGGGTGACGACGAAGACGACGAGGGCGTTGTTCGAGATGCAGCATCGGTGGGTGCGCGAAGAGATAGCACCGTCGCTCGCATCGAGGACGCGCGGGTTTTGTAGGTCTAGGGGACGGTGTTCAAAAGTTCATTTGTTGCTCGGCGACGAACACCAACCGCGCGCGGGCAAACAAATGAACTTTTGAACACCGTCCCCTAGACCTACAAAACGCGCTCGAGCGACAGCGCCGTCGGCGCCGAGCCCCCGCTGCCCCGGCAACCTATGAACGCACGACCACCGTCCCCGATCGCCGCTGCCGCTCGCGCGCACGACGCCCTGTTTGTCTCGCTGTTGTACCTGACGATGTTCGCGTCGTTCGGGTTGTATGGGCCGTTTGCTGCGACGTTTCTGCAGCAGGCGGGGCTGTCGGCGACGAGCGTTCCGCTGTTCTTCGCGGCGACGAGGATGGTGCGCGTGGTGAGCTCGCCGTCGTGGGCGGCGTTCGTGGACAAGCGCTCGTCGGCGAGGGACGTGCTGTTGTGGACCAGCGTTCCGACGGCGCTGTTCTTCGCGTGGATGGCGTTTGCGCCCGCGGGATGGACGTGGCTCGCGGCGTACCTCGCGTTCGTCGTCCTGCGCGGCCCCGCAGTGTCCCTCTGCGACGTCCTCGCCCTCGACGCCGCCGAGCGCGCCAACACCACCTACGGAAAGATCCGCCTCTGGGGAACAGTCGGCTACGTCGGCGGAGCCTTCGCCGCCGGCGCCCTCCACGAGCGCCACCAAGGGCGCGCAGTGCTGCTGCTCGCGCTCGGCGCCACGCTGCTCGGCGGTGTGTCGGTATTCAAGTTGCCCCGCGTCGAAGCGCCCAAGAGCAAGAGCTATCTGAAAGACGTCCGCGCGCTTTTGTCGCGACCGCGCTACGTCGCGCTCATCGCCTGCGCCTCGCTGCACCAGCTCGGGCTCGGCACGTACGACCTGCTCTACGCCCCGTGGGCCGCCTCCAAAACCAGCGGAACCATCGCTGGCATCTCCATCGCCGTCGGCGGCCTCGCCGAGGTGGGCTTCATGCTCTGGGGCGCTCCGCTGCTCACGCGCCTGGGCCCGCACCGATCGCTCGCCCTCGCCTTCGCCGCGAGCGCGCTGCGCTGGATCCTGCTCGGTCGATGGACGAGCCCGACGGCCATCATCGGGCTTCAGCTCTTTCACGCGCTGACGTTCGGCTGCTTCTACCTCGCCGCGGTCCAGACCATCGAGCGCGAGAGCCCGCCCACGATCCGCGCGAGCGCGCAGGGGTTCTTCACGACCGTCGCGTTCGGCGTCGCCGCGGCCGCGGGGCTCGCGGTGGCCTCTCCCCTCCAACGCGCAGGAGGCATCACCCTCGTCTTCGACGCGGCGTCCCTGTGCGCGTTGCTCGCAGCAGCGATCGCCTTGTTCGCCCTCGCGCCCGCGGGCGACTCACTCGATCGCGCGCAGTAGCGCGAACGCTTCGACGCACGTAAACGCGCCCTCGAGCAGCGCGCGGCCCGCCACGCACGAGGCGATCACGCCCTCGCGCGCGAGGTGCTCGAGGTGCGAGAGAGAGCCGATTCCGCCGCTCGCGATCACCTCGAGCGACGGAACAGCGCGCGCCAATTGAGCGGTAGCTTGAATATTGGGGCCGACGCCCGTGCCGTCCCGCGCCACGTCCGTGTACAGAACGCCCACCGCGCCGAGCGAGGCCGCTTCGCGCGCGAGCTCGATCGCCGTCACGTTGGTGCGCTCGGTCCAGCCTTGGGTGGTCACCATTCCGTCGCGCGCGTCGACGGCGACGATCACCGGCATCTCTTTGCACGCCGCCGCGAGAAACGCCTTGTCTTTGACCGCCGCGGTCCCGAGGACGACGCGCTCGGCGCCCGCGCGGATGTACGCGCGCGCTTGATCGAGCGAGCGAATTCCGCCGCCGACCTGCACTTTGCACGCGGTCTCGGCGACGAGCGCCTCGATGAGCCACGCTTGCGTCGCGACGCCGTCGCGCGCTCCGTCGAGGTCCACGATGTGAATGCGCTCGGCGCCCGCGCGCACGAAGCGATCGAGCAGCGCGCGCGGCTCGTGGGGATACTCGGTGACCTTGCTGTAGTCGCCTTGGTGCAGCCGCACGACGTGGCCGTCGAGCAGGTCCATCGCTGGGTAGAGCTTCATGGCAGAGGACTCGCGGAGAGCCAACGCGCGAGCAGCGTGAGGCCAGCGCGCTGGGATTTTTCAGGGTGAAACTGCACCGCGAGCACGTTGTCCCTCGCGACCGCGGCGGCGAAATCAACGCCGTGCGTCGAGCGCGCGGCGATCACCGAAGGGTCGTCGGGCGCGCAGTGATACGAGTGAACGAAGTAGTACCAGCGGTCTTCGTCGCCCATGACCGAGCGATGGGCGGGTTGGGTGCGAGCGAGGTTCCATCCCATGTGAGGGACTTTGATGGAGCTTCCGTCGGGGTCGACGAGCCCGTCGGGGATGCGCGCGACGCGGCCCGCGAAGTGGCCGAGGCCGACGGCGCCCGGCGCCTCTTCGCTCGCGTCGAACAGGACCTGCATCCCGATGCAGATCCCCAAGAACGGCGTGGCGTCGACGAGCACCTGGTTGACCGCTTGTCGCAGCGCAGCGCCGTCGCGATCGAGGGCCGCGACGCAGTCACGAAACGCTCCCTGCCCCGGAAACACCACGCGATCGGCCCGCACGATCCGCTCGGGGTCGCGGGTGATCTCGATTTCGTGTGCGCCCACGGCCTCGAGCGCGCGCTGCACCGAGCGCAAGTTGCCGCAGCCGGCGTCGATGAGCGCGATCATTCGCTGAGCGTCCCTTTGGTGCTCGGGATCTCTGAGCCCTCGACGCGCACCGCTTCGCGCAGCGCGCGGGCGAGGCACTTGAACGAGCACTCGATCACGTGATGGAGGTTCTCTCCGTCGAGCTTGCGCACGTGGAGGTTGCACTGCGCTCCGCGCGCGAAGCCCTCGAAGAAGACCGAGGCGAGCTCGGTGTCGAACGAGCCCACCTTCGCCTTGGGGAGCGCGAGTCGATCGACGAAGTACGTGCGTCCCGACAGGTCGAGCGCGACCTGACAGAGCGCCTCGTCCATGGGCAGCGTGGCCTCTCCGTAGCGACGAATCCCACGCTTGTCGCCGAGCGCATCGCTGAGCGCGCGGCCGATGACGATCGCGAGGTCCTCGGTCGTGTGATGGCCGTCGATCTCGACGTCGCCGGTCGCGCGCACGGTGAGGTCGAAGCCTCCGTGGCGACCGAGCTGATCGACCATGTGCGACAGAAACGGGATCGGCGTCTGGATGTCGCAGCGCGCGGGGCCGTCCAAGTCGATCGTGACTTCGATGGAGGTCTCGCGGGTCGTGCGCTGCACGGTGGCGCGTCGGGTCATGCGTTGGGCGCGGAGCGTAGCGTTGTTGCCGCCGTTTCTCCACGCGATTTGTCGCAGGCGCGATCGCCTCAGCGCGCGCTCTGTCGCACGCGTTGCCCCAACGCGCGCGAGAGAAACAGCGGGTTGCCCACGAGGTATCGCCGCGCGAGGCGCGTGGGCTCTTGCCACAGCCGCCACGTCCACTCGAGCCCGACCTCGCGCAGCGCCATCGGCGCGCGGGGGATTCTCCCGGAGTAGAAGTCGAACAACCCGCCCACGGTGAGCACGGTGATTCCTGCGATGGAGGCGAGGTGCTCCCACGCCCATCGCTCTTGAATGGGTGTGCCCATGCCCACGAGCACGACGCCGCCGATCGCGCTGAGCCTCGAGAGAAAGGTCTCTCTCGCGCGCTCGTCGGCGAAGCCGTGCTCGACGGCGCCGATGATGAGCCCTGGGGTTCTCGAGGCGAGCTGCGCTGCGCAGTCCGAAGCGACGCCGGGCGCGGCGCCGACGAGCGAGAGGGGGATCTGGCGCGAGGCGAGCTGCGCGCAGAGCAGGGGGAGCAAGTCCGTTCCGTTGACGTTGTGGCGGAGCGGCGTGCCGAGCATCCGCGCTGCGATCTGCAGGCCGACCCCGTCGGGAAGAACGAGGTCTGCGGCCTCGAGCCACGCGCGCAAGCGCTCGTCGCGCGTGGCGATGTTGAGCGCGTGCGGGTGAACGAAGTGGACCATGCGAGCCCGCTCTTGTCGCGGCGGCGCGCAGATGCGCTCGATCGCCTCGTCGATGGTGCAGTTGTCCACGCGCGCGGACACGATGAAGGGCCGCTCGTCCGTGGCGCGCTCGCGGTCGGGCGCGAGGGCGTTGGCCACCACCGCGCGCACCGCGAGCGAGAGGTCCTTCGAGAGCGACCGCTCGTCCGTGAGAAAGTCCCGCTCGACCGAGGCGGCGTCGTCGTACGCGAGGCCGAGCGCGAGCCGCGCGTCGGCGGGCGAGACCCATCCCTCAGGAAATTCACCAGCAAAACGCGCCCCCACGAGCGGCGCCCGCCCGGCGAGCACGTCGAGCAGCGTTGGTTTGTGGGGCCTTGAATCAACGACGGTCATGGCGACACCTCACGCAAGATCGAGTCCGCGCCTCGCCGCGCGTGTTGCTCGGCGCTGTGGCTGAAGCGCTCGCACAGCGTCGCGAGCGTCTGCGCGACGCGCTCCCACGAAAACGAGCGCGCCCACTTCGGGCCCGCGACGCGCACGCGCGCGGCCATCGCTTCGTCTGCGAGGCAGCGGTCGAGCGCGCTCGAGATCGCGTCCACGTCGTACGGATCGACCAGGACGCCGTGCGGCTCGACGACCTCGGGCAGCGCGCCGGCGCGGGCGGCGAGCACGGGCGTCCCCGAGGCGAGCGCTTCGATCGCGGGCAGGCCGAAGCCCTCGGCGGTCCCCATGATCGCGGCGAGCGAGGCGCCCGAGACGAGGCCGGTGAGCGTGGCGTCTTGCACGGTCGCGCCGAAGAGCACGCGCGAGCCGAGGCCGAGCGCTTCGACCTGCGCGCGCAGCATCGCCTCCGCGCCCCAATCCGGGCCCACGAACACCAGCCGGTGCGTGCTTCGCGCGGCGCTCTTCGCGAACGCGGCGATCAGCCGATGGTGGTTCTTCGCGGGGTGCTCGAGGCGCGAGGGATAGAGCACGAAGGGCTCGTCCTCGCCGAGCCCCACGGCGCGGCGCGCGGCGAGCACCAGGCTGTCATCGCTGTTTCGCGGGCAAAATCGCTGCACATCGACCCCGTTGCGCGCGACGAACAGCGGGGGCGTCTTCGCGCCGAGCAGCGAGCTCACCTCGTCCGCCGTGGTGGCGCTCACCGCGACGATCGCGCTCGAGGTCGAGAGCGCGCGCGTGATCGCCGAGCGCACGAACCAGTGCCGCAGCGAGCCGTGCCGCGCCGACGAGCGCGCCGTCGCCAGGTCGTGAACGACCGAGATCGTCGGGACCGGCGATCGCCAAGGGGTACGGCGGTTCGCCGCGGGCGCGATCATCACGTCCGCGCCGATCGCGCGCGCGTACGCTCCCACGCCGAACAGAGAGAACAGCGCGCTGCGCGCAGGGCGATCGAGCGCCGAGGGCAGCGGGTGAACCTTCGCCGCGCCGATGGCCGAGCGATACGCCTCGCGCTCTTCGTCCGTGGCGATCACGCAGAGCTGGTGCCCGCGCCGCGCGAGCTCTTCGCGCAGGCGAGGCAGCGCTTCGAGCACCCAGCGACCGAGCCCCGAGCGCCCCAGGTCCGTCGCCGCGAGCGCAACCGCGACCGTGAGCATCACAGCGCCCCCTTGCTCGAGAGGCGCGAGAGCGCTCCGACCAGCAGCGAGGCGTCGTCCGTCGGCTTGGGCGCGAGCGAGTACAAGTGCTCGCGCACCAGCGCTTCGACGAGCGAGACGTGCGAGCGCGAGAGGGCCTCGGCGCAGACGAACGTTTGAATTCGTGGCCACAATTCACGGAGCCCGTCGTCGGTCCCCGCGGGGCCCGAGAGGCCGTCGGTCGCCATCATGAGCACCGCGCGATCGGCGATCGAGACGACGTCGCGGCGCGGCAGGCGGCCAGGGATCATCCCGACCGGAGGCGCGGTCGACGCCAGCTCCGAGCGCGTCTCGTTGGGCTCGATGAGCAGCGTCGGCGGCATCCCTGCGTTGACGAACTCGAGCTGCCCCGAGCGAGGATCGAAGCGCGCGATCGAGAGCGCGACGGGCATGGGCTCGGCGTGATAGCCGCCGAGCACGTGCGACTCGATCGACGAGAACAGGTAGCTCAGCGGAAGCTCGAGCTGCAGCCCCTGTCGCACCGCGGCGATCACCGAGGCGGCGACGAAGCCCGCTCCGTTGCCGTGCCCCGTGACGTCCAAGAGCACGAGCGAGACCGCGCCGCCCGGCGCGACGACGACGTCGAAGGCGTCGCCGCTCACGGCGCCCAGCGGAAGCATCGCAGCGGTCGCGGTGACCGAGCGCGTCGCGATGGGGACCTTCGGGAGCAGCGCTTTTTGTGCGACCGCCGCGGCGCGTAGCTCTTCGTTGCTGTCGCCCACGCGCGAGAGCGCGTCGAGCGCGTCGTTGCGCAGCGAGACGTACCGTTGACGGGTGCGGCGCGCGTTGGCGAGGCGGGCGGCGAGCAGTCGAGCGTCGACCGGGCGCGTGACGTAGTCGTCCGCGCCTTCGCGCAACGCGCTGGCGATAAACGAGTCGTCGGGCTCGCGAGAGCTCACGAGGATGACCGGCGTCGTCGAGAAGCGCGGCGAGCACCGCATGGCGCGCAGGACGTGGAGGCCATCGCCAGAGTCGCCGAGGTTCAGGTCGAGCAGGACCACGTCGTAGTCTTGCGCGACGAGCAGCCGCAGGGCGCTCGGGGCGTCGGCGGCCTCGTCGATCACGATGTTCTCGCTCTCTCGTTGCACGAGCGCGCGGAGCATCAAGCGGTTCACGCTGAGGTCATCGACGATCAACGCGCGCTCTTGCGCAGCGGGGGAAGCTTCGAGCTGGGTCATGGTTCTCTCCGTCGATCGGGCAGATGCGCGAAGAGCGTGTTGCCAACGTCGTTCCAACGAACGGAGTCGAAGGCGGCGTGAAGGATCGAGAGGCCGCGGCCCGTCCGCGCGGGCAGGCTCTTCCACGCGAAGCCTTCGCCTGGATCGCTGACCTCGAGCACGAGGCCATCTCCCTCGCCCTCGCGCTCGACGGACACCGTCACGAACGCGCCGCGGCATGCGCGCTCGCGCTCTTCGATCAACGCGAGCCACGCTTCGAACTCGCCCTCGTCGCGAAGCGCGCTCGAGAGCCCGAGCGCTCCATGAATGATCGCGTTGGACATCGCCTCGGCGATCCCAGCGCGCACCAGGTCGGACCGACACCAACGAGGGAGGTGCGCCTCGACGACGGACACCCAGTCATCGAGCGACGAGTACCTCGCGCGAAAGACCATGGTGATGGGCGCACACTTGAGCGGCGAACCGCGACGGGTTGGCATCGCCAAGGGCCAGAGCAACGCGCGGGCCGCGCTCGTTCAGCGCGAGAGCCACAACAAATTGAGCGCGCTCATTCCACGGTGGGACATCGCCCGGTCCACGCTGTTTCAATTCGGGACACCGTCGCGGACGACCATCTCGAGCAGGGCGTCGACGTATCGATCCAGCGAGGCGTGCTGCGCCGAGACCGCTCGACCGCGAGCGACGAGCGCTCGTTGACGCTCTTCGCTGCCGAGCACGCGCTGCATCGCGTCGGCGATCGCGTCGGGATCGGGCCGCTCAGCGCGCTCGACGCCGCCGTGCTCGTCGAAGAACGCCTTGGCACCGCCAGCAGGGCTGGCGACCACCGGCGTCGCGCAGGACATCGCCTCGAGCCAGGTGAGCCCGAGCCCCTCGTTCTCGTTGCGCGAGACGAAGAGAAACAGATCCGCCGATTGGTAGAGCGACGGGAGCTGTTCGCGCGGGACGGCGCCGAGCCACTCGATCTTGTCCTCGACGCCGAGAGAGCGAGCGCGCTCGCGAAGCAGCGCTCCGTACTCGGGGACGTACGGGGGGCCAGCCATGCGCAGGCGGGCGTTGATTCCGCGGTGAACGAGGGCGGCGAAGGACTCGACGACGAGCTCGCAGCCCTTGTCCGGGTGCAGTCGACCGACGGAGAGGATCGTGGGGTTGTCACGATCGGGCTGAAAATTCGCTCGCTCGGTGAAGAGCGAGCGATCCACGCCCTGCGCGCAGAGCGCGCCGTGACCGAGCGGCGCGCCGCCCGAGCGAACGGCTTCGCGAAGGGGCTCGCTGAGCCAAAGGACCCGCTCGGACGAGAGGGCGCCCCACACGTGCGGAGCGCCGGGGACCGCGTCGATCCAGCGGGCGATGTGCGCGCGCAGCGAGCGTCCCGCGGAGGGGGCCACGTAGGACAAGGGCCAGTCGTCGTTGACGGTGACGACCGAGGGGATCGCGCGCGCGTGCAGCGCTCGCAGCGGCGCGAGCCCGAGCCGTCGCAGCGAGAACACCAGGGCGCCGTCGATCGCAGGGACGCTCGAGAAGAAGCGCTCGACCGCGCGGCGGTTGTGCAGCGCTGCGGCGAAGTGTCGGGCGCGGTCGGACGAGGCGCGCTCTCCGAAGGGACGCGAGAGGGTCAGGACTCGATGGGTGTCGGGGTGATCGTCGCGCGAGGGCGGCCCCGAGGTGAGCACGCGCACGCGATGGCCGCGCGCGCGCAGAACGCGGGCGACGTCCGCGGCGAGCAGCTCGTATCCGCCGTGCACTTCAGGGGGAAAAACGTTGGTCACGAGCGCGAGGTCCATAGCGGTCATGATCGGTCGGTTCCTCTCAAAGCCGATGCCATCGCCGCGAACGTCCAGAACGCGTAGGCCATCGGGGTTTGTCGCGCGATCCACTCGGCCGTTCCCTGCAGCGTCATGGTGGTGAGCCCGAGGGTGAGCCCGACGCCGATGTCTCCGCGCAGCCCGCCCCGCATGGCGAGGCGAATGGTGCTGATCAGCACCGAGGCGATGACCAGCACGTAGGCGACGGCGCCGATGTAGCCGAGCTCGGCGGCGGTGAGCCAATAGATGTGGTGGGCGATTCCGTTGCGATCACCGGGCTCGATGCTGAGCCGATCGGCGTAGCCGCCGTGGTCGAGCACATACGAGTACATGTTGATCCCGACGCCAAACGGGTGGTCTTCGGCCATCATTTTGGCGGCGCGGTTGAAGAGCACGCGCGCCTCTTCGCTCTCTTTGGGCGCGGTGGTGAAGCGCTCGATGATGGTGTCGATCGAGCGCGCCAGGACGAGCGCGGCGGCGACGAAGAGGGCGCCGATGATCTTGAGCTTGCGCGCCTCGAAGCCGCGAGCGAAGGCGGCGATCGCGCCGAGGGCCGTCGCGAAGACGAACATCATCATTCCGCCGCGAGAAAGAGAGGCGATCGTGGAGATGCCCGCGAGGCCGACGACGAGCGGCGCGTAGGGGCGAGCCCGGCCCGAGAGCCACAGCGCGAAGGCGGTGGGGGCGATGAGGTTGACGATCATCGCGAGCGAGTTGGGGTGCGGCATCGACCCCATCGTGCGGACCGCGTGCTGCGCGTACTTCTGCCAGAGCACGAGCCAGCCCTGCCAGAGCACGCCGAACGCGAGGCCGCGCGTGGCGGCGGCGACGAGCTGCACGTCGAGAAACGCGAGCGCCATCGTGTCGAAGGCGAGGTACATCCGCGTGAGCTTCCACAGGCTGAACATGCTCTTGAGCACGTCGGGCGTGTCTTTGAAGGACAAGAGCACGCAGAGGTAGAAGAAGCTGCGGACGAAGACGTGGCGCGTGGCGGGTTTGGCGCGCGTTCGAGGGAGGGCGAAGCGGAGGGCGAGCAGGACGAGGTCGACGGTGGTGATCTCGATTCCGCGAGAGTCTCCGCGGTAGTTCTCTTGCGAGATCAGGTTGATGTGCATCGGGTTGAACAGGTCGAAGCACACGAACGTGATCGCCAGCGCCCTCGCTCTCGGGTCGCGCGCGAGCACCGCCTGCAACAGCGGAACGCCCACGAACACCGCACCGAAGAACGCGATCCACTTCACGATGACGGGCGGCGAGTGAGCACGGCTCGTGCCGAGACCGTCGCGCGCTCGCAGGCATCGCGCGTGCAGCGCGCTCGAGCATGACGCTGTATCTACTGCGAGACGACGACGCCAACGCCACGACGGACCCGCAGCGCATCGAGCGCGCGTACGCGCCGCTGCTCGAGCGAGGCTTCGCGCTCAACCTCTCGGTGATCCCGGAGGTGGCGCTGGACACGCGGGCTCCGGACGGGGTTCGCGAGCGATTTCTCAGCGAAGACTCGGAGGACTGCGATCGCGTGATCGCGCTGAAGGGCGAGAACGCGATGGCGAAATGGATCAAGGCGCACCGAGGGCAGGTCGAGGCGCTGGTGCACGGGCTCTCGCACCGGCGCGTGCGGGGCGGAACGGAGTTTGGCTCGCTCGACGAGCGCTCGGCGGGGACGAGGATGGACCGCGGTCGCGCGCTGCTCGAAGCGGCGCTGGCCGAGAAGATGACGGGCTTCGTCGCGCCGTGGGACGCGATGTCGAGCGGATCGATCCGCGCTGCGGTGAGTCGATTTCGTGTGCTCTCGACGAGCTGGCTCGATCGCGGGCGGCTCCCGCTGCGGTGGTGGCCCGCGCACTACGCCGAGCGAGTGACCCGGTGCGAATCGTTGCGGCTCGGCGACGCGTGGGTGTTGCGGCATCGCGGCGGGCCGATTGGAGCGGAGCTGAACCCGTCGGACGTCGAGCGCGTGGTGGACTCGCTGGCGCACCGCGCGGAGGTGTGCGTGATCGTGCTTCATCACTGGATGTTTTGGGGACGAAGCGAGCCGCACCCGGTGATTCGCGCGTTGGCGAGCGCGCTCGAAGGCAAGCGCGTGTTGCGCGCGAGCGACGTCGCCGGGACGCTGGACGCTTCGGTGTTCGCGGCGGCGTAGCGAAGACGCCAGCCGCGCTGGCGCGCGCCCGGTTCGCAGGCCCCCACCCGCGCTGCCGCGCGCCCCGCCCCCGCAGAGCGAGGACGGCGGCTCTGCATTGGGAAAACAGCGGTAGAATTGGTTGAGTTGACGGCACGGAGACCTTGCTCTGCAAGGTCTCTTCGGTACGCGAAGATGCTCGTGATACAACACGACGCAAACGCTCGGCGCAAACCGTGCTCGGCGGAGCCGCTTCGCTCAGTGAGTGGTCGCGATCGACTCGATCGAAGCCCTTGCAGAGCAAGGGCACCCTGCGATCAACGAACGCAATTCCATCGCTGTTTTCCCAATGCAGAGCCGCCGCCCTCGCTCTGCGGGGGCGGGGCGCGCGGCAGCGCGGGTGGGGGCCTGCGAACCGGGCGCGCGCCAGCGCGGGTGGGGGCTCCGTCGCTTCGCTTCGCTCGCTTCGCCGGACAGTCACTCTCTCCGCAGCGCGGGTGGGGGCTCCGTCGTCTCGCTCGCTCTCGCTGCGCTCCGAACCGAGACACACGCGCGTCCCGATTCGAAACAGCGCCCTCAGCGCACGAGTCCCGCCGTCAACGCGGCCATGGCCATGAGCGGCGTCAGACGGTTGAGCACCTGCGAGGCGGTCGCGAACCAGTGCTCGGTCACGAAGACGATGTCCCCGGGTTGCAGGGGCGGATTGGCGGCGCGGCCCGAGAACACGTCGCCCAGGTTCGCGGTGAACAACGACGGGCGCGAGAGGCGGCCGCGCACGATGCGCAGGTCGCCGTTGTCCGCTTCGGGGGTGGTTCCGCCGGCGAGAGCGATCGCGTCGACCAGTGAAATTCCTGGACGAAACGCGATGGTCCGGGGCGATCGCACCTGGCCGAGCACGGTGATGCGCTGACCGCTCGACGCAGGGACGTACACGAGGTCACCCGCGAGGACTCGCACGTTGTGCCGGGGATCGCCCTCGAGCGCGCGGCCCACATCCACGGGCAACACGCGACCCGAGCGCATCACGGTCGCCGCCGAGAGGTCCGCGAGCGCGAGCGACTCACCGTCCGCGATGTTCGCGACCGGGCCGCCCGCGAGGGCGACGAGCTCGGCCAGCCGCGTCGCGGGCCCGACTGGATGAACTCCCGGAGAAGTGACGACGCCGAGCACCGTCGCGCGATGGCCGAGCGGCTCGATGACCTCGACGTGCACCGTCGCGAAGCGATCGTACGCGCGCAGCGCGCTGTTGATCCTGCCCGTCGCGTCGCTGAGCGTGAGCCCCGCGAGGCGCAGGTCGCCCGCGAGCGGCAGCAGCATCTTGCCCTCTCCATCGACGCTCGCGCGGTCGATCGAGAGCCCCTCGCCCACGACGGCGCGCACGCGAACGACGTCGCCCGGAGCCAGCAAAAATGGCGGCGGATCGACTTCGTCCATCCCCGGTCGCGCCTCGACCTGCGGCCGGTCGAACGTCGGCTCTCCGCCCACGCGCGCCGCCTGCGCTCCCAACGTCGGAACGCTGGGAATCCTCTGACACCCCCCGCTCAACGCGATCGCCACCAGCCCCATCCGCGACGCGCGCACAGCACTCGATCGAAGCCACTGCACCATAGCCCCGCGCCCTATGCCGCCCGCGTGCCAGCCAACCGTCGGCACGCAGGCTGCACTTGCTCTCGACACCATGAACGCTCCCACGCTCTCGTCGCTCGACTCGTTCAAAGTCATCTCGGTTCGTGCGCATGGTCCGCGGTTCGACCTCGCCTCGATCCGCGCGCTGCTGGCACAGGCACAGGACGCGCTGCACGTCGGCGCCGCCACGCTGATCGTCGATCTCTCGGAGCTCACCGCGATCGACTCCGTGGGCGTGAGCTCTCTCGTCTCGATTCGTCGCCGCGCGGACAGCGCCGTTCGCATCGTGCTCGCTGGCCTTCAACCCGCGGTGCAGACGGTCGCGCGCGTCTGTCACCTCCACGAGATGTTCGACATCTACACGTCCGCCGACGCCGCGAAGCGCGCGCTCGCCTCGTGATCGCACCGTCGTGATCGCGCCGTCGTGATCACTCGATGAATCGCGCCCGTTCTTCGCTCAGGAGTCCTTGCCATGTTCGACGCAGGCGCCCAACGGCCAGCGCAAGAGGTGACCGCGAACGCCGCGGTCGAGAGCGATGAGCGCCCTGGATTTCCTGTGGATCTCCGCCGCGTGGGCTCGTCGGTGCTCGCGGGAAAGCGCTGGATCGCGCTCGCCTCGACCGCCGCGCTGATCGGCGGGATCGCCGTCGCCAAGACCGCCGTTCCGCGCGAGTACGCCTCGGAGCTGAGCATCTTGTGGGAGCCGAGCGCCGATGGCCCCGCCGAGGACGAGGGACGCACGCTTCGAACCCTCGCAGACTCTGTGAAATTGCCGGTCAACCTCGCTTCTACGCGCGAGCGACTGCACGTCACCCAGACGCTCGACCGCCTCGGACGGCGCCTCGAAGTGACCTCGAGCACCGAGACGCGCCTCATCGTCCTTCGCGGAACGGGCGAGTCCCCCGAAGACGCCCGCGCCATCACGCAGACCATGGCCGACGTGTTCATCGATCACCGCGCCTCGCTGCAGCGCGCGCGGCTCGACGAGCAGCTGCGCACGCTCGCCACGGACGCTCGCGAGGCGCGCACCTCGCTCGAGGCCGCGCGCGCGCGGTACGACTCGTTTCGACGCGAGCACGGGATCGCGAATCTGCCCGCAGAACAGCTCGCTGCGATCGAGCACGCCGCTCGCCTCCGCGCCGACGCAGACCTCGCCCGCGCCGAGGCCGAAGGCGAGACCGCACGAGAGAGCGCCCTGCGCGCCGCAGCGCGAGCGCAGACACCAACGACGGTCTTGTCCGAGAGCCAGCAGATGTTCGGCGCGACGCAGCTCGCGGAAGTGCAAGGGCAGCTCACCACCGCGCGCGCTCGATTGACCAACGTGCACCCAGCGCTGCAAGCGCTCGAGGCGCAGGCGCAGGCGCTGCGAGCGGGCGCCAACGACTCTGTGCGAACGGGCAGGATTATCGGCCGCAACCCACACTGGGACGCGTACACGGCCAGCGCGGCGACGGCGAGCGCCGTGGGCAGTTCGCTGCGACGAAGAGAGCAGATCCTGCGATCGAGCCTGCGCGAGACCGCCGCGCGCGTGGACGAGCTCGCCTCGCTCGACGGAGAGTCTTCGACGCTGCTCGCCTCGGTCACCGTCGCCGAGCGACACCTGGCCGAAGTGCTCGCGAGACAAGCGCAGGCCGAGGACGCGCGCCGCGCGCCGTCGACGGGCCTGAGGGTGGTCGCTGCGGCCGTGGCGCCAGATCGCCCCTCGAAGTCCCTTCGTCGCGTGGTGATCGCGGCGAGCCCTGTGTTGGGCGCGATCGTGGCGCTGATGGTCTTGCTCGTCCGCGCGCTGCGCGGAGGGCGCGTGATGACCCCGAGCGAGGTGGCGTTTTGGGTGGGCGCTCCGGTGATCGCGAGCAGCGATTGGCCGGCGAAGAAGGGCTCGTTCGACGCGTTGGTGGAGGATGTGCGAGAGTCCGTTCATCGCACGACAGGCTCGACGCTGATCGTGGGGTTGAGCGACGGGACGCGCGCGATGGCGCGAGAGCTCGCGACGAAGCTGAAGAAGAAGCCGTCCCAGAACGAGACGAAGAAGCGTTCGGATTCGGGACACGACGTTCGAGCGTGGGATGGAGCGTCGGCGGGCCCTGCGCTTCGTCGCGCGGCGCGCGCGGTCGACCGCGTGATCGTCGTGGTCGAGAGCGGCGCGCACACGATGCTCGCGCTTCGCGCGGCGAAAGAGCAGCTGGGGACGCCGGCGCCGCTCGCGTGCGTGGTGGTCAACCTGGGCTCGATGTTCGCTGACCGCGCCGATCGCGTCGGCAGCGCAGAGCGCTTCGAGCGCGGCCGCGAGGACACGCGCTGATCGCAGCGGCGATGAGAGTGCGAGCCGCGCAGCGAGCGAGCAAGCGAGTCGGCAGAGCCCCCACCCGCGCTGCCGCGCAGCGAGCGAGCGAGCGAGTCGGCAGAGCCCCCACCCGCGCTGCCGCGCGCCCCGCCCCCGCAGAGCGCTGACTTCGGGACACATCGCGATTGTCGCTAGATCTGCAGGATTTTCCGCGGATTACCGGAGCACGTTGGCGCTGCTGGCGCTGTTGTCACTTCGGAGCTCCACTCTGACGATGCTGTCGCCCTCGCGTCGCCTGGACCCCCGCACACTCGCAAGCGCGATCTGGACGCCCGACGTAGTGCCCGATCACCGACTCTGGCTGCGGATCGACGCTTCGATCGCGATGCTCTTTCGGCGCTTCACTGAGCCTTCGACAGAGATTCCTCGTGCTCTGCGACGCGGTTACCAACGACTCTGTAACAATCCGCGTGTGCTCGCTGAACGTCTCGCTGCCAAGTCCTACGACAGCACCATCGAAGCGATGCGCTTGTGCTCGCGTGTTGTGCTCGCGCACGATTCCACGGAGATCGACAAGGTTGGCCGGGCGGAGCCAGACGATGCCGGGCCGCTGCGTTCCAACGCAGCTCGTGGCTACCTGCTGCACGGTGCGACCGCGCTCGACGCGCTCACCGGCAGTCGCTTGGGGCTGTTCGAAACCACTGCATGGACACGACCATGGCGCTTCACGAAAGACGCCGACCACGACAAGCGCCCGCCTCACAAGCGCGAGAGCTACAAGTGGCGCCGCGGCATCCGCAGCGCGGTGCGCCGTGCCGCCGAACGCGGGCTCTCGCTGACGTTGGTGCACGCGCTCGATCGCGAAGGTGATGTGCACGAGAACTTCACCTTCGCCTTGCGCGAAAAGCACTTGGTGATCGTTCGTGCGTCGGCCGATCGTCGCGTCGCGGGGGCGCACCCGATGCTGTGGGCGACGATGGAAGCGCAACCGACTGCGGACACCGACACGATCGAAGTGCCCGTGAAGGTGTCGCTCAAAGCACGAAAGGCCGCAGAGAAAGAGGGACAAGCGGCGCTGCAGCGGTTCGAGCGCGCGGTGAAGCGAGCGGGTTCGCGCCGCAAAGTCACACTCGAACTTCGGTACTGCGCGGTGACGTTCGATCCTCCCAAGAAGCGCAAGCGCAAGCCGGTGACGGTGAACTGCGTGTGGGTAAGCGAAAAGAACGCGCCATCGTGGTGCGAGCCGCTGGAGTGGATGCTGCTCACGACGTGCGCAGTGAACAACGAGGCAGATGCGTGGCGCGTGGTGGAGGAATACAAGCTTCGATGGGGCTGCGAAGATGTCCACAAGGTGCTCAAACACGGCTTTGGGTTGGAGCAAGACGCGGTCGATTCGATCGAGAGTTTTCGGCGCCAATTGGCGATCCTTGTTCCCCTCGCGACGCACGTGATGCAGTGGACGTACGCAGCGCGCGAGTCACCTGGCGAAGCAGCGTCGAAGCACGCGTCGGTAGCCGAGCTGCAGTTGCTGTCGCTCGCCTCGAAGCACGCGAAGCTCGCTGAGACACGGCCTCCACGAACGCTACGCGAGTTGGTTCATCGTCTCGCAACACTCGGAGGCTACGAGTTCGTCGAAGGTCGTCCTCCGGGCTGGCAGATCGTCTGGCGCGGATGGCAGCGACTAATGACCTTCTCCGACATCTTCGACTTCGCGAAATCCCGCATTCAGGATGTGTCCGATTGAGATGTGTCCCGAAGTCAGCCGCAGAGCGAGGGCGGCGGCTCTGCATTGGGAAAACAGCGACGGAATGGATTTCGTTGATCGCTGGGAACCCTTGCTCTGCAAGGGATTCAATCGTCTGAGGAGGCTCTGATCGAGAGCACGTGCTCGCGGGGCGGGCGGCGCTACGCTGGTCCCGCGATGGCTCGGCGAAGCGTGCTTGCGAAACAGGCCGGCGCGGACCGGCACAAGCTCGAAAGAGCCAGACAACTTCGTCGAGCCATGACCGAGGCGGAGGATCGCCTGTGGGGAGCGTTGTGCGGCAGGTCGCTCGGTTGCCGTGCGCGCACTCAGCACGTGATTCGCGGGTGGATCGTCGATTTCTACATCGCGAGCGCGCGACTGGTCATCGAGGTCGACGGCGACGTCCACGACATGCAGCTCGAAGAGGATCAACGTCGCTCTCGCTCGCTCGAAGACGAAGGACTGCGAGTGCTCCGCTTTCGCAACGACGAGGTCCTGCGCTCGCTGCCGTGGGTGATCGCCCGCATCTGTGAGGAGATCCACGGCGCACAAACCGCTGACGTGCCTGCTTCTCCCGTCGTCGGGTGCGCCACCCGAGACGATTGAATCCCTTGCGGAGCAAGGGTTCCCAGCGATCAACGAACGCCATTCCATCGCTGTTTTCCCAATGCAGAGCCGCCGCCCTCGCTCTGCGGGGGCGGGGCGCGCGGCAGCGCGGGTGGGGGCCTGCGAACCGGGCGCGCGGCAGCGCGGGTGGGGGCTCCGCCGACTCGCTCGCTCGCTCGCTGGCCGCTCGTTTGCACTGCTCTCGATCACAACGGCACCGCGCTCGCTTCGAGCGCACGCCCTGTTTCGGAGAGAGACGCCATGACCACGCCGATCGAGCCCGTTGAGATTCCGCCCGCGCTTCTCGGTGAGTCGAGCCGTCGCCGAGCGATGCTTCGTCGCGCCGCGATGCGCGCGAAGCTCATCGTGAGCGAGCTCGGCCCGAAGGTGCGACGGACGTTCGATGTGGTGCTGTCGGCGCTGGCGCTCGCGGCGCTCTCGCCGCTGTTCATCGCCGTGGCGATCGCGATCAAGATCCAGGATCGCGGGCCGATTCTGTTCAAGCAAGAGCGCATCGGCCGCGGCGGAAAGCGCTTCATGCTCTTCAAGTTCAGGACGATGGTGCACGGCGCGGACGCGATGAAGACCGCGCTCGCGGCGGCCAACCCCGAGGCGATGAGCGGCGTGCGCTTCAAGCTCACCCAGGACCCGCGCGTGACGCGCGTGGGACGCATCCTCCGTCGCTTCTCGATCGACGAGATGCCGCAGATCTACAACGTTCTGCGCGGAGACATGACGCTGGTGGGTCCGCGTCCTCCCGTGTGGCGCGAGGTGGCGCTGTACTCTCCGAAGGCGCTGCGTCGGCTCGAGGTGACGCCGGGGCTCACGTGCCTCTGGCAGATCGGCGGCCGCAGCGACCTGACGTTCGAGCAGCAGGTGGACCTGGACCTCGAGTACATCGACAAGGTTCAACCTGCAGAAGAGGTCGCGATCGTCGTGAAGACGATCCCGGCGGTGATCTCTGGACGCGGCGCGTACTGAGTGAGCGCGCTCAGCGAACGATCAGTCTCATCGGGGCAGGGACGAGTGACAGGAGGAACAACGATGGACGGGGTGATCTTCGTGGACGCAGCGTCGTCCGCACACTGGGACATCGCGGGCACGCCGCTGTTGGTTCGACAGCTCGAGTGGCTCTTCGAAAACGGCTGCAAGCGAGTCATCGTCGAGCGATGCGCGGACGATCCGCGCTGGGACGAGGTCGAGCAGGCGCTCGAGTCTCACGCGGCAGCGGCGATCGTCGAGCGGGTGCTCACCGCAGCGCCGCTCGGACCGATGGAGCTCGCGCGACGCTCGGGGCTCGGCGACGAGAAGTTCATCGCGATCTCGTCGAGGACGCTCGCGTCGACCGACCTTCGAGCGGTCTACGCGCTCGACGCAGGGACGAAAGCGATGCTCACGCCTCCGCACGGATACGAGGCGCTCTACGACGCGGACGTGCTCGTGCTCTCGAAGGCGCAGCCCAAGATCGAGTCGGCAGCCTCCGTCGATGGATGGGGCGTTGTGTTCTCGTGCGAGCAAGAGGCGCACGAGCTCGGCTGCGCGGTGCTCGACAAGCGCGTGCAGGGCGTGGTCGTTCACGGCGCAGAGGTCACGCCTGGCATCTGGACGACGCGAGGAACGGTCATCGAAGACGGCGCCATCCTCCGCGCTCCGATCTTCGTCGGCGCCGCGGCGCGCGTGTGTTCGGGCGCCGTCGTAGGCCCCAACGCCGTGATCGGCGCGCACACGGTGATCGAGCCGGCGGCGATCGTGCGCGAAGCGGTCGTTCGCGCAGAGACCATCATCGGCGAGGGCGTGGTGATCGAGCGCTGCGCCGCTGCGGGCGAAGAGATCGAAGACTGGCGCACGGGCGCCACGGCGTCGCTCGGCGACGAGCTGCTGCTGAGCAAGCGAACGAGCGCGGTGGGATCGTTGGTTCCGAGGATGTTGGCGGCGTTGGCGACGGTGCTGCTAGCGCCGATCGCGGCGCTGACTCGCGCAGGGCGCGCGCTGTTGAGCGAGCTGTGGCAAGTGGCGCTCGGCCAGCGCTGCTGGATCGGCTCAACGGTCGAGCTCGCCTCGGACGACAGCGTTCACAGCGCGAGCGAGGGCCTCGTGCGCGCCGCCGAGCGAGCTCCGCGCGGCGTGATTTCGATCGACCGCGCGCTGTGGCTCCAGGGCGAAGATCGCCTGCGGATGCTCGCGTGGTACGCCCGCGAAAAGAGCCTGAGCGTGGACGCCTCGCTCTTGTGGCAGAGGGCCGTCGGCGCAGGGGTGTGAGTCGGGCGCATCAGCCTCGGCGCAGTGAGGGGTGCGACGTGGCAGCGTTTTTCTGACGGTGGCAACAAGTGCCACCGCAGGGCGTCGCTCGAAGACTCGCGACGAGTGAAGTGTCAGGAGCGCGATGGGTCAGCGTTCGAGCGCGCGATGGGCGAGCGCTCGAGAGTTCGATGGGCGCGGAGTCGAGCGCGCGATGGGTCAGCGTTCGAGCGCACAATGGGTCAGCGTGCTCGAAGAGCGCGATGGGCGAGTGCGCTCACGAGCACGATGGGCGAGTGCTCTCATGAGCACGATGGGCGAGTGCGCTCACGAGCACGATGGGCGAGTGCGCTCACGAGCACGATGGGCGAGTGCTCTCATGAGCACGATGGGCGAGGGCGCGCACGAGCGCGATGGACGTGGGCGCGCACGAGCGCGATGGACGAGGGCGCGCACGAGCGCGATGGACGAGGGCGCGCACGAGCGCGATGGACGAGGGCGCGCACGAGCGCGATGGACGAGGGCGCGCACGAGCGCGATGGGCGAGTGCCCTGACGAACTCGGTGGGCGAGTGCTCTCACGAACTCGGTGGGCGAGTGCTCTCACGAACTCGGTGAGCGAGGACGGTGGCAACAAGTGCCACCGCAGGGCCTCGCTCGAAGACTCGCGACGAATGCAATGGAGGAGCAAACGTCGCAGCACCTCGTGACCCAGACGTCGCGAACCACGATTTCGCGACATCCATTGGCCTTCCTTGGATGGAAGCGATCGTCGATGCACTTCACTCGTCGCGAGTCTTCGAGCGAGGCCCTGCGGTGGCACTTGTTGCCACCGTCCTCGCTCACCGAGTTCGTGAGAGCACTCGCCCACCGAGTTCGTCAGGGCGCTCGTCCATCGCGCTCGTGCGCGCCCTCGTCCATCGCGCTCGTGCGCGCCCTCGTCCATCGCGCTCGTGCGCGCCCTCGTCCATCGCGCTCGTGCGCGCCCTCGTCCATCGCGCTCGTGCGCGCCCTCGTCCATCGCGCTCGTGCGCGCCCTCGTCCATCGCGCTCTTCGCGAACCCTGGCCCATCGCGCTCGTGCGCGCCCTCGCCCATCGCGCTCTTCGAGAACCCTGGCCCATCGCGCTCGAACACTCATCCATCGCACGCTCGAACGCTGACCCATCGCGCTCCTGACACTTCACTCGTCGCGAGTCTTCGAGCGACGCCCTGCGGTGGCACTTGTTGCCACCGTCCCCGCCCATCGTGCTCTTCGAGAACGCCGATCTGTGCGCCGAGGCGATGACGCCATCCGGCGTGGAGCTGGGTCTGGAATGTGGGCTGCCCAGTTCACTTCTTTCGAAACACGAAGCTCCACCCGACGTGATCCTGGTGCTCTTGCGTCGGCGGATTCGCCCCGCGCCCCGCGGCGCCGTCGAGCACATCCAACGCCTTCGCGACGCCCTGAAACCACGCGTGGTACGCGACCCCGACGCCCGGAACGCGCCTGAGCCCGTTCTCGCGCGCGCGATTCGCCCAGTACCAGTGCAGCAGCGTCGCCCAGTGCCCGCCGATCGGCCACAGCGCCTCGACCGCGAGCCCTTCGCTCTCGCCCAGCGACGCCAGCCCCGAGCGCGTGTAGCGAAAGTAATCGTCCGGAAACCCGTGCGACGGGCAGTATTGCGGCGCCACGCCCAACAACACTCCGCCCGGCGCGAGCGTGCGCGAGGCCTCCGCGAAGAACTTCCACGGCTGCTTCAAGTGCTCGAGCACTTCGACGACCACGATGCCCCCCAGTGAGCTGTCCCGAAATGGCATCGCATGCGCGTCGGCGATCACGTCCGTCGCCCCATAAAGGGCCACGTCGAGGGCGAGGACGGGGCCGAGGCGTTCCAAATCGCGACGGTAGTACTGCTCGCACGCGCCGACATCGACCACGGGCAATCCTCGCGGGAGGCTCCCCTCGACCGCGTCCACCAACGCGCGCACCTGCGTGCGGTCGTCCGCGAACAAATCCGCAGTCACAGCCTCGCGAACGCGATCGGCGAGCCCCCGCAACCCCGTGCGACGCGCGCCCTCACGAGCCCGCGCCTGCGACTGCACCACCACGTTGTCCTTCGCCACGCCCGCGGCGACGCGCGGGTCCGACATGAGCGCAGGACGCCCGTCGACGAGCGAGAAGCTCCGAGCGCAGTGCTCGCAGCGCCAATCCGCGTCGAGCGAGCCGCGACACACAGGGCACGCGGCGACAGAGCGAAGTCGTTCGATTGTTTGCATCACGGTTCCCTCAATCCCTTGTTCGCGCGCGCCGCGCGCTCGAGCAGCGACTCCATCGCGTCCATCGACCGATCGAATCGCCAGCGTTGCTCACTCCACTCGCGCGCCAGCTCGCCCGTGCGGTGATCGCCGAGCATCCGTCGCGCAGCTTCAGCCAATGCACGAGCGTTGCCAGGCTCGAACCCGTCCACGCCGTGCCCGTCGCGCAGCCACTCGACGATCCCCCCGTGCCGCGCCGCCACCACGGGACGAGCGCGCTGCATCGCTTCGATCCCGGTCATCCCGAAGGGCTCGGGCCAGCGCGACGGGACCACCATCAACCACGCCCGGTCGATCTCTCGCACCACGGCGTCAGGATGCAGCGCGCCCACGAATTCAACTCGCCCCGGCGCCAGCTGCGCCGCCTGCGCTTCGAGCGCCGCGCGCTCGGGGCCCTCGCCCACCACCCGCAGCCGCACGTGCTTGGGCATTCGGCTCAGGGCGTCGATGGCGATGTCCACGCCCTTTCCCCGCAAGAGCGAGCCGAGCACGAGCAGCGTGGGCGCGCTGTCCCGCTCGATCGCGATCGACTCCGACGGCGGAGGAACCGGGTGCAGCACGCTCACGCGCTCGGGCGTCGCGCCCATGCTCAGCAGCGATCGGCGCACATACTCGCTGCACGCCACGATGGGATGCCGCGCCGAGAGCGCCAGCGTCTGCGCGCGAAACGAGAAGGGATCCACCACGCGAAGCGCGAACCCCTGGCGAGCCCGGTCCTTCACCACCACGCATCCGTGCGCGACGCAGGTGATCCCCGGCGCCCGATGGCACGGCGCGCGCCCGAGCGGAACGTACCTGTGCGAC
This sequence comes from Polyangiales bacterium, assembly GCA_046351515.1. Lineage (GTDB taxonomy): Bacteria > Myxococcota_A > Polyangia > Polyangiales. The sequence continues at coordinate 149,262 of JAXLYJ010000009.1, forward strand.
CGCGGACAGCTCAGATCGTGGTCGTGCGCAAACACCACCGTCGAGGTTCCATCGAGCCATCGCAGCTCGTCCTCGGACGTCGCGCGCTGCACGAGCGCCAGGTCCACTCGAGCGAGCGAGCTCCAATCGGACTGGTGAATCACCGAGTCGAAGCCGCTGCGATACCGCTCTGGGTCGCGGCCCTCGCGCCCTTGATGCACCAGCGAGACGCGGTGTCCGCGCGCGCGCAGCGCCGTCGCGCGGTCGAAGACGAAGCGCTCGAGCCCGCCCGAATAGCCTAGCGTGGGAGCAACGAAAGCGAGGTGCATGCGGACTCCTGGCGATGCAAGTGACGAAGCACCAGCCGCAGTGCGAACAGCGCGCCAAGCCCCGCGATCGACGACGAGAGCAGCGAGCCGATCACCGAGCGAGACAACGGCGCGAGCGAGAGCGCAAGCACCAGTGAAACCAGCGCTGGAACCGCGATCCAACGGTGCGGTGACAGGTCGCTGTACGCCCCCGTCGCGTCGAACGAGCGCAGCGTGCGAAACGTGAGCGCGGCGGTGACGGCGTTGCCGACGATCGTTCCGCCGGCGATGGCCCACACGCCGAGGGGACGGGCGCCCGCCAGCGTGATGACCGCGTTGCAGACCGCGCCGATCAAGTGCGGCGTCGCCGCTTGCCACTGCGATTTCGCTCCCACGTTGAGCGCCGAGCTCGCCAGCTCGCACCAGATCCCCAGCACCATCGCGAAGCCCGTGAGCGAGAGCGCCGGGACGAACAGCGCGTCGTCCACCACCGGCCCCGCCCACGCGCGGAGCGTCGGTCGCCCGCAAAACACCAGGGCGATCAGCGCGCTCGCCAGCAGCGCCGTCATCGAGATCGTCCCGCGCGTGATCACGTCCGCGCGCCCTTCGCTCGTGCCCAATCGATGCTGCAGCGCCGTGCTCGCTTGCTTCACCAGCGTGAAGAGCTGATCGGAGAGCCGCAGGCTCACTTGATACGCGCCCACCGCGGCGAGCGGCGCGACGCGCGCGAGCACCGCCACGTCCACGCGCACCGCGATCACCGAGGCCGTGTTGATCGCGAGCGCCGCCGCTCCTTCGCGCAGCGCGAGCGCGAGCTCAGCGCGCTTGGGCCTCGTCCTCACCCACAGCGGAACCCTCGGGTCCATCGCCCGCACCGCCCTCGCCACCAGCGCCGCTTCGATCACGCTCGAGCCGAAGACCCCCATCGCCGGCGCGACGATTCCCCACCCGAGCGCGAGCCCCGTCGCAGTCGCGGCCACTTGCACGAACGCACCGCTCGCGCGCGCCCCCGCCAACGCCCGCGCCGCGCCGCGGCCCACGAGCCACGCGCGCTGCGCGCTCGAGTACGAGCCCACCGTCCCCGCCGCGAGCGCCGCGATCGAGGCCACCTTCAGCGCGCGCCCCGAAGCCACGCTGTTCGCGACCACGCCTTCGAGCCCCGAGAGGTAGACGACGTACGAGAGCGCGACGAACACCGGCGCCAACGCGAGCGTCACCCACTGTGAGAGCTCGACAGCGCGCGCAGAGACAGCGCCCTCTTCGTCGACCACCGACTGCTTGAGCGCCACCGTCGAGAGCCCCAGATCCGCGAGGGCGATGACCGTGGCGGAGGTTCCGATCAGCGCCCACGCCCCGAGCGCAGCGCGGCCCAAGCCGCGGCCCAACATCGCGATGGTGAGCACGCCCGCTCCCACCGAGAGCGCGTGCCGCGCCACCGCGGCCACGATGTCCCTTCGCTCGCTCATCACCACGCTCCCATCATCGAGCGCACCCATCCCGCGACCGATCGCAGCTCGGTCACGCTCGGGTCGATCTCACCGTCGCTGCACAGCGCCGCGCGCGACGAGCTCGCGTCCGGCCCGTACCCGTGCATCCCGCGCACGAAACCACCCACATGACTCGGCGCGAACAACGCGCCTTCGTCGAGCACCAGCCACGCCTGGCCCCACAGCGACTCGTTGACGCCGACGCTCCACGCTTCGAGCCCGGCGCGATCGATGAAGCGCGCAGGCCACCCCGCGCGCTCGGCGCCGAGCCTCGCGAGCTCGATCTGCGCAGTGGTCCCCCACAAGCGCGCCATCGTGCTGTCCACGAAGTGCCGAACGCCCGCTCGATCGAGCACCGCCCGCGGGTCGATCGTCTCGCCAACGCGCGCCATCCCATGATCGCCGACGACCACCGTGCGCACTCGGCAACCGTCGCGCGAGAGCAGCGATCGGGCCTCTGCAATGCGCTCGGCGACGCGCTCGAGCACGCGCTCGGCGCTGACCTCATCGGGCCCGTCGCTGTGCAAGACCCCGTCGAGGTCGCTCGAGTACAAGAAGTTGAGCCGCGCCGGCCGCGCTCGCATCGCGTCGAACGCGGTCCGCCATCGCGTCGCTTCGTCGAGCGCCCATCGCGCCGCGTACACGTCGATCCCGCGCGCCCGCGCGTCGCTCAAGAACGTCGGCACCCCGCCGATGTCCTTCGCTTCGAAGAGGTCTTCGCGCTCGGGGATGTCCAGCCAACGAAACATCGACGGCTCGACTCGGTGCAGCGCGACGTAGCCCGTGAGCTTCTCGCGCTCGGCCAGCCAACGCGCGAGGCGACGACGAACCGCGCCGCGCTCGTGGACGATCGACGGGAGAAATCGCAGCCACGCGAGCGCGTCGAGCGGCGATCGCGGCGCGCTCTTGCTGCGCGCGCTGAACAGGCACAGCCGCCCGTGCTCAGCGCTGCTCGCGCCCGTGAGCACCGTCGCCAGCGCCCCCGACGAAAACCCCGCGACGCCGCGCAGCGTCCGCTCGAACGGAGCGAGCTCTCGCAACGCCCTCGACTGCGCTCTCTGCGAAGGCCCCAGCGCGTCGACGAACACAACCAGCAGACGATCCATCACCCCGCGCTCTGCACGAGCTGCTCCAACGGCTCGAGCGCGCGGTGCTCGCCCACGCCGAGCGTCGACCAACACACCGCGTCGAGCGCGCTCTCGGGCGCGTACGCGACGCCCACGACCGCGCGCGCGAGCTGCTCGCGGGGGTGCATCCGCAGCCGCCACGGGGCCACGATCGCGCGACGACGCCACGCCGACAGAGCCCCAGCGATCATCGCGCTCGGCCGCTGCGCATCGGCGCTGCTCGGGTACAGGGCCGGGCGCCAACGCGCGTACTCGACGGCGCTCTCGGGCGTCCCCGCGCGCCAACGCTCGAAGCGAAGGTGCCAAATCGAGACGAGCGCGAGGACCTCGGTGTTCCACTCCGAGACGCTCTGTCCGTGGGCAGGTCGCCAACGCAGCGCGTCCACGCGAAACGCCATCGCCTCGCGATACGACGCCGGGAGCCGCCCGAGCGCCGCGTCCCCTGCGCACATCCGCTCCAGCTCCGCGCTTCGCTCGCGCAGCGTGCTCGCGTAGCGCCGCGTCGCGAGCAGAAGCGCGTCGCCGCACGCGAGCACCGCCTTGTGTGTGTGTCGCAACAGCACCAGCGGCTCAGCCCATCGCGAGGCGCCGTGCGCGGACAGTGCAGACTCGCTCATCGGCGGCTGCCGCTGCTCCGCGCGCAGCGCGAGGCGGCTCAACGCCACGCCCGCCGCGCGATTGGCGAGCAATCGCCCTGCTTCATCGAGCGAGACGTCTCGCTCGCGCATCGCTCGCACCGGGTCGAGGACGCTCGCGTCGCCGTAGAGCACGCGCGCACCGCCCATGGCGATATCGAGCCAGAAGAGCGTCTTTTGCGCGCCGGCGATCTGCGCTCTCGTGATCGGCCACAGGTCCACCGAGACGCCGCGGCGCTCTTCGAGCAGCGCCCCGAGCGCCCGCAGCGCCGAGCGCTCGCCAGCGGTCGGCCGCGCATCGAAGACGCACAGCCAGTCGTAGTCGTTGAAGGCCCTCGGGCCTCGATCGGACAGGACGACGCCGCCTTCTCCGCGCGCGTAGCTGCCCACGAGGACGAGGGCGACGAGGCGATCGCCCAGCGCCGCCGTGACGGCCTCGGTGATCTGCGCGACGTCTTCGCGCACGCGGTCCTCCGCCTGCGGCTCGCCGGTCACGGTCCATCGATCCGCGGCGATCACGACTCGAACCCCCGCGCCCGGCCCACGAGATACCCGCTCGCTTGAGCGACGCGCGTGGCAACGCCGTACGGGCTCGCGACCCCTGCGCGCGCGTCGCGCACGAGCGCGCCGAGCAGCGGGCGAAGCGCCTCGCGAACGAGCGAGGGCGACGCGAGCCCGAAGATCTTCGTATCCGCCGCGCCCTCCCCTCGACGACGGCGAAACTGCGCGCGAAGGTCGTAGTTGTGCGAGTGCTCGAACCGCGCCTCGGGCGCGTATCGAACGCGCGCTCCGAGGGCGCGGACGCGATGGGTCCAGTCGACGTCCTCCGAGTAGCGAAGGGCTTCGTCGAAGGCAAGCCGCTGCCACCACGAGCGGCGCACGACCGAGGCGGCCATCGAGAAGAACGCCCCGTGGCGCGTGCGCCCCGCGTCGCTCGCGCCGAACGCGCGTTCGGTGTCCGCGCGCATCCACGGGTCCGCCTCGCGTCGAGCCACCTGTCGACCGTACGCGGCGGCGACCGATGGATCCTCGAGCATCGGCTCGATCAGCGCTTCGAGCGCGTACGGATCGAGCGCGATCGCGTCGGCGTTGATAAACGCGACGAGCTCTCCGCGCGTCTCGCGCATGCCCATGTTGAGCACCGCGCCCGGGATGTACGACTTGGGGTCGACGTCGATCACGCGCGCTCCGTGGCGGACGGCGCACTCGCGCGATCCGTCGGTCGAACCGCAGTCGATCACGAGCAGCTCGGCTCGCGCGGCGTGCTGCGATCGCAGCGCTTCGAGCGCCTTCTCTGCCCACGGCATCTCGTTGCGGCAGCGCATCACGACGTCGATCGTTCGCGCTTCAGCTCGCTCGCCCATCACGCTGCCCTCCGCCCGTGGCGCTTCGCGCCGCGCTCGATCGCGCGCTGATAGACCGCGGCGAGCGTCGCTGCGACCACGTCCCACGAGAACCTCCGCTCGCACAACGCGCGCCCCTCCTCGGCCCACGCCCGCGCCCGATCGGGGTCGCTGAGCAATCGGTAGATCGCCGCGCCCCAGTCGCTGCTCGCGCCCGCGCGCAGGCATACCGCGCGATCGACGAGGGGATCCGCGAGCTCTTTGAGCCCGACGCTGTCCGCGAACAAGACCGGCTTTCGCGCGGCCCAGCCCTCGAGCACCACGAGGCCAAACGCCTCGTGCGTCGAGGGGACGAGCATCGCGTCCGAGCGCGCGAGCAGGTCGACGACCGCGTCGCGCGGGACGTTTCCCAGGGCGAACACGCGCTCTCCGAGGCCGAGGCGCGCCGCGAGCGCGAGCGTCTCGTCGAGGTAACCAGGGTCGGTCTCGGCGCCAGCGAGCGCGAGGACGGCGTCGCGACGCGCGCTCGCGGCGAGCGCTTCGACCGCGAACCGCTGGTTTTTCTGCCGCGAAATGCGCCCGAGCGCGAGCAGGACGCGCTTGCCTCGCAGCTGTGGCCAACGCTCGTCGGCGCGCCTCGCGTCGCCCGCGGCGTAGCGGGCAGCGTCCACGCCGTGATCCATGCGCTGCACGCGCGCCCCGAAGCGAGCCTCGAGCGCGCGACGCTCGGCCTCGTTGAAGCAGAGGATCGCGGAGGCGTCGTCGAGCACGCGGCGCGCTCCGAACAGCGCCCCCACAGGAGCCCCCACGTCGATCGCGCGCCCACGGCGCCGCTCGGTCTCGTGCGCGACGAGGGCGGGGTCCGAGAGCAGCGGCCCGTGCACCGAGAGCACGTAGGGGCGCTGGCTCACGCGCATCGCGAAGCGCACCGCGCCGCCGATGCGACCCGCGGTGTGAAGGTGAGCGATCGAGAGCGCCTCGTCGCGCAGCAAGCGCAGGGGCTCGTCGAGGGTGACGAGGTTTCCGCCGACGGCGAGCAGGCCCGCGCGGCGCTCGGACGAGGCGATGTACGGGTTGAGCGCCGTGAAGCGGCGCAGGGCGATCGAGGGATCGAGCCCCGAAGCGCTCGCGTCGGCCTCGCACGAGGGAGCGTGCACTTCGCTCTGCCAGCGCTCGCGGCGCAGGGCGCTCGTGACCGAGGCGACGTAGGTCTCGGTGCCGCCCCATTCGAGCGGGTTCCATTTGCGGACGATGTGCGCGACGCGCAGGGGGAGAACGGTGCTCACGACGCAGGCCCATTGCGCGCGGCGTGCCGACGAACGAGCGGGACGAGAGGTCGAAGCGAGCCGAATGCGAGCGCGAGGGAGTTCAGCGAGCGCATTGGGAGCGTGCGCGGCAGCAGAGGCAGCCGCGCATGGTGCTTCGCTGACGCGATCCGATCCGTTCACCAGAGCACGCTCCCAACACGCTCGATTCGCCGCCTCGTTCACCCACTCGCGCTGCCGCGCTTCGAATTCCCCAGGACAACCCGCGCTCGGTCAATTTGACCGAGTCGCTCGTCCCGCTTCGCTCGTCCCGCCTCGAGACACCCCCTTCGTCCCATTTCGAAACACTCACGCCGATCGCAGCGCCACCACGGCCAGCTCGACCTCCGCCGCGAGCGCCCGCGCGAGATCCCGCGTCAGCGCCCAATCATCGAGCGGATCCACGCGCTCGATCCATCGCGCGAGCCGCTCGACCTTGCGCGCCCCCACGTTGCTGCTCGCGCCCTTCAACGCGTGCGCGTGGAGCCGAACCGCCGCGGACTCGCGCGCTTCGACCGCCCGCTCGAGCTCCGCCGCCCGCTCGCGCGCGTCCGACTCGAACAACGTCACCACCTCGGCCACCAGGTCCGGCTCGTCCGGCCGCTGATAGGCCTTCAGCGCGCGAAGGACCGAGAGGTCCACGTCCGACCGCGCGCTGTGCGACCCCTGCGTCACGCGAATCGCCGTGCTCGACGCGTCGCTCGCCGTGTCATCCAACGGCGCCCACTGCGAGAGCGTCTGGCGAATCTGCGACGGGTTGAACGGCTTGGTCAGGTAGTCGTCCATCCCCTCGCTGATGCATCGCTCGCGATCCCCTTCGAGCGCGTGCGCCGTCACCGCGATCACCGGAATGTCGCACAGCGGCGCGGGCAGCTCGCGGATCGTCGCCGTCGCCTCGAACCCGTCCATCCCCGGCATGCTGCAGTCCATCAACACCACAGAATACGAGCCGCCTCGCACCGCCTCGACGCCCGCAGCCCCATCGGACGCGACGTCCACAACGTAGCCCATCGACTCGACGAGCAACGCGAGCAACCGACGGTTCACCGCGTCGTCTTCGACGACGAGCACGCGCGGAGCGCGATCCGACCGCGACGGCGCTGGCTTCGACCCGCTCGCTGGAAGCAACGCCGGCGGCGGCGCGATCGAGAGCGCGCGAAACTGCCCCGTGCGCCGCGTGCGCGGAACCGCCTCGAGCTCGAACCACCCGTCGAACCAAAACGTGCTGCCCTTGCCCCACGCGCTCGTCACGCCGGCGCCGCCGCCCATGAGCTCTGCGATCTGCCTGCAAATACTCAGTCCGAGCCCCGTTCCGAGGTGACCGGTCCCGCGGTCGCGACGCACTTGCACGAAGGGCTTGAAGAGCGACTCGACGTGCTCGCTCTTGATTCCGATGCCCGTGTCCGTCACCGCGACGCCGATCTTGCAGCGATGATCGCTGGTCTCGCGCACATCGACGCGCACGATCACCCCGCCGCGCTCCGTGAACTTGATCGCGTTCGCCACGTAATTCGTGAGCATCTGCCGAAAGCGCACTGGATCTCCGCGGACCGTCGTCGGCACCGAGCCCGACGCCACCCACTCGAGCAACAGCCCCTTGCGCTCGGCCTCGTCGCGCATCGACCCCACGACGTCCTCGACCGCCACGCGCAGCTCGAAGCTCTCTGGAACGAGATCGAATTTGCCCGCCTGCAGCTTGGAGATATCCAACACCGAGTTGATCAGCGCCAACAGCGCCGCCCCCGCGCGCTTCTGCGCTTGAGCGTGCTCTCGCTGCGCTGCAGAGAGCTCTCCCATGAGCATGAGCTGGTTGGTCGCCAGGATCGTCGTGAGCGGCGTGCGCAGCTCGTGGCTCATCATCGCGAGAAACCGATCGCGCGCCTTCGATGCCTCGACCGCTTGCTCGTTGGCCACGCGCGCGTCGTCCCGAAGCCGCTCGGCCTTGCGCACTTCTTCCGTCAGCCGCTGCGCGAGCTCGTCCCCTTCGAGCAGCTGCGCGCGCACTTGCGACAAGAGCACCACGTAGTCCGCCGCCGCGTCGTACGGCGCGAAGTCGTCCACCGTGAGCCCGAGCATCATCGCGTCGTCCACGTCTTCGAACCACGGCGTCCCGACGAACACCGCGCCGTTCTCACCGCGATCGAACACCTGTCCCCGAAGCTGCAGCCCGATCACGAGCTTGATCACCACCAGCCCCGCGCGACGCGCGCCGAGCGCGCAGAGCGACGGCGCTCCGTGCGGGCGAAGCACCTCGAGCAGCTGCGCGGAGTCTCCGCTCTGCAGCGGCGGCGGCAGGATCTTTCGCAGCGAACGTCCCACGCTCACCACCTGCGCGCTCGCGTCGCACGCGATGTAGAACGGAAACACCTCTTCGAGTAGCCGCCCGAACTCTTGCTTCCCTTGCAAGCTCACAGCGCATCATAGCGAACGACGAACACGTCGTGGTCCGCTCCTCGGTCCCTCGACTCCGCGAGCTCGACCTCGACTCGCACTCGAAATCGCTCTCCGAGCCCCTCGATCACCCCGATCACGAACGGCGCCAACCCCTCGCGCTGCGAGCGGTAGTGCAGCCGCATCGTCCGCTCGTCGAGCCGCTCGGTCTCGAACGAGGGCTGCCGCAGGTTGAGGTAGATCGTCGCCACACGATCGTGCATGCGATCGAGGTTCGTCATGAACTCCGCGAAATTGCGGCCCGTAAAGCTCATCAACGGCCCGTAGTGCCGCGGCGCCGTCTCGAGCACCCAGTAGCGTCCAAACGACCGCAGAAGCTCAGCCGCCGACACGCCCATCGCCTCGCTCGCCGCGAACACCAGCTTGTACGTGAGCGCGTCGGGATACTGCGACATCCCGTGAAACACCGCGCCTTCGGCCCCCGCTGACCGCAGCACCCGCGCCCACACCTCGTCGCCCGCGCTCGCGATGACGTGCCCTTGAAGCGCTTCGTGAATCAACCCGTACATTCGGTGCTCTCCTGCCGCGGTGCTCGCGTACGAAGGGCAACCCGATCGCAACACGCGTGCCGGGCTCCCTCGCGCTCGCGCTCGCTCAGGGCTTCTCGGGCGGCATTCCGAGCTCACCGAGCTTGCGATACAGCGTCGTGCGCCCGATCCCGAGCAACTTCGCGGCGCGGCTCACGCTGCCTTGCGCGACGAGCAGCGCCCGCTCGATCGTGCGTCGCTCGATCTCTGCGAGGTTGAGCAGCGGCTCGGCCGCGGGCTCTTCGGTCACGCTCGCGACGGGCGTCGCCGGCGCCTCGGGCAGCGGCGGAAGCGCCTTCTTTCGCAGCGCAGGCGGCAAGTGCTCGAGGTCGATCGTGTCGCTGTCGCACGAGAGCATCGCGCGGTGCACGACGTTCTGCAGCTCGCGCACGTTGCCCGGCCACTCGTAGCGCGCCATCGCGTCGAGCGCCGCCGGAGAAAATCGCGCGATCGACCGCCCCACGTCCGCGCTCAGCTTCTTCAAAAAGTGCCCGACGAGCGACGGAAGGTCTTCTCGCCGCGCGCGCAGCGCGGGGATCTCCACCGGGTAGACCACCAGGCGAAAATACAGATCCTTGCGAAAACGCCCGGCGTCCACCTCCGCTTCGAGGTCGCGATGCGTCGCGCACACGATGCGAGTGTTCACAGGGATGTCCGTCGTGCCGCCGACGCGCCGCACGGTCTTCTCTTGCAGCGTGCGCAAGAGCGCCGCTTGCGTCGCTGCGGACATCTCGCCGAGCTCGTCGAGAAAGAGCGTTCCGCCGCTGGCTTGCTCGAAGCGACCCTTGTGAAGGGTGTTGGCGCCGGTGAACGCGCCGCGCTCGTGGCCGAACAGCTCGGACTCTTGCAGCGACTCGGGGATCGCCGCGCAGTTGATCGCCACGAACGGACCGCGGCGCCGCCGCCCGCTCTCGTGCAGCGCGCGCGCGACCACTTCTTTGCCCGCGCCGCTCTCGCCCAACAAGCACACCGTCACGTCGCTATCCAACACGCGACGCACCTGCGCAGCCACCTCTCGCATCGCGCTCGAGGCGCCGATCACCCCCGGAAGCGCCCCGTCGCTGTCCGCCCCCTGCACGCGCGCCGCGCGCACCGTCTCGATCGCCCGTAGCCTCGCGAGCGCCTGCGCTACCGCCGCGCGCGCGCGCTCGGCGTCCAGCGGTTTGGCGAGGTAATCCACGGCTCCCAAGCGCATCGCCGCGACGACCGTGTCCACCTCGCGCCGCGCGCTCACGACGATCACCGCGAGCTCGGGGTCGTTGTCCTTCAAGTGCGCGAGCAGGTCGAGCCCCGCCATGTCGCCGAGGTTGAGATCGAGCAGCACCAGCGCAGCGCCGCCCACGCGATCGCGCAGCGCCGAGTGCCCGTCGGCAAACTCGACCACCGTATGCCCGTCACTCGTGAGCCACGCGCGCAGCATCCTGCGCAACACCGGGTCGTCGTCGACCACGGCGATCGTCGCTGCTGCCCCTTCGCTCGCCCCTTCGCTCACGTGCTCGCTCGCTCCTCTCGTCGCTCCCACTGCTCGCGCTCTTGCTCGGTGAGCTCTGCCTCGGCGAGCTCTGCGCCCGCCGCGCGCGTCGGAGCCCGCACGATCGCCGTTCGATCCGCGCCCTTCACGCGCGCAAACGGCCCGTGCTCTGCGCCGAAGCGCAGCCGCCACCCCCAGGACTCGACCCACAAGAGCCGGTCGAGCGTCTGCGCCGTATCGAGCGGAGCCAGTGGATATTCTCTCGCCACTTGAATCCATGTGCGCTCGTGCTCGACGACCGCGCGCGAGAACCAGTCCATCACCGGGACGAACAGCGCCGCGCCCGCCTTGGGATCGTCCGCCGTCGCGGGCTCGGGCAGCGCGCCGAGCGCCATCGCGATCATCGCGTCGTCCATGAGCGGAACGCTCTCTCCCACCCAATACGCCAACACCTTGCTCACCGCCGCGATCCCGTGCCCCTCGATGCACAGCGCTCCGACGAGCTTCGTCACGGCGTCGCGCTCTTCGGCGCCGCGCGAGAGCCACGCCTCCGAGCCCCCCGAGAGAAGCTCGTACAGCGCCTCCCACGCCTGCGCGCGCGGAGGCGAGAGCCACGCGCGAAACACCGGCGACGGGGCGCGCGCGTTGACCATCCAACTGCCGGGCATCGCGCACGGGAGCAGCGTCATGGGGGCGACCCCGCGCGCGCGAGAGACGCGCATGGCGTGCGCGCCGAGGTCGAAGCCGTACGCGCCCGGAAGCGCTCCGCGCGCCAGCAATTTTGCAAGCGGATCGACGATCGCGCGCGTGCCGCCCGCGACGCTCAGCTCGACGACGCCGACGGGCATCTCAGTATCTCCTCGGGTCGATCACGGTAAACGAGCGGTAGTGATCGTCGGTGTACCAGGTCTCGGGGGGCGTTCCGGTGATGATCCGGCGCGCGCCGCGGTGGGTGAGCCCAGGCGTCACGACGGTGTACTCGTGGTAGTAGCCGAGCGGCCGTTCGGGCAGGCGATTCTCACGGTTTTGAAACACCACCCCGTCCTGCCGAAACGGAAACGGCCCTCCCGACGCGATCAAGTCCAGCGTGCGATTGACCTCGGTCACTCGCTCGGGATCGTTGAACGGCAGCCGCCGCATCCCCGCCGTCGTCGACGGTCGCAATCCCGGCTGCACGCTGGGCTGCACCGTCGGCTGCACGTTGGGCGGCACAAACGGCTGCACCGTCGGCTGCACCGTCGGAACCACGTACGGCTGCACCGTCGGCTGCACCGTCGGTCCGACGTTGCTCTGCTCTGCCCGATTGCGGCGCCGTCGCCTTCGCCCCGAGCCGCGCGAGTCGTCGTCATCGTCGTTGCTCGCGACGTTGACCCCGTCGGGCAGCGAGCAGTCACGAGCGAACGCGAGCGCGCTCGACCACGAGAGAAGCAGCGCCAGAAGACTCGCGCGCATCACGAGATCCCGTACTCCTTGATCTTGTAGAGCAGCGCTCGATGCGAGATCTCGAGCAGGTCCGCGGCGCGCGTGCGGTTGCCCTTCGTCCGCTCGAGCGCGCGTCGAATCAAGATCTCTTCGATCACGCGCGTCGTGCGCTTCACGCTGAGATCGCCCTTCGCGAGCTCAGCAGCCACCGGGTCCTGCGGCTCGCGCAGCCGCTCGGGCAGGTCCGCCACGCGAAGCACTGGAGCGTCCGCGAGCACCATCGCCCGCTCGACGGTGTTCTCGAGCTCGCGCACGTTGCCGGGCCAGTTGTACTCGTACACGACCTTGCTCGCCTGCGGATCGAGCCCCGTCACCTTCGTCCCGAGCTTCGCGTTGTACCGATGGATGAAGTGATCCACGAGCAGCGGAACATCCTCTCTCCTCTGCCTCAACGGCGGCACCCCGACGTTGAGCACGTTCAATCGGTAGAACAAATCCTCGCGAAATCGCCCGTTCTTCACGTCCGCTTGCAGGTCGCGCAGCGTCGCCGCGATCACGCGCACGTCGCACTTTCGATCCTGCGTCTCGCCGAGCCGACGAAAGGTCCCCTCTTGCAGCACGCGCAAGAGCTTCACTTGCAGAGACAGCGGCAGCTCGCCCACCTCGTCCAAGAACAGCGTCGCGCCGTCGGCCTCTTCGAACAGCCCCTTCTTGTCTTGGTTCGCGTCGGTAAACGCCCCGCGCTTGTGCCCGAACAGCTCGCTCTCCAAGAGCGTCTCGGGGATCGCCCCGCAGTTGATCGTGACGAAGTTCTTGTTCGCCCGAGGAGACCTGCGGTGAATCGCGCGCGCCACGAGCTCTTTGCCCGTGCCCGACTCGCCCGTGATCAACACCGTAGTCTTGAAGGGAGCCACCTTCGCCACCGTGTTGAACACCAGCTTCATCGCCTCGCTGCGACCCAAGAGCTCTTCGAACTGGTGCGCTTCGATCATCGCCGCGCGCAGCTCGCGGTTCTGCCTGCGCAGCGCCTCGCGCTCTTCAGCCTTCTTGAGCACAAACCCGAGCTCTTCGGGCTTGAACGGCTTGGCCACGTAGTCGTACGCGCCCGAGCGAATCGCATCGAGCGCCTGATCGATCGAGCCGTACGCGCTCATGACGATCACCGTCGTCGCCGGGTGCTTCGCGCGCAGCTCCGCGAGCAGCTCGAGGCCGCTACGTCCCGGCATGCGCACGTCGGTGATCACGAAATCAAACGCGTCCTTCGCGCACTCGCCCAGCGCCGCCTCGACGTCGGCCGCCGCCACGACGTCGTACCCTTGTTTGCGCAGGTAGGTCTTCAACGCGAGACGAAGGTTCTCTTCGTCGTCGACGAGCAGGACGCGAGCCATTTCTGACTCATTCGTACCATTGTGCAGCCCCCTTCTGCATCGGTACTCGCGCGCGCCGGCGCGCTGCGACTCACGCTCGGCGCGGTCAGTTCACGGTCCAGAGCGACTCGCGAAGCCCCTCGATCATCGCGCGAACCACCGCCGCCGACGGCATTCCGGCGCGGGCGGCGAGCTCTGGTGAAGGATCTTGTGCGCCCATGGAGTGAGCGAGCTCAGCGATCGCCCGATCTCGCGCCCGATCGAGCTGCGCCACGCTCGGCGCGTCGAGCACCGTGCGCGCCCAGTGATCGAGCGCCCACGACCACGCCGAGTGCATCGACTCTTCGTCAGCGATCTTCGCGAGCGCCTCGCGCAGCGCAGGATCGTCCGCGTGCCGCGCTTGATAGTCCATCACCACGGCGCCGAGCGTCTCGCGCACGCAGCCCTCGCCCGCGTTCTCGAGGGCGATCTCGAAGAGGCTGCGGGACCGAAGCGCCGCCGCGCCCGAGACCTTCGGCTCGACGCCCTCGCGACGCGCGAAGAAGGCCAGCGCGTCGAAGTGCCCTCGCTCGTGCTCGGCGCTCTCGCGCGCGGTCTGCACGAGGAAGCTCGGCGCACCGAGCGCCGCCAGCTCGTCCGCCAGCCGATCGAACGCCGTCGCCGCGATCCGCTCGACCGTCGCGCCGCGCGCGAGCCACCCCGCGAACGTGTCTCGGTCCTCCCAGTCGCAGTCGTCCAACCCCAGGCCATCGGTGAAGCGCCCGACGCCGCACACGCCGCACTGAACGGTGTTCGCTCCGCCCACGGCGATGCAGTAGCCGGGCTGGATCCCGATGTTTCCGACCGGCGAGCACAACGAGGCGCAGCGAGGATCGTTGCCGCCGACCAGCGGTCCACCAGGAATCCCGCAGGGATACGTGATCTGCGCCTCGCAGTTGGGGACCGTGTAGCGCACCTGCGCAACGCAGCTCGCCGCGTCCGCGCTCGCGTCGTCCGTGCGCACGTCGGGGCACGCGATCTCCGTGCACGAGAGCTGCGTGTTCGGCCCGCACGTGCACGTGTTGCATCCGTCGGGCGCGATCGCGCTCTGCCCTTCTTGCAGATAGCGCCCGTCGCTCATCATGCAGAGCGGGACAGGGCAGCTCGCGCACTGCATCCCGGTCACCGTGCAAATGCAGGGACAGCGCAGGCCGTTCGTCTCTCCGACGCGCAACGTGCGGTTGGTCTGAGGGTCGAAGCACGTTTGCACAGCGTCCGTTCCGCCGCTGTCCGTGCGCCCGCCGTCCTCGGGCGAGACCACGGCCCCGCACGCCGCGGGAGCCACGGCGAGGGCCAACCAGAGCGCGCGCTTGAGCGCGTCACGAACAAACTGCGAGTCACGGGTCTGCATACCCGAGGTCCAGTGCAGCGCCCGTGCCGCCCGACTGTGACCGCCCCCACAAGCGAACTCTTCCGTCGTTTTCGCAGTCCACTTGAATCATGGACCTGCAATCAACGCTGTGTCACATCGAGCCAGTCCTGCGCGTCCCCCCGACGCGCCGTGCGCCTCAGCGCTTGGCCTTGGCGCCGTGCAAGAAGATCTGCAGCGTCGCTTCGAGCACCGTGCGCAACGGAAGCTCGGGCGAGCCCGTCCAGCCGACGGCCGCCGCGAGCGTGTTGAGCAAGAACAAGTCGCTCAGCACCGCCGGCGGAAGCACAAACTGCAGCTCTTTGCGCTCGGACGAGGCCACGAACCGCTGCGCGAGCATCCCGCGAACGATGTCTGCGTCGCGATCGAGCCCGCCCGTGGCGCGCGAGCGAAGACCGATGATGCACGTGTCCGCGAGCAGGCGCGGCTCGCTCTCCCACGCGGCGGCCATCGAGTCGAGAAACACCTCGAGCACGCGCTCGAGCGGCGTCTCTTCGGCGAGGGCTTGAACCGCCGCCACGTTGCCGCTCTCGACGTGGTAGAGCAGCTCGAGCAGGACGTCGTCCTTCGTGGGAAAGTGGAAGTAGAACGTCCCTCGCGACACCCCCGCCATCTTCGCGATGTCATCGATTTTGGCGTCCGTGAAGCCGTCTCGTCGAAAGACGTTCAACGAACACTCGTACAATCGCTTGTGGGTCTCTTCGCGCTGGCGATCGCGGACGCCCATCATGGGAGCGGGCGCGTCGCTGTGACGTCGGTCATCGGTCATTGAATGCAAGCTCCCGTGTACCGCACCCGCGCTCGAAAGCGCTACTCCCCAGCGCCGACGCGGTCGATGGCACTCGTTAGCGAGCGTTTTGTAGAGCTAGGGAGAGCTAGGGGACGGTGTTCAAAAGTTCATTTGTTTCCCCGTCCGTCGAGCACACACGCGCTCGGGCGGCGCTCACGGACTCACGGACTCACGGACTCACGGGCTCACGGGCTCACGGGCTCACGGACTCACGGACTCACGGACTCACGGACTCACGGACTCACGGACTCACGGACTCACGGACTCACGGACTCACGGGCTCACGCACTCCCCCACCGGGCGCACTTCGAGCGACCGACCGGCGCACGGCGCGGACTCGCCGTGGAGCACGCCGCGAGCAACAAATGAACTTTTGAACACCGTCCCCTATCCCTACAAAACCCCGCTGACGTCGCCTCGGATTGGACTACCCTCGCGCGTCGCAGAGCGAGAGCGCGCTGCGAAGAGAGAGCCCAACGATGCGTTTCGACGAGTACGTGAAGCACGACGCGACGGCCCTGGCCGAGCTCGTGAAGAAGCGAGAGGTCAGCTCGAAAGAGCTCATCGAGTGCGCGATCGCGCGGATCGAAGCGGTCGATCCCAAGATCAACAGCGTGATTCACCGCCGGTTTTCCAGGGCGCGCGACGAGGCGGCCCGCGCGGACACGGGCGAGTCGGACCCGGCGTTTCGCGGCGTTCCCTTTCTCGTCAAAGACCTCGACGGCACCCTCGCCGACGAGCCCTACAACGGTGGAACGCGCGCGCTCGCCGGCTACATCGCCCCGCACGACTCCGAGCTCTTCGCGCGCTTCAAGCGCACCGGGCTCGTCGTCGTCGGCAAGACCAACACCCCCGAGCTCGGCCTCGTCGCCTTCACCGAGCCCCAGCTCCACGGCGCCACGCGCAACCCTTGGAACACCGGGCACACCCCCGGCGGCTCCTCGGGCGGCTCAGCAGCCGCAGTGGCCGCGGGCATCGTCCCCATGGCGCACGCCGGTGACGGAGGCGGCTCGATTCGCATCCCCGCCAGCCACTGCAATCTCTTCGGGCTCAAACCCTCGCGCGGCCGCATGCCCATGGGCCCCGATGAAGGAGAGTCGTGGCACGGCTTCGTCTCGCGCCTCGTCGTCTCGCGCTCGGTGCGAGACTCGGCCGCGATCTTCGACCTCACGCAAGGGATGGACGAAGGCGCTCCGTACAGCGCTCCCGCGCTCGAGCGCCCGATGCTCGAAGAGCTCTCGCGCCCCACGGGAAAGCTCCGCGTCGCCTTCACCAGCAAGGCCCTGCTCGCCTCGCGCACCGATCGCGACAACAGCGCGGCCCTCGACGACGCGATGAAGCTCTGCGCCGAGCTCGGTCACGAGGTGGTCGAAGCGCACCCGCCCATCGACGTCAACGAGCTGCAAGTGGCCTACCTCACCGTGGTCGCCGCGTGCACCGCCGGCGTCGTCGACTCGATCGCCGAGCTCACGCGCCGCGCGCCCGACCCGTCGCAGTACGAACCCGTCACGTGGTTTCTCAATCAAGTGGGCCGCTACCTCAACGGCGCGAAGATCGAGCGCGCCCGCACGGTGATCCAACGCGCGACGAGGACCGTGGCGAAGTTCATGCGCGAGTACGACGTGTTCGCCACGCCGACGTGCGCGGTTCCGCCGGTGCGCATCGGAGAGCTGTTGCCCAAGCCCATCGAGGTCGCCGGGCTCACCGCGGTGCGCAACGCGCCGCCCGCCGTCGTCGGCCCTGTGCTCGAAAAGCTCCTGTTTGGCCTCGCCGAAACCAACTTCGCCGCGACCCCGAACACCATGCTCTTCAACATGACGGGGCAGCCTGCGATGAGCGTTCCGCTCTACATCAACGCGAAGAACCTCCCGATCGGAACGCAGTTCGTCGCCCGCTACGGCGACGAAGCGACGCTCTTCCGCCTCGCCGCGCAGCTCGAAGCCGCGCGCCCGTGGAAGGACAAGCTCCCCACTCTCTGAGCGCTGGATCGATGGCCACCAAGAAGAAGCCCGCCACCGCTGCTCCAGCGGACAACACCGACGAGCTCGTCCGCGCGCTCGCGCTGCGTTTGAAGGGCAGCCTCGCCGAGAGCGAAGTCAAAACGGGCTGGTCTTTCTCAGACGAAATGGACCTCCTGTGGTCCGCGGGGTGGCCGTACACGCTCCTCGTCGACGACTCCGAGAGCGCTCCGAAGAGCGATCCCGCGCGAGCCGAAGCGCTCTTCATCGGCGCCCTGTGGGACTGGACCCCGCGCTACTCGCGCGCCGCGCTGTGGGGCTACCACCGCGTGATGCGCGACGGAACATGGGCCGCGCAAGGCAAGCTCGACGCCGCCTCTCTCGCCATGTTCGGCGACGGCACGCCCTTCACCGACGACGAAGCTCGCGCGTTCATCCAGCACCGAACGCATCCCATGCGAGCGCTCGGAACGACGGGACGCCTCGTCCCGTGGGCCATCGCTTCGATCACCAGCGCCGAGCTCGTCACGGACGCCATGCTCTCGGCCGCGGAGCAATGGACGGACGAGCAGCTCAACGGCTGGGGCGTCGGCTCGTGCACGATGTTTCACCAACTCGGCTTCGTCCTGCGTTGGCTCTCGGTCGCAGAGCACCAGCGCGCCATCGCGCGACTGACCGCCCTCCGTGATCGCGCAGAGAAGCAATGGCCCCACGCTCCGCACGAGCTCGAGACCGTGCGCGAGCTCGGCTGGCACTACGCCACGTTCGACCTGCTCGTCGACGGCGACCGAGGCGCGAAGAACCGCGGCTACCAATTCGAAGGAAAACCCCAGGCCTTCGGTCTTGATTTCGTGGCCACGCCCTCGATCGTCGCCGACGCCGTCGCGGGCTTCGCCACCGGAAAGCACGCTGGCATCCACCCCCGCGCCCTCTGGCTCGGCGGCGAGCCCGCCCTGCGTTGGTACTGCTCGAACTGGAAGAAGTTCACCGCCGACGACGAGCACGCGCGCTTCGTCCGCGTCCTCGGCGAGGTGCGCTCGCCCCTGGTCACCGAGTGCATGCTCGCGATGACGGCCGAGTCCAAAGCGAAGAAGCTCGCGCGCCAGTGGTTCGATCGACGCAGTGATTTCGCCCGCGAAACGCTGCCCGCGCTCACCTCGGGCCCCCACGGCGCGCTCGCCTCGAAGATCCTCGCCGAGCTGGGATAGCTACCGCGAAGCGTACTGCGCGTACGCCTCGATCTTCGCCCGCAGCCGCGTCGCGAGCCCCTCGCTCGCCTCTCCGAGCGCGTCCGCGATGGCCACCGCCTCGTCTCGATACGCCAGGATCTTCTCGCGCGACCAGTGCTGCGGCGGCTCGGCGAGGTTCACGATCCGGTCCGCGAGCTTCACCATCCACACCTCGCGCGGCTCTTGCCGAATGCGCCGCAGCGAGTCCGCCATGCGCTCTTCTTTGGGCAAGCTCGCGTCCTTGCTCAGCGCAGCGACGCCCCGCGCCACGGCATCGCCGAAGATCGCCGCGATCGTCTCGACCGTCACCGGCGTGTCCTCCACCGTGTCGTGAAGCAGCGCGCACAGCACCGCGAGGTCCGGGCGCTCGACGGGCTCGACCGCGATCTGCGCAGTGATTTCAGCGGCCACTTCGACAGGGTGCGTCACGTACGGCCGGGCGCTGCCAGGGACGTGCTGCTCTTTGTGCGCCTCGGCGGCAAACACCAGCGCGCGACGGTACAGATCGGGAGACCAAGGCGACGGCTTCGGCATCACCCGCGATCGTCCCACGATTTCGCGCGGCGTTGCGAGCGCCGCCCGCAGCGCGTTCGGCCGCAGAGCTGCGCGGTACCAGTAGCGAGCAGCCTCGCTCGGTGCTCTGCTCTTGCGCCATGAACATCGAGCAACTCGAGGCGCTCGCCTTCGGTGAAGACCGCGCCGCCGCGCGCGAGGCCCTCGTCGCAGGCAGCGTCGAGCACTCGTACTGGACCGCCATTCACCTGCAGCACGAGGACAAGCTCGCCGAAGTCGACGCCCTCATCGCTCGATGGCCGCACAAAGACGGGCAGGGAGAAGCCCTTCGCGAGCGCCTCGAACGCCGACAGCTCTTGCTGCGCGCGGGCGTCGACCTCGACTCGGTCGTCAAAGAGCTCCGCCGACAGAGCGGAGTTCGCCTCGACGCCCAGCGCGAACGCACGGTCGAAGCCAACAGCTACCCCTCGATCATCGAGGCCGAGGTCGACCTCGCAGAAGAGTGCGATCGACTCATCACCGAACGACGCAACGACCTCTCGGCGTTTGCATCGTGGGCCGATGATTGGCTCGTCGAACGCTGGGACAAGCTCTCGGCGGCGCAGCGGCAACAGCTCGTCGCGCGCCTCGCGTACAGCGCCCAGCCAGCGCTCGCCAAGCTCGTCGCGCGCGAGCTCGAGGTCAATCGCTCGAGCTCGTTCGGCAGCGCCTCGGTGCACCACACGCTCACGCTCGATCAGCTGCTCGCCCTGCGCACCATCCCCAAGGTCGAACAGAGCGACGCGTGGGTGCAGGCCGTGCTCGCGCGCTTTCAGCCGAGTCCTCACGACTCGACGCACTCGGACGAAGTGCTCGACCGATGGATCACCGAGGCGTTGGATTTTTGCCGCACGCTCTTGCCTGCGTTCAACCGCTACCGGGCGCAGGCGCTGATCGCTCGGCTGAGCTTCGACTTCGACCGCGGCCGCGCGAACAAGAGCGCGCTCGTCGAGCTGCTCGAGCTGCCGATCGTCTCTTCGTACGCCAACTCCACGCGCGCAGACTCGTCCGCGCAAAACACCCTGATTCACCCCGCGGACCTCTTGCGCTCGGCGGGGCTTCCGCCGCGCACGCGTGACCCGAGCGAGCTCATCGCCGCGCTGTGCGAGCACTTCGTTCGCGTAGGAGAGTCCTCGGACATCGAGCCGCTGCTCGATCGTTCGTGGTTCGCCTCGGTGCAAGCCAAGACGCTCTTGTGCGCGGGCGCCACCGACGCAGAGCCGTTTGTCCAGCGGTTCGGCCCAGAGTGGATCGCGCGCCTTCGCGACGAAGTTCGCCTGCAAATCACCTGGCAAAACGCGCTCACGCTGCGCTCGGACGCCGACGTCTCGATCGAGCTCGCGCTCAAGAACGTCCCCGCCCTCACGATCAAGGTCTTCGAGCTCGACCGCGCGGCGTACTTTCACCACACGCAGAGCGCAGTCCAACCCGAGGTCGACCTCGACGGAATGGTCGCTCAACACGAGCGCACGCTCCGCTTCGAGCACGCCCCCATCCTCGAGCACCGCGAGCGCATCGCCCTCGATGAATGCAAGAAGCCCGGCGCGTACATCGTCGAGTTCATCGGCAACGGCCGCTCGGCGCGCGCCTTCATCGTCAAGGGACGGATGAGCTGCCACACGCGCAACACCGTCGCCGGAGCCGTTCTGTACGCGTTCGACGAGGACGGCGCGCCGCTCGCCGACGCGACCGTCGCGATGGGCGGCCGCACGTACACGGCGCGCGAAGACGGAGGCGTCACGCTGCCGTTCAGCGAGAGAGCCTCGAGCGTCACGGCGCTCGTCACCGCGGGCGGGCGCTACGCGCAGCTCGAGTCCATCTCGCTTCCGGCTGAGCGCTTCGACCTGCAGCTCTCGGCGCGAATCGAGCGCGAGTCGCTCGTCGCGCAGAAGCGCGCGAAGATCCTCTTGCGCCCTGTGCTCACCGTCGCCGACGTCCTCGCGCCGCTCGCGCTCATCGAAGAGCCCACGGTGCAGATCGACGCCGTTCGACACGACGGAGTGAGCTCGTCGAAGACCGAGCGCCTCGCGCTCGAAGAGCTCCGCGAGAGCACCGTCGAGCTGCGCGTGGCCGAAGAGCTCGCGTCGGTGACCGTCACGCTCCGCGGCTCTGTGCGCCTCGCTTCGAGCGGTCAGCTCGTCCCGCTCTCGGCCACGGTCTCGCTCGCGATCAACGCGATCCACACCAGCAGCGAGACCAACGACCTCTATCTCTCGCGCTCGTCTGCAGGCTACGCCATCGAGTGCCTCGGAAAGTCCGGCGAGCCCATCCCCAACCTCGTCCTCACGCTCTACCTCAGGCACCGCGCGCTCAACGAGAGCAAGATCATCACGGCGCAGTGCGACGAGCACGGCCGCGTCGCGCTCGGACCGCTGCGCGGATACGACTCGATCTGCGCCGTCCTTCCGTCGCAGCAGCAGCGGCTGTGGTCGATCACCGACGAGCCCGCGCTCGCGAGCAACGTTCACGTCGTCGAGGGAGAGAGCATCGCGCTCCCGTGCAGCGAGTACACAGCGCTGCACCCCGCGGGCGTCGCGCTCGTGCGACTCGCGGGCGCAAGCGCGCGGAGCGACCACACTCACTCCTGCAAATTTGCAGACCAATCACTGGTGATCGACTCGCTCGAGCCCGGCGCGTACCTCCTTCGCACGCGCGCCTCGGGCCCGACGACCTCGATCATCGTCGCCCCGCGACAGGCGCGCGTCACGGCGAACGTCGCGCTCACCGAGCGATCGCTCATCGAGCTGCGCGCGCCGACGCCCTTCGTCAGCGCAGCGCAGATCCAAGCGGACTCCGTGGTGCTCTCGGTGCGCAACGCGACGAGCGCCACGCGCGTGCACCTCGTTGCGACGCGCTTCGTTGCGACGCCGACGCACCGCTCGGGAGCACCGTCGCTGCGCGCTCCCGAGCGCCGCGCGCTCGCGCGACAGTGGATCGCCTACCTCTCGAACAGGCAGCTCAGCGACGAGTACCGCTACGTCATCGAGCGCAAGCGCGCGCCGCGCCGCGCGGGCGTCATGCTCGACAAGCCCAGCCTCCTCGCCAATCCGTGGGCGAGAGAGAGCGTCGAGACCAACCTCGAGCAGCTCGGGCTCGGAGCCGGCTACCAAGGCACAACCGCCGGGTTTGCCGCGTCCGGCGCGCCGATGCCCAAGCCCGCGGCGCCCGAGCCGCGACAGCACGGCGGCGACGAGGACCCCGCGCACCGCACCTACGACTTCGTCCGCGAGCCCGCCGCCATCCTCGAGAACCTCCCCGTGATCGACGGCGCCGTGCGCGTCCCGCTCGCAGCGCTGGGCGCTGGGCGCGTGCTCCGCGCGATCACCGTCGACGCGGCGAGCGCACACGAATTCGAGTTCGCGCTCGACGAGCGCCCCGCGGCGCCGAGAGACCTTCGCTTGACCCACGCGCTCGCGGCCGACGCGCACGCGATCGAGCTGCGCGCGGTCGAAGCCGCGCCGTCGGGCTCGACGCTCACGGTCGACGACGTGCGCACTTCGCGGCTCGAATTGCTGGACACCGTCGCGTCGGTGTGGCGCACGCTCTCGGCGATCAACGCCGAGGCCACCCCGGCCGACTGGTCCTTCGTCACCCAGTGGAGCACGCTCGATCTCGCCAAGAAGCGCGCGCTCTACAACGACTTCGCGTGCCACGAGCTGCACTTGTTTCTCCTGCACAAGGACCGCGCGTTCTTCGACGAGACGGTCCGCCCGCACCTCGCCAACAAGCGCAACAAGACCTTCGTCGACCGCGCCCTGCTCGGCGAAAACCTCTCGCGCTACCTCGACCCGTGGCAGCTCTCGAAGCTCAACGCCATCGAGCGCGCTCTTCTCGCGCGCGCCCTTCCGGCAGCAAAACAAGCGCTCGTTCGATGGTTCAGCGACAGCGTCGAGCTCACGCCACCGGACCCCGAGCGAGAGCGTCGGCTGCTCGACACGATCCTCGGATCGAGCGGACTCGAAGGCGGAGGCTTCGCGGACGCCGCGGACAAGCTCAGCTCGCTCATGCAAGAGGCCGCCGCCGCGCCGCCCTCGCCGATGGAGATCTCCGCGGACATGCCCTCGATGCAGCCCGAGATCGCCGACGACGAGCCCTCTCCCGAAGAGGACAGCGACGAGGCCGAAGAAGAGTCGACGCGACGCGAGATGAAGCCGCGCGCGAAGAAGAAGATGGCCAAAGAAGACAGCTTCGGCGACGAGGGCGGTCGCGGCGGAGGCGGAGGCCGAGGAGCGATGCTCGACATGCGCGACCGCGCCGCGCGCACGCAGCTCTTTCGCGCGCCCGAACGCACGCGCGAGTGGGCCGAGTCCAACTGGTGGCGCACCCGCGAAGAGCACGCGCGCGCAGACAAAGTCGCGCCCAATCGCTACTGGCTCGACTGGGCGCAGCACGACGGGGCGGGGCCCTTTCTCTCGCGCTGGTTCGCCGAGTGCGCGACGAGCTTCACCGACGCGCTGTGCGCGTTGGCGGTGATGGACGTTCCGTTTGTGGCCGGCGCGCACACGACCGCGCTCGACGACGTGCGCTACAGCGTCGCGCTCGCGAGCGACGCGCTCGCGGCGAGCACGAAGATCGTCGCCAAAGAGCCCAGCGTCGATCCGGGCGACCCGATCCTCATCGGCCAGCGCTACCTGCGCGACGACGACCGCGACGAGTACGAGGGCAACGTGCGCCGAGACAAGTACGTCTCGGGCCCGATGCTCGTCGGCGTCGCGTACGTGTGCCGCGTGGTCGTGAGCAACCCGACGAGCAGCGAGCGAGAGCTCGATTTGCTCCTGCAAATCCCCCGCGGAGCGATGCCGGTCTCGAACGGGTTTCTCACCAAGTCCACGCGCCTGTGGCTCGGGGCGTACGCGACGCAGTCGATCGAGTACGCGTTCTACTTTCCGCGCGAGGGACGGTATTCACACTTCGGCGCGCACGTCTCGCAGCGCGACGCGCTCGTCGCCTTCGCCGAGGGAGCATCGCTCGAGGTCCTTCGATCCCTCGATCAAACCGACACCAGCTCGTGGACGTACCTCTCTCAACACGCCCCCCTCCCCGAGCTGCTCGAGCACCTCTCGCGCTGCAATCTCCAACGCGTCGAGTTCGCGCGCCTCGCGTGGCGCCTGCGACAAAAGGACTCGTACGAGGCCATCGTGCGGCTGCTCGAGGCGCGCCTGCACTTCGACAGCGAGCTCTGGGCCTACTCGCTTCTGCACAAAGACCGCCCGCGCATCGCCGCGTGGCTCGCGCACCAAGAGGAACTTCTCTCGCCCGCCCGCCCCGCGCTCGACCGCGCCATCATCGCCCTCGACCCCGTCGAGCGAGGCTGGCACGAGCACCTCGAGTACGCTCCGCTCATCAACGCCCGCGCCCACCGCGTCGGAGCGCGCACGCAGATCCTCAACGCCGCCCTCGGCACACAATATCAACGCACGCTCGAGCTGATCGCCCACCGCCCCTCGGCGAGCGACGACGACCTGCTCGCCGTGGCGCACTACCTGTTCGCGCAAGAGCGCTTCGACGAGGCGCGCAGCGCCCTCGCCCGCGTTCGCCCCGAGAACGTCGCCTCGCGCGTCGCCTTCGACTATCTCCGAGCGTTCGCCGCGTGCGCCGAGGGATCGCTCGAGCGCGCGCGAGAGCTCGCCCTGCCGTGGCGCGACTACCCCGTCGATCGTTGGCGCAAGCGCTTCACCGAGCTGCTCTCGGCGATCGACGAAGCCGAAGCGAGCGCACCCGCGCCCAAGGCCCAGCAGGCCACAGACTCGCGCGATCAGCGCGTGGAGGCGAGCGCGAGCAAAGAGCCGTCGCTCGACCTCGCCGTCGAGTCGGGACGCGTGATCATCCAGCACCGCAACGTCAGCGAGTGCGAGCTGCGCTTGTACCGAATGGACATCGAGCTGCTCTTCTCGCGGCAGCCGTTTGTGCAGGGCGAGACGCAGCGGTTCTCTTGGATTTCTCCAGGGCATTCGCAGACGATCTCGCTCAGCGACGCGGGGCGCACCAGCGTCGAGCTGCCCGCGGCGTTCGCGAAGGACAACCTCGTGATCGAGCTGCGCGCGAAGGGAGCGCGCAAGCAGCTCGCGTACTACGCACACGACCTCGCCATCGAGCTCACCGCGGCGTTCGGCCAGCTTCGCGTGCTGCGCGCGTCCACGCAGCGGCCTCTGCCCGCGACGTACGTGAAGGTCTTCGCGCGGCACAACGACGGGAGCGTGCGGTTCTTCAAAGACGGATACACGGACCTGCGCGGGCGCTTCGACTACGCCTCGGTCTCGACCAACGAGCTCGATTCAGCGCAGCGATTCTCGATCCTCGTGTGCTCGGACGAAGCAGGGGCGACCGTGCTCGAAGCGGGCGTTCCGCAGCGGTAGAGGGGGTAGTCACCAGTGACGTGTCGGTAGTCACGGGTGACGTGCGCGAGGGGCGAGACGAGCGCGGCCGACGCAGGGCACATGGTAGCATCGCGCGCTGATGAATCTGCCGTACATCACGATCCCTCAGTACGCGACGACCGGTCAGGTCCACGCGTTCGCTGACCGCGAAGTCGAGGTCGCGCAGCTGTATCGCAGCGTCGTCTCTGCAGGAAATCGTGTGCGCGCCGGCGCCCCCACCGTCCGCGAGCGCTTCGTCGTCTCGGGCTACATGGGCGTCGGAAAGAGCGCGGTCGTGCTCGAGACCCTCGCGCGCATCCGCGGCGAACGCGATGTCCCCGCGAGCTTCGAAGAGCCCAACGATCGCCAGCGTTGGTTGGTCTTCTACCTCTCGGGCAAGCACTACCAAGGCACAGGAGCGCTCGCCGACGGCGTGCAGCGCATGATCGTCGAGGCGCTCTCGGACATCCAAGAGCTCGCCTCCAACGCCAGCAAGACCGCGCTGAAGATCCCGCTCATCTCGAGGATCTTTCGCTCGCAAGAGGCCGCGGCGTTCAGAGACGTCAAGGACGCCCTCGAGATCCTCGGCACCACCATCCTCTTCGTGCGCTCGTTTCTCGGCGGCGCAGCGAAGGTTCAATACCAGAGCCGAGACCTCCAAGAGTTTCGACGCACCCTCAACCAGCAACTCAAGGGTGAGCTCGCGAGCAAAGGCATCGACGTCGAGGGGGTCTCGGCCAAAGCCGCGCTCGAAGTCGCCAGCCAGTACTCGTTGCAGTGGGCCAGCTCCGCGCAGATCGCGCTCAGCGTCGAGCACGAGATCACGCTCTCGGCGGACTTTCTGGTGGACATCTTCAACACGTTCTTCGATGCGACGGCGCGCGCGAAGATCCCCACCATCCTGGTGATGGACGACTTCGACGAGCTCGCTTCGGCGATCGGCACCGCGTACAGCGAGCGAGCCCGGGTGCTCAACTCCCTGCTCGGAGCGTTCAGTCGGCTGGCTCCGTCCACGCTCATCGTCGGCTTGCGCGAGGAGTACACCGACGTCGACACGCGACGGCAGTACCAGAGCCTGCACGTCCCGCCGATGCGACGCAGCGACGCGTCCGCAGCGCTGCGCGCGTGGGCGCTTCTGCAGCAGCCCGCGCTCAGCAAACAAGACGTCGAGGACTTCATCGCGTTCGGCGAGCGCTTCGTCGAGCAGTTCGAGCAGGACGCCCCCGTCGTCGTCCCCTTTCGCTACCTGCAGCTCGTCGCGACCGTGAGCAACCGAGGCGTCGATCCCAACGCCACCACCGCCGCGCTCGTGCGGCGCTACGTCGAGTCCGAGTGCAACCGCGAGGCGTTTCGAGCGTTCGAGCGGCTGTGCAACGCGCTCACCGACGACGACGTCCTGCGCGCTGCCGAAGTGCTCCCGGTAGACCTCGACGAGTACAAGCTGTCCGATCGCGAGCGTCGATCGCTCGAGTCCTATGGCCTCGTGCGCCCCGCCGCCGCGGGCGACGCGACGGACAAGAGCGTGTTTCTCGACCCGCTCTTCGCCTACGAACGCTTCGGCAGAAAATCCTCCTGAGCACCAACCATGCTGCCCGCGCTGAGCTTCGCGATCCTGCGCAGTTGGGACGAAGACGCTCGCGTCGCGAACTCCGTTCGCGCGCGACTCTCGGGCGCGATCCTGCGCGTCCCTTCGGTGCTCCCGATCGCCGAGCGAGAAGAGCTCATCGAGGCGCTCGCCACGTTCTGCCGCTGGCCGATCCAACTCGTGCGCGAAGACGAGGCGCCCGCCGAGCCTGGTCATGTGTTTCTCGCCACCGCGCCCCGCGAACAAGCGAGCGCGACCGCGGGATCGCTCTGGGTTCTCCCGTGTGATCCGTCGCGCGCTCCGCGGTCGCTCGACCTCGACGCCGTGTGGATCGCGCTGCGCGACGCGGTCTGCGCGTGCTTCGGCGCTCGCTACGCGAACACCCGGCTTCGATCAGCGCTCTTGTGGGCCTCGGACGTCACGGACTCGCCCTCGACCGCGCTTCGGTTTCTCGACGGAGTCCTGCGCGCGTGGCTCGCGCAGCGAGACGCCACTGACGCAGCGCTCTTCTCTGCGGGCCTCGCCTCGGTCATCGCCTGGCTCTTGCGCGGAGTCGACCCGCTCGTCGCTCAATGGGTCGTCGCCCTGGCCCTCGGTCGCGACCCCGCCCTGCTCGTCGGAAACGCCGCCGCCCTCCTCGGCCGCGAACCCGCGATCCACCGAGCGTTCGACGCCGGGCTGATCGACCTGTACGACCCGAGCGAGCGCCCAGACCCCGATCTGCGCCGGCCTCTCGACGCGCTGTCTCGAACGGACCGATGGCCGCTCGACACGACGCTCGACCGGGTCGCCAACCAGCTCGGCTCGCTCGTTCTCGACGACGTCACCCGAGTGTTCTGGCGCAGCCTGCGGTCGCACACGGTCGCGCCCCTCGGGCTCGTCGGCCCCAAGGCTCCAGGGCCCTTCGTCACGCACCCTGCCGCCGTCGATCAGGCGTGCGCGATCTTCGAAGCCGAATCCACGGTGCGCACCGTCGTTCTTCGCGGCGTCGCCGGAAGCGGAAAGACCTCCGTCGCCGCTCACATCTGCGCTCGTCTCGCCGCGGACCGAGAGCCCATCTGGGTGAGCTTCGCGGACGGTCCTCGCGAGGGTTGGGCGCGCGTCGGAAGCGCGATGAAGCTCCGCGGGCTCCGCGACTACGAGACGATGATCGACGACGTTCGCGCGACCCCTCGATGGGTCGAGCTCGTGTTCGACGAGCTTCGAGCGCGACGCGCGATCATCGTGATCGAGGACGCCGACGTCGTGGACGAAGCGGACTTGCGCCACTGGATTCCGGGCGGCGCTGGACGGTGCCACGTCCTGATCCTGAGCGAGCGCGCGCAGCGATGGCTGCAGAGCACGCGCGAGGCGATCGTCGTGGAAGTCGGTCCGCTCGACCGAGCGGCGGCGCGCGACCTGCTCGTGGCCCGAGCTCCCTCGCGCGCCGAAGAGATCCAGCGAGGCGACGCTGACGCGGTGATCGAGCGGCTCGGCGGGCACATGGGCGCGCTCGCGCTGCTCGGCGCGCGGATCGCGCGCACGGACGCGCCGATCGACAAGCTCGTCGAAGACAAAGGAGACCCGATTCCTTCGGTCGTGCAGGACGCGATCGAGACGCTCGACGAGAAGCAGCGAGACATCGTCGATGCGCTCGCTGTGTGCGCAAACGGCGCCGCGACGCGCGAGCTGCTCGAAGCGATCCTCGATCGGCCCGTGCAAGAGCGGGTGATCGACGAACTCGAGCAGCGCTCGATGCTCACGGTCCGCGGCGCGACGATCGAGCTGTCCGCGATCATCCGCGCAGCAGCCGAGAGGCGCCTCTCGCGAACGCCCACGCGCAACGAGCGACTCGCGAAGAGGCACGCCATCGCCGTTACCGAGCGCTTCGACCAGTGCGAAGACGAGCCGTCACGAGAGGCACTCGTCCCGCAGCTCTCGAAGGCTCTGCGCGCGGTGACGAACAAGCTCGAGACCGATGAAGACCTTCGCGCGCTCGACGCGATCTGGCGTCGGTTGTCGCAAACGCCGCACGCCAACCAGCAGACGACGGTCCAGTGGGTGATCGAGGCGTTCGAGACGGAACTCAAGCGATTCGAAGCGCTTCGAGCTACGAACAAGCTCGCTTCACCGTCATCAATCGACTCGCCGGAGGCGCTGCTTCGCGTCGAAGGAGAGGGCAGCGGTCTGGCGCGGGTCGCGCGCGATCGAACTGCTGCGGTCGGGGTTGTCCGACGCCCAGTCTCGACAATATCGAGGACGCACTCTTGATGGAGCTCGCACTCGGCGTGGCGCTCGGCGAATCGAAGCACGCCGAGCACCGACGAGAGGCAACGTTGAAATCCTACGGCGAATCCTCTCTCGCACCTCGAAATCAGAGACTCCCACGGCTTGGGCCAGCACTGCGTCGAACCTCGCCGCAACTCTCGTTAGTCTGGACCCAACGCCGAGCGAGGAGGTCATCGAACTACTGAGAAGTGCGCTCGCTGCTGCTGAATCCGCACAAGCCAGAGTGCTGCCGTTCGTGATTCGAACGAACCTCGCCCTCGCGCTCACCTCCGTTGGAGCCACGCACGAAGAGCAGACGGAGGGACTCTCGATGCTCGACGAGCTCGTCGAGCGCACTTCGAAGTTCGAGACGCCGAACGAGTGGGCTCGGGTTCGGCTGATCCTCGCGCACTCGCTGCTAACACTGAGACAAGAGTCCCCCGAGTCAGTCGAACGCGCGATCGCGCTGCTCCAATCGACGCTCGACGTGTGGACCGAGCAGCGAAGCATGTCGCGTTGGACGCAAGTGCAATTCCAGCTCGCCGTCGCGTTCGTCGCGCGCGCAGCGCTGGATCGCTCCATCACGCCCGAGGGTGCCGAAGAGCTCCTGCGCTGCGCAAACAACGCCGCCCGCGGCTATGCGGCGCTTGGCGACCAAGACGGAATCCGCAACTCCACCGAGCTCGCCGAACGCGTTCGCCGCGTGATCGCTGACGTCGCACAGGGCTCGCCCCCGTAGCCGAGCCCGCTCACACCTTCGCCGCAGTTGTCCGCCATTCGCACGCGCGCGATCCTCCGCGCATGACCACCGCGAAGAAGAGCGCCGCAAGCTCCCCGAAGAAGCCCGCGAAGCCCGCGAA
Organism: Polyangiales bacterium; assembly: GCA_046351515.1. Taxonomy (GTDB): domain Bacteria; phylum Myxococcota_A; class Polyangia; order Polyangiales. The sequence goes on from JAXLYJ010000009.1 coordinate 179,668, forward strand.
GAAGCCCAGCAACGCGAGCACGACCGCTGCGAGCGCACCCAAGAAGGCGCGCGCCGAGTACGACGCGCTCATCGCAGAGGTCGAAGACGCCGAGCTCGACTCGCAGCGCGGTTGGGATCGACTGTGGGAGGCCGCGCGAACGATCGTCCAGAAGAAGCTCTTTCTCTTCGAAGACGACACGCCCACCGCCGAAGCGTGGGTGCGCAAGCACACAGGCGAGCTGTACCGCACCGCACAGCGCAACATGACCGTCGCCGCGCTCTCGTCGCCGGACGAGCAGCGCGCGTACAAAGTGACGCGCATCGGCCTCGCCTACGCGATCGACGAGGCGCAGCGCGAGGCCAAAGCCAAGGCGAAGAAGGTGGACTACACCGCGCCCGCGACGCCCCCCAAGCTCGACCTCTCCTCGCTGCGATACGCGGTCGAGCGCGACGAAAAGACCGTGAAGCTCCCCCTCGACCAGGTCTCGACGGACGAGCTGCGATCGATCCTCCGCTCGCTCCGTCGCGGCGCCAAGAGCGAGCGGCCGCGGCTCGGCCCCACGGCGAAGCGCCTCGTCGAGAAGCTCGGCGACGACCGCGCGCTCGACAACGTGCGCGTGATCGAGCGCGACGGTGAGCTCTCGCTCTCGGGCGTTCGCGCCGATCAGCTCGGCGCCCTCGGCGCGCTGCTCGTCGAGCTCGCCAAAGCGTAGCGAGCGCCGTAGTCACCAGTGACGCGTCAGTAGTCACTGGTGACGTGCGCGAGCCGCAGTCTCTGCGCGAAGCGCCGCGCGCTCACAGGCCACTCACACGCCGCAATGAACCGACTCTTCTGGGCGCTCGTGACGCTGATGGTCACGATCACCGCGCTCTGGCTCGCCGCGGACGCCGCCGCGCTCTCGACGCTCACGTTCATATCGCTGCGGCCCGGGCTGATCCAGTACACAGGGCTCGTCGCGCTCGCGCTCATGGCTGCGGCCGTGTTTCTCGCAGTGAGACCGCGGTGGATCGAGACGCCGCTGCGCGGGCTCGACAAGATGTACCGCTTGCACAAGTGGCTCGGCGTCGCTGCGCTCGTCTACTCGATCGCGCACTGGATGCTCGTGAAGGCGCCCGGCTGGCTCGTCTCGCTGGGGCTCATGCAGAGGCAAGCCCGCCGTGGGCGCCCCGCCGGTGGCGCTCCCAGCGCCGCAGGAATCGAAGCCACCCTCCGCAGCCTCCGCGGCACCGCAGAGTCCATCGGCGAGTGGACCTTCTACGCGGCCGCGCTGTTGATCGCGCTCGCGCTCGTGAAGGCGTTTCCGTACCGGCTCTTTCAGAAGACGCACCGAGTGCTCGCCGCCGCGGTGCTGCTGCTGGTCTTTCACGCCGTGGTGCTCATGAAGACCGCGTATTGGAAGGCGCCGATCGGCTGGCTCTCCGCCACGCTCTGGCTCGTGAGCGCGATCGCCGCGGTCATCGTCTTGGTTCGCAAGGTCGGAGCCTCGCGAAAGTCCTCAGCGACGATCCGCGCGATCCAACGCTTGCCCGAGAGCGAGAGCGTCTCGATCACCCTCGAGGTCGACGAGCGCTACAAGGGCCACGAGCCCGGGCAGTTCGTGTTCGTGACCTTCGCGCACGACGGCGAGCCGCACCCATACACGATCGCCTCGGCGTGGAGCAGCGCGCGAACGCTACGGTTGGTCATCAAGGCGCTCGGAGACCACACGCGCAAGCTCAGCGAGAAGCTCGCTGAAGGTCAGCGAGTGACCCTCGAAGGCCCGTACGGACGCTTCACGTTCGAGGGCGAGCGCGATCAGGTGTGGATCGCCGGAGGCATCGGCGTGACGCCGTTTCTCGCGAGGCTCGAGGCGCTCGCGAATCGAACGACGAAGCACTCGATCGACTTGTACTTCTGCGCGCGAGGCGCGGACCCATCGCTGCTCGAAGAGCTCACGAAGCGCGCGAGCGAAGCCAACGTCACGCTGCGAGTGCTGCTCGAAGGGCGCGACGGGAGGCTCGACGCAGAGCGGTTGTGCAAAGACGTTCCGGCGTTTGGCGGGGCGGATTACTGGTTCTGCGGGCCCGCAGGGTTTGGCGAGGCGATGCTGCGCGCGCTCGCGGCGAAGGGCGTCGCGACGAAGGCGTTTCATCGCGAGCTGTTCGAGATGCGGTGATGGGACGTATTCAATTCGATCAGCGAATTTCGCACTGAAATCTTTGCGCGAAGCGCGATCTCTCGCGCGGCGACACAGTGCGCTCTCGCAAAGGAGACTCGATCGATGAAGAAGACACACAGCGCGATCGCTTCTGTGCTCGCCGCGGTTCTCGCGTCTGCGACCGACGCGTCCGCACAAGTGACGGTGAACACCCAGCTCGGCGCGACCGTGCAAGTCGCCCCGCCCGCCGCGATCACCGAAGCGCAGACGCCATCGCCAGGGCCCGGCTACACCTGGGTCGCTGGCTTCTGGAGTTGGAACGGTTCGCAGTACGCTTGGACCGCGGGGCACTGGGAGCAGCCTCCCGCGTCCGCGCAAGGCTGGGAGCCACCGCAGTGGGAGCGACAGGGAAACGGCCATCGATTTCGCCCTGGACGCTGGCGCGGCGCGAACAACACGACCGTGGCGCAGCCGACGCAGACAACAGTGAACTTGCAGGTTCCGACGCCCATCGCAGGCACGTCTGCGGTGGCGATCGCGACGCCCGTGCAAGTGACGCAGAGCGCTCCGCCCGCGGCGATCAACGAAGCGCAGCCGCCATCACCGGGCGCGGGCTACACTTGGGTTGCCGGCTTCTGGCAGTGGAACGGGACCGCGTACGCGTGGGTCGCGGGCCGTTGGGAGCAGACGCCACAACAAGCGCAGGGATGGGAACCGCCGCAGTGGGAGCGCGACGGAACGAACTATCGCTATCGCCCAGGCCGCTGGCGCGGTCGTGACAACAACGCCGTCGTCGCGCAGCCCTCGGTGCAGGTCGTGACCGTCGCAACGCCCACGAACCCCGTCGCGATTGCGAGCGACGTCGCGACCGCTCCACCTGCGGCGATCAACGAGACGCAGCCTCCTTCGCCAGGCGCCAACTATGTGTGGGTCGCAGGCTACTGGAGCTGGAACGGCTCGCAGCACGTCTGGACCGCCGGCCGCTGGGAGCAGAAGCCCACCAACGCGCAGAGCTGGGAGCCGCCGCAGTGGGAGCGGCGCGGGCGTGGCTTTCACTTCAGGCCCGGCCGTTGGCGTGGAGCCAACAACGAGACGGTGCAACAGACACAAGTGGTTCAAGCGGTTCCAGTCGCGGCCACGGTGTTGGCGCCGGCGAGCGTCGTGACCGTGGCTCCGCCCGCGAGCATCGCAGAGACGCAGCCCACCTCGCCGGGCGCGGGCTATCAATGGGTCCCTGGCTTCTGGGCGTGGAGCGGCACGCAGTACACATGGACCGCGGGGCACTGGGAGCAGCCTCCGGTCACGAACGCGTCGTGGGTCGCCCCCGCGTGGAACCGCGAGGGAAATTCCTATCGTTTTGCACCCGGACGCTGGCAGACCACGACCACGACCACGACCACCACGACCGTCACTCAACCTCCCGCAGGCCCGATCGAGACCAGCGTTCGCCCTCCTCGACCGCGGGCCGAACGTCGCTCGCGCGCTCCTCAGCGCGGCATGATCTGGATCGCAGGCAACTGGACGTGGAACGGCTCCCAATACGTCTGGACCGAAGGTCGCTGGGAGGCCCCGCCCTCTCCTCGCGCGCGATGGCAGGCCCCCGAGTGGCGTCCTGGCGGCCAGGGATGGCGCTACACGCCCGGACGCTGGCGCTGAGGAGCCAAGCGCAGCACCAAGGCCCAACGCGATCGAACGACCACGATCGCTCGCGCGACGGCAGCGCACGCTCGTCGCTCGTGTACGCTGCGAGCGATTCGCTCGACACCGAGCCCTCGGGAGCGGTCTCGAACACCAGCGCGCGTCCCTTCGCAGACACCGCGCGCCCGCTCGCGGAGTGCGTCGCCGACGCGCTTCGCGGCCTCACCTTCGAGCCCGCGCGCATGACGGCGAAGGTTCAGTTCTCGATCGCCGGTGACGCTCCCGACAACGCAATCGCCGCTCAGCGCTGAGGCTTTCGCACCGCGGCCCACGCAGCGCCCGCGAGCAGCACGAGCGAGAGCGCGATCCCGGCGAGAGAGCCAACGATGAACGTCGAGCGACCTTCGACGACCTCGATCGGCCGCGCGAGCTCGGGGTCCTGGCGATGCACCAGAACGACCGTGTTCTGCCCCTCGACGCAGTCCGCGTGCTCGGGCCACGTCACGCGCGCGCGCTGCTCGTAGCGCTGCCCTTCGACGACGTACGCGACGCCCGTCACAGAGCTTACGCGCCGACCCTCGCGGCGGTTGTAGCGCTGATCGCAGCCGAGCACCTGGCCGATGACCTGCGCTCCATCGCCGCTCAATCGCTGCGCGGCGACGGCCTCGAGCGCGAACACCGCGCTCACCGCCCCGACGAAGAGACCCATGCACGCGAGCACCACCGCTCCACCGACGCTTCGCTTCGCGGCGCTCATCGACAGAGAATGTACGGCTCCCCCCGCGAGAGCGTCGAGGCCCCTGCGCCGAAGGCGCGCCCCCCGCTCAGGCGCCCGTGAGAAAGTGCATCACGTCGCCGTCGCGCACGACGTAGTCCTTGCCCTCGGCAGAGAGCTTTCCGGCGGCGCGACACTTCGCTTCTCCGCCGAGCGCGACGAAGTCCTCCCACCACATGACCTCGGCGCGGATGAACTTCTTCTCGAAATCCGTGTGAATCACCGCCGCCGCTTGCGGAGCCTTCGTCCCGCGCTTGATGGTCCACGCGCGAACCTCGACCTTGCCCGCGGTGAAGTACGTCTGCATGTCGAGGATCTGGTAGCCCGCGCGGATCACCGCGTTGAGCCCAGGCTCTTTGAGCCCCGAAGCCGCGAGAAACTCCGGTCGCTCTGCGGGGTCGAGCCCCGCGATCTGCTCTTCGAGCGCGGCGCACACCGCGACGATGGGCGCTCCCTCGGACGCGGCGCGGTCGGCGAGCGCGCGGTAGTGCTTGTTGCCGTCGAGGTCGCCGAGCGAGCGCTCGTCCACGTTGGCCAGATAAAACGCAGGCTTCGCGGTGAGCAGCTGCATCTCGCGCAGGATGATCGGCGCGTCGTTGTGCGCGGGCAACACGAAGTTGCGCGCGGGCTTGCCCTGGTCGAGATGCGACGAGAGCGCCTCGCAGATCTCCGCGGCGAGCTTCTCGTACGGAGCGGTCGCGCTCTTGGACAGCTTGCGCGCGCGCTCGAGCCGCTTCTGCACGGTGTCGAGGTCTTTGAGGCAAAGCTCCATGGTGATCACGTCGATGTCGCCGACGGGATCGATGCGGTTCTCGACGTGGACGATGTTCTCGTCTTCGAAGCAGCGCGCCACTTGGACGATCGCGTCGACCTCGCGAATGTGGCTCAAGAACTGGTTTCCGAGCCCTTCGCCCTTGGAGGCTCCGCGCACGAGCCCCGCGATGTCGACGAAGTTGAACGTGGTCGGAACGATCCTCGCCGCCTTCACGATCGAGTCGAGCGCCTCGAGCCTCGGATCCGGGACGGTCACCACGCCCACGTTGGGCTCGATGGTGCAGAAGGGATAGTTCGCCGCTTCAGCCTTCGCAGAAGAGAGCGAGTTGAACAGGGTGGACTTGCCGACGTTGGGCAGCCCGACGATTCCGACGCTGAGCGGCATGAGTGGGGTCGCTGCGGGTAGCACAGTTGCCGCTCGCGTTGCACTCACGGCGTGCGAAAGACCGTCTCAGCCCCAGCGCGCTCGATAGCGAGACTCGCGATGCGCGCGGTCGAAGGAGACGAAGTCCACGTCGCCGCCAAACTTGAACGCGTCCAGCACGCCGCGAAACGTCGCGCGAAAGCCGCTGACGTACAGGTCGATGTCCGGCTCGGAGACCGGCAAATCAACGATGCGAATCGTCGTTCCGGTCGGGTCGGGCTCTTCGCAAACGATCGTGCCGCACCCCACCGACATCATCGCCCAGCTCTTCGGAAAGATCTTGAAGATCGGCCCCGGCCCCATCCCGAACAGCCGCACCGTCGTGTCGAACACCGACTTCGCCAACGGCTGCTCGACGGTCCTCGCGAAGTGCGCCGCGGCAAACTCTTCGAACCCTCGCGGCCCGAGCTGCGTCCGCACCGCGCGCAGAATCCTCAGCTGCACCCGCAGCGGAATCCAATCCACCCTCGAAGCCTGCTCCGCATGCGCGATCGCCTCCGCCGCGTCCGCGCGGACCGCCTCGCGATCCTGCCTCGGCAGCTGATCCACGAGCTCCACAATCGCCTTGGTCACCGGCGCTCGCACCCGCGGCTCTGAAGCATTCATGTACGATCACCAAATACTACTCGACTCCCCGCCGTTGCGCGAGGCGTCCCCCACGTGATCGCTCTGCCGCGACTGCAGTCCGAGCACGCCATATAGCGCATCCCAGATCCTCTGACTCCCGCGACGTCACGCTCGATGCAGGAAGCATCGATTGGTGGGTGCAGTGCCGCGCCAGAGGATCAGGGATGCGATGTAGCGCTCAGCGCGCCCTCGAGCGCCTCGACTCCGTGTGATGCGCAGCAGCCTCGCTCTTCGCACCCGCACGTCTGACAGAGCGCCGTCGTGCTCGTCCCGCAGTGCTCGACCATCCGCGTCCGCAGCGCGCTGCGAGCGCGCGAGAGGCGCACCGTCGCGTTGTTGATCGTGATCGAGAGCGAGGCCGCCGCCTCGGACAACGAATCCCCCTCGAGATCGACCCTCCGCAGAATCTCAGCGTACGCCGAGGGAAGCCGCTCGAGCTGCGCCAACGCGCACGCGCACCCCGCGTCGCTCTCGCTCGGCGCGGCTTCGACCTCGACCGACGCGGACCGATCGATCCAGCGCTCTCTTCGCGCCGCGCTCTTTCGCTGCAGGTCCACCGCCGTGCGCGCGACGCTGTACAGCCACGGGCGCATCTTGCTCGGATCGCGCAGGGTCGCGCGCTTCTCCCACGCGCGCACCAGGGCCGTCGCGAACAGCTCGTCCGCGTCAGCGTCGGACGAGGCGCGACGGCGCACAAAACGCCAAAGCGCCGCGCGGTGCGCAGCGACGCTCGCCGCCCACTCTCGCTGCTGTTGCTCATCCGCCTTGTGCTCGTCGCTCATGGTTCGCTCACCGCCGCGGGCCGCGAAGATCGTACTCGCTCTGATCGTCGTCGAACGTCCAGCTCCCCCACGCGCGCAGCGATGCATCGAGCATCGACCGCGTGAGGCGACGGCGTCCTGCGACGAACGCTCAGGCTTTGCGCGCGCGGGCCGCGTCGCAGCCGCACGAGGCCGGGCACCCGCAGTTCGGCGGGCACTTGCAGGTAGGACCGCAGCAGCACTCGCCCGCGGCGCGGGGCTCGTTGCACTTGCAGTTCTCAGTGGCGCAGCACGGGCACTTGCTCTTCTCAGTCATCGAACTTCTCCGTTTCGAACCCGCCGTTGTCTCGGTGGTTCGCCGAGGTAGACACCAGCGCCCGTCGCGCTCTTACACGCCCGCGACGAGAATTTCGATTTTCGCCCCCGGAGGTCGTCCCCGCTACTTCGCGAGCAGCCCCGCGAGGATCTCGATCGCCGTCTCGATCTCGTCGTCCGTGACGTACGGAGCCGCGCCCAAGCGCAGCATTTCTCCGCGCGAATCCGTGAACACCCCCTCTTCGCGCAGCGCCTTCACGAGCTCGCCCGCCCGCGGCGTTCGCAGCGAGACGAACCCTCCGCGCAGCGACGGATCGCTGGGCGTGGCGAGCTCGACGCCCTTCAGGCTCGCGCAGCGCTCGACGATGAGCGACGTTTGCGCCAGCGAATTTGCCCGCAGTTTCTCGACGCTGAGCCCTCGCTCATCGAAGAACCGCGCCACCGCGCGCGCGCGAAAGAAGCTCGCTGGGTCGAAGGTCGAGCCCGCGAAGCGCCACGCGCCGTCTCGCTCGTACGCGACGGGCCCCTCGGTGCGACGATCGGCGAGCGACGCGAACCCCGCGAACCACCCCGTCAACACCGGCCGCAGCTCGCACCCCGACGGAACCCTCACAAAGCACGCCCCCTCCCCCCACTGCGCGTACTTGTACCCGCCCGCGACGAAGAACGCCCCTTCGGGCGCGCGCACGTCCACCACGTCGAACGCGTGATAGCCGTCGACCATCACGCTCGCGCCCTTGTCCGTCGCGCACGCGATGACCGCGTCCAGCGCAGGCACGATCGACGCGCTCGAGAACAAGACACACGAAAACAAGACGCCCGCCGTCTCCTCGTCGATCGCCTCGCACAGCCGCTCGCTGAGCGTCCGCGCCGGCTCGCTCGCGACGAACACGACCTCGACCTCGCTCAGCTCCGCGAGCCTCCGCAGCTGCCTGAACGCCGCGTGAAACTCCCCGTCCGTCGTGACGATCTTCTTGCGCTCTGTCCACGAGAGCGCCGAGAGCCACCGCGTGACGATCTCGTGCGTGTTCTGCGCAAACGCGTACTCCTTCGCCTCTCCGCCGAGCCGCAGAGCCAGGTGAGCCCGCAGCTCGTCTTGCGCGGCAAACACCGCGTCCCATTTGTCATCGACGTCGCGCGCCGCGACCTCGTACGCCTCGATCAACCCCTGCTTCGCGACCGAAGGCCACGCTTGATGCGAGTGCCCCGTGAGCAAGATCCTGCGCCTCGCCCCGCGAGGGTCGAGAAAGTCCGCGTAGTGTTCGCGCAGCGCCCGAGCGTCGATTCGACTGTGCACGCACGAAGGCATAAGGGACGGTGTTCGCAAATTCAACCGCTCGATCCCCGCGCGATTTTGCAAACACCCTCCCTGCTCACCGCCGCCGCGCGCGCGCCTTCACCAAGATCCTCGGGATCGTCACGAGCGCGTCCCTCCATCGCACCCCGCTCGGCGCGCCGTCGTACACCGGCCGCACCGTCACGTCGGTCACCCGAAACCCGCGCACCGAGAGCGCGCTCAACAAGTCATTGGGGTAGCCGTACCGCGGCCACAGCGCGTCCAGGTCGAGCGCCCTCACCGCGTCCCGATGAATCGCCGTGTATCCGCACTGCGAATCCCCCACGTGCCACAGGCCCGTCGCGACGCGCGTGAGCGCCGAGAGCGTCACGTTTCCCGCGAGCCGAACGGGAGGCATCACGCGAAGGACGCTCTTGTGCCGCAATCGATTGCCCTTCGCGTAGTGCGCGCGCCCCGTCGTCACGGGATGCACCAGCGCCGCGAGGTCCTCGGGGTCCATCTGCCCGTCGCCCGCCATCACCACGATCACGTCCGCCCCGTCCGCGCTCTGCGCGCGCTCGGTCGCGCGGCGATAGCCCGTCGCGATCGCAGCGCCCACGCCTCGGTTGAATTCGTGGGTCACCACGGTCACCCCCGCCCGCGCGCTCCGCTGCGCCACGCGCGACGTCCCGTCGCTCGACCCGTCATCGATCACCCACACGCGATCGACCCACGACGGAATCGTCTCGATCACCCGCCCGATCCTCGGCGCCACGTTGAACGCCGGAATCACCACCGCCACGCGATGCCCGTCGATCACTGCACAAGCGCCCTCACCAACGCCACCGCCCCGTACAGCCGCGAGCGCACGCACGGGGCGCGCCCCGCGCTCACGCCGTCGAAGCCCACCTCGGCCAGCGCCGCGAGCACGCGGCCACGCTCGATTCCGTCCAGCGAATCCGCGGGTACAATCGCTTCGCTGTCGAGCGCGATCGCGTACGCCACCACCGTCGCGCCGTGATCGTCGTCGATGTCCGTGATCGTCTGCAAATCGCTCGAGCTCGAGCTCGCCCAACGGTACAGCGCGTCCCGCTTCGATCCGTCGAGCTCGATCCGCTCGACCTCGCGCGAAAGTCGCTGATCCACAAAACGCCCAGGTTTTCCCGAGGCCACGAGCCAGCTCGCCGCGCGCCCCGCGCTCGCCCCCGGCGGCGGTGGAATGCTGCTCCGTCGCGAGAGCGTCCGTCGATCGTCGTCCACTTCGCGAAAGCTCAACGCCTGCAACAATCGCTCGCACTCGAACGCGTCCTGCGGTCGCTGATCGGCTTCTTTCGCGAGCAGCGCCTCGACGAACGCGTCGTACTCCGTCCCGAGCGCAGGCCGCAGCGCGGACACCTTCGGCGGAGGCTCGTGCAAGTGCTGATCGACGAAGTCTGGCCCCGCGAACGGCGTCTGCCCCGTGAGCATCTGAAAGAACATGCACCCGAACGAGTAGAGATCGGTCGCGGCCGACACCGCGCCGCCCGTGATCTGCTCGGGAGACATGTACGGCAGCGAGCCGACGAGGCCGCCCGTCACCGTCGCTCCCAAATCGCTCAAGTGCGCGGCGCCCAGGTCTCCGAGCCGCGCTTGCCCCGCCGGATCGAAGAGCACGTTGGACGGCTTCATGTCTCGATGCACCACGCCGTGCCGATGCAAGACCGAGAGAGCGCGCAGCAGCCGCAGCGAAATCGCCCGTGTTTCTCCTAGCGAAAGCGTCGCGAGCCGCTCGCTCAACGTCCCGCCCGGCATCCAGTCGTACACGATCGTCGGCCCCTCGGGGTCGAGCGCTCGCATCCCCACGATCGTCGGATCATCGAGCGAACGCGCGAGCTCGGCCTCGCGCATGAAGCGCGCAAACGCCGCGCCCTTGTCGTCGCCGACCGCCAAGACCTTGAGCGCCACCGTCTCGTTGGTGAGCTCGTCCACCGCTTCGAGAACGCGCCCCGCCGCGCCCGAGCCCACCTGCCGCACCACGCGATAGCGCCCCGCGTAGCGCTCTTCACCTTGCCCGCGCGGAAGCGAGTCTTGATAGCTCTCGACGTCCATCGAGGCCTCGGGCTTCGCGATGCGCAGCCGTCGAACCACCACGCGCGCCGCGCCTTCGAGCCCGATCCTGCGCAGTGCTTCGATGAGCATCTCGAGCGCCTTCGGCCCCGCTTTGTGCTTCGCCGCGAGCTGCAGCGCGCGCACCGCGCCTTCGTCGTCGCCGCGCCCCGCGCGCAACACCGCGAGCCGCTCGGCCGCCTCGGTGTCCTCGGGAAACTGCGCCAGGTGCTGCTCGAGCGCCACGAGCGTGCGCCCCACGTCCTTCGCGCGATCGAAGCAGCGCGCCGCGTACAAGTACTCTCCGCGCTCGTACCAGGCCTGCCCTGCCTCCGCAGGAAACAGCGGCTCCAAGATCCTCGCCGCCACGTCGTGACGCTGCGTGATCCGCGCGTGCGCCGCGGCGGCCTCGGCGATCGCGCCCCGCTTTCCGATCTCGTCGCACAGCGCGGCCACCACGCGCTCGTCGCCCGACGAGAGCGCAGCGTCGAGCGCCGATCGCCACTCGCCCGCTTCGAGCGCCACGATCGCGGCCTCTGCGTGACGGCCGAGCAGCGTGAGCAGCTCCGTCGCCTTTCGGTGCAGGCCTTTTTCTCTCGCGCGCCGCGCGGCGCCTTCGATGTCACCAGCGCGCAAGAGCGCGTCGACCTCGGGGTCCATGCTCGCCGCGCATTGTGCACGCGCGATCGAGCGCAAGCTACACCGACCCGCTCACTCTTTGCTCTTCTTGATCCCGAGCGCGTTGATCTTGTGAGTCAACGTTCGAATGGGAATTTGCAGGATCGCCGCGGCCCCCGACGTGCTCCCTCCCGCCTTCGCGAGCGCCTCGGTGATCAGCTTGATCTCGTGCTTCTCGAGCGCCTTGCGCAGCCCCTCGCCCTCGTCGAGCTCCGACGGCGGCGCGGACGGCACAGCAAGCGAGCTCGGCCCGACGCCCGATGGAACGAGCCCCGGAGGCGGCAGCGTTCCGTTCATCACAGCAGCGCTCGGCGGAGAGCTCGGCGCGCGCTCGCCCGTGCGCACGCGCTCGGTGAGATCGTCGAGCACGATCACAGGGCCGTTGGCCACGAGCGCCGCGCGCTGCACGCAGTTGCGCAGCTCGCGGATGTTGCCCGGCCACCCATAGTTGCGCAGCGCTTCGAGCGCCTTGGGATGCACCCCGCGCACTGCGGTCGTCCCGTTGCGCTGCGCGTGCTCGAGAAACAACGCCACCAACGGCTCGATCTCGTCGCGACGCTCGCGCAGCGGCGGAAGCTCCAAGCTCAGACCGTTCAATCGATAGTACAAATCCCAGCGAAACGTCCCTTCGTGGCACCGTCGCTCGAGGTCGCGATGCGTCGCGCTCACGATGCGAACGTCCACGGAGATCTCGCGATCACCGCCGATGCGCGTGACCTTCGACGTCTCGAGCACGCGCAAGAGCGAGGCCTGCGCTGGCAACGGGAGCTCGCCCACTTCGTCGAGAAAGAGCGTCCCTCCGTGCGCTTGCTCGAACAGACCTTTGAGCGTGCGATCCGCGCCCGTAAACGCGCCGCGCTCGGCGCCAAACAGCGTGCTCTCGACGAGGTTCGCCGGGATCGCCCCGCAGTTCACCGCGCGCAACGGCTTGTCGCCGCGCGCCGATCGCTGATGCAACGCCTGCGCGACGAGCTCCTTGCCCGTCCCGCTCTCGCCCAAGACCATCACCGGAACAACGCTCGGCGCCGCGCGATCGATCATCGCCCACAGCGAATCCGTGGACTCTCCTCGCACGATTCCGTCGCTCTTGATCGTCGCCCCGCTCGGCTCTGCGCTCGCAGCGGTCGCCGCGGTCACGAGCGAAGAGATGTCCCTGCCCTGCTCGGGGTACGTCGCCGCGCCCACGCGAAGCCCGCCGTCGCCTTGCGCGATCGCGCTCGCGATGGACCGCGCCTCGCTTCGTCGCGCGCCGGACAAGAGCACCACCAGCGCGTCGTCTCGCAACTGCGCCGCGCGATCCTTCGCGCCGATCGCGCCGAGCACCTTCGGAGCCCACTCTCGCAGCGCCACCGTGCTCTGGCTCTCGACCACGAGCACGCTGAAGGGCTGCGCCGAAGTCCAATGCGCGCGCTGCTCTTCGGCGAATCGCTGCACAAACGAGTCGAACGCGAGCACCCCCGGGACGAGCACGCTCGCGCTCGAGGGCTGCAGTTGAAGCTGCACCGAGCCGATGCGGAGGGTGTCGCCGCGAGCGAACGTTCCGTGAGGGACCGCGAGGCCGTTGAGCGTGGTGCCGTTGGTCGAGCCGAGGTCCGCGAAGCGAACGGTGCCGTCGGACGCGAGCCACACGCGCAGGTGTTGCTTGCTCACGCTCGGGTCGTCCACCACGATCTCCGCAGGAAACGCGCGGCCGATCACCGCCCCTGCCTCGGTCACGACGAACTGCTTGGCCCCCTGCGGCCCGAGCACGATCACCCGCGCGCGCTCGTCTGTGACGGGCTGCAACGCTGAAGCGTCGGCTCTCGCGGTGGTCTTGTCCTGCACGGCTCGAACGACTCTACCTCGTTCGATCGGCAATCCATTGCCGACCTCGGCAACCGGTTGCCGCAGCCCGTTGCCGATCTCACGAGACACCTGCATTTCGCCTGGGATTTTCCAGTCATCACCCGTTGGCCCGCCCGTTGCGAAGAGGCTCTGTCACGGCGCGCCGACGGCGACGCCTCGAGCGAACGAGGGCTCAGCAGCGCTGAGCCACCCAACAGACACCCTCAGACGGAGCACACACACATGATCGGCGGAATCATCACTATCCTCGGCGGACTCCTCGCGGCCTCGGGCTTCATCATCAAGCGCCGCCCCGACGCGCAGCAGATGATCGACAAGCTCGCGCCCTACCAGGGCTGGATCGGCGTCACGATGTTCATCTGGGGAATCAAAGAGATCCTCGGCGTTCTGACCAGCCTGCGACTGCTCTCGGTCGCGCCGCTGCGCTGGATCTTCTGGACCGCCTCGGGCGTGTCCGACCTGCTCGTGGGCTTCCTCCTCGGCTTCGGTCTCATCACGCACTACGCCCTCTCGAAGAACGAGCAGGCCAAGGCCAAGGGCGCCGCGATCCGCGAGAAGCTCGTGGGAATCCAAGCTCCCCTCGGCCTCGTCTCGATCATCCTCGGCGCGCTGTACATCGTGATGGTCCTCGTCTGAGCGACGAGCGCGACACGCGCTGTGTCACCGAAGAAACAGCGCGCACCACACCAACGATCCGCCGCGGAGAACCCAGCCCGCGACGGATCGTTGGTCATTGTCTGGCTGAGCGATCATGTCGGTTGCTTGCGTCGGTGAGCGCTCGTCGCGATAGTGCGGCGTCGCCGTGGCCGCCGCAGAAGTCATCAACGACGTCGATCGCTACGAGGTCTTGTCGACGCTCGGACAGGGGGGCTTCGGCTCGGTGTACCTCGCGCGCCATCGAATGACGGGCCGCGAGGTCGCGTTGAAGGTGAGCAACCCTCAAGGCGACCCCGAGCTGCTCGCGCGCGCGCTCAACGAAGCGCGCATCGCAGCCACGATTCGCCACCCCTCGTTGGTCGACGTCTTCGACTGCGGAACGCTCCCCGACGGACGCATCTTCGTCGCCATGGAGCGCGTCGAAGGTCGCTCGCTCGAGGCCATCCTCGACGACGAGCGACGCCTCTCGACCGAGCGCGCCGTCGCGCTCTCGGCGCAAGTGCTCTCGGCGCTCGAGGTCGTGCACGCGCGCGGGATCGTTCACCGAGACATCAAGCCGTCCAACCTCCTCGTGCGAAGAGAGCCCGACGGCAGCGAGCGCGTGTTCATCATCGACTTCGGCATCTCGAAGGTCTCGCAGAGCTCGCCCTCGATCGCGCAGCCCGGCACCATGGTCGGCGCCATCCTCGGGACGCCCGGCTACATGCCGCCCGAGCAGCTCGACGCCCGCACCGTCGACGCGCGCGCAGACCTGTACGCGGTCGGCGCCGTGCTCTTTCGCGCGCTCTCGGGCCGCCTCCCCTTCGAAGCGCAGACCCTCGCCGAGTGGTTCGTCGCGATCACGCAAGCGCCCACGCCTCCGCTCGCCACGGTCGCTCCGTGGGTCAGCGCCGGAGTGTGCGCCGTCGTCGACCGCGCCATCGCTCGCGACCGCGACGCGCGCCCCGCGAGCGCCGCCGTCATGCGCGACTGGCTCCTCGCCGCCATGAGCGGCGCGCCGGGCTTTTCGCAGCCTCCGCAGCCGCCCAACACCGCCAAGCTCCCTGCGTACGGCACACCCCCGGGACACAGCGCGACGCCCGCGCACGGCGCGCACAACCCGTCGCACTCGCACGCGTCCTACGCGCCCACCGCCTACGCGCAGTCGCAGCCCGCGCCTGCCGTGCTCGCCCGCACATCGAGCCCTCACTCCGCGCCGCCCGTGTCCATGGTTGCCCCCGCGCAACACTCGGGCTCGTACGGCGCCAACGTTGCTCCCGCGCAACCGACGCGCTCCACCCGCGCCGAGGGCAAGCCGCTCGACCGACGCGCCGTCGCGATCACCGCCGGCGCAGCGGTGTTCACCACGGTCGCGCTGCTCGCGATCGCTCGCCCGTGGGAGACCGAGGCGCCCGACGACGTGACCACCGTCACCAACCCGAGCGGCGCGCACCCGATGGTCGCCACCAACGCCATGGGCGCGGGTCAGCCCGCGATGCCCGCGCAGCCCGTGATGCCCACGCAGCCTGCGCCCGCAGCGCAACCCACAGCGTCCGCGCAGCCCGCGCCCACAGCGCAGCCCGCGCAGCCGTCGGCGCCGTCGAACGCCACGCAGCCCGCGAACACCTCGCCCACCAACGGGCTGCTCGCCGCGCTCGGGGCCGCGCCCGCGCAAAACGCGCAAGAGACCGCGGGAGACACGGCGATCCTGCGCTCTCCGTCGGGCCGCCTTCGCTTCACCGAGTCCCGTCGCGTGGGCGACGTCGACATGAGCGAAGCGATCGGGCTCGTGCGCCGCGCCATGCCGTCCATCGAGTCGTGCCACGGGGGCAACGGCCCCGCGCGCGCCTCGGTCACGATGATGTTTCGCGCGACGGCCAGCCCCGTGTTCTCGCAGCCGTCCAGCGTCGGCGGAGCGCTCGCTCGCTGCGTCGAGACCGCGATCGAGACGTCCAATCCGCAGATCAACCGCGGGACGCGCTCAGGCGGAATCCTCGCGGACATGACCTTCGAGTGGCGCTGATCTGCCGCAATCGCTGCGTGTTTACCGGCTACCCGTGAAGTCGGTATACCCCGCATCCCCGAACCACTGGCGCGGCATGAGTTGATGCGGACAGCATCAACCATGACGTCGCGGGGATCAGGGGTTCGGGAATGCGCTATAAGCGCCGCCCTGATGAACGCGTTGATCGTGATCCCCGCGGCCGTGGTCGCCGTAGGCGCTGCGTGGTGGCTGTTTCGTCCGAAGGGCGCCCCCGCGCCCGCGAAGAAAGAAGAGCACGTCCAGCACTGGACCGTGACGAGCGTGACGAAAGAGACGCCGTCGACGGTGAGCTTCGAAGTCGATTCGTCGCTGGATTTTCAGGCGGGACAGTTCGTGCTGCTGCGCCCGAACAACGAGCTTCCGTGGCGCGCGTACTCGTTTTCGCGCGCTCCGGGGCAGCCGCTGCGGCTGACGGTGAAGCGCGTCGAAGGCGGCTCGGTCTCGACGTACATCACGCAGCGATTGGCCGCGGGCGACAAGCTCGAGGTGAAGGGTCCGTACGGGCACTTCGTTCTTCCGTCGGGCGTCGATCACGCGTTGTTGCTCGCGGGCGGCTCGGGCATCACGCCGATGCTGGCGTTTATGCACGACCTCGCCGCGAAGGGCTGGCCCACGAAGGTCACGCTCGTCGACGCCAACCGCAGCAAAGAAGAGCAAATCCTTCGCAGCGAGATCGACGAACTCGCCGCGAACAGCAACGGAAAGCTCACCGTCATCCACGTCCTCGACGACGGCTCCGAGGGGATCAAAGGCCCGATGAGCGAAGACGTCGTGAGCAAGATCCTCGAGTCCATCGACGCTCCGTCGCTCGTCGCGCTGTGCGGCCCCACGGGCATGATGGAGGCCTGCCACGCCGCCGTGAGCAAGCGCTTCGCCTCGGCCAAGATCCTCGAAGAGAAGTTCACCGCAGTGGTGGCCTCGGTGGGCGCCGACGCGATCGCGCACGAAGTCGAAGTGCAAGAGAACGGAAAGAGCAAGACGTTCTCCGTGCGCGAAGGCGAGACCGTTCTGCAAGCCTCGCGCAGAGCGAAGGTCAACCTCTCGTCCGGCTGCGAATCCGGCGTGTGCGGAACGTGCCGAGTCAAAATGCTCCGCGGCCAGATCGAGACCCCCGAAGAGAGCTGCCTGACCGCCGAAGAGCGCGCCGAGGGCTACGCGCTCGTGTGCATCGGCAAGGTGAAGGCGCCCTGCGCGTTCGAGCCGAAGCCCGAGTGAGCGCGGCCGCGCGGCAGTCGCGCAGGGGGCTCGTCGCAGCTCACACTTCGACTTCGACGCTGATGGGGCAGTGATCGCTGCCCAACACCTTCGTGTGGTGCTTCACCGCCGTCACGTCGGCGTCGAGCGACTTGGACACGAGCGCTATGTCGAGCCTCCAACCGACGTTGCGCTCGCGCGCGTTGGCGCGCCACGTCCACCACGTGTACTGGTCTTTTTTACCGGGATTTCTCTCGCGAAACGCGTCGACCACGCCCGCGCGAAGGTACTCGCGAAAGTCCTCGCGCTCTTCGTCGGTGAAGCCCGGCGAGCGACGGTTGGCCGTCGGCCGGGCGATGTCGATCTCTTCGGGCGCGACGTTGAGGTCGCCGATGATCACCAGGCGCTCTCCGTTCGCGTGTCGTCGCTGGATCTCGTCGCGCACCCACCGCGAAAACGCTCGCTTGTACTCCAAGCGCGAGAGCCCCTCGCTCGCGTTGGGAAAATACCCCGCGATCAACGTCAGCCCCGGATGCGTCGACACCACGAGCCGCCCCTCGCAGTCGAACTCGCGCACGCCGACGCCCGCGCTCTGCGTAAACGGCAGCCCCTTGCGGATCAACGTCGCCGCCCCGGCGTACCCGCGCTTGCTCGTCGAAGGAAACCAGCACACCTCGTGCTTCTCCGACAGCAACGCCCGGTCTTCAGCGTCGAGCTCGCCCCAGTCCGCGCGGATCTCTTGCAGGCTCAGCACGTCGGGGTCGGTGCGCTCGAACCACTCGCGAAACCCCTTCTTCGCGGCGCTTCGATACCCGTTGAGGTTCCAACTGAAGATCTTCACAGAGGGATCCGTGCCATACCGCGACTGCGCCCCCGTTGCACGCGCCCCTCGCTCGTCGCCGGACAATCACTGTCACTCGTGCCGCTGCGCCGCTCGCAGCGCTCCCGCGCCCCACGTCTCGGTGATGTAGTCGTCTCGCCCCGAGCCGCGGCGATAGCGCCAGTACTCCACCGGGTGCGTGTGGTGATAGTCCTGGTGGTAGTCCTCGGCGGGCCAAAACGCCGCTGCGTCTGCGATTTCAGTGGTGATCGCGCTCGAATATTTGTGCGCACTTTCAAGAGCGCGCTGGCTCGCGACCGCCTGCGCGCGCTGCTCGGCGCCGTGCACGAAGATCGCAGAGCGATACTGGTGCCCGCGGTCGTAGAAGCTCTGATCGCGCGTCGTCGGGTCGTGAATGCGCCAGAACACCGCGAGCAGCTGCGGATAGCTCACCTCGCGCGGGTCGTAGATGACGCGGACCGCCTCGGCGTGGCCCGTGGCGTGATCGCAGACCTGCTCGTACGTCGGCCGCTCTTCAGGCCCGCCCGTGTACCCCGAGATCACCGCGCGCACGCCGCGAACGTCTTCGAACGAGGCCTCCACGCACCAGAAGCACCCGGCGGCGAACGTCGCCTCCGCGAGCCCGTCGGTCGGAGATGCGAGGGCGACGCCGAAGGTCACCGTCGGCACGCCGCGCGTCGCGGTCGCGGCCTGCGCGGCGTTCACGGATGGGTGCGCCTCTGCGGTGTTTTCAGCGGTGGATTGATGCGCGCCGACCGGGGCGCTCACCGTGGACGAGCTCACCGTGGCGCTCGCACGCGAGCCGCGCGAGCAGTGAGAGAGCGACAGCAAGAGACCGAGCGAGACGAGCAGCGATCGACCGAGCGTCATGGCACTGTGTACGCAGCGGCGCGGCAAAAGTTACAGAGCTCACCGCGGGTCGAACGAACGACGGTGCGGCGCCACACGAACGCCGCCCGCGCCGCTCGACGGAGCGCTGCCCGCGGTGCCTGGTCTACCCGCGCTGCCCGCTGCGGTGCGAGCGACCGCCGGAGCCGCGCGCACAACGGTCGTCTGGCTCGAGGGGGCCCATTGAAAGACCGTGCGCGGGGCGCCCTTGTTGAAGCGCAGCGTCGCAGGGTCGAATTGAATTCGTGTGCGCGATCCTTGGGCGTCGATGATCCCGAGCTCGACCACGCGAAACTGCGTCGGATCGACGAACAGAAACACCCGCGCGTACCCCACCTGCGCCGCGCGCGAAACGAGCTCGACCGCGTGCAAGCGCTGATACGCCGCGACGCGCATCGGCACCAACCTCGCCGTGAACGCCGTCGACAGCGAGCCCGAGAACACCGCGAGCGCAGCGAACGGCGACTCGTCGAGCTTCGCCATCACGGCCCGTCGCTGCGCAGCCGAGTAGCTCCACAGCGTGGCTCCGTCGGACACGATCAGCTGACCGCGCGGCGAAGTGAACTCGATGCGCATCGCGCCTCCGCGGCCAAGCTGGGCGCGCCCCGCGCGCTCGGTCGTCACGTTGCTCTGCGCGTCGGTCTCGAACACCCGAACGTCCGCCTCGAACTCCGTCACCCTCGCGTACGTCGCCTCGACCCTCGCGACGATCTCTGGCGCGGTCAGCGCCTGCGCGCGCGCCTCTGCGCCGAGCACGGTGATCGCCATCGCAACGAGGGATGATGTTCGCAAACTCAACGCTCTCTACCTCCCGCAGGCCCTTGAAATACCCCGAATCCGCGCGCGGTCTACCCCGCATCCCCGAACCACTGGCGCGGCATGAGTTGATGCTTCCTGCATCAACCATGACGTCGCGGGGGTCAGTGGTTCGGGGATGCGCTATCGGGACGCTGTTCGCCGATGCCACCGCCGCCAATGCGAGGACAACCGCTGAAGCCAAGGGCTCTGTCCCCGAGCCGGCGCTGCGTCCTCCCCCTTGTGGCTCACACTGACACGTCGCGCGCAGCGCGCGCTCGTCGCGTTTGCCCTGCGTTTCATCGGTTCGTTCGCGAACGCGCGCTTCGGGCACACCGCTTGCTCGACGCACGTACACTATTGCCATGCGTCGCGCTGCTTCTCTCTCGCTCGGTTCGTGCCTCGCGCTCGCGCTCGCTTCGTGCGGCCCCGCTGGCTTCAACGATCACACCGTCGCGCGCATCGACTCCGAGCAGCACTTCACGCAGCTCGCCGTCGGAGAGAGCACGATCTCTGCGGCGAAGAT
This sequence comes from Polyangiales bacterium, assembly GCA_046351515.1. Taxonomy (GTDB): domain Bacteria; phylum Myxococcota_A; class Polyangia; order Polyangiales. The sequence goes on from JAXLYJ010000009.1 coordinate 199,909, forward strand.
CATCATCACGAGCTTCAACTCGACCGCGGCGCGAGACACGCTCTTCTTCGACAGCCAGTTCTACAAGCTCCACGACGAGTGGTACTGGTTTCGACTGCTCAACGCGCAGCCCATCCCCGGCGACGACGTGATGCCCGTGCGCGGGCTCAGCTTCTCGACGATCCGCGACGTGTACACCTGGGCCAGCGCGCAGAGAACGCTGCCGCTCGACCTGCAGATCTTCGACGGTCGCTTGTACTCGTGGCGCTTCTACAACGAGTCCTTCGGCGCAGCGCGCCGCTACGGGCTCGCGACGCTCATGCGCATTGCACCGAGGAATTCGGGCGAGCAACCGCGATGGGCCTTCGAGCTCGAGTTCAGCGACAACGTCACGCACCCGCAGATCGTCACCTTCTTCGACAGCATCATGCCCAGGCTGCCCGCGGCCATCGCGGGGCAGCTCAAGTGGCTCGTCCGCTCAGCCGAACAAGAGACGCTCGCGCAGACCATGGAGCGCGATCACCTGCCGTACTGGGACCGCATCCTGCGCTACCGCGACGTCGTCATCCCCGGAACGCGCGAGGTCTACAGCGACGGAATCACCGCCGGCTACCTCCGCTTCATCCACGCCAGCGACGGGATGCCCAACACCAACGCCAACGAGATCCTCGTGTTCGAGCGCATGCCGGACTTTCTCCCGGCCGCCGCGGGCGTGGTCACCGCGGTCCCGCAGACGCCACTCGCGCACATCAATCTCCTCGCGCGCAACCGCGGCATCCCCAACGCGCACATCGCCGGCGCGCTCGAAGATCCATCGCTCACGCAAATCGCCCGCGGATACTCGCCCGCCGTCTACTTCGCCGCGGCGCCCAACAACGTCGTCATCGCACCCATCACCGGCGAGCAATACAACCGCTACGTCGCGCTCTCGACGCGCCCTGTCCGATCGGTCAACACCCCCGACACGAGCGCCCTGCCGTACCTCATCGACCTCTCGACGCGCACGCCCGACGAGATCCCCATGATCTCTCCCATCATCGGAGGAAAAGCCGTCGGCTACGTCGCCCTGCTCGCCGAAGCGAACCTCGAGCTGCCCCTGCGCCCGCACTCGCTCACGGTCCGCGCGTACGTCGAGCACCTCGCGCCCATGCGCGCGCGCATCAGCGCCGCCCTCGCCGACGCCGAGTTCGAGCGCGACGTCCGCGTGCGCGAGGTCGTCCTCGACGGCATCGAGGTCTTTCTCACGCGCCACACGACCGACGCCGATCGCACCTGGGTCGGCCAGTTCACCAGCACCCACCTGCTCGGCAATCCCCTGGGCGACCTCGCTCGCACCGGCGGAATCCGCGGCCTCGTTCAAAACACCCCCATCGCCCCCGCGACGCTCGCGACGATCCACCGAGAGCTGTCCGCCATCTACTCGCAGCTCGCCGTCACGCAGGGCCTTCGCTTTCGCTCTTCGTCCAACGTCGAGGACATCGAAGGATTCAACGGCGCCGGCCTCTACGAGTCGTACACGGGCTTTCTCGACCCCGCTGCGCAGCCGCGCACCAGCGATCAGAGCAAGACCATCGAGAAGGCCATCCGCCAGGTGTGGGGCTCGTTTTGGGGCTTCGAGGCGTTCGAAGAGCGACGCTCCGAGCACATCGATCACCTCTCGTCGGCGATGGCGGTCGTGGTGCACCCGCGCTTCGACGACGCGCTCGAACGCGCCACCGGAGTCACCACGCTCACCATCACTCCGCCCAACGACAGCGACGACGTTCGCCTCGAAGTCAACGTGCAGAAGGGCGCCGAGTCCGTCGCCAACCCCAACCCGGACATCCTGCCCGAGGTCGTCCGCGTGATTCGTCACCGCAGCGACGGAGCGATCCGCATCGAGCGCGTCCGACGCTCGTCGCTCAGCCCCAACGAAGACCTCCTCGGCGACGCCGCCCTGCGCAAGCTCTTCGACGACGCGCTCTCGGTCAGCCAACACTGGCTCACGCGAGAGAACGCCGCGCGCGCCGCGGCGCAAGCCGGTCGAACGCTCACGCTCGACTTCGAGTTTCACGACATGCTCGCCGGCTGGCCCGCGCTTCGCGACGGAAGCACGCGCCCCGCGCGCCTCGTGCTCAAGCAAGCGCGCACGCTCGAACCGGGGCCGCGAACGGTCATGGCCGAGGCGCAAACGTGGCCGATTCCCCGGGATATTTTCACGCGCGCGCGGCGAATCTTCATCGAGCGCTGCGACGCGACGATCGAGGGAGCCACCGTTCGCGCAGAGCTCATGCGCGTGCTCACGGACACCTCGCTCCCGCCGGACGTAGGCTTCGCGACGACGGCCTTCGACGCGCAGCTCCGCATCGCCGCCCAAGGAGCCGCGCCCGCCTCGCTCGGCTGGGCGTCCAACGCCTCGTTCACCGCGGACCACACTCAGCTCGAGACCGCGCGCGACGAGACGGGCTTCTCTGCGAACACGCGCGAGATGACCCCCGCGCGCATGGGCTTCGATCGCGCCACGCTCTCGGCCTCGCACACGCTCTCGATCACGCGCGGCGTCAACACCGTCTCGGCGCAGGCCATGTGCACCACCGAGCTGCTCTACGCCTCGCCTCGGGACTACTTGCTCTCGCTGCTCCCGACGCAGTGACCGCGCGATCTTGAAAACACACCCACACAATCCCGCCGCTATCCCCGCGCTTTCAGCCGATCTCGCTCCGCGCGTAGCCGCGTGATCTCCGCTTCGAGCTCGGCGCGCTCGCGTTCGAACCGCTCGCGCTCGCGCTCTTTCTCCTCGCGCTCGCGCTCTTTCTCCTCGCGCTCGCGCTCTTTCTCCTCGCGCTCGCGCTCTTTCTCCTCGCGCTCGCGCTCTTTCTCCTCGCGCTCGCGCTCGGCGCGCTCAGCGTCGGTCAGCACGAGCTCGTCGCCGTGCGGCCCCACCGCGAGCCGAACGCGCTGCGCCGCGCCCTCTCCCACGACGCGCAGCCAGCACCCGAGCGAAGCGCACTCGACGCGGTCTCCGTTGCTGCTCAACACGCGAACAAAACCGCGGCGCTTCACCGCGCGCCACACCTGCCAACGCACGCGGTTGGATCGCGGATGCTCGTTCGGCTCGGGGTCGAACACGACGAGCTCTTCGACGCCGAGCTGCTTGTACTCGTTGGGCGCGTCTTCGTAGTCCTTGAGGACGTCGCGTCCCACGATCTCGAGCGCAAACGACGGCCCTCGATCGTGCTCCCACAAGAGCCACGACCGCGGCATCGCCGAAGGATCCTCTCCGGGAATCACATACACGTCCGGCGCCACTCGCTTGGTCGCGTCCCCCTCCGACCAGTAGATGAACTGATCGGCCCCGACAAACGCTCGCTCGCCGCGGTCCGCGAGAAACCGCGCCAGCAACGGCCGCAGCAGCTCTGCGATGATCCGCTGCATCATCGACTCCCCCATCTCGTCCGACTCCGGATAGTGCACGCCCTTCGCTTCGTGCGCCGTCTGACTCATCTCCCCGAGCACCGTACCACGGGCGCTCGCTCAGAACCGCCCCACGACCGCGACGCGATCGCCGAGCACCACGGCGCGAACGCTCGCGGGCTCTTCTCTTCGCCCGGTGAACGTCAGCGCGATGCCCACGCCCGAGGCGACCGCTCCCGCGCCGATCAACGCCCAGCCCGTCGCCGTCACCGCGGTCATCGATTGCAGCGCCGATTGGTCGCTGCCGAACCGCGCGACGCAGCTCTCGGGCGCGCTCGCTGACTGCACGCACTCGCTGTTGTACGCGGCCTCGATCCCGTTGCCGACGACGAAGCCGATCACCGTCACGATCGCTCCCGCGCCCACGCCCGCAGCGCCTCCCCACACCAGCGGATGCACCCGCAACGGTGGCGCAACCGCCCTCCGCGGATCGCGCACGAGGCCCTGCGCTGCGGTCCCACTTGAATTCGTGTGCGTATCGTTCGCAGGGCCCGTCGCTGCTCCCGTGCTCGCGCTCTGCGCAGGAAGCGCGACGCGCTCGATCGCGCCCGCGCCGAGCTCGACGGTGCGCACGATCGGCGGCGCCCCTCGCAAGCGAAGCTCGACGCGGATCGTGCCCGTCACCCAGCGCAGCGAACGCGCGGTCGGAAGCGAGCCCACGAGCTCGCCGTCGAAGAAGACCTCGGCCCCGTCCGTTCCGCCCACGAGCTCGATCGTCCCGAGGTGCTGCTCGGCCACGCTCACCGCGGACTCGAGCGTCGCCCGCGTCCGAGCAACCCACGGATCGCTCGCGCTCGCGAGCGCCTCGCGCACGTGTCGCTCGGCGAGCACCCAACGCCCCAGCGCTTGCTCGCACAGCCCCAGCTGCGCCGCGGCGCGCGGAGAGCGCGCGCGGTCGTACGCCCGCTGAAAAAACGGCGCGGCGTCGACGTCCCGCCCCGCGCGACGCATCGCGACGCCCTGACGAATGTCCTCTTCCTCTTCGGTCGAACCCGCGGCTGCGCCCGCGCTCTGCGCTCGGGCGTCACGGACAGACACGAGCGACGCGCACGCCACCGCGCACGCCATGGCCACAGCGACGAACCTCATCGACGCTCCTCTCGAAGCTGCATTGTACGCCCAATCCGTTGCCGAACGACGCATCCAAGGGGCATCCTCACTCTGAGCGGCGCAAGCGACGGGATGGAGAGCAAGGACCCGAAGACGTTTGGCAAGTACACGATCCTCCGCAAGCTCGGGCAGGGCGGCATGGGGACCGTGTTCGAAGCGGAGCACCAGCACCTTCACAAGCGCGTGGCGCTGAAGGTCATGCACGAATCCGTCGCTGAAAAACCAGGCGGATCCGAGCGATTCATCCGCGAGGGGCGCGCCGCCGCAAAGGTGCACCACCCCAACATCGTCGACGTCACCGACGTCGGCGTCCAAGACGGGACACTCTACCTCGTGATGGAGCTGCTCTCGGGCGAAGACCTCGCCGCGCGCATCCAACGAGAGAAGACGCTGTCCATCACCGACGCGATCGACCTCGTCCTGCCCGTGTGCGCCGCGGTCTTCACGATGCACACGCACGGGCTCATCCACCGCGACCTCAAGCCCGAGAACATTTTTCTCGCGCGCGTTCCGGGCGCAGCGACGACGCCGAAGATCCTCGATTTTGGCATCTGTCGCGTCGAAGACCCGACCGCCCCCAACGGCCTCAGCACCACCGGCGGCCTCGTCGGAACGCCCAATTACATGGCCCCCGAGCAGGTCACCGGCCGTCGCTCCGACGCGCGCAGCGATCAACACGCGCTCGGCGTCATCCTCTACGAAATGCTCTGCGGCCATCGTCCCTACTCGGGCGAGACCATGCTCGAGCTGCTCTCGAACATCGCCGAAGGACAGTTCATCGACCCGCGCACGCACCGCGCTGAGCTCCCCCACGCGCTCGCCAACGCCATCTCTCGCGCGCTCGCGCCGACGCCCGAAGACCGCTTCGAGAGCGTGCGCGCCCTCGGAGACGCGCTCGCGCCGTTCGCTTCGGACCGCGGCCGCGGGTTCTGGTCCGACGCGTTCGAGCAGGGATCGACCGCGCCACCGAGCGAGCGCGAGCACAGACCGCTCGATGCCACGATCGACGCGGGCGAAGGGCGGCTCGTCACCGACGTTCCCTCGGACCAGACGCTCGCTGGCTCGGAGACGCCGGCCCCTCGCAGTCGCGCAAAACGCCCCACTTCAACGGCCATCGTCGCTGCGTCCCTGCTCGCGTTGCTCGCCGTCTCGGCCACCGCGGCGCTCGCGCGTCGGGGCAGCCAGCCCACGGTCGAGACGCCCGCGCCGTCGCGTTCGACCGCTGAAACAACGCGCCCAACCACACCTTCGACGCCCCCGCGCGAGAGCGCGCCCCCACACGAGAGCGCGCCCAACGTTCGCGAGGCATCGCCCTCCCTCTCGGTCGCCGACGCCGCAGCGCCTGCGTCGAGCGCGATGACCGTCTCGACCGCGATTTCGCCAGCCCGTTCGCAGCGGATTCGCACGACGCCCGCCACGACCTCGAGCGCGCTGCCCGCGTCGAGACCGACGGGAGCCACGGGAGCCACGGGACCCACAAATTCCCCCACCACCACGAGCCGCCCAGTGATCAACGGCGCGCCCATCGTCGACTGAGTGATTCACCTCTCCCTCTCCCATGAAGCGCATCATCGACGGCCGCTTCGAACTCGTCTCGCTCGTCGCCGACGGAGCCAACGCGACCGTGTGGCGCGCCATCGACCGAGAGACGCTCGCCGAGGTCGCGCTCAAGATCGTCCGAGGCGCCGAGGCGAGCTCGCGTTTGCCGCGCGAAATCCACGCTCTCGCCGCGATCTCGCACCCGCGCCTGCCTCGCTTGATCGCCAGCGGACACACCCCCGACGGGCCCTACCTCGCCATGAGCCTCGTGCGCGCGACGCCCCTGCGCACGATCGCGCATCGCCCTCGACACCAGAACGACGTGCGCACCCTCGGCCTCGCGATCTGCGAGCCGCTCTCGGCCATCCACCGCGCCGGGCTCGTGCATCGAGACCTCAAGCCCGAGCACGTCTTGCTCGATTCGACCAGTGATTTGTCTGGCGTTTCACTGGTGGACCTCGGCCTCGCGCTCGCGCTCGACGCGCCGCGCGACCTCACGGGCGACGCCATCATCGGGACGCTCGGATACCTCCCTCCCGAGCAGCTCCGCTCGCCTCCGCCCGCAGCCACGCCGCGCTGGGATGTCTTCTCGCTCGGCTGCGTCCTGTACGAGTGCGCCACCGGAACCGCTCCGTTCGACGCCCCCGACCGCGCGCAGCTCGTCGCTCGCATGCTCGCGCGCGACGTCGCCCCGATGCGCGAGCAAAACACGACCATCTCCGAGGCCATGGAGTCGCTCGTCCTCGCGATGCTCTCGCCCTCGCCCGACGATCGCCCGAGAGACGCCGCCGAGGCCCGAGACCGACTCACACAAATTCAAGTCACCAATCAAAACACAGACGTCTCACCGCTCGATGAGCGGCGAGCGATCGCCGTGATCGTCGGTCACCCGATCGCGGCGCGCGCCATCGAACAGACGACGGACACGGTCACGTCCCACGGCGCCATCACCGGAGTGTCTCGCGAGCTCTTGCCCTCGGACGCGTTCGCCACCGAGACCGCGGACGGAGCCGCGCTCGTCGTCCTTCGCGCGACCGCCGTCGACCCCGCGCTCGTCGCGCGCGCCGTCCAGTGCGCGCTGCTCTTGTCCCGCGCCCTTCCCTCGCACCGCTTCGCCGTCAGCGCCTCGCTCGGAACGCTCGCTCACCGCTGGCCCCGCGGCCCCGCCCTCGCCCGCGCCCTGGCTCTCTGCTCAGTGAACGCCCCGCCGGGCAGCGTCCTGATCGACGAGCACACTGCGCTATTTGCGCAGGACACCTTCGCGTTGACCCAGTCCGGCGCGGCATTCGTCGTGCACCCCGCGCGCGCTTCGTGAGAGACTGTTGGTGGAGCTACGAGGGAGTGAGACGACTCTTCCTTCACGGGATCTTCGCGAGCGGCTTGATTGCGTGTTCACAGCCGCCGCCCGCGCCAGACGCCGCACAAGACGCCGCACAAGACGCCAGCGTCGATCGCACGATCGCGACGATGGACGCGGACAGCACCATCGACGCGAGCGACGGCGACGCCTTCGACGCCGCGTTCGCCGACGCGCCGAGAGAGATCGCGTACATCGACGCGCCCGTTCGTGATCGCGCCGCGATCGACGCGGGGCCGCGCTGCTACGGGATCACGGGCTCGACCGGGCTGCTCTCGCACGTCGCGCACATCCCTCGCGAGTCCGGCGGCTCGGCCAACGGCGCGAGCGTGTGCGTCGGCGACGTCGACAACGACGGAGTGAAAGAGCTCATCGTCCCGCGCTTCAACGAGCCCTCCGAGATCATCGGCCCCGACTTCTGCTCGCGCGGGCGAGTGCTGCTGCCCAACTACACGCGCGGATGCACGATCGCAGACCTCGACGGCGACGGCCGCAACGAGCTCGTCGCGTACGGCAACGACGGCTGGGACGGCCGCGGAACGCTGCACGCCGGCCGAGTCGAGCGCGCGACCGCCAGCGATTTCACCGTCGAAACCCACGTATTTCGTGACCTCTGGCCCTTCGACGAGCGGCGCCCGATCGCGACCTTCGCCGCGCCGCACGCCAACGTGATCGACCTCGACCGCGACGGCCGCGTCGAGCTCTTCGTCGCAGGCAACTTTCGCTCGCCGTTCTTGCGCGTGTGGGAGATGGGCGCCCCCGGCCCCGCGCCCTCGTGGACCGACGTGCTCAACGTGAGCCTCACGGGCGCGCTCAACGACACCGCAGGCGCCCTCGCCGAAGACATCGACGGCGACGGACAACGCGAGGCCATCGTCGCCGGGAGCTGCTCGACCGGGCAGCACGCGCACCGGGTGTATCGCGCGTGGGATCAGCCCGCGATCGTCCTCAACCAACCCAACCCGTCGCACGTCGCGGTGGGTGAGCTCGACGGAGTCGCTCCGCCCGAGATCATCCTCGCCCACCGCGCCAACTGCTACGACGGCGCAACGCAGCCCTGGCCGCTCGAAGTGCAGCGCTTCAACAGCGCGACCAACACCCTCTCGCTCGTCGCGCGGGTCACCACCGGCGTGCAGCAGCGCGAGTCGAACTACGCCGCCGCCGTCGACGTCACCGGGTCGCCCGCGCACGAAATCTTGTACTGCTCGGTCGCCGGTGGAATCGCCTCGGCCCCGCGCGTCTGCCTGCTCTACGCGCTCACCGCAGGGGCGCTCGTGCGCGTGGTCGACCCTGCGACGACCATGAATTTTCGCTGGGAATCTCCGCCTCGACTCGCGGGCTTCGACGGCATCGTCGTCGCCGACCTCGACGAGGACAACGCGCGCGAGCTGATTCTGTTCGGCCAAGAGCACATCGACGTCCTGCGAGGTCCGCGACGATGAACCATCGCGCTCGCATCACGCTCGCCGCGCTCGCGCTCTCTCTTTCGGCCTGTCAGTGGCGCCTCACCCCGCCTTCGTTTCGCGACGCGACCCTCGATGATCGCGCGCAGGACGCCGCGCTCGTCACCGACGCGAACGACGCGAGCGACGCGACTGTAGACGTCGCAGACGCGCCGAACGAGCCGAGGATTCAGCGCTGTTCTACGGCGGGACCGACCCCGCCCACCGACCCCGATCCGGCCTCGAGGCTCGTTCACGCGGCGACGCTCGAGCGCCCCACGCGCTCGAACGGCAGCGGTCGCGGCGTGTGCCTCGGAGACCTCGACGGCGACGGAGTCCAAGAGCTCGTCGCCCTGCGCCCCGACGCGACCGCGGACGTGCTCGACCCCGCGACGCTGTGCGTTCGCACGACGCTCGACGTCCCCGAAAACGCCCGCGCTTGCGTGATCGACGACCTCGATCGCGACGGACGCCCCGAGCTCGCGCTCGCCCTCAACGTGCGATGGGGCGCGCACCTCGACCCCGCCGTGGTCGTCGGACACGTCGAGCCCGTCGACCGTGATGGTCGGCAGTGGCGCGTGCGCTTCCCTTCGTCGTGGAGGCTCGACGAGACGCGCAACATCCGGGGAATCGGCACGCCGATCACGACGATCGACCTCGACGGCGACGGCGATCGCGAGCTCGTCATCGGGGGAACAGTCACCACCGACGCCCCGCGCAGCGACGCCTTCGTGCGCGCGTGGGAGTTCGCCGAGAGCCCCTCGTGCACGGGCGAGAGCCGCTGCCCGCGCGGCGTGTACAACGAGCAGCTCGACGCGCTCGACACGCAGACGCTCATCCCTGCGCAGCTCGACGCGGACGCTCCGCAAGAGCTGCTCGTCGAGCTCGGCTGCAACCGCGGCGGGCTCCACCGCTTCGACGCGCGCTGGACTACGCCCGTCGAAATCGGCGCGATCGGACAGACCTCCAACGGGGTGCTCGTCGACGTCGACGCCGACGGAACGCTGGATTTTCTCACGTCAACGAGCCCTCGCTGCAACGGCGGCTACGGCCCCAACTCGTCCCTGCGCTGGCTGCGCATGAGCAACAACGAGCTGCGGTACTACACCGAGGTGCCCAACCCCGCCGTCCCTCGCGCCGCGCAGACCGCGCTCGCCGCGATGGACGCGCTCTATGACCAGCGCCCCGAGCTCTTGCTCTGCTCGCGCGACGCCGACAACGTCGCGCCCTTTCGAGTGCGCTGCGACCTGTTCTCCGTCGATCGCCCGTTCATCGATCGCGAGTGGACCTGGAGCGAGCCGACGGCGCACATCGACATGCTCTCGTCCATCGTGGTCACCGACGCGAACCGCGACGGACTGTCGGACGCGATCATCGTGACCGAGGCGCGGCTGCACTTGCTCTTGCAGCGCAACCGCTGATCGATCAGCCCTTGCCGCTGCGAGGGCGCGCGATCTTGTAGCGCTCGAGCCAGGTCACCAGCGTGCGCCGCGAGACGCCGAGCTCGCGGGCGGCGCGCGTTTGATTTCCGGCACATGATTCCAAGGCGCGCTCGATCGCCTCGCGGGTCAGGCCCGGCGTCTTGGGCGCGCGACCTTCGTACGAGGCGTCTTCTTCATCGGTTCGCGGCTCGGGCTCGGGCGCGCTCACGGGGGCGCTCACGGGCGCTGCGGGCTCGGGCGCGCCCGCGATCAACGGGGTCGACTGCAGGTGCTCTCGCTCGATCGTCGCGCCGTCGCACAAGAGCACCGCGCGCTCGACGCTGTGACGAAGCTCGCGAATGTTGCCGGGCCAGCCGTAGCCCTCCAAGAACTCCTGCGCGGATCTTGAAAACGTGGGCTCTACTGCCCGACGATAGCGAGCGCACGCCGCGCGCACGAAGCTCCGCGCGAGCAAGAGCACCTCGCCGCGACGCTCGCGCAGCGGAGGCACGCGCAGCACCACGCCCGCGAGGCGAAAGTACAAATCGCTGCGAAAGAGCCCGCGCGCGACGCTCTCTTCGAGGTTCTTGTGCGTGGCCGCGACGAACCGAACGTCCACCGAGCGCGGCGTCACGCCGCCCACGCGGATCACCTTGCGCTCTTCGAGGACGCGCAAGAGCTTGGACTGCGCGGGCAGCGGAAGATCGCCGATCTCGTCGAGCAGGACCGTGCCACCGTCGCCCGTCTCGATGAGGCCGGGCTTGGCGCTCGACGCGCCCGTGAACGCGCCCTTCTCGTGGCCGAACAGCTCGCTCTCGAGCAAGCTCTCGGTGAGCGCCGCGCAGTTGAGCCGAACGAGGGGCTTCTTCGCCCGCGGCGAGCGGTGGTGCAGCGCCTCGGCGATCACTTCTTTGCCCACGCCCGTCTCGCCCAGCACGAGCACGGGGATGTCCGAGGGCGCGACGCGGTCGATCATCGCGTAGATCGCGCGCATCGCGGGGTCTTCGATCACCGGCTGCTGCGCGCTGCGCGCGGGATCCTCGCGCAAGAACGTCGGGACGAGCACCACGGTCACCGCGCCGAGGCGCACTGAATCGCCCGGCTGCAGCGCGACCGGAGCGCCCGGCGCGAGCGCCGCTTCGACGCTACCGCCCTCTGCCTGCGCGCGGCGAACGAAGGTCCCGTTGGTGCTCCCGAGGTCTTCGAGCAGCAGCCCCGGCATGGTGATCGAAGCGTGCTCGCGCGAGAGCGACCGATGGGGAACGCACACGTTCGCGTCCGCCGTCCGACCGATCACCAGCCGCCCCGTCTCGGGCAGAGACTGCACAGAGGTCTGCCCGTCGACGACGAACACGAGGTCCACACGCTCTGCCGTCGCGAACGGCGGCAACGTCGCGGTGCTCACCGAGTCCTTCATCGAAAGCGACGTGAAGGTACCGCAAGAGCGCTGCCCTTCGTGAACATCGGCGTCGCTGTTCATGCTCAACACGCGCATCGATCGCCGCTCGACCGAGGCACAGTGCAGTTTCGAGGCCGTGCGACGGGGCCGTGTGAGCGCGTTCGCCGGTGATTTTGCTGCGCAAGTTGCGCAGTCACGAGCCGACGTCCGGGCGATGCGCAGCGCAACGAGCGACCGATCTCGCAGCGGGCTGAACGGCCGCCGAGCCCAGGGGAGATTTGGCGCAGAGTTAACCAACCGTTAACGTGCCCATCGCTATCACCCTCGCGCCATGAAGAGGGTCGAAGCGATCATCAAGCCGTTCAAGCTCGACGAAGTGAAGGACGCGCTGGCCGAGGTGGGGATCCAAGGCATGACCGTCACGGAAGTGAAGGGCTTCGGTCGCACTGGCGGAAAGAAAGAAGTCTACCGAGGCAGCGCCTACGTCGTGGACTTCGTTCCGAAGGTGAAGATCGAGATCGTCGTGCACGACAATCAAGTGGCCGCGGTGATCGACGCGATCGAGCGCACCGCCAAGACCGGCCGCATCGGCGACGGAAAGATCTTCGTCATCCCGATCGAAGAGGCCGTGCGCATTCGCACCGGCGAGCGCGGCGACGAAGCGATTTGAAGCGACCTCGAGCGACCCGCTTGGTGAATCCCCTCGCAGGCTCGCGCCAGGTCGTGGGCTGCTGGCGGTCCAGCAGCTCTCTACGCAATTCGAGTTTTCTCTAGCGAACGACAACGCAAGAAAGGTGTTTCGATGAATCCGAAGGACGCGATCGAGCTCGGACGCAAGCACAACGCGGTGATGGTGGACCTCAAGTTCTGCGACCTGCTCGGGCAGTGGCAGCACACGAGCGTTCCGTTTCACCGACTGACGGAAGATGCGTTCGAGGACGGGTTCGGCTTCGACGGAAGCTCGATCCGCGGATGGAAGGCCATCAACGAGTCGGACATGTTGCTCCTTCCCGAGGCCCCCACGGCGCGCATGGACCCGTTCATGGCGCAGCCGACGCTCTCGCTCATCTGCAACATCGTGGATCCCATCACGCGCCAGCCGTACGGCCGCGACCCGCGCTACATCGCGCGCAAGGCCGAGGCCTACCTCAAGAGCACCAACATCGCGGACACGATCTACTGTGGCCCCGAAGCAGAGTTCTTCGTCTTCGACGACGTGCGCTTCGACGTGAAGCCCCAGGCGCAGTTCTTCTCCATCGACTCCGAAGAAGCCACGTGGAACTCGGGCAACGGCGAGAAGAACCTCGGCTACACGATCCGCAACAAGCAGGGCTACTTCCCCGTCGCCCCGCACGACCGCTTGATGGACCTCCGCACTGAAATGACCCAGTGCCTCGAGGGCGTCGGGATCGAAGTCGAGACCTCGCACCACGAAGTGGCCACCGCGGGACAGTGCGAGATCGACATGAAGTTCGACTCGCTCGTCGCCATGGCCGACAAGCTCCTCTGGTTCAAGTACGTCGTGAAGAACGTCGCGTTTCGCAACGGACGCAGCGCCACGTTCATGCCCAAGCCCCTCTACGGAGACAACGGCTCGGGCATGCACGTGCACCAGTCGCTGTGGAAGGGCGGCAAGCCCCTGTTCGCCGGCGACGGCTATGCAGGCATGAGCGAGATGGCGATGCACTACATCGCCGGAGTGCTCAAGCACGCCAAGGCCCTCAACGCGCTCACCAACCCGACGGTGAACAGCTATCGCCGCTTGGTTCCCGGCTACGAAGCGCCGGTCAACCTCGCGTACAGCTCGCGCAATCGCTCGGCCTCGATCCGCATCCCGATGTTCTCGTCGAGCCCCAAGGCCAAGCGCATCGAAGTCCGCTTCCCCGACCCGTCGTGCAACGGCTACCTCGCCTTCGCCGCCCTCATGATGGCCGGCCTCGACGGAATCATGAACCGACTCTCCCCCGGCGACGCCCTCGACAAGGACATCTACTCGCTCTCTCCCGAAGAAGCGAAGAGCGTCCCGCAGGTGTGCGGCTCGCTCGACGAAGCGCTCGCCGCGCTCGAAGCCGACCACGAGTTCTTGCTCAAGGGCGACGTGTTCACCAAGGACCTCATCGAGACCTGGATCGAGTACAAGCGCTCGGCCGAGTTCGATCCGATCCGCCTGCGCCCCACGCCGATGGAGTACTTCCTCTACTACGACGTGTGAGCCTCGCGCTCGCGCGGTTCGCACGCGGTCGGTCAAATTGACCGACCCCGGTTTTCTCGGGGGATCGATCGAACAGGGGGGCGGACAAGAGCGACGCGCGTGCTTGTTCATGTGCACCGCTCGCGCTTGTTCATGTGCACCGCTCGCGCTTGTTCATGTGCACCGCTCGCGCTTGTTCACGTGCACCGCTCGCGCGTTAGCGCACGGCTCGCGCACGCGCACACAAATCCAATCCACCGCGCAATTCGAGCGTCGGCACACGTTGCGCTCGCGCTCGCATTTGGCTCGATCGCTCCGAAACTTGTTCGCTTCCCTGCGGCGCGTTCGGCGCTCAATGTCCCGCGCACCATGAAGCGTTCGACTCTCTCTCCAGTTCGCTCGGTGGTGCTCGTCGCGTTCGCTGCGTTCGCTCTCGACGCATGCAAGCAAGAGCAGGCGCCGACCCCCGTCCCTCCCTCTCCCGCGGTGCGCGCGCAGCGACTGTTCTCGGAGCGCTGCGCGACCTGTCACGGCCCGCAAGGCCGAGGCGATGGCCCTGCGGGATCAGCGCTCACTCCGCGCCCCCGCAACTTCGCCGACCCCTCGTGGCACGCGCGCGCCACGGACGAGCACCTGAAGAAGGTCATCGTCGAGGGCGGAGCCTCCGTGGGCTTGAGCCCGCTCATGACGGCCAACCCCGACATCGGCCAGGATGCGCAGCTGCGCGACGCGATGGTGGCCTACGTCCGCACGCTCATGACCGCGCACTGACCGCGCGACGTCGCGCGAAGGACAGCGTCAGCGCCACAGCGACGAGCCACCGCACGGCGCGGGTCGATGTAGGACCGTGGCCTTCGCCGCCCGCGAGCGCTCCCCCCGCGCGACACGCGCACGCGCCGCCGGTGAACCGCAGCGCAGGGTCGATGGTGACGGCGCTGTCTTGCGCGAGCGCGTCGATCGCAGGACGGTCATCGCGCGCATCGAGCACGACGTCCGGCACGCTCGCAGCGTCCGCCGCAGAGCCGTCGATCGAAGCAGCATCGGGCGCGCTGCCATCGCTGCCATCGCCGCCGTCACTGGCATCGCTCGCGTCGACGGAGGCCTCTGCAGAGGCGTCGGAAACGACGGGGTCCGGGCGGATCACCGCGCCCATCGCTCCAGAGTTGGGCGCCGCTCCGTTGACCCACGCGAGGATCGAGACGCGCGAGCCCGGAGCGCTGCTCAAGCGAACAAACTCCGCCGCGCTCGGCAGCGCGTGCTCGGTGCGCCGCGCGTTGCTCGCAGAGAAGTCACCGACGTGATCGCTGATGATCATCACCGGGCGCATCGCGCCCATGGTTTTGCGCACGTACGCCACGCGATATCCGCCGGCGATCGCCGTGACGTCGAACGAGCCGACGCTCTCGTTGAACGCGTGCATCGAGAGGGGCTCGATCGTGTCGCTCGCGGGCAACGGCGCGCCGGTCACGCGGGTCGCAAAGAGGTTGCTGCCGCGCACGAAGACCACCGCGCAGTCGACCGGCCCGCACGCGACGCGCGGGCGCTCTCCCTCGAGCTCGATCGGCCGGTCCATCAACGAGCCGGTGTACTGAAACTCCGGGAGCCTCGCGACGCGCACAAACATCGCGAGCGTGCTCGCGTTGCGGTGCCCCGAGACCACCACGGGGCGCCCTCCGAGCATCGCGATGTCGTGCTGCCCCGGCACTGGGGGATCTGTGACGAACGTGACGCCGCTCATGCCCAAGCCGGGCGTCATGCCGGACGAGACGATGTCGTACCGCCGCACCACCACGCCCGCAGGAGCGTCGACGCGCGCGTACGAAGCCGCGCAGCGACCGTCGCGCGCGCAGTCGAACTCGGGCAAGTCCATCGGAGCGAAGCCCGTCGAGCCGATGACCGCGGGCGGCGGATAGCTCGCGACGTAGAGGTTGGTGCCCGCGCCGACCGCTTGTCGATAGCTTCCGACGAAGCTGCGGACGGGCGTCTCGATCGCGGTGAGCCCGATCGCGTCGTGGCCCGACGACATGAAGATCGGGCCGGGGCTGCTCGACGCGGCGGCGATGTCGACCGCGATCCCGCGCGCCTCGGGGGCGCTCATCACCGAGCGAAAGTGCCCGACGGCGATGAAGCCCGCGCGCTCATCGAGCATCGCTGGGTACGCTTGATCGACGGCCGAGGGGCCTTCGACCACGCCGGTGGTGTTGAGCAGCGTGACAGTCGGGTCGAGCACCGCAGGAAAGCTGGTTCGCTCGAGCGCTTCTTCGCTCACCGAGAGCTCGATCGCGCCGTCGACGAAGCGCGACAGGACGCGCTCGCTGCGTCCGTCGCGGCCCACCCACAGCCCGTGGCTGTAGCGCACGCGCGCCTCGCCCGCGGCGAAGACGAGCCCGTCGTCATCGCTCGCGATCAGCCTCGCGCCGCGCACCGCCACGCGCACGCGAAGCGGCCCGCGCGCGTCGGGCCTGCGGGAGAAGAACCAGTTTTGCTGTGCGCCCTGCGCCCCTTGGGCGAGCACGCTCGCGCTCGCGACGGCGCGATCACCGACGGTCACGCTCTGCGTCTCGAACGAGACCTCGCGCTGCAAGGCGCTCACCGGTGCGACCGGGGCGACCGGCGCAATCAGCGCGATCGGCGCGCAGCGACAGAGCGCGAAGAGCGAGAGCAGCGAGAGCGAACGGCGGGGCGAAAGCACACGATCGAGCTACTCCGACTCCGCGCGAGCGCGCAAAATCTCGGCCCACGCGCGGGCGCTCGACAGACCGAGCGCGAGGGCTCACGCTGCCGGCCCGTGCGCTCGTCGGTGTCGAGCGCGAAGGAGCGCAGCGCTACGATGAGCGGACTGGTATCGACCATCATTCACTTTTTGCTGAGCGGGCTCAGCGTCCTGCTCGTCGCGGCGATCCTGCCGGGCATCCGCGTGAAGAAGTACTCGGACGCCGTCTGGTTCTCCGTCGTCGTCGCGCTGCTCAACGCCGTGACGTGGAAGCTCTTGGGGATGGTCACGATCCCGGCAGCGGTGCTCACGCTGGGCGTGGTCGCGTTCTTTCTCAACGGAGCGATCTTTCTCGTCGCGCGCAAGGTCGTGCGGGGCGTGGAGATCGACGGCTGCTTGATCGCGTCCATCGCCGCGCTGCTCGTGAGCGTGTGCAACGCCCTGCTGAGCTGGGCGCTGCCCAACGTGCGGTGAGCGCGAGCGAGCGCGTCCCCCCGCCGTTGGCCAAGCGAAGATCGCCCGATGACCACGCGCGAGCGGTTGACGAGCGGCCGTCATCGGCCCCACAAACGCCCCCCTCCTCGAAGCGGAACAAGCCCACATGCCCTCACACGACACTACGTGCACGATTCATTGCACGAGATGGGTGTAACTCTGTCGTGGGTTGCGCTACGGTCCCCACCCCTTCGGGGCTCCCCATCACCCTAAGCCAGAGCCTTTGCGTGGGCTCTGCATTCTCCTCTGTGGGAGCCGAGCGACGATGACGATGACGACGTCGACCTCGACGAGCCGGCGAAGCGGCGAGCGCCGCGACAACAGTGGCTCCGACCTGATCCTGAACCCCACCCGCGACCCCGGCTCTGAGCCGCCGCGGCCCACACACAACCAGAAAGCTCGATTCGACCGCGCGTCGGTCGTCGGCGCCACGCTCGACGGCCGTGCGTTCGCCGTCGTTCGTCCGAAGAAGCAATCGCCCCGGTTTTTGTTCACGACCGACGACGGCATCGTGGAGGTCGAAGACTTCGACCTGCCTCACGAAGAGCCGATGATCTGCGTTCGTGACGACAACGGCGCGGTGCTGCTCGCGTTCAGTCAGGACTCGCTTTGGGAGGTCGATTTCGCCGCGAAGACCGCGACGAAGCTGGCCCTCCTCGGCGACAGCCTGTACGGCGTCGCGTACGGCCCCGACCAGCGCGTCGTCGTCGCAGAGGGCACCCACCTCAAGGTGCTCAAGCGCAACGAAGGCAAGGTCGAGATCGAGCGCAAGGTGCAGATCGGCGCGTATCTACTCGCGTCGACGCGCAACGGACGGCTGCTCGCCACGCTCACGCACGACAGCGACGGACACCACGTCGTCCTGCTCGGCTGGCACGAGGGCGCGCTGCGCAAGCTCGGCCGCGTGAAGTGCAACGCCGAGGCGATTTGGGCGCAAAATGGCCGCATCTTCGTGCGCAGCTACGAGACGCGCGAGATCGCCACGCTCGACCGATTCTTGATGGGCCTGGACGCCAGCCCCGAGTCGTTCGAGCTCGTCCCCAACGTCGGCGAGAAGGTCAAAGGCCCCGTGCGCAAGCAGGGAGCCTTCGCCGTCGAGCCGTCCGAAGGGTCGGTGGGATTCAGCTTCGTCGGATCGCGACCGAGAGAGCTCGGCGCAGACGACACTGAAGTCCCCCGCGACGCGGCGCGCTTGTTCGAGTACAGCAACGAGTGGCACGTCGAAGACGAGGACACCGTCCTCGGATGGAAGCGCCAGCGCGGACAGAAGCGCTTCGCTGTCTACGACGGCGGTCGCTTCGTCGAGAGCGAGCTTCGCGCGAAGGACCCCGGCGCGGTGATGACCCTGCGCTGGGATCGCTCGTCGTGCCTCGCCACGACGGCGCGCGACACCAAGGTGTGGATGGTCGATCTGCGCCACGGGCGCTGCATCCCCATCGCGACGTTCGAAGAAGACGTGAAGGGCCTCGCGTTCGCCGCCGGCGGACTCGCGCTCGCCGTCACCGCTCGCCACGCGATCTTGTGCGGCGTCGAAGGACGTCGCCCCGGAGCCATGGCCCGCGTCGAGCTCACGGGCGAAGCGGTCGCGAGCATGTACTCGGGCCGCGTTCACGTGATCGTGACGGCCACCGCGCCCAGGGTCCGCGTGTGGGGCCTGTACGACGAGACGCTGCGCGAGATCGCGACGTTCGACGTTCCGACGTGCAAGCTGCACGCGCGCGAAGGGCACGTGTGGATCGAGGTCGACGGAGGCGAGTGGTACGAGGTCGTCGGCGTCGAGTCCGCGTGGCGCGCCGCAGAGTCCTCGCCGGACAAGTTCGAGACGATCGAGATGGTCGCCGAACGCATCGATCGCTGAATATTTTCAGTGATTTCATCGCGGCGCCGGGGGAGTGGCGCTGCGCGTCAAAGGGACGCTTGCATCGGCGCCCCGTTCGCGACCACCATCCGCCGCCATGACGGACTCCAACGCCTCCCGAGGGCGAGCCGTGGCGCGCACTCCGCGCGCGCGGCGAACGGTGGCGCTCACCGGCGCTGACGGCTTTCTCGGACGCAACCTCATCGGCTTGCTCGAAGACGACGATCGCGTCGGTCGCATCGTCGCCCTCGACATCGAGCAGCCGCCGACCGCGGGAAGAAAGACTCGCTTCTACAAGGTCGACCTGACGCAGCCCACGGTGGACGCGCGCATGGCCGAGATCCTCGCGGCCGAAGGCGTCGACACGTTTCTGCACCTCGCGTTTCTGTCCTCGCCGACCTACGCGAGCGCCTGGGCGCACGAGCTCGAGTCCGTCGGGACCATGCACGTGCTCAACGCGTGTCGCGAGCGCCCCGTGCACAAGTTTGTCTTGTGGTCCCAGACGCTCTTGTACGGAGCGCACCCGAGCAACCCGAATTTCTTGAGCGAGTCGCACCCGCTTCGCGGCAGCAAAGAGAGCCGGTTTCTCACGGACAAGATCGAAGCCGAGGCCGTGGTGCAGCGCTTCGCCAAGCAGATGCCGCAGACCGTCGTGAGCGTGCTTCGCATGGCTCCGATCCTCGGCCCGACGGTGAAGAACTACCTCTCGCGCTACCTCGGGCGAAGGCTCGTCCCGACGCTGATGGGCTACGACCCGCTCATGCAGTTTCTCCACGAGGTCGACGCGCTCGCGGCGCTCAAGCTCGCGACCATGCGAGACGTGCCCGGCGTGTTCAACATCGTCGGAGACGGAGTGCTGCCGCTCAGCAAGGTGATCGAGCTCGCCGGCCGCACGCAGTGGCCCGTGGTCGCTCCCATCGCCAGGCCCGTCGCGAGCGTCTTGTGGGCGGCGCAGCTGCTCGAAGCGCCCGCGAGCTGGATCGACTACCTCCGCTGGATCTGCGTCGCGGACGGAGAGCGAGCGCGCAACGTGCTCAAGTTTCGCCCAGCGTTCACCACGCGCGAGGCCGTGCTCGACTACGCAGGAGCGCAGCGGCTCCGCGACGCACGGCTGCTCCGCGCCTAACGCATCGAAGCCCCTACGAACGGCAGTGAGATCGCCATGACGAAGAAGGTCCTCGGCAACGACCCGTTTGCCAGCAACAACACCGACGAGAGCGCGGGCAAGCCAGCGGCGAAGGCCAGCGCGAGGCCCTCGGCCAAGGCGTCCAAGCGCCCCACGGCCAAGCCCTCGAAGGCCCCCAAAGAGAGCGCGGCGCCGCGCCCGTCCAAGCGCCCGAAGAAGAACGAGCCCGACGACGACCTGATCATCGCGGCCGTCCCGAAGGTCCCCGCCGAGGCGCGGCACTTGAGCGAGCCTTCGCAGCTCGAGCTCGAGAGCGTCGAGCCAACGAGGGAAGCGAGCGGCGCGAGCGCGCAGGCCGAGCCCGCGTCTGCGGTCGAGAGCGTCGAGACGACCAGCGAAATCGCTGCTCGCGCCACGATCGAGGCCCCCAAAGACTCGGACGAAGAGCGCGCGGCCATCGATGAAGCCGGAGCCGAGGCGGCGGTGGCCACCGACGCGAGCGCGCGCGACGAAGAGAGCGCGGCGCCCGTCGAGCAAGAGCCCGAAGGGTCGATCGAAGAGCGCATCCGCGACCTCGAGTCGCAGCTCGACGTCTTGCTCGCGAGCGCCGGGCGCGATCGACAACGCGGGCAGCCAGCGCCCACGCCCGCGGCGACGGCGAACGAAGAGGCCACGCAGAACAGCACGACCATTCACGTGCACGTGGCGGACGAAGAGAGAGAGCCGACGAGCGACGGGGCGATCGCCGAGCCGGCGGCGAGCGAGAGCGATCCGGCGGACATCGCGTCGAGCGAGTACTACGCGCGGCAGTGGGGGCGCGTGGCGCTTCGCGACCGCGCGGAGGACGTCGATGAGTTCGGGCTCGATCGAGAGTTCGTTCACAAGACGCAGCCCGTGGTGGACGCGCTGTACTCGCGGTGGTGGAGGGTCGAGACCTCGGGCGTAGAGAACGTACCGGACGCGGGGAGAGTGATTCTGTGCGCGAATCACGCGGGCGCGGTGCCGTACGACGGGCTGATGCTCGCGGCGGCGCTGCGCAAAGAGCACCCGGCGCACCGGACGCTGCGGTGGCTCGCCGATGATTTCGTGTTCCATTTTCCGTTCATGGGCGTGGCGCTCAATCGCCTGGGCGCCGTGCGCGCGTGCCAAGAGAACGCCGAGCGACTGCTGCGCAGCTCGAACGTCGTCGGCGTGTTTCCCGAAGGCGTGAAGGGCGTGTCCAAGCCCTTCGGCGAGCGCTATCAACTGCAGCGCTTCGGCCGCGGCGGGCACATCAAGCTCGCGCTCCGCACGCGCACCCCGATCGTGCCCGTCGCCATCGTCGGCAGCGAAGAGACGCACCCGATGCTGCCCACAGGGCCGATCGCCAAGCTCTTCAACATGCAGTTTCTCCCAGTCACTCCCACGTTTCCGTGGCTCGGCGCGCTGGGCTTGATCCCGCTGCCCTCGAAGTGGTCGATCACCTTCCTCGAGCCCATCCCCGTCGACGGCTACGACAAGGACGCCGCCGACGACGAGCTGCTCGTCGGCAGGCTCAACGAGAAGGTCCGCACCGCAATTCAAGACGAGCTCGCGCGCCGCGTGCGATCGCGACAGAGCGCCTGGCGCTGAACGGGGACGAGCTCGACGCCGCCCGCTTCAATCCAGCGGCGCCGAGCTCTCGCCGAGCACTTCACCGACCGCCGTCTCGCCGAGCCCGAGCAGCGCGGCGATCCCTTCGAGCGCCTCGCGCTCGCGCTGCGAGACGCGCCCGTCCGCGCGCGCCACGAGCACCAGGTCCTCGATGATCTTCTGTCGAGCCACGTACGGAAGCGCGAGCGCCAACACCTCGGCCAGCTCGACCATGCGAATCTGCTGATCTTCGAGCGGCATCGCCTTCAGCGTCGCGTGCAGCTTGCGATAGCCCTCAGCGAGCTTGGCGATCACGCGCGCCTCGGACTTCGAGGTCCCGCGCGTCGCTTCGGCCACAGAGATCGCGCCCAACAAGACCAGCTCGGCCACGTCTTCACGGTCGATCTTCGCCTCGAGCACCGTGGGGTTCATCAGCTTCACGATCCGCTTCACGTGCGCTTCGAGCTGCTTCTCGGTGAGCGTCCCGCCCTTCTTTCCGAGCAGCTTGTGAAAGGTCTCGGAGCGGTGAAACAGCTCGATCGCCACCGCGCGAAGCTCTCCATACGGATGCGTATCGAGCCCCTCGCCCGCGGTCGTCACCGGCGTCACCTCGTCCATCCGCTTGCGCGCGTGCTCGAGAAACGCCAGCGGATCGCCGAACGCCCCGCGCTTTCGCACGCCCGTCGTGAACATCATCTCCGAGCGCAGCGCCACCTTCAGGTCCGGGCAGCACAAGAGCCCCACGCGATCGGCGCTCAGCTCTTGATAGCGCTTGAGCGCGAAGCTCCGCAGGCTCGTGACGCCCGTCGTGTTGCCGCTGTCCGCGCGCATCGTGTCCAAGTGACCGAGCACCGCGTGGCCGATCTCGTGGCCGAGCACGTAGGCCAGCTCGTCGTCCTCGAGCGTGTCGATCGCGCCGGCGGTGATGTCGATCACGATTCGGTTGTCCGCGGTGGTCGTCACCAGCGCGTTGAGCGAAGCGTCGTTGATGCAGAACAGCTCCACTTGTGCCGAGAGCCCGAGCGCTTTTTTGCAGCGATCGAGCACGGCGAAGAGGCCCGGCATCAACCGCGGCGAGAGCTTCACGCGCCCCGGCGTGAGCATCCCGTGCTGCAGCGTCTCTTTGTCGTTCGCGTCTTTGCCCGCGTGAAACGACTGCAGCTCTCGCAGGTAGTCCTCGTCTTCGAGCAGCAGCGCGAGCATCTCTTTCTCTCCGTCGAAGCGCACCGCCTCGAGGTCGACCGCGCACACTTTCTGCCAGGCGCGCGCGCGTCGGCGAAAGAGCGCCTGCACGCCGCGCTCGGTGGCGTCGAAGCTCGCCATCGTCCCGGGCTTGAGCGTGAAGCGCCCGAACATCGCCCCGTTGATGAGCCGCCAGCGGCCGGTGAACTCGCCCTTGGCGTACTTGCCCACGTACGCGTAGCTCTCGCCGTCTTGATAGCGCTTCTTGAAGCGCAGCACCCCCTGCGCTCGATCGAAGCGCCCCTCGATCACGTACCTCGCTTCGCCGAGCGATCCAGCGCCATCGACGACGCTGTGATGCTCTCCGTGAAACTTCAGCTCGCAGTCCATCACCGCCGCTTCGCTCTCGACGCCGTCGACGCTCTGCGAGGTGTACTGCTCGGTCCATGGCCCGTTCGCGGGCGCCTCGGTCTTGTGTGCGTGCGTCACGATGCACGCGAGGATGCCGCAGCGACACGCGTGCGGCTACGGCTCGCGCCGTCGAAAACTCTGTCGATCGCCGCGCAATCACGTATCGTCGGCCCGTCGTGGCGCGGCGTACAAAGAGCATCGAAGCGGGTCGATCGCCCGCCGTTCGCTGCGCGGGCTCGCTCGTCGCGGCGCTCTGTTGCTTCGCCCCACGCGCGGCCCGGGCGCAGAACGCCAGCCGCGTCGTCACGTCGGTCCCCGAGGTGATCGAAGCCGCGCGCGGCGCCGCCTCGGCCTCGAGCAGCCCGTTCGCTCGCGGATTCGATCGCGACGCGCTGCCCGGAACGTGGCACGTCCCTTCGCCGATCGCCTCGCGCACCGTGCTCAACTTCACCGCGAGCGCGGGCTACGGCTGGACCGAGTCGGTCTTCTCGAACGTCGATCAACACCACCGCGTGCAGGGTTCGCTCGCGCTCGCGGTGCAGCCGCTCTCGTGGCTCTCGTTTTCGCTGCGCGTCGCAGGGCGCGTGGACCTGCACCTCGGCGAAGGCGCTCCGGACGCAGGCGCGCTCGGCGAGCCGCGGCTCAACGTGCGCGTCGCAGGGCGACTGTCGTCGGCGTTCGCCGCGGGGACGCAGCTCACGCTGATCGCGCCAGGGGCGGACTTTCCGTCGATCGTTTCCGAGGCGCTCTGCGCCGAAGCGCAGGCGTTCGCGGGCTATGTCCCGAGCGATGGTCCTTTGTGGATCGTCGCGCGCGCGGGCTTTCGCTTCGATCAGAGCGCCAACGCCGCGCGCAACGCCGCGCTCTTCAGCCGCGGCGATCGGCTCTCGCTCGGGCTCAACTCGGCGCACGCCGTGCTCGCGGGCGTCGCGCTCTCCGCGCGGCTTCCGTACGTCGACCCGTGGCTCGAATGGACGTGGGACGCGCTCGTCACGGACCACATCGCGCTCGCGGCGAGCCCGATGACCGTCGCGCTCGGGCTGCGGTCGAATACGTTTTCGTCGAGCGATTTCTTCGGGAGCATCCACCTCGAAGTGAGCCCCAGCGCGCGCGCGTCGTTCGAGCCCGACGCGCCCCTGTTCGAAGCGCGCCCTCGCGTGGGGTTGATCCTGTCGATCAGCAAGGGGTTTCCCGCGCCAGCGCCCCCGCGCCGAGACGCGCCCCTCGTCCGTCGCGAGCCACCGCGCGTGATCGAGCCGCCGCGCGTGATCGAGCCTCCCGCGAGCGACTCGAATACCAACACCAACAATCAAACGTCGCAGCCCGAGCCTCCCGCTGGGATCGACGGGCTCGTCCGCGATCCGCAAGGGCAGCCCGTGGCCGAGGCCACGGTGATCGTGCGCCGCGGGGACGCGAACGGAGAGGCCGTCCGAGAGCTGCGCACGGACCGCGAAGGGCGCTGGTCGATCGACGAGCTCGAGCCCGGCGAGTACACGGTGATCGTGCGCACGGCGTCGGGCGCAGAGCGAGCGACCCCCGTCACCGCGCGGCGCGGCAGCGAGCGTGCGCGCGCAGAGACCACGGTCGAGACCGTCGCGCTCGGCGCGCAATTGCGCGGGACCATCCGCGCGTTCAACGGCGAGCCGATCGCCGCCACCATCCGCGTGATCGAGTTGCAGCGCACGCTCACGGCGAACGCCGACGGGACGTTCTCGATCCCCGTCGAGCCGCGCGCGTACACCGTCGAGTTCAGCCACGAGGGCTATCAGCGACAGCGCCGGCGCGCGACCGTTCGAACGAACGGCGTCGTGATCTTGAACATCGATCTGCGCCCCGCGGCTCCCGCGCGGAGACCGAGGCGATGAACCGCCAAGCGAGGATCATCCTCGCGATCGCGATCCTCGTGTTGCTCGGCGCAGGGATCGTCATCGGCCTCGTCGTCGCCCGCACCGGCGTGATCGCTGAGCTCGCGTCCGCCCATGGGTCCGTGCAGAGTCAGCACGGCGCCTCGTCGTGGCAGAGCGCCGCGACGCCCGACCGCTATCGCATCGGCGACGCGGTACGAACGGGCGAGGCGAGCACGGCGCGCGTTCGCATGCGCTCGGGCGGAGGCATCGAGCTTCGACCGCGCACCACCGTGCGCTTCTCTGCCGCGCGGCCGGGGACCGACACGCCTGCGGTGCGCGTCGAGCAAGGCGAAGTGCAGCTGCACGCCGAGGCCCCCCTCTCGATCTCGACCGGCTCGGGGACGGTGCGCGTCGAGGCGGGCGGACGCGTGCGGTTGACCGCAGAAGGAGCAGTGCTTCGCGTGAGCGTCGAGCTCGGGCGCGCCGTCGTCGAGCGCGCGGGAGCGCCGAGCACGCCGCTCAGCGAAGGCGCGAACACCGAGCTCACCAACGAGGGCGCAGCGCCCGAGGACGCGGGCAGAGCGCCTCCCGAGACCGTGGTCAATGCGCGAACGGACGCAGAAGACACGGTCGATTCTGCGTCCATCGCGCCCGATGCGAGCGCGAGTGAAGAGCCCGCGTTCGACGCGAGCACGGACGACGGAGCGACGCTCGACGCTCCGTCCAACGGGAGCGCGCACGGGGTCGGGACGGCGTTCGTGACCGCGCCCGCGGACCTCGAGGTGTCCCTTGGTGACTCGGCGAGCGTGCACGCGCCGGCGCTGCCGGTGCGAGCGCGGATCGATCTGAGCGCGCGCTGCGCGTCGGGCGGAGCGCAGCTCTCGACGTCGATTCGCGGGGCGCTGAGCGAGACGCGCGCGTACGGGTCGGTCACCGTCGAGCTGCCCTCGGGCGCGCACGCGATTCGCGCGCGCTGCGACGGGTCGCGATCGACGTTTCGCACGGTGCTGGTCGTGGACAGCGCGAGCGGAGCGGCGGCCCTTCCATCGCGGCCCGCGACGAACGACGTCGAGCTCGACGGGCACAACTACACGGTGCTCTATCAAAACCTCCTGCCGATCTTGCGCGTGCGGTGGCCGGGCGCGCCGTCCTCGAGCGCTGGATATTCACTGACCGTTCGCGACGGCCGCGGGCGCGAGATCAACGTCGAGGCGAGCGCGCCGGTGCTCACGTTGAGCTCGGGGCAAGTGCGCGACGGGACCGCGCGGCTCTCGATGCGCGCGAAGAGCGGCGGAGCGCGATCGGCAGAGACCTCGGTGACGGTGCAGTTCGACAACGACGCGAACACCGCGCAAATCCGCGCTCCTCGGCCGGGCGTGGCGCTCTCGGGGACGATCGCGATCGAGGGGACCGCGCTCGAAGGGTCCACGGTCACGGCGGGAGGGCACGAGCTCGCGCTCGATTCGCAGCGGAGATTTCAGGGAGAAGTGACGATGGGCGCAGACGCTGCGCTCGTCATCATGATCCGGCACCGCACGAGCGGAACGCATTACTATGTGCGCCGCGCCCTGCCATGAACGACCGCGTCGACAAGATGCTCGCCAACGACCCGCTCATCGGTCGCACGGTGCTCGGTCGCTTCGAGGTCCTGCGCCCGCTCGCGCGCGGCGGGATGGGCGTGCTCTACCTCGCGCGCACGTTGGGCGCGAAGGGCTTCGTCAAGCCCGTGGTCGTGAAGCGACTGAGCACGGACACGACCGACGAGATGCAGAAGATGTTCGTGCGCGAGGCGCAGGTGATGGCGCATCTGAGCCATCCGAACATCGTTCAAGCGATCGATTTCAACCGCGAGGGCAAGCAGTACTTGCTCGTGCTCGAGTACGTCGAGGGCTACTCGCTCGCGCGGTGGGCGAAGTTTATGCGGTCGATGGGGAGAGAGTTTCCCCTGCAATTTGCCGTACAAATTGTGCTCGACGTCCTCGAGGCGCTCGCGTACGCGCACGGGCTCACGGCGAGCGACGGGAGCCCCGCCTCGGTGATCCACCGCGACGTGACCCCGTCCAACGTGATGGTGAGCGTGGACGGCCACGTGAAGCTCTTGGACTTTGGCATCGCGCGGCTCGAGCACGAGCGCTCTGCAGAAGGCCCCGAAGGCCCCACCATCAAAGGAAAGTTCGGCTACCTCGCCCCCGAAGTCCTCGCGGGAGAGCCGCCCACGACCAACAGCGACGTGTACTCCGCTGCGGTGATGCTCCACGAGCTCGTGGCGGGCAAAAACGAGTTCGCGGCGGACGACCTCTCGGCGACCTTGGTCAACGTCGTGAAGCACCACCCGACGCGCCTGGACGTCCTGCGACGAGACGCTCCGACAGCGCTCGCGGACGTGGTCGAGCACGGGCTCGAGAAGGTTCCGTCGCTGCGATTCGCGACGGCGCAGGCGTTTGCGACGGCGCTTCGCGGGTCGCGCGGAGCCGATCCGCAGCGCGTGCGAGAGGCGATGGTGGCGCAGATCCGCCGCGATTTCTTCGACCCCAAGCTCGTCGAGTCCATGGCGGGCAGCGACCTGCAGACCCTCGCGAGCGCGTGGCAGAGCGAGCCCGCTCCGCGCGCCTCGATCACCAGCGAGCATCCGAGCGAGCCCGCCGCGCCCGAGGCGCGCGCCACGCTCCCCGAGGTGCGCCCCAAGCGCGCGAGGCCCGTCGCCGAGACGCTGCCGGCCCCCGCGCCAGCGCAGGGATCACCTGCGCACACACAATCAAGTGAACCTTTTATTTCACAGCCTGAACCATCGTCATCCAACGTCCTTCGCGGCGCCGAGTCGAGCGGCGACAAGAGCACCGGGATGAACATCGCCGCGTGGGCGGCGGTGCTCGCGGCGGTCGCGGCGCTCACCGCGGCGGGGATGGTGCTGTATCGCTCGCAGAGCGCGCCCGCGCAGCAGGGGTTCGTCATCGTCGAGGCCAACCAGAGCGCGGCGACGAGCAGCGACGCGCAGAGCCCGGCGAATCCCGCGCCCGAGCGCGACGCTGCGAGCGCGAGCACGAGCGGAGAGTCCGCATCGAGCGCAGGACGCGCGGCGACGAGCGCGAATCGCGACGAGGCGACGCGGTTGACCGCGCAGTTCGCGAGGCACCGCGCCGAGCTCGAGGCGTGCGCGCGCGAGCATCGCGACGAGCGCGCAGAGATCGAGGCGATTCGGTTCGTCTTGGATCGATCGGGCGCCGTTCAGAGCGCGGAGGTGCAGCCCGAGAGCGCAGCGCAGAGCGCGCTCGGGGCGTGCGTCGCGGGGGTCGCGCGGCGCGCGCGGTTCGCGCCGATGGAGAGCGCGGTGACGTTTCGCCTGCCGGTGGCGCTCAGGATGCGGTGACGAGGGGGGTCGTGGAAGCCGAGGAGAAATCGCCGCCCCCGCCACAATGCCCAAGAAAACCCTGCAAATTCAATATTTTACACTCACAGCACGCGCCTTAGTCTCCGGGGCATGGACGCAACGAAGAACGACAGTGATGAACTCCGCTCAGACACGACAGACGCTCCAAGCCATCTCGATAACCTCATTCGGATCGGGTCTGCACGCGTCACGCAAGCGGCCCATGACGCGGCAGAGCGACTCGAGCACCCTCCGTGGCCCTCCGGCTCGGTCATCGTGATCGGCCGCGGGAAGTGGTCGGCTACCGTGCAGATCCTCACCGAGCACAGCTTGCTCGAAATAGCCGCAGCGCACCTCGAGCCAGAGTGACCACAACTTCTATCCTTCGTGCTCTCAACCGCGTCGGTGGTGTTCGGTTGGATCGCCCGCATCGATCTGTACCGACGTCAGGTAGACGTCGTCACGTTGCTTGGTCGGACTCGATCCATCAGAGGGCTGCTCGAGCTGCTGGCCTTGCTGTCTGTCGGACGCGCCCGGTGATCGACCTTCGCGCGCCCGGCGAACAGGGAGGACCGCCCGGCTGCATCGCAAGCGCGCCCGGCATTCGCTGCCCCGGCCCCCTTCGACCTGTTGTCACGCGGCGAACTGAGCTACCTTCTACGACACTCAGCGATGCGTCGGACAGCACTGTTGCTTGGGGGAATTTGCTTGATCGAGGCGTGCTCACCAACCGCTCAACCAGTGGTTGACGTCGAGCTCGCCGGCATCGCAGCCGCAGCCGCTGCAAACGGCGTCGCTGGCGACGAGCTCGAACTCGAGCTCTTTTTTCACCCCGTGGTGCCGAGAGCGACGTCGTTTGGCGGTGACGTTCGTCGCATCGCGCGCTGGAGCCGGATGGAACCCACCACGCTGCGCGTTCAGGTCCCCGAGGGCGATTACTCCGCTATCCGCCTCGTCGTTCGGGTCGCGCGGCTCTGCGCCGGTTCGAGTGTTGGTTTTCAGACAGTTGGAGAGGCACTCAGTGAACAACGCCTCCAACTGTCGTTCGATCGAATCACCACCACGCGTCTCGTCGCGATGAGTGTCACGCGCAGCACCGATTGCTCGGGCGCGACGCGCTGACGATGCCGATGCGAAACGCGCTACAAACTTCGTGCGCCGAAAAAACTGCTTTCGGCCCCACCTCACGCAGCCCTGAAGACCCCCATGAACATTCATCACCTGAGCATCGCCATCTTCGTCTCTGGAGCCGTCGCGACTGCGTGCACCACTCCTCCGCCGAACTGCACTCCGCCTGCGATCTCGTTGATGGGACGATGCGCGGTGCCGTGTCCGACTCCGTCGGGCTACTGCGAAGAAGATGGAGCGCCGATCCCTGCGGATGGCAGCATTGTCGATGCAGATGCAACGACAGAAGCGGCGACCGACGCCGCTCGAGACGTGATCCAGCAAGCAGACGCGGATGCGACGATCGAAGCAGGAGATGCGCAGCCAGACGTGTCGAGCTGTGAAGCAGGTAGCCAGCGTTGCGGTGATCGGTGCGTAACGACACAAACGGACACGGCAAACTGTGGCGTATGTGGGCTGCAGTGCTCGAGCGCAGCCAACGCAACAGCAACCTGCTCTGCAGGAATGTGTGGACTTCGCTGCAACAGCGGCTTCCACGACTGTGGTGGGCGATGCCTCCCCGACGACGCGCCGACCAGTTGCGGCGCGATGTGTTCGCCGTGTGCTGCTCCTGCTGGCGCAGAGGCGACGTGCGCTAGCGGCGCGTGTGGTTGGCGATGCCTCGATGGGTTCGATCTCGTCGCAGGAACCTCGTGCGAGATTCGAGTTGCGCGCTTGGTCGCGCCTATGTCCGGCTCGCGCGTGACGACGCAGCGTCCGACCCTGCGTTGGTCGCTGCCGATGGGCACAGACGGAGCCGTCGTCGACATCTGCCGCCGTCGTGAGTGCATGGCCGCGGACATCGTCGATACGGTTACGGTGATGGCCAGCTCCGCTCGCCCCAGCGCGGCGCTCAGCGCGGGGACGTACTTCTGGCGCGTTCGTGCGCGTGTCGGCGGAATGACCGCAGCGAGGAGCAGTACGACGTGGATGTTCATCGTTCCGGCGCACGATTCAGCGGTCGATTCGACGAGCGGATTCGTGGGAGACTACAATGGTGATGGGTTCGCTGATCTCGTCGTTGGAGCCCCACAAGCGCGCTCCACACGAGGCGCTGTGTTTGTGTACTACGGCGGCGCAATGGGACTTCCGGCCACAACGTCGCTCGCGATCGAAGGGCTCGAAGCGAACGAAGCGTTCGCTACAGCATCCGTGAGTGTTGGTGGCGATATCAACGGGGACGGCTACTCCGACCTCATCGTGTCCTCACGAAACAACACCTATGTGTTCAACGGTTCGGCGACCGGTCTTGCTTCGTCTCCTTCGGCGTTTTTCGCAGGAAGCAGCGTGGGGTACGGCGCGGGTGACCTGGATCGAGACGGCTACGGCGACGCGCTCGTCGCGCGGCCGATGGCCGACGCGATGATGGTCCGGGGAGCAGGCACGGTCTCGTTTCACAGAGGCAGTTCGTCGGGGCTAGTGATGGTCGCGACGCGGGATCTGAACGGTAGCGCCATCAACGAGGAGTTTGGCGGGCGCGCGGCTGCGATTGGTGACGTCAACGGAGACGGATACTCTGACGTTGCCATCGCATCCACCAACGCGCGTCCTAGCGGATTGACTGGCGCTGGACAAGCCAGGGTCTATCTCGGTGGAGCCATGGGGCTCGCCGCCACGCCGTCCTGGACGAGCAACGGAAGCGCAGAGTTTCAGAATTTCGGGTCCTCCATTGGTGGGGGAGACGTGACAGGCGACGGGTACTCGGATGTCGTGGTCGGAGCGCCAGCATCGACGACTGGTCGAGTCTTTCTCTTCACTGGCAGCGCGGGCGGTCCAAGCGCAACCCCGACGACAACGTGGGTTGGCGACGCCAACGGAGAAAATTTCGGATCGACTTTGGGGTGCGGCGACACCGATCGCGACGGGTTCGCCGATGTATTGGTTGGAGCGCCAGAAGCAGCGCCAATGAGCAGTGGTTTCGCACGTTTGTTTCGAGGATCGGCTGCTCCAGCAACGAGCGCTGCGCGTGGCTACGTCGGCGCTGCTGCGACACGATTGGGACTGGCAGTCACCGTCATCGGCGACACCAACGGCGACGGATTCGATGACATCGCGGTCAGCTCCGCAGAAGGGGCCGGCATCGTGCGCACGCATGTTGGTTCGGCTGCGTCAGTGGGCGTCGCGGTGAACCGGATGTACTCAGGCGAAGCAGCCAGCGCATTCGGAACCCGATTGGGTCAGTAGGCGAGCGCGCTGCGGCGCAACAGACTCGGGTGCGGCAAGTTCACCAAAGATTCATGGTGCGATACGTTGTCTCGCACCATGAAATCCCCCCCAAAGAACTCCGCCTCGAAACGCGCCCCCGCGAAGATCTCCACCCCCAAATCACAAGACCCGCTTCGCGCGCTCGTTTCGAGAGTGTCCGGGCCGAACCTGCCGCTGGTCGCGCTGCTTACGCGCGGACTCACACGGGCGGCGCTCAACGAGTTGGGGCAATCGTTTGCGAGCGAGACGATTCTCAAAGAGGTTCCGTCGTTCGTGGAGACGCAATTGCTCGCGTGGAAAGCGCTCGGCCCTGAAGACTGTGCGCGGTTCGTCGGCTGGAGCGAACCTCTCGTGGCGCAAATCGTCCACGAGTCGGTGAAGCTCGCGGACATGCTCGCGTCGTTCGACGCAGCTTCGAGGGCCGAGGCGGGCGAGAAGAAAGGCAGCGAAAGCCGCTACAAGAGCGTGCGAAGCGCAGCGATCGCACAGCGAGATCACGCGGCGCGCGTGCTCCGACCACTTCTGCCTGTGGGCAGCGACGCCGCAGACAAGCTCTCTGCCGCGAAGTTCAGCGCCGACTCTCCCGAACTGCTCGCGAAGGGGATCGTCGACGTCGCGTCGGTGGCCAAGGCGCTCGTCGCCAGCGCAAACGCCGCAGAACGAGCCGCGCTCGACGAGATGCGCGTGAACGAGACGCTCGTCGCATCACTCGAGTCGCTCGCTGCCGACGTGAGGCAAGCTGGCGAACTGCGCACCAAGGGCGCGCCCGCGACCCGCGTTGGGCAAGAGCAATTGGACGAGCAGGACGGCGTGGTGCTCCGATTGATTCAAGTGGCGTGGCGCGCGTGGAGAGAGGGGCGAAAGGTTGTTCCGAGCATCCCGCTGCCGAACCTCGGCGCGCTTCGTGGGCTGGTGCGCACAGGGTCGTCGGGCGGCGATGACAGCGAAGAACCAAGCGCGCCGACGACCTGAGCGAGTTCGAGCACGGCGACAGATCTGGCCCGAGCCAAACCGCACCGAGGGGAGCAATACGACTGTCCGAGCAGGCCACTTCGTGCGCGCCCTCCGCTGTGGCACCATCGCGCAGCCGTCGATGGAGTGGACGCGTCGCGCTCGAGCTCGCTCTCTGCTGGCAGCATCGCCGCTGCTCGTGCTCTCGGTGAGCTGTACGCGCGCCCCGCAGCCGAGCGCAACACCGGCCGCGGACGCGCTCGCGCCTCGCGCGCCCGAGCCCCCGACAACAGCGCCGTTCACAACACCAATCGCGCTCGACGCGACCGCCGAAGACGCCGCTGAAGACGCGTGGCAAGACGCCGGCCCGCCGCTCGCGGTCCGCGTTCATCCCGTGCTCGAATCGCTGCGCGCCGGGCTGCTGGTCAACGCCACGCCAGACCTTCGCTACACGATCGAGCGCACCAACCTCGACAACACCGACCGCGGCGACGGGCGCGCGATCTACTACGCGATCTGGGACTACGCGATCCGCGTGATGCTGCCCGCGGCGCTCTACCGCCCGCTCGATTGGCGGTGGCCCCGCACGCGGATCGTCGACGACGCGACGTTGCTCTCGGCCGCTTCGCAGTACACCGACGACGCGTTCACGCTCGAT
Source organism: Polyangiales bacterium (assembly GCA_046351515.1). Taxonomy (GTDB): domain Bacteria; phylum Myxococcota_A; class Polyangia; order Polyangiales. The sequence continues at coordinate 233,391 of JAXLYJ010000009.1, forward strand.
CGCGCGCCGAGCTTCGACATGCGCTGCCTGTCCGACACCTGTCCGCGCGAGGCCGAGCGCCGCGCGGACTGCAACTCGCGCCCGCTCGACTTCGTGCGCGGAATGATGGACGCCACGGTGTCTCGACTGCGAACGCGCAACGCGGCCCTCGCGAGGAGCGCCGCGCTCGCCGACGGCGCGGTGATCGACGCCGCGCAGACCGACGGAGGCGCCGCAGACAGCGCTGCGGACGGCGCGACGGACGAGCCGTGGACCGACGAGGACTACTGCTCCGCGGCGATGACGTTGATCGTCGAGCTCTCGGTGCTCACCGAAGCGCGCGCCGACTGCCGCTCGGCGCAAACATCGAGCGTCGCGATGCTGCACGCGATCGCCGCCACGGCGCGACATCGACGGCGGCCCGCGGGGACGCCGGTTCCGTTTCGAGACGCGTCGGTCGTGGGCGACGGCGGGTGATGCTCGCGCGGCGATGACCTCGACGCGCTCGGCACGATCGAACGCGGTACGCTTCGCGCGATGAATCGAAGCGATCACGTCACGCTGTTCGTGCTCGCCGCGCTTCTCTCGGGCTGCGTCACCGACGCGCTCGCACAGCCGCGCCGGACACCATCGAACGGCCGCGCAGACGCGGGCGCGGACGCAAGCGTGCGCAGCGCGAGCGCGCAGTGCACCAACGACAGCCAGTGCGGTTGGGACGACCCGTGTCTGCCCACCGTGTGCGTCCCGCGCGGGCAGCGCAGACCCGCGGCGTGCGACGAGAGCGCGCCCGAACCCGGTCAGTGCCGGTGCATCTTCGGCGCGTGCACGCTGCACCGACACGAGCTCGACGCGACGCGCTCGCCCGAACGCGGGTGTCGGTCGAGCGCGGACTGCGACCTCGAGCGCAACACGGGCGTGTGTCGCGTGCGCGCCGCGACGCTCGCCCCGCCGGTCAACGTGGGCGATCGGTTCTGCGACTGCGATGCAGCGACGAGCGCGTGCGTGCTGCGCGTGTACGAGAGCGTCCCTTGCGACTCGTGGCGGGACTGCTCGTGGACGCGCTCTCCGCTGCGCGCGGTTTCTTCGAGACAGGTCCGCCGCCCCGTCAATCGCCCGGTGCGAGCGTGCCGCGACGGCGAGCTCGACAGCTATTGCTTTCGCGGCGCGTGCCGCATCGTCACCTGGGACTGCTGAGCCACGATGAACGTCTACCTCGACCTGTATCTCGAGTTCGCGATCCCTCCTTCGACAGCGATCCCCTGTCGCCGCTGCGGATCCTCGCTCGACCCCGAGCGCGTCTGCGTGAGCAGCGGCGTGTTCACCACCGTCGCGCGCGAAGGCGCCCGCGGAGCCTCGAAGAACATGCACGCCCTCTGCGCGGTCGACCTCGACGCGCAGGCCGTCGTGAACCTGCTCGACCGCGACCCGCTCGCGTTCGACGGCCGCGAGGCGCTCGACGCCCTCGCCCGCGCTCGGCTCGCCGCGATCACCGAGGTCAACCGCAAGCGCAAGAAGAACGAGCCGCCTCCGACGGTCTGCATCGAGCGAGCGCGCGACGGCAAAGGGCGCCCTCGCGTCCGCGTGATCTTCACTGGCTCGTACGCGCACAACGCCACTGGCGGGCACAAGGGCCCCGAGGCGCTCTTCGTCGATCAAACCCTCGCGAGCGCGCGCAACGAGTTCGAGTTCGTCCGACACACGTCCCTGCGCACGCTCGCCGTCGACCCGTCGCAGCCGTGGGCCGCCGCGGTCTACTGGCAAAACGCCGACGAAGGAATCGCCTCGTCGCGACGGGCGCAGGTCATCGAGTGGGCCGCCCTCGCGCTTCCGCCGCCGATCATCGTGCTCACAGGCCGCGCCGTCGCCGACGCAGAGGCGCGCGACGCGTTCGCCCTGGCGCTTCGCAAGATGATCGCGCGCGCCGGCGTCGAAGCGGACGAGTGCCCGGTGCTCTGCGCGGTCGACCCAGACGAAGCGTTCGTCGCCGAGCTCGCCCTCGCCCTCGACGAGCGCGTCGAGCTCGCCGCGCCGTCCAACGACGGAGACCGCGATCAGCGCTTGATCGAGCAGCTCGAGTCCGTCGTCGAGCGAGGCAACACCGACGCGATCGGCCCGGCGCTTCGCAAGATCGCCCCGGTCTATCGCCGCGCGCGCGTGGCGGACAAAGAGCGCATCACCGGCGCCATCGTCCGCGCCGCCGCCCTGCCGCTCGTGAGCGCCGAGGCGTGCGACGCGATGTTCTCGCTGCGGCTCGCGAAGACCGACCCCTACTTCGCCCTCGCGAAGGCCCTGTTCGACAACAACGCGAAGCTCTCGAGCCGCATCGACAACGTGATCGCGCGATGGAGCGAGAGCCCCTCGGACCCCGAGTCGCTCCCCTCGTTGTTGGTCGCTGTGTTGCTGCGCGAGAAGCACACGACGGCGCGCGCGCAGGCCGCCGCGCACTGGCTCCCGGTGATCGCAACGCAGCGCACCCACGACGAGCTGCGAGCGCACCACGACGACGACGCCACGCCGCGCGCGAAGCGAGCGCTCATCGCGCAGGCGCTCGAGAAGGCGCGCAAGAAGCTACCGTGAGCCGCGCGTGAGCTCGTCCACCGCGAGCAAGATGCGCTCGTGCGTCATCGGCAGCGGCAGGGCCAGCGCGCGATCGCGCGACGCAAAGTGGTGCAGCGCGTCCTTCACCGCGGTCCACACCGAGAGCGAGAGCAAGAGCGGAGGCTCTCCGACGGCCTTCGTCCCGCGTACGTTCTTGGGGTTGCCGAGGTTCTCGACGAGCTTGACGTCGAACACGCGCGGCGTGTCTTGAATACTGGGGATCTTGTACGTGCTCGGAGAGTGCGAGAGCAGCGTACCCTTGTCGTCGTAGACGAGGTTCTCGGTCGTGCACCAGCCCATGCCCTGCACAAACGCCCCCGTCACCTGCCCCACGTCGAGCGCGGCGTTGATGGGACGCCCGAGGTCCATCAGCAAATCCACGCGGCTCACTTCGAGCTCGCCCGTGAGCTTGTCGATCAGCACCTCGGAGCACGCGACGCCCTGCGTGAAATAAAAGAACGGGTCGCCCTGCCCCGAGAGCTTGTCGAAGTAGATCCCCGGCGTTCGATAGAACCCGTAGTCCCCGAGCTGAACGCGCGACAAAAACGCCTCGCGACACAGCCGCGCAAACGCGATCGCGCTCGCGCGATCCTGGCGCAAAAACACCTGACCGTCCTCGAAGCACACCGCGCTCGTGTCGACGCCGTCCAGAAGCTCGAGCTCGGCCGCCGTCCCGAGCCCCGCCGTGCGCGAGGGCCACTGCTCTTCGGGACGAGAGAACAATTGCAGCGCGACCTTCGCCAGCCGCTCGCGGATGCGCTCGCACGCGATCAGCGCCGCCCGCGCGTTGAGGTCCGTCCCCGCGCTCGCCGCCGTCGGTGACGTGTTGTGATTCTTCTCGGTGGACGTGGGCATCACGCGCACGCTCTTCAGCGCGATCCCGAAGCACTCGGCGACCACCATCGCGATGCGAGTGTTCACGCCCTGCCCCATCTCTGTCGCGCCCGTCGAGAGCTGCACGGTGCCGTCTTGATGCACGTTGACCAGCGCGTTTCCCTGGTTGAGAAAGCGCGTCGTAAACGAGATCCCGAACTTCACCGCCGTCAGAGAGAGCCCCTTCACGTGGGTCTTGCTCTGGTCGTTGAACGCGCGGATCGCCGCGCGCCTCGCGCGATAGTCGCACCGCGCTTCGAGCGCATCGAACAGCGACGGGAGCAGGTTGTTCTCGAGCCGCTGCCCATAGTGCGTGACGTCTCGCCCCGAGCCCGCGAGCCCGTACGCGTTGCGCTTGCGAACGTCCAGCGGATCGAGCCCGAGCGAGTGAGCGATATCCTCGAGCACGCTCTCGATCATCGCCACGCCCTTGGGCCCGCCGAAGCCGCGAAACGCCGTGTGCGGGTGCACGTTGGTCTTGCACACCTGCCCGACGATCCGCGCGTCGCTCAAGAAGTACGCGTTGTCCGAGTGGAGCATCGCGCGCTCCATGATCGAGGTCGAGAGGTCCGCGTACGCGCCGCCGTCGCTGTAGAGCCTCGCGTCGAGAGCTTCGATGCGACCGTCGTCGTCGAAGCCGACGGTGTAGTCGATCTCGAACGGGTTGCGCTTTCCCGTCATCACCATGTCGTCGTCCTTGGTGATGACCACGCGCGCAGCGCGCCCCGTGCGCGTCGCGACCAGCGCGGCGAAGAAGGCGAAGGGGGCGCCCTGCGATTCTTTTCCGCCGAAGCCTCCGCCCATGCGCTTGACCACGCAGACGACCGAGTGCGCCGGCAGCCCCAAGCCGTGCGCGACGACGTGCTGCACCTCCGTCGGGTGCTGCGAGGACGAGTGCAGCTCGACCTGTCCGTCCTCCTTCGGGTACGCGATCGAGCAGTGAGATTCCAGGTAGAAGTGATCTTGCCCCTGGATCTTCACCGTGCCCTTCAGCCGGTGACGGGCCTTCGAGAGCGCCGCGTCCACGTCGCCTCGAACGATCGAGCGCTCTGCGGCGATGAAGCTCTTGCTCACGATCGCCTCGCGCACCGAGAGCACCGCGGGCAGCGGCTCGTACTCGACGCGGACGAGCCTGCGCCCGTGCTCCATCGCCTCGCGCGTCTCGGCGGCGACGATCGCCAGCGGCTCGCCGACGAAGCGAACGACGTCGTCCGCGATCAACGGCTGATCTTGAATCATGGTGCCCCAGAGGTTGTGCGCGACGTCCTTCGCGGTAAACACCGCGACGACGCCCTTGGCCGCGAGCGCCGCCTCGGTGTGCAGCTTCAGCACGCGCGCGTGCGGCTCGGTCGAGTACACGATCCCCACGTGCAGCTCGCCCGCCACGAGCGGCCGATCGTCGATGAACTCGCTTCGTCCCTGCACGTGCGTGCGCGCCGAGTCGTGCGAAGGAGAGCCCGCGACGTCCAGGACGCGGATCATCGCGAGACCTCGCCGCGCAGCTCGAAGCCGAGCTTGCGAAAGAGATTGCCCGAGAGAACGCGCCGGCCCTGCTCGCTTCCGCGAAGGTCGGTGCGCGGCGCGACGGCCGCTTCGATCATGGCTCCCATGCGATCCCACGCCGCTTCGTCGCGCAGCGGCACGCCCACGAGCGCGCGCTCGACGTCTTCGAGCCGCACGACCGTCGGCCCCACGCCCCCGTACGCGACGCGCGCCGCGGTGATCACCGAGCCGTCGTGCTCGAGCGCGAACGCCGCGCTCACGAAGCTGATGTCCAGGTCCCTGCGCTGGCACACCTTCAGCGCGCGAAACACGCTCTTCTCTGCGTCGGGGACGGCGAATCGCACGCGCGTGACGACCTCGTCCAAAGCGAGCGCGGTCTGCTTGTACCCGAGGTAGTACCGCTCGATCGGCACCCAGCGCGCGCCGCGGACGCTCACGAGCTCGAGCTCCGCCCGCAGCGCAAACAAGCTCGGAATCGTGTCTCCGATCGGCGATCCGTTGGCCACGTTGCCCACGAGCGTCGCGGCGTTCTTGATTTGTGGTGACGCGAACACCCGCAAGAGCGACGAGAGCTCGGGCAGCACCAAAGACAGCGCGCGCTCGATCGAGGCCAACGTCGCGCGGGCTCCGATCGTGACGACCCCGTCTTCGATCGAGACGAGATCGAGGCCACGGACGAGGTGCATCGAGAGCACCGCGCGCGCGGTGCCCGCGGGCCAGAGCTTCTGCTTGTTCACGAGCACGCCGAGGTCCGTGTTTCCCGCGACGATCTTCGCGTCGGGATAGGCCGCGCGCAGCTCGACGAGCGCGTCCACCGAGGTCGGAGCGTCGATCACCCCGCGCGTCGCGCTCTCGATCCGCAGCGGCTCTGCGCACACCCGCGCGAGCGTCGCTTCGACGGCGGCGCTGTGGTGCCGCGCGACCACCGATCGCAGCCGCTCGGGTCGCACGTCCTCGCCCGCCTCCAAGATCGGAAGGTACCCCGTGCAGCGACAGAGGTTGCCCGTGAGGTGATTGGCGATCGTCTTGCGATCCGCGCGCGCCTCGGGGTGGTGCTCGAAGTGTCCGAGCATGGCCATCACGAAGCCGGGAGTGCAAAACCCGCACTGAGAACCATGGTTTTCGCACATCGCGCGCTGCACCTCGTGCAGCTCTTGTCCGTCGGAGACCGACTCGATCGTGAGCACATGCGCCCCGTCGAGCTGGGCCATCGTGAGGATGCACGAGTTGACTGGCTCGAAGCGCCAGGGGCGTTCGCTGCGCGCCTTGGCCACGAGGACCGTGCACGCGCCGCAGTCTCCTTCGGCGCAAACGACCTTCGTCCCGGTCAGCCGTCGCTCGTCGCGGAGCCAATCCGAGAGGGTGAGAAACGCCTGGTCTCCGCGCGCTTCGCGAAGCACGCCGTTGACGAACAAAACAATCGCGTCCCGCATGTTGAGAGGACCGCCGAGGGTAAGCCCTACGCTCTGGCGCGGCGAGCGCTGAATCGTCGACGCGTCGCGGCGCAGCGATGCGGTGCGCTATCATCGCCGCTTCGCATGGCATCCAACGCACCGAGCATCGAGGCCCTGCGCCGCAAGGCGGGGGCGCTGTTCGTCGATAACGCGTTTCACACGCTCGCGACGGTCAGCAAGCTGCATCCGATGGCCAAGCCCGAGCGGCACGGCGTTCGGGTCGAGCACGACCTGCGCTATGGCGACGAGCGCGCGGCGCCGTGGCGAAAGCTCGACGTGTATCGACCGAGCGGAGCAGGCCCCAAGCCCGTCGTCTTGTACGTGCACGGCGGCGGTTTTCGAATCCTCTCGAAGGACACGCACTGGGTGATGGCGCTCGCCTTCGCGCGGGCGGGCTACGTCGTGTTCAACGTGGACTACCGGCTCGCGCCGGAGCACCCGTTTCCCGCGGCGATCGACGACGTGACCGCGGCGTATCAGTGGGTCGTTGAAAACGCGTACACATATGGGGGCGACCCGTCGAGGCTCATCGTCGCAGGAGAGAGCGCGGGCGCGAACCTCACGCTCGCGCTCACGATGGCGGCCACCCACGAGCACCCGAGCGAGTACGCGAGGCGCGTGTTCGAGACGGGGGTCGCTCCGGTGGCGAGCGCGCCGATGTGCGGGATGTTTCAGGTCTCGGATTCTCGAAGGTTCGTGCGCAAAAAACCGAGGATGAGCGCGTTCATCGCGGATCGCATTCACGAGGTCGAGCACGCGTATCTCGACCCGAGCCCGATCCACCGCGACGACCCTGTGCGCGATCTCGCAGACCCGCTGCTCTGGCTCGAGCGCGAGCCGCGCTCCGCTCGCCCCCTCCCTCCGCTCTTCACCGCGGTCGGAACGAAAGACCCCCTCGTCGACGACACCCGCCGGCTCGAGCGCGCGTGGCGGGCGCGACAAGGGCGGGTCGAAGCGCACGTGTTCGAAGGCGAAGTGCACGCGTACCACGCGTTTGTCTGGCGCCGCGCGGCGCGAGAGACCTGGAGCAAGAAGCATGCGTTTCTCCGGGATGTGCTCGCCACAGTGAAGGCGCATGAAGAGCGCGCGCGCGATGAACGCTCGCGGGGAGAGCGCTCGCGGTGACCTCCGCGATCCGCGTCCTGCGTTCGGGAGAAGCGCTCTCGAACATCGGGCTCTTGCTGCCGAAGGGCTTCGTCGTCCGCCCTGGCGTCGAGGTGCGATTGAGCGGGAGCGCCGTCGAGCGCGCGGTGATCGAGCCGTGCGCGGCGCGCGCGAGGCCCTTCGGAGCAAGCCCTCTCCCGTGGGAGGCCGCGGGCTGGGAGCGCTCGATCGATCTGCATTCGACCAGAGAATTTGCAGCGACGACGCGCCTTCGATCCGTGAGCACCGAGCGGCGCGGAGCCTGGGTGGCGCTGCTCGGCATCGCGCGTCGGCCCGAGCGAGCCGAGCTGATCGTGAGCGTTTGCGCCGAAGACAGCGGGCTCGAGAAGCGCGCCGTCTTCACCGTGGACGTGCGGGTCGAGGACGAGCCCGAGCGAGGTGAGAGCTCCTGGTTTCGCGGCGAGCGCGCGTGGAGCGAATGCGTCTCGGCCCTGCTCCGCACGCTCGAGCGGGGCGTCGCGCGCGGCGAGCTCGCCCGAGGCGACAGAATCTCGCTGAGGGCGGTCAGCCGTGACGGAGCGCGCTCGCGCCTCGCCTCCGCGACGATCCCCCACCGGGGACGTCTGCGCAGTGCCAGCCTCGCCTCGATGAGCCAGAGCGCCCGTGTGGGTCGATACGCCACCCTCGAGGTCATCCGAGAGCCCGAGGCGCAGGGCGAAGATCATTCTTTCGCGGTCGTTGCCACGCGAAGACGCGACAGCGCGGGCGAGTGGGGGGTCGAGCTCAGCCACCGCTGAGCGACCTGCGCGCAAGACGTTCGGCGTCGATCACGGCGGTCGGGGTTCGCCCGGTGATTGACTTGATTTTTCAACACCGCTACACACCCCGGCCCGGAGTCGACGCCACGTGCCAACGCTCATTCAGGCCCTGACCGCGGTCGAAACCGCGGGCACGCTTTCGCTGCGATACCAATACGGACCGATCTTCGCGATGATCGGCTTCGCGTTGGTCGTCGCGGCAGCTGTCTTTTCTCTAGCGACCTTCCTCGGTCCGAAGAACCCCACGCCCGAGAAGCTCATCCCCTACGAGTCTGGCTCGCCCTCGACGGGCGCCAAACACGTGCGGCTGTCGGTGAAGTTTTATCTCACCGCGCTTCTCTTCGTCGTGTTCGACATCGAAGCAGTGTTTCTCTACCCGTGGGCGAGCCTCTATCAGAGCCTCGGGTGGCAGGGATTCGTCGAGATGTTCGTGTTTCTCGCGGCCCTGTCGATCGCGCTGATCTACTGCTGGAAGAAGGGAGCTCTCGAATGGGAGACGTGATCATGGGCGGAGGCGAGTCGGGCTTCGTCACGACGAAGTTCGAAGCCCTGCTCGGTTGGGCCCGCAAATTCTCGCTGTTTCAGTATCCGTTCGTCACCGCCTGCTGCGGCATGGAGTTCATGGCGGCCGCCGGCCCCAAGTACGACATCGCTCGCTTCGGCGCCGAAGCCCCGCGCTTCTCTCCGCGTCAGAGCGACCTGCTCTGGGTGGTGGGCACGGTCTCGCAGAAGCAAGCCCCGGCGCTCAAGCGCATCTACGAGCAGATGCTCGAGCCCAAGTGGGTGATGTCCTTCGGCACCTGCGCTTCGTGCGGCGGCTTCTACGACAACTACGCCACGGTCCCGGGCATCGACAAAGTGATCCCGGTGGACGTGTACATCCCCGGTTGTCCTCCGCGCCCCGAAGCGGTCCTCGACGGCTTGATGCTGCTCATGGACAAGATCGGCCGCGGCGACAAGACGCCCGCGGTGCTCAAGAACACCGCGCTGCCCGCGGGCGTGCCCGACAAGCTCGAGCAGCTCTACCAGATTCGCATGAAGGGCAAGGCGCCCGTCTCCTCCGAGGAGTGATCTCGCATGTCCAAGTTGCTTCTCGACCGCCTCAAGGCGCAGTTCGGTGACTCGGTCCTCGAGACCTCGAGCTTCCGCGGTGACGACGTCGCAGTGCTCGACCCGAAGGTGTGGCGCGCGGCGGCGACCTTTCTCCGCGATGATTCTCGGTGCCAGTGCGACTACTTCGTCGATCTGTCGGTCGTGGACTTCCCCGACCTCGACGAAGAGCAGGGACGATTCGAGGTCTATCTCATCGTCTACTCCGTCGCGAAGAAGCACCGCATCCGCATCAAGACCCGAGTGAGAGAGAAGCGACCCCTGAGGTCGACTCGGTCTCGATGGTCTACGGCGGCGCGGACTGGGCCGAGCGCGAGGCGTTCGACATGTTCGGCGTGCGCTTCAACGGCCACCCGGATCTGCGCCGAATTCTCATGTACGAAGAGTTCTCGGGCTATCCGCTGCGCAAGGACTACCCCGCGGCCAAGACGCAGCCGCTCGTCGAGTACCGCGAAGGGACGCACGACAAGCTCGGCCCCTTCTTGAACGACGAGGGAATGCCCTTCGACCGCGCACCCGTCGACCCGAAGAACTTCAGCCACTGATCACAGAGAGCGAGAGAGACACTCCATGGAGTCGATCGACCAGGAGCTGGATGACACCGAGCTCGAGCTTCCCGCCGAGCCGATGACGCTCAACATGGGCCCGTCCCACCCCGCGATGCACGGCACCATTCGCATGGTGCTCAAGCTCGACGGTGAGACCGTGAAGACCTGCGACGTGCAGCCGGGCTACCTGCACCGCGGGCAAGAGAAGATGGGCGAGCGCGGTACGTGGCAGCAGTTCTTCCCGTACACAGACCGCCTCAACTACGTCTCGCCGATGCTCAACAACGTCGGCTACGCGCTCGCCGTCGAGAAGCTGCTCGGCATCACCGTGCCGCGTCGCGCGCAGATCCTCCGTGTGATCCACGGAGAGCTCGCGCGCATGAGCGATCACTTCACGTGCAACGGCGCGATGGCGATGGAGCTCGGGGCGTTCACGCCGTTCCTGTGGTTCATCAAGGCGCGCGAGTGGCTGTGGGAGATCATCGAGACGCAGACGGGCGCGCGCATGACGCACGCGTACGGACGCATCGGCGGCCTCGCGGCGCGCGACACCGAGGACTTCGGTGATCGCTGCCTGCAAGTGCTCCCGCGCGTTCTGTCCGTGCTCGCCGAGGGCGAGTCGCTCTTGCTGAAGAACCGCATCTTCCTCGACCGCACGCAGGGCGTGGGAGTCCTCACGAAGAAGCGCGCCGTCTCGATGGGCGCCTCGGGTCCTGTGCTTCGTTCGACCGGCGTCGACTACGACGTGCGCAAGGACAAGCCGTACCTCACGTACGGAGAGGTCGACTTCGAAGTTCCCGTCGGTGAAGACGGCGACAACTTCGACCGCTTCATGTGCCGCCTCGAAGAGACCCGCCAGAGCGCGAGGATCATCGAGCAGAGCGTCGCCCTCTTGAAGAAGATCGAGAAGGGCTCGCCCGAAGACGAAGTGAACGTCAACGATCCTCGCGTGATCCTCCCGCCCAAGGAGGAGGTCTACAACACGATCGAGGGCACGATTAATCACTTCAAGTTGATCATGGAGGGCGTGCAGGTCCCGCCGGGCGAGGTGTACCAGTACACCGAGGGCGGCAACGGCGAGCTCGGCTTCTTCATCGTCTCTCGCGGCGGGGGAAATCCCTGGCGCATTCGCGTCCGCGCCCCGAGCTACTTCTCGTTGAGCGCCGTGTCGCAAATGATCGTCGGAGGAATGATCGCGGACATCGTCCCGACCTTCGGCTCCATCAACATGATCGGCGGCGAGTGCGATCGCTGAATCGTCTTCGCGAACGCCCGCACAGAGTCACTTAGAGACAAGCAAGCAAGGCCCACGACGACATGCCGACCTTCAAGCTCGACGGCAAAGAGATCCCCTTCGAGAAGGGCGAGACGATCATCAAGGCCGCCCACAAGCAGGGCATCGAGATTCCGCACTATTGCTGGCACCCGGGACTGTCCGTCGCGGCCAACTGCCGCATGTGCCTGGTCGAGATCGAGCCGGCCGCCAACCAGCGCCCGATGCTGCTCGACGTGCTCGTGTGGGACGAGAAAAAGAAGGACTACGTCGTCTCGCGCAAGCCCAAGCTCCAGCCCGCGTGCCAGTTCGTCGCGGGCGAGGGAATGGTGGTCAAGAGCGAGACGAGCGAGCACGTCGCGCTCGCGCGCAAGAACGTCCAAGAGTTCTTGCTGCTCAACCACCCCGTCGATTGCCCCATTTGTGATCAGTCCGGCGAGTGCAAGCTGCAGGACTATTACATGAGCGAGCAGGCGACGAAGAAGCGCATGCGCGACGAGCCGCAGCACAAGCCCAAGGGGCAGGTGTTCGGCCCGACGATCGTGTACGACGCGGAGCGCTGCATCGCGTGCACGCGCTGCATTCGCGTGTGCGAAGAGGTCATCGGAGACCCGATGCTCGACATGCGCGAGCGCGGAAACCTCTACGAAGTGATCACCTCGCCGGGCCGTCAGCTCGAAGGCCACTACACCATGATGGTCGAGTGGGTGTGCCCTGTCGGCGCGCTCACGACGAGCCACTGGCGCCACAAGGGCCGCGTCTGGCTGCTCAAGGGCACGCAGAGCGTGTGCCCCGGCTGCGCGACGGGCTGCAACATGTGGGTCGACGTCGACGGCCGCGAGAACACCGCGTTTCGCAACCGCCCGCGCGAGAACGAAGCGGTCAATCAGTACTGGATGTGCGACGACGGCATGCTCACGTACGAGCGCGTCTACAAGCACCGCATGCTGCACGCCTCGGTCTCGGGCGAGAAGAGCACGAGCGCGAAGGCCATCGAAGAGGCCGCGAAGCTCATCGGCGCGAACAAGGGCAGCCTCGCGGTGGTGCTCAGCGCGCAGCGCTCGGTCGAAGAGAACATCGTCGCTGCGGCGATCGCGAAGGCCGCTGGCGCGGACGTGTACATCACGGGCAAGGCGAGCTGGGACGGCGACAAGATCCTGCGCAACAACGACCAGAACCCGAACCGCGCCGGCGCGCTGAAGGTCTCTGGCCTCGAGTCGCTTCCGGGCGTGGACGAGCTCGTGAACAAGAGCCACGCGGCGATCTTGGTGCTCGGCGAAGACGCCGAGGTCCCCAACGACGTGGTGGCGAAGCTGCGAGCGCAGGTTCCGTCGGCGCCGAAGGTGATCGTGCTCGCGACGCACGACCAGCGCGGAGCGTGGCTCAGCGTAGCGTCCGTGGTGATCCCGATCACGGTGTGGGCCGAGACGGACGGGACGTTCGTCAACGCGAAGGGCATGGCGCAGGCGTTCAAGCGCGCGCTCGCGCCTCGCGGCGATGTCGTCTCCGCGTGGGAAGCGCTCGTGAAGATCGGCAAGGGCGCTGGGCTCGACACGGGCTTCACGAAGTTCTCGGAGCTGCGCGAAGCGGCGGTGGCCAAGGGCATCGAGCCCGCGCCGCTCAAGAAGCAAGACGGCGTGAGCCGAGGCACCAACACGCCCCGCTCGACGGTGTGAACCGCGACCAAGGAATGCCACGATGATCACGGGTGCAACGTTCTGGATCGCGACGGCCATCAAGGTGTTCGCGATCGTGTTCGGGTTGGTGAACCTCGGAGCGCTCCTGCTCTGGGTCGAGCGCCGTCAAAGCGCGCTCATCCAGGACCGCATGGGTCCGAATCGCGCCAACGTCGTCCTGTTCGGCAAGGAGTTTCGCGTCGCGGGGCTCCTCCACTCGGCCGCGGACGGAATCAAGATGCTCTGGAAAGAGGACTTCGTCCCGCCCGGAGCAGACAAGCTTCTCTATCAGCTCGCGCCGGTGATCTCGCTGGTCCCGCCGCTCACGCTGTTCGCGGTGATCCCGTTCGGCCCGTCGATCTACCCGGATAACCTCCGTCGTGTCTTCGGCTCCGAAGGGTGGAACGCCGCCGCTGGCTACATCCCGCTGCACATCTCCGTGGCCGACTCGGGCATCCTCGTGGTGTTCGCGATGGCCTCTTCGGGTGTGCTCGGCGCCGCCCTCGCCGGCAGCTCTTCGGACAACAAGTACTCGCTCCTCGGCGGCCTGCGCGCGGCGAGCCAGATGGTGTCCTACGAAGTCACGATGGGCTTGTCCCTGGTGGGTTCGTTCATGGTCTACCAGACCCTGCGCCTCGAGCAGATGGTGCAGTGGCAGGTCGATCACGCGTGGGGCATCTTCGTGCAGCCCCTCGCCTTCTTGCTGTTCTTCACGGCCGCCGTGGCCGAGACCAAGCGCGTGCCCTTCGACGCGCCCGAAGGCGAGAGCGAGATCGTCGCGGGATACTTCACCGAGTACCAGCCCATGAAGATGGGCATGTTCGCCCTCGGCGAGCTCGTCGAAGTCATGACCTCGTCGGCGCTCATCACGACGATCTTCTTGGGCGGCTGGCAGTTTCCGTTCTTGAAGCTCGACGGCTTTCACTTGGAGATGTTCGGCGTCGCCAAGCCCATCTTCATGAGCCACATCGCCGTGGTGATCATCTCGGCGCTCAGCTTCTTGGTGAAGGTCGGCTTGCTGGTCCTTCTCCAGATGCAGATCCGCTGGACGCTCCCGCGCTTCCGCTACGACCAGATCATGAAGCTCGGCTGGCGCTTCTTGTTGCCCGCCTCGCTCATCAACATCCTGCTGACCGGCGTCGTCCTGCTCTTCGTCAACGGTCGCTGAATTTCCTCCACGAAACGCACGGAGTCGCAACGCTCATGGCTGCCACCACCAAGGTCATCAAGAAGCCCAAGCGCACGCTCGCGGATCAGTCCTTCGTCGTCGAGCTCGTGAAGGGCCTCGGGGTCACGTTCAAGCACTTCTTCAAGGGCTTGAATCAAATGCGCCCCGGCGGACAGCGCCCCGACGTGACCAACTTCAACTACGAAGACGGCATCGCCACGCTGCAGTACCCCGACGAGAAGCGCCCGTACGCGCGGCGCTTTCGCGGCGTGCACCGCCTCACGCACAGGCCCAACGGCGAGCCGCGCTGCACCGCGTGCCTCATGTGCTCCACCGCGTGCCCGGCGCAGTGCATCTACATCAAGCCCGCGGAGTTTCCCGTCGGGCACCCGTCGCGCGGACACGAGCGCTTTCCCGAAGAGTTCGTGATCGACGAGCTGCGCTGCATCTTCTGCGGCTACTGCGTCGAGGCGTGCCCCGTGGACGCGATCCGCATGGACTCGGGCATTCACATGACCGCGCTCGACGACCGCGGCAGCTTCATCTTCGACAAGAAGAAGCTCATGAGCATCCCGAGCCAAGACGGCGATCACGAGACGACCAACACGCGCCCCGAGCCCGGCGACAAGAACTACGGCGGCATCACCCGCCTGCAGGGCCACTGACACGCGCACGGGGGGAGCGCGCGGGGGAACCTCGAAGCTCGCCGAGAGCACCCAAGGTCTCTGCTCTTCGCGCGTCCGAATGCGCAGCGCTGACGGACGCGAGAGAGTGAAGGTCGTGCTTCGATGAAGGGCATCTATGGGGTGGTCGTTTCGGTGACTGTGGCGCTGTGCTCGGTGAGCTCCGCGGGGTGCAAACAGCGCGTGCAGACCGGCGCGCAAGCGGCGCAGAGCACGGTGACGGACGCGGACAGCGCGAGCGACGCCCTGGAGCAGGGCGCGAGCGACGCGCAGGGCTCGACGAGGGTGCGGCCGCGCGCGCCGAGCGGCGCGTTTCCGGGCGATCAAGCGATCCTGGTGATCCGAGAGAGCCCAGCGATGATCGTCGTGCAGCGCCGCGATCGCGCGGGCTTCGAGCGGCTGACCTCGATGGAGTGCACGTCCAACGAGCTCGGCGAAGGAACGCCCGACGTCACTCGCTGCGAGTGGCGCTCGGCTCACTGCCACGGAACAACCCAGTCCAACGGCGGCCCCGTGATCGGAGCGTCACCGCGACTCGAGGTCACCGCGACCGCGAACACACCCGCCGACGAGGCCACGTGCTCGGCGTTCGCGGGGACGTACTTCTTCCCGTTCAACATGGTGAGAGGGCCGCGGGGGCCGAGCTTTCCGGATGTTCCGGGGCGCGAATGCCTGCTCGATCAATGGACGTTCTCCGTCGATCAAAACGCCTGCGCCGCGTCGAACGGCGAAGAGCCGGTGAAGAGCTACCTCGGCGCGTGCTGCGTCGGGCGAGTCGTCACGCAGTTCGCCTCGACCGCGCCCGCGCGTCTGCGCTGGGTCTCCAACGACGGTCGGACGCTCGCGACCGCGACGGACAGCGAGACGCTCTCGCTCGAAGCGCAACGAAGCAACGCGGTGTTTCTTCGGGTCTTTCACGGCTCGAGCGCGCGCGACCTCCGCATCAACGACGTCTTTGCGGGCGATCCCGTGCTCTCGGGCGCGACGAGCTTCTCGTTCGACGTCTCGCTTCTGAATGACAGCGTTCAAGTGCGCTCGATCGGCGGAGCTGCGCACTCGATCGCGCTCGCTCGCTGAACGAGGACAGCGCCGCGTGCGCTACACCTCACTGCGCACTGTGAACCGCTCTTCGCCTCTCGCTCTCGATCGACGACGCTTGTTCGCGCTGCACGCGCTGTTCTGGCTCGTGGTCGCGAGCTTCACGTTCGTTTGGCTCGTGATGCACGATCGGCTCGACCTCGGCTCGGCGACGCTCACCGCGCTCGCGTGGGCCACGCCGGGCGCGGCGCTCACCGCGGTGATCCTCTGGTTCAGCTCGCGGCTCACCTCCGCGCCTCGCCTCGCGGCCGCGTGGATCGCGAGCAGCGTCGCGTGGTGGCTCTCGTTGAGCGCGCTGAACATCGCGTTGCTCGGAAGCAGAGCGCCGAGGCCAGACGTGTTCGCGCTGGCGTACATGGCGTTCGTCGTCGCGGCGTTTGTTCCTCTGCTCGCGGCGGTGCGGCACCAGAGCGAGGCGCAGCGCAGTCGATGGCTGCTCGCCGAGACGACGGCGTCGCTGCGAGAGACGCAGCTCCACGCGCTTCGCTGGCAGCTCAACCCGCACTTTCTCTTCAACGCGCTCAACACGATTTCGGCGCGCATCGACGACGCACAGCCGCGCGCCGCGCAGTCGATGATCGCCGACCTCGCGGCGCTCTTGCGCGACAGCCTCGACAGCCCCGAAGTGAGCACGGTCCGAGACGAAGTGCGGCGAATCGAGCTGTATTTTCGCCTGCAGAAGGCGCGCTTCGAAGACGGCCTGAGCGTCGATCTCTCGATCGATCCTGCGACGCTCGACGACCCGCTCCCGCCGTTGTTGTTGCAGCCGCTCGTCGAGAACGCGGTCGTGCACGGGATGCGTCACGCGACGCCCGTCTCGATCGACGTTCGCGTTCGACGCGAAGGCGCGACGCTCTCGATCACCGTGTCCAACACCGGCTCGCTCGCCGGCGCGAGCACGAGCGGAATCGGGGTGGCCAACGTCCGCGAGCGGCTCGCGCTGTTCGCGCCCGAGCAGCATCGATTCGCGCTTCGCGAAGAGGGAGGCCTCGTGCGCGCGAGCATCGAGATCGATCGACGCTGAGCGAACGAGTCGGCCAACGACCGCTCGGCTCGGCGAACGACCTCGCCCGAGAGCGTCGCGTTGCTACCGCTTCGTTCGATGACATCACCCGTTCGATTCCTGTCGGTCGTTCGCTTCTCGCTCTCTGTGCTCTCGCTCGGCGCGGGCGTTTCGTGCGCGCCTCGCGGCGGCTCGATGGACCCGCTGTGGGCGTCGATCTCGACCGTTCCGTGCCGCTATCGATTGCCGAGCGGACAGACCGAAGGGCAGAGCGTGACGTGCGCGGACGTCACCGTGTTCGAAGACGAGCCCGGTGGTGCGACGGTGCAGCTGCACATCGCGCGCTTTCGCTCGAGCCACGCGAGCGCGCCGTCCGCCACAGCCACGCTCTTTCTTCAGGGCGGCCCCGGAACGCACGCGCAGTCCGAGCTCTCGACGCTCACCCCCGAGCGGCTGCGCACGTTCACCGCAGCGGGGGACTACATCGTCTTCGATCAACGCGGAGCGGGCACCGCGAGGCCCGCGCTCGAATGCGAGGCCGCCGCGAGCGCCGTCGGAGGCCCCGCGCGCACACGGGCGTTGATCGCGTGCGCAGAGCGATTGCGATCGAGCGGTGTGCGCACCGCCGCGTACGACAGCGAGCACATCGCGAGGGACATCGAGGCGATGCGCCGCGCGCTCGGGCTCTCACAGATCAACCTCGTCGCGAGATCGTACGGAACGCGGGTCGCGCTCGAAGTCCTCCGTCGCTACGAGCGATCGGTGCGCGCGGTGGTGCTCGACGCGCCGGTGCCTCCCGACGTTCCTGTGTGGGCCGAGCAAGCGCGCAGCTTCGAAGCGAGCCTCCGCGCGCTCACCGCCGAGTGCGCGCAGTCGAGCGAGTGCAGCGCTCGATACCCTGCGATCGACGCGCAGCTGTTGGCCGCGGCGCCGCAGCTCGACGCGCAGCCGCTCACGGTGGACATCGGCATCGCGACGATCCCGCTCGACGGCGCGACGCTGCTCGGCGCCGTCGGGCTCGCGCTGTACCGACGAGAGACCTACCCCGCGCTGCCGTTGATCATCGACGCCGCGCGACGACGAGACGCGAACACGCTCGGCGCCGCGCTGCGCGAGTTCGTCAACGCCGAGACGCTCTCGAACGCGGGCGCTTCGCTCGCGATGAACCAGATCGTCACCTGCAACGACTCGGTGCAGTACTTCGACGACGACGCGACCGTAGCGCGGCACGAGAGCGGCGTGGACCCGCGGATTCGCCAGCATTTTTCCTCGCTGTATGTGAGCGTCGTGCGCGATGCGTGCAGGGCCAGCGGCCCCGTCGCGCGAGCGGGGGTCACCGATCCGGTTCGCTCGAGCGTCCCGACGCTGCTGCTCAGCGGAGCGATCGACCCCGTCGTCAGCCCAGCGTACGCACCGCACATCAACGAGACGCTCTCGCGAGGCGTCGCGTTGACGTTCGCGCGCGTGGGGCACGGCGCGATCGAGACTCCGTGCGGCGCGCAAATCACCGAGCGATTTCTCGTGACCCCCGAATCGAGCGTCGACGGTTCGTGCTCGCAGCAGACGCCCGCCATCGCCTTTCGTTGAGCGACGCTCACGAGCTCGGGTCGATCGCCCGCAGCCCCAGACGCTCGCGCACCCCCTCGACGAACGAGCGCCCCACAGGGACGCGCTCCGAGAGCCCCCGCGCGACGATCTCCCACCCGTTTGCGCGACGTTCGAAGCGCTCGACGCACGAGAGCCGCACCAGCCAGCCGCGGTGCACGCGAACGAAGCGAGCGCCGAATCGCTGCTCCCAGTCGCTCATCCGTTGATCGCACAGCGACCGCGAGCCGTCGGCGAGCACGACCTCGGTGTAGTCGTCGCACGCGCGCACCGCGACGATCTCGCTCTGCGCGACGAAGCGAAATCCCCGGGCGCTTCGCAGCGCGACGAGGTCGGTCTCGCGCAGGACCGCCGCTGCGACGCGCGGGGCGTCCAGCCGAGCGAGGGCTGCGGCGAGACGGTCGGGCTCGACGGGCTTGAGCACATAGTCCAGCGCGTTGACCTCGAACGCGCGCAGCGCGAACTTCGAGTGCGCCGTCACGAAGATCACCGGGCAGCGCACGGCGACGCGATCGAACAGCGCGAACGAAGTCCCTGCGGCGAGCTGCACGTCGAGCAGCAAAAGATCCGGCGGATCGCGCTCGATCAACGACGCCGCTTCGTCGACCGACGCGGCTTGCCCTGCGACGGCGAACCCTTCGTGCTCGGACAGCAGTTGAACGAGCCGCCTGCGCGCGGGCGGTTCGTCGTCGACGATGATCACGCGACGCTGAAGCATGGACGGCCCACGGTGTAGCGCGCGACGGGGCCCAACCCCATCAGCCGAAAGTGTGATTCGTCCGAGCGCAGAGCGTCGGGCTACGCTTTGGTGGCGATCACGATGTTGCAGACCGCCTCCATCACCAGCGGCTTGTCCGCTCCGCCCGCGGCCTCGCCGAGCTTCGCGAAGACCGCTCGTCGAACGACCTCGAGCTCTTCGCTCGTGCACTGACGAAGCAGCGCTCCCATCACCGGGTTGTTCTGCATCGCGTCCCACAGCGCGGACCACTGGCCGAAGGCGATCGAGGCGTGAAAGGGATACGCGCGAAGGTCGCTCCACGCTCCGCACGCGGCGAGCTCGGCGCAGAGCGCGGGCGCCTCAGCGATCTCTGTCCATCCGCCGGGCTTCGCGGCGCGCAGCCGCTCGGGCAACGCCGCGGCGATGGGCGCCATCTGTAACCGCAGCATCTCGTTGGTGGGCGGGCCGTGCCACACGGAGGTCACGAGCGTCCCGCCGTGAGTGAGGACGCGGTGCGCCTCGCGCCAGCCCGCGCGACGATCGTTGAACAAGAAGATCCCGAAGCACGAGAACACCGCGTCGAACGACTCGTCCTCGAAGCTCAGCGCCTCGCCGTTCTGCGCTTCGCAGCGGTACACGCTCGAGTCCGCGCCGAGCTCACGCGCGGCCCTCTCGGTGAGCGCGAGCATCGCTCGGGACCAGTCCGTCGCGACGACCATCCCGCGCTCATCGCGCTCGCGACGCGCGCGATCGACCAGTGAAATCGCAGGGACAGCGAGGGCTCCCGTCCCGCACGCCACGTCGAGGATCCTCGGCGACGCAGGCAGTCGATGCTCGACCATCCGCAGCATCGCCCGCGCGATGTAGCCCGTCAGTCCAGCGAAGTGCTCGTCGTACGTCGAGGCGTGTCGGTCCCAGAGCTCAGCGGTCATGGGCGAAGGCTACGCTCGGCGCTCGTTCTCGCGCGATCGTTCTCGCGCGCATCGGCGTTCATTGGTGGTACGCAGCGCCATGACCGTCGATCGCAAGGTGCTCTTCGTCCACGGACTCGAGAGCGGTCCACACGGAAACAAGTCTCGCGCGCTCGCAGACGCTGGCTATCGCGTCGCCGCTGAAGAGATGCCGTGCGGAGCCAGGCGCATGAAGCGCGACCCCGCGGTGGTCGCCGCGGCGCTCGCGACCGTGGGGCTCGGAGCCGCTGCGACCGCGCGCTGGGGGCTGCGAGGATTGGCGTTGACGGCGGGGGCGATCGCGGCGGCCCGAGAACCCGCGAAGCGCGCGATCACGCGGCGGATGTTCGAGCGCAGCGTCGCGGTGCAGCTGCGCGCGCTGCGAGAGCATCGGCCCGACGTGGTCGTGGGCTCATCGTTCGGCGGCGCAGTGACGCTCGAGCTGCTTCGACGACGCGCTTGGACGGGGCCGACTGTGCTCTTGTGTCCAGCGCACAGGCTCGTGTGCGAGCGCGAGGGCAGAGCGTGGGCGCCGTTTGCGATCGAGCGCCCCGAGAGCGCGGTGATCGTGCACGCGCGCGAGGACGAAGTGGTGGCGTACGAGCACTCCGAGCGGCTCGCGAGGGAGCTCGGCATCGAGCTCGTCACGGTGAGCGACGATCATCAGCTCACGAGCAGCGCCACGAGCGAGGGACTCGCGCGATGGGTCGAGCGCGCGGCGCGCGGGCGGTGAGCGAGCCGCGCGGTCAAAACGCGATTTCGTCGAAGAACGAGCGGATCTCGCGGAGATAATCGCCGCGGTCCAAGTGCAGCAAATGGCTGCCCGGAAACCAGTGGATGCCGCAGTGATCCCAGTGTTCCCACAGCAGGCGCGCGTGCTTGGGGGGCGCGAGTCGATCGCCCGCGCCGCCGACGATGAAGCGGCGCTGCTTCGATAGCAGAGGCTGCCAGCTGAGCGGGTTGTGCACAGCGAGCATGTGACGGAGGTCGCGCACAGTGCGACCGTTCTTCTCGAGCAGCGCCCACACCGCGCTCGCCATCGGCTGCCACTCGCACATCAAGTCCGCCACTGACCCGACCGGAACGTTGGGCAGCGCGAAGCTCAGCCTCTCGTCCACCGAGGCCACCAGCGCCGATGTGTATCCGCCGAGGCTCACGCCGGTGATCCCCACGCGAGGCGAGCGCTCGTTGTCGAGCAGGTGATCCATGAACACGCGGATGTCGCAGACCGCTTGTCCGAAGGCCTCGTTGAGCGCAGACAAACCGCGGCCAAAGAACCCCTGCCCCGAGAACAAGCTGAACCGCGACTGCCTCCGCCCGTGATAGGGCAACGTGACCGCGAGCACGTCGTACCCGCGCTTGTAGAACCACGGCAGCGCGACGAACCACTCGTTGATCCAATAGGGGTCGATCACGAACCCGTGCAGCGCGAGCACCGTCGGCCTCGCCGCGCCGTTGTGTCTCCAATACCGAGCGCGCGCGACGTTGTTCGCTCGATCCTTCGCGTGCGACTCGCGGACGCGAGGATTGAACGGGATGTACGGGCTCTCGAACTCGAGGTCCTCGACCGTTCCGTCACGGGGATCGAAGTACGGTCGCCACGGTCGTCGTCGTCGAATCGCGACGCCCTTGGGAGGTCGACGAAAAAACCGCGCTGGATCGCCGCAATCTGCAGCCGCTGCGTACAGGGGCAGGTCGTCCATCGACTCGGCGAGCGCGCGCGGACCGTACCCGCTCGGGATCGCGATCGCTCCCACTGCGGCGGACCCCACGGTGCGCACGGCGACGTCGAGCGCCGCGGTGAGGCCCACGCGCAATCGATCGCGACGATCGAGCTCGAACGGGTCTTCAGCGCGGTAAAACTCCGCGTCGAGCCGCTGCCACCACGGCGTCGACGGGTCGCCCGCGAGCAGCGCTTGGTGGGACGACGGTGCGAGCCGCGAGCGGACGGACTGTGCGCCTGTTCGAGCCATCTACGACCGTCGCATCGTCGCACGAACGCCTTCGC
The DNA here is from genome assembly GCA_046351515.1 of Polyangiales bacterium. Classification (GTDB taxonomy): domain Bacteria; phylum Myxococcota_A; class Polyangia; order Polyangiales. The sequence continues at coordinate 255,560 of JAXLYJ010000009.1, forward strand.
GTCACCCGCTCAACCATGCGTGAGCGCTCAGAATTTGCATGAAAGAAGCGCCCCCCATCCGCGCGAGTTGGTGCCATTACCCAGCCGCATTCATCCATCGCGACGCCGCCGCGCGTCGCGCGCTCGGAGCACGCGCATGACCTTTCGAGAGCAGGTGTCGAAGACGTCCACGCCCATCGGCGAAGCAGTGACTCGGCACCTCGAGGGCACGATCGTCGAGACGACCTACCGAGGGCACTGCTCGGAGGCGCTCGTGAGAGAGGTCTCCGAGCTCGTTCCAACAGTGATGAAGGAGGTGCCGGGCGTCTCGTGGCTCGTGGACATGAGCGGCGCGACCTCGAGCGACGCCAACGCGCGCAAGCCAGGACTCGCGATCTTCGAGATGTTTCGCAGCCGCGGAGGGCGCGAGTTCGCCGTCGTGCTGACGCAGTCTTCGCTGCGAATGCTGTTCACCGCGGTCGCCTTCGCGTCGGGCTTGCCCGTGAAGTTCTTCACGACGCGCGAACAAGCGCTGGTTCATCTGCGCAGCGCCACGAGAAGCCGCGGGGATATTGGTACGCTCGCGAGCGATGACTCGAGCCCGCTCGCTCTCGCGCATCGCCATCGCGCCCGACGCGTTTCTCTATCACACCGCGGTGTATCCCAACGTGCAGTGGACCAGCGCGATGGCGCCTCCCGTCGAGCGTTGGCCGCTGCCGATGCGCCGCTGATCGCGCAGCGTTTCGCTGCCGATGCGCCGCTGATCGCGCAGCGTTTCGCAGCGTAGCGTCGGGCCGTCGTTCGAGCTATGTTCTCACACACATCGAGATCGCGATCGCACGATTCCGACGCCTTCCTCGAAGCCGACCGCGCGATGCAAACGATTCTGGTCGTCGATGATGCGCCAGAGATGCTCCAGCAACTCAGCGAGCTGCTCGCGCCGTACGCGCGCGTGCTCGTCGCTCGCTCTGGACACAAGGCGCTCGAGATCGCGCGCACGACCGCGCTCGACCTGATCCTGCTCGACGTCGTGATGCCCGAGATGGACGGCTTCGAAGTGCTCGAACGCTTGCGCGCGATGAGCCGCAGCGCATCCGCCTCGACGCCGGTCATGTTCGTCACGTCGCTCGATTCGGGCGAGGACGAAGAGCGATGCCTCGAGCGCGGCGCGGTCGACTACGTCAGCAAGCCGATCAAGCCTTCGGTGGTCGTCGCGCGCGTACAAACCCAGCTCGAGCTGCGCCGTGCGCGAGCGTCGATGCTGCAGAACAACCGGGTTCTCGAGGTCGAGATCGCCGCGCGCATGCGACAGAGCAACCTCGTTCGCTCGGCGACGATCCGCGCCTTCGCGCACCTGGCCGAGACGCGCGACAACGACTCGGGCAACCACCTTCGCCGCACGCAAGAGTACGTGCGGGTGATCGTCGACGAGCTGAGCGCCGACGAGAGGTTCGCCCACGAGCTCACGAGCGAGCGACGCGCGCTCATCGTCGAGTCCGCTCCGCTGCACGACATCGGAAAGGTCGGCGTCCCCGACCACGTCCTGCGCAAGCCCGGCAAGCTCACGGGCGAGGAGTTCGAGATCATGAAGACGCACGCCGCCATCGGCGCGAACGCGCTCGAACACGCGGCGAAGCAGAGCGATCCTCCCGTCGATTTTCTCTTCGTCGCCTCGCAGATCGCGCGCTCTCACCACGAGTGGTGGGACGGGACGGGCTACCCCGACCAGCTCGCAGGAGCGCAGATCCCGCTCGCGGCGCGCGTCATGGCCATCGCCGACGTCTTCGACGCGCTCACGACCGCGCGCGTGTACCAGCCAGCCCGGAGCGTCGCGCGGGCGCGAGAGATCATCGTCGCCGGGAGCGCGACGCACTTCGACCCCGCCGTGGTCGCTGCGTTCGAGGCTCGCTTCGACGACATGCTCGACGTGCTTCGCGCGCTCGATGACGGAGCGAACGACAGCAACGCGATCGCGCATCCCCCGAACCCCTGACTCCCGCGACGTCATGGTTGATGCAGGAAGCATCAACGCATGCCGCGCCAGTGGTTCGGGGATGCGGTGTGAGCGGTCGAACTTTCGAGCGCGAACGAAGGCTCCCGACAGCCGCCACGGCTGAGCTCGGGCGCGCCAGGCCCGCGCAAAACGCAATCTTTCTGCGAAGTCGCGGCGGCCCCACGCGGTGCGCTATGACTTCATCCGTGACCGAAGGCGCCGTCACCGAAGCGACCCCGACCAGCTTCGATCCCGCGATGGTCGTCGTCGGGCTCGCGCTCGCGCTCGGCCCGTCGCGCAGCCGCGAGCACGCTCGCGCGACGCTCTTGGAGGCGTGGGAGATGCTCTCGTTGGCGCTCGACTCGGCGGCGTCCGACGACCTCGTTCGCGCGATTCTGCGCGCGGCAGTCGCGGCGCTGCTCGCCCATCGCGACGCTGCGCGAGCGCTCGCGTGGCCGATCGTCGACGAGCTTCGCTTCGCGCTCGCGGCGCTCGACGAGGGCGTCGACGCGGACGCGCGCGAGGCGGCGATGAGCGACGACGAGCGCGCGATTGTCCCGAGAATTTGCGCATGGATCGAGCGCACGCGCTCGGGCGACGCTCGGCTCGATCGATCGATCGCCGCCCTCTGGGACGCGCTCGATCCGCCCCGCGCCCGCAAGGCCGCGCTGCTCATCGACGTCGCCACGCGCTGCGAACAACACGCGCGAGGACGGGTCTTGCTCGCGCTCGCCGCGCGCGGCGTGGACGTGAGAAGCGCGCTCGCCGCGGACCCGACCCTCGATGACGACGCGCGCGTCGGTGCGCTCTCGCGCTTCAGCCAACATCGCTCGCGCAGCTCGCTCTCGTGGAGCGAACCGTCGTCGCTCGTCATGGCCCGCGCCTGCGCCGACTGGAGCCGATTCGCTTCGCACCCGCGCGTTCTTTTCTTTCACTACGCGCGGCACGTCGGCGCCGCGGCGTGGCCCGCCGCGCTCGAGGCCATGGGGCGCTGGCCCTTGTCGGTCGAGGTTCGCAACGAGTGGAAGCGGCAGCGCGAGCGCACTCCCTCGCGGGTCACCGCGCGCTCGCTCGAGAAGGGCGCGTGGGCCTGCGGACGCTGCGACGCGCCCACGGTGCGAGCCCTGCGCCGTTGGTCCGACGAAGACGAGAGCACAGGGGCCGCCACGACGGGCGAGGTCGAGTTTCAATGCGCCGCGTGCGGCCTTCGCTACTGGGCGAGCTGGGACGAAGAGACGCTCTCGACCGCGGACCCCGAGCCCGAAGCGTGGGTCGTGAGCTGAGCGCGCGGCTCACAGCCCCGTGAGTGGATTGACCCCCGGCGGGCAAATGTACATGTCCACGTACACGCGCTGAGCGCCGCCTGCGCAGGGGATTTGATAGAGGTCGATGATGTGGCCCGATGAGTTTTCTCCGACGTTTCCCAGGCGAGCGTCGTGGCCAGCGCGCAGGTCGCCGTTGAGAGGGTTGCTCCCATCGGGGCAGCGAAACTCGCTCGCGATGTACCGATAGCTGTCGCGCGGACCGCAGCGCCCGACCGGGTGTTCTTGGTCGTAGCCCATCGAAGCCTGCAGCTGATCGGCGCGCGTCGTCTCTGGCCCCACCATCGTCGCGCTCGTGGCGTCGCTCGTCGCGACGGCGCCCGTCGGCGTCGGCGCCGTGCTTCGGCTGTTGTCCCCGCCGCTCGTCGCAGCAAACGTGTTCGCCGTTTCTGCGCTCGTGTTCGCTCCGCCGCAGCCGGCTGCGACGAGCCAAACCCCCGCTGACACCAACGTCTTCGCGATGCCTCTCATGCCGAGAATCATCGCAAAGATCCCAGCACACCGACAGTGCGACGCACGCTCGCACGCTGGTCGCGTCGGCGTTCGCCTCGGTGCCTTCACCGACGCGCTTCGAGATCAGCGCCCTCCGAGCGCCCGCACGAGCTGCTGCGTCCGCGCAGGATCGACGCCGGCCACCGTGAGCGCGTCGTCGAGCATCCGCGCATCGAGCGTCGTGCGCGCGATCGCGTCCCGCGCCGTCGCCCGCGCGTCGTGCGCCGAGCTGCGACGAGAGAGCGCTCCGCGCAGCGCCGAAGACTGCAGCGGCGTCGGCGTGAGCGCCCTGGCCGTCCATCGATGCGCGATCCAATCGACCAAGAACACCGTCCGCTGCTCGTCGCGAAGCACCATCACTCGCTCGTCGCGCGTGCGACCGTCGCGCGCCTCGTCGGCCCACACCGTGACGTACTGCGCTCGGCTCGGCGAGTACGCGCGGATGCGCCGCGACGGGCTCTCCCACGTATGCGTGTACACGACGAGCTCGGCGGTGCTGTCGCCGTCGATGTCCGCGACCGTGACTCCGTACAGCTCGCGGGCGTCGATCGAGTCGAGCAGCGTCGCGCTCGTCCCGTCGAAGCGCCACACGGTCTTGCTCGTGACGAAGACCTCTGAGCCCGCGCCGTCGCGCTGATCGTCGAAGCCCGCGGTCAACAAGAACGCTCCCTGCGCGTCGGGGCATCGGGCGTCGATCGTCGGGGGATGCGCGGCGGCCGCTCGTCGCCGCGCGGTGACTTGATTGCCCCGCGGTCGCGGGCCGTCGCCGTGCTCGATCGCCCACTCGACGAACTGCGTCCGCACGAGGCGCTTTGCGCGATCGAGCGCTGCGCGATCGCGGCTCGGACACGCGCTGTCCTCGGCGGGAAGCTGCACCATCGTGTCGTTGCTGGTGTCGATCGACGGAGAGAGCACCGTTGCTGCGCGCGCGTCGGCCGCGACGATCGCGCGATCGAACTCTCGCTCGACCTCGAACGCCGCTTCCAAGCACCGCGCCGCACGATCATCGAGCGGCGGAACGACTCCCGCCATCGCCCCCCCCGCCTCGCAGTAGATCCCCACCCCGCACGCCGTCGCGACCTCGCGCGGCGCGCACGTCTCGCTCGGAGCAGTGCGCGCGAAGGTCCACCCCGGCGCCGTTCGCACCAGCAACAGCGCCTCTTGTCCATCGCGCACCACTGCTGTCTGCATCGCGGGATCGCCGACGATCCTGGGCTGCCGCGGCGCGCACTCGAGCCCCCCGTTCGCAAACTCGCGACCGAACAGCTCGGTCCCGAGCCCCACGTCTCCGTCCGGCGTGAGCAGCACCGCGCGGTGTGACATGCAGTCGCTCTCGGGATCCGTCGCGTGCATCAGCGAGAGCCCCGAGGGCAGCGCTTCGAGCCGCACCGAGAGCCCTCGCTCTCCGTCGGCGCCCACGAATTCAACGGGCATCGGCGGCTCGCTGCGCGCGGGGCCGACGAAGAAGCGCCGCCACGCCTCGGTCGCAGCGGTCATCGCCGCAGCGTCTCTTCGACTGGGAATCCTGCGGTAAAATCGAGACAGCGCCTCGCCGAGCCCGTGCTGGGACGCGCCTGCGTCCGCGCTCGACGGCGAGGCGCTCACGTCGGTCGCCGAGGCGACGTCAGCGAGGGCCGCGGGCGTCGCGTCGGTTCTGTTGGTGCGGGGCGTTCGACAGGCCGCGGCGAGCGCGACGGTGACCGCGAGAGCGAAGAGAGGCTTCATGATCCTGCGATGACGAATGGTTCGAGAGAGCGAGCGAAGTCCAGCGCGCTCTGCGGGCGAAGCGAAATGTCTCGCGCGAGCGCGCCGGCGACGATCGCCGAGAGCCCCTCGGGGAGCGCGACGCGCACCGCGCGCAACGGCGGAGCGTCCTCGCTCACGATCGCGTTGGCCGCCGCGAATTTCTCTCGGGGAAACAGGGGCCGTCGCGCGAGCAATTCCCACAAAATGATCGCGGCGCCGAACACGTCCGATCGACGGTCGACCGCGGGCACGCCGGTGAACAGCTCGGGCGAGTGATAGCCCAACGTCCCCTCGCTCAGCCCGTCCGCCGCGCGCGCAAACCGCCGGCTCGACGCGAGCCCCAGGTCGATCAGCGTCGCGCGACCGTGCGCGTTCACCAGGATATTCGCAGGACAAACATCGCGATGCACCGCGCCGAGCGGCCCCGACTCGTCCCGCGCCTCGTGCAGCGCGTGCAGCCCTTCGAGCACGTCGATCACGATCGAGACGCACTCGCGCACGGGCCGCTCGCGCCCGATCTCGAGCGGCGCTCCGTCCACCCACGAGAGCACCGCCGCGGGTCGCTCGTCGATCACCTCTCGCGCCAACACCCGCGGCAGCCGAGGGCTCTCGCAACGCTCGAGCAACGTGAGCTCGTGCTCGAACGCCGCCCGCCCTCGCTCGCTTCGCGCGCAGTCCGCGAGCAGCCATTTGAGCGCCGCTCGCCGCCCCTCGTGCTCGATCGCGAACACCTCACACGAGCCGCCGCGCATCGCCGGACCGAGCGCGCGATGGGCTCCGACTCTCTCGACGATGCGACCCTGGCTGGACACAAACGCGCTCCTTCGTTTCATCGTACGAGAGACAGACATGTTGAATCCACAGCGCGCTCTGCGATGATCGCCGCCGTGTTCATCTCGAGACGCGCAGCCTTCGCGATCGCCACGCTCTCTCTCTGCCTCGCGGCGTGCGACCGCTCGACGACCGACGGACCGCAGGGCAACAACGCACAGTCTGCGGGCGGATCACAGAGCGCAGACGCTGGAGAAATCCTCGCTGTTTGCCCTTCGTGCCAGCAGATCATCGTGAGCGCAGACGCTGCGTCTCCCTCGCAGAGCGCGCAGCCCGCGCAGGACGCCGCCGTCGCGAGCGCAGACGCGGCCACGGCCGCTGCGCCCGTGGTGGGGATCGCGCTCGTCGCGTTTCGCATTCGCGCCACGCCCGATGCGCGCGGAGCGGACGCCGCCGTGGACCTCGAGATGCGCGAAGACGGGAGCGTCTTTCGTCGCGGACAGCTCGTCGCGCGCTTCGAGGGCGAGCGCTTGATCGACACGCACAGCCGCGAGGTGCTGCGGCTCGCGAGCGACCGCGTCGTGATGATCGCGGGCATGCGCACCACGCAGCGGCTCACGGACGTGGGTGACATGCGCCGCGCCGACGGGCGCGTCCTGCGCGTCGAAGACGACGGCCGCGTGGTGATGATCGGCGCCGACGGGACGAGGGACGCAGCGCCGATGCGGGTCGAGGGATTTCGTCCGGTCTCGCGCGCGACCGCCTCGCTGCTGCTCATGTACCTCGCGCTGCAGCCGTAGCGGTCACACCGGGTCTCTGCGCTTGAGCAGGGTCATCACGCCGCCCAGCGTGAGCACGGTGATCGTGAGCAAAACAGCCCACGGAACCCACGCCAAATCGTACGTGCTGAACCCGAGCCCGCCCATCCCGCGCTCGGCGTTGCGCAGCTCTTCGAGCGCGCACTGAAAGCGCCCGTCTTCGATGCCCGCGCCGCGCGCGACGCACACCGGGATGCGCCAGTCGTCCGCGATCGCGAGGCGCTCGGCCGAGAGCATCGACTCGAACGACCAGCGCGCAGGGACGAAGCTCATGGCCCATTCGAGCCAGCCCTTGCTGGTCATCGGGACGAGCCGCCCGCCGAGAACGACCTGAGGAATGAGCGCGATCGGCGTGAGCGCCATCGCGGCTTCGGACGAGGTGACAATGGTCGAGAGCATCAGGCCGATGGCGGTCGAGCACATCGCCGTGATGATCATGGTCACGAGCATCTGGGCGAACGGCAAGAGCTCACCGCCGCCGAGACCGACGATCGGATAGACGATTCCCAAGAGAATCGTGCACTGAACGACGGCCAGCGCCGTGAGCAGCGCGAACTTCGACATGACGTAGTTGAAGATCGAGAGGTTCACCATGCGCTCGCGGCGGTAGATCGCCTGCTCGCTCACGATCTCGCGCGCGGCGTTGCTCGTGCCGAACCAGATCGACGCGACCGCGAGAAAGAAGAGCGTCCCGCCGTAGTCCTGCACGCCCGTGAAGCGCGCGGCGTTCATCACGCACGCCGGGTCGACGCTCTGCCCTGCGGTGCGCGCGGCGTTCTCGATGCGCTCGATCGCCATGCGGCACCAGAGGTTGGGCACCTTGGCGCTGTCGTAGAAGACCAGCGCGAGCAGCGCGCCGATGATGGGCGCCTGCGAGAGCATGACCGCAGTACCCACTTTGTCGCGGCGCTTGATGATCGCGTAGCGAGAGAGCAACAGCGCGAACTGCCTCACCAGCGGAACGCGCGCGCGTGTCGGAGGCGGGTTCTTCCCCGGTTGTCCGGGGGCGCGGTCACCCGAGTACATCTTTTGAAACGTGGGGTTCTCTGCGCGAAAGAACTCTGCGCGCCAGGCCTTCGCCGCGGCGAGCCTCGCGTCGGGCTTGCTCTGAAACCGCCCGCTGTCGACGAACTCTTGCTCGCGCGCGCGGAGCTGATCGAACATGTCCCGAGGGTTGTCGATCGGCTTCATCGCCGGGTTCTTCTGCGCCGCGTAGCGGTAGAAGAACTCGTAGCTCTCGCGCCCCGTGGGGCCGAAGTACACGGGCTCTCCGCCGTAGCCCATGATCAGCGCGAGGTTGAACTTCTCGTACTCTTCGCGCGCGGGCTGGTGGATCGTGACGATGATCGTCTTGCCCTGACGCTTCGCGAGGTTCGATAGCAAGTCGATCAGCGCGACGGTGTCGTCCGCGGCGAGGCCCGAGGTGGGCTCGTCGAGAAACATCAGCGCGGGGTCAGTGACGAGCTCGAGCGCGATGTTCACGCGCTTTCGTTGGCCGCCCGAGAGGACTTTGCGCTCGGGCTTTCCGATCTCGAGGTGCTTGACCGACTCGAGGCCGAGGTCCTTGATCACTTGCTCGACGCGACGATCGATCTCTTGATCGCTGTAATCGCTGGGGAGCCGAAACTTCGCGCTGTATCGAATCGCCTCGAACACCGTGAGCTCGGGGTGAACGATGTCGTCCTGCGGCACGTACCCGATCGAGCCGCGCAGCGCTTCGTACACCGCGTAGAGGTTCTCTCCGTTGACGCGGATCTCGCCGGCGCTCGCGCGTTGGTAGCCGTTGAGGACCGTGAGAAGCGTGGTTTTTCCCGCGCCGGACGGGCCCATGAGCGCGACGAGGTCGCCCGGACGAGACTTGAACGTGATCTCGTCGAGCAGTCGCTTCGGCTGCCCCGGTCGATCGCGATCGGGCACTTCGAGCGTGATCGCGAGCGCTTCGATCTCGACGAGATTTCCCGTCCACTCTTGGCGATCCGTGTCGATGTACGCGCGGATGGTGTGACCGTCGAAGTCGATCACCATCGGGTAGGGCCCGACGAAGATGCGCTCTTTCGGCTCGATCAACGCGGGCTGGCCCGGGGTGAGGCGCGCGCCGCGAACGTACGTTCCGTTGGTGCTGCCGAGGTCGGTGACCGCGATCTTGTTGTCCGGCGTGCGCGCGATGCTCGCGTGTCGCGAGCTCAACTGCGGATACGGCAGCACGATCTCGCACGTCGGAAGGCGCCCCACGATGATCTCTTTGCTCGGCGCCCCCTGCGGAATCGACCCGAGGTCGATCTCGCCGAACATCGTTCGACCGCGTCCCGGCTGCGGCGGATTCGCTCCTTGCGACGGCGGCTGCGCCATCACCGACGGCGCGATCGACGGCCCCGCGCTCGCCGACGACGCCATCGGCCCGAACGGCGTCTGCGCGCTCGCCCCTCGCGTCCCCACCTCCAAGATCACCGCGGTCGGGACATACACCGCCCCGAAGAACCACCCCGGCGACGCGTCGATCGACACCGGCTGCTGCGGCGCGATGCGATTGCGATTGGCGTCGAACGTCCCCGACGTCGAGCCGATGTCCGTCAGCGTCCGTCGCGTCGGATCGACCCTCGCGTGCGTCCCCGAGACGCCCGGATGCGCGATCACCACCTGTGCGCGCGCGGCGTCGCGACCGACCACGAACGCGCCGCCGAGCTCGGGCGGCAACTGCGATCGCTCTGTAAAAAGCAAGGCAAGCTCGCGCCCGTGCAACGGCAACGGCGACTGGCCGAGGTACACCTGCGCGCCCCAGCCCGAGAGCGTCACGGTCTCTCCAGGCGAAAGCTGCCTGCCGTCCACCCACGTCTGGCCTTGCGCGAGGTCCGTGAGCACGAGCCCGTCGCGCCAGCTCAACTGCACGTGCGACGCCGCGACGCCAGGGCCCTGAACGATGATGTCGCAGCCCGTTGCAGAGCCTGCGATCAATGCGCTGCGCGATGGCATCGGTCCGCGCGCACGGTATCACGCAGCGCTCGCGAATCGTCTCGGCTACGATCTCGACGACACACCACGACGACGACGGCGCGCGGTGCCGGCGGTCGCGAGCGCGATGATCGCGAGCGCGCCCAACGCGCGAGGCCCGCTCGTGCGCGGAGCGGCGACGCGGCAGCCGCAGCCGCCCGGGTTCATCGCCGGCCCGCCGCCGTCACCGGTCGCAGCAGCGTCGCGCGACGACGATCCGCCGTCGCTCTGCGATCCAGCGTCCATCGCCACGACACCCCCTGAATCCTGCGGCGGAGCGACGCCGCTGTCCGCGGGATTGCCCCCCGAGTCCGCGGGATTGCCCCCCGAATCCTGCGGCGGAGCGACGCCCGAGTCCACAGGGGCCACGCCCGAGTCCGCAGGAGCCGCGGCGTCGATCACGACGCCCGCGTCCGTCCCCATCGAGCCGAACTCGTACGCGCCCACGTCGATCGCGCCCACCATCATGCGCGTGACCGTGCTGCGCGGGTGCGCGTACTCGTTGGCCGCGACGAGCGAAAACGCGCCGCCCATCCCCGCGTTGATCCCCGCGTTGACCGCGGGCGATCCCATCATCAGGTGATAGTCGTACGTCGCGGCGTTCACGAAGCCCGGGGCGGTGCTCATCACGTTGTTCATCATGGTGGGCGTTCCGCCAGAGATCAGCGTGCCCATCCCGACGATGAAGTTGTTGACGATGCGCACCGGCAACATCGGGTGCGCGTTGACCGTGACGAAGTTGCCTCGGCCCAGGTCGTTTACGATCGTGTTGTTCACGATGTAGACGCCCACGTCCGGGTGCTGCGTCCCGTCGCCGCCGATCGAGATGATCCCGCTGTTGCGGCTCATCGGCCCCTGCTGAATCACGTTGCCGATGATGTACGCGAGCCCGCCGCCGGTGAGCTGGATCTCGTACGAGCTGTAATTGTTCTCAGCGGTGATGCGGTTGTAGAGCACATAGTTCGCTCGCGCGCGGCTCTTGAGCAGGTGCCCCACGTCGGCGCCCGCCGTGTACAGCGCGTGCGTCCAGTTGCCGACGAAGCGCAGCTCGGCGATCTCGTTGATGTACAGGTTGTGCGTAAACCCGAGGTCGCCGCGGCCGTTGCCGATGAACTCGTTGTTCTCGATCACGGCGATGTTGGCCGCGTTGTTTCCGCCCAAGATCCCGTTCTGGTTGTCGCGAAACACGCAGCGACGAACGGTCAGCGTGCCCGTCCCCTGCCAGCGAATCCCCGCGCCGTTGTTGCTCGTGCACTCGGCGCCGACGAACTCGATCCCCTCGATCGTCGCGTTGGCGCCGTCGACGATGAAGATGCCCTTTCCGCCCTGCGCGGTCACCGGCATGCCCGTGCGATCGAAGATCACGCGCCCGCCGTCGGCCGCGCGAATCGTGAGGTTGTTGCGCGCGATCACGACCTCTTCGCGATACGTCCCCGCCACGATCTCGACGACGTCTCCGTCCCGCGAGGCCGTCAGCGCCGCGCCGAGCGTCGTGTACATCTGCCCAGCGCCCACGCGCAGCGTCGCCGCGTCCGCCGCGGACGCGCTCGCCACGAGCGAAAGGCCCGCGATCATCGAGAAGATCCCCCGCGCTTGATTGTGTCTCCGGCTCATGTACGGCTCCGTTTGCAAAGTGAGAGGCGCAGGCTACCGCGATCAAACAGCGCTCGACGACGCATTCTCGCCGGGACACTCTGCGCGGTCGGCCTCGGGCGAGCGCCGAGCGAGGGCACGGCGAAGCGCGGCGGCGATCCCGACCGTGGTACTGTGCGCTCGTGGTCCGGCCCACCCTCGTGAAGGCAGTTGATTCGGCGGTGAATTCGTCGGCTGAGCCCCCGTCCAACGGGAGTGATGCCGCTGCGCCGAACGCAAACCCCACCCCGAGCGATCGAGAGATCGACGCTGCGCTGCTCGCGCGAGCAGCGAACGGGGACTCGCGCGCGTTTCGCGAGCTGGTCGAGCGACACCAGCGGCGCGCGCACTCGGTCGCGTACGGCCTCGTGCGCAACCCCGAAGACGCTCGAGAGGTCGTCCAAGAAGCGTTCATCCGGGTGTTTCGACACCGGGCCGAGTTCGCAGGACAGGCGAGCTTCTCGACCTGGCTCTATCGAATCGTGGTCAACCTCTCGATCGATCTGCTGCGAAAGCGCTCGCCCGGCAAGGCGATCGAGTTCGATGAGAGCGTCGACACCGAGGGAGCGCCGGACGAGCTCGTCCCGCGGCGCGAGGGCGTCGACCCGTTCGCGACGCTCGATCGCAAGCGGCTCATCGAGGCCATGCACAAGGCCCTCGAACAGCTCCCGCCCTACCATCGCGCGGTCATTCTCTTGCGTGAGCTCGAAGGGCTCTCTTACGAAGAGATGGCAGCCACCCTGGATGTCTCCAAGGGCACGATCATGTCGCGCCTCTTTCACGCGCGACGAAAGATGCAGAAGTTGTTGAAGGAGCAGCTCGGAGACGAGGTTCCAGACGTTCAAGAGAGCGAGCCATGAGCGAGCGACGCGACCCCACCACGGACAAGACCCACGACACCGACGCTGAGCGCGATGAATCCACCGCGTTCACCCCGTCGTTGCGCGCGGCGCTCGTCGAGTGGGAGCGCTCGTTTGTCCCCGCGCTTCCCAGCGATTTTGCCGACGAAGTGATGCTCGAGCTCTCCGCACAAGAGCGCGCCGCGGAGTGGGAGCGCTCGTTTGTCCCCGCGCTGCCCGAGGACTTCGCGAGCACCGTCGCGAGCGCAGCGATGGCCGCAGAGCACAACCGCTCGCTCATGAGCGCTTGGGCCGAGAGCGTCCCGGCGCTTCCCGAGGACTTCGCTCAGTCGGTCACCGACGCGGCGCTCGCCGACGAAGCGGCCCGTGAACAGGGCGCGCGCGTCGCGATGCGCGAGTGGGCCGAGGCCAAGGTGCCCGCGCTGCCCGCGGACTTCGCGCAGTCCGTCGCAGAGATGGCCCTGCGCGCAGAAGAGTCGCCGAGGACGAGCGGCGTGGTGGAGAAGGTCGTTCCGCTCGCGCCCAAGGGAGCGGCGAAGCGGCGGTGGCTCGCGCCGGCGGCGTTCTCGTCGATCGCAGCGGCGGCGGTGGCCGTCCTCGCGCTCACCGCGGGCCCGCGTCCCCGCACGCAGCCCAACGGCCAACACGGAGCGCACACGAATCCCCCTTCGCTTCACAACGCGAACAACGGATCGCAGACGTCGGGTACGCCGTCGAACACCGCGAACAACGCCGCGGCTTCGAACACAGGGGCCACGACCAACGCCGCGACCAACGCCGCGCCCGAGGACGGCAGCGAGGTCGAGAAGGTCGAAGTCGACGGCGATCGCGCGTCGTTCACCGCGTTTTCGATCGCAGGCGAAGACGACCACGGCGCCGTCGCGGTCGTCTGGATCGAAGACGGAACGAAGACCTCGTCGGCACAGTAAAGGTCCCGCCTGCGCATGAAGAACCGCTCTCGACCGACGAAAACCAGCTCACTCTCGCGGCACATCACGGCGCTCGCGCTCGCGCTCGCGCTCTCTCCGACGGCGGCCGCAGCGCAGCGACGTCCGCACGAGCGACACATGGGTCGCGGACCTACGATCGCGCAGGCGCTCGACGTTCGCGCGCAGGGCGCGACGCAAGCGCAGAGCGGCCCCGATGCAGGCGCGACGAGCGCGCCCGCGGTCTCGTCGGTCGAGGTCGTGGTGATGGCGGGCTCCCACGGAAACGGCGGGATCGCCGCAGCCCTGCGAGGGTTTACGCAGCTGACGCGCCCGCCGTTCACGGCGTTTTCGCAGATCGACCAGGTCTCTCGCGCGCAGCTCGCGCTCAACGAGCAGACCCCAGCCTCCGTCGCGATCCCCAACAACGGAACGATCCGCATCACCGTCGGCCCCGCCGTTCGCAGCCGCCGGGTGTCCGTGGTGGTGACCATCACGCTCGGCGGTCGGACGCACCAATCGCAGTACAGCGTGATCCCGGGGGACCCGTTCTTCTTGGTGCACTCGACGGGCGTCGACAGCGCGCTGATCGTGCGATTCGTCCCGCGCTGAGCGGGATGCGATCCTCGCGAATCAGCTGAGGCAGCGATCTGCGAAGCGCGCGAGGGGCGCGTGCTCGAGAGCGCAAGGGGCCAGCGTTCGAGCGGGCAAAGGGCCAGCGTTCGAGCACTCGATAGGCGAGTGTTCTCAACGAGCGCGATGGGCGAGTGCGCTCACGAACCTCGTGGGCCAGCGTTTTCGAAGAGCGCGATGGGCCAGTGTTCTCGAAGAGCGCGATGGGCGAGTGCGCTCACGAGCCTCGTGGGCCAACGTTTTCGAAGAGCGCGATGGACGAGTGCGCTCGCGAGTTTGGTGGGCGAGTGCTCTCGAGCTCGATGGGCGAGTGTTCTCAACGAGCTCGATGGACGAGTGCGCTCACGAGCCTCGTGGGCCAGCGTTTTCGAAGAGCTCGATGGGCGAGTGCTCTCGACGAGCTCGATGGGCGAGTGTTCTCGAAGAGCTCGATGGGCGAGTGCTCTCATGAACTCGGTGAGCGAGGACGGTGGCAACAAGTGCCACCGCAGGGCCTCGCTCGAAGACTCGCGACGAATGCAATGGACGAGCCCACGTTGCAGCAACCCGTCGTCGATGTGTCGTGAACCCGACTTCGTGATGTTCGTCGGCCTTCCGACGAAGGAGGCGATCGTGAAGGCACTTTACTCGTCGCGAGTCTTCGAGCGAGGCCCTGCGGTGGCACTTGTTGCCACCGTCCTCGCTCACCGCGTTCATGAGAGCACTCGCCCATCGCGCTCGAGAGCACTCGCCCATCGAGCTCGTCGAGAACGCTCGCCCATCGAGCTCGTCGAGAACACTCGCCCATCGAGCTCGTCGAGAACACTCGTCCATCGCGCTCGTCGAGAGCACTCGCCCATCGGGCTCTTCGAAAACACTGGACCACGAGGATCGTGAGCGCACTCGTCCATCGCACTCTTCGAAAACGCTGGCCCACGAGGCTCGTGAGCGCACTCGTCCATCGCGCTCGTCGAGAACACTCGCCCATCGAGCTCGAGAGCACTCGCCCACCAAACTCGCGAGCGCACTCGTCCATCGCGCGCTCGAACGCTGGCCCATCGCGCTCTTCGAGACCACTGGCCCATTGCGCTCGAACGCTGGCCCCTTTCGCTCTGGGAGCACTCGCCCATCGCGCGCTTGCACTGCACTCGTCGCGAGTCTTCGAGCGAGGCCCTTCTCCTCACTTTTTGCACAAGGGCCTCTCGCGTTGACGCTCTCGCGACGGTGATACTGTCGTCGAGATGAAGAAGCGCCCACTGATTTGCGCAGCGTTTGTCCTCGCAGCGTGCTCGCCGACGATGCTGCCCACGCGCGACACGGGCACCTCGACGGACGCCGTGACGACGGACAGCGCGTCCCGCCCGGACGCGATCGCAGACGCGGCGACGCCGCGCATGGACAGCGCCGTGCAGGACTCGGGCACGATGGTGGACAGCGGTGCGCGCGCGGACACGGGTGCGCCGGTCGACACCGGCGTTCGTGGGGACAGCGGCGGCGCGATGGACAGCGGTGTGCCCAGCGACAGCGGCGCTGCGACGGACAGCGGCGTCGCGACCGACAGCGGAACGAGCGGCGCGGATGCAGCGCCTCCAGGGGACGGCGGAACCGGCGCGGGCGGATACACCGCGACGCGATTCGCCTCCGGCGCCTCGTGCGAGGCCATCACGGGAACCGTGCTCGCGGACGTGAGCGGAGACGACTCGGCGATGCTCGCACCCGAGGCGATGCCCTTCGCGTTTTCGTACTTCGGCGTGGCGGCGACCCATTGGAGCGCGAGCACCAACGGCATCGCGCAGCTCTGGCCGAGCGCGAGCGGACGGCCCTCGAGCGTGTACAGCAACGTGGTCATCCCCGACGTGAGCGCGCCCGAAGGGATGGTCGCCGCGTTCTGGGACGACCTCGTCGTCGACGCCCCCGCGCTCGTGCGCGCGCAGACCGTCGGCACCGCGCCCGCCCGTCGCCACATCATCGAGTGGAACGGCGCGCAGACCATCGACCTCAGCGCGGACCTTCGCTTTCAGATCAAGTTCTTCGAGGGCAGCAACATCATCGAGTTTCACTACTGCACGATGACGGACCTGGACATGTCCGACCGCTACTCTGGGGACAGCGCGACGATCGGCATTCAGGACTTCACCGGATCACAAGCCACGCAAGTGAGCAGCGACACCGCCGGGACGACGGGCACCGGCGTGTACATTCGCTTCACTCCGCGCTGAGTGCTCGATCGTTGGCTCAGCGCCGCACGGTGAAGCTGCCCTCGAAGCGCTCGAACCCGTTGGTGCTCACGCCGTTGCGCTCGCTGCCTCGATAGCTCGCGCGCCCAGGGCCGTTGCTCACGAAGAACACTCCGCCCTCTTCGAGCGTGATGAGCCCCACGTGCACCGCCGCGGTGCACACCGATGAATCGTCGGTATACACGTCGGTTCCCCAGACCGAGCCCGCGCCGCCGTGCGGAGGGCACCAGACGCGCTCGTTGCGAACACGCTCGGCGCGGCGGCTCGAGAGCGACTCGTTCCATCCGATCGCGCGCGCTCCCTCGGGGGCGCGGGGGACGCGCTCGAACGCCCCTCGATCGAAGGCAAACGACCCGTCGAAACGCCCGTAGTTGTTGCTCGTCACGCCGTTGCGCTCGGTCCCGCGAAACGCGATTTGCGCCGGGCCGAGCCACGCGCGCACCGCTCCGCCCTGCGCAAACGAGATGAGCCCCGCGTGCACGGCCGCGGTGCACACCGATGAATCGTCGGTATACACGTCGGTTCCCCAGACGGTGCGCGCGGAGCCTCCCGCCGGGCACTCGACCAGCACGGGCTGCGAGTGATCGCCGGCTCGCTGGCTCACGAGCGTGCGCGCCCACGGCCCATCACTCGCGCCCTCGCGCCCCGAGGGCCCGTCGATCGGCGTCTCGGTCAAGCCCGGCCGCGGCCCCTGCGCGAATCGAAACGCCGCAGGAAACACCCCGAATCCGTGCGACGTCACCCCGTTGCGCACGCTCCCTCGAAACCGCGCCGGAACGCTCTCTCTCACGATCTGCACGACCCCGCCCTGCGCCAGGTCCAAAAGCCCGCTGTGCACCGCGGCCGAGCACACGCTCGAGTCCGCGGTATACACGTCGGTTCCCCACGTGGGGCCGAGCGCGCCGTTCGGCGGGCAGCGCACGGTTCGCAGCGAGTGATCAGCGTCGAGCAGCTCTTGGGCCTTGGTGCTCCAGAACACATCGCTCACAGGAAACTCAGGCTGAACGATCGGCTGCTCGCCCCTGCCCCCGAGCTCGAGCGACACGCGAATCGCTGGGTCTGGCCCCGAGCTGCGCCTGCGTCTGCACCCCTGTGCAGAGAGAGACAACGCGACCGAGAGCACCAACAGAACAGCGCGCGCGTGCATGGCGGCGATTGTGACACCGCGCAGCGACCGCGCTTGGGGGATCGTCGCGTTGAAAGCGCGCGGCGCGATCAGGTTCCGGGTCGGGTGAAGTCGACGACGCCGGGGCCGCGACGCTCGACCGGGCCTTCGAGGCGAATGCGCGCGCTTCCGAGCTGCCGCGCGCCGCGCGAGTCGTTGACGGTGACCTGCGCTTCGTACTGCTCGTTGGGCTCGAACTCGCCCGGGCTCCTGCGCACCGTCGTGTTGTGAAACAGAATCCGCTGCGTCGGGTCCGCGACGTTGATGTTCTCGTTCGACAGGTAGCGCGAGACGCGCCCCTCGACCTTGGCCCACGAGAGCGTGAGCGAAACGGTGTTGGGCGCACGCGCCATGAACAAGAAGAAGTTCACGCGCCAGACGTGGTTCTGCACGTCTTCTTGGTAGACCGTGGCGCGACGCGCGTTGGCCCAGCCGCGGATGTCACCGACGAAGTCCCTGGGCGGGCGCGAGGTCGTGAAGATCATGGTGTTGCCGCGCTGCGCCTCGGCCTCTTCGCTGCCGAGCAAGATGCCCACCGCGCCGACTCCAGCGCCCACGAGAACCACACGTCGATCGAACCGCTGCATCGCTGCAAAACCTCCGTCGGGACTGAGAACTACGGCGCGGATTGTACACGCAGGCACCACGGACGAGCAGCACGAGCGATTGATTCACCCTCGGGCTAAGACTATTCGCGAGAACGAATGAGCGACGGGCCTGCGCAGAGCGAGACGGATCGCGCGATCGCGCAGAGAAAACGCAGACAACAACGCGAGCGACTCGCGCGGCGAGGGGCGCTCGCGGCGGTCACGGTCGCGGCGATGACCGCGATGAATCCCCGTTCATGGTGGCTGCTCGCCGCGCTCTTGGCGTTTGGATACTGGGCCCGCGGCCGTGTGTACGCGCAGCGCGCGCACGTGGGCGAGGTCTTGGGCCAGAGGGCGTGGGCGATCATCGCGCAGCTGCGCGGGGACTACAGCGAGAGCGAGCTCGACGCGCTGCGGATGTTGGACGCGCGGGTGGTGGTGGCGATCGAGAGCGGCGATCTCGCCTCGGTCGAGCCGTTGCTGGACGAGGTCGAGGCCATCGTGACGAAGAGCGACGCGTGTCTCGCGGTCCATGATTTGCGAGCGTTTGTGCTGGCAGCGCGAGGAGAGAAGGAGGCCGCGAAGAGGTCACTGGCGCGCGACGAAGGTGGCGTCGGGCGCCCGTGGCGGTGGCTCACCGAACGGTTGTTGGGACAAGCGGACGCGAAGGGGACGCTGGAAGAGCGGAAAGAGCAGGTGATCGATTGGGACGCGACGCCAGCGATGCGAGCGTTGATCGAGCTGTTGCAGCGAGAGCCCGGGACGAGGGCGATGTATCGAAGCGCGGCGAGCGTGACGACGGGGCGCGTCGCGTACGAGTCGTGGATGAACCGGGTAGTGCCCACGCTGAGCCACGGGCTCGTCGCGTGGGGAGCGATGAGCAGCGCGATGGACGCGAGCTGGAACCGGCCCTCCACCGCGCAGCCAGCGGTGATGCCGAAGAGACCGTGGAGGGATCGATTGCGCTCGCCGTGGGCGCTGACGATTCTGTCGCTGGCGGCGCTGCAAGCGCTGGCGCTGTTCAAAGGCATCGAGCTCGTGCGCGCGCCGACGCAGGGATTGGTGCTGCTGTTTCTCGTTCCGATCGTGGGGTTGGCGCTGGCGGCGTTGTGGTCGCGACAGCAGAGCCAGGGCGCGATCAACGTGCGAGGGCATCGGTATCGAGACTCGCTCGTGGGAGCGATTGCCGCGCGGTACATGACGAGCTGGGTATCAAGAACGATCGAGCGAAAGCTGCAGTCCGCGAAGAGCCATTGGGTGGTTGGCCCGCGAGACAGCGCGCTTACCGCCAGTCGCGAGGCGTTTGAAAGCGTGTGGGCCCTGGGCTCTCCGCGGGATCGCGCGCTCGTGTTGCGAGAGCACGCGGTGAACCTCGCGTGGGCGGGCCTGCACGACGAGAGCGAGTCCGTGCTCGCGCGGATGGACGAGGACTACGCGACGTACTCGCACACGGTGACGGCGCGCTTCGAGGCGCGATTGGTGAGCGCCGTCGTGCGCGAGGACCGCGCGCGCGCCGAGCGAATCGCGCGCGAGTACGTGGACACGCTCGCGGTGAGCGCAGAGATCGAGTCGCTGTGGAAGCGCGTGTACGCGGCGTTCGTCGACCGCGCGCTGCGGGACCCAGCGCGCGCGGAGCGACGAGCGCAGAGCCACCGCGTCACGAGCGTGCGATGGCTGAGCGAGCTGCTCGGCGACGAGCGCGTGCGCGTCGAAGCGAGCGATCGAGGGTCGGTGTCAGAAGAGGCAACGACCGCGTCTGCCGTGGAAAACACGGGCAACCATGGGGTTGCTCGCGCCCGTTGAGGGACGGTGTTCGCAAATTCAACAACTCGCGCGAGCCAGTACCCGCCACGCCCTCCATCGGACTTCCGCCGACGAATTCGCGCGGTCCGAGAACATTTCACCCCAATTTCGCCAGCGCGTTTCGCGTCGCGCTCGCGCTCGGCCGACGCAAGTACAGAAAACACAGCGCCGGGCGCGATGTTGAATTTGCGAACACCGTCTCTCACGCGCCCCTTGCACCACCGTGATCCCCTGCGATTTCAGCGACGGTTCGCGTTGTTGAATTTGCGCACACCGTCCCTCGACGCTTCACCCGCTGCCATCGAGCGCCCCGCGCAGCTGCCTCCGCGCCCGATGGAGCCGAACCTTCACGTTCGCCTCTGAAATCGCAAGACGCTCTGCGCACTCCGCCGTGCTCAGCTCTTCGAGTTCGCGCAGAACGAACACCGCGCGAAGCTCCGCGGGCAGCGCGCGGATCGCCTGCGTCAACGCCGCGAGCGATTGGTGCGCCTCGAGCCCGTCCTCGGCGTGCGCTTCCGGCGCAGGATGCTCGTCCTGCGCTCCGAACACCCAGCGACGCGCGACGCGCTCGTACTTTCGACACTCGTTGCGGATGACCGAGAACAACCAGGTCGACAGTCGCGCGAGCCCGCGAAATGACCCGAGCCGAAACGAGACCGTGATCATCGCGTGTTGCACGGCATCGTCGGCGTCCGCGCGACTCGAGCACACGCGCGCGGCAAAGCGTCGCAGGTCGGGCTCAGCCTGAATCAACAGGCTCGCGATCGCCTCGGGCTCGCCGCGCTGAGCGCGCTCGCACAACGTCGGGTCGTCGATCATCCGCGCCTCACGCAGCGAGCTTTCGACCAGCCCAATAGCAGGCGGGGCAGAAGCCAAACGCGCCAGTGAGCGCGAACATCGCCGCCGAGGCGATGGCCAGCCAACGAACACGCGCGTCGCTGATCCAGAGCAGCGACGCGATGATCGCGCTCACTGCTACCGCGAGCCGCAACAGGCGTTCGAGCGTGGGGACGTTCTTCTTGTAGATCGCGGTTCCGTAGATGTTGGACATCGAGTTCTCCTCGGCGCGCGGTTCGAAGCGCGTCTTCGTCACTGAGAGCGTCGAGGAGCGCGGAGGTTACAGAGTTCGTCGTTTTTTTCGCGAGCCCTGCGATTCGAGCGGCGAATCATCGGCCCCGAGCGCGGCTCGCCTCGAAGCGCACCAGTGCCACGAGCGCGTTCGCAGCCCGCACGGGATCCGCGACGAAGGGCCCCTCCGCGCGCAGCTCGACGCGCTCGCGATCGAGCCTCACGAGCCTCACTCCCGTCGGAAAGCCTTCGACCCACGCCAACACCCCGCTCGCGTCGAACTCGACCCCCTCGGGTCGCTCGATCACCAGCAACACACCGGACGGAGTCGTGTGCGTGACGGCCTCGCCCGGAGCTCCGTCGCGCCAGTCGTCCACTGTGTAGATCGGCGGACGCACGACCACTCCTTCGGCGAGCGCGGGATCTCCCGGCGCGCGAAGCACCATCCAGTCGAGCGACCGCGCGCGCAGGACCGTCCCCCACAGCGCGGCGGTCCCCATTCGAATCTGGACGCCTCCGCTCGCGGGAGCCAGCTGCACGCTCCACGTGCTCGGGACATCAGGGTCCCGCTCGAGCGCCGCGCCGAGCGCATCGGCCAACGCTTGCGCACGCGCTCGAGCGCGACGGGCCGCCGCGACGAGCTGTGACTCGCTCGGCGCGCGCGAGGCCGAAGCGAAGTACGACGCGAGCATGAGCGCGGCGATCACCGCGGCGACGAACAACGCGAAGGGCACGCAGAGAGGGGTAGGCTCCGACCGAAGCGCGAGCAAGAGCAGGCGAGCGTCGCGACGCTACGACTGGCCGCGCTGAGACGATGGTGATCCGCGAGCGAGAGCACCGGGCTCGTCGGGGAGAGCGGCGCGCTCAGCACGCTCGATGGGCTGTGTTTTCAGCGACCGTTCGCGGTGTCGAGGGGGCGAACACCGTCTCGTTACGGGGCCAACAAATGAACTTTTGAACACCGTCCCCTCACCCTACAAAACCCGCTCGACGCTTCACCCGATGCGAGCGTGCTCGGCGAGCTCGGCCTCGATGCCCTCGTGCAGCTTCGCGCGCGCGGGCTCGAACGCGAACCACACGTACACCACGCCCAGCACACACAAGATCGCGCTCAGCGCGAACATCGGCCCGTAGCCCATCATCGCCGTGGCCACGCCCGAGAGAGAGCTCGCGGTGCCCGTCGCGATCACCACGGCGCACGCCTGCACGGTGTAGTCCGTCGCGCTCTTGCTCGGGCGACACACGTCCATCATCACCGTGAAGAGCGCCGCCGTCGCGCAGCCGCCCGCGAAGTGCTCGAACGCCGCTGCAAACGCCAGCGCGCCCACCCCCGGACGAGCGAAGGCGATCCACGCGTACACGGCCACCGAGAGCGCTTGCAGAAGGCCAAACGAGACCAGCGCGCGGCGGCGACCGAGCGCGTTGACGAGCGCTCCGCCCACGACGGCGCCCAACAATCCCATGGAAAATCCCAGGACACCCAGCATCCAGCCGATGTCCGAGAGCGAGGCGCCCATGTCCACGGTGAACGGGCGCACCATGCCCGAGGCGAGCGAATCACCAGTCTTGTACGTGAGGAGCATCAAGACCCACGCGAGGATTCCGGGGCGCTTCCAGCCGAAGGCCGTGAGGCTCTGGAGCATCCCCTTCGCGGCGTTGCCGAACGCGTTGCCCGTGCGGTACGGGCCCTTTTCAACGGGCAGAGCCGCAGGGCGCGCGGCGCTCTGCTCGCGGTGAAGGATGATCGGGATGCTCGCGAGGGCCATGGCCACGGCCATCGCGAGGAGCGTTCCGTGCCAGCGAACGCGCTCATACAGAGGGAGCAGGAGGCCGCCGCCTACGATCATTCCGACGCGGTATCCGGCGACTTGGATCGCGTTGCCGAGGCCGCGCTCGCTCTCGCGAAGCGTGTCGACCGCGAGCCCGTCGGTCGCGATGTCCTGCGTCGAGGCGAGCACGTTGAACAACAGCACCGAGAGAAACAGCGCCTTGAGCGCGCCCGTCGGATTCACAAACGACAGCCCCACCAACGTCACCACCGTGATCGCTTGAATGGGAACGATCCAGCTCCGACGCTTTCCGAACCGATCGCTCCCGTAGTGATCCACCAGCGGAGCCCACAAGAACTTCAGCGACCACGGCAGCGCGAGCAGATAGCTCGCCCCGATCGCCTGCAACGAGACCCCCTGTTGTCGCAGCATCACCGGGAGAAACTGCGTGAAGAACCCGAACGGAAGCCCCTGCGCGAAGTACAGCGAGGTCAGCAGTCCCAGGCGCTTGAAGCGTTCCATCGACCGCTAGTGTGCCGCACGCCTGCGCCTGCGCGCGAGCACGGCCATCACCCCGCTCAGCATCGCGACGAGCGCTCCGTTGCGCGAGCGCCCGAGCTCGCCGCCCACCACGTGACAGCGACAGCCCTGCTGCATATTGAGCGGAATTCCCGCGTCCGCCGCGCCGTCTTCGCTCGCCCGCGCGTCGCGAGCGATCGTCCCGCTGTCCGTCGACGAAGCGCTGTCCATCGTCGCCGTCGCGTCGCCCGACGCGCCGCTGTCGCTCACGGTGTTCACGTCGCTCGCGGCGCTCGCGTCGCTCGCAGCGCTGTCCGCGCTCGCTCCGCTGTCTCGCGCGATCGACGAATCGCCGCCAGAATCCCTGGCGATTCCCGTGTCGACCACGGTCGCGTCCCGCGCGACACCAGAGTCCACGGGCACGCCTGCGTCCATCACCGGGAGGCGCGCGAGGCGGCGGAGGTCATCCATCGTTCCGTTGAAGGCGTCGCAGTCGACGGGGCCCGAGACGCCCGGAGCGCGTCCGTTGTCGCCCGCGAATTGCCAGAAGCGCCACTGGTTCCAGTGGTTGCTCACCGACGTGGGACAGCCGCCGAGCGGAAGCGGCGTGACGTTGAACTGGTAGATCGTGTTTCGCGGGTCGTTGGCGCCGTAATAGTTCGGGTACTGCGCGTGCCAATACGCGTACGTGTTGAACTCCGCCGTGTTCAGGTTCGCGTCCCAGTAGTAGCCGCCCGTGTAGATCACGCCGTCCACGCCGAGCCGCGTGCGAATCGTGTCGAGCCACTGACGCACCTTCGTCGCGTACGCCGCGCGCGTGGGCAACGGATTGGTCGCCGAGTTGGGGTACTCGACGTCGATCATCGGAGGCAGATCGCCGACGCCGAACCCGTTGCGCATCAGCGTGTCCGCGACGAAGTTGGCCTGCGCGACCGCGTCTCCGTGCGGGTTGAAGTATTGATACGCGCCGCGCAAAACACCGGCCGTACGCGAGTTGGTCCAGTTGCGAACGAACGTCGTGTCCAGGGTCATGTTGTTCGCGAGGCGCATGTACGCGAAGCGGACGCCGCCGCGAGCAGCGGCGTTCCAATCGATGGTGCCCTGGTAGACCGAGACGTCGATGCCGCGGATCGTCGTCGTGCTTCCGCAGACGGTGTGGATCTCGTCCCAGGTCATTCCGATGGGACCGCCGGGGTCGCCACAAGAGAACGCAGGAAGCAACGCGAGTGCAGCGAGTGGACCGAGCAGCCGTGCGCGCATAGCGAAGAGAGTATCAGCAACGGGCGCGACGACGGACTACACAGCATCCCCGAACCACTGGCGCGGCGCGGCTCGATGCTTCATGCATCGAGCGTGACGTCGCGGGGGTCAGTGGATCGGGGATGCGCTCATCGAGACCGACGGAGGGGAATCGCTCCCCGCTCCGAGAGTTTCCAGTGGATTCTCAGGCAAAACCAGGGTCGGTCAATTTGACCGGGTAGCTCGCTCACGCGCCGAGGCGCTCGACGCACGCAACCAACCGTTGACGCGAGGCACCGTCGCTCACCGCGCGAAGCGCAGCGCGCACGCGATCGAACACGCACGCGTCGCTCGCCGCTCGAACGCTCGGACGCCACACATCGGGCGCCGCAGCGCACAGCACCACCGCGCACGCGAAGCGCAGCTCGGGGCTCGCGTGCGGATGCCACAGCGCGCGAGCGAGCTGCTCGTGATCGATCGCCTGCCCTCGAAACGGAGCGCTCTTGTCCACGAGCAACGCGAGCTCATCGAGCCACTGCCCCGGCGACCGACCGTTGCGGCACAGAGACAACAGAGCCTCGGGCAGCTTCGGTGCACACTGGCTCTGCTCGAACGCGCGCTCGACGCGGCCCATGAAGAGCAGCAAATCGAGGTCGACAGAGCGATTCGGGACCATCGACGGGAGCGAGGTGGCGGCTTCGGCTGTGTGAGTGGTTCCGTCGAGCGCGCGGATCACCAAAGTGCTGCGTTGCTGTTCAACGGAGGCGACGCGCGGCCACGCGAGCCTCCACGGGAGGCGGCCGGTGCGGGCAATCCCGTCGATGCCTTGCTCGATCGTCGATGGTCGCGCGAGCCAGAGGCCCAAGAGCATGCCGCCCAGCCCCCCCAGAGCGAGCGCGAGATCGCCGTGGCCGAACAGCGCGACGAACAACATTCCGCAGCAGCCAGCGAACACAGCGATCGCGAAGCGCACCCACAGCACGGCGCCTACTGGCGTTGCGGCGCGGGCCTGCAGGACATCGACGCCCGAGGCGCGCAGCATCCGATCGGCCTCGTCCTCGTCGCACAGGATCGAGTACCGAACGCCGCTCGCGGCCTCGAAGCGCACCGTGCTCGCCCGCGGTGTCGTGTACACGCTCGCGGACACGATCGAGACATCGCGTCGCCTCGAGGCCGTCTCGATGCGCAGACGCCGTTCGCCCACGGTGAACCGCGCCTCGATTGGCTGCGGACTTCGCAGGAGCAACGCGACGAAGCCTCCCGCGATCGCGACCATGTACTGAGCAGCAGCCACGTCTCCCGAGGCGCTCGAACGAAGCACGCACCACGCGAGCCACAGGCCCGTGGCGACGAGCACGTACGGCGACCAACGATCGACCTCGACCCGGGCTTCACGGTCTTCGATCGTGACCTCGGTGGTCGCGAGCTCGCTTGGGCGCGCGATCGCGATGCTCTCCGTCGTGCGCGCGGTCTTTTCGCCGGTCCCCATCGCGGCAAAACGTAGCCCTGTTCAGTGCCCTCGATCACAGAATTCGGTCAACTGTGGGGCTCGTGCTGCAGCAAGCTGGCGTGTGTTGCTTGCGCGGTGCATGACCCAGGATCGCCCTTCAAAGATCTCGCGAAAGCACGAACGCCTCCCATGACCGAAGACGACCTTCGCTCGCTCTTGAACCCGCAGCAGTTCGAAGCCGCGGTGACCACCGAAGGCCCGCTGCTCGTCTTCGCTGGCGCCGGCTCAGGAAAGACCCGCGTCATCACCTACCGCACCGCCCACCTCGTGAAGGGAAAGGGCGTCGCTCCGTGGAGAGTGATGTGCGTGACGTTCACCAACAAGGCCGCGGGCGAGATGCGCGAGCGCTTGATGGGGGTGCTCGGAGAG
Organism: Polyangiales bacterium; assembly: GCA_046351515.1. Lineage (GTDB taxonomy): Bacteria > Myxococcota_A > Polyangia > Polyangiales. Next base: position 281,965 of record JAXLYJ010000009.1, read on the forward strand.
CGCGCGGCGCGAGACCTCTGGATCGCCACGTTTCACGCGACGGGGGCCAAGCTCTTGCGTCGCTATCACGAGCACGTGGGGCTCTCGAACTCGTTTTCGATCTTCGACGACAGCGATCAGCGCTCGGTGGTCAACCGCGTTCTCGAAGACCTCGGGCTCGATGACAAGCGCATCGCGGCGAAGGACGTGTTGTCAGCGATCGACCGCGCGAAGCAAGACCTGCGCACGCCGCTCGACCTCGCCGAAGCCGCAGAGACCGAGCACGAGGCGCGCATCGCCGAGGTGTACGCCAACTACGAGCACCGCATGCGCGCGGCGAACGCCGTGGATTTCGGCGACCTGCTCTTCAAGCTCGCGCAGCTGCTCGAAGCGGACGAGTTTGTTCGAACCGAGCTGCAGTCGCGCTTCGAGTACGTGATGGTGGACGAGTTTCAGGACACCAACGCGGCGCAGTACAGCATCGTTCGACGGCTGATCGGCCCGAAGAAAAACGTGTGCGTCGTGGGCGACGACGACCAGGCGATCTACCGCTGGCGCGGCGCGGACTCGAGAAACATCCAGTTCTTCACGAAGGACTTTCCCAACGCGAAGGTGGTCAAGCTCGAGCAGAACTACCGCTCGACGGCGAACATCTTGAAGGCCGCCAACGCGGTGATCGCCAGGCTCGATCGACGCGAGAAGAAGCAGCTGTTCACGAAGAACGGCGACGGCGCGCGGCTCGACGCGTGGGGTTGTCGCGACGAGCGCGAAGAGGCGCAGCGCATCGCAGAGGGCGTTCGGACCGCGATTCGCCAGGGCGTCGCGAAGAAAGAGATCGCCGTCTTCTATCGCATTCACGCGCAGTCGCGGCCCATCGAAGAGGCGATGCGCGCGAACAACATCCCGTACACGATCGTCGGAGGGCAGCGCTTCTTCGAGCGCGCTGAGATCAAAGACGTCCTCGCGTACATGCGGCTCGCGCAAAACCCCAACGACGACGTCTCGCTCCTGCGCGTGATCAACACGCCCGCGCGCGGCCTCGGAAAGACCTCGCTCGACCGGCTCACCGCCCACGCCCGCGTTCGATCGAGCACGCTGTGGAAGCTCATCGCGTCCGGCGACTACCCCGACGACGTGGGGGGCGCTGCGCGCAATCGGTTCAAAGACTTCTGGGCGATCGTGATCGAGCTGCGAAAAGCCTCGCAATTGTCGCCGAAGACCCCGGCGGACCTGTGCGTCGAAGTGCTCGAACGAACGGGCTACAAGGCCATGCTCCAAGCGGACAAGAGCATCGAAGCCCAAGGCCGTTGGGAGAACCTTCAAGAGCTCGTCGGCTCGATGCGCGACTACGAGCACGAAGCAGAAGATCCGTCGCTCTCGGACTACCTCGAACGCGTGACGCTCGATCAAAGCGAGGTCACCGAGGGAGACGAGAAGGGCACCAAAGACGTCGTCTCGCTGATGTCCGTGCACAGCGCGAAGGGGCTCGAGTTCGAGCACGTGTTCGTCTCGGGCATGGAGGACGGGATGTTTCCGTACAAGGGGATCAACCCCGGCGCGGACCCCGAAGAGATGGATGAAGAGCGCAGGCTCGCGTACGTGGCGATCACGCGCGCGCGCAAGCGACTGACGCTGAGCTACGTGACGTTTCGGCAGCTCTTCGGGCAGACCAAAGTGCAGCCCATCTCGCGCTTTCTGTTGGAGCTTCCGGACGAGGTGCTGAGCAGCCCCGTGCGCAAGCCGCGCCTGGGCGATTCGAGCCGTGGGTACTCAGGGATTTCTCCGGTAGGAGCGTCGCGCTCGTACTCGCCGCCGAGCAGCACGCGCGGCTGGAGCGCCACTGCGAAGAGCGCTCACGGCGCGCCGCGCGAGACCGAGCGCGACGGTGGAACGCGGATCGTGTACGACGCGGACACGCCGGCGGCCGGGGATTTCTCGGATCACACGGACAACGCGCACAACGAGTCTGGGGCGCGCAAGGGCGTGCGCGACGACGGCGCGGGCTTTCAACGCGGAATGCGGGTGAAGCACGCGAAGTTCGGGCTCGGTCGGATCGAGCTCGTCGAGGCGGGCGGCGAAGTGAAATTGACCGTGTATTTTCCCGCGATCGGGCAGAGCAAGCGCGTGCTCGCAGAGTTTGTTCAGCCGGTGTGAGCGACGGCTTCGGGGCGCTCGAAGCGCTGCGGTGAGAGAGCTCGCTGAGGGCGCTGCGAGCGAGAAATAGACCCAATGGTGCGAACATCCGTCGCACTCGCTCGATGGCTCGCTCGACGTTCACCCTCGCCCTCGCGCTCGCGCTGTCCGCGTGCGTGCGCACGCCCCCGTCGCCATCGGTGACGGCCCAACCGCAACGAACGACCGCCGCGCGCACGAACGACGCGAGCGCATCACGAGCGGCAGAATTGCGCGACGGAGGAGAGCCCGACGCGAGGTTCGAGTATGACCACGACGCCGCGGGCCCGATGCTGGGCGCGGCGTGGGCGCAGGCGAGCGTGCCGCCGTTGTTCGCACACAAAATCAACTGCCTCGATCCCAACGGGGCGCGAGCGTTCGCGAGACACCCGCGCGGGGACGGAGGACAAGCGACGCGCGTCGAGCTCACGATCGACGAAGTGCGCGCGCGCCCGTGGCTCTGGGGACAATACCCCTCGGGCTGCACGGGAATGGGGATGGGATGGAACGTCCAACGCAGCCCCGACGGAGGCGCTCGCGCCACGATCGATCGCGCGTTGATCGACGGCCCGGTTCGTCAGCGCGTGCTCGCGGTGGCAGAGAACTACCTGGGTTGGGGCCGCGTGGATGACTACCAGCGATGGGCTCCGTTCGACTGCATGTTGCCGCCGTCGAGCAGGCCACAGGCGGACCTCGCGCCGAGCGCTCCGCACGGTCGCAAGGTGTACTTTCTCTACGCGCTCGACCGCCGCGCGTACTTGCAGCACGACGACGTCGCAGAGCAGATCATCGTGAAGGAAGCGTGGGTTCCGCAGGCGGTGCCGATGAACGAGGCGATCTCGTCGAGCTATCCCGCGATCTGCGCGAGGGAGAGCGAAGGGATGTGCGTGCAGCCGGGGGCGTTCAACGGGCTGTTCGTGATGCTGCGCGGCGCTGTGACGACCGAGACCGATCAAGGGTGGACGTACGCCACCGTGAACCCGAGCGGAGAGATCACTGCGATGGGGCGCATTCAACAGTGCATGCGGTGCCATCAGCGCGCGCCGCACGGACGATTGTTCGGCATCGCGTCCAACGCCGGCGTGCGGTGGCACTGAGCGAGAGGAGCGAGCGCGGCGACGGAGCCCCCCGTCGCGCGATCGAGAGAGTGACGGTCTCACCCGCGCTGCCGAGTGAGCGAGCGGCCCCCCACCCGCGCTGCCGGTTGGCAGCCCCCACCCGCGCTGCCGCGCGCCCGGTTCGCAGCCCCCACCCGCGCTGCCGCGCGCCCCGCCCCCGCAGAGCGAGGGCGGCGGCTCTGCATTGGGAAAACAGCGATGGAGTTGATTGCGTTGATCGCAAGGTGCCCTTGCTCTGCAAGGGCTTCGATGGACGCGATCGCGACCACTCGCTGAGCGTAGCGGCTCCGCCGAGAACGGTTGCCTCTGAGCGTTCACGCGGCGTTCGGCTGCGCTGCTCGTCATCGAGAACGCTCGAAGTGCCACCGCGTCGATCGGGCATTGCCCGCCGGCTCTGTTCTCTCGCCGTGTGCCAATCGCGTCGATCGAAGCCCTTGCAGAGCAAGGGTTCCCAGCGATCAACGCAATCCATTCTGTCGCTGTTTTCCCAATGCGGAGCCGCCGCCCTCGCTCTGCGGGGGCGGGGCGCGCGGCAGCGCGGGTGGGGGCTCCGTTCGCTCGCTACGCGGCGCGCGCGGCAGCGCGGGTGGGGGCTGCCAACCGGCGCGCGCGACAGCGCCGGTGGGGCCCGCTCGCTCACTCGGCAGCGCGAGTGGGGCCGCTCACTCGCAGCGCTCGGTTCGCGCGTCGCTCACGGCTCGCTACGCCCGCCCCTCCGCGCGCCCGAGCGCCTTCACGACGATCGCGTGCAGCTCGTCCGGCGCGTCCACGTGCACCCAGTGTCCGGCGTCCTCGATCACTTCGATCGAGACGTGCTCGGGGTGCGCCATGGCGGCGCTGCGCACGCGCTCTCGCTCGGCCGATGAAAACGCAGGGCTCCGCCCGCCGATCACCATCGTCGTGTGCGCCGCGCCCGGAGCCTCGATGAGCGACCAGTCGTCGCGCGCGAAGTAGTCCGCCAGCATCTCGTGAATGGCCGGCAAATTCAGCCGCAGCGCGAAGCCTCCGTCCGCAGGGCGGAGGTTCATCATCAGCCACGCGGTGATCGCGTTCGAGAGGCCTCTTGATTTCATGTGCGCCGTGAAGGACTCGCGCGACGCGATCACCGACGGCAGCGACTCGAGCGCCGAGAGTACGTCGCGGATCTGCGCGCTGCCCGTGGCGTCCTCGCGAAGACCGGGGTTCGAGTCGACCGAGACCACCGCGTCGAGCGGAACGCTGAGCTGCTCGCGAAGGGCGGCGTAGGCGAGAGAGACCTTTCCGCCGAACGAGTGGCCGATGACGGCGCTCGCGCGCGCAGGCAAGACCGCGTGGAGCGCGAACAAGTCCTCGGCGCACGCGGCCACCGTGTGCGGAGGATGGAGGTCTTGCGAGTTTCCGTGCATGCGAAGGTCGACGAGCACCGCGCCCCACGAAGGTCTCTCGGCGAGGACGCGCTTGGCGAAGGTGCGCCAGTTCGAGCCCGATCCGAGGATTCCGTGAAGAAACAGCGCCCAACGCTCGGGCTTCGCGCCCTCGTGCACGACGATCGAGTGAAACAAACGGTGGCTCACGGGCACGGAGCTATACAACGGCCCGCGCCCCCGTGTGGCACGCGCGCGCCCCGCGCCGTACTGTTCGCCCGTGCGCATCGCTCGGTGGACCTCCGCGCTCTCGTTCTCGATCGCGAGCGCGTTGTCGTCGAGCAGCGCCTCCGCGCAGCGCGCTCCATCGGCAGAGCGATGGACCGAGGTCGCTCCAGGGCTCCGCGTGCTCGAGCGCACCGCGCGCTGGACCGACGGCGCGATCGCTCGGGTGTTCGCCGCGCGCATGGACCTCTGCCAGAGCACGCTCACCGTGCGCGTCTCGTCTCCCAACGAAGGAGCGCGCACGGTGAGCGCCTTCGCTCGCAACGCCCGCGCGCTCATCGCGGTCAACGGCGATTACTTCGACCGAGCCACGCTCAGACCGACGGGCCCCGCGCGCGCGAGCGGCCTTCTCTGGAGCACCTCGGCGTGGACGCACCACGACAGCATCCTCGCGATTCACCGCGACGGGAGCGCGGTATTTCGCGACGTGACCGCGCCCGGAACCGCGCCCCTCACGCAGCTCTTCAACGCGCAGGACCTGCAGCACAGCGACGTGCTCTCGGCGCGCGAGCGGGTGCTCGTCGACGGACGCACACGGCTTTCTCCGTGGGTCGAGCACGACGGACGGCGCCATCCGCGCACCGGCGTAGGGCTCTCGGCGGATCGTCGAACGCTGTGGCTCGTGGTGATCGACGGTCGCACCGCACGCTCGGCGGGGGCGACCGTTGAAGAGCTCGCCGAGACGCTGCGCTCGCTCGGAGCGTCCGACGGAGTGAAGCTCGACGGCGGAGGTTCGAGCGCGATGTTCGTGCGCGCTCGGGGCGTGATCAATCACCCGAGCGACGGGCGCGAGCGCGTCGTTGCCAACCACCTGGCGATCGTGCGATCCGCACGGGGCGCGACGCGACCGTGGTGCGCGAGCGCGACGCCCCGATGAACCTGCGATTCACTGGATATTTGCTGGCGATTTCGCTCATCGCGCCGTCGTACGCGCTGGCCCAGAGCGCCGCGCCGCCGCCGCCGAGCGACGGGGCGCTGATGGGCTCGTGGAGCAGCGGGTCGTCCTCGCGACGATCGCTCGACGAGACTCGCTACTGGGCGACGATCGCGACGAACATCAGCGTGATGACGGTCTCGACGGTGATGATGGTCGTCCCGCCGTTGACGGGGTCGTGGGCGAGCGCGGGGCTGCCGGATGAGTTCAAGACCGCGGTGATCATCACGGGAACCGTGCTCGGGCTCGCGGGTCCGCCGATCGCCGTCACGCTCGTGGGCAACGCCCTCGGCGGCCGAGGAACCATGGCGATGGCCATCGGAGGGCACGCGGCGGGGCTGCTCGTTCCGGTGGTGGGGCCGTTCATCGCGAGCGCGGTCGGCTACGACTGGTCCCATCGAGAGGTCATCGCGCGCGACGGGTATCGCAGCGCGCCCGTGGGGATCACGCTCGGCGTGAGCGGGCGAGGCATCGAGCTTCGCGGGTGGTTTTGACCGAGCGTGAGGGTCGTCGAAGTCAGCCTCATCCCCGTCCCTTCTCCACGCCTGATGGCGTGGAGAAGGGTGCCTGCGCTGCGATGGCGGCGCCCGGTCGAAACTGGCGGCGCCGATTGAAACCCGGCGGCGCCGATTGAAACCCGGCGGCGCCGATTGAAACCCGGCGGCGCCGATTGAAACTGGCGGCGCCGATTGAAACTGGCGGCGCCGATTGAAACCCGGCGACGCCGATTGAAACCGGCGCCCGGTCGAAACAGGGCTCTTCTTCACGCGAATCACCGCGAGAAGCGTTCGTTCATCAGCGCCGCCATCGCAGCACAGGCACCCTTCTCCACGCCATCAGGCGTGGAGAAGGGACGGGGATGAGGCCGACAAACCTCTCCTCCCTCACCCGCGCGCGACGATGACGCCGAGCATCCGTCCGCTCTTCGCTCCGTCGCGACGAAACGAGAACCACTGCTCGCGGTCGCACATCGTGCACAGCCCCAGCGTGTCGATCGTGCGAACACCCGCGCGGTAGAGCTGCATCTCGACCGCGCGCCACAAATCCACGTGAGGCTTCTGCGGAGCCCTGCGCAACACCAGACCATCGCCCGCGGCCTCGGCGAGCTGCGAGGCGACCTCGTCGCCCACTTCGAAGCAGCACGGACCGATGCTCGGGCCGATCGCGGCGATCACGTTCGCCGGGTCGCTTCTCAGCGATTCCAACGCAGCGCCCACGACGTTGGCCACCACGCCGCGCCAGCCCGCGTGCGCCGCAGCCACCGCGCCCGTCTTGGTGTCCGCGAGCAACACCGGAACACAGTCCGCCACGCGCACGCCCACCGCGTAGCCCTTCACGCGCGCGACGAGCGCGTCGCTCTGGCCCTCGCGCACCTTGCCGGGATCATCGCCTTCGCGCACTTCGTACACAGCCGCGCCGTGCACTTGCGATCGCTCGAAGAGCTTCTCGGGCGCGTACCCGACGGCGCTCGCCAGCCGCTTGTGGTTCTCCAGGACGTGCTCGATCGAGTCTCCCACCGAGCGACCGAGGTTCAACGTGGCGAACTCTCCTTCGCTCGTCCCGCCGTTTCGCGTCGAAAATCCGTGCACAAACCCCGCATCGCGCAGCCTCGGCGCCCGAACGATGGACTCACTCATCGCCGGTGACTCTTGCACGAGTTGCCCCGATCGTGTGCCATTGCCGACCCTCAACATGAACGCCACCCACGGCAACGATCTGCGCGCGAGGCTCGCCGCGGCCACTCAGTCCATCCGCCAACGAGACGCGCGTGTCCCCGACATCGCCGTCGTCCTCGGCTCGGGGCTCTCGCCGTTCGCAGACACGCTCGTCGACGCCACGGTGATCGAGTACCCCGCGATCGAGCACATGCCCGTCGTCACCGTCCCCGGTCACGCAGGAAAGCTCGTCATCGGAAAGCTCCCCGACGTCCCCGACAGCCCCATCATCGCAGCGCTCGCTGGGCGCGTGCACTTCTACGAAGGCCACTCGATGGACACCGTGGTCTTCCCCGTTCGCATGCTCGTGAGCCTGGGGGCGAAGTTCGTCCTGCTCACCAACGCCGCGGGAGGAATCACCCCGACCTCGCGCCCCGGCGACCTCGTCTTGATTTCTGATCACCTGAACCTCCAGGGCACCAACGCGCTCATCGGGCCCAACGACAGCGCGCTCGGACCGCGGTTTCCCGACATGACTCGCTTGTGGGACCCCGAGCTGCGCGCGATCGCCCAGCGCGCCGCGCACGACGAAGGCACGGAGCTGCGCGAGGGCGTGTACGCCGCGCTCACGGGCCCGTCCTACGAAACGCCCGCCGAAATCCGCATGCTTCGCACGCTCGGCGCGGACCTCGTGGGGATGTCCACCGTTCCCGAGGCGATCGCTGCGAGGCACATGGGCGCGCGCGTGATCGGCATCTCGTGCGTGACCAACCTCGCTGCGGGAGTCTCTCCGACAGAGCTCTCTCACGAAGAAGTGGAGCAGACCGCGAAGGCCACGCGCGAGCGCTTCACGCGCGTCATGCGACGCACGCTCGCCACCCTCACCCGCGCTTCACGCTAGACGTCCATGGTCCGCAAAGCCCAGAAAATCCAGTGGAACGAGATCGCGCAGCTCGCCGAGTCCATGCGCGCTCGCGCCTACGCTCCGTACTCGAACTACCACGTCGGCGCCGTGCTCGTGGCCCGCAAGGACGCCGACGCACAAAACGAGATCTTCGTCGGCGCCAACGTCGAAAACGCATCGTATGGCCTGTGCGTCTGCGCCGAACGCAACGCCGTGTCCGCCGCGGTCCTCGCCGGAATGAAAGAGCTCGTCGCGCTCACCGTCGCCACCGAGGGACCGCGCCCCGCGGCGCCCTGCGGAATGTGCCGACAAGTGCTCGCCGAGTTCTCCAAGGACCTGCCCATCGCGCTCGTGTGCGCGGGCAAGATCGTCGAGCGCACGACGCTCGCAGAGCTGCTCCCGAGGATGTTCAACGGCGCGGCGCTGACCGAGGCCAAAGCGCATATCGCCGCGAAAAAACCAGCTCGCGCAAAGAAGTAGCTCGCTCACATCAGGGCAGCTCGAGCTCAGCTCACAGGTTCTCGACGGTCTTCATCATCTCGGGGACGAAGTGCGCGCGGATGCGCAAGAGCGATTCGCTGCCCACGCCGCGGAGCGGACGCACGGTCTGTCCCGTCGATCCCACGAGGCTGCCGCGCACGGACTCTGCTTCGAAGCAGAACGTCTGATTCGCGCTGGTGTTTCGCTGGGTCGAACACTGCCCGTTGCTGGTGTTCTGCGCGAACGCGCTCGACGCCATCGCAGCCACGACCAACGCGCTCATCACCGCCACTGCACGCTTGCTCATCACGACGACTCCCTGTTGTTGGGTTGCACCGAGCTCGTCTCGGGCTTTGGGTGTCGTCTCGGACAACGCTCGCGTGACCGGGTTTGGAAGAAAAATTCACTCAGGGCTATTTTTTCGACGCCGCCCCGGGCGACTCTTTCACCACGGCCTCCATCACGTCGATCAGCGCGTCGTCGTCGCCCTTCGCAGCGGCTTCGATGGCCACGCGCACGCGCGTCGACGCGACGTTCTCTGCGACCGCGCGGAGCTTCTCTCTTCCGCGGTCATCCGCGTTGGTGGCGAGCGCGGCCGCGGCTCCGATGCGCGCTTCTTCGCTCGCGGCGCTGTCGGCCACGACCCTCCACGCGCTCTCTTCGGTGTGCACGGCGCTGCGCAGCCCCGCGACGGGCTCGAAGAGCTTCTTCGCTGCGTCGAGCCACTCCCTCGCCGTACGCGCGTTGCGAAGAAAGGGATCGCTCGCGACGAGGGCGTCGGGCTGCGCGTCGCGCACCTGCATCGCCTCGTTGATCCGGTTGTAGAGGGCCTCGACCTCGGTGCTCATCACGTTGAACCGGTCGTTGCGGATCTGCTGCTGCGTCGCGATCGTCACGTCGAAGGGCGCTGCGTTCTTTCGATGCAATCGCACGCCGTTGATCAGCCTCTCGACGAACTCGACGTCGCGAAACGAGCAGAATCGCTGCAGGTGCAGCCACTTCACGAGCACGCCGTCCGCGCCCACGACCACGTTGGTCTTCGTGAAGATCGAGGCATAGAACGCCACGAGGCTCATGACCGCGAACGGGACGGGCACGAGCGACTGCGCGAGGCCCGCGAGCGCCGCGAGCGCAAACGCGAAGAAGAAGGGAAACATCTGCGCCCAGATGCCCCACGAGGCGTACATCGCTCCGCCGAGCGTGCTCCACGACGCCGTCGACGCGTCTGCGTCGAGCCCGAGCTCGTGAAGGATCTTGTGCGCCTCGCCGTCGTCCTTGGCGCGCAGCGCGAGCAACCTGCGGGGAGAGCCCTTTTTTCCGAGCAGAATGCGGGTTCCGACGCCGCGAGGGTCGCGCACGATCGCGGCGTTGTTCACTTTCTTTCGGTCCGCGACGAGCCTTCCGCCCTGCGCGACGCCCGCGCGGCTCACCGTCACGTCGCCCGGCTTCTCGACGAGCGAGAACCAATCGCGCTTCGTTCCAACGACGGCGAGCGTGCCGAGCACGAGCAGCCACAGCAACGGCCCGATCGGACCGACGACCGGCCCGAGCGCGCCCGCCAACGCTCCGATGATCAGCGGACCGCCGGCGAACACTCCGAAGACGGCCTTTGCCTGCGTCGAGAAGCCGAGGACCTTCGCGTCGGTCTTCAACCGCCCCGCCTCGTCGCGCTGCGGATCGCCCTCGGTCACATGGCCTCGACGACGCGCACGACGCGGCGCCAAAACGACGAACGCACGCGCGTGAGCGCGGTTTCTCCCTGCCATTCGTCGGCGATCACCGCGCGCGGGGGGGGCGCTTCGATCGCCTCGATGACGATCTCGCGCTCGTCCGTGACCACGATGGTCTCGGGGACGACCAAGACCACGGGGCTCATTCGCACGGTGTTTTGCTCGTCGAGCGCGCGTCGCGCGTCCGAGCCCTTGTCCGTCGCGCCGCAGAGGGCGCACACCATCAACAGTGCCGTCGCGCTCACCATCGCTGATCGGATGATCCCAAGCGGAGGCCCTCACCGTCGAGTCCCCCCTCTTTTGAGAGAGCGGACACGATCGGCCAAGGGGGGAATGGTTCGCGGGCGATGATGTCCCTAGAATCGCGCTGCGTGTGACGCAGGGTGCCGCGACGCTTTGACCCCTCGGGGTAGGCCGTGATACCCAGCGCGCGCGAATCAGGACCCCACCCGTGATCGACGCGGAGAACGCGCGAAAAAACTGCGTTCTCTCTGCCGAACCGAGCGGTGTCGCGATGCGTTTCACTGGTTTCAGCGGCTTCAAAAGCCACTTTTTTCACGGATTGTTCAAATCCCTCCCAACGAGGAACTAGCCCCATGACCGAGCTGGCCCGCGGAAAGATCACGCAAGTCATCGGCCCCGTCGTCGACGTCGAGTTTCCCCCTGGCGCGCTGCCGCCGATCAACTCCGCGCTGAAGATCTCGGCGAAGGCCATCAGCGACAAAGAGTGGAACCTCGTCGCTGAGGTCGCCCAACACCTCGGCGAAGGAACCTGCCGCGCCATCGCCATGGACAGCACCGACGGCCTCGTTCGCGGACAAGACGTCCTCGCGACGGGCGCCCCGATCCAGATGCCTGTGGGCAAGGGAACGCTCGGCCGCATCCTCAACGTCGTCGGCGAGCCCGTCGACGGCCGCGGCGCGGTGCCCACGACGGAGACCTCTCCGATCCACCGCCCGGCTCCGAAGTTCACCGATCAGAGCACCAAGGCCGAGATCTTCGCGACGGGCATCAAGGTCATCGACCTGCTCGCTCCGTACCGCAAGGGCGGCAAGATCGGTCTGTTCGGCGGCGCAGGCGTCGGCAAGACCGTTCTCATCATGGAGCTCATCAACAACGTCGCGAAGGTGCACGGCGGTGTGTCCGTGTTCGCCGGCGTCGGTGAGCGCACGCGTGAGGGCAACGACCTCTACCTCGAAATGACCGAGTCGAAGCTCGGCGACGGAAAGACCGCGGTTATCCAGAAGGCCGCGCTGATCTACGGCCAGATGAACGAGCCGCCCGGGGCCCGCGCGCGCGTCGCCCTCTCGGCGCTCACGGTCGCTGAGTACTTCCGCGACGTCGACGGCCAGGACGTGCTGCTCTTCGTCGACAACATCTTCCGCTTCACGCAGGCGGGCTCGGAAGTGTCCGCGCTCCTCGGCCGCATCCCGAGCGCCGTCGGTTACCAGCCCACGCTCTCGACGGAGATGGGCGCTCTTCAAGAGCGCATCACCTCGACCACGCGCGGCTCGATCACCTCGGTGCAGGCCGTGTACGTCCCCGCCGACGACTTGACCGACCCCGCGCCGGCCACGACGTTCTCGCACTTGGACGCCACGACGGTGCTCTCGCGCGCGATCGCCGAAATGGCGATCTTCCCCGCGGTGGATCCGCTGGATTCGACCTCGCAGATGCTCCAGCCCGCGATCGTCGGCGAGCGCCACTACCGCGTCGCCCGCGAAGTGCAGCGCACGCTGCAGCGCTACAAGGAGCTGCAGGACATCATCGCCATTCTCGGAATGGACGAGCTCGCGCCCGAGGACAAGCAGGTCGTCGACCGTGCGCGCCGCATTCAGAAGTTCCTCTCGCAGCCCTTCTCCGTGGCGCAGCAGTTCACGGGCTTCGAAGGCAAGCAGGTTCCCCTCGAAGAGACGATCTCGTCGTTCGAGGAGATCCTCTCGGGCAAGCTCGACAAGCTCCCCGAGCAGGCCTTCTACATGAAGGGCAACATCGAGGAAGTGAAGAAGGCCGCTGCTGAGATGGAGAAGGCCTGATTCGTCATGGCCAACGTCATTGCACTCGAAGTCGTCACGCCCACTGGACCGGTGGTGAAGGTCGAAGTCGACCAGGTCGAAGCGCCGAGCGTGTTCGGTGAGTTCGGAGTTCTTCCGGGCCACCTTCCGCTGCTCGCCGCGCTCGAGGCTGGCGTTGTTCGCTACCGCTCGGCCGGTAAGGTCATCGCGATCGCGGTGAGCCAGGGCTTCGCCGAAGCGGGCCCCGACCGCGTGACGATCCTCACGGACTCTGCGATCGACGGAACCGAAGTGGACACCGCTTCGGTCAAGTCCGAGCGCGACGACGTGCTCAAGAAGATCGAGAACATCTCGGCCGACGCGGGCACGGAGTACGAAGAGCTTCTCCGCAAGCGCAAGTGGCTCGACGCTCAGCTCGACGCCGCCCGCGAGAGCGGCAAGAACTGACTCGCTGACCGCACGCAACGGGGGGACTGCAAACCGGGTGGTGCGAACAGCGCGCGAGCGCTGGGCGCGTACACTCGCGAGCTGCGTGGGAGAGCGCCGCTGCGGCTACACTCCGCGGCCCGCTCCCATGTCCCACGCCCCCGGCCTTCACCTCTTCGCGCGCTCTGCAGGGCTCGTGGTCGTGCTCGTCACCGACAACGGCCTCACCCTTCGCTGGACCATCGATCGCGATCGCTGCGTGTGGCTGCAGCTCGATAACGGAGCGCGCTGCCCTGCCCTCGCACTCGACAGCGCGCTCGCGCTGCCCACGTCCGTGGTGATCGCCGCCGCGTGCAACGTCGAGTCGGTCGAACGCCCCGCGCGAGGCGAGCTCGTCGGACGAATGGTCGCCAACGATGTCATCGACGAAGAGACCGGTGAGGTCCTCGTCGAGGCATCGCAGAGAGTGAGCGATCGAGTGGACTTCGCCGCGGTCTCGGCGCCCGTCGAGCTCGTCGTGACCGAGCACGAGGCGAGAGCGCGATGCCTCGAAGCCACGCGCGCCGAGGCCAACCGCAACTGGATCGTCGCCCCCTTCGGCGCGGCGCTCGACGGCCTCGTTGAAAACGTGGCCACTGCCGTGCGCTCAGGAGAAATCCCGATAGGGCCGCGCTGCGCGAGCGCGCTCGACGACCTCGTCGGTGATCGTGAGCGCGGAGCGACGACACTCACGTCCGCCGACCTCGTGCACATCTGGCTTCAATTCTCGTCGGAGACGAGCCGCTAGCGCGCGCGCCTCGTTGTCACTCGTCGATCGCGTTCTAAGATCGAGCATTGCATGAGTGAGGGTCGACAGGCCTCTCGGCGCGCGTCGCCTGGACCTGAATCGATTTTGCGCGGTCGTTTTCGCATCGAGCGAACGCTCGGAGAGGGCGGCTTCGGCAGCGTCTTCGAGGCGTACGACCTTTTGCGCGGCGTGTCCGTCGCGCTCAAGACCGTGCACTCGACCGAGCACTTGCTGCGGTTGAAGCGCGAGTTTCGCTCGCTCGCCGAGCTCGAGCATCGAAACCTCATCGAGCTGTTCGAGCTGCACGGAGAGGGCTCCGAGTGGTTCTTTACGATGGAGCTCGTGAAGGGCCCGTCGCTGCGCGAGCACCTCGAGATGGTCGCGCCGCATCGGTCTGGGGTCGTCACGCTCACGCAGACGATCTCGCAGCAGAGCCAGACGCCGCCCACGCCGCTCGGCTCGCGCCGCGCGTGGAGCGAGGCCATCATCGACTCTTCGGGCGAGCGCTCGCCGGCCAACGTCGAGAAGCTGCGCAGCGCGCTCGCGCAGATCGCGAGCGGGCTCTCGTACCTGCACGCGGCGGGCAAGCTGCACCTGGACGTCAAGCCGTCGAACGTGCTCGTGAGCGAGGATGCTCGCGTGGTCCTCGCAGACTTCGGCCTCGCCCGCGATCGCACCGACCCCACCGAGCCGCCGCCGAGCCCCGACGAAATCGTCCTGTTCGGAACGCCGCTCTACATGGCCCCCGAGCAAGCGATCGGCGCGCCGCTGAGCCCTGCCGCCGACGCCTACTCGCTCGGAGTGCTGCTGTACGAGGCGCTCACGGGACAGGTTCCGTTCAACGGGACGACGTCGATCGTGCTCGCGGCCAAGCAACTGAGGCCGATCGCCGTGCGCTCGTTGCACGCGGACGCCCCCGAGGACCTCGCGACGCTCTGCGACGCGCTGCTCGCGCCGCAGCCCGAAGAGCGCGCGACGATCGAGCGCGTGCTCGAGGTCGTCGGCGAGCGATCCGCGTACGAAGTGCAGCCCGAGCGCCTCGAGCTCGTGGGCCGCGAGCGAGAGCACGGCGCGCTGCGCGCGATGCTCGCTCAAATCGCAGCGCACCCACAGCCGCTGCTCGCGGTGATCGACGCCCCCTCGGGCGGAGGCAAGAGCGCGCTCGTCCGCGCGTTTTGCGAGGCAGTGCGCAGCGAAAAGACCACGGTCCTCACCGCGCGCTGTCGCGTCGACGAGTGGGTCGAGTTCGAAGCGGTCGACGCCATTGTTGACCAACTCTCGGCGCTGAGCGGCGCGGTCGCCCCCGAGCTCGGGCTGCTGTTCGCCACCGTCGCGAGCAGCCACGAGCCCGTCGTCGTCGCGGATCGCGCAGAGGCGAGGAGGCTCGGCTTTCGCGCGTTTCGCAGCGCCCTGCGGCGCGTGAGCGAGCGAGCGCCGGTCGTCCTGTGGATCGACGACGCGCAGTGGGGCAGCGTCGACAGCGGCGCCATCCTCGCCGAGGCGCTGCGCGGCCCCGAGGCGCCTGCGGTCCTGCTCGTGTGCACCATGCGCACCGGCGCGAGCGCGCCGATGATCGAGCGCATCGTCCAAGAGTCCGGCGTCGAGCAGAGAACCATCACGCTCAGCCCCCTCGATGACCAGAGCGCGAGCGCCTTGATCGACCAATGCGCGAGCGAAATCTCAGCGGAGCAGCGGCAAGCGATCGTCGCGAGCGCGAAGGGCAACCCGTTCTTTCTCACCGAGCTGGCCGCGCGCACGACGCCCGGCAGCGCGACGGACGTCGACGCCGATGTGCGCGCGCGCATCGAGCGGCTCTCGGACAGCGCCAGGCGCGTGCTCGCAGCGGTGAGCCTCGCCGGCCGGCCCATGGCGCGCGGCGCGATCGCGCAGATCGCGATGATCGACGGAGAGCGAGAGCTGCGCGCGATCAACGAGCTGCGCGCGGGCCGATTCGTCACGGTGTTTCGCAGGGACGGCGTCGAGCAGCTCGACGTGTGGCACGACCGAGTGAGAGACAACGCGCTCGCAACGATGCCCACGGGCGCCGCCCGCGTGTTGCACTGGCAGATCGCGCAGTTTCTCATCGCGCAACGAGAGAGCGACGCGCTCGCGATCGCGCACCACTTGGACTGCTCGGACCACCGCGCCGAGGCCGCGCGGTGGGCGATTCGCGCGGCCAATCGCGCCGCAGAGCACGGCGCGTTCGACGCTGCGGCGCGGGCGTTCGAGCGGGCGCTCGCGCTCGAAGAGCCCGTGGGCGAAGCGCGCAGCGCGCTGCTGGCGACCATCGCAGAGCACTGGGCGCTCGCCGGGCGCGCAGAGCTCGCGGCGAACGCGTTCGAGCTCGCGGCGCTCGACGCAGCCCCCTCGAAGGCGCTCGCCCTTCGTGAGCGCGCGGCGTCGTTGCTGCTCGGCGCCGGGCACATCGAGCGGGGGCTCACGATGATGCGCGCGGTGCTCGGCGCCGTGGGCGAGCGGCTGCCGCGCTCACGGGTCGAAGTGCTCGCGAGGCTGGGCGTCGCGCGCGCGAAATTGCTGGCGCGAGGGCTGCGCTTCGATCGTCGCAACGAGGGCCGCTCGGCGCCGCGAGAGCTCGTGCGCATCGACGCGCTGCACTCGGTCGCGGCGGGGCTGTCGCTCGTGGACACCGTCGCGGGAGCGTATTTTTCGAGCGTTCATTTGCTCGAGGCGCTGCGCGCGGGAGAGCCGCGGAGGATCGCGATCGCGCTCTCGACCGAGCAGTGCTTTCTCGCCGGTCGCGGCGGGCTCTTCGCCGAGCGCGACGAGCGCGCGGTGGGCGAGCTTCTCGCGCGCCTCGCGGACGAGCTCGACGAGCCAGACATCCACGCGCGCGTGCACTTTGCCAGGGGAACCGCGGCGTTTCTTCGCGCCTCGTTCGACACGGCGATCGCTGAGCTCACCGCGGCGCTCGCCCACTGGAAGGCCGTCGCCAACGTCGAGCACGAGCGCAGCACGTGCGAGCACTTCATCCTCGCCGCGCGCACGTGGATCGGTCAGCACGCGATCGTCGAAGCGCAGCTGCCCGAGGTGCTGCAGCGCGCCAGAGACGCCGGCGATCTGTACGCCGAGACGACGATCGAGACGGCGATCGGACACATTCCCTGGCTCGTTCGGGCGCAGCCCGACCGCGCTCGCGCGCTGCTCGATCGGAGCATCGCGCGATGGTCGAGCGACGGATTCTTCGTGCAGCACTACGACGAGCTCGTCGCGAGCGTCGACGTCGATCTGTATCGCGATCACGGCTGCGGCGAGCGCGCGCTCGTGCGGCTGCAGCGCGGATGGAGCGGCATCGAGCGGTCGCTGCTTCGCAACGTCCAAGTGATCCGAGTCGAGTCGGACTACGCTCGGGGGCGGGCGATCATCGCCGCACTCTGCGGCGCAACGCCCCCGAACCGCCCCTCGCTCATGCGGGAATTGTCCTCGATCCACCGTGCGATGCTCCGCGGAGAAACGCCGTGGGCGATCGGCTTGGCGCACTGCGTTGGCGCGGCGCTGGCGATGGAGGCGGGAGAGCGACGTCGAGCGATCTCCGCGCTCGATCGCGCGACGGGCGCGCTCGCGGTCGCGAACATTCAGGGCTATCGCGCCGCGGCGCTGCTGTACCGAGCGACGCTCACCAACGAGCGCGCTCGAGCGGAGCAAGCGCGGGACGAGCTTCGCGCGCAGGGCGTACGAGAGCCCGATCGGTTCGCGTTGGCGTTCGTCCCCGGCCGACGCTGAGGGGCCGCGGCAGAGAAATCCGCGGGACGAGCAAACCCGAGAGGGGGGTCGGGCCGTCTGTCTCTCGAGCGTTCGAACCCCGAACGACGGATCAACGCGACGTCACGGATGTTGCAGCGCGCTGCGGTTCATGGCGCGCCCGTCCTTCGGGAATGCAGAGCGCCAGTCGAGTTCACGATGAGACGCCCCCAAGACCCATCAGCCCTGGCTACGACGATGGTCGCTCGAGCGATGAGCACTTCGGGCATCTATCGTGCACAATCCGACGTACCCTACTCGGAACCGATGCGCCTCTGTCCACGGTGCGGCTCTCGCTTCGAATCACCCGCGCAGTTTTGTACGCGCGACGGGGCGACGCTCGTCGTCGAGGGCCCCAGCAGCGACCCGTACGTCGGAACGAAGATCCTCGGTCATTTTCGGGTCGATCGCGTCATCGGCACCGGCGGCATGGGCACGGTGTACGAAGCCATCGACGAGGGCATCGGTCGACGGGTCGCGGTCAAGATCCTGCACAAGGACCTGATGACCAACCGCGACGTCGCCGCGCGGTTTCAGCGTGAGGCGCAGATCGCCTCGCAGCTCGATCACCCCAACCTCGTGCGGTTGATCCTGTTCGGACAGCTCCCGGACGGAAACCTCTACCTCGTCCTCGAGTACCTCAACGGGCCGACCTTCGCGAAGGTGCTCGAAGACCAGGCTCCGCTCGCGACCGAGCGCGCCGTGAAGATCGTCGCGCAGATCTCGGACGCGATCGGGTACGTGCACCGCAAGGGCATCGTGCATCGCGACCTCAAGCCCGAGAACGTGATCCTCGTCGAGCGCGACGAAGACAACGAGTTCGCGAAGGTCTTGGACTTCGGCATCGCCAAGAGCCTCGTGGACAACAACACGATGATGACCGGGACCGGATTGATCTTCGGGACCGCGCGGTACATCTCGCCCGAAGGCGCGCAAGGCGAAGCGGTCGATCGTCGCTCGGACGTGTACTCGCTGGGCGTCATCGCGTTTCAAGCGCTGACGGGCAAGACGCCGTTCGACGCGCCCGAGCCGATGCAGCTCTTGCTCAAGCACATTCACAACGCCGTTCCGAAGATGAGCAAGATGCTCCCGGCCGGCGTGACGGTGCCCGATGAAATCGAGTCCGTCGTGCAGCGCGCGCTCTCGAAGAACCCCGAGGGCCGCTACGACGACGCCGCCGCGTTCGCCAAGGCGCTGCGAGAAGCGCTCGCGCGCAGCGACCACAGCGCGACACACAAGGGCGTGACGCCGACGATCAACGTCGCCGCGCTCGCTCCGCCGGCCAGCGAGAGCGCCGCCTCTGCGAGCGCCACGCAGAGCCGCAGCGTCGCTCCTCCGCCGGTCGCCTCGGTCAAGACGATGGTGGGCTCGGCGCCCCTGGTCAACGCCAACGACGGCGGCGCGGTGCTCGCGTTTGCGACCACGACCCGCAGCGACGATCCTGCGCTCGAGCGCGCGCGCGCCGAAGCGGCAGCGTTGATCTCTTCGTCGGGCAACGCCGGGACGCAGAGCGAAGCAGCGCAGCAGCCGCCGGCGAAGAAGGTCGCTCCGCGCGTGGAAATGAGCGCGATCGCGACGCCCGCGCAGCACCATCCGTCCGCGACGCGATCGCCTTCGCCGGCCAAGACCGTGGCGGCGATGCCCGAGGTAAGCGCGGCCTCGATGCACGGCGCGTACGGAGCATCGAGCGTCGGCGCGCCGGTGGCGAGTCAGTACGGAGCGAACCGTCCTGCGGTCGCCAACGACCCTGGCGATGAAGACGAGTTCAACATCGCGGGGCTGCCCAAGAAGCGCGAGGCATCGCAGACGGGACGCACGATCGCGATCGTCTTGGTGACGGTGATCCTGACGTTGGGCGTAGGGCTGGCGAGCTTGTGGGGGATGGGGATGTTTCCTTCGCAGCGTCGCGCGAGGCTCGTCGCGAACATGCTGCACGACGCAGACACGGCGCTCGCGGCGGATCGGCTCATGCACAGCTCGGATCAGAACGTCGAAGACCTGACGAGCACGATCTTGCGCTTGAGCCCAGGCAACGAGCGAGCGCAGCAGCTTCGACAAGCAGCGTCGATGCGCCTTCGCAATCGCGCGGTCGAGCTGCGCAACGAGACGCACGTCGATCAGGGGCTTCCGTTGCTGCGCTCGGCGCTGCTGCTCACGCCGAACAACAGCGAGCTGACCGAGCTGATCGCGCTGTTCGAGCGCGAGATCCGCGAGCGCTCGACGGCGCAGACACCGACCGCGGACGCGGGAGCACCGCAGCGGCCGACGACGAACCCCGTCGTCCGCCCGACACAGCCGAACAACGGTCGCCCCACGAACACGGGCAACACGGGATCGACCGGAAACACCGGCAATACTGGCAACACAGGCAACACCGGAAACAGCAGCAATTCGGGCGGCGGAGTGACGTTTACGCCAGGCCGCGACCCGAGCCTCGATCCCACGCGCAACAACGGCTCGGGCAACACCGGAAGCACCGGCAACACGGGCTCGACGGGCAACACCGGCAGCACTGGCAGCACGGGCAACAGCGGCAATACCGGCAACACGAGCTCGACGGGCAACACCGGAAACACCGGCTCGAGCGGCAACACCGGCAGCACCGGTTCTACTGGGAATTCAGGGACGAACACGGACCCGGGCAACGACCAGGGCACCGAGTTCTAAGCCTGCGCCGCGGTCGCCGTGCGCTGAGCGTCGAGCGCGGTCCCCCGCCGCGCGCGTTGCGCGATCTCAGTTCGCCGAGCCGCCGCTGCTCGCTTGCGCGCTCGATCCGCCGACCGAGTGCGCGCTCTGCGCGAAGATCGTGATGCCCTCGCTCGTCACGAACCACACGCGGTTCTCGCCATCGACGCCGATGTCCGTGAACTGCTCCGTCGGCAGGCCATTCGCCCGACCAAACGTGCGGAACGTCTGTCCGTCCCACGCCCACGCGCCGCGCTGTCCAGCGCCCCACAGCGCGCCGTTGTTGTCCGTCGTGAGCGCGGTGACGCGCACCTGCGCGCTCGATCCAGCGATGTCGAACTGAAAGCGCTCGCCGCCCCAGTAGCCGATGCCTTCGCTCGTCGCGACGTACACGCGACCTTGCACGGCGCGAGACAAATCGCTGACCAGATCACCTCGAAGCCCCGTGGCTTCGTTGAACGTCTGCGCGCGGTACGCGGTCTGGCCCGCGGCCGGAGGCGTGATTCGCGTGGCGCCCGTGAGGCCTGCGAACCAGATGTTTCCGTCGCTGTCGAAGTCCGCCGCGGTGAGGTCGTTGGGGACAGGGACCGCGCCGAACTCCGCTCCTTGCGGCGGCACCTCGTGGTGAAACTGGATCGCGCTCGGGACGTTCTCGTCGATCATCGCGACGCCCAAGTCGAGCGCGCTCTGGCTGTTGGGTCGCTCGATCACGCGAACGCCCATCCAGTAACGGCCGCGCTCGTCGACGACAAGAAACTTCGCGTCGACCGTTCCCGGTCCGCGCGTGTCGATCGGGCGCTCGGTGACCTGTCGCCAGTGATCGCGGTCCCAGCGGAACGTGCGCACCGTGTTCGGTCCCACGCGGCCGACGGCCACGCAGGTGTTTCCGCGCGACCAAAACGCGAGCGGAACCGCCTGCCCTTCAGCGTCGAGCGTCGCGCGCGAGAAGCGCCGACCGTCGAACTTCACCGCGCCGCCGTCTTCGGTGACGAACCACACGTTGTTCTGCGAGTCCGTCGCGAGCGAGAGCGGCCTGCGCGACAGGGCGAGGTCGTGCGAGCGAAAGTCCGTCGCCTCGCCGCCGGTGACGCGGGACACGCCGAGGCCCACGCGCGAGACGAACACGCTGTCGCGCGTGACAAACGCAGCGAGCACGTCATCTGGCAGCGCCCAGCTCGTGCGCACCAGGCCGAAGCGCGGCGCGTCCGTCGTCGCTCCCGGCGGAGGAACATCCGCGGGCCCTGCAAAATCAGGGATGTTTCGCGGTCGTGGCGGCGGCTCTTCTGCGCGCGGTGCGGCCGCTCCACCGTCGGCCCCCGCGTTGATCGCGATCGGCGCGACGAGGCCCAGCGAGATCGCTCCTGCGTCGACCGACGCGCGCGCTCCGCTGTCTTGCGCGCGAACGCCGCTGTCGACCACGGCCGTCGGACGCGCGCCCGAGTCCATGGGCGCTGCGCTGGCGTCGCTGCTCGCTCCGGCGTCGCGCGGGGCGCGCTGCGCCAGCGAGTCCTCGGACACAGTCGGCGCACGCACAGCAAATTCGCTGACCGAATGCTCTACGGGCGCGAGGCGTCGCGCGGAGATCTCCGGCGTCTCTTTGTGTCGAGGCGGGGTCGTCGCGGCGCCAGCGCGGCCGCGGCCGCGACCGCGACCGGTGTTCTGCGGCGGGGGCTGCACGGGCGGAGGCGGCGGAGGCGGCGGCTCGATGCGGCGCTGCGAGAGCGTCACGCGGCGCGGCTGCGCGGGCTGCGAGATGTCCGAGCCGATGACAGCGAGCTCGTCGCCCTCGCCCGCCCGCACGTCGAACGCGCCCTCGCGCGTGATCAACGTCACCGCGTTGTTGCGCCCAGGCACGAGCCCGATCCACGGCGAGCGCGCGGTGCTCGAGGTGTACGAGATCCAGTGCGTCCCGTCGTGGTAGAGCAGCTTCGAGCCGTTGCCGCCCTGCGCGAGGGCGAAGAACTTTCCTGCTCCGACGCCGACGATCGAGCGGACCATCGTCTCGGGCACGCCCGTGGTCGAGCCGTACTCGTCGATCTCCGAGTAGTCGCCGCGAAACGCGAGCACGCCGTGCTGCGCCGTGGCCACCATGGGTCGGCCCTGGTCGAGATAAAACGAAATGACCTGGTAGCGATTGGTGAGGAGAATCCAGCCCGTCCCGTCCCAGCGCGCGATGCCCTGCGCGCCGCCGACGAGCACGCCGCCCGCCAACGCGAGCACCGAGGTCACGCGCCCGACGTCGGGCTGCGCGTTGGGATCGCCAGCGACCGCCCAGCGAGTGCCGTCGAAGCGCACCACGCCGCGCGCAGAGCCCGCCCACACGGTCCCCTCGGGGTCCGCAGAGATGGCCCAAACTTGATTACTGGGGAGGCCGTCGCGATCCGTGAAGCGCGCGGGCGATCCGCCAGCAGCTGGGTACTTGAGCACCCCACGCTGCGTTGCGACGAACACGTCCGTGGTCGTCGTCGCGACGCCCATGATCACGTCCGAGTCCGTGAAATTGCGCACCGGCGCGAGCTCACCGCTCGGTCGAGGCGTGTTGGTGTTTCCGCTGCCGAGGCACGTCGTCGCGGTCGAGATGGCGACGAGGCCCAGCAAACCGACGGTGCGAATCAACATGGCTGGTGCGAGGCGATTCGCACGCCATAGCGACCAGTGTCAACCGCCGCGGTCAAAACCCGGTATTTCGCTGCGGTCCCCGCGGTTGAACCCCTGCCGTTGCGCCGCCGTTACTTGCCGCTCTTCGAGCCGAAGATCGAGAGCTTCAGGTGCGCCAGCTGCGATTTGAGCACGTGCTTGGCGATCCCGATGTTGCCCTCGGGGGTCTTCTTCTTGAGCTCGCCCGCTTCGTAGAGGGCGCGAGCCTTCGAGCGCTGGACCTTGCCGCTGGAGGTCTTCGGGATCGTTCCGGCCTCGGCGATGATCACGTCGTCGACGACGAGCTGCGTCGAGGCCTGAATCTCTTTGCGAACGGCGCTCGCGAGCGCTTCGGCGTTCGAGAGGTCCTTCGCTTCAGCGACGACGACGATGGCTTCGCGGTCGAGCCCGGCTTTGTTCGTGGGAAACACCACGACGTTGCCCGTGCGAATCCCGTCGACCTTCGAGGCCACCCACTCGATGTCCGAGGGGTAATAGTTGCGGCCGTTGATGATGATGATGTCTTTCTGCCGACCGCAGATGAAGACCATTCCGTCGACGAGGTAGCCGAGGTCTCCGGTGCGGAGCCAGCCCTCTTCGTCGAGCACTTCTTTGGTCTTCTCGGGGTTGTCGAAGTAGCCCGAGGTCACGCTGGGGCCGCGGATTTCGAACTCGCCCACCACGCGATCGCCGAGCACTTCGCGCGTCTCGGGGTTGACCACGCGCAGGTCGTGGCCGTTGAACTTCTTTCCGCAGCCCACGATTTCGAGCGCGCCCTCGTCGGTGGATTCTGCGGGGACGGCGCGGCCCTCGTTCCACAGCGGCTCGCTCTTCACGCGGTCCGTCGGGACGCCGGTCGCGAACGCGATCGCCAGCGACGATTCGGCCATTCCGTAGCTCGGAACGAAGGCCGACTCTTTGAATCCATGCTTCGCGTAGTGCTTCGCGAACGTGCGGAGGTTCTCTGCCTGAATGGGCTCTGCGCCGCAGCCCGCGACGCGAACGCGCGAGAGATCCAAGCCAGGGATCTCGTCTTCCTTCACGCGCTTGACGGCGAGCGCGTACGCGAAGTTCGGCGCGTACGTGATCGTGCCCTTGTACTTGGTGAGCGCGTTGAGCCACACCGCCGGGCGTCGCAGAAACTGCATCGGCGACAAGAACGTCACCGGCACCACGTGCATGATCGGCGCGATCACGAAGCCGATGAGCCCCATGTCGTGAAAGAGCGGGAGCCACGAGACACCCACGTCATCGTCGTTCTTGCGCAGGCCCTCGACCATGATCGCGTAGGCGTTGTGCGAGAGGTTTCCCTGCGTGAGAATCACGCCCTTGGGCTTGCTGGTCGAGCCCGAAGTAAACTGGATAAATCCAGGGTCATCGAGGGTCACGACGGGCTGCTTGAAGAGCTTCGCGTCGCCCGAGAGGTCGCTGAACGTGAGCATCGCCTGCAGGTCCGGGGCGCCTTCGCGCACCGTTCCGATCACGGCTTTGATCTGCGACGTGGTGATCACGAACTTCGAGCGCGAGTTGGTGATGATGTGCTTGCAGTGATCGAGGTAGCCCGCGAGCTGCCCGAGCCCCATCGGCGGATACAGCGGAACGGGCACCGCGCCCGCCTGCGAGACCCCCAAGAACGTCGGGATGAACTCTTCGGCGGTCGGCAGGATCAGCGCGACGTGATCGCCCTTCTTGAGCCCTCGCTCTTGCAGCGCGTGGCCGATCTCTTTCGCGCGCTCGAGCAGCTTGGGATACGACCAGAACGCCTCGCGTCCGTCGTCGAGCAGGTACGTGTGACCTTTGCTTGGATACTCGAGCGCGGCGGCTTCGAGCGCACCAGGAATCGTCGGTAGCTTCTTCACAGCGCCGAACGTTTCGCGCGAGTTCGAGCCACGCGCAACGGGCGTAGCGCGCATCGCACCCGTGCGAATCTCGCTGCGCACGCGCGCACGCGTGAGCGCGCGGAGCCAGCGCGCAGCGTCCACCATCGCAGCGTCGCCGCGGCACGAATCGCTCGAAAACGCCGCGAAATACGGCCTCGGTCAATTTGACTGAGCGACGCGCTTCGTCGCGCTTGCGACGGCCGACGCGCGCGGCTTGAATGCACAGGATCGACATGAGCTCCTCACTGCATCGCGCTGCGCGCGCGCGGGTCGTTCGTCGAGGCCGCGCGTGGGTCGATCGGACGCTCACAGCGAAGCGCGGGTCGCTCTGCGCTGTGCTCTTCGCGCTCGCGAGCTGCACGCCGAGCGAACGCATCGCAACCGACGCCGGGGATGCGAGCGCCGACGCTGCGGCGCCGTCGTGCCGCTTCGAGGCAGAGATCGCCTCGAGCGCTCCGCCCGAGGGAGCGGTGATCGACCGACTCACGGTGACCATCCTCGGCGCGCAGCGCGCGATGACCTTGCTGCGGCTGCCAACGAGCGACGGGCGCCCGTCGTACGCCGCGTGGATCGCTCCTCTTCAGCCGCGATCGCCAGCGGTGATGATGACGATGCCCTACGACGGAATCGACTGGACCGGCGAGGACGTCGACCAGCGATGGCGACAGTCGTGCTCGCAGCCCTCGTGCTTGTTGCCCGATCGCGACAGCCCCAACGCGCCGAGCGATCCCGGCGTGATCGCGTACCAGTACCTGTCACCGCAAGCGTTCGCCGAGGCGGCCACCGTGCACGTCGCCAACGGCGCGGGCGTGCTCGGCGTGTTCGCGCGGTTTTACGCGGGAGGAAGCTGGTACTCGTACGTTCGCGCGATGGTCGCGGGGCTGCGGTTTCTCGGCGCGCAGCCCGACGTCGCCCCCGAGCGCATCGCCGTTGTCGGCGGGAGCTTCGGCGGCTTTCTCTCGCTGTACGCAGCGGCGTACGCGCCGATCGGAGCGCGGCCGCGCGCGGTGGTCTCGCTCTATCCGCCAGCGGATTTGCAGGAGCAAGTGCGATTCTCACAAGTGACCGCTCCGGGCGGCGCGCGCTCGCAGCAGCGTCGGGACCAGTTCGCGGCGTTCTTCGCTCCGTACCTGCGTCGCGCCGAGGCCGACACCGGGCCGATCACGGCCGCGGTGGACCCGTGCTTCTCGGCGGACTACATCGCCGCGAAGGTGGCGAGCGACGTGTTCGTCGCGTGGGATGACTGGGACATGCTCGTCGCTCCTTCGATCAGCGAGGGGCTCGTTCGCCGGCTGCAAACGCGAGGGCACGCGATGCCGTACCGCCACTCGACGCCGCCGGACTTCGAGACGCTCGCGCTGGATCACGGGCCCTTCGACCGCGTGAGCGGCGAGGTCGGCGCGTACTCGTTCGACACGTTTGCCTGGGCGTTTACGCACCTTCGCATCAGCGACGGCGCGGTGCTCGTCCCGATTCATCCGCCGACCTTCGAGCGGCTGCTCGTCCGATGGCGAGACGAGCTGCGCGCAGGACGCGTCGAGCCAGCGTATGCGCTGCGCCTGGCCGAGCTCACGGACGCGCGCGTGACGCTCTTCGACCTGACGAACAACACGCGCTCAGCGGCAGCGAGCTATCTCTCTCGTGCGATCGCGCAAGTGTGGGGAGTCACGATCGCTCCCGAGTCGCTGCAGAGCCTGCTACGCGCGCAGGGCCTGCCGCGCTGAGCACGACGCAAGCGAGCGTGAGAGTGATCGGTGCTTGGATCGCGACGAACGGCGCCGCTCGCGCTCGCAACGCGGCGATGGCTCGCTCTGAATGGGTGCCCGCGGCGGGACTCGAACCCGCACTTGGAGGATTTTAAATCCCCTGTCTCTGCCGTTGGACTACGCGGGCGTGCAGTGCGCTGCGGCGCCCTCTCCGCGCAAACGTCGCACGAAAGTTGTCCCGTGCGAACGTCCTCGTGCAAGGGGGACGTGTGGATCCCGTTCGCGCCGCGCGTTCGGGCAATAGGAAGGGTGTGGTGTGTCCGATGGCCGACGAAGCGATCGTGCGTCTGCGCAAGCTCTTGCGTGATTTGTTTACCGCTCGGTACCAGGGCGTCGACGGCATGCGTGCCTCTCGCGCCCAGGGCTACGCCGACGGCTACATGGCCGCGCTGCTCGCCTCTGGCAAGATCACGCAGCGCGAAATGCTCGCGATCGTCGCTGAAGAGCGCGCGCGGGCCGCGGGCCCGAGCACCCAGCGCGTCGTCGTCGGCGACCCCGTCGCGGCGTAGAGCGCGCTCAGCAGCCGCGCCAGTAGAGAACGGCCGCGATCAACGCGAGCGCGCCGAAGAACCACAGCGCGATCGACGAGTCGATCTTCGCCGCGAGGGCCTTCTCTTCTTCGCGCTTCTTCGCCTCGGCGAGCGCAGGAGGCAGCTCTCCCTTCGCGATGGCCTCTTGCCGCGCGGCCTCTTTGAGCTTCTTGCTCTCTTCAGCGCGCGCGTCGGCCTCTTTGCGCAGGGCCTCGGCGCGCGAGAGGGCGGCCTTCACCTCTTCGTTCACCGCCTCTTCGCTCTTGGCGGACGCCTCGCGCTCGGCCCGCGCGCGCGCGTCGCGCTCGAGCTTCTCGCGCTCTTGCTCGGCTTCGGCAGCGACGCGCTCGCGCTCGGCCTTCTCCGCGGCCTCTGCCTGCGCCTTGCGCTGCTCGGCGAGCTTCTCGCGCGTGGTGACGAGCAGCGCGTCGAGCGCTTTGTTTCCTGGGGATTGGGCGAGGCCTTTGACGAGCTCGATTTCGGCCGCGGCGAAGTCACCGCGCTCGCGCAGGAGCTTGGCGACGTTTTCGTAGAGCACGGGCTGCTTGGGGCGAACGCGCGCGGACTCTCGATACGCGGCGATGGCCTCGTCGGGCTTCTTGAGCAACGCGAGCGCGAAGCCGAGCTCGAACCACGCGTCCGGGTCGTTGGGCGCGATGGCGATGGCCTTGCGCGCGCTCACCGTCGCGTCGTCGTAGCGCTTCTCGATGTTGTACGCCCACGCGAGGCGACGGTGCGGCTCGACGATGTCCGGCGCCATCGAGCGGAGCTTTTCTCCGATGACGATCGCGCCTGCGGTGTCGCCTGCGCGCATGAGCGCGAGGAAGCTCAGGTCGAGCACGAGCCAAAACTCAGGGCCGCGCGCGAGCGCCTCTTGCACGGCGCTCTTGGCCTCGTCGATCTTCTTGAGCCCCGCGAGGGCCATGGCGAGTCGAGCGTGGTAGACGCCGTCGCTGGACTTGAGCTCGATCGCTTTTTTGAGCGGCGCTTCGGCGTCGGCGTAGCGGCCGAGCAGCTCGAAGATCATCCCGCGCAAGTAGTGACCGTACGCGTCGGTCGGGTCGCTCGAGATGCACTTCTCTGTGGCTTCGAGCGCGGCGTCGTAGCGCCCTTGCGCGACGATCGAGCGCGCCAGGAGCACGAACGCCTCGTGGTGATTGGGGACGAACGCGAGCGCGTCTCGCGCGGTTCGCTCTGCCTCGCTGTAGCGCTTGACCTCGAGCAATTTGTTGCCCCGGGCCACGTGCGCATCGGCCTGCTGCTGCGGTGTCATTGCGGACAGGCCCGAGTGTACCGTGCCCTCTCTCGTCACGCTCGAAAGCTGGCGAGAGAGAGCTTGGGGCCGTCGCTCTCGAAGCCGAGAGACGACAGAACATCGCGCAGGACGCCGGGGCGCGAAGCAGGTCCATCGTCGAGGCGCTCGATCGCCAACGTGCGAAACGGCCGCAAATTCGCAGGCAATCGCGCGAGCGATCGCAGCGCTTCGCCGATCGAGAACGCGTCGCGCTCGCTGAGATCTCGCAGCGTTCGCAGCGCAGCGCCGTCGCGTTCGACGACGCACACAGCCTCTCCGTCGCGCACCACGACGCGCACGGACGACGCGCGCGAGAGGCCGCCGCACTCGGCGGCGAGCGCGGGATCTCTCGACGAGAGCAGCACCGGGTCGTGCGAGACGTCGCTGCGCGCGGCGCGAAGAGACTCGATCGTGTCGGTGCGAGCGAACTGGACGGGGCCGAGGCCAGCGACGATTTCTCCGCGGCGGACTTCGCCTCGGGACTCTCTGCGATCGAGCTCTTCGCGCATCATGGTCCACGCGGGCGAGAGCTCTTCGCGCTCGACGAACTCGCGGGCGACGACGCCGTATCGAGCGAGGACGCGATCGACGAGCGCGCTGACGGGGACGTCTCCTCCGAGCGAAGCGCGAAGCGCCCACCGTCCGGAGCTCTTGGCCACGACGCCGAGCGCGACGGCGCGCGCCGCGGAGAACGAGTCGTTGGTGAGCTCTCCGAGCGAGAGCATCTTGCCGAGCGCGTCGGTGACGTCGGCGACTGGCTTTTTCGCGGCCAACACGACGTCCGCGAGAAAGAGCGCCCCCTTCTCGCGGAGGACCGCGCGCACGCTCTCGGCCACCGAGCCGTCGAGCCGACCGCTCGGCGGAGGAAAAGGCTCGGCGCACGACGAAGGCGCCAGGACGATGCGCGCAGGAGACTCGAGCAGGACGTATCGAGCCTCGCCGCGGGCGAAGAGCAGGTCGAGCCACGCGGGCTCGTAGCGACCGACGCGCGCGCGCAGAAGGTCGCGCTCGAACACCTCGGGCGGCATCGGAAACAGCGCCAATCGCTCGACCGCCGCGCCGATCGCCTCTTCGCCGTCGAGCGCCATCGGGCCCACGCGGTGCCGCTCGATGAGCCAGCGCTGAAACGCCCGTCGCGGGACAGGCTCGATCTGCCGCCGCGCCTTCGAGAGCGCCTTGCGACGCATGCGCGCGAGGGCCTCGCCGTCGCACACCTCGAGCTCCATGTCTCCGGGCTCGCGCTCGCTGAAGCGCCCCACCACCGCTTGTCCTGCGGCGAGCAGCGGCGCGATCAGCGCGCGCACGCCCTCTTCGTCCACGCGCAGGTGCCGCGCGAGCTCGCTGGTGCGCACGGGTCCGCCCGCGCGAAAGAGCTGCAGCGCGAGCGGCGCTTCGTGCGAGAGCCCCGTGAGCACGCCGCGATCGGCGGCCTCGGCGAGACCCACGAATTCAAGTGGGCTCTCGAACGAGCCGCCGCCGTCGTCGCCCCCCGTGGCAGAGGCCCTTCGCGCGGCGGTCTCGGCCGCGGGCGTGTCGTCTTCGTAGAGGTTGTCCGCTTCGAACGCGCGCTCGAGCCCCCGCGCGAACAGCGACGGAGTTCGACGCGTGACGGTCTCGATCGCCACGGTCCCGTCTTCGAGCTCGGAGAGGAGGTGTTCGAGCGCGGCGACGTTCCACCGGTCGTCCATGACCTCGCGAGAGGCTTCGACGATGAGCGGGTGCGTCGGGTCGTCGCCCACGGTGAGCAACAGATCCCTCGCGCGCTGACGGTTCATCCACAGCGGAGTGCGCTTCTTGAAGGGCTGCTTGGGCAAGAGCAACGAGCGCTCCGCGGCCTCGCGAAACGCAGCGCCCGCGATCGCAGTCCGCGGCAGGATCGACGCCACCAGCGCGCGCACCTCTTGGCGCGTCACCATCTTCGCGACGCTCGCGGCGTCCACCGACGGCCCCTTGGGCGGCGCGATGAGCACGCCGTTGTCCGTGGCCACCGCGTGCACGACGCCGCCCAGTCGAGCCTCGATGCGCGAGGCGAGCGCGAGCGCCCAAGGCTCGAGCACCGAGCGCCCGTGCCACGCGTGAATCGCGATCCGCGGCTCTCCCAACGCGTCCGCGTACACTTCGACGACGAGCCGGCGATCCGTCGGCAGCGGCGTCGCCTTCGCTTGCGCGCACAGCTCGTCCGCCGCGCCGACAGCCGCCGTTCGAGACAACGGGAGCTGCTTTGCGAGCATCGCTGCGCAGTCTTCGGGCCCGCGCTCGACCGCGGCTTCGAGCGAGCGAACGACGGCGCCCATCGCGCGGCCCGTGGCCTCGGCGCGCATCGGTCGATCGCCGCGCCAGAAGGGCATTCGCGCGGTTCCGGGAGGAGCTTTGCGCACGAGCACCGCGTCGGGGCGAATGCTCACGATGCGAAAGACCCCCAGGCCGAACGAGAAGCGATCGCCGGGCTTGCTCTCGTGCACGAACTCTTCGTCGAGCTCGCCGATCGTCTCGCGCGAATCCGCGTCCAACATGCGGTAGAGCCCGCGCGTCGTGATCGTCCCGCCCGCCGTTCGCGCGAGGCGCTTGGCCAGGTCCGGCGCCGTGAGCTTGCCCGTGTGCCGATCCCATTCGAGCCGCGGCGCTCGGTGCAGCTCGCTCGAGAGCGCGTCCACCACGCGCACCAGGCTCTCTCGCGTGAGCGCTCGGTACGGGTCGCACCTTCGAGCCATCGCGAGAAAGCCGTCGATCGTCGTCCCGTCGAGCTCGCTCGCCGCGTGCGCCACGAGCTGCTGCGCGAGCACGTCGATCGGGCCCTCGGGGACGCGAATCGGCTCGAGCTTCGCCTCGATCGCAAGCCGCGCAGTGATCGCGCACTCGATCAAATCCACGCCGCCCGAGCTCACGATCACGCCCTTCGACGTCTGCCCCGGCGAGTGGCCCGCGCGCCCCACGCGCTGCAGGAGCCGCGCGACACCGCCAGGCGCTCCCACTTGAACGACCTTGTCCACCGCGCCGATGTCGATCCCGAGCTCGAGCGAGCTCGTCGCGACCACCGTGCGCAGCGCTCCGTCACGAAGCCCCGCCTCGACCACCTCGCGCACTTCTTTGGCGAGCGCGCCGTGGTGAATCCCCACTGCGGCGGGCTCTTCTCCGTCGGGCGTCTGCTCGGCGAGCGCCTTTTCGAGCGCGGGCCGCCACCGCTCGGCGAGCGCGCGCGAGCCCACGAACACCAGCGAGCGCACCGAGCGCGCCACGTGCGTCGCCACCCGTTGAATTCGTGGGTCGATCCCGCGCTGGCCCTCGATCTTCGGCGCGAGCTCGACCGAGAGCTCGATCGATCGCGAACGTCGTCCGTCCAGTATTTTCACTGACCGATCGCCGCCGAGCAGCCTCGCCAATCGCTCGAGCGGCTCGGCCGTCGCGGTGAGGCCCACGCGCTGCACGGGCCTGGCGCACAGCGCCTCGAGCCGCTCGAGCGAGAGCGCGAGGTGCGTCCCTCGCTTGCTGTCAGCGATCGCGTGCAGCTCGTCGACGATCACGAGCTCGACGCGCGCGAGGCTCTTTCGATGCGCCTCGCTGCCGAGCAAGACGAACAGGCTCTCGGGCGTGGTGATGAGCACGTGCGGCGGACGCTTCGCCGCCTCTCGACGAGCGCGCTGCGAGGTGTCTCCGGTGCGCACGGCGTGCGTGATCGAGATGGGATTTCCCTGGGCGTTGGCGAGCGACGAGATGCCTTCGAGCGGCGCGTGCAGGTTGTGATTCACGTCCGCGTCGAGCGCCCGCAGCGGAGAGATGTACAGAACGCGAACGCCCGCGTCGGGCTCGCTCGTCGCCTCGCCCTTGCTCTTGGGGCGCTCGATCGCTTCGCGCGCGAGCCGTCCGAGCGGCTGCAAAAACGCAGCGAGGGTCTTACCCGACCCCGTCGGAGCGACGAGCATCGCGTGCGCTCCCGAGGCGATCGCCGGCCAGGCGAGGGCCTGCGCTTGCGTGACGGCGCCGAAGCGCGCGGTGAACCATTGCGCAGCGAGGGGATCGAGCGCGTCGAGCGGGTCGCGGCTCATGCGAGCGTATGGTGATCGCGCGTTCAGCCCGCGAGCGCAAGGGCGCTGCCCAACGGCAGAGTCTACGGCGGCGTCAGCGGCAGCGAACGAGGCGCGCGTAGATGGCGTAGTTGGCCTGCCGTTGCCAGCCGTTCCACGCGACGACGAAGCCCTCGGGGTGCGGCGCGACGGCGGTGTAGATCGTGTAGCTCTGCGAGTTTCCGACCGGCTCGCTCGCGGACTGCTGCGCGAGCACGGGGCGCGCGCGAGCGTCGAGCACCGTCACCCACGCGCCACCGCCGTTGTCTCCGATCTGCTCGCCCCACGCGATCGCGACGAGCCCGAGGTCCGTGCGCGCGTGCGCAGAGAGCCCCTGCGCCGTCGGCCCCGCAGCGCCGACCGTGCGCGCGAGCGACGGTTGCTCGTCGAGCGATCGCTCGTCGGGCCACGTCACCATCGTGATCGGAACGGTGCGACCGCCTCCGCGAGCCATTCCCACCGCGGCGATCGTCGACGAGTCCACGCGCACCAGCCACGGAGCCGAGTTGCCATCGAAGCCCATCGCAACCGGCTGCAACGCGCGCGCGTTCATGAGCGGCTCGGTGAAGAGCGCGCGGCTGAGCGCGCCGGCCATGGTCGACTGCGAGACCGCGTACCAGCCCTGCGAGACCGCGAGCGCCGAGGGATCACGCAAATCCGCGGCGAACGCGCTGCCAACGAGCTCGCCCGACATCGCGTTGACGACGATCACCCCGCCGTTGTCGAGCGCCTGTGTGCTCATCGAGACCGCGAGCTGCCCCGCGCGCTGCGCGGCGGGTCGATCGCGCACGACGCACCCCAGACAAAGCTGCGTCGAGGGCGCGCGCTCGAGCCTCGGGCTCAATTCGTAAAACGCGCTGTCCACGGGGACATTGCGCGTCGGATCGCGCTCGGACGTCACGGTGAACAGCCGACGCACGCCCTGGATCGCGTGCACGACCTCGAGCCTCGGCGTCGCGACCGCAGCGGTCTCTTGCAGGTCTCGATCGAGCACGACGAGCGCGGGAGAAGCGAAGCCCATCCACCCCGAGGCCATCGTAAACGCGTATCCGCCGCCTTCGATCGCCGTGAGCGAGAGCAAGAACGAGGGCTCCATGCGGCGCTTGAGGACGACGATGGGACCGAGCGAACAAGCGACGGGGCCCGCGTCCGGGCGCGCAGCGTCCGCGCTGACGGCGTCCACGGCGACCGCGTCGACCGTGATCACGTCCGGCGGCGATGACGTCGGCGCGCGTTGAACGATGAGCTCAGCGCGCGCACCGCACGCTGCGAGAGCGAACAGCGACGAGCCGACGATGGACAAGACCGCAGATCGCATCACAGCCGAAGCTTCTTCGAGCGCGAGGAGAGATTCAACGGCGCGGACAGCACGAGCGTCGGTGACCTTCGCGCAGAGCTGTGGCAGAAGAGCTCCGTTTTCGTTGCGTTCATCGCTTTCATCGCCGTTATCGAGGAGTCATCGATCATGAAGCGCGTGCTCGCGTTCGTCTCCAAGGGCCGAGGGATCTCTCCGGGCCAACGCTTTCGCATCGAGCAGTGGGCGCCGTACCTCGAGAGCGAGCACGGGATTCACGTGGACTTCGCGGTGTTCGAGTCGCCCGAGCTCACCAAGGCGCTCGCGGGCAAGGGCGAGGTCGCGAAGAAGGGCGCGTTCATCGTGCGAGACTTCGCGCGGCGCGCGCTCGACGTGGTCGCCGCGAAGAACTACGACGCGGTGTTCTTGTATCGCGAGGCATCGCTGCTGGGGCCGACGTTCTACGAATACGCGTTGAAGCTGCAGAAGATCCCGTTTCTCGTCGATTTCGACGACGCGATTTGGATCACAGGAAACTGGGGCAACAACGGCCTCTTCGCGCACCTTCGAGTGCCGTCGAAGATCGAGACGATCTGCCGCATCTCTAACGCGGTGACCGTGGGCAACGGCTACCTCCGAGACTACGCGCGCAGCTACAACCCGAACGTCGCGATCATCCCGACGACCATCGATCTCAGCCAGTACGCAGTGCAGCCCGAGCTCGCGGACGACGCGCCGTTCACCGTTTTGTGGAGCGGTTCGACCCCGACGCTCGTGCACTTCGAGACCGCGCGAGAAGCGCTCGAGACACTAGCGTCGCGCAGAAAGATCGTCGTGAAGGTGATCTGCAACAAGCCGCCCGAGCGCCCCATCGCCGGAGCAGAAAACGTGTTCGTCCCGTGGAGCCCCACGGGCGAAGCCGAGGCGATCGGCGCGTGTCACGTCGGGATCATGCCTTTGCCCGACGACGACTTTTCTCGCGGAAAATGCGGGCTCAAAGCGCTGCAGTACATGGCCACGGGCCGCGCCGCGGTGGCTGCTCCCGTGGGGATGAACCGGGACCTCATCGAGCACGGCGTCTCGGGCATGCTCGCGAGCACGAAGGACGAGTGGGTGTCCGCGCTCGAGAAGCTCGCCGACGATCACGCGCTGCGACGCAAGCTCGGCGCCGAGGGGCGACGCACGGTCGAGCGGGATTTCAGCGCGACCGCGGGCGCGGCGAAGCTCGCGGCGGTCATCGAGGACATCACCCGCGCGCGGCGGTGAACGTCGCGCACAACGACGAAGAGCGCGGTGCTCGTCGCGACCGCGCTCTTCGAGAGTGACGACATTGAAAGGGCCGCGCGCCCCCCGCGCGCGACGCTCAGCGTTCGATCACGGGCAGGTCCAGTTGAACCGGACCGAGTTCACGATCGGGACCGCGCCGCCGTCCGAAGCGCGCAGCACCATCGTCAAGCGGAGGAACTGCGCCGGCGTGATCGACGCCGCGCTGAACAGCGCGCGAAGATCGTACGGAGAGGCGCTGGGCGGGAGCGTTCCGATCGCGACCGGCGTGGCCGCAGCGAGGTCCGCCGCGGTCGCAGCGGTGCGCATCGAGACGATCGTCGTCGTGCCAGCGGGGAAGGTTCCGCTGATCGTGAGGCTGCCCAAGCGAGGCGCAGCGCAGGTCGCGTCGAACGACTGCTCGTAGCTTCCCTGCGGGATCGAAGCGCGACGCACCGAGCCCGTGAAGTCCGAGTACGAGTACGTCTGGTTGGGGCCCGTGAACTCCAGGATGCGCATCGTGGGGTCCACGTTGGTCGGATCGAAGCGAACGAGGCGCGAGTTGCCCGTGTAGCTCGCGACCCAGGTCGCGCCGCTGCGATCGACGCCGACCGCCGAGGCGTAGTTCTGCGCGGCCGCCGTCGGGCCGTCGATGTACGTGAGCGCCGCGGCGGGGATCGTTCCCGGCGAGTTGATCGCCGAGCCCGCGACGAAGGCGCTGGCCGCGAAGCGGACGAGCGACGTGCGGTTCGAGCCTTCGTTGAGCGCCGTGATGATGTTGCCGTTCGCGTCGGACGTGACACCCGAGGACGTTCCCGAGCGGACCGTGACGCGCGTCGTCGTTCCTGCGGTCGGGTCGTAGCCCTGCACCACGTTGTTGCCGGGCGAGACGAACCAGAGGCGACCGTTCGCGTCCGCCGTTGGTCCGTAGATCGAGAAGGGCAGGTTCACCACCGCGCCCACCGCGAGCGTGGTCGTATTCACCGACTGCACCTGGCTGCCGATCGTCGTGAGCCAGAGGCGACCGTCGCGCGTCACCACCGAGCCGTACGGGTTGATGTTGACGTTGAGCTCGTTCATCACGGCGCCCGTTCGCGGGTTCAAGCGCCAGAGCTTCATCGCGTTGTAGCCGCTCACCCAGACGTAACCGTTGGGCGCGCTCGCGTCGCCGCGGTCGATCGTGATCGAGCGAAGCACCGCGTCGACGTTGCCGACGTTGGCCGTCCAGAGCACGCACTCGTCCGTCGAGACGCCGGTTCCGCCAGCGCCGTACGGGAGCACGTTCGCCGCGCCCGTGCTCGTGTCGATCATTCCGTTGCCGTTGCGATCGACGCAGTCCGCGCGATCACCGGCGATCTTGGTCACCGTGCCCTGCATGCTGAACGCGCGGTTGGCGACGTACGCGTCACCGTTGCCGTCGATCACGACACGCGAAGGCATGTTGCAGCCGCCGTCCCAGCAGCAGCGACCGCGGCACTCACCAGCGCTCAGACCCACGCGGTAGCGAGCGATTTCGCGGCGCGCCGTGGCGTCCCACTTCGAGACCGTGCTCTCGGCGACGTTGACCACCCAGAGGTAGTCGTTCGTCGTCGTGCTGACCATTCCGCTCGGAGAGATCGCGCCCGTGCCCGGGTCCTCGGCGAGGCCGCGCAGCGTTCCGCCCGAGAACGAGCTGAGTCCGCCGCTGCCGACGTGCGCGACGAGCTCTTCGCAGCCGTTCTCCGAGAAGCCGTCCGCGTTGGCGTAGCCAGCCTGGCAGCTCACGAGGCGGCAGCCGCCCGAGACGCACGCGCCCACCGCGTGCGGAAAGTTGCAGACGTTTCCGCAACGGCCGCAGTTGTTCGTGTCCGTGGCGAGCGTGGCCTCGCAGCCGTCGCCTCGGTTCGCGTTGCAGTCCGCGAAGCCCGCGTTGCACGTCATGATGCAGGTGCTCGAGCCGCAGCTCGCGATCGCGTTGTCATACGGCCCGCACACGTTTCCGCAGGCGCCGCAGTGGTTCGGGTCGATCACCGTCGAGGTGCACGATCCGCTGCAGTTCGTCTGCCCCGCGCGGCACGAAGGAACGCACGCGCTCCCCGAGCACACCATTCCGGCGGCGCACGCGTTGCCGCACGCTCCGCAGTTCGCGCGATCGCTGCTCGTGTCCACGCACACGCCGGCGCAGTCCGTCTGGCCCGCGGCGCACGTGAGCTGGCAGCGGCCCGCGCGGCACGCGGTTCCGGCGCCGCAGGTGGTCCCGCACGCGCCGCAGTTCTCGTTGTCCGTGCGCAGGTCGCGGCACGAACCCGAGCAGTTGTTGAGCCCCGCGCCGCACGAGACCTCGCACGAGCCAGCCGAGCACACTTCGCCGGCCGCGCAGGTGGTCCCGCACGCGCCGCAGTTCGCTCGGTCCGTCTGCAAATCACGGCACGAACCCGAGCAGTTGTTGAGCCCCGCGCCGCAAGACACAGCGCACGCGCCCGCCGAGCACACCGTGCCCGCAGGGCAGCGCGTCCCGCACGCTCCGCAGTTGTTCACGTCTTCTTGCAGGTCGCGGCACACGCCCGAGCAGTTGTTGAGCCCCGCGCCGCACGAGACCTCGCACATGCCCGCCGAGCACACCTGGCCCGCGGCGCACGCGTTGCCGCACGCTCCGCAGTTCGCTCGGTCCGTCTGCACGTCGCGGCACGATCCGCCGCAGTTCGTCGTGCCCGCAGCGCACGAGAGAACGCACATGCCCGCCGAGCACACCTGGCCCGCGGCGCACGCGTTGCCGCACGCTCCGCAGTTCGCCCGGTCTTCGCTCAGCGTACGGCACTCGCCGCCGCAGTCCGTCTGGCCCGCCACGCACGAAATCGTGCACGCGCCCATCGAGCAGACCTGGCCGCCGGCGCACGAGGTTCCGCACGCGCCGCAGTGCGCGCGGTCCGTCTGCAGGTCTCGGCACGAGCCCGAGCAGTCCGTCGTCCCCGCGCCGCACGAGACCGTGCACACGCCCGACGAGCACACTTGTCCGGCGGCGCACGCGGTCCCGCACGCACCACAATTCAAGCGGTCTTCGCGCAGGTCGTGGCACTCGCCCATGCAGTTCGTCTGGCCCGCCGCGCACGTGAGCACGCACGCGCCGTCGGAGCACACCGTGCCCGAGGGGCAGTTCATCCCGCACGCACCACAATTCAAGCGGTCCGTCTGCAGGTCGCGGCACGAGCCCGCGCAGTCCGTCAGCCCCGCGCCGCACGAGACCTCGCACGAGCCAGCCGAGCACACTTGCCCCGCAGGGCAGCGCGTCCCGCACGCTCCGCAGTTCGCGCGGTCTTCGTTGAGGTCACGGCACGAGCCCGAGCAGTCCGTCAGCCCCGAGACGCACGAGACCGTGCACATGCCGTCCGAGCACACCTGGCCCGCGGCGCACGCGGTCCCGCAGCCGCCGCAGTTCGCGCGGTCCGAGCGCACGTCGCGACACGATCCGCCGCAGTCGGTCAGGCCCGTCCCGCAGCTCGTGCGGCACATGCCCATGGTGCAGACGGTCCCGTCCGGGCACGCGGTCCCGCACGCGCCGCAGTTGCCACGATCGCTGTCGAGGTCTCGGCACGAGCCCGCGCAGTCGGTGAGCCCCGAGCCGCACGAGGTGGTGCAGCGGCCCGCCGAGCACACCTGGCCCGAAGGACACGAATTGCCGCACGCTCCGCAGTGCGCGCGGTCAGCCTGCGTCGAAACGCACATGCCTGCGCACTCGACCTGCCCCGACGGGCAATCGAGCGCGCAGCGCCCCTCGCGACAGCTCGACCCCGCCGCGCAGCGATTGCCGCACGATCCGCAGTTCACGCTGTCCGTCTGCAACGACGCGCAACGACCGTTGCACACCGTTTGCCCTGCGGTGCAGCTCGGACCGATGTGCGTCCCTGCATCGCCCGCATCCCGTCCTCCCACGACGGGAGAGCCGCACGCCACGAGCCAAAGGCTCGCCGCGAGCGCAGCCCATGGCGCTCTCGACACTGAGCTCACTGTGACCTCCGTTTGGACGCACCACGACGTCCCGCGCAGCTCCTCAATGAGCCACGACGCAAACGACCAGGCGCGGAGTGCTTGTCGGTCCCTCGGTAGATTCCCTTAAGGTCGATCTACGAATTTTCCGAACGCGCATGGTTCGCAGGGCGCGCGCGAGTCGTGCGCGCTACGAGCGTCGCTGGTGCGGGGTCCGCCTCAGCCCCGGCCCTTCTCCACGCCAGATGGCGTGGAGAAGGGTGCCTTTGCTGCGTATCGGGCGCCGAGCGAGACGCGCGGGGCTCTCGGAGAATGCGCGTTGTCCTCGTGCGCTCCGTGCAGCGCCTTCCAATTGTCGCCGCCATCGCAGCAAAGGCACCCTTCTCCACGCCATCTGGCGTGGAGAAGGGCCGGGGTTGAGGCGGCCCTTCGCACAAGCGGACGAGGCGAACTCCGTTGCACTTGCAGACACGGTGGCCGAACTCGTCCGCCGTCGCACTCGATCAGCGGTAGTCTCCGGCCGCGCGAAGGCGCGCACGACGTTTGAGAAGAAGGGAGCGCTCCCCGTGAAGATCAATCGACCGCTGTTTTTGCTGTGCCTCACGCTCGCCGCCGCGAGCGCGTGCAAGCGCCGCCAGAACGCTGACGGGCCGAACGGACAGCCCGCGAACACCGGCACGAACACCGGTACGAACACCGGTACGAACACTGGCGCGAACACTGGCGCGAACAACAGCGGCTCGGGCCCAAGCGGCCCCGGAATCTCTGGACAAAACCAGGGTCAGAGCTCTGTGCGAGAGGTGCCTCCGACGCCCGCGACGGGCTGCCCTGCGCAGTTGCCGACCGCGTCGCTCGGACCGGGAACCGTGCACAACACCACGATCAACACCAACGAGACGTGGACGCTCGAGGGGTCGCCGCATCGGTTTCCCGACGGAGCCAACATTGAAGAGAACGCCACGGTCACCATCGCGCCGTGCGCCGTGGTGCTCATCGGTGATTCGAACATGCTGCTCGTTCGCTCGGGTGGAGCGCTCATCGCCGTGGGCGACGCGCAGCACTTGATCCGCTTCGGCAGCAACAAGAACGACCCGCAGCCGGGCGATTGGGAGGGCATCGTCTTCGAAGAAGGCGCCCGCCGCAGCTCGCGCATCGCGTACGCGACCATCGAACACGCGGGGCACGACACGGGCAACGGGACCGCGACGGGCATCCTCACGAACATGCTCGGCCTGGACCTGCAGCACGTGCTCGTACGCGCGTTTCGTGGCTTCGGCATCGCGACGAGCGGACAGGGGACGTTCTCGGACACCTCGCTCGACGTCACCGTGCGCGAGGGCGTCGTGGGCGGCCGCGATCACGCGGGCTCGGCGTGGTTCAACAACCCCAACAGCGTGCGATCGCTGCCCGCGGGCACGTACACGGGCAACGAGATCAACGAGGTGTACGTGAGCGGGACCGACCCGATCGCGACGACGGGCACCTGGAGAAATCCTGGCGTTCGCTATCACATCGCGGACGACACGGACATGCGCATCGAGGGCCCGACCTCGCCTGTGCTCACGATCGCGGCGGGGACCACCATCGCGTTCGGCCCGGGATCGAGCCTCTCGACCG
Organism: Polyangiales bacterium; assembly: GCA_046351515.1. Lineage (GTDB taxonomy): Bacteria > Myxococcota_A > Polyangia > Polyangiales. The sequence continues at coordinate 322,542 of JAXLYJ010000009.1, forward strand.
GCTGGGACGCAGAAGGCGCGCTCGTCGCAGACGGCGCCAACGAAGCCGGACGCATCACGTTTACCGCGGCGGCCTCCGAGCCCAACCCGGGCTCGTGGGAGGGGCTCTACATCGGCGAGCGCGCGCTGCGAGCGCGCACCAAGCTCGCGTGGGTCAACATCGCCTTCGCCGCTGGAGACTCGGGCTCGGACTCGGCCTGCGCGTGGAACGAGCAAGAGAACGACGCCGCCCTCTATCTTCAGTCCCCGATCGCCGCGGAGAACATCACCCACGTGACGTTCTCGAACCTCCCCGAGAACACCGCGGCCATCGCCCGCAACTGGCGCAACGCCCCGGCCATCAACTACGCCGCGCCCGCGCTCGGAAACAACTTCGCCCAGGCGGGCACGAGCTGCAAACAGTCGCCCGTGCACGTCAACGAAGGATGCCCCGAAAACGCGCGCTGCGAGTAGCGATCCGCCGTGCTCACGACGCGGGCGTCGGCGCGCTCGCAGCGAACAGCGCCGCCGCCGCGAGCAGCCCGACGAAGAAGAGCGCGCTCACCACGAGCACGGTGAGCAGCGAGATCGCGACGCTGGGGGAGCGCTCGCTCGCGAGTCGATGCAGCGTGCGCATGGCGACGACGCGCGCCGCGGCGGTGCGCTCGACGTCGTCCGCGCGAGGCGTGAGCGTAGAGGCTTCGTCGAAGAGCGCGCGAACGACCCGCTCGAGCAGCAGGTTGGCGCTCGGAGCGACCGGCGAGTGCGCGGCGCGAACGCGATCGGCCGCGGCCCGCTCGCGCCAAGTCTTGGGCAGCGACGCCAAGCCGATCACGGCGATCACCGCGAGAAACCAGAGCTTGAGCGAGATCGCGACGAGCACCAAGAGCGCGCCAGCGAACGCGCGAAAGCCGATCTCGAGCACGCGATGCCGTCGAAACAAGAGCAGCGACGCGACCTGCCCGCCGTCGAAGATCGGAAACGGAAGGAGGTTGAAGAGGTTGAGCACCAAGAGGTTCTGCGCGAACACGATCAGCGGATGACCGCGCTCGACCTGCTGCGTGCGCGCGGCGTAGATCGTCAGCGCGACGCCGAGCGCGACGCCAGGCAACGGCCCCGCGAGCGAGACGAGCACACGTTGGCCAGGCGTGGCGTCTTCTTTGGTTCCCACCGCGGCGCCGCCGAACATCGGAACGAAGAACACCGAGAGGTCTCGGTATCGAAACAGCCGCATCGCCAGCAGGTGTCCGCCCTCGTGCAACGCGAGCGCGAACAAGAACGCGACGAACGACAGCGGCGAGCTCTCGCCCTGACCGAACAGCACGATCGCGATCATCGTGAGCAAGAGCAGCGTCGAAAAATCGCGCTTCACCGGAGCAACCGGCGCAAAGAACATCCTCCGCGCGAAGATGTAGCTCTGCTCCGACCCCGAAGGCGCCGTCACCGAGAGCGCAGCTGGCTGCTCGCAGACCTCGACGGCCTCTGTCGTCCGCAGGGCGGAATCATTCGTCGGCGCCGCCCCTTCGCCTCGAGTTTGAATCACAACGATCGATCGGTAACACACGTCGGCATCGATCGCACGGCTCCCGATGCCTTGACGCCCGGCTCTGCGCAGAGGTCCCATGGATCTCATGCGCACAGAGGGAGCACTGCTGGGCCTGTCGTTTTCGCTGATGGCCTGCGCGGCCAACGAGGCGGACATCGCAGCGTCCGAGGTCGCGATCGCCGGTCGGTGGACGCCGCCCGCGCGCACGATGACCCTCTCGAACCCGCAGTACGTCCCCGTCGTCAACGCGCCGCGCATCACCGGCACCTGCACATCGACATGCCCCACCAACGTGTGGGGGACGTGCAGAGACCCAGCGTGCACAGGACAGCTCGCAGGGACGCTCGAGATTCAGCGCTACATCTTGAATCGCTGGACCTTCGCGCGCGCAGGCGGCGACTACTCGTGCCGTCGCAACAGCAACCCCAACGCGTGCGACTACCTCTCGGTGCACGCGATCGGACGCGCGATCGACGTGATGATCCCGATGGCGGGCAGCGACGCGGACAACACGCTCGGCGATCAGATCGCCAACTGGCTCATCGAAAACGCTGAGTACGTCGGCGTCCAGCGCGTGATTTGGGACGGAAAGTACTGGAGCGGCAACCGCGTCAACGACCACTTCAGAGACATCGAAGCGAACGCCTCGCAGCACACCAATCACATTCACCTCGAGGTGAGCGTCGACGCCGCCGCGCGACGCACGCGGTTCTTCACGATGGGCGCGCCGCCCATGACCTGCCCCGTCGTCTGCTACGGCAACGCCGCCGTGCGCGCGGACTGCACGTACACTGACTGCGCTGCGATGGGGCAGGTGTGCGTCGCCGATCCCACCCCGCGATGCGCGCCGAGCGAAGCGCCCGCGGCCGTCCGCAACGCAGGCGCAAGCACGCCCGCCGCGACGCGCGTCGGAGGCGTCACACGGTTTCAACCGATCGCGCCGACGCGGTTGTTCGACACGCGAACGCCCGCGGCGTCCGCGCAGCTCGTGCGCTCGGACGGAGCGACGAGCGGACCGCTCACGAGCACGCGAACGGGGACCTTCAGCGCGTTCGCCGGGCTGCCTGCGGGGACGAGCGGAGTGTGGCTCAACGTGGCGGCGGTTCCGCAGACTGAACCGGGATTCATCGCTGCGTATCCAGCGGGGGTCACCACGGACTCGTCGACGGTGAACTTCGCGCCGCCCAACGCTCGCGCCAACGCCGCCGCGATTGGCCTCGGCGCAGGCGGGGCCGTCACGTTTCGCTCGAACACCGCCGCCGACGTGATCGCTGATCTCTCGGGCGCGTTCTCTCCCACAGGAATGGGCCTTCGCACCATCACCCCCACACGCGTGATCGACACCCGATCGGGCGCGCCGATCGCAGCCAACGGTCGACTCACGGTCAACGTCCGCGCCCCTGCCGACGCGCGCGCGGTCGTCACGAGCGTCGCCGTCATCCCTCGCGGAGCGCCGGGGTTCGTCACGGCCTTCCCGTGCGACGGAGCCGCGCCCAACACGAGCAACATCAATCACACCGGCGCCAACGTCATCGCCAACACCGTGATCTCGCGCATCACGGGCGGCGAGCTCTGCTTTCAATCCCTCGCCGAGGTCGACCTCGTCGTCGATGTCACCGGCTACTTCGTCGACAGCGGCGAGCTCTCCAAACAGCTCATCAACCCGTTGCGCGTGCTCGACACGCGCAGCCCGAGCTCGCTGTACACCGGTCGTCTCGGCGCAGGGCAGATCGTCGAGATCCCCATCTCGACCATCGCGGGGCTGCCACCAGACGCGCGCGCGGCGACGGTCAACATCACCTCCGTCGACGCCGCAGCAAACGGCTTCGTCACTGCTTTTCCTTGTGGAATGAGCACGCCCAACACCTCGAGCTTGAACTACACGCAGGGCGTCGTCGGAGGCTCGGCCGTCATCGCTCCGCTCGGCGCCGGCCGCCTCTGCATCTTCTCTGCGCAGCGCACGCACCTCGTCGTTGATTTGTTGGGCGTGTGGGTCCCCACCGCGGGCTCGACGCCCACCGATCCGATGAACATGCCCGACGTCCCCGAAGACCCGGGCGACCTCGACCCCGACGCAGGCTCGGGCTCCGATGCGAGCGCCCCAGTCCGCGACTCCAGCGCCAGCAACGACAGCGGCGCGTCGCGCAACGACAGCTCGATCGACGCTGGAACCACGCCTCCCGCGATCGCAGGCTGCGGCTGCCGCACGGTCGCCCCGAGCACGAGCCGCTCGACGCTCGCCCTCGCCGCGATCGCGCTCGCGGCCACCGCGCGCCGACGCCGCGCGAGGAGCTGACTCACGCACACACCATCAAAACACGTCGTCGAATCCAGCCTCGCGCGCGAATTTCTCGCACGCGCTCGCGCGCCATCCGGCGTTCGCTCTCCACGCGTCCTGGCTGTACAGCCGCAGCTCTCTCGCGTCCCGAAGCGACGGCTGCGCGGGGTCGAAGCCCACAGGCTCATCGATCTCGACGACAAACCAATGGCCGTCGAGCTCGATCCCTACGCACAGCGTGTCTCCGTGCGCCTCGACCGCCTTCGTCCGGTAGAACGCGTCCCCCGGCCGCCCCGGGATCAGCGTCTTGCTCCACGCGCGCAGGCCCTGCCCCCAGCCGCCGATCCCGCGCTCGCCGCGCGCGATCGCGTCGATCACCGCGCGCGTCGCCGCGACGAACGCCGTCACCGTTTCGCGTGAGTATTCGCTCTTCGTCGTGCTCATTGGCTCGCGACGAGAGGCTACAACAGCGCCGCGCTGCCGCGTGATACCGCGCCCGCGACGGGCATCGAAGATGGCCGAAGAGGATAAGCGCGGTTGAAATCCAGTCCAAACCAAGACCGCGGACTGAGCAAACGACGACGACCGTCGCGGTATCGGTTTAGTAGATCGTCGTGGTGATCCCGCTCATCACCGTCACCAGCGACGAGACCAAGATTCGCTCGCCGCCGGCGTGCACGACCTCCTCGTTGATCGCGGACGGCGTGATCACGGCTGGTCCCGCGGGAAGATGACTGAGCGCCGCGGGCGAGATGCGGATCGCCGCTCCGGCATCAAACGAGCAGTACATCGTGACGTTTCCCGACGCCTGAACGACCACCGCGCGACGGCCTGCGACTTTGCCTTGTGGCCCCATCGACAATTCGAGCGGCTCGGTTCGATGAATCATTGCAGGCGGCGGCGAGGCAAAGCGCGCAAGTCCAGGAGTCTCGAGCGAAACAGCCCAAGGAGGCACCTCGCTGCTCCCCGCGGCAGAGATCAGCGTCGACCCCGACAGCACCCAGGGCGGATTGTTTGCGCCAACCTCTGGGTACCACCCAGAAAGGGACGCGCTCATCGAGAATTGCAGTAGACCGTCGTGAACCGCTAGCTCGCCAGCCGATGTGCTCGGCGAAGGCAAAATGCGACCACAATCCGAGACGGTGCAATTCTCGACCTGCTGCCCCTCGCACGTGACCGATGGAACCATCGCTCGATTGAACGTGCGCGTCGGTCCGACCGCAAACATCGCGCGCAGCGAAGCGAGCAGATAATCGTCGTTCGGCCCCGAGTTGGATGCGACGAACACGAGCTCGACGCGGCTCGTAGGATTCCGCGGATCAACGCTGCTCGCGTCAGCTGGCACCGCGACGACGTCGGGCAACGATCCCACACCGGTATCCGGCGCCGTCACGACCACATCGGCGATCGTCGCCGAATCCACCCTGCCCGAATCCACCCTGCCCGAATCCACCCTATTTACGATCGCAGATACATCGGACGGCGCCGATGCCCCACCGTCTCTCGCTGCGTCCTCCGGCGGCTCCAGCGGACTGCAGTTCGACAGCAATATCCCCAGCAAATAGCACGCTCCCGCGTGCCGCCCCTTCACGTGTCGCGTATTCATACTTGTGACTATTGCACGAATCGACCATCGCGCACGAAGATTTTCCGCAACGAGACGGGGCAATAACAGCCCCCGTGTGTGTGTTCAAAGAAACTTCGTCATCCGCGAAAACTCACCGCTCGACGATCACAACAGCGCGACGTCTTCGAGCTCTTTGAGCGCGCGCTCGGCGTTGGCCGTTCCCGATCCGTCGCCGAATCTCCGGGACAACCGCAGGTCCGGCGAGAGCCTCCACAGCGCGCCCTTGCGCTGACACAGCTCGGCCACCTTCGAGCCGTCCACCGGTGAGTCCTCTCGCAAATGAAACACCACGCGCTCGCGGTTGGCCTCGATGCCCATCGAGCGCAGCGGACGCAGCCGCGCTTTGAGCGACATCACGCGCACGAGCACGCGCGCCGGAGCGGGCGCCGGACCGAAGCGATCCTCCATCTCTTGCGCGAGCTCCATCACGTCTTCTTCTTCGTTTGCGCAGGCGAATCGCTTGTAAATCGACAGCCGCAAGCCCACGTCCTCGATGTACTCCGCCGGGAGATAAAACGGCTCGTCGAAGCTCAAATCCGGCTCGACGTGCGGCGCCACGGGCTCGCCCTTGAGCTCGCTCACGGCTTCTTCGAGCATCTGCACGTAGAGCTCGAAGCCGACCTGCGCGATGTTTCCGCTCTGCTCGCCGCTGAGCAGGTCGCCCGCGCCGCGCAGCTCCATGTCCAGCGTCGCGACGTGAAAGCCCGCGCCGAGGTCCGTGAACTTCTCGATCGCCTCGATGCGCTGCCGCGCCTCGTCGCTCAATTTCGTCGGCGGCGGGACGAGCAGATAACAATACGCGCGCTCGCGAGAGCGGCCTACGCGACCGCGGATTTGATAGAGCTGCGAGAGCCCGAACAGGTCCGCGCGGTCCACGATCATCGTGTTGGCCCGAGGAATATCGATTCCGCTCTCGATAATGGCCGTCGAGCAGAGCACGTCGTACCGCCCCTCGACGAAGTCCGTCATCACGGTCTCGAGCGCCTCGGCGCTCATCTGCCCGTGCGCCACCGCCACGCGCGCGCTCGGCACCAGCTGCTGCAGCTTCTCGGCGCGCTCGTAGAGCCCTTCGACGCGGTTGAACACGTAGAAGCACTGCCCCCCGCGCGACATCTCGCGCAGGACCGCCTCGCGAACGAGCGCGGGATCCTCCCGCGAAACCACGGTGCGCACCGCGCGACGATCCACCGGCGGCGTGGTGATCAGCGAGAGCTCTCTCAACCCCGAGACCGCCATCTGCAGCGTGCGAGGGATGGGCGTCGCGCTCAGCGTGAGCACGTCCAACCGCGCGCGCAGCTGCTTGATCTGCTCCTTGTGCTTCACGCCGAAGCGCTGCTCTTCGTCCACGACGAGCAAGCCCAGGTCTTTGAAGTGCACGTCCTTCGAGAGCAGCCGGTGCGTGCCGACGATGATGTCCACCTTGCCCTTCTTCAAGCGATCGAGCGTCTCTCGTTGCTTGGCGGGCGTGACGAAGCGCGAGAGCACCGCGACCTCGAGCGGGTACGCGCGGCAGCGCTCTTGAATCGTGTGAAAGTGCTGCTGCGCGAGCACCGTCGTCGGACAGAGCACCGCGACCTGCGCGCCTTCGCTCGCGACATGAAACGCAGCGCGGATCGCCACTTCGGTCTTTCCGAATCCAACGTCGCCGCACACCAAGCGGTCCATGGGCGATGCCGACGAGAGGTCCCCCAAGACCTCTTCGATGGCCCTTCGTTGATCGTCCGTTTCTTCGAAGGGAAAGGTCGCTTCGAACTCGCGGTACAGAAGCCCCGGCTTGGCAAACGCCCGCCCTGGGTGCGCTTTGCGCTCGGCGTACAAGCGCAGCAGCTCGTCCGCCATCTGCCGCACCTCGCGCTCGACGCGCGCCTTGCTCTTGGCGAACGTCGTCCCCCCGAGGCGATCGAGCCGCGGAGCGCCCTCGCCGCCAGACCACTTCTGGATTTGATTGAGCCGCGTGACCGGGAGAAAGAACCGATCGCCGCCTGCGTATTCGAGCACGAGCAGGTCGGTCTCGTTCGCGCCGATCTTTCGATGCTCGAGGCCGAGATATTTTCCGATCCCGTGATCCGTGTGGACCACGAAGTCCCCGACGCTCAGCGCGCGCAGGTCGTCGATGAACGCCTTGGTCTTGGACGCCTTCGAGCTCTTCTCGCTGCGCTGCCTGCGGCGCGCCCTCGCTCCGAAGATCTCTTCTTCGGTGACGAACGCGATCTTTCGCGACGGCAGCGCGAAGCCCGTCGAGAGCTCTCCGACGAGCACCTCGACCTCGGGGCGCCTGGCCTCCGACTCGCTGGCCGTGGCCACAAAATCAACGCGCGTGAGCAAAAGCCGCGCGTCCGCCTCGTGCGCGCGCAGAAGGGCCGCCACGCGCTCGGCCTGCGTGGGCGTGCGGCCAGTGACCACCACGCGGTAGCCCTCTTGGTGCCAGTAGCGCACGTGCTCGACGAGCGGCGCGAGCGCGTCGTGCCGGCCCTTCTCCGTGCGCATCGACTTGATTTCTTGTGCCAGTCGATCGAGCGACTCGGCGCCGAGGTCCAAAAGCGGCGCGTCCATGGGGACGAGCTCGAGCGCGCGAGAGATGGGGTCGCTCTCGTCGGGCGCGCCTCGGACAGCGAGGTCGTGCGAGAGAAGAACGGGCGCAGCGAGGATGCGGCCGATCGCGTCGCCCTCGTCCATGTACAGCGCCTCGCGCTGAAAGCACGGCTCTTTGCGCTCGACGCGGTCGCGACGGTCGCGCAGCGCTCGCTCGAGCTCTTCGCGCAGCGCGCCGATCGCCCGCGCGGGCTCGTCGAACACCCACGCCACGTCGGGCGGTAGATAATCGAACACCGATTCGAGCTGCTCGTAATACGCCGGCAGAAATCCATCGGCGCCGAAGAAGCCGCGGCCGCTCTCGACATCCTCGGTGATGCGCACGACCTTCGAGTGCGACATGTCGAGCTCGTCGCACAGCGCCGTGACTCTCTCTCGCGCGCGCACGCGCTCGGCGGGGCCGATGAGCGCCTCGCGCACGGGGTGAAGAAAGAGCTCTTTCACCGAGCGAAGCGTGCGCTGTCCCTCTGGGTCGAAGAGCTTGATCGAGAGGCAGAGCTCTTCGTCGAGCTCGATCCTCGCCGGGTGCGCAGAAGAGGCAGGCCACACGTCGATGACCGCGCCGCGAACAGCAAACGTCCCGGGGTCTTCGACGACGGGGACGCGGAGGTAGCCGCCCTCGACCATGCCGTCGATGAGCTTGTCGCGATCGACGAGCTCTTCGGCCTGCACCAAATCGCTCCTCGGCGCGAGCGCCCCGCGCGGAACGACCTTGCGCACCACCGCCCCCGCCGGCACCACCAACACTCGCCACGGAAGCCCCTGCGACAGATGAAACAGCGTCGCGAGCCTGCCCATCGAGACCGTTCGATCCGGCGCGATCTCGACGTACGGCGAGTGCTCTGCCACCGGCAGCACCAGCACTTCACCGTGCGACTCGTCGGCCTCGCTGTGCTCGGGTTCGGGCCCGCCGCCCGTGAGAAAGAACTCTACATCCCCAGCGAATTTTCTCGCCGAATCGAGGTCGCTCGTCACCACTACGAGCTTGCGCCCCGTCCGCTGCGCGCTCTCTGCGACGAGCCACGCGAGCGTCCCTCCGCGCGCGCCGCACACGTCCAACCGACGCAGCCCTCGAACGCTCTCAGCCACCGCGTCGAGCGTCGCGATCGACCTGGGACTCGCGACCTGGGACTCAGAACCTTCTCTCTCTGCCTCTTCGATCGTGTCCGTCAAAGTGATGGGCGCATAGCACTGCGCAGACTCTTTCGGGAGTGCGCGCGCATCGCCGTCGCAACAGTGGTACCCATCCACCCCGCAATGAATCGCCCCAAGCGCCCCGGCCCGCCCGCTCGCCCCGGCTCGAAGCCCGCAGATCGCCGCCGCGCCAAGCCCAACGACGGTCCTTCTCGTCCCAGCGACGGCCGCCCCAAGAAGCCAGGCAAGCCGCGCGACGACGAGGGACGCGGCCGCAAAGACAGCAAATCGCGCCCCGCTCGCGCAGACAAGCCCGCGCGCCCCGACCGCAGTGATCGCACGGATCGCAGTGATCGCAGTGACCGCTCGACTCGCGCAGACAAGCCCGCGCGGGCCGAACACCGCAAGCCATCACCCTCGACGCGCAGCGCCGACGCGCCTCGCAAAGAGGGCAAAGACCGCAAGAACCGCAAAGAGCGCCCGAAGCTCCCCGCGCCGAGCGCCGCGATCTCGACGATCCCGCTCGTCAAGGGCGAGTGGCTCTACACCACGCGCGCTGGCTACGAGCAGGACCTGCTCGACGAGCTGCGCGTGGCGCACCGCGGAGAGGGCGCGCGCGTGATCGCTCCGTCGCTCATCGCCTCGCCCAAGGAGTACGTCGACTGCGCGTTCGCGCGGCAAGCGATGCCCGCGCGCGGGATCATCAAGGCCGAGAAGGCGATCGAGCTCGACCGCGCCGTCACCGCGGCGCTGCGCGAAATGATGCGCGATCAGACCGACAAGAAGTGGGCGCTGCACGTGTGGTTTCCCGACAGCGAAGAGGGAAACAAGAACGCGCGCATCGCCGACGTCCTCGAGCGCACCGTCCCGTCGCAAGCCAACGCGCTCGACGTTCAGTGGGCCGCGCGCAGGGTGGACTCCGCGCGCATCGCCCGCGACGCCGGAGGACTGCTCGCGCAAGTGTGCGTCCTCGGCCCGACGCGCGCGATCATCTCGGTCACCTCCGCGGTCGAAGCGCACTCGCTTCACGCCGGCGGAAGGGCCCGCATGCGCGTGGACAGCGAAGCCCCGTCGCGCGCTGCGATGAAGCTCGAAGAGGCGCTCGATTGGTTCGGCGCCGCTCCGTCCCGCGGCGATCAATGCGTGGACCTCGGCGCCGCGCCCGGCGGATGGACGCACGTGCTCTTGCAGCGCGGGGCGCACGTGCTCGCGGTGGACCCGGGCGCGATGGCTCCAGCGCTCGCGAAGAACAAGAACCTCGAGCACATCCGCGGCAGCGCCTTCGAAATCGAGCCCGAATCCCCGGTCGATTGGCTCTTCTGCGACATGGTGTGGCGCCCGCTCGAGGTCGCCGCGATGCTCGCCAAGTGGGCGCGGCGCGGATGGGCCTCGATGCTCGTGGCGAACATCAAGCTCCCGATGAAGCAGAAGGCCGAGTTCGTGAAGCGCATCCTCGAGATCCTCCGCGACGGAGGCTGGCACCGCGTGCGCGCTCGGCAGCTCTATCACGACCGCGAAGAGGTCACCGTCTGCGCGCACCGGAAGTGACCGAGAGCCGCCGCAGTTGAATTCGTGGGCATTGATTCATCCACGAGATCATTTCCCGGCATCATGCCTACTCAGTCGTTGCGATTGCTGGTGGCGTTTCTGCTTCGACACAGTTGTGTGCGCTGCCAACCAAGCAACTCTTCCGTGCCTCCCCCCGATAGCCAACCTCGCACGCAGGACAAACCTGTCGTAGAGAGGTGGCAGTAGGTGGGTCATGGCAACGCAGCGGAGAGACGTCTGGGCAGTGATTCTTGGGGTGGCGATCGGGTGCAATTCGTCGCCCCCTCAGTGCAAAACAAACCAGCGATACGACCTGGAACTGCGGATGTGCCTGGGTATTTGCGGCACTCGCGAGGAGCCAGCTGCTCCGCAATGCTACGACCTCGATGCTGGCAACCGACGAGAGGCAGGCACGAACGCAGACGATGGGTCGAATGACTCAAGCTTCACGAGCGACGGTGCGGTCGATGGTCGGGACGCGACGTTCATCGATGCCGTCGAGGATGGAGCGTTGATCGACGATCCCTCAGTCGCTGCGCCGCGGGCCGTAGCCCCTTTGAGCACGAGCTCCGTCACAAGCCAACGACCAACGTTGCGCTGGCAAAACGCAGTCGCCGTCGACGGCGCAGTCGTCGAACTCAGTCGGACACGAGATTTCCGTGTCGTCGAGCACAGACTCGATGCTGTCGGAACGAGCGTACGCCCTGCTTCCGCGCTGGCCGCGGGCGTGTGGTTTTGGAGGCTCCGCGGCAGAAATTCCGCTCGCTCGACGGTGGGAACGCCCCGAAGCGCCATCTGGTGGTTTCGTGTCGGCGCGCGCAGCGCAGACGCCGATCGCGATCGGAGTTGGGGCACGGAACTGGACGTCAACGGCGATGGCTACGGCGATGTTGCCGTGGGATCGCCGAGCGCAGACAGCAGCCAGGGCAGGGTCGACGTGTTCTACGGAGGACCGACTGGCATCGGATCAACCCCGAGTGTGACGCTTCGAGGTAGCGAACCGCGGGACAGCTTCGGATTCTCGCTGGCAAGCGCAGGCGATCTGAACGGTGATGGGTTCGCCGACCTCGCAGTCGGAGCGTACCGAGCAGCGCCTAGTGGCCGGATCGAAGCAGGAACGGTCAGCGTGTACTACGGAAGCAGCAGTGGGCTGCCGACTTCCCCAAGCGTTGTCCTCGAGGGAGCGGGAGCCACTGATGCGTTTGGCTGCTCGGTATCGAGCGCAGGCGATGTCAACGGAGACGGTTTCGCGGATCTTCTCGTCGGCGCCATCGACGCGTCACCGGCTCTGCGCTCACACGCGGGAACAGCGAGCCTGTTTCTCGGAAGCGCCGAAGGAGTGATGCGCATGCCTGCTCGAGTACTGGAAGGCCCGAGCGACAACGCGCAATTTGGCCAGTCAGTGACCGGGATCGGCGACGTCAACGGCGACGGCTTCGGCGATATTGCCGTGGCTGCACCGGCCGTGAACGCCGGCGGAGCAATGCGGTCGGGAGCGGTGTTGGTCTACCGAGGCAGCGCTATGGGACTCGAAGTTTCACCGGCCCAAGTGCTCAGCGGAAGCAGCGCCGATGATGCTTTTGGCACCGCCATCGCTGGGATCGGCGACATCAATGGCGACGGTCTCGCGGACTTCGTCGTCGCAGCGCCGCGAGCATCACGCGCAGGACGCAGCTTGACCGGTGTTGCCGTCATCTACCTCGGCAACTCAGCTGGTACGAATTTCGGGGAGGGACGAACTTACGAAGGAGCAATGAGCAACAGTGGGCTGGGAGCCGCTGTCTCAGGCATCGGGGACGCAAACAACGATGGGTTCAGCGACTGGGGCATCACATCGTTCCGTATGGCCGCTGGCGGCGCAGGGATGGTTGGAGTGGTCCAGGTATTTCACGGCGCTGTTGGCAACGTCGCGATGACTCCAGCACAGCTCCTCGAACATCCAATGGCGGCCGATACCTTCGGCGCCTCGCTGTCATCAGCAGGAGACGTTGACGGCGACGGCTTCCTCGATCTGGTTGTTGGTGCACCTGGGGCGAACAGCGCAAGTGTTCACAGAGGGAGCACAACGGGTATCACCGCTGCGCCTGTCCGTGTCCTCGTTGGGACCACGATGTTTGGCGAGTTCGGCCGGGCCGTCGCACATGCGACGAACAAGCTTCGAGTTGTGCGTCGGCGATCCTAGCGCGGGCTGGCGGCACCAGAGTGAGCAGTCAGAGTCGCCCCCGCCCGCACTGAATCACCATTCAGTTTCAGTGCTACGCTCCGTCCCACGTCATGACGGAGTTTCGACGCTTTCGCGGCACGGACCGCTACCTCACCAGTGACTCGCTCGAGAGCGCGGTCAACTGCGCCCTCGCCCTCGGACGCCCCCTCCTCGTGAAGGGCGAGCCCGGCACGGGCAAGACCCTGTTGGCCGAAGCGATCGCCGAGGGCCTTCAGCTCCCGCTGCTCACCTGGCACGTCAAGTCCACCACGCGCGCGCAAGACGGCCTGTACGTCTACGACACCGTGCAGCGCTTGTACGACTCGCGCTTCGGCGACGGCGACGTGAAGGACATCCGGCAGTACATCAAGTACGGCCCGCTCGGTCAGTCCTTCGCGAGCTCGTCGCGCGTCGTTCTGCTCATCGACGAAGTGGACAAAGCGGACCTGGAGTTTCCCAACGACCTTCTGCACGAGCTCGATCGAATGCGCTTTCGCGTCAACGAGACGGGCGACGAGGTCGTCGCGGCGCAGCGCCCGGTGGTGATCATCACCAGCAACAACGAGAAGGAGCTGCCCGACGCGTTTCTTCGTCGCTGCGTGTTTCACTTCATCGAGTTTCCGGACAAAGAGCTGATGAAGAGCATCGTGGCCGTGCACCACCCCGGGCTCGATCGCGCGCTCATCGAGCAGGCGATGCAGGTCTTCTACGAGATCCGCGAGATGCGCGGGATCCGCAAGCGCCCCTCGACCAGCGAGCTGATCGACTGGATCGCGGTGCTCAAGAACGCGGGGCTCGCCACGGTGAAGCTCGAGAAAGAGCTGCCGTTCTTGGGCGCGCTGCTCAAGAAAGAGCAAGACCTGGCGGCGTACGCCGATCAGCTCGCGGGCGGCCGTCGCTTTCGCTCGTAGCGCCGTCGGCGCGGGGCCGTCGCGCGCGCACCAGTATTCGAGTCCGCAGACAATTCACTGGAGAACGTCGCTGTGTTCATCGACTTCCTCTACGAGCTCCGCAAGCGCAAGGTCCCCGTCGGAACGCAAGAAGCCGTCGCCCTCGCCGAAGCCCTCTCGAAGGGCCTTCACGACAACTCGCTCGACGGCTTCTATCAAGTGTCCCGCGCGCTGATGATCCACAGCGAGCAGCACTTGGACGACTTCGACGTGGCGTTCGGCGTGGCGTTCAAGGGCGCGCAAGCGACGGCGATCGAGATCACCGAAGAGCTGCTCTCGTGGCTCAAAGACCCCAAGCCCATGCGCGAGCTCACCGACGAAGAGCGCGCGATGCTCGAAGCGATGGACCTCGAGACGGTGCGCGAGCAGCTTCGCGAGCGCCTGCGCGAGCAGAAAGAGCGGCACGACGGCGGCAACCGTTGGGTGGGCACCGGCGGGACCTCTCCCTTCGGCCGCGGCGGAGAAAACCCGAACGGGATCAACATCGGCGGCTCGAGCGGAAAAGGCCGCGGCGGAGCGATGCAGAGCGCCGACGCGCGCAAGTACAAGCCGTACCGCTCGGACGCGACGCTCGACACGCGGCAGATCGAAGTGGCCCTTCGCAAGCTGCGCTTGTTCGCGAGGGAGGGAGGCGATCTCGAGCTCGACCTCGAGAAGACCATCGACGAGACCGCGCGCAACGCAGGTGAGCTCGAAGTCGTGGTGCGTCCCCCGCGTCGAAACAACACGCGCGTGATCTTGATGATGGACGTGGGCGGCTCGATGGAGCCGCATCGCGAGTACGTCTCGCAGCTGTTCACCGCGGCCAAGCGCGCGACGCACTGGAAAGAGCTTCGCACGTACTACTTTCACAACTGCGTCTACGGAAAGGTCTGGAAGACCGACGGCTTTCAAGAGTCCATCTCCGTGCGCGAGCTCATCAACGAGTGCGGAAAGCACTCGGGACGCCAGTACAAGCTGGTGATGTTGGGCGACGCGCTGATGGCGCCGTACGAGCTCATGGGCTTCGCGGGCATCGCCGAAGACGACCGGATCACCGGGGTCGAGTGGCTCATGATGTTGCGCGAGCACTTCGAGAAGAGCGTGTGGCTCAACCCCGAGCACCCGCGCGGTTGGCGGGGAAACACGATCGAGGCGATCTCGAAGGTGTTTCCGATGCATCCGCTGACGGTCGAGGGGCTGGGGACTGCCGTCGACGAGCTCATCAAAGGGCGCAGTCGGAGGTAAGCTCGGGGCCGTCCATTTCGGAGGCCCGTTTTCGATGGAACTCTTCGGTGCAATCGTCGTCGCCCTGCTCGTCGCCGTGATGGCGATCAACCACATCAACGCGCGGTACGAGAAGAACAAGAAGCGCGCGGACGGCGACGGTCCGTCCGCAGATTCTCTGGTCGAAGCCGCGTGGGACGAGTTCGGCGGCGACGAGCCACAGGCGCTCTTGCGCCGCACGATCGAGCGGCTCGCCAAGGACGTGAAGATCGAGAAGCTCTCGAGCAAGAGCGTGGTGATTCAGTTCGCGGTGATGTCCGCGCGCGCCGAGCGGTACGACCTGCTTCCGCTGCTCGCTGAGCGCGCGGAGGAGATCGACGAGGGCTGCGGCGAGACGCGCACGCTGCGCGCGCTGGCCGAGGCGCACACGGGCAACGATTTCGACAAGGCCGTCGAAGCCATTCAACACGCGCAATCCGCCGCAGAGGGCTGCGCGAAGTGCTCGTCGTCGATCGAGTCGAAGCTCTTGGCCGAAGAGCTCGCGATCGCCGCGGACGGACTCAAGGACCGCTTCGAAGCGGAAGAAGCCGCGCGCAAACCATCGGGCCCCGCGCCGCGCGGCGCCGTCGCGAACCCGTCCTCTCCGCACGGCAGCCTCGCCGTCCGCGTCGTGCGCAAGTAACCGAGGGCCGGTGTTCGCGAGACACGGCCGGGAGACGAGCGGCGAGCGTGTCGAATGCGCGACAGCGTCGCGGAGCGGTGGACGTGCGTAGACACGGCCGCGTCGCGGAGCGGCGTGCGTGCGTCGGATACTGCCGGGCGACGGGCGCCCAACGCGTCGAATGCGCGAAGGCGTCGCGGAGCGGCGAGCGTGCGTCGGACACGGGAGACGAGCGGCGAGCGTGCGTCGACACGGCCGGGTCGCGGAGCGGTGGACGTGCGTCGGCGAGCGTGCGTCGGACACGGGAGCCGAGCGCCCAACACGTCGAGTGCGCGACAACGTCGCGGACGTCGGCGGACGTGCGTCGACACGGTCGCGTCGGGAGACAAGGACGTGCGTCGGACACGGGGCGAGCGTGAGCGTGCGTGGGCACAGCCGGGAGACGCGTCGATGCGCGACAGCGTCGCGGAGCGGCGAGCGTGCGTCGACACGGCCGGGTCGCGGAGCGGTGGACGTACGTCGGACACGCCGGGCGGCGTGCGTGCGTCGGATACGCCGCGCCCAACGCGTCGAAGGCGCGAAGGCGTCGCGGAGCGGCGACGTGCGTCGGACACGGCCGGGTCGCCGAGCGGCGGTGCGTCGTGCGTCGGGTCGCGGAGCGGTGGACGTGCGTTGGCGAGCGTGCGTCGGACACAGCCGGGAGACGGGCGCCCGACACGTCGAAGGCGCGAAGGCGTCGCGGAGCGGTGGACGTGCGTCGACACGGCCGGGAGACAAGGCGTCGCGGAGCGGTGGACGTGCGTCGTCGACTCCGCGACGGCGCCAACGTCGCGGAGCGGCAAGGCGTCGCCGGTCGCGGAGCGGTGGACGTGCGTCGGACAGCGGGTGACGCCCCCGGCCTATGCGCGACAACGTCGCGGAGCGGCCGCGGCGTCCGCCGGGCCTACTCGCTGGAACTGTGATCTGCGTCGGTTCGCTCGGTGCCAGCGGTGTCGGAACGATTGCGCCTCGGGATGTTGTGTTCGACGCAACCGCGCTGGCGATGGGCGCCTGTTGCGTGAGTCGCACCACCATCGAGTGCGATGCGTTCGGGTCTCGCTTCGGACCATTGGATAGGCCCGGCGGACGCCGTGGCCGCTTCGCGACGCTGTCGCGCATAGGCCGGGGGCTTGTCTCCCGGCCGTGTCGACGCACGTCCACCGCTCCGCGACGCCTTGTCTCCCGGCCGTGTCGACGCACGTCCACCGCTCCGCGACGCCTTCGCGCCTTCGACGTGTCGGGCGCCCGTCTCCCGGCTGTGTCCGACGCACGCTCGCCGACGCACGCTCGCCGACGCACGTCCACCGCTCCGCGACCCGGCCGTGTCGACGCACGCTCGCCGCTCCGCGACGCCTTCGCGCATTCGACGCGTTGGGCGCTCGTCTCCTGGCCGTATCCGACGCACGCTCACCGCTCGTCTCCCGTGTCCTTCGCACGCACGCCGCTCTGCGACCCTGCCGCTACGCCCTCCGGCCGCTCGCGCCGAGCACCCAGCCCGACCCGATCCGATGCGCGAGCCTGAGCGGCTCAGGGACGTTGCCCGTGTCCGTCAGCCGCTCGAGCGCCTCGACCGCGAGCGACTCGGCCCCGCCCTGCACTTGAAACACCCAGCGCCCCTGCTCGATCACCGGGCCCGCGGCGCGCAAGAGCGCGAGCCGTTGCTCGGCCCGCGGGTAGGCGCGGATCGCTCGCTCCATGGCCTCGAGGTCCGGCGCGCGTCGCATCACCGCGATGCAGGGCCGCTCGACCGCGGCGCTGAGCGCGGGAAGATCCACCACGTTCAGCCCGCCGACGGCGATCCCGTCGAGCAGGACCACGTGCAGTTGAGGCCAGAATTTGCTGCCTCGAACGAGCTCTGCGATCGCCTCCGTCGCGCCCCAACCGAACGCGCGCACCCGCGTCGCGAGCAGCGAGTCGAACCGAGTGTTCGCGCACAGCGCCGCGAGCACCGTCACCGCCGCGCCCCGCTTTCGCACAAAGGGCGCGTCATCGACGCCCGCCGCGCGGATCACTCGATTGGCCGGCGGAAGGCGGTCCGTTCGCACGCGCGTCATCTCTCGCTCACCGCATCGTGCACACGCACGGGCGCGCCGCGCAATCGCTCGCGCGCTCGTTGATCCCCCCAACAAGCCCCCGATCCCGTCAGCGAAGCGTCACGCCCAGACGCCCTGCTCGATCTCGTTGCTGCCCTGCGCGGCGCGAGCCACGTACACGCGGCGCACGATCAAGACGGCCACGGCCACGGCGATCGCGGCGACGGTGAAGGCCGCTCCCACCGCAGAGTCTCCTGCGCGCGCTTCAGCAGCGCCGAAGGGCATGTAGAAGAGCAGCGCTGCGCAGCCCGCGACGATGAACGACTTGCGGTCGAGCTTCACGCCCGCGGCGATCACGGCCACCGCGGCGACGAGCCACGGAAGCGCCATGGCCGCGTCGCGATCGATCATGATGGTGCCCGCGACTCCGAGCGGAAGAATGCCCACCGTGTGCACCCAAAACGCCGGATCGAACCGCGAGGTGCGGGTCATGCGCTGCACGACGAAGCCGATGCTCAAGAGCACGACCGAGGCGAACACGAGCATCACCGAGGCCTCGCTGTCGTTGACCGAGCTGCCGCGAGAGCGCTCGTAGATCTCCGCGACGTTCACGATGGAGGCGAGCACCGCGACGGCGCCGGCGCTGGCGGCGGCGGGGATTTTGCCGATCATTCCGATGGCGAGCGCGCCGGCGAGCATCGCGACGTCGCCCGCGAGATAGGCCATCTGCTGGTGCACCGCGTGCGTGCGCCAGTCGATGCCCGTCGCGCCGTACGAGTAGCTGTAGTCCCACGTGTTTCGAAACGCGTCGGGAAACACCACGGTCCCCACGATCCCTGCGCCCAGGCCCCAGCACCACATCGCGGCGCCCGCGGCGGCGATGCCCGTGGGCGCCTTTCCGAGCCCGTTGCGCTGAATGAACATCGCTGCGACCAGCAGCCCCACCACCGCGACGACGCTGTACACGACGGTCTCTGCCGCGTGTCCGCGGTGCATGTTCGCGAGCGCCACCATCGCAGGGACGAACGCGATTCCGCCCACGACCACGCTCTGAACGACGGCCAGCCACGACAAGTCCGGCGTGTTGCTCGCCTGTCCCATCGACCGCGCGATCGAGAGGACATCTTGCATCTGCCCCTCGGTGATGACCTTGCGCCGAACGGCCTCGAGCAGGTGGTGCTCTTGAACGAAGACCTGGTTTCTCATGGTGAACCTCTGTGAACCGACGAGCGGTGCGTGACAGCGAACGTTGTGGGCGGGTCGTATCTTCCCAGCCTCGGCGTCGTTGTGACACCCGCGGAGGACGATTGCCTTGGGACGTGCGTGGAGGGCGTTCGTTCCCGAGAATCTTCGGGGCGGAGGTGTGCACAGACGAGGCCAGCGTCGTCACTCGAAGACGAACAGCGTCGCGTCGTGCTGCGACCCGGCGTACAGCCGGTTTTGAAACACCGCGAGCGGGCTCGCGCAAAACGCGTCGTTCACCGGAAAAGCACGGCCTCGATTGAATTGTGGTGCCGCGGCGATCAGCGTCGGCAGCGCGGCGTCGGCCGGGTCTGACAGTCGATAGAGCCCCCCTTCGGTGAGCGCGACGAGCGCGTCTCGAAAGCGCACGACGTCCGACACGCGCCCCGCGCTCGCGGGAAAGCTCACCGCGCGCCATCGGCGTCCATCCTCCGTGAACCGCAGCGGCGTCGCGCCCGTTCGCTCGATGGTCAGCCAGAAGAGCCGCCCTCGATCCGTGTACCAGCGCAGCGTGAGCGCCGCTCCGTGGTCGCTCACGCGATAGCCCGCGACGTGTTCGCGGGCGAGCTCGGTGTTGCCCGCGGGGGGAGAGATCACGACGTAGTCGTTGGGTTCGCGTCCGTCGTAGTCCTGGATTCCCGCATACAAACGGCCGCGAAAGCGAGTCATGTACGTGAGTCTCCACACGCCGTTTTGCCACGGAAACGGATAGTCCACCGTGTACGTCCACCGTCGCCCGCGCTCGTCTGCGCGATGCAACGCCCCCGGCGACGGCCCGTACCAAGCGCGCTCCCTCGGCGGAACGCTCCCCGTCGACGCATACACCCCACCCCGAAAGCGAATCACATCGAGCACGTGATACGCGCGCGGAAGCACTCCTGCGCCGAAGTATCCCTGCGCGTTCGGCGCCGCCGGCGGCCGCAGGTTGGGTCCTCTCGCCGCAGCGAAGCGCCCCTCTGCATCGCTCACGAAGACGAAGCCCTCGGTGCCTCCCTCGCTGATCCCGAAGCCGTTGTAGGGAGAGTCCGAGTCGGGCACGTACAAGCGATCACCGATCGCGCGCACCCTGAGAAATCCCTGGCCACCTCCGCCTCCGCGCGTCGGTTGCCCAGGGCGGTTCCAGTCGAACGCGGTGCTCCACCCCGAGCGCGTCGCGCCCGGTTGATAGCGCGCGATCACCGCTCCGTCCGAGCCGAGCGGCTGGTTGGACGCGGCGACGTAGAGCGCCTCGCGAAACACCGTGAGGTCGCAAATGCGATGCAGTCCGCCCGGCGCGCGACCGAGCGAACGAGCCGTCAGCGATGCGGGAAGCGAGCCCTCTCCGAGCTCTTCGTGGTCGTCGTTTCCGTCGGGCTCGACCGCGGGCTGCGACGGAGCCACAGCGGCGACCGCGTCCGGCGAAGGGAGCGAACGGGCGTCGAGAGCGAACTGCTGCGCGCGGGCTTCGGAGCACGCGACCAGCGAAGTGAGCAGCAAACCGAGCGTCGTGCGTTGCATCACTGGGTACGTCGTAGCGAACCGAGCGAAGTGTGACGAAGAATCGGGCGCATGGGGAGCGAGGGGCGAAGACGGTGGCAACCAGTGCCACCGCAGAGCGTCGCTCGAAGACTCGCGACGAGTGAAGTGTCAGGGGCTCGGGGGACGCGTTCTCAGAGTGCTCGGGGGACGTGTTCTCGAGGTGCTCGGGGGACGAAGACGGTGGCAACAAGTGCCACCGCAAGGCCTCGCTCGAAGACTCGCGACGAGTGAAGTGTCAGGGGCTCGATGGGCGAGGGCTCACGAACTCGGTGGACGGGGACGGTGGCAACAAGTGCCACCGCAGGGCCTCGCTCGAAGACTCGCGACGAGTGAAGTGCATCGACCATCGCTTCCTTCATGGGAAGGCCAACGATCCTCACGAAAATCGTGGCTCAGGACACGTCGGCTGCAGGGCGCTTCGACGTACGCTCCTGCATTGCATTCGTCGCGAGTCTTCGAGCGAGGCCCTGCGGTGGCAACGAGTGCCACCGGCCCAGCCCACCGAGTTCGTGAGAGCCCCCACCCATCGAGCGATCTTGCGCCCGATGTTCTAGCCCTTCTTCTCGCTCTTCTTCCTCGGCCCGACGCTCATGAACTTCGCGAACGGCTCGATCGCCTTCGCCACCTTCGCGTCGGTCTTCGCCACCACCTGCGCCACGCCGTAGATCGCGAGCAGGTCCGTCCACGCGTGGCTCGCGAGCAGCAGTCGCGTCTCTTCGAGCATCTCGAGCTGCTTCTTCATCGCCACGATGGACTCATCGAGCTTCGCCATCGCAGCGACGTTCGCGCGCACCTTGGTCGCGTCGACGTTGGCCGAGGCGAGCTCCTTGCTGAACTTCGCGCGCACTCCGAGCAGCGACTCGACGTGCTCTTCGAAGCCCACGCGCGGCTTCACCAGCGCACGCACTTCTTCAGCGGTCAAGTCCACCAACGCGGGTCCCTCGGAGCCCTTCTTCGCCTTCGTCCCCTTCTTCGCAGTCGCCATCGTTCGATCCTACCGTTCTGTGCCTCGGCACCCTTTGGTACGCGGCGCATGTCGCATACGGTGACCCACCATCGAGTCGCCCCCTGCTCGCTGATCCGCCCTCGGGAAGCGAAAATGTATGCGATCTGCTGAGAATTCGATACCTCCCGGCATCGATCTCGACGCCGTTCGCGCAGTCTTCGACGCCACTGCGGCAGTCTTCGACGCGCTTGGTCACCGAGCGCCACTCGCGCGCAGCCTCGCTCGCTGTTGCAACAACGGCCGTTCGTTCAGCGCGGAGTTGAGCGCCCCCCGTGCGAGACGGTACCCTTTCGCATCCCTCGCTCTTTCTGCGTTCAACCGCACACAAGGACGGTTCGCTGATGCCGCGATTTCTTCTGCGAGCGCTCGTATTCGCGCTCTTGTACATGACCCTCGCCGCGTGTAGCGGCGGCGGCTGTGGAGGCAGCGCGATTCCACCCATCCGTGGTGGCTTCCCGTTGCCGCCCACGGTGCCGACCGATCGACGCATCCCGCATGCGATTCAGGTTCGCTTGTCCGATCAGGGGCTGCGAAGCATCGAAGAGATTGGTCCAAGCTTGCTGAGCAGCTTCGTCGGAAGCGGCATCAGCGTGCCACGCAGTTCGATGTCGACTGCAGGATGCAACATTTCGATCTGCTCAAGCGGCACATGCACGGTCAACTTGTCGTTGGTTGCCACGCGACCGCTTCAGTTCGCGTTCCTCCCACCGAACTCAATCCGCGCACAAATCCGGTTGATCATCCAAACGGCGGCACCGAACCACATCCCGATCCAGATCGGACGCTGTGTACTCACACTCGGTTCGCTGATCGATGCTCGCATCGTCGTCAACACTCGCGTTGGCGCGCGACCGCACATCGGCTTGCAGACAGCGATTGCACTGACTCGAGAGACCCGCGCACAGCGCCTGCACTACTTCCGCGCTGATCTCGTATCACCGACCGGTTCTGGAGATGCCGTCCAGGAGATTTCTGGCGAGGGCATCGAAGACACAGACTTCTCGATCGATGGCAGCGGTATCGGCGGGGCCATCATCGAATTCATCGCGAACAACTTCCTGCGCGGCACTCTCGTTGGTCTCATCCGCGGACAACTCACGTCCGCGCTCGGACCCATCCAAGACGCGCTCGCCGCTTCTTCGATGCCCGATCCTCCGGGGTGCCCGACGGGCACGCGCGCGGATGGCAACCGCTGCCGCTACGCGGACAACTCGCTCGTCCCCATGCTGCTCGGCACCGACGGCGAAGGCAACTTCGGCTCGCTGCTCAACTCGATTACCCCTGGAATTCGCGCGCCCAATCGCTTCGTCGTCGCCGCGGGTGACCCCGCGCACGGCGCCGAAGTGAGCGCGACCGGCGCCACCATCAACGTGTTCGGAACGTTCGAGTCGCTGCGACAAGCGACGTGCGTCCCCGCGATGGCGCCGCCCGCGATGCCCAACGTCCCCGAGTACATGGCGCTGCGATCCAACGTGATCCCCGGCACCATGACGACGACCGATCTCGGCATCGGCGTCAGCGAAGAGTTCCTCAACAACATGTTCTGGAACTGGTGGAACTCCGGCATGTTCTGCCTGGGAATCACCTCGCGAATCTCTCAGCAGGTCACCGCCGGACTGCTCACCGCGCTCCCGCAGCTCGCGTCGCTGCGCCCGGTGATCTTCCCCGCGAGCCCGCCGATGACCAACGCTCCGTTGGCCATCGCGTTTCGCCCGCAGCAAGCGCCCACCGTCCGCGTCGGCGGCGGGACGAACTTGATGACCGACCCGCTGCTTCGCCTGACGTTCACCAACCTCGCGTTGGACTTCTACGTCTGGTCCGAAGAGCGCTACGTCCGCATCTTCACGCTCACCAGCAACCTCT
This sequence comes from Polyangiales bacterium, assembly GCA_046351515.1. Taxonomy (GTDB): domain Bacteria; phylum Myxococcota_A; class Polyangia; order Polyangiales. The sequence continues at coordinate 345,966 of JAXLYJ010000009.1, forward strand.
CGATCCCGATCAACCTCACGCCGAGCGCCACGGGCCTGCAGCCCGCCCTCGGCGCGGTCGCCGTCGACAACGCGGTCGTCACCAACGTGGCGCTGATCTCTTCGCAGCCCATGCAGCTCGCTGACCTCCTCCGCGAGCTCTTGGGCACGATCGTCACGCAGTTCGCTGGGTCGCTTCCGGCTGTGAATCTCCCGTCCATTCCGCTTCCGGGCGGCGGCGGCGCGATGATCAACATCCAGATCCCCGCCGGCGGCGTGCGCGGCGTCACCGAAGGCTCTTCGCGCTTCATGGGCCTGTTCGCCAACCTCCGCTGCTCCGGCGGAATGTGCCCGCGCATGAACACCGTCGAGATCGCTCCGACGGTGCGCGCCGAGCTCATGCCCTTCGACGCGGACGTCCTGCGCTTCGAGGGCGCGTATCGCTCGGAGCTCACGCCGCGCGTTCGCCTGCAAATGGGCGCGCAGAACACGTTCGGCCGCGACATGGAGTACCGCTACCGCGTCGACAGCGGAACGTGGTCCGAGTGGACGCGCCAGAGCACCATCGAGGCGACCGCGCACGCGTTTGCGCTGCAAGGCCGCCACACGATCGACGTCACCGCGCGCATCGCCGACGACGTGTTCAGCGAGAGCCGCACGTACGCGAGCGCCACGGTGATCATCGACGCGACCGCGCCGGTGCTCACCGTCGAGCGCAACGGAACGAGCCTCACCGCCACCGCGCACGACGCCGTCTCTCTCGACGACGCGATCGAGTACCAGTTCAGCTGGACCGGTCACGAAGGCGCATGGGGCCGCGCGAACCGCGCGACGTTGCCCGCGGACGCGCAGAACATCCGCGTTCGCGCCCGCGACGAGTCCGGCCGCATCGCTGAACAAGCGGTGAACAGCACGGACCCGCTCACGATCCGCGGCGGACCGAGCACCGACAGCTCCGGCTGCGGCTGCACGACGCCGGGCCGCTCGAGCACGGACTCTCGCGGCAACGCGATCCTCCTCGCGCTCTCTGCGGGCCTCGCGGCGACGTTCTTCGCGCGCCGCAAGAAGAGCAACGACGCAAGCAGCGTCCCCTCTCACGAAGTCAGCGAGGGACCTGTGGCGTTATCGACGAGCGCGAAGAGCGCAACCAAGGTTCAGCTCTCGAGCGTCGTCCTGCGTTGGGGCGTCGTCGCGTCGTTCTTCATCGGCCTCGGCTGCAACTGCGGCGAGCCTCCGATGCCGGGGCGCGACGCCGCTGCGGAGGCAGGCTCGGACGCGTCCATGACCTGCGAGAACGGCGCGCAGTTCTGCCCGTCGATGCGCACGTGCGTGCCGCAGCCGATGTGCGGGACGTGCATGCCGGGCTTCATGGCCGGCGGTCAGCCCGTGTTCGACTCGGCGACGTGCATGTGGCGAACGACCGGTGACGGAGCGTGCACGTGCACGCCGCTGCCGCCGTTGAACCAGGGAATGGCCGGGTCGCACTTGGACATGGCCGTTCACACGGACAACACCGTGTGGCTCTCGGGCTACTCCGCGGGTGATCCGTTCGCGCGCAAGCTGTACGGCGACCTCGTCGTGGGCCGCTGGAACATGGCGATGTCGCGCGTGGATTGGCAGCACGTGGACGGCGTTCCGACCGGCGGAAACATCGGCGGCGCGGTCGATGGATGGCGCGGCGGCGTCGACACTCCGGGCCCCGACGTGGGCCGCTGGAACTCGATTCAGCTCAACGCCATGGGCCAGCCCCGCGTGACGTACTGGGACACGACGAACGAGAAGCTCAAGTTCGCGAGCTTCGACGGAACGCGCTGGACCACGCACGTCGTCGACGACACCGGCCGCAACGGCCGCTACTCGTCCCTCGTCTTGCTCGCGGGCGACATCCCGATGGTGGCGTATCGAGCCACGGTCACCGACGCGATGGGCGGCGTGAGCGCCGAGCTTCGCGTCGCGCGCGCCGCGAGCGCCAACCCCACGCGCACCGCGGATTGGACCGTGACGCGCGTGTTCTCTGCGACGACCGCGTGCAGGGCCAACGACTGCGCGACGGGTCAGGTGTGCCTCACGGGCGGTCGCTGCGCGGCGACCACCATGGGCTGCATGACGGCGTGCCCGACGGGCAAGGCGTGCGTCGCGAACATGTGCCAGGACGTGATCGCAGCGGGCTACGTGGAGGACTTCTCCGTGGGCGTGCTCTTCCCGTCGCTGCGCGTGGACGCGATGGGTCGCGGCGGCGTGGTGTTCTATCACCGCGATCGCGGCAACCTCATGGGCGCGCAGTTCAACGGAACGATGTGGGGGACGCCCTTCATCATCGTCGGCGAAGCAGCGATGCGTGACGAAGGCGACTTCGGCGCGTGGAGCTCGCTCGCGATCGGAAGCGACGGCGTCTGGCACGTCGCCTACGTCGACGGCTACGACGAGACGCTCAACTACGTCCGCGTTCAGGGCACCGCTCGCATGGGCATGCCCGAGATCATCGACGACGGCTCGCGCGTCGGCATGACCGCGTTCGAAGACGGCAAGCACCTCGTGGGTGACTCCGTGATGATCACGCTCGACGCGATGAACACCCCGCGCGTGGTCTACCAAGACACCAGCGCGGGCACGCTCCGCTACGCGCAGCGCGGCGCGATGGGCTGGGAGACGCGCGTGCTCGACTCGATGGCCCACACCGGTTACTGGTCGCGCATTCGCAACGGTCGCGTGGGCACGTTCTTCCGCGATCTGCGCACGGCGACGCCCTTGGCC
>JAXLYJ010000010.1:0-245000 GCA_046351515.1 Polyangiales bacterium
GACGCCGAAGAGCAGCTCGAACAGCTGATCCACCGAGCGAATCGGCAGGTTCTGCGACTCTTCTCCGTTGTACGAGATGCACGTCCACGTCCCGTAGTCGTGGAAGCGGTTGTTGCTCACGCTCATTTCGATCGAGCGAAACCGCGTCGGAGCGCTCCCGACGAACATCGGGTGCCGCGCGATCACTTGATCGAGCGTCGGCCGCGAGAGCGCGAAGATGTGATCGGGGTGATAGAACCCTGCGGGCCTCGGGCGATCCGCGCTGAGCGCGTTGGCCACGCCGCGCATGTGCCCGTCGCCCTGCCCTCCGGGCGTGTCGGGGATCGTCGTCTTCGGCTCGAGCCCGGTGATCACGCTCACGTTGCGCACGTGCGCGGCGAGCGGCGCGAGCTGCTCGGACGGAGTCCACATCGCGCTCGCTCCCGTGGGCGTCCACAGGTCCGGGCGACCTCTGCCTGTCCAGCCGTAACCGTTGCCCCAGAAGAACACTCCGTAGCGCTTGGGAGCGCCGGTTCCATCGGCAAACGCCTCGCCGTTCGCGTCGAGCATCGCTTCGAGCGGAGGCAGCCCGACGGTGGCCACGAGGCCCGCGGCCATTCCTCGGAGGATCGTGCGTCGTGAGAGAGGGCGCTTGTTCATAGCCATTGCCGTGATCCTTCAGAGGGCCGGGGTCGCAGCGAAGCGAAAGCCCTCGCTCGCGAAGAGCTCGACGAGCAGGCGCTTGAATCGGTAGCCGTTCTCTTCGAATCGCCTCGTGAGCAGCGCGAGCGTCGCGGCTTCTCCCTCGGTGTCGAGCCTCCCTTGCGCGAAGCGATACACCTGACGAACGACGCATCGCGCGAGGCGCGGATCGGTCGCGAGCCGCTCTCCCAACGCGCGCGCTCCCACAAACGGCTGCCCGTCGATCACGCCCGAGGCGTCGACGGCCACGCCTTCTTCGACCGTTCGCAGCACGCCGAGCGCGTCGAAGTTTTCGAAGCCCAACCCCAGCGGGTCCGTGATCGCGTGGCACGCGGCGCACGCGGGGTTCTCTCGGTGCCGCGCGAGCCTCTGCCGGAGCGTGAGCCTGGGACCGGCGTCGGGCTGATCGATGTTGAACTGCACGTTTCCAGGCGGATCGGGGACGTGCTCGCAGCGCAGGCGCTCGCTCACGTAGCGGCCGCGCGCCGTCGGGCTCGTTGAATTCTGGTGCGAGGTGATCGCGAGCACGCCCGCGGTCGTGAGCAGCCCGCCTCGCTGCGAGGCTTCGGGCAGCGCGACGCGCACGAACCCAGAGCCGCCCGCGGGGTACGCCACGCCGTACATCTGCGCGAGCTCGGGGTTGACGAAGGTCTGTCGCTGCGAGAACAGCGTGCGAAAATCCGTGTCCTGCGTGAACACGACGTCCTCGACGTCGAGCTCGACCTCCTTGCGCATGGACTCGGCCACCGTCGCCGTAAACTGCGGAAACTGCGCGGCGTCACGCGAGAGGTGATCGAGCGCCGAGAGCCCGAGGTACTGCACGAAGAACGCGCGCACGCCCGATCGCGCGCGGGGCGAGCGCAGCATTCGCTCGGCCTGCACGCGCACGCCGTCCTCGGTCGAGAGCGAGCCGTTGTCCGCGGCGGCCATGAGCTCGTCGTCGGGGATCGAGTCCCACAGGGCGAAGGCCATGCGCGAGGCCATCTCGTACGCGGTGTACTTTCTGCGACCGTTGTTCTCGACGCCGAACTCGACGCGGTAGACGAAGTTCGGCGACTGCAGCGCGCCCGTGGTCGCATAGCGAAGGCCCGACCACGGATCGCCCGCCGCCGTGGTCGATCGCGCGAGAGAGACATAGCGATCGAGCTCTTGCGCGGTCGCGGGACGGCGCCACGCCTTCTTGAGAAATCGCTGCAAAAACGCTCGCGAACACGCGTCTGTCCCGTCGGGCACGCACCCCACGAGGGCCATCCTGCGCGCGGGGTCCGAGAAGATCGTCTGCGTGACCGAGAGCGCGTTGCGCTCCCACCCTTCGACGCCGCGTTGGCTCGCGGTCGCGAGGGCGGCGCCGATGTTCGTGAAGAGAAAAGGGTTGGTGTCGGGCTCGGCGTTCTCGACGGTGATGCCGAGGCCGAACAGGTCGGTCAGCGCGTTTTTGTACTGGGTGTTGGTGAGGCGGGGAAACGTGAGATTTCCCGGTGAAAACGGCGTCGAAACCGCGCTGTCGCTCGGCGCGCTCGCGTCGCTGTTGGGCGCCGGTGACGGAGCGCGCGAGGGCGGGTCGCGGATGATCCCATCGCAGCCGACGAGAAGAGCGCACGCGAGCGAGATCGGGCCGACGGTTCTCATGGGCAGAGACGGTGATGATACAGGCAAAGCGCGCGTCGAACGGAGCGCGACGATCGCCAGACTAGTCCGCTGGAGCGCGGGCCTTCTCGCGGTACACTCGCGCGGCGATGGCAAAGGTGTACGGAGCCGGCGAGCAGCGGTGCGGAAACTGTGGCGCGCCGGTCGTTCCTGGGCTGGCGGTTTGCAACTATTGTCGCAAGGCGTACGCGGGCGCGAAGCCTGGTCCCAAGTGTCCTGGATGTGGGGCGGTGAGCGTCGCGGGCGCGATGGCGTGCGGTCGCTGTCGCAGTCCCATGGCGCGCTCGTGTTTGTTCTGCGGAGCCGCGTCTCCGCTCGACGCCGCGGCGTGCAGGCACTGCCACGAGGCGTTCGCGGGCGCTGAAGAGCGCAAGCGACAGCGCGAAGACGCAGCGAAGCAGCACCAGTACATGCAGCTCGCCAACACAGGAATTCAAGCGGCGGGCGCGGTCATCGCCTCCGGCGCAGCGACGGGCCTTCTCGACTCGGTGGGCGACCTGCTCGGCTCGGTCTTCGACGCGGCCACCGACGACTGAGCGGCGCGCTCAGGGTACCGCGTGCGCGAGGACCGCGTCCGCGATGTCCACCAGCGAGGTCCATCGCGCGATGAGCTGCTCGGCGCCTCGGCCCCAGGCGAGCGCCGGAACCTTGGCCATCGTGTGGCCGCGCGTGGCGATGTCGTCGAGGTTTCCGTGGTCGCTCACGACGACGATGGTGTCTCTCGTCGGGTCTGCGATCGCGCTCAGCTCTTCGAGAAATCGCTCGGTCCGCTGCACTTCTCTCCGCGCGAAGTACGTGTCCTGCGAGTGCCCGGCCTTGTCCGTGAGAAACAGCTCGAACAGCGATAGGTGCACCTCGCGCGCGCCGTTGAGCACGCACTGAGCGGCCTCGCGCATCGTGCGCGTGGGCACGTCGATGCCCATCCCTCGCACGACCTCGTGGGTGAGATCGAAGAGCGCCGCGCGGCCTTCGCGCAGGTGATCGACGGTGTACAAGCGACCTCCGCCCGCGATCGCAGCGCACGTGCACGCGCCGCGGTGAACGGACTTCGTGCGGTCCTCGCTGTCCCTCGCGCGCTCATGCGTAAACGCATTGAGGTACGCGCTCGAGCCGCCCTTCATGCGCGCGCGCATGAGCACCGAGTGCTCGTCGATGATCTTGCGCACCCGCGCGTCGGGAAACGCGAACAAGTGCTCGCCGATCTCCTTGGCGACGTTGACGCCGGTGAGGATGGTGGCCGTTCCGCTGGCGCTTTGCGGGAGCCCTTCGACGCCGAGCGTGGCGTCGAGCGCGCGCAGGGACCAGCCCTTCGCGACGGGGGCGCCGGTGCCTGCGAGGGGCGCGAGGATCGAGCGCGCGCCGCGGTGATCGAAGGGGTTGTGCGCGCCCGGAGTGCCGAGGCCGATGCCGTCGACGAACACGATGAGCGTGTGCGTTTGCGCGGTCAATTCCAGGTGATTCCGCCGTCGGCTGAGAAGAAGCGCACCGCGCGAACGAGCGATCCGCGGCCCACGGCGAGCACGCCCACGCGCTCGCGATAGGTGGACACCGCGTGGATGGTGAGCGCGTAGCCAGGCGAGCTCGGCAGGTCGGGGCGCTCGGGCACCGGCGCGACCGGCGGAAGCAACTGCGCGAGGATCGCTCCGCCCTGCCACGACGAGGCATCGGTGCTGCGAAACACCCGCACCGAGCCAGGGGTGCGCACGAACGCGATCACCGCGCCCGGGACGAGCGCGGCGGCGTCCACCGAGCGCTGCACGGTGAGCGTCGGCAGCGGGACCGGGAGCATCTGCGGCTCTCGGTCCCCTTCGTACACGAGCATCGCGCCGGGCCGGCCCATGGCGTCTACGAGCAAGAGCGAGCGTCGCTCGTCGCACGAGAGCTCGAAGCGTCCGCCGCTCACCGCGCCCACGCGCGCGACGGGGATGTCGCCGCTGCGCGAGGCTCCGTTGGCGATGCGATAAAACGCGTAGGACTCGTCGCTGGCGACGGCGAAGTGCACGGTCGAGCCCGAGACGCACACGAGCGCGCGAGGGCGCTGCAGCGAGCGTCCTTCGTTTTCGATCATCGTGCGCGTCACGAGCTCGCGCGTGATGACCGTGTTCGTTGTGGGTGTTGTGGGCGCGGCGTTGGCTGTGGTCGTCGCGGCGCCGTTGCTCGCAGGTTGCGCAGCGGTCTCTTCTGCGGGCGCGGCGAAGTGCCAGCGCTCGACGGACATTCCGTGCGCGCCGTGGCGCAGGACGTATGCGCTCATCGCCGCGGGGACCTCTTCGCTCTGCGCTGTTGGGACGCGGATCGATTCGTCGACGATGTTCGTGAGCGATTGGACCGTGGGCTGCGCGGTCGCTTCGGGCACGAGCGCGATCGCGGCGATGGGCGCGTCTCTCAACGCGGGAGAGAGTCGATCGACCCACGCCGTCGCGCCGACGAGGGGCGTTGAATAGATGTGCGCGCGACCACGGGACACGTAGGCAAACCAGCGGTGGTTCGCGCTCTTGCTGTGCTGCCACGCGTCCACGGTGTGCTCACCGCTCCGCACCGGCAGCGGGAGGGCCACGGGGAGCGGGCGCGCGGTGTCGAGCGGCAAGAGCGAGTCGGCTTCGTCCGTCGCGAGCAGCGTCGCTGAAGCGTTGGCTTGTGAGACGCGCATCGGCGCGCCGGGGCCGAGCACCGCGTCCGCGGGGGCGCCGCGCTCGCGAAAGAGCAGAGAGTGCGCGCGGCGATCGCCGACGTCTTGAAACAGCACCCACTCGGGGGCGGCGAGCGTCGCGCCGTCGATGGACGGCGGCAGCGTTTGTCCCTGCGGAACCACGGGCATCTCGACATCCGCGAGGTCTGTCGCCTCGTGGGCGATCGCGCTGGTCCACCCGGCTTCGGTGCCGACGGACGCTTTGATCACCTCGATCGAGAGCGTCGCGAGGGCGATGCCGAGGCGGCCGTTTTCAGCGGTGGCGATCGCGCTGCTGTGCGACGCGCCGAGGTCTTGGATGAGCCGCTGCGCCTCGAGCGCGGCGGAGTACGCCGCGGTGAACTGCGATCCCGCGAGGCGCGCGGTGAGCCGTTGCGCGACGGGGACGCAGCGCTGGGGCCATCCGTCGCGCTGCTCGCGCGTGACCATGAGCCGCAGTCGCGCGTTGATGGTGTTGGCCCACGGTCGCGAGTCGTCGCCTTCGGGGCGGGGCCACAGTCCGCGCTCGATGCCGCGGCCGAGCACGCAGCGCAGCAATCGTCGCGTCGTGTGCGTGACGGGCGCGTCCCTGGCCACCACGCGCTCTTCGCGCTGATGGAACACATACCGAGCGATCAGCCCTGCTCCAAGGAGCGCGAAGAACACAACAGTCCCTCGCGAAGGCTTGACGGTCATCAGCGCCACGGCCGCACCATAGCACAGCGCGCGAACAGCCCTACTGCCAGCTCGCCCCGCGATCGCGGCTCCGCAAGATTCGCAGCCCTTCGGGGACGCTCACCGCGAGCGTGAGCTCGTCGCCTGTGGCGTAGAGGCCGAGGCCTTCGATCATCACTCCGTGCTGCGAGGCTGCGGCGTCGAAGACGACGCGCTCGCGCTCCCACCGCGCGTCGCGCGGGCCACGGAGGCTGACGGCGACGATGCTTCCTGCGGCGCGCGCGAAGACCAGCGTGCTGCCTGCGCGGGCGGCGACGACGGGCCAGTCGCTGTGAATGAGCGCGCGTCCGTCGGCGGTCCGCGTGGTGTACGCGGGCATGGTGAGCGGCAGATGCACCGTGGGCGGCGCGATCGAGCGGCACGAGTCTCCTTCGCACAGGATCAACGGCGACGAGCGTCCGCGCTCGAGCGGGACCATCAGCGCGTAGTCCTCGCCGCAGTGGACCGACGCTCGCTCTGCGTACGCTTCGCGAAAGGCCGAGGTCACGCGCAGCTTCTCGGTCACGCGCGCCCCGTCCGTCTCGAGCACGAGCCACTCGCTGTGGGCCGCGACGAAGAGCCACGGAGCGCCGGTATTTCTGCGGCAAAAGTGCAGCTCGGGGACGCGCCCCGCGACGCGCGTGTCCGTGAGCCTGCTGATCGTGGGCTGCTCGCTGTCGCGCACCGCGGCGGCGAAGGAGATGGAGCTGCGATCGCCGTTCTGCGAGCGGGTGGTGTACGCGGCGACCGCGCCGTTCGCGAGCGGGGCGATGGCGACGTGCTCGTCGAACGAACGGGTGCGGCCGCGCGTCGGGTGGCGCGAGCGCTCGAGCGCGTCGGGCGTGCTGTTCGCGAGGGTGAAGGAGGCCCAGCCGTTGCGGGGCGAGTGGCGGGCGAAGACCGTTCCGACGGCGGGGGTCCACTGCGCCATCCAGAAGACGTCGCTGCTCGAGGCGAAGCCGTCGAGGTCCATGTGCAGGCCGTCCATCGCCTCGTCGACGGGCGCGACGCGGACGCCTTCGGTCGCGACTCCTGGGCGAATCAAGCGCAAATCCGTGAGCCCGTCGTCGGTGACCCCCGTGCGCGCGTCGATGCGCAAGAGCCCTTCGGGCCGCACGACGCTCACGTGCGACGAGATCGTCGCGAGCGTGTGGACCGTCCATCGCCCTCCCTCGAGCGAGACCGAAGCGAGCCCCGGCAGCGGCGCGCCCGCGAAGAACTGCGTGGCCGATCCCAGGGCGATCGGCTCGAGGCCCTGCGTCGGCACCAGCGTGGACTCGGGCAGCGGCGTCGGCGCGGGCGCGTCGATCGTCTCGATCGTGCCCGTCGATCCGTCGGCGCTCACGTCGAGCTCGGTCATCACTCGCACGAACGCGTCGACCACGCGACCCATGTCCGCCTCGGGGTCGCCTGAGCGCGTTCGCCAGACGATTCCCAGGGTCTCCATCTCTCGTACGAGCACGCGCGAGCGCTCTCGCAAGTGGGAGGGCGTCGCGGTGACGGCGCGCGTGTCATCGACCTCGCCCGCGTGCGCAGCGAACGACCGCGCCTGCGCCGCGCACCGCTCGAACCACGTCACCGTTGGCTCTGCGGGCGTGGCGAAGGACAACAGCCGCAGCCGCGTCCGCGCCGCTGCGGGCGAGCGCAGGACCGAGACCGCGTCCGCGCCGAAGACGCAGCGCGCCAGGGCCGTCGCGCGCGCGCGCTCGGAGCTTCCCGCTCGGCGCGCCGCGTGTCCGCGCCAGCGCTCAGCGCCCCAGAGCGCCGCGCCGAGCCCGATCGCGACGAGGATGAGACCAGCGTTCGAGCCCTGTTTCTTGCGTGACGCCACGAGCAGTGCGTGACGGTAGCATGCTCGCGCGCTGACGGCGCAGGAGCGTCCCCCGAGATGGTCACCAAGAAGCCCGCCGCGAAGAAGCCCGGCACACAAAAACAAGCCGCCGCGAAGAAGCCCGCTGCGAAGAAGCCCGCCGCGAAGAAGCCCGCTGCGAAGAAGGCCGCTGCGAAGAAGCCCGCTGCGAAGAAGGCCAAAGCGGTCATCGCGCCAGCGACCAGCGTGAAGAAGTACGGCCAGCTCGCGCGGCTGTGGCTCGTCGAGAGCGGCGTCCAGACGGTGGGCTTGTGGGTCGACGATCACGTGTGGACGGGCAACGACAAGGGCGAGTGCTTCAAGCTCGAGAAGGACTCGGGCGCGCTCGCGGGGAGCTGGCGTTTGCCCGGCAGCTGCGTGGCCGTCGTGAGCGACGACGCGTGGAAATACGCTGGCTGCGCGAACGGTTGCGTGTACGACCTCACGGGGTCCGTCCCCCGCGTGGCCTACCAGCTCGGCGGCGCCAATCACGACTGGCTCGAGGTGAACCAAGGAGTGCTGTGCGTCTCGGACGACGAAGGGACGGTGAGCGTCATCGACGTCGACGGCTCGATTCGCTGGCAAAAGAGCGACAGCGCGGCTCGCGAAGCGTGGGTGCTTCGCACGGCGGCGGACGGGCTCTATCACGGCAGCTACGTCGGGGTTCGCAAGTACAGCTGGGGCGGAGAGCTCTTGTGGACAGCGGACCCTGGCGACGTGCGCTTCGGCGTGATCGACGGCGACGAGCTGTTCGTGACCGCGGATTTCTTTCGCGACGGTCAGCGTACGAAGCTCGCGTGCATCGAGAGAGAGACCGGCGAGGTGCGGTGGCGCGTCGAGGCGAGCAACGACGAAGCGGGGTTCTATTCGGGCGGCGCGGAGGCGTGCGCGGTCACCGTTGACTCCCGCGGCAATCGTCGCGTCTACGCCGCGGTCGGCAGCTACGTGTTTTGCTTCGACGACGAGGGGACGATGCTCTGGCACGCCCCCACCGAGTGCGACTCGCTCTGCAACATGGTCGTCCAAGGCGATCGCCTCTACTTCGCCTCCGCCGACGGGACGATCGGCGTCGCCGACGTCAGCGACGAAGCGCTCGCGAAGGTCGAAGCCGGCGCGTGGCCCGCGGCGGTGAAGCTCCGCAAGCAAGGGCGATTGAAGGCCAAGAGCGCCGAGGTGCAGCGCACCAAGTCCGTGGGCAAGGGCGTGATCGTCGAGTGCGTCAAAGAGGGCGCGAAGCTCCGCGTGCGCGTGGTCTCGCCTGGGTACAAGAGCGATTGGTTCTGCCAGTTTCCGCGGGACATTCGCGAGGCGGGCGCGCGCTACGTCGTCGACGAGGTGCGCGAGGCGACGCAGGGCGGGTTCTATCGCGTGCTCGGGGACATCAAGCGCTTGGACTCGTGACCGCGGGCCGGTCGTCGACGATGAGCACGCGCACCGCCGGGTCGAGCCCGTAGCCGCTCGTCACCGTGCGGATCACCGCGCGCAGGCCCATCGTGCGCAGCTGCGCGATCGCGACGTGGAGCCTGTTTTTCGCGGCCGACGCGAGGATGCGCTCTCCCGGCCACGCCGCTTCGACGAAGGCCTGCCGAGTGAGCACCGCGCCCGGCTGCGCGGCGACCGTCGCCGCGAACGCCGCGAGCACTCGCTGCAACACCGGGGCGTCCGAGCAGTCTCGACGCGCTCCTTCGCCCGAGAGCCAGAACCACGCGCCCTCGCGATGCACGAGCAAGACCTTCTTCATCGTGAGGGCGGACTCGATCAGGGCCCGCACTTCGACCGGCGGATCCTCGCTCAGCAGCGCGCGCGCCGCGATCAGCACGTCGTAGCCGAACAGCGCCGGCGACCCTACGCTCGACCCGCTGAGCGAGCCGAGCGCGTCGAGCGCGGTGCGACGGTGCGACGCGGCGTCCGCGGGCTGCTCGTGGCGCTCGGCCGTGTGCATCGCGTGCACTTCGATGCGGGCGCGCTGGATCGCGAGCACGCGCTCGAGCCGCAGGTCCGTCACGCCGCGGGCCACGCGGGCGGCCTCTGCGCTGCTGTGCGCAGCTTCGCTCGTTCGGCCGGACATCGCCTCGATCACCGCGCGGTGCGAGAGAAGAAGCGCCTGGCTCCATCGGTCCGCGAACGGCTCGATCTCGACGATCGCTTGCCCGAGCAGCCTGCGCGCGTCGGTCCATCGCCCCTGCTGCGCCACCGCGATCGCGCGAAACCCATCACACAGCGCGCGGAGCCTGCGATCGCCCACGCGCTCGAGCACCGAGGCCACCGCTTGATACGCGAGCTCGGCGCGCTCTGCGTGCCCGTCGAGGTGCGCGAGGATCGCGGCGGCGACCATCGCGCTCGTGCGCGTTCGCGGAGCGTGGACGCGATCGAGCACGGTCAGCGCCTCGTCGACCGAGTCTCTCGCTCCCTCGAGCTGCCCGATGTCCAAGCAGAGGATCGCCCTCGAAGCGAGCGCCCTCGCGAGCGTCCAGTCGTCGCCGAGCCTGCGCGCCGCGCTCACCGCCGCGTCCGAGCGCTGCCGAGCGTCGTCGTGCGCGCCGCACGAGACGAAGAACGTCGCGGCCACGGCGAGCGTCGTCGCTTCGTACCGAAGATCCCCGCACGCGCGATGCATCTCGAGCGCCCGCGCGCTCTCGTCGAGCACCTGTCCGACGCGCCCGGTGTTGACCAGGACGAGCAGTCGTCGCGCGCGGGCGCGGCCCTCGGTGCGGACGAGCCCGAGCCTGTGCGCCGAGGCGATCGCCTCGTCGAGCGCGATCTCGCTCTCGGCCACGTCGCCCGCGAGCCACGCGCACACGCCTCGCGCGAACTGAAGCTCCGTCGCGAGCTCGGGCGCGAGCGCCTCTGCGCCTGGATGCGATCGAACGCGGTCGATCCACGCTCGCACGGTCGCCGCGGCGCCGATGTTCTCGAACGCTCCGAGCAGGCTCGTCGCGACGCGCGCCGCGCACGAGAGCCCGCCCTCGCCGAGCTCGTCGGCGCACGCGCGCTCGATCACTCGCGTGAACTGCGGGCGCTCAGCGTCGATTCGCTGCATCCACTGCGAGGACGATGACGAGTAGAGCGCCTCGCGCGCTTGCTCGGCGAGCGCTGCGAAGTGCGCCGCGTGGCGGCTGAGCGCGTCGTGGCGCGCGGCGCGCAGCGATGGGTCGAGCTCGATCTGTCGAACGAGCGGAGAAAAGAGCGTGTATCGCGTGCCGTTCTCGCCCGCGTGGCGCTCGCACAGCGAGTGGTCGATGAGCGCGGCGAGCGCGTCGTGCGCGTGGGTCTCGTTCGGCGCCAGGGCCTCTGCGGTCTCGAGCGCGAAGGACGGCGCGCACGCGGACCACGCGATCGCCGCGGCGCGCAGCGACGGGTCGAGCTGCGCCCACGCGCTGTCGTGCAGCGCGCGCAGCGAGCGGTGTCGGGCGCTGGTCGCCAGGGCTTCCGTCCACAGGGCGTCGTCCGCGTGACGCAATCGGGCGGTGAGCTCGTGCAGCGAGAGCGCGCGAAGCCGCGGCGCAGCGAGCTCGATCGCGGCCGGCGTGAACCCGAGCAGCGAGAGCAGCTCGCCCGCGGCCTCGCTGCGCATGTGTGTGCTGTCGAGCTCGGGGGCGACCAGGGCCGCGCGGCTCGCGAGCAAGCGTCGCGCGGACTCTTCTTCGAGCGGAGCGACGCGGACGATGGCGACGCCGGGCGCGGGCATCGCGCGGCGCGAGGTCAGGATGACCCGCTGTGGACCGGCGTGGCGAACGAGCGAGAGCGCGTGGGCGAGCTGGGCCTCGAGCTCGAGCTCGACGTCGTCGATCACGAGGAGCGACGGAGCGGCCTGCGCCAGCTCGTGAGCCGCCAGGGCAGCGGGGCTCGAGGCGGATTCAGAGAGCGATCTCCACAGCCAGCGATCAGGAAAGGTTTGCGTGGCGAACTCGTAGGCGAGCCGCGACTTTCCTGCGCCGGGCGGGCCGACGATCAAGACGACTCGGCTGCCGCTGGCGAAGGCGGCGTCGAGCGCTCTCCGCTCGCCTTCGCGGCCAAAGAAGCTGGTGGTTCGAAACGCGGGGGGAATCGACATCGAAGGCGCCTCGCCTCGAAGGTGGAGCAACGTATCTCGCCGCGGCGCGTCGGGGGGCGATCAGCGACGGCGATTCAGCGCAGAGAATATGCAAAACATCCGAGAAAATACGGTCAAGAACAGTCCCTGTTCGATAACAAATAATCGCCAATTAAGCGATCGGCTTTTGCGGTGACGCTTTGGTCTGTCGCCTACTCGGAGGGAGACAGCAATGGATCCCAAGCCGAAGAAGCCGGGCGAAAACGCCCCTTTGCACCCACCTGTGGGCTCTGTCCTCGCCGGGCGGTACCACCTCGAAGCGCTCATCGCCGTTGGAGGAATGGGGGCGGTGTTTCGCGCGACTGACAGCTTCTTGGATCAGCCTGTGGCGATCAAGGTTCTCACTGTCAAAAAGTGGGGAATGCCAGAGGGGACCGTCGCTCAGACGCTCCAGAGCCTTCGCGCCGAGGCGCTGATGAGCATCAAGCTCACGGATCCTGGGATCGTGCGCGCGTACAACTACGAGCGCGACGCCTCGTGGGAGTTCTTGGTGATGGAGTACGTCCGCGGCCAAGACCTGCGGCACTATCGAAAGAAGTTCGAAGGAAAAGTCCTCCCCGAGCCCGAATTGATTCGAATCGGTCTGCGGGCGCTCGAGGCCCTCGAGCACGCGCACAAGCTCGGCGTCTCGCACTACGACATCAAGCCCGCCAACGTCTTGCTCACCGAGCAGGGCGACGTGAAGCTCTGTGATTTCGGCCTCGCTTCGCTCTCGACCGCGGCCATGCAGCGCGCGCAAGAGCAGCGCCCGCGCGGCATCGTCGCGGGGACGCCGGCGTACATCGCCCCCGAAATGATCGAGGCGAACAAAGCCGATCACCGCGCGGACCTCTATTCTCTCGCCGCGACGCTCTACGACCTCGCGAGCGGAGAGCCGCCGTTCGGCAGCGAGGCGGTCGCCGCGTACATGGGGCATTTGCAGCAGCAGCCCGCGCCGCTCACCAAGGTCTCGCCCGCCCTCAGCGCGGTGATCCTCAAGGGACTCGAGAAAGACCCCGCGCGACGCTTTCAAACCGCGGTCGAAATGCGCTCGGCCCTCGCGGCCTGCGCCGCGTCGTCGAGCGCGACGCCAAAGACGACGGCCAACGCAGAACAGTCACAGGGAGATCGTTCGATGCGCGTACAGCGAAGGGTGTATTCATACGAGAGCGGCAAGTGGGACGCTGCGCTGCCGAGCGAAATGGACTCGGAGCGGACGTTGGTGCTGGTGTTCGGCGCTCCCGAGGCGATCGAGCCCGCGAACAAAGCGGCGTTCGAGCAGATCGCGAAGGCGTTTTCGAAGTCGCACGTGGTGGGCGCGAGCACGTCCGGCGAAATCGCAGGAAGCGCGGTGATGGACCGCTCGCTCTCTGTCGCGATCACGCAGTTCGGAAGCACCGAGCTGCACGCGGTCGAAGCCTCGGTCACCGACGCGGCCAAATCATTCGACGCAGGAAAAGACCTCGCGCAAAAGCTCTCTGCCGCGAAGCCTGGCCTCCGCGCGGTCTTCGTCCTTTCGGAAGGGCTCACGGTCAACGGGAGCGAATTGGTCCGCGGATTCAACAGCGCCCTGGACCCCGCCGTGCTCGTCACAGGCGGCCTCGCGGGCGACGGGACGCGCTTCGGAAAGACGTGGGTTTTGCGCGGCGGATCTGCGCGCTCGGGCGTCGTGGTCGCCGTGGGACTGTACGGCGATTCGTTGATCGTCTCGCACGGGTCCAAGGGCGGCTGGGACAAGTTCGGTCCCGAGCGCAGAGTCACGAAGTCCAAGGCCAACGTCGTGTACGAGATCGACGGAAAGCCCGCGCTCAAGCTGTACAAAGAATACCTGGGCCCGAAGGCGTCGGGGCTGCCTGCGACGGGGCTGCTGTTTCCGCTGGCGATGCGGCAGAGCGATTCGGAGAGCAAGATCCTCGTTCGCACGCTGCTGGCCGTGGACGAGGCGGCGCAGTCGATGACGTTCGCCGGGGATGTTCCCGAGGGATCGCTGGTGCAGCTGATGAAGGCGGACTTCGATCGGCTCGTCGGCGGAGCGTCGGATGCCGCGATGATGGCCGTCGAGCACCGCGACGAGTCCAATGAGTCCGATGTGCTCTCCGTCGCTATTTCGTGCGTCGGTCGACGATTGGTTCTCGGTGATCGAATCGACGAAGAGGTCGAGGCGATTCAGAGCGTCCTTCCGAAGAAGGCGCAGGTCGTCGGCTTCTATTCGTACGGCGAATTGGCTCCGTACGGAATGGGCGCGTGCGACCTCCACAACCAAACCATGACCCTCACCGTCTTCGCGGAGCGGCATTCGGGAGTGCCCACGAAGGTCGCGACGAAGCCCGTTGCGCCTCCCATGCGCGAAGAGCCTCGCGTACCAACGGCTCCGGTGGCTCCAGCGGCTCCACCGCCCGTTGCCGCTCCTCCGCCTCGCGCGGCAGCGCCCGTCGCGCCGGTGCCCACTGCGGCGGACTCGATCATGCAGCGCTCTCCGTCCGCGGCGGCAGTGCAGCGATTGCGAACCGCTCCGCACCGGGGCTCGGCGTCGAAGGGCGCGAGCACGTGCGTGATCGAGCGCGCGCAGACGGCGGACGCCACGCTCGTCGTGATGAGCGGGCGGATGAACGAGACGCTCAAGGGCCGCGCCGCTGCCGAAGGACTCGCGGGCGTCGTCGTGTTCGACATGGCCAACATCGAGCGCGTCACGTCGTTTGGCGTGCGCGAATGGCTGCAGCTCTTGTCGGCAGCGCAGCGAACGGTCGAGCGCGTCTACCTGGCCAATTGCTCGGAGGCCGTGGTCAACCAACTCTCGACGATCCGTGCCTTCGCCGGCGGCGGAACGGTCGTGTCCTTCGAAGCCCCCTATCGCTGCCGAAGCTGCGGCTACGAGTGCAAGCACATGCTCGACGTCGAGCACGACGGCGAGGCCATTCGCAATCGAGAGCCGCCGAAGGTCGAGTGCCCCAAGTGCCAACGCGCGGCGGAGTTCGACGACGACGCGGACACGTACTTCGCGTTCGCGACGCAGTTCGCGGGGACGGTGATCCCCGAGGCGGTCCGCGCGGTGCTCGAAGGCGCGGATCAAACGGTGCTCGTCCCTTCGTCGGGCCCCGAGCAAGTGCAGAAGGACATCGAAGAGCACGCGACGCGCGTCCGCATCCGAGGAAAGCTCGACCGCACGCTGCGATGGAACCGCGTCCTCGACGGCCTCGAAGGCGCCATCATCTTCGACTTCGAATCGGTCACCGACGCGACGCCCGACGGCGCGGGCGCGCTGTTGAGCGCGCTGCGACAGCTCCCTGAAGAGGTCTCGTCGGCAGAGATCCACTCGTGTCCGCGCGCGGTGATCGAGGCCATGATGATCGGCGGCGCTCCTCCGGTGAAGCTCTGCTCGGCGGAGATCGACGGCTTCTGCGCGCAGTGCAACACGCGTCGCATGGGGCACATCGACGTCGATCGCGATCGGGCGGCGATGCTCGCGGGCGAGGACCCCAAGGTGCTCTGCAAGCGGTGCGAAGGAGCGATTTCGTTCGCGGATTTGCGGCCGATGCTGCGCTTTCTCGCGCAGTCGGGCGAGCCCAAGCGGGCCACCGTCGCGCCCGCTCCACAAGCTGCGCCGCCGTCGCAAGCGCGCATCTCCGAGCCCACGCCGAGCCCCGTCGCGGCCGCGGCCAAGAGCGAGGAGAAGCAGAAGATCCCTGCGATCGCCGTGGGATTGATCGTCGTCGGCGTGCTCGGCATCGGCGCCGCAGGGATGCTCTTGAAGCAGCGCTCGGAGAGCTCGTCCGTGAACAACACGAGCAGCGCCGCGACGAACACAGCGCACGCTCCGACGCCGACGGCCGCGCCCGACGCGAGCGCGACGAGCGCATCGAGCAGCGCAGAGAGCGGTGATTCTCTGCTCCCGTCGTGGACCGAGCGCGCGACGGCCATTGATTCGTCGCGCGTCACCGTGGTGGGCCACTCCGAAGGGCAGCCCTCGCGAGACGCAGCGCTCACGGCGGCGCGCGATCACGCGACGTATCGCTTGCTCACGCTCGCGCTCGAGCAGCTTCGAGGGACGCGGACGCACGCGTTCATCGAGACGCGCGTGCGGTCACGGCCGGCGGACGCGAGCGCGATGCGGGCGATCGCGCAGCGCTTCGAGCAGCAGCACGGGAGCACCGCGACGCCAGAGCGCTCGGAGGTGGTCGTGCGACAGGGCGCTTCGGGCACGGAGGTGTTCGCGCAGTATCGCTTGGATCGCGCGGCGTTCGACGCGGTGGTCGAGAGTCATCGCGCGCGAGAAGAGTTTCGAGGCATGGTCGCGGGGCGCTTCTTCGCGCTGCTCGAGCCGGTGCTTCCGTCGAGCCCCGACGTGATCGTGTACGAGGTGCGATCGAGCACCGCTGCGAGCGCGGCGGACCTGCGCGACGGCGATGGGCTGCTCGCGATCAACGGGCAGCGCGTGACGGCGCTCGGTGATTTTCGGGCCGTTGTGGATCGCACGTGGGCAGCTCTCCCCGTCGGCTCGACGCTGCGCTTGCTCGTGAGCGCCGCGGGCGCCGAGCGAACGATCTCGATGAGCAAGCCGCGGTCGGAGGCAGGTCACCGATGATGGTGTCCGCAGACGTCGCAGACATCATCGTGGTCGAGCGCAACCCTGTCGTAGCGGCGCGCGTAGCGCGGGTGTTGTCTGCGTCGGCTTCGCTCGCGACGACGTGCGTGATCGAAGAGGTGAGCGCCCTCGCGCAAGCGAGCTTCTCTCGCGCGCGGTTGATCGCGTGCGGCGCCGAGGAGTGGCCCATCGTCGCCGAGTGGAGAGCGAGCACCGCGCCGCGCTCGTACGTCCTGCTGTGGACGAGCGAGAACGATCGCGCGCTGATCGAGGGATCTGCGAAGGACGCGCGGATCGTAGCGATCGTGGGGTGGCCGAAGTTTCTCTCGACGCCGCGGCTGTGGGAGGTGGGGCAGGCGGCGCGCAGGGCGCTGGTGAACAAGAGCGTTCCGACGTTGGAGCAGCTGTTGAGCTGGGGCGCTGCGTCGCGCGCGTGGACGCCCACGGACAGCGGCGAGATCGAGTCGATCGTGAGCGACGTGCGCGCGTTTGCAGAGGCGGCGAGCGCGCACCCGCGCATCGCAGAGCGCGTCGGCGAAGCCGCGTACGAGCTGCTCATGAACGCCGTCTACGACGCCCCGTCCCTCGCCGACGGAACGCCTCGCTACGCCATGGACCGCACCGCTTCGGTCACGCTCGAAGACTGGGAGCGACCCTCACTCGTGTGCGCGACGGACGGCGTTCGCCTCGCGTTGCAGTCCACCGATCCGTTCGGCGGATTGCAGCGCTGGCACGTGTTCGAGAGCGTCTCGCGCGGGCTCTCTGCGCAGTCGTCGGGCGGCGGTGACGGCGTGGTGGACAGCAGCCGCGGCGGCGCGGGGCTGGGGTTCTTCAAGATGTTCTCCTGCGCGCCGACGGTGTTCGCGTCGGTGGACCGCGGGCGATCGACGGAGGTCACGCTGTTCTGGGACCTCGATGTGCACCCGCGCGAGCTGCGCGCGGCGCCGACGTCGCTCCATTTTTGGAGCTTGTGATTGTCTGCAAATTCTCTGACGGAGTTTGGTTTTCGATGAGCACGCAACTTCGATCGATCGACCCTCTTCTCTTGCGTCAGCTGTCCAAGGTGGGCATCGCTGACCTCGAGACGCTGCCCGACGTCGAGCGTTGGGCGAAGCTCTTGCAGCGCGTGAGCGACCACTATCGTTCGAGCGCCGAGGATCGCGAGCTGCTCGCGCGCACGTTGGACCTCTCGACCAAAGAGATGAACGAGCTCAACGAGCGCCTCTCGCACCAGCACCGGCGGCTCAACGAGCTCATTCACGCGATCGCCGAAGCGCTCAGCGCCTTTCGTGGAATCCACGGCGAGACCGACCCCGCCGACGAAGACAGCCTCCACGACGTCTCGGTCTCGATCACGCAGGCCAAGAGCACGTTCAACGCGAGGCTCAACGACCTGTTCGGCGCGGACCACGGAGCGCACGCGCCCGACGGCAGCCTGACCTCGATTCGCCAGGATTTTCTCTCGCTGGCCGACGGAATGATGCGGCTCATCCGCGACGCCTCTGCGAGCGCCGCGATGCGCAAAGAGCTCGAGGTCGCGCGCGCCGTGCAGCAATTGCTCTTGCCCGAGAGCGAGACGATCGACCGTCCCTTCGTGCGCGTGACGGGCCACTATCGCCCTGCGGCCTCGTGCGGCGGCGACTGGTGGGCGGTGCACGACCTGCCCGACGGGCGAGTGTTCATGGTGCTCGGTGACGTGACTGGGCACGGGATCGCCTCGGCGATTCTCACCGGCGTCGCGAAGGCCGCGTGCGACCTCGCGCGCAACCTCCGCAAAAACGAGCTCCAGTGCGACGAGCTCCTGCGCATGATGAACACGTCCATCTACGGCGCCGGAAAGCAGAAGCTCATGATGACCGCGTGCGTGTGCATGATCGACCCGCGCGCGAAGAAGCTCACCGTGAGCAGCGCAGGGCACACGTTTCCCTTGTTGTTGCGCAACCGCGGCGGCGCGATCACGGCCGCGCCCATCGTCGCGCACGGCTCGCCGCTCGGCGCGAGCGCGGACTCAGTGTTTCCCGAGGTCACCATGCCGCTCGAGTCCAACGACGTGCTCTGTTGCTACACCGACGGCGTGACCGAGTGCGAAAACCCGCTCAAAGAGCAGTTCGGCGAGCGACGGCTGCGCGAGCTGCTCATCCACGCTGCGCGCTGGGATCCGACGGCGATCCGTGACACTGTGGAGCATTCGCTCGCCCAGTTCTCCAACGGCGCGCCGCAAGCCGATGACGTCACGTTCATCATCGCGAAGGTCGGCATGCTCGGCTGAACGCGCGTTGATAAGCGAGCACAGAATCAACCGCCCTCAGATCTGCAATCCCAAAGGATCAAAGAGACTCAGTCATGAAGGTACGCGCCGCGATCGCAACGAAGGCTGGAGCCCCGCTCTCCATCGAGACCGTCGACCTCGAAGGCCCGAAGGCTGGAGAAGTCCTCGTAGAGTTGAAGGCCACCGGAATCTGTCACACCGATGACTTCACGCTCTCGGGAGCGGATCCCGAAGGGCTCTTTCCTGTGATCCTCGGCCACGAGGGCGCGGGCGTCGTCGTGGACGTGGGACCTGGAGTGACCACGCTCGCCAAGGGCGATCACGTGATTCCGCTGTACACGCCCGAGTGCCGCGGCTGCAAAACGTGCCTCTCGCGCAAGAGCAACCTGTGCACGGCGATCCGCGCGACGCAGGGCAAGGGCGTGATGCCCGACGGGACGAGCCGCTTCTCGATCGGCGGCGAGAAGATCCATCACTACATGGGCTGCTCGACGTTCGCGAACTACACGGTGCTCCCCGAGATCGCGCTCGCGAAGATCCGCAAGGACGCTCCCTTCGACAAGGTTTGCTACATCGGCTGCGGCGTCACGACGGGCGTGGGCGCGGTGCTCTGGACGGCGAAGGTCGAAGCGGGCGCCAACGTGATCGTGTTCGGCCTCGGCGGCATCGGACTCAATGTGATTCAAGCGGCGAAGATGGTCGGCGCGGACATGATCGTCGGCGTGGACATCAACCCCGCGCGCGAAGAGATCGCTCGCAAGTTCGGCATGACCCACTTCGTCAACCCGAAAGAAGTGGGCGGAGACCTCGTCCCCTACCTCGTCAACCTTACGAACGGCGGCGCGGACTACACCTTCGAGTGCGTGGGAAACACCACGCTCATGCGCCAGGCCCTCGAGAGCTGCCACCGCGGCTGGGGTACGAGCGTGATCATCGGCGTCGCTGGCGCGGGGCAAGAGATCGCGACGCGTCCGTTTCAATTGGTCACGGGTCGCGTGTGGAAGGGCAGCGCGTTTGGTGGAGCGCGCGGCCGCACGGACGTCCCCAAGATCGTCGACTGGTACATGGACAAGAAGATCGAGATCGACTCGCTCATCACGCACAAGCTCCCGCTCGAACGCATCAACGAGGGCTTGGAGCTCATGCACAAAGGCGAGTCGATTCGCTCGGTCGTGGTGTACTCGTGAGCGAGCTCGTGGCGCGCTCGACGCAGCGCTGCTTCGGCGGGACGCAGTCGTTCTACGAGCACGCATCGAGCGCGTGCGGCTCGACGATGAAGCTCTCTGTGTACCTGCCGCCACAGGTCGAGCACGGCCCCGTTGGAGCTGTGTTCTACCTGGCGGGATTGACCTGCACCGAAGAGACCTTCGTGATCAAAGCGGGCGCGCAGCGCGTTGCCGCTGAGCTCGGTCTCGCGCTGATCGCTCCGGACACGAGCCCGCGCGTCGAGCGCTATCCGGGCGACGATCTCAGCTGGGACTTCGGCGTGGGCGCGGGCTTCTACGTGGACGCGACGGTCGAGCCGTGGGCGCGCACGTACAAGATGTTCTCGTACGTCACGCGCGAGCTGCCCGAGCTTCTGTGCGGCGAGCTTCCGATCGACCGCAAGCGGTTGTCCGTGATGGGGCACTCGATGGGCGGGCACGGGGCGCTCGTGGCTGCGCTTCGAGCGCCAGAGGTGTTTCGCTCAGCGAGCGCGCTCGCGCCGATTTGTGCGCCGATGCAGTGCCCCTGGGGCGAGAAGGCCTTCGCGGGATACCTCGGAGAAGATCGCTCGAAGTGGGCCGAGTACGACGCGTGCGAGCTGCTGAAGAGCAAGCGTTTCGCGCACGCTCCGCTGATCGATCAGGGGCTCGCGGACAAGTTTCTCGCGGGCCAATTGAAGCCCGAGCTGCTCGAGGCGCGCGCCGCCGAAGTGGGGCAGCAAGTGCAAGTGCGCAGGCACGAGGGCTACGATCACTCGTACTACTTCGTGCAGACGTTTATCGAAGCGCACCTTCGCTATCACGCCGCGGTGTGGGGATAGTGCCGCCAATCAGCACGACCGGCGGCACTCGTCACGCGCGCCAATAGCCCTGCATCAGCTCGGTGATCCACGGCGGCTGCTTCAGCGCGCCGCGCGGAGCGAACTCTTGCACCCAGGGCTTGATGTCGAGCACGGGCGTCCCGTCGATGGCGTCGAGGCCTTCGACGACGAGCTCGAGTCCGTCGACCGCGAGCACACGGCACACGGTCGTGCCGAGCTGATTGGGCCGGTTTTTCGCGCGCTGGGCGAAGATCCCGACCTTGGGCCAGTCGGGGTTGTTGCGCGGATGCCTCGCGGCCGTCTCGACCTTGGCCGGGTCGACTCGATCCATGTGAAAGATGACCTCGACGTGCGAGAAGTCCGCGAGGCCGAGCAGCGCGTCCGGCGAAAACTGCGACGGATCCAACACGACGCTCGCGCGCTCAGCGTCCCAGTTGTCGTCCTCTGCGAGCATGCGCGTCGAGCGAACCACGCCGATCGGGACGACCGTAATGCTTGTCATGCGCGAGACGTAGGGGCGCGAGTTCGCTTCGTCGATATGCGACGCGCGCGGATCATGCGAGGTCCACCGCGGGCCCGTACTGCTCGTCATCGATCGCGCGCCAGCGCCCGAGCACGGTGGCGACGAGGCCGATGAGGAGGCCGCTCGCGAGCAACTTGAAAACATGGGTGTGCCACTGGCCGTCGTACGCGTCGAACGTCGCCGCGCGCAGGGCCTTGAGCGCGTGGGTAAACGGCATGAGCGGGTGCAAGAGCTGAAAGGGCTTGGCGCTGAGCTCGATGGGATACGGGCCGCCTGCGGAGGCGAGCTGCGCGACCATGACCAAGAGGGCGAGACCTTTTCCTGCGTCGCCGAACCAGCGCTGCAGGGCGATCACCATGCGAATGAACACGAGCGAGCAGAGCGCGAGGGTGAGCACGAAGGCTGCTGGATGGCGCACGGGCAGGGCGAGGCCCCAGCGCGCGCTCGCGGCGACAGAGAGCGATTGTGCGAGCACGATGAGCGAGGGCCACGCGAGCTTTCCGAGCCACAGTCCCAGGCGCGATCCTCCCGCGAGCGACCGGGGAACGCGCCGCAAATGCAGCACGAACGCCGTCATCACCGCCCCCAACCACAGCGCGACGGGCATGAAGTACGGCGCGAACCCAGCGCCGTTCGAGACCACCGGCGCGACCACGGTGACCGCGGTATCGACGCTCGTCGCGAGGGACTCGGGCGTCCCGTCGGGGCGCGAGACCTCGCGCGGCAGGGCCGCTTCGAGCTGCGCGAGGCCGTCATCGAGACGCGTGCTGCCCGAGTGCAACCGCACGAGTCCGTGCTCGAGCTGCGCGCTTCCGCGCGCGAGTCGATCGAGCCCGTCGCGCAGCGATCCGTTGCCCTGCGCGAGGCGCGACGAGCCGTCGCTCAGCGTTTGCAGTCGCTGATCGTCGGGGATCGCTGCGACCATTTGATTCACTGCGCCGTGGATGCGCACGGTGCCTTCGCTGAGCTGCGAGACGGCGCGATCGAGCCGCGCGCTTCCTTGCGCGAGCTGCGCGGCGCCGTCGCTCAATCGTCGAGCTCCTTGTGAGAGCTGCGCGGCGCCGTCGCTGACGCTGCGCGCTCCGGCTTCGACCCGACGCGCGCCTTGCTCAGCGCGCCCGCCCCAGATGGGAATCCTGGCTACACCCTCGCGCAGCTGCGTCGTGCCTCGCGCGAGCTGCGTCGATCCCGCGCTCAACCGCGCGCTTCCTTCAGAGAGCTGCGCGGATCCTGCGCTCAATCGTGCGCTTCCGCTCGCGATCGAGCGCGACCCTTCGGCGAGGGCGCGCATGGACTCATCCGACGGCAATCGCGCCTGCATCGTGCGCAGGCCGTCTGCGAGCCGAGAGACTCCGCGCGTGAGCTGCGTGGTGCCTTCTGCGACGCGGGCGCTTCCGTCGGCGATGGCGGACGAGCCGCCGTGCGCGCGCGCGGCACCTTCGCGCAGGCGCACGCTTCCGTCGTGAGCCTGGCGCAAGCCGTCGCTGAGCTGCGTCGATCCTGCGTGCAGGGCGCGCACGGCGTCGTTGAGCCGAGTGATGCCGCCGCGGCTCTCGTCGACGCGCGCGAACACGGCGCCCCAGCGCTGTCGAGCGAGCGAGGCGTTGGTCTGGGTCGCGACTTCGCTCGCAAATCGCCTGGCGAACATCGCTGCGACCGAGCTGTTTCCCTCGGCGATGTACACGCGGATCGTGGCGCCGGGGCGCTCTGCGCGCACCGCTCGTCGCGAGAAGTCCTCGTCGATCAAGAGAGCGAACGCCGCGCGTCCGTCGCGCACTGCGCGGGTGGCCTCGTCCTCCGTGGCGAAGCGTTGAACGCGGACCTTCGCAGAGCGGACGATGCCGTCGACCATCGAGTGGCCGACGTTGACCGAGCGGCTCTCGACGGTGGTTCCGAGGTCGTGATCGACGATGGCGGCGGTGAGCGAGTCCGTGCGGCGCATGGGGTCCCACACGCTCGAGAGGTAGATGAGCGCGTAGAGCGTGGGGACGATGACGACGCCGAGCGTGACGATCGCGAGCCTGGGCTCTCTGCGGTACATCGCGATGTCCGCGTCGAACACCGCGCGAAGCGTGTGAGAGACCGCGGCGATCGCGGCGAGCCATCGACGGAAGAGAGCTTTCATCGCGAGACCTTTTGTGCCGAGGGCGCCGCGCCGAGCAGGGCGCGCACCGAACGAACGAGAGAAGCGCCGTCGTAGTCTTTTCCCTCGACGACGCGCTGGATGGCCGCGCCGTGAAGCAGCGCGACGAGGGTGGAGGCGAGCTGCGCCGCGGAGACGTCGGTGAAGCGCTCGGGCTCATCGTCGATCACGCGCTGGGCGAAGGTGCCGAGCAGCGCTTTGAGCTCGCCCATCGCGCGCACGAGCCGGTGTCGAACGGCGGGCGCGCGCGTCGAGAGCACCCAGAAGTCGAAGAAGAGCTCGATGCGCTCGCGCACGCGCGGGCGCTCGAAGTTGGCGACGCGCTCGGAGAGAAACTGCACGAGCGCCTCGCGCGCCGGGCGATCCGAGTCGGACGGGGCTCCGGCGAAGGCGAGGCGGACCTCGTCGACGACTTGCTCGCACAGGGCGAGCAGGAGCTTGTCTTTGCTCTCGAAGTGAAAGATCACGAGCCCGGCGCTGACGCCGGCGACCTCGGCGACGCGTCGGGTGGTGACGGCGTCGAGCCGCTCTCGGGCCGCGACGGAGAACGCGGCTTCGAGGATGGCGCTCTTGCGTTCGTCTTCGCTGAGTCGTTGGCGCATGGCGGTGGCAACAGGGGAGGGGATGTTGTTGAACGGGTGTTCAATAGTGAGTAGTGCTTGTTGAACGGTTGGTCAATAGCGGGGAGGCAGGGCATGCCCGGGCGCGTGATGGTCGTGCGCTCGAAGCGCGCGATGGGCGAGGACGGTGGCAACGAGTGCCACCGCAGGGCCTCGCTCGAAGACTCGCGACGAGTGAAGTGCCTTCGCGATGGCCTCCTTCATCGGAAGGCCAACGAACGTCACGAAAATCGTGGCTCAGGACACATCAGCCACCGGGCGCCGCGACGTACGCTCCTGCATTGCATTCGTCGCGAGTCTTCGAGCGAGGCCCTGCGGTGGCACTTGTTGCCACCGTCTCCGACCACCGAGTTCGTGAGAGCCCTCGCCCATCGCGATCTCGACTCTTCAGTCGTCGCGAGTCTTCGAGCGAGGCCCTGCAATGGCACTGGTTGCCACCGTCCTCGCCCGTCGCGCGCTTCGAGAGCACGACCCCTGAGCTCTTCGAGACCACGTTCATCGCGCGCTCGAACACAACGATCGGACCCTACAAATCCAAGCGATCGCCGAGAGGTGCCAGATGCCACGACGCCATCTCGGCTCGGAGAAGGGCCGGCGATGAGGCCGACGCTCTGGCCCTGAACCGTGACACCCCCCGCCCGTGCTACACCATCGGACCTCTTCTCCGATGCAAACCCGCACGCCTTCTGCGCCCAATCTGCCCGACGCCGCTCCCGCTGCCGAGCCCTTCAAGCTCCATCGCCGCTTCGACCGCGTCGCGCGGTTGCTCGGTGAGAACACCATGGAGTCCTTCGCCAAGAAGCACGTCATGGTCGTCGGCTGCGGCGGCGTCGGCTCGTTCGCCGCAGAAGCGCTCGCGCGTACGGGCGTCGGTCACATTTCGCTCGTGGACTTCGACTTGGTCTGCGTGACCAACACCAACCGCCAGCTGCACGCGATGCGCGGTCAGATCGGAAAGCCCAAGGTCGAAGTCATGGCCGATCGCCTGCGCCTCGTGCACCCGCAGGGAAGGATCGACGCCCGCGTGGCGTTCTACAACCCGGAGGCCTCCGACGAGCTCTTTTCTCCGGCGCCCGACGTGGTCATCGACGCGATCGACAACCTCTCGGCCAAGGCTCACTTGATCGTGCGCTGCAAAGAGCAGGGCATCCCTGTGGTGACCAGCATGGGCGCGGCGGCGCGCATGGACCCCACGCGCGTGAAGGTCGACGACCTCGCCAGGACCCATCACGACCCGATGGCCCATCACTTTCGCGAGATCCTTCGGCAGAAATATCACTGGGTGTTCAAGCGATCCAAGCCGCTGGGCATTCCTGCGGTCTTCAGCGACGAGACGCCCATCGCGCCGCACGAGCTGTCCTACGACATGGATGACGGGTTTCACTGCGTCTGTCCGCAGTCGGACAACGGAATGCACACCTGCGAGAAGCGCGCGCGGATCGATGGCAGCGCTTCGTGGGTCACCGGAACGTTCGGGCTCGTCGCCGCCAGCGTCGCCGTTCGCATGCTGATGGGCCACGAAATCACTCCTCCGCAGAACCTTTCGACGCACAAAGCGTCCGAGCGCTGACCACCCGCATGAACAAGCGAACCGTCTGGATTCTGAGGGTCAGCGCAGCCATCGCGGCCAGCGTCGCCGTGGCGCTCATCCTCCGTCGCTACGTCGGATGGAACGCGGCTCCCCCCAAGTTCGACCTCGCCCGCGTCCCTTTCATCGGCCCGCGCGTGGGACACAAAGAAGTCGAGCTGCTCTGGCCTCGCGCGCTCTGGGGGCTCGTGCTCGTCCCGTACTTCTCGCTCGTCGCAGGCGCTTCGCTCGCCGATTTGCCCGCGGTGCAGCGCTGGCTCGGGACCGTCGTCCGCACGATCATGGCCGCCGTCCTCGTCGCTTCGTTCTCGAGGCCGACGAGCACCACGTTCACGCAGAAGGTCGCGACGATCTTTCTCGTCGACGTCAGCGAGAGCGTCCCGGACGAAGCGCTCGAAGACTTTCGTCAGCAGGTCGAGACCGTCCTTCGCGCGCGCGGCGAAAACCCCGTTCGTGCCATCACCTTCGCGCGCAGGCCCCGCGTGATCGAGCTGCCCGAACGGCTCGCTCCAGGGCAGCGCATCGACCGCTTCGAGAGGCACGTCGCGCCCTCTCGCACGCCGCGCGCAGCGGACGCAGGCGCCGAGCTCACGCCCGCGGATCGACCGGGAGCCGCCACAGACCTCAGCGCGGCGCTCTCGCTGTCGTACGGGCTGTTTCCTGCGGGGTATCTCCGTCGCGTCGTCGTGCTCAGCGACGGAGTGCAGACGGACGGAGACGTGCTCGCCGAGGTCACTCGCGCGCAGCGCTTCGGCGTGCGCGTGAGCACCGTCCCCTCGCGTCGCGGAGCGCCGCCCGAGATCGCGGTGCGCGAGATGCGCTTGCCCGATCGCATTCGCGTCAACGAGCCCTTCGAAGTGCGCGCGATGGTCTTCTCGTCGCGCCCCTCGCGCGTGACGTTCAACCTCATGCAAGGCGAGGCTCCCAACGGAGAAGAGCCGAGCAAGACCGTGGATCTTCCCGCGGGCGAGACCGAGGTGAAGTTTCGCTCGATCGTTCGTGTCCCCGGAGACGTGACGTACGCGCTCAGCGCGCAGCCCGCGCAGGGCGTGCAAGATCGCTTTCGAGAGAACAATCGGTACGTCACGACCGCGGTCGTCCCCGGGCGGCCGACGATCTTGTACATCGAGGGCGATCCCAGCCGCGCGCAGTACCTCAGGGACGCGCTGGCGAGCGGTGATTTCGAGGTCGAAGTGCGGCCGGGCAGCGCCGTTCCCAACTCGCTGCGAGAGCTCGAGCGCTTTGATTTCGTGGTCTTGAGCGATGTCGACGCGCCGAGCGTGAGCGTGGGTTCGCAGCAGGCGATCGCGCAGTACGTCCGCACGTTGGGCGGCGGGTTCTTGATGGCCGGCGGCCCGCGCTCGTTCGGCCTCGGCGGCTGGGGCGGAACCGAAATCGAGCGTCTTCTCCCAGTGCGAATGGAGGGAGAGCGTCGTCGCGATCAGCCCTCCATCGCCCTCTCGCTCGTCATCGACCGCTCGGGCTCGATGCAAGGTCAGCCGCTCGAAATGGCCAAGACCGCCGCGCGACGCACCGCAGAGATCCTCGGGCCGGACGATCAAATCGAAGTCATCGGCTTCGACACCGAGGCCATCACCGTCGTGCGCATGCAGTCCGCGCGCAACCGCGTCCGCATCGCCAACGACATCTCTCGCCTGCGCCCCGGCGGCGGAACGGCCATCTTCCCCGCGCTCGACCGCGCGTACCAAGACCTGCAAGTGACTCGCGCGGTCACCAAGCACGTGATCTTGCTGTCCGACGGACAAGCGCCCACCGACGGAATCCGCGAGCTCGTTCAGTCCATGGTCGCCGACGGAATCACCGTGAGCGCCGTCGGTCTCGGCAGCGGCGTCGACCGCGCCTTGCTCGAAAACATCGGCCGCATCTGGGGCGGCGGACGCACGTACGTCACCAACGACCCGAACAATCTCCCGCAGATCTTCTTGCGCGAGACCCAGCAAGTGCAGCGCAACTCGGTCATCGAAGAGCCCGTGCAGCCGAGGGTCGTCACGCAAGCGAGCTTTCTCCGCGGGATCGAAGCGAGCTCGATGCCCCTGTTGCTTGCCTACGTGAGCACGCGCGCCAAGCCCGAGCCTGCGCAGGTCATCCTCGAGACCGACGACGACTCCGCAGAGCCCCTCTTGGCGCGATGGCGCGTCGGCTTGGGGTGGTCTCTCGCGTGGACGAGCGACGTGAAAAATCGCTGGGCGTTCGAGTGGATCCGCTGGCCGCGATGGAGAGAGTTCTGGTCGCAGCTCGTCCGCGAGCACATGCGTCAGCGTCGTCGCAACGAGCTCGGGCTGCGCGCCGAAATGGTCGCGGGCAGCGTGCACGTCGCGGTGGACGCCATCACGCAAGACGACCGCTTCGACAACGGGCTCGAGAGCACGCTCACGATCCGCGGCCCGCAGCCGGGGGGGACCGAGCAGAGCGTTCCGCTGCGCGCGGTGGCTCCGGGGCGATACGAAGCGAACTTTCCGCTCGATCGCTACGGCGCCTTCGCGTTGCGCGCGGTGCATCGCCGCGACGGTCGCGTGATCGCCGAGAGCCACGGGCGCATCAACAACCCGTATCCCCGCGAGTACGCCGTGCTCGAGCCCGATCGCGAGACGCTCGTTCGCCTCGCGCGCTCGACGGGCGGCCGCGTCGACCCAACTCCGCCGCAGCTCTTCGACCCGATGGGCGAGCGCATCACCGAAGTGCAGCCGCTGTGGCGCTACCCCGTGATGGGCGCGATCGCGATTCTGCTGCTCGATTTGCTGCTCCGCCGCGTGCGCCTCTTCGACCGCCACTTCAAGCGCGGCTGGCTCAAGCGCTGAGCGACGTGCCCAAAGAGTGGCCCTTCGCGAAGCGCCAAATGACCTTCGCTACGGCTCTCCGCTCTGCACGGATACGCGCGTGAACCCTGCGTTGCGCACTCGATCGGTGACCTCGGTGATGCGCTCGGCGGGCAGCGACGGGCTCGCGTACACGATCACCCGCAGCGACGCGTTCGTTTGCTGCAGCGAACGCAAGTGCGCCACCAGCTCCCACCGAGGGACGCTCGCGCCGTTCACTCGGATGTCTCCTTCGTCGCGCACCACCACGGACACCACGCTGTAGTCCGGCGCCGAAAACGACACGTTCGACGGCTTCACTCGCAAGATCACCGCGCCCGTCGCGAGCGCGGTCGCCGCCGCGACGCCCGCGACGAGCCACGCAAAGTGCGCCCCCGTGCGCCTGGGGCCGCGCGCTTCGTTCGCGCGCTCGTCTCCGTCGAGCTTCTGGCGCAGCGCCTCGTTCTCTCTGCGAAGGGCCTCGTTCTCGTGCGCGAGCGCCGTTGTTTCGTCGCGATAGCCGCTCATCGCGCGCCCGTCGTCGCGAGCGCCACGCGCTGAAATCCCGCGGTGCGAACGTCGTCCATCACCTCGATCACGCGCGCGTACGGGACGTCTCGATCGGCGTTGATCACCACGCGCAGGTTCGGCTGCACGCCCGCGAGCACGCGAACCCGCGTGGAGAACTGCACGTTGTTCATCGCGTCTCCGTCCAAGAGCATCGTCCCGTCCGCGCGGATGAGCACCGAGAGCCTGCCGACCTCGTCGTGCTGCGCGATCAGCGGTCGAACGGCTCCGACGCGAGGCTCGACCGGCGTCGCGCGCGCGAAATACAGCCCCGCGAAGCCGCCGAGGATCAGCATCCCCGCGACGGTGAAGACCGCCGTGCGCGTCGAGCGCGGAGCGTGCGCCGCGATGGGCTGCGCTCCGGCGATCCTCGCGCGCAGCTCTTCGTTCTCTCTGCGAAGGGCCGCGTTCTCGTGCGCGAGGGCCTCGGTCTTGTCTCGGTATCCGGTCTCGCTCATCGGGCCCTCGGTCTCGTGGGTAAACGTAGCTGGTTCGCGGCGAGCACGGTAGAACCTCAACGCTCGTGAGCGCCGACGACATCCGCGAAAACGCCGCGTACCAACGCGCCACCCAGCGCGCGCTCTCGGTGCTCTGCGAGAGCGAGACGTGCGTCGTCATCGACAAGCCCGCGTGGCTGCTCGTTCACTCGAGCGCCTTCGCCGGCCCGAGAGAGCGCACCGTGATGGACCTCGTGCGCGAGCAGCTCGGCGAGGGGCTCGCTCCGGTGCACAGGCTCGATCGACAGACCTCCGGCGCGCTCGTGCTCGCGCGAGACGGCGCCTCGGCGCGCGCGTGGCAAGAGGCGCTCGCCGCGCCATCGAGCGACAAGCGCTACCTCGCCCTCGTGCGCGGCTGCGTGAAGGGCCCGATCGCCGTCGAGCACGCGCTCAAAGACGAGGACGGCGCGCCCCGCGACGCTCGCAGCCACATCGAACCCGTGTGCGTCCGCGAGGGCGAGGCCCGCAGCTCGCTCGTCGAAGTGCGGATTTTCACGGGGCGAATGCACCAGGTGCGCCGGCACTGCAAGCACGTGAGCCACCCGGTCCTCGGCGACAGCAACTACGGCAAACAGCCGCTCAATCGCTGGTTTCGCGCGCACTTCGGCCTCGAGCGCATGGCCCTGCACGCGCGCTCGATCTCGCTCGTCCGAGAGGACACCGGCGAGCGCTTGGACGTGCGCGCGAGGCTGCCCGAGGACCTGCGCGCGGTGTGCGAGCGGCTGTACGGCGACGACGCAGGACGCTGGTAGTCGCCGCGAGTCGTTGTGCACTTGCGCCGCGCAATCCGCGGCGGCGGCGATGCAATCGCGCGCTGAGTGGGCTACCGTCCCTGGTCGCCTACAAAACACTCTCTGGAGGCGGATATGTTGCGGCCACACGCTTGGGTCTGTTGGGTTGCTGCGACCGTGGTCGCAGGGTGCGCGGTCCCTGAAATGAACCTTCCGCGCCCCGACGCGAGGGTCGACGCGCGCGCGGACTCGGGGGTGATCACGCCTCCGCCCATGGACGGATCGTCCCCGTGCGGCGGAGGTGACACGCGCTGCAGCGGCGTCTGTACCAGTGTTTTAAGTGACAACATGAATTGTGGTGCGTGCGGCACGGTCTGCTCGGCGGGCCAGACGTGCACGAGCGGCCGCTGCCAGAGCTCGATGATGATGTGTCCCGCGGGGCAGACCAACTGCGGCGGGACCTGCGTCGACACGACCAGCAACGCGAGCAACTGCGGGGCCTGCGGGCGCGCGTGCGCCGCGGGCCAGACGTGCTCGGGCTCGATGTGCACGGGCATGGCGATGTGCCCCGTCGGCCAGACGCGCTGCGGAGCCGCGTGCGCCACGCTCGAGAGCGACCCGTTGAATTGTGGTGCGTGCGGGACGACGTGCTCGGCGACGCAGAGCTGCATGGGCGGGCGCTGCGTCTCGGCGCGACCGATGTGCGCCGCGGGGCAGACGGACTGCGCGCCGATGGCGCCCGCTCCGACGTGCGTCGATCTGCAGACGAGCGCGATGAATTGTGGTGCGTGCGGGACCGCGTGCGCCGCAGGGCAGACGTGCGCCGCGGGCGCGTGCGTGTGCGCCGCGGGGACGACGCTCTGCGGTCGCGCGTGCGCCAACACGATGACCGACGCGGCCAACTGCGGCGGCTGCGGGACGGCGTGCCCGATGGGGCAGGTGTGCAACGCGGGGCGCTGCGGCTGTCCCGCGGGGCAGATGCTCTGCGGCGGGGTGTGCGTCGATCCGAGCACGGACAACACCAACTGCGGAGGGTGCGCCACGGTCTGCCCGATGTCGCAGGTGTGCAGCGCGGGCTCGTGCGGCTGTCGCGCGGGGCAGACGATGTGCGGGATGCCCGCGCTGTGCGTGGACACCCAGAGCGATCGCAACCACTGCGGAGCGTGCGGGACAGCGTGCCCGATGGGACAGGTCTGCACGACCGGGCGCTGCGGCTGTCCGGCGGGGCAGATGCTCTGCGCGGGCGTGTGCACGGACACGCAGAGCAACTCGAACAACTGCGGAGCGTGCGGGACCGTGTGCGTGCCCGGGACGGGGTGCATGGCGGGGGCGTGTCGAGGGGTTCCGCCGAGCAATGACACCCGCGCGAACGCGACGGTGATCGACCTGGCGATGGCGGATCAGAGCCTCTCGATCAACACGAGCATGGCCCGCAACGATACGTCTGGGAGCTGCGGCTGCACCACGGGCAACGACGTGTTCTACCGCTTCACGCTCACGCAATCGGAGATCGTCTACGCCGACACGTTCGGAACGAGCTGGGACACCTCGCTGTACTTTCAAAACTCCGCCGGCTCGAACATCACCGCTGCCACTGGCTTCACGACGTGCAGCGACGACACGACCGAGTGCAGCCACTCCGGTCGCCAGTCCGTGATCTTCGCGAAGCTCGACCCGGGCACGTACTTCCTGGTTCTCTCGGGCTGCAGCTCTGGTGCGGCGACGATCCACTTTCAGCACGCTCCTTCGGGCTCGGGAAGCTCGACGCGGATCACGCCGACCGCCACGGCGCGCACCGCGACCGGGACCAACAGCGCCACCGGAAACCACAGCGGGACCTGCTGCACCTCCGGCGGCGACTCGTCGCTGTTCTGGCTCACGTGCCCGAACACCGCGGCGGCTCCGTTCTACGCGTCCACGTGCAACCCCACGACGGGCGCGGATCGCGCCGCGTTCAACAGCTCGCTCACGCAGTACACAGCCACGCGCGGCGCGGGGCCGGTGTGCAACGACGACGTGGGTTTTGTCTGCGCAACGGGCTCCACCGTCAGCTCGACCATCACCGCCACGGGCGCCAATCAGGTCTCGCTCAACACCCTCGTGATCGACGGCTGCATGGCGAGCGGCGCGTACTCCGTGGACTACGCGCTCGGCACCTGCGCGAGCGGCGCGCGCTGCGGCGGCTCGTGCGTCGACACGCTCACCAACCCCAATCACTGCGGCGGATGCGACCGCCGTTGCCCCGCGGGACAGAGCTGCCGAATGGGGATGTGCAACCCCGCGCCGCCCAACGATCAACCCGCCGGCGCGGTCGCGATCGACATGGCCAACGGTCAATCCACGTTCACCGTGGACACCACCGCGGCGACCAACGACACGGCCGGCCCGTGCACGTGCACGAGCGGCAACGACGTGTTCTATTCGTTTACGATCGCCGCGGGGCAGTCCGAGCTCATCTACGCGGACACGATCGGGTCCATGTTCGACACGTCGCTCTTCGTGCAAACCAGCGCGGGGACCAACGTGACCGCGACCAACCTCGCGGGGCAGGGCGCGGCGTGCAGCGACAACGACGGGCTCACCGGCTGCACGACGGGGATGCAGTCGCAGATCATGCTCAGGCTCGACGCGGGCACCTACCGCCTGGTGCTCTCGGGGTGCGGAGCAGGGCGGGCGACGATTCGATTTCAGCACATTCCCCTGGGAAATGGCTCGGTGAACTTCTTGCCCGCGGGCATGACCACCACCGCGTCGACGAGCACCTCGGGCACCGGTCGGATCACGTCGACCTGCGGCTCGGCGGGCCCCGAGAACACGTACTACTGGTTCACGTGCGCGAGCGGCGCGGGCGGCGCGTTCGGCGCGAGCACCTGCGGAAACGCCTCGTGGGACACCTCGCTCGCGCAGATCAGCCCCGCGCGCGCGACGGCCGTCGTGTGCAACGACGACGCGTGCTCGACGCAGTCCACGGTGAACTCGACGATCCCCGCCGGCGCGGGAATCCACGCGCTCTACGTCGACGGGTACAGCTCGACCTCGTCGGGGACCTACCGCGTCGCGATCACGCGTCCGTAGCGCGCCCGACCAGCCCTTCGCGCGGTTGATTTCACCCTCCGGCGGCATTCACAGCGGGGCGCGAGGCGAGTACCGTTCGCGCCCATTTTCTTTCCGGACTTTTGCGGCGCGAGTGGCGCGAAGAGCTCCGGTTGGATTTCGTGTGTTTGTATTCATTGGAGGATGTGAATGATTCGTCAACGTGTTGCGTGGCTGGTCTGTACGACCGCCACGATGTTCGGCTGTGCGATGGGCACGCCGACGCCCGACGGCTCTGTGCGAGACACCGGCGTCCCCACGGACTCGATGGCGCGCCCTGACGGAGCGAGCCAACCCGACGCAAACATGGGCATGGACGTGATGTCTCGTTGCCCGACGGGCGAGACGCTCTGCGGCGCGACGTGCCGCGACCTGCAGACCAACGACTTCAACTGCGGAGCGTGCGGTCGCACCTGCGCGTCGAACGAGCGCTGCATGGCCGGCGCCTGTCGCGCGGTCGTGATGTGCGGCGCGGGCCAGACAGACTGCGGCGGGACGTGCGTGAACACGCAGACCGACAGCAACAACTGCGGCGCGTGCGGGATGGCCTGCCCGATGGGACAGAGCTGCAACGCCGGCGCCTGTCGCATGGCGGTCGTGTGCCCCGCGGGCCAGACCGAGTGCGCTGGTGCATGCGTGGATCTGCAGTCGAGCGCGACCAACTGCGGCGCCT
Source organism: Polyangiales bacterium (assembly GCA_046351515.1). Classification (GTDB taxonomy): domain Bacteria; phylum Myxococcota_A; class Polyangia; order Polyangiales. Next base: position 33,760 of record JAXLYJ010000010.1, read on the forward strand.
GCGGCAACGCGTGCGCCGCCGGTCGCGTGTGCACGATGGGCACCTGCGCCGCGCCGATGTGCACGGGCGCTGAGACCCTGTGCGGCGGTCGTTGCGTCAACACCCAGACGGACGTGAGCAACTGCGGCGCCTGCGGCAACGCGTGTCCTGCGGGACAGACGTGCACGGCGGGCGCGTGCGTTCCTTCGATGATGATGTGCGGCGGCGGGCAGACCAACTGCTCGGGCACCTGCGTGAACACGCAGACCGATCGCGCGAACTGCGGCGCGTGCGGACGCGCCTGCGCGATGGGACAGACCTGCAGCGCGGGGATGTGCACTGGCATGGTGGTCTGCCCGATGGGCCAGACCGCGTGCGGCGCTGCGTGCGCGGACCTTCAGTCCGATCCGATCAACTGCGGCATGTGCGGCCGCGCGTGCCCCGCGGGCCAGAGCTGCTCTGCGGGCGCGTGCGTGATGGCGCGTCCGATGTGCGCTGCGGGCCAGACGGACTGCACGCCGACGGCGCCCGCTCCGACGTGCGTCGATCTGCAGACGAGCGCGATGAATTGTGGTGCGTGCGGCACGGCGTGCGGCGCGGGCCAGACCTGCATGGCCGGCCGCTGCGTGTGCGGCGCGGGCCAGACGCTCTGCGGACGCACCTGCGTCAACGCGCAGACGGACAACAACAACTGCGGCGCGTGCGGCACCGTGTGCGCCGGCGGAACGACGTGCCAGTCCGGCGCGTGCCGCTGCCCCGCGGGGCAGATGTCCTGCGGCGGGACGTGCATCAACACCCAGACGAACAACAGCAACTGCGGGATGTGTGGCCGCGCTTGCACGGGCGGCACGAGCTGCTCGGGCGGAAGCTGCGTGTGCCCGATGGGTACGACCGCGTGCGGGATGCCCTCGAGCTGCGTGAACACGCAGACGGACCGCGCCAACTGCGGCGCGTGCGGAATGGCCTGCCCTGCGGGACAGAGCTGCGTCGCGGGCGCGTGCGCGTGCCCTGCGGGACAGACGAACTGCGCGGGCACCTGCGTTGATCTTCAGACCAACGCTGCGAACTGCGGGATGTGCGCTCGCGCGTGCATGGCGGGCACGAGCTGCGCGATGGGCAGCTGCATGGGAATGCCCCCGGCGAACGACACGCGCGCGGGCGCGACGACGATCTCGTTGACGAACCCGTCGCAGACGCTGATGGCGGACACGACCGCGGCGCGCAACGACACGGCGGGCACCTGCATTTGCTCGAGCGGAAACGACGTGTTCTACCGCTTCACGCTCACGGCGCCTGAGCTCATCATGGCGGACACGCTGGGCGCGACGTGGGACACGGCGCTGTTCATCCAGGACTCGATGGGGATGAACGTCACGGCGCCCGCGGGCTTCTCGACGTGCAACGACGACACGCGCGAGTGCGGGCAGACGGGCTTGCAGTCGATGATCGTGACGCGCTTGAACGCGGGCACGTACTACCTCGTGCTCTCGGGGTGCGGAGCGGGAACGGCGCAGATCAAGTTCCAGCACTTGCCTGCGGGCAACGGGACGTCGGCGCGCATCAACCCGGACGGAACCGTGCAGACCGCGATGGCGACGACCTCGGGCACCGGAACGATCTCGAGCACCTGCTGCTCGGCCGGCCCCGACAGCTCGCTCTGGTGGCTCACCTGCCCGATGACGGGCTCGACGAGCTTCAACGCGACGACCTGCAACAGCACCACCGGCGCGAACCTCGCGTCGTACGACGTCGAGCTCTCGCAATCGAGCGCGCTTCGCGTCTCGGGCCCCGTGTGCAACGACGACGCGGGCGGCGTGTGCAACCCCGGCTCGTCGCTCAACTCGCTGATCCCGGCGACGAGCGCGACGCAGTTCGGCCTCAACACCCTCGTCGTCGACTCGTGCATCGGCTCGGGCTCGGCCACGGTGAACTTCGTGTTGGCCAACTGCACGACGGGCACGCGCTGCGGCGCGGCCTGCGTCGACACCGACACGGACGTGAACAACTGCGGCGCCTGCGCGCGTCGCTGCCCCGCGGGCAACGTGTGCTCGGCCGGCGCGTGCATCGCTCCTCCGTCCAACGACCGCCCTGCGAACGCAGTGGCGATCAACATGGCGCAGCCGCAGTCGACGTTCACCGTAGACACCACCGCGGCGGTCAACGACACGGCCGGATCGTGCTTCTGCACCAACGGTCAGGACGCGTTCTACTCGTTTACGCTCACGGCGCCCGAGCTCGTCTACGCTGACACCATCGGCTCGACGCGCGACACGTCGCTGTTCTTCCAGAGCTCGACGGGCACCAACATCGCGAGCGCGGGCATCCCGAACGGAACGACCTGCAACGACGACGGCGGCCTCGCGGGCTGCTCCACCTCTCGCCAATCGCAGGTGATGGCGGTTCTTCCGGCGGGCTCGTACCGCCTCGTCGTCTCCGGCTGCGGCGCTGGCGGTCCGACGAACATCCGCTTCCAGCACTTGCCTGTCGGCAACGGCTCGATCACCGCGCTCGCCGCTGGCAACAGCACGCCGAGCGGCACGACCTCGGGCAGCGGCCGCGTCACCGGCTCCTGCGCCAGCGCGGGCCCCGAGAACACGTACTACTGGTACACCTGCGCGAGCGCCACGAGCGGCACCTTCACCGCTTCGACCTGCGACCGCGCGACCTGGGACACCTCGTTGCACCAGAGCAGCGCCGCGCGCGCCACGCTCAACGTGTGCAACGACGACGTCGGTGGATCGTGCAGCCTGCGCTCGTCGATCACCTCGACGATCCCCGCCGGCCCGGGCATCCACACGCTGTACATCGACGGCTCGTTCAGCACGTCGGTCGGCGCGTACTCGATCGCGGTGAACCGCCCGTGATCGCTGCGCCCACGAATTCAAGTCGTGGGTAAGATCTCTGGGGGGATGAGCGGTAACAGCGAGCGACGCGAGAGCCGTCTCGAGTCGCTCAGCTCGCCTCGCCTCGCGCGAGCTGCCTCGCCTGTTGCCTCGTGATCGCGTCGGGGTCGCTCTTCGCGATCTCGCGCAAGATCCCGAGCACGCCCGGCGCCACGCCGTTCACCGCGAGCTCGGTGAGCGCGATCGATCGCGCGCCGAGCGCCTCGTTGGTGAGCGCGACGGCCAGCGCTCGCACGCGCATCGCAGGAGACAGCCACGGCTCGCTCGTCAGCGCGTGCTTGCTCTTGTCCTGCGCCTCCTCGCGGCCGAGCAGAACGCGCACGAGCGTCCGCGACTCCAGCTGCGATCGACTGAGCGCCTCGCACAGCCGCTCGACCGCGGCGTCGAGCGCTCGCTGCTGCTCTGCTCGCTCGTTGGCCGTCGCCGCGAGCACCACCCACGAGAGCGCGCTCGCGCCGTGGGCCTCTTCTCGAGCCTTGTGCGCCTCCGCCGCGCACGCCCTGAGCACGTGCGTGAGCACGGCGCGATCGAAGCTGGTCCCCGCCGCGGCGTGCGGCGCCAGGTGCGCGAGGGCCATCGACGCGCGCACCGTCGAGAGCGCTCCGAGCGCGACGATCCGCGGCCCGCTCTCGCTCCACGAAGAGCGCCCAGCGCCGTCGTCCTCGGCCCCGTCGCTCCCGCCGGTCGCGAGCCAGCGCCACAGCGCCGCGCACTCGGGGCTCGTCGTCGCGAAGAGCGTCACGATCACGTGCTCGGCCACGCTGCGCAAGTGCTCGAGCTCGGCGCGCCTCGCGCCTGCGCACGCGAGCACGAGCGCGTAGTCGAGCGCGATCGGCCGCTCTCTTCCCTGCATCCACGCGCGCCAGGTCGAAGCGCCGTCCGCGCCCGCAAGCGGGTCCTCTCCGCCCGAGCGAAGCCACGCCTCGAGGGCGGCTCGCTCTCTCGGGGTCGCCCCGCGCGCGGCGCTGATCCGCGCCGAGAGCGAAAACGCGAGCGAGAGCCCCTCGCGATCCCCAGCAAACGCCGGGCGAACGAGCGCGTCCGTCGCCGCCGAACGAAGCTCGTCCCGAGGCCCGAGCGCCACTGACGCGAGCGCCCACAGCACGCCCGCGCCCGCTCGACGGTCGCGCGCTCGGGCGGCGATCGCCCGAACGACGCTCGCGTGCGCCGCTCCCTTGGTGCGCGCGATCAGCGCGGGCCACACCGAGTGCGCGATCGCGTCCGAGCCCGCGTCAGCCGCGGCCATCAGCGCCTCGCGCGCCTGGACATCTCCCGCGAATTGCGCGGTGACCGCGCGCCACACGCTCGGGGGATCGCTCGGGTGCGGAAGCGCGAACGCCATCGACAAGTCCCGGCTGCTCTATCGCATCGTCGCGACCATCGGTCGAGTGCGCTCGAGCTCTTCGCGCGCCGCGCTCGCGCTCACCGTGAGGATGTCCACTGGCTCTGGGCGCTCTGCGCGCGCTCCGCACGCCCGCACGGACGGCGGTGCCTCGCCGAGCGCCGCGCTGAGCACGCGCACCGCGAGCCCCGCGCAGCCGAGCCCCTTCGCCGCGCGCCCCATCGCCATCGCCGTGTACAGAAACAACCGCTCGTCCTCGACCGAGCGTGCCGCGCGCGCCGCCTGCGCTCCATCGCGGATCCACTGCACGGTCGCCGCGGTCGATCGCGTGCTCGCGTCGCACCCCTCGCTCGATGACCAGAGCACTCCGCGCGGACAGAGCTCGCCGTCCGCGCCGAGCGCGAGCAGCCCGAGCTCTTCGGACAGCACCGCGCGCCCCGCGGTCCTCTGTCGAAGCGTGAAGCGAAGGCGCTCTTGCCGCGCACGTCCAGGGGCGAGGTCGACGACCAACGAGGGGTCTTTCGCTCTCGCCCACTGCCACGCCCACCGCGAGCTCGCCCAGCCCGCGTTGAGCACGGTCACGTCGCGCCGCAGCCCTTCGACGCCCTGCAAATACAGCATCGGAAACAGCAGGTGATCGGACGAGAGCACGACGATCGCCCCGCGCGGCGCGGCCTCGATCGCGCGCGTCGCGATCGCGCGCGTCGCCCGCGAAGAGCGTCCGTCGTCGCGCGCGAGCAGCGCTGCGGTCGCGAGCAGCCCAGCGATCACCGCGCGCTGTGAACGATCGCTCGCTGCGAGGACGAGCCGCGCGAGCCCCGCCGCTGCGAGCGCACACGAAATCAAGACGTACCCGCCGTAGTCTGGGTTCGCCGCGCGGTACGGGACGTTCGCCGCCACCATCGCGACGCCGACGAACGTCGAGAACGCGAGGGCGCCGAGCCATGGATCGCGCTCGTCGTCTTGCTTCTTTGCGAGCCCGAAGAGCGCGAGCGCGACGGCGACCCCGACGCCCGAGCGAAGCAGATCCGCGACGTACCACAGGGCGTTCGAGAGCCACGTCGCCGCGCTCAGCGAGACGTTGCGCGCGAAGTCCCGCGCGGTGAGCAGCGCCCACAGCCCTCGAAGGTCCGACGGCGCGGCCCACACGAGCGTCTCGGTCTCTCGCGCTCGCGCCGCGAACGCGTACGCGTAGCTCGCGATGGACGCTGCGATCGCGCCGAGGCTCACCAAGAGAGCTGCGATCCATCGCCGCGCGCGCACGATCGGCGCGAGCACGCCCCACGCGGCCTGCGCGGCAATCACGGGGTTGGTCGCGCCGGCGAGCCCCCAGAGCAGCGCGGCGCCCGCGAGCGCTCGAGGGCTGTCTCGGTGCTCGCGCGTGACGACCATCGCGCCCACCGCGAAGAGCGCCGCGAGCGCGTAGACCTCGACGCGCGTAGCGACCGCGCGCAGCGGCCCGAGCCCGACCATGGCGACGAGCACCGCTCCGGTGACGAGCGCGCGCGTGACGCTCGAGTCGCGACGGCCAAACGTCCGCAGCGCGAGCCAGAGCGACAGGACCGCAGGTGCGATCGAGAGCCACGCGAGGGCGGCGAGCGGAGACCACGGTCCGCGCGTGACGAGCCAGCCGAGCATCGTGTGCGCGGGCTGCGAGGGGGGGTGTCCCAGCCCGGCGTTGACTGCGACGAGCGCGAGCTCAGCGCTGTCGAAGGCGTCGAGGTCGAAGCTCGAGGAGTACGCGAGCGATGCGTGCGCGAGCGCGAGGGCGAGCGCGGTCACGAGGAGCGCGCGTTTCGCCGGAGTCATGCGGCGTCGGTGTTTCCGCGGCGCGCCGTGACTCGCTCGATGGCGAGCACGACGCCGCCGAGCAGCGAGACGCCGAGCATGACCGCGAAGAAGAGCAGCGACGCGGTGACAGACGCTTCGCGCGCGACGCCTGCGCTGCCGAAGAAGTGCGCAAACGCGGCCTCGCGCTGCCCGAGACCACCTGGCGTCAGCGGGATGTACGTGACCAGGACCACCGCGGGGACGATCCTCGCGCACACGCTCAGCGTCGCTTGCGAAGAGAGCGGCATGAGCAGCGGAGCCACGCACAAGACGATCAAACCCTGAACGAGCACCGAGAGCGCGAGCGCCGCGAGGGGGCCCCGAGCGGTGCGCGCGGCGGGGACCTTCGCGAACATCGCGCCCGCCACGGGGATCTTCTCGACGAGCGCGGCGAGCTTCGGCGATCGGTCGCGCCACTGCGGCAGCGCGAAGAACATCAGGCCGATGCCGATCGCTCCGAGCGCGCCGACGCCGAGCGCATAGCCGAGCGCGCCGCGCGCCGCGTGCTCAGGGGCGAACAGGACCGCAATCCCAGCGATGAGCAGCAGCCCGACGAGCCCCGCGAGCCGCTCGAGCAACAGCACCACGTAGCTCGTCGCCGCCGTCGGAACACAGCGCGCCACGCGCCATCCCCGCACCACGTCCCCCGCCACGCCCGACGGGAGCACGTTGAAGTAACAGCCCACGAGATACGCTTTGAACAGCGCGAACGTGCTCGGCAGCGTCTCTTCGTTCGCCCCGTACGAGCGCAGCAACACCCGCCAACGCAGCGACGCGAGCGCGATCGACACGGTCATGCAGAGCACCGAGAGCGCGATGCCCTTGGCCCCGACGCGCTCGGCGTTGGCGAGCACCAGCGAGAGGTCGAGCTTCTTCGCGAGGTAGGCCAGCGGGAGAATGGCGAGCAGCGCGCGCAGCCCCGTGCCGACAGGGCTCGTCCACATGCGCGCGAGCGCGCTCTCGGGCGCTTGCGGCTTGGTGGACTCGGAGTCCGCGGGGACTTCTGCGGCTTTCACTGCGGGCACTGCGGGCACTGCGGGCACGGCGTTCAAAACAGGCGCGGTATGGACTACCTGGACCGCGGCAGCAAGGGAGCCTGTCGTCGAGCGGTCAGAAGTTGATGCGGATCGTCTCGAGCCGGCCCGGAGAGACGGTGACGCGGCGGGTTTGCGTTCCACGAGCGGGGTTGGTGCAGACGATCGTGTGTCCGCCCGGAGAGATCGAGCCGATGTTTACCGGCGTTTCTCCATACGAACGACCGTCGACCGTCACGTTGCACCACGGGGTCGCGCCGATGCGCAGCTGCCCCGGCGTGCGATCCACGCTCGGCGACGACGACGGGCGCGAGAGCCGCACCGCGCTGATCTCGAAGGTCTGCCCAGGCCGCGCGCGCACCGTCCTCGCCGTCGCTTCGTAGCCCGGCGCCGAGAACACCACGTTGAGCACTCGGTTCGCCTGCACGCGCACGTGATAGGGCGAACCCGTGTTGATCGTGCGATCGCCCACGCGCATGAGCGCGTTGCCCGGCTCGACCGTCGCGTTGACCCACGCCTCGTCCGGCGCCAGCGGTCGCTCACGCAACGTGAGCGTGCGCTGCTCGAGCTCGCCTGGCCCCTTCACGAAGGTAAACGTCTCTTCGACCGCGTCCGGGTGCCGCACGATCACCGTGTGCTCGACGCCCGGCGCGAGCTCGGGGACGCTCAATGGAGTCGCTCCCTCGATCTGCCTTCCGTCCACGATCACCTGCGCCCCGCGCGGCGTCGTGTTCACCTCGAGCACCGCGTACGAGTTGGCGCGCGAGCGCTCGAGCGTCGCGTTGATGTTCACGCTCATCTGCTGCCGCGGAAGCGGGATCGTCTGCGTAAACGGGTCATACCCCTGCGCGGTGATCCGAAGCACCACGCGCGCGTTCGGCCCCGTCGGAAGCCCTCTCAACGTGAACGGCGTGCGGTTCTGCGTCACTCCGCCGTTCACCCAAATCGAAGCGCCCGGCGGCGTGCTCTGAATCACCAACGTCCCAGAGTTGATCGCCGCTCGTGCCGCTTCTTCGCTCGCGCGCTTGTGCTCGCGATACGCGACGAAGCCTCCCGCGCTCAACGCGACGAGCAGCGCCACGCCCGCGGCGATGAAGATCGGCGCCTTCGACGGAGGCTCTTGCGGCTGAAAGCTCGAGAGCGATCCGCCGATCGTGCCCGCGGCCGTGTACTCCTGCGGCTCTTCCGCAGCCAACACGTCGGCGAGCTGCTTTCCTTGCAAAAGAGCCTCTCGCTGCGCGGCCAGACGCTCTTCGAAGAGCATCTGCATCCAGTTGCCGAGCGAGAGGTTCGAGACCGGAATCCCCTCGGCTCGCGAGAGCGTCTCCAGATCCTGCTGCAGCTCGCGGCCCGTCTGGTAGCGCTGCGTGACGTCCTTCGCGAGCGCCTTGTTGATCACCGCTTCGAGGCCAGCAGAGATCCTCGGGTTGACCTGCGAGGGCTTGGGATACTCACCCTCGGTGATCATCCGCAGCGTCTCGGTCTCGTCCTTGCCGCGAAAGAGCCGGCGCCCCGTGCACAGCTCGAACAGGATCACGCCCACCGAGAAGATGTCGCTGCGCGCGTCGAGCAGCTCTCCCCGCGCTTGCTCGGGGGACATGTACGGGACCTTGCCCTTGAGCTGCCCCGCCTTCGTGTGGTGCTCGCTCGTGGGCTTGTGCGTCGGGCTGCTCGCCTCTTCGGGAGGCGTCGAGTGCCGGGGCGCGTCGTGCGTCGCCTTCGCGATGCCGAAGTCCACGACCTTCACGTCGCCCGTGAACGTCACGAGGATGTTCTGCGGAGAAATATCCCGGTGAACGATGTTCAGCGGGTTGCCGTTGAGGTCGCGCTTGTCGTGCGCGTACGCGAGGCCCGCGGCCACGCCCGTGACGATCGCGATCGCGTGCTCGATCGGAAACTCCGTCACGCTCTTGGGCTTCATCGAACGGACGATGGATCGAAGATCCTCGCCGTGGATGTGCTCCATCGCGATGAAGTAGCTGCCCTCGGCCTGACCGACGTCGAAGATCGTGACGATGTTCGGGTGCGAGAAGGTCGCGGCGATGCGCGCCTCTTGCAGAAACATCGTGATGAACGCCTGATCCTTCGACATCTCCGGAAGGATTCGCTTGATCACCACGAGCTTCTCGAAGCCCGCCACCGAGCGGTGCAACGCGAGAAACAGCTCCGCCATCCCACCCTGCGCGAGCCTGCGCAGCAGCGTGTACTTGCCGAATCGACGCGGAAGGACTTCGCCCGTTCCGTTCGCGTCCGAGCTCGGCGCAGGATCGCCGGGGTTGGCAGGCGCGGGATTCATCGGGGCGGGCTGAGTCACGGATCTCCTTCGACGCCAATGCGAGTGCGGCGACTGCGTTGGATCGTACGGGAGGAGCACACGCTGTCAATCAAACGCGCAGTCCGCTACGCAACCACCGCCCCTGTTGCGACACCGTTGTCAGCCTCTTCGATCCGCGCCGCTCAGGGGCACGGACGATACAGCTGGCTTCGCTCGTCGAAGTACGACCGCACGCCCGGACGACACTGCGGGTTGCGCGCGTTGCGGTTCGCTCCGCCGGACGTGCTCGCTCCACCGTGGGTGCCCGTGTTGCGCGCGGTGTTGTTCGTCGCGCGTTGCGCTCGAAGCGCGATGTCCACCGCCTGTCCGTCGGAGCTCGCGACGACCGAAAACTCCCCGCGCTTTCCGCGCGAGCTCGCGTAGCCGGTCTGCGTCTCGCCCTGTCGAACGTTCACGTCGCACGGCGTGTTCGCGCACACCGGCTCGTCGCTGCCCTGAAAGAACAGCTGCGCTCCGGGCGGGTTTGTCGCGAAGTGCAGCCGAACCATCGCCGCGCCCGCGTCCGCGGTCCCCTGCGCGATCGCCGCGTCCGCGCCGCCGTTGCTCGCCACCGCGCCCGCGTCCGCGCTCGCGCCGAGCCCCGTCCCGTTGTTCGCGCTCGCGCCGTTGCTCCCGTTGCTCCCGTTGGCTCCGTTGTTGGCGAGCCCTCGGTCCGTGCTGCGCTGCTGCTGCGCGCTCGAAGAACTCATTTGATTGAGCGCCACCGCGCCGCCCGCGAGCAAGATCGCCGCGCCCAGACCCACGCCGAGCAGCAGCGACGACTTGCTCTTCGGAGCGTCTTGCCGCGGCATCTCCATCGTGTGCGCCGCGGTGTAGTTTCCCGTCGCTGCGCTGGTGATGAGCCCCACGCCGCCCTGCGGTTTGCTCGGCGTCGAGAGCACCGCGGTGATCGCCGTCGGACGAGCTCCGTCGCGGACCTTGATCAGGTCGTCGCAAAGCTCTTGCATCGACTGGTAGCGCTCGTCCGGGTTCTTCGCGAGCGACTTCGCGATCACCGCTTCGTACTCGGGCGTGATCTGCGCGTTGGGGTTGAGCGACAAGATCGCCGGCGCAGGCTCGTACAAATGCTGCGTCAAAATCCCCATAAACGAGTCGCCTACGAACGGCGTGCGACCCGCGGCCATCTCGTACAGGATCACTCCCACCGCGTAGATGTCCACGCGGTGATCGATCGCCGCGCCCTTGGCTTGCTCGGGAGACATGTACTCGGGCGTGCCGAAGATCATGCCCGTCTGAGTCAGCTTCTTGCCGCCCTGACCGGTCATGTCCTTCATCTGCGCGATGCCGAAGTCCACGATCTTCACGACCTCGCGGCCGTCGTCAGCCCTCACGAGAAACACGTTCTCGGGCTTCAAATCCCGGTGAACGATGCCCTTGCCGTGCGCGGCCCCGAGCGCGCGCGTCACTTGAATAGCGACGTTGAGCGCGCGATGAAGCTCGATCGCGCCCTCTTTTTGCAGGACGTCCGCGAGGTCCGTGCCGACGAGCAGCTCCATCGCGATGTAGAAGCTGCCGTCCTCGGTGCCGCCGTAGTCCGTGACGTCGAGCACGTTCTCGTGCTTGATCCTCGCGGCGCTCTTCGCTTCTTGCGTGAAGCGAGCGACGACGTCCGAGCGGTGCGCGAAGTCTTCTTTCAAGACTTTGATCGCGACCTGCTTCTCGAGGCGCGTGTCCATCGCCGAGTACACAACGCCCATGCCGCCCTCTCCCAAACGGCGAAGGACGTTGTAGCGCCCCGCGATCGTGCGACCCGTCAGGTCCACGTCCGGCGCGGGTTCGTGCTGCATCTCGACGCTCATCGCGTCGCCCTCCAGTGTGAGGCGCTCGTCATCGTCGCTCGCACGTGACTCACCGTACGCGATCGCGAGCACGTGAAGCGCTCGCAGAGGCTCGATTCGAGGTGGGAAGAGAGTCGTGCGTTCATGCGAATTTCAAGCGAGCGTTCCGTCAACCGACCGTAGCACTCAGGGTTTCGACGGGTCAATTCGACGACCACATCTCCACAGTCCCTGCGTGTCCGTGGCGCGGCGGGCCTTCTCCACAACCGCGGTGTGTCACCAACGTCACAGCGAGCACCGTCTCCGTTCGTTGATGAACACTGGGGAAGCATTCGCTGTTCCGTCGGTGGTTCTTCAATCGGCACACGGGCGCGAACCTTTGCAGCGAGCGCGACTTTGGAGCGACTCGATCGGACATCGTACTGTGCCGTCGTGACTGACCTTCCTCCGATTCAAGTGTTGCCCGCGGACGTCGCCAACCAGATCGCCGCAGGCGAAGTGGTCGAGCGGCCCGCGAGCGTCGTCAAAGAGCTCGTCGAGAACAGCCTCGACGCCGGAGCCCGAGTCATCACCGTCTCGATCGACGGCGGCGGCGTAGCGCGCATCGCGATCACCGACGACGGTCAGGGAATGTCTCGTGACGACCTCGCCCTCTCCGTCGTGCGCCACGCGACGAGCAAGATCCGCTCTGCGGACGATCTGCTCGGCGTCGCCACCTATGGGTTTCGCGGCGAAGCCCTCGCGTCGATCGGCTCGGTCTCGCGCCTGTGCCTCACCTCGCGACAAAAGAACTCTGAAGAAGGCTGCGAAGTTCGGCTCGAAGGCAACGCCTCCCCGTCACTCAAAGCCGTCGGATGCGCGATCGGAACAACCGTGTCGGTCGAGGACCTGTTCTTCAATACACCCGCACGCCGCAAATTCTTGCGAACCCCGCAAACCGAGTGGGGCGCGTGCGCGGACACCGTCGCGAGGCTCGCGTTGCCCCGACCCGACGTGCGCTTCGTCCTGCGAAAAGACGGCAAAGTCGTGCGCGAGTACCTCCGCCGCGAGACCGTCGGCGAGCGCGTCCGCGAGATGTGGCCCGACGAGACGCTCACCGAAATCGACGGCCGCAGAGGCACCGTTCGCGTCCAAGCCTTTCTCGGCCCGCCCGAGCGCTCTCGCACAGGAACCACCGGCATCGCTGTCTACGTCAACGGCCGCTTCGTCCGAGACAAGCTGCTCCTTCGCGCCATCTCTCAGTCCTATGGCTCGACGCTCGACGGCGGTCGCTATCCGCCCGGCGCGCTGCTCGTCGACGTCCCCGCCGCGCAGGTCGACGTCAACGTTCACCCGCAAAAAGCCGAGGTTCGCTTCGCGCAACAAAACGAGGTCTTCGCCTCGGTCGTCTCGCTCCTGCGCGACGGACTCGCGACCGCGCCGTGGGCTCGCGCGCTCACCGGCGCTCCCACGAGCGCGAGCGATCCATGGGCCTCGCGCTTCGACGCCGCTCCGTACTCGTCGAGCGCGCCTGCGCCTCGCTCGTACTCGTCGAGCGCCGCGCACAGCGCAGACATCCCGCGGCCCTCGGTGGACGTGTCCTCGAACCGGACGCTCTTCTCGCCGCGCGCGGACGCTTCGGCCTCCAAGCCCGCTGAGCTCATCGACGAAACACCCGGTGAAAATCCAGCGCGATCGCTCCCTGTCGAGGGCGCGAGCGCCGACCCGTGGGGCTTCGCGAGCGACGAGCCCGCGAGCGCTCCTGCGTCGAGCGCGAGCGCGGTGTCATCTTCCGACTACGCCGCGGTGATGGCCGCCGCCATCGCTGCGCCGCGCGTCGTGGGGCTCTCTGCGGACACGGGCTTGCCCGAGCGACAGACCTTCGGCGCTCTGCGATTCGTCGCGCAAGTGCGCCGCATGTTCTTGATCTGCGAAGGCGAGTGGGGGCTCATCATGCTCGATCAGCACGCGGCGGCAGAGCGCGTCGTCTTCGATCGTCTGCGTCGCAGCTACGCCTCGCGCGAGGTGCGCGTGCAACCGTTGCTCGTGCACGAGACGCTCGACGTCACCGCGCGCGAAGTCGCCCTCGCCGAAGAGCACGCCGAAGACCTCGCGCGCATCGGGTTCGAGCTCACGCCGCTCGGGGCCAACACGCTCGCGGTCCGAGCGATTCCCGCGCTGCTCGTGAGGGCTGACCCGCGCAGGCTTGCGCGCGACATCCTCGCCGAGCTCGCTCGCCAAGGAACGGACTTCTCACGCGCCCTCGACCTCGTCCTCGCCACCATGGCCTGTCACGGCTCGGTTCGCGGCGGAGACGACGTCGCCCCCGAAGAAGCCCAATCGCTCTTGTCCTCTCTGGACGAATGCGATTTCGGCGGTCACTGCCCGCACGGACGGCCCGTGCTCTTCTCGATCAAGTGGTCCGAGCTCGAGCGCAGGGTCGGCCGCTGATCACTGCCCGTTGCCCTGCGCGGGATCCGTGATCCTGAACTCCACCCGTCGATTGCGCGCCTGCGCTGCGCGAAGAGCGCGTCGCGGCATGCCGGGCGTGATCGCGTCGAGCGGACGGGTCTCTCCGAAGCCGTGCGCTTCGAGCCTGCCCGCTTCGACGCCGTGATCGACGAGCCAACGCATCACGCTCTGTGCGCGACGCTCGGACAATCCCATGTTCGCGGCGTCGTCTCCGTTGTCGTCCGTGTGTCCTTCGATCGAGACGCGACGCACGTGCGGGCTCGCGCGAAGGGCATCTCCGACCGCCTGCAGAATCGTGAACGACCGCGGAAGAATCGTGTCTCGGTTGTGCGCGAAGAACACCGGCGTGTTGATCTGGATCGCTCCGTTCGAGACCTGCAATTGTCCTGGGCAACCGTTGCGATTGGGGTCGGGGTGCGGCGCGCCTGCTTGATCGGGGCAGTGATCGGTCGCGTCGCCCACCGAGTCGTGGTCGCGATCGGGCAGAGGACAACCGGCGCGCGCGGGGTCCGGCTGCGCGCCTTGCGGTTGATCGCGGCACTGGTCCTGCGAATCGAGAACTCCGTCGCGATCCGCGTCTCCGTCGGGGCACCCAGCGCGCGCGGGATCGGGGTGCGCGCCTTGCGGTTGATCGCGGCACTGATCGTCGCTGTCGAACACGCCGTCGCCGTCGGTGTCGGGCCGAGGACAACCGGCGCGCGCGGGATCGGGGTTCGCTCCTTGCGGGACGTCCGCGCATTGGTCGGCGCTGTTGCGAACGCTGTCTCCGTCGGTGTCTCCGTCGGGGCACCCAGGGCGCGCGGGATCCGCGAACTGTCCCTGCGGTTCGCTCGGACAACGATCGTTGTCGTCGGTCACTCCATCGCTGTCCGAGTCGAGCGGAGCGCGCGGGGCGACGGGCTCTGCGCGCGGGGTTCCGAAGGTGATCGAGACGCCGCCGGCGAGCCACTGAGCGTCCGCGGGTGCTTGCTCGTCGTCGGGCTGCAGCACGTGTCCGTAGCGGACCGCGGGGCCGAGCGCGAGCCACCGAACGACCTGAAATTCGAAGCCCAATCCAGCGTCGAAATGAAAACGTGTGAACGGCCCCGTGAAGGCCACGCCCGCGTTCGCGTCGACGAAGAAGCGCCCGACGCGCCCGATCATCGGCTCTGCGCGGAGGCCGCCCATCACGCCGAGCACGTGCCCGGGCGGGTCCGCGGTGCTCGGGCTGAGAAACACCCAGTTGCTGACCGAGAGCTGCACCGCGAGCCAGTCGATCGGAGCGACGAAGAGCCTCCCCGTCCCCTGAAAGCCCACAGAATCAAAGAGCAGCGATTGTCGCTGCCAATCCGTGAGCATCGCGCCTGCCCCGCCTTCGATGCGCCCCCCGAAGCGCACCTGCGCCGACGCGCTCTGCTCGAACGCGCAGACCGCAGCGGCCGCACAGGCAATGGACAACCAGGCAGCGCGCGGCATCGCACGCCGAGAACGGGCAGTCTTCATCTTCGTCCCTTCACGAAATCGCGGCTCGGCAGCGCGCTGCGAGGCTCCGCGATGACCGCTGTTGATCTCGCGCTGCGACGAAGGGAATCGGCGGTCGGTAGATTTCCTTAAGTGCTCGGTTGCACTCTCAGGTCACTTCGCGAACCGCTGCGCGCACGACCCCTTCGACCTCGGCGCGGAGCTCGTCGCGTCGCGCGGGGCTCTGCGCTTCGAAGCGCAACACCAACACGGGCTGCGTGTTCGATGCTCGAACCAGCCCCCAGCCGTCGCCGAAATCCACGCGCGCGCCGTCCACGTCCACCACGGGCTTGTTGCCGCGATAGTGCTCGAGCACGCGCTCGACGACCTTGAACTTCACCGCGTCCGGGCACGGCTCGCGCAGCTCGGGCGTCGCGTACGTCTCGGGGACATCCCGAAGCATGTCCTCGAGTCCCTCGCCCTTCGCGCCGATCAGCTCGACCAGGCGCAGCGCCGCGTACACCGCGTCGTCGTAGCCGTAGTACTTGTCCGCGAAGAACAAATGCCCTGACATTTCTCCGGCCAACAGCGCGTGCTCCTCTTTCATCTTGGTCTTGATGAGCGAGTGGCCCGTCTTCCAGAGCACCGGCTTTCCGCCGTGCTTTGCGATGTCGTCGTAGAGGGTCTGCGAGCACTTCACCTCGCCGATCACCGCGGCGCCCGGCCTGCGCGCGAGGATCGCCCGCGAGAACGCGATCAAGAGCTTGTCGCCCCAGACGATGTTTCCCTCGGCGTCGATCGCTCCGATGCGATCTGCGTCTCCGTCGAGCGCGATGCCCACGTCCGCGTTGATCCGCTTGACCGTCTCGATGAGCTCCTCGACGTTCTTCGGGATCGTCGGGTCGGGGTGATGGTTCGGAAACCGCCCGTCCATCTCGCAGTACATCGCCACCGGATCGAGCCCGAGCGCGCGCATGCACGCGAGCAACAGCGGTCCGCCCGCGCCGTTGCCAGCGTCCACGACCACCTTCAGCCCCTTGTTCGAGAAGCTCACGTTGCCCTTCATGAAGGCCACGTACGCGTCGGACACCGTCTGCTCTTCGAGCGAGCCTCCCGCGGCGCTCTTGTAGTCCCCAGCGCTCGCGCGCCTTCCGAGCGTGCGGATCTCGTCGCCGAAGAAGCTCCCCTTGCCCATCAAGATCTTCAGCCCGTTGTCCTCGGGAGGATTGTGGCTGCCCGTCACCATCACTCCGCCGTCTGCGTCGAGGTGATGCACCGCGAAATACAGCAGCGGCGTCGGGCCCACTTCGATCTTCACGACGTGCCGGCCCGCGTCGATCAGCCCGCGAACGAGCGCCTCGCGAATGCGCCGCGACGACACTCGGCAGTCGCGACCGACGATGATCTTTCGCTTTCCACGCTCGGCGTAGATCGTCCCGAGCGTGCGCCCGATGGCGAACGCGACGTCTTCAGTCAGGTCAGTGTCCGCGACGCCGCGGATGTCGTACTCGCGAAAGATGTGGGGGTTCATGGTGTGGGGCGCCCTTTCTATCACGCTGCTCGCCGGTCGGACGCGCAGTTTCCGCGCCCGCGTTGCGGGATAGAATCGGCTCGTGTTCGTCGATTCGTACTTCGATCCGACGGTCCCCGCCGGGCCGCTGTTTTTGCTCGCGTGCTGGCTCGAGCATCGCGTGCTCGAGCGACAGAAAGCGCAGGGCCGCAACGTCCTCGGCTACGAGCGCAAGGACACCATCGCCTCGCTGCTCATGGGCGCGCTCTCGATCGTGTTTGTCGGGCTCATCGTGCACGGACAATTTCTCGTCGCGCGAAAGCTCTGGACCCATCGTCTCACGGACCTCGGCGAAGGCCCCGTGGGCTGGCTCGTCGCCATGCTCGCGTGGGACTTCGTGTACTACTGGGTCCATCGCATCGAGCACGAGCGGCGCTTGTTCTGGGCCGCGCACGTCAACCACCACTCGTCCGAGCGCTACAACCTCTCGACCGCGCTCAGGCAGCCGTGGACGCCCTTTCTCACGCTGCTCATGGTCCCGCCCATCGCCCTTCTCGGCGTGCGGCCCGGAATGATCATCGCCGCCGGCGGCTTCAACCTGCTCTACCAGTTCTGGGTGCACACCGAGGCGATCGACCGCATGCCCCGTTGGTTCGAGTGGGTCTTCAATACTCCCTCGCATCACCGCGTGCATCACGGGTCCAACGGTCGCTATCTCGACTGCAATTACGCTGGTATCTTGATTGTGTGGGACAGGCTATTTCGCACCTTCGTCCCCGAGCAAGAGCCCGTTGTGTACGGGCTCACGAAGAACATCCGCTCGTACAACCTGCTCGTCATCGCGTTTCACGAGTACGTCGCGATCGCCAGGGATCTGCGCGACGCGCGATCGATGTCCGAGCGCTGGCATCGGCTCTTCTCGGGCCCCGGCTGGACCGCGCCCGAAGAGAAGTAATTCGGCGCCCAGCCGCGCAGCGGGTCTGCAGGCCCCCACCGCCGCTGCCGCGATGGAGCGACGGCCCGCAGTCGCGCTGCCAGTGCGCGGGCCCCCACCCGCGCTGCCGCGCATGGGTGACGGCCCGCAGTCGCGCTGCCGGTTGGCCGCCCCCACCCGCGCTGCCGCGCGCCCCGCCCCCGCAGAGCGAGGGCGGCGGCTCTGCATTGGGAAAACAGCGACGGAATTGATTGCGTTGATCGCTGGGTGCCCTTGCTCTGCAAGGGCTTCGATGGACGCGATCGCCACCACTCGATGCGCGAAGCGGCTCTGCCGATCACGGTTTGCGCCGAGCGTTCGCGTTGCGTTGCTCGGTGTTGTGTTGTGAGCACCTTCGCGCACTGAAGAGACCTTGCAGCGCAAGGTCTCCATGCGATCAACGAACCCAATCTTGCCGCTGTTTTCCCAATGCAGAGCCGCCGCCCTCGCTCTGCGGGGGCGGGGCGCGCGGCAGCGCGGGTGGGGGCGGCCAACCGGCAGCGCGACTGCGGGCCGTCACCCATTCGCGGCAGCGCGGGTGGGGGCCCGCGAACCGCCAGCGCCGGTGCGGCCGTCACCCATCCGCGGCAGCGCCGGTCGGCGCCCTCTCGCATCGACGCCGACCGCTGTGACGGGTCGAAATCACGCCGCGCAAATCCTTTGAGCGCGACGCGCGTCTGACGCGATTACCGTGCGTCGCTCACTGCTGCTCGCCCTCTGTTCGGTCGCGCTCGGCGCGGCCTATTGCCAGATGCCCTCGACCCCGAGGCCCACGATCAGCCCGCCCGTGGTGGACGCCGCTGTCGATCCGCTCGCGGCCGTGGCCATCGGTGACGCTGCGGCCGCGCAAGACGCCGCCTTCGTCGCGTGGCAGCCGCGCGGTGACGCGGGCAGCGCGGACGGCGCAGATGTCGTGGCGCCGTCGCGCGTGCAGCTCGTTCCATTTGGAAACGAGCAGGCGTTTCGCTCGTTGGCCAACCGGCTCGCCGACGCCGAGCAAGCGAGGCAGCGCGCGAGAGAAGAGGCGTATCGCCAGCGCATGCTCCAGTTGCAGCGACAGCGGCAGCAGCAGAACAGCGAGAAATGGACGGAGCAAGAGCAGCTCGGCGCGCAGAGCTTCGCCGACGGAGGTGCCGGAGGCGGAAGGCGCTCGCGCTCGATGGGATTCAGCGACGAGCCCGCGGCGATGCCCACCGCGGCGGCGGCTCCTGCGCGCGCCGAGGCTTCGGGCAGCACGACGAGCTCGACTGCGCAGCAACAGCAAGGGATCACCAATAATCAAGAGCAGGGCGTCGACGAGGGCGACATCATCAAAGTGCGCGGTGACAATCTCGTGATCCTCCGTCGCGGCAGGCTCTACTCGGTGCGCATGGAGGCGAACCGACTCGTCACCAGGAGCGTGGTGAGCGCCGCTCCACCAGGCGTGCGACCTGCATCTTGGTACGACGAAATGCTGGTCGAAGGCGACACCGTCCTCGTGCTCGGCTACGGCTACGAGCGCCGCGCGACCGAGGTCAATCGCTTCTCTCTCTCCCCCGACGGAACGCTCTCGTACCGCGACACCATCCTCCTGCGCTCGGGCGACTACTACTCGTCGCGCAACTACGCGAGCCGCGTCGTGGGGCGCCGATTGGTGCTCTACTCACCCGTTCCGCTGCTCGACTACGAGACGCAAAACGGCCGCGCCGTGCGCGTCCCTCGCATGCCCGGCTGGCGCACGCTCACGGGCGAGTGGCAAACGAGCGCGGATTGGTCGCAGATGTATCAGCCCGTTCGACGGCTGGGCTACCAGGCGATCTTGCACACGGTGCACTTCTGCGACCTCTCGGGCCCGAGCATGCGCTGCACGAGCAAGGGCGTCGTCGGTCCCGCGGCCCGCACGTTCTACGTCTCTCGTCGAGGCGTGTACCTCTGGGTCAACTCCACGCCGCACGACTACGACGGCTTCGCGCGCACGGACGAAGAGATGTACCGCCAGCTCGATCCGCAGAACACGGGCGCGATCGTGTACTCGTTTCCCTTCGACCATCGCCCGGTCGGAGCGGTGATGACCACCGGCGGTCCGATCGATCAGTTCTCCTTTCGCGAGCGCAACGAGCAGCTCGAAGTGCTCGTCACCGCCAACGGCGCGGGCGATGGAATGTGGGGCGCCGAAGTCACCCACGGCGACATGGGGCTCTATCGCTTTCCGGTCTCGATGTTCTCTGCCGATGTGCCGCCGGTGCCCGCGACGATGCTGCGACACCTCCCGCGCACCGAGCAGTCGTACATGCTGCAAAACCGCTTCGTCGGCGACTACGTCCTGTACGGCTCGGGCTCGACCTGGTGGCGCTCGCGCATGGTCGAGCGCCGCGTGCTCGCGCACAACATCGCCCTCGATCGAACGCAGTCCATCACGCTCGAGCACGGAGTCGATCGCATCGAGCCCATGGATCGCGACGCGGTGATCGTCGGCGGCGACGGCAGCAACAACCTGCACTTCACGGCGCTCGGGCTCGACGCGACCGCGCGCACCGCGGGGCATTTCACCAGGCAAAATGCAGCGCAGGGCGAGACGCGCTCGCACGGGTTCTTCTATCTCCCCACGGGCAATCGCCAGGGGATGCTCGGCCTCCCGTTGCGCTCGGGCGAAGAGCGCGGGTATCGCCAGCTCTGGGCGGGCTCGGCCGAAGTGCTCTTTCTCTCGGTCAACGAGCTCGACTTTCGCGCGCTGGGATCGCTCTCGGCGCACGCCCCGCGCACGGGCTTCAACGATCAGTGCGTCGCCTCGTGCATGGACTGGTACGGCAACGCGCGGCCCATCTTCTACCGAGGACGGATCATGGCGCTGCTCGGCTACGAGCTCGTCGAAGGCTCGCTGAGCAACAACGCGATCCGCGAGCGCTCGCGCATCAATTACTTCGAGCAGATCGAGTCTTCGCTCAACCTTCCGCGCCGCGGACAGACCGCGCCCGGCGGAGGCTGGTGAGCGCGATCAGCCCTCTTTCGAGCTGATGTATCGCTCGGCTTCGATCGCGGCCATGCAGCCCGTGCCCGCGGCGGTGATCGCCTGACGGTACACGTGGTCTTGCACGTCGCCGCACGCGAAGACGCCTTCGAGCGAGGTCTGCGTCGTGCCCGGCGTCGTGCGGATGTAGCCGTTGTCGTGGGTCTCGACCTGGCCCATGAACATCTGGCTCGCGGGCGTGTGGCCGATCGCGACGAACACTCCGCCGATCGGGTGCTCGCTCACTTCGCCGGTGCGCGTGTCCTTGAGCTTCACCGCGTGCAGGCGCTTGTCGGCGACGCCGAGGTACTCGTCGATCTCTTTGTTCCACGCGAACTTGATGTTCGGGTGCTTGAGCGCGCGCTCTTGCATGATCTTGCTCGCGCGCAGCGAGTCGCGGCGGTGCACGACGGTGACGCTCTTCACGAGGTTGGCGAGGTAGAGCGCCTCTTCCATCGCGGTGTCACCGCCGCCGACCACCATCACGTGCTCGTTGCGAAACAAGCTCCCGTCGCAGGTCGCGCAGGCCGAGACGCCGTAGTTCATGAGCTCTTTTTCGCCCTTGGCGCCGGTGTACTTCGCGACCGCGCCCGTGGCGATGATCACGGTCTTTCCCTCGATGGCCTGCTCGCCGAGCGACTCGACCCAGACGCGCTTGACGTCGCCCCCGAGCTCGCACTTCACGACGTCCTCGGTCAGAAACTCCGTACCGAAGCGCTCGGCCTGCGCGCGAAACTGCTCCATCAGCTTCGGGCCCGTCACTCCGTGCGGAAATCCCGGGTAGTTCTCGACCTCCGTCGTGATCATCAATTGACCACCCGGCTGGTGATCGACGTTGAGCCCTTCGATCACGATCGGCTTGAGGTTGGCGCGCGCGGTGTAGATGGCAGCCGTCAGTCCCGCAGGGCCGCTGCCGACGATGATCACGTTTCGCATGGGACGAGCGGTCTAACACCGCCCCGCGCGAATCGAAAGTCGCTGACAACGCGCAGTGTTTGCTGCGCTCGATCTCCACATGCAACGCCGCGAAACAATCCCCCTGCTGCCGCTGTTACAGCGAGCCCGAGACGAATACGGTGTTCGAGAGCGCTGGTCGACGACGGTGATCGAGTGCTCTCACGAGCAAAGAGTTCGAGTGCTCGCACGAACTCAGTGGTCGGAGACGGTGGCAACAAGTGCCACCGCAGGGCCTCGCTCGAAGACTCGCGACGGGGGCAATGGAGGAGAACACGTCGCAGCAGCTCATGGCCGATGTGTCGCGCCCCAGCGAACTCGTGACTTCTGTTGGCGTTCTCACGATGAAAGCGATCGTCGCTGCGCTTCACTCGTCGCGAGCCTTCGAGCGACGCCCTGCGGTGGCACTTGTTGCCACCGTCTCCGACCACTGAGTTCGTGCGAGCACTTGCCCATCGCACGCTTGCGCTTCGCTCGTCGCCCTGCGATGGCGCTCATGGCCACCATCGTCGATCATCGCGCTCTTCGAGCGCCCGGCCGATCCTCCTCTGAAAATCCAGGGAGCACCGAATCCGTCTCGGCGGCGATCTGCTGCCGCTGTTACAGCGAGCCCGCGAGGCGGTGCACCGCGCCCGCGAGCGCGTCGCGCAGCGCTGTTTGAGCGACGGTCTGCTCAGCGGACGAAGAGCGCACGGTCCTGCGGCTCTCGAGCATTCCTTGGACGGCGCCGCGTCCGTCGGTCACGACCATCGAGAGCTCGCAGCGGGCGAGGGCGTCGGCGCCGTCGCGCTGAATCGTGAGCGCTCGGACCGTCGTGTTGATCACCACCGCGCCGTTCGAAGGAGCGAAGCGAAGGTTGGGCTCGTTGGCGATCGCGCGAGAGAGCGCGTCGACGATGACGGCTCGCTCGGCGGTCCCGTGCGTCCATCCCACGGACACCGTGGTCACGCGCGGCGCGGCGACGGCGCGCGTTGCAGCGGTGTTTCGCTGCGCGCGCCCTCGGGCCGAGACCAGCGCGGGGCTCACGATGGCCGCCGCTGCGCCGAGGGCCAACGCCCAACCGTGATGCGGACTCCGAGCGCGAGCGCGCGCGGAGGACACTCTGCTGTCCATCACCACACCTCCAATGCACCCCGAGATCGCTCAGCGAAACGTCAGCGCATTTGAAAGTGTGTGCGCTGTTTCAATCGACCGCCGAGCGCGGTGCTCTTCTCCGTTAGCGCGCCTCGAACGCGGGCCGCGAATTGTTCGCGCACTTTCGTAGGACAGGTGCGCACACAATGCTCTGCGCTACCCGATCGCGCCTTCTTCGCTCTCGACCTGGTTCACGAGGGCGACTCCGCCGGCCACGATCCCCGCGAGCAACACCAGCGACAACAGCGGAACGAGCGAGATCACCCACACGCCCAACCCCAGCCCCGCGACGATGCGCTTGTGCTCGCCCATCCACTGAATGCGCGCCCTCGCGCCGAGCCCGCGGCGCGCGAGCGGCCAATCGAGCGCGTCGTACGAGAGCGCCAGCGCTGAGACCACCCACGCGATCCCGCCGAACAGCCAGGACAGCGGCGAGATCAACGCGCCCAGCGCCGCCAACAGCAACTGCGGAACGCCGAACACCACCAGCCCCGCGAGCGCCACGCGGATCGAGCGCCACACGCCTTCGATGAACGGCGGTTCATTGAACTGCCTCGCGTCGAGCTTGGCCGCGATGCGATCCATGAACGGCGCGCTCACCGCCGGAACGAACACCACGCTCACAACGAAGACCACCACGGCGAGCGCGAGCGCGACGAGCACTTTGGTGAGCCAGAGTCCGACGGTCCCCGCGGTTCCGTGCGTCTCGAGCGCGCCCGCGCGAGCGATGAGCCAGTCGTACAGCTTCGCCGCGAGCGAGCCGGTCGTCGCGAGCAGCGCGAGCAGCCCCACGGTGGGCGTCATGGCCAGCGGCCACAGACGAATGTTCGCCGCGATCGTCGCGATCCCTCGAAAGGGCGCCCCCACGCCCCGCCAAAAGTCTCTGCTCTTCGATGCAGGCTGCGCCTGCGGTGCTCCCGTCGTCACGGCCGTCATCCTTCGACGGATGCCGTCGCGACGCTAGCTCTCTGACTGTCCAGCGAAACCCGACCGTAGCTTTTCGAGCGATCTCAACGTGTTGCACGAAATCGGAAAACCTACCCAGGTGGTTGTTGACCGATGACAGAATACGTTGGTAGTCATTGTCCTACATTGGCTCTCGCTATGGCTACCGACGGCAAATTCGTCGGACATCCAGGCGAAGGCGGTGGTGGTACAACGCGGCGTTCAGGCTTCTCACAGAGAAGCGTTGCAGAAGGTGAGTGCGATGCAGACGAGCGTTCTTCGTAGGTCGTGGTTGTTGGCGGCGGCGCTTTGCGCGGGCTTGAATTCGTGTGCGCCCGAGGGTGAGACGGACATCCCGAACACGACGGACGACTACGTGACCGACGAGGTCACGGACGTCTCGCACACGATCGTCAAGAACCAGACGATCGGAAACTGCTGGGCCTACGCGAGCGCCGGCTGGGCCGAGTCGCTGCACCGCTCGTGGGCGCAGGCGAACGCGACGACGAGCCTGCCGGCGAGCACGTACCGCAACGCGGACATCAACATCTCGGAGTCGTGGATCACGTTCTGGGATTGGTACATGAAGCTCACGGGCTCGTCGTACGGCTCGGGCACGACGACGACCAACGGCCGCACGGAGATCTCGACCGGCGGGTGGTGGGACTCGGCGGCGGACATCATGCGCCGTCGTGGCGTCGTGTTCGAAGCGGACTTCATCCCTGAAGAAGCGACGGCGCAGTCGTCGCAGCGTCAGCGCACGGCGCTCGCGGCGATCAACATGGAGCTCAACGCGGGCGGGCGCCTCGCGACGGCCGCGGATCGCGCGAACAAGACGAAGGTGCTCCAGGTGCTCATCGAGGCCTGGCAGCTCAACGACACGGTGAAGAGCACGATCCTGCGCTTGTACGGGGCGGATGGCGCGCGCACGTTGCTCTCGGCCACGTCGACGACGGACCTCGGGTTCGTTCGTCGCGCGCGTGACATTCGCGTGCGTACGCCGGTGCTCCGCAGCGGCCGCGTCGTGCAGCAGGACACCAACCTCGAAGCGGTCTCTCCTGGCGGGACGTACGCGTGGAAGACCGCGAGCTACCCGAGCTACACGAGCGGGCAGACGAGCTTCCACCAGCGCGTGATGCGCGCGCTCAACGACCGCGGCCCGGTGCTGATCTCGTGGCTCGTGGACTTCAACTTCAAGGTCGGAGCGACGTTCCAGATCCCGATGATGCGCCCGTCGCCGGGACGTCAGGGCGGACACCTCACGGTGCTCGAGGACTACCAGGTGACGATCCGTCAGGCGGGACAGCAGGATCGCACGCTGCGCGCGGGCGAGATGGCTTCGGCTGCGGATCAGGCGCTCGCGGTTCAGTACGGAACGGTGGACTTCTACCGGATCAAGAACTCGTGGGGCTCGGGCCTGGATCCGTCGGGCTCGGGGATGTTCCAGGGCTACTACGACCTGTACTCGAACTATCTCAACGGCCCGATCACGTGGACCGAAGGCGGAGGGATGAGCAATCGCGTCCCGCTGTCGTCGGTGACGCTGCCGCCCGGCTACTGATCACGAATCGTGATCGGTCACAGAAATCACAGGGACTCCTCGCGCTGGCTAGCGCGATAGCCGTGTGAACCAAGCACGATGGGGCGCGGTGATCGAAGCGAGATCACGACGCGGCGTTGCACCTTTTCGTCGAGTGCGCCGTATAACTCGCCATCGTGAAGTTGAAAGACACCGCGCACCGCGCGATCGCTCTGTCTCTCGTCCTCTCGGTTCCTGTCGTGGCGCTCGCGCGACCCACGCGCACGCAGCGCTCTGCGCAGACGCGCCCTCGCGCCGATGCAGGAGCGCCCAGGCCCGTCGCTGACGCGGGCGTCGCTCGTTCGGACGCAGGAGCGGTCGCGGCGCGCGACGCTGCGGCGCCGAGCGTTCCGGTTCCTCCGGGATCACCGACGGTCAATCGCGCGCTCACGGCCGCGCAGGTCGTCGCGGGCGTGCAGGGCTTCTACAATCGCACCTCGGACTTCGAAGCGGACTTTCGCCAGTTCAACACCACGGCGGTGTCCAACACGACGACCGAGTCCGCGGGGCACGTGCAGTTTCGCAGGCCCGGACGCATGCGTTGGGAGTACTCGCAGCCGCGCGGAAACCTCGTCGTGAGCGACGGCACCACGCTGTGGACCTACGAGCCCGCGAACCGTCAGGCCTTCATGGCCAACCTCTCGCAGTCGCAGCTCCCATCGGCGCTCTCGTTCTTGATGGGGACTGGAAATCTCGCGGCGGATTTCAACGCGCGCCTTCGTCCGAGCACGACGCGCGGCTACGAGAACTTCTACATGGTCGAGCTGACGCCCATCACGCCCAACCCGAGCTTCGCGAGGCTCGTGCTCTTCGTCGAGCCACAAAACTATCAAGTGGTCGAAGCCGGCGTGATCGACGCGCAGAACAACCGCAATCGATTTCAGTTCGTCGCGGGCTCGGTGCGCGTGAACACCAACCCTGCCCTCGATCGCTTTCGTTGGACGCCTCCGCAGGGCACCAACGTGATCCGTCCGTGAATGAATCGAGCGGTGTTCGAGCGCGCCGCCGAAGTGTGTAAAGCTATCCTTCCTACGGATGCTGCGACTTCGATTGGCTCGAGGGCTCTTCACGATCTCGTCTCTTCTTCTCGCTGCGGGGTGCTCGGGGTCGAATCCGAGACCCGACGCGAGCGACGCCGCCGCTGACTCATCGAGCAGCGATGGCGAGAGCGACGCGGCTCCGTCCATGGACGCAGCGCGCGACGCAAACGAGAACGACAGCGGCAATCCCAGCGACGGAGCGAGCTCGCCCGACGCGAACGCGAGCGACGCAGCGAGCGATGGCGGCGCGGTCGGACCCGTCGATCGAGACTTCTGCACGAGCGGGAGAGAGGTCCCCGGACTCACGGTTCCGCCTGGGTTTTGCGTGCGCAAATACTCGAACGTGCGCGTCGCGAGGGTGATGGCGGTCGCGCCCAACGGAGACCTCTTCGTCGCAGCGCCGACCAACGCGTTTGCTACGGGGATCACTGGAGGCCCGGGCTCGATCGTGGTCCTTCACGACGATCAGCGCGACGGCGTGATCGAAGAGACCGTCTTCGCCACCGGCGTGAACAACGTGCACGGAATGGTGATCTCGGGCGGCTACGTCTACTGGACCAACAACGAGCTGATCGAGCGCACTCCGTACATGCCGGGGCAGCGCGCCGAGCGCGCGGGCGGACGCGAGCTCGTCATCGGCGGAATGGTCCCCGACGGAATGGGCGGCATGATGCCCGACCCGCTTTCATCGCAGTTTCAACGAGGCGGAAGGCAGACGCACGGCCTCGCGGCGAGCGCCTCGGGGCGCATCTACGCGACGCGCGGAGAGTACAGCTCGTGCTCGGTGGGGCCTGGCGGCGCGCAGGCCGTGGGCACGGGCGAGATCTACTCCGTGGGGATGCACTCGCTCGAGCGCGTGCTCTATGGCTTTCGCAATCCCATGTACGCGCGCTGTCACTTCTCGCGAGAGCTGTGCATGGTCGCAGAGCTCGGCGAAGACCAGACGACGGGCGCGATCGAGAAGCTCTTGGTGATCCCGAGCACGGTGCAGTGGTTCGGCTATCCCTGCTGCTATCAGCGCGGAGTGGGGCCGCTCGCGTCGAGCGGCGCGTGCGCGGACGTGCAGCAAGAGGCGGTCTCGATCAACCTCGGAGACACTCCGTTTGGCTTCGATTGGGAGCGCGGACGCTGGCCCGCTCCGTATCGCAACGGGCTGTTCGTCGCGCTGCACGGCAGCTTCTACACGGGTAATTTCGGCGGCTCGGGCATCGTGTTTCTCCCCACGGATCCCGCGACAGGAATCCCGCTTCGACAAGCGCCCACGCGCTTCATCGAGACCACCAACGGGCAAGCGATGCCGTCGTTGCAGAGGCCGACGGACGTCGTGTTCGCGCCGGACGGGCGCATGTTCGTCAGCGATGATTACGGCGGCGGGATCTACATGATCGCTCCGCGATTCGTGCGTTGATGGCGCGCGTGCGACGACTGCAACGGCGGTTGTGAGAATCGTTCTTCTCGTTCGACAGCGACGCAAAGCGTGCGGGTGGCACTTCGAGCGGGATGCGAGTTTTGCGTGGGGATTCGCAGTGAAAATTGCGTGCGACGCCGTGGATTTGCACGAGCGCTTCGTTCATTCTTCCGTCGCATGAAGCGTATGCGTGGCTTGGGTCTGCTCTCGTGTGTCGCGATCGTCGCGTGCTCTCAACCGCCGCAGCCGATGGTGGACGTCACTCGTACGGACGCGAGCGATGTCTCGCAGCCGGACGTGATCGTGACGATGGACGTGCAGGACGTCGCGCAGCCCGACGCGTCGACGGACACGGGGCCGCGGCCGGACACGGGGACCATTGATCCGGCGTGCGTTCCGTTTCGACCCGAGGTTGGCTCGGGCGTGGGGCCGGGCGCGGATCACTGTGAGGGCGTGACGCCTCCGGCGAACGGAATGGGCGCGACGTTCTGCTCGCTCGGCGCGGATGTGCCAGGGCTGCGCGCGCCTGCGGGCTTCTGCATTCGCAAATTCGCCGACGTGGGATTGCCTCGCGTGATGGCGGTCGCGCCCAACGGAGACCTCTTCGTGAGCTCTCCGTCGGCGACCACCGCCGCTGGCGACGGCGGCGGAATGGGCGCGATCTACGTGCTCAGCGACGACAACCGCGACGGAACCGCGGAGGTCCGCACCTTCGCGACCGGCGGCCTCGACACGGTTCACGGCATCACGTTCAAGGACAACTTCCTGTACTTCAACACGACGGACACCGTGTATCGCACGCCGTACACCCGCGGTCTTCGCGCGGAGATGATGGGCATGCGTCAGGTCGTCGTGGGCGGGACGGGCACGGCGGTCGGCTCGCGATTGATGGCGGGCGGGCGCTGGACGCACGGGCTCGCGTCGAGCGTCAACGGGCGCTTGCTCGTCACGCGCGGAGAGTACAGCTCGTGTTCGGTCGGCCCCGACGGGCGGCCGTCGCCGGGCATCGGAGAGATCTACGAAGTGGGCATGGGCGCGCTCACGCGCGTGGGCAGCGGCTTTCGCAATCCCATGTACGCGCGCTGCCACTTCTGCCGCGACCTCTGCATGGTCGCCGAGCTCGGCGAAGACCAGACCACCGGCGCGGTCGAGACGCTCGTCGTCGTCAACAACAACCAGTGGAACGGCTATCCCTGCTGCTACACCGACACGACGGGCCCGCGCGCCTCGTCGGGCATGTGCCGCTGCATCGATCAACAGCAGGTGCGGATCAACCTGGGCGACACTCCGTTCGGCTTCGATTGGGAGCGCGGCTCGTGGCCCGAGCCCTATCGCAACGGCGTGTTCGTCGCGCTGCACGGCAGCTTCTACCTGGCCAACTACGCCGCTGCGGGCGTCGTGTACCTCCCGATCGATCCCGCGACGGGCATTCCCCGCGCGACCACGCCCACGCGATTCATCGAGGCCACCAACGGAAGCGCGCAGGTCTCGCTGCGACGCCCGAGCGACGTGGTGTTCTCGAACGACGGCCGCATGTTCTTGTCCGACGACAAGGGCGGAGCGGTCTACTGGATCGCGCCGACCGATCGCAGGATGTGATCCGCGAGGCTGTCCCACGTGGGCAGCGCGCGGTGACGCTCGCGCGACCTCGCCGAGAGCATCGCGCGTTTGTCCTGTGAATCGACCAGCGACTTGATTGTGTGTGCGAGCTCGACGGGGCGCTCGGGGGCCACGTAGAGCGCGGCGTCGTCGGCGAGCCAGGGGATTCCTCCGACGCGCGTGGTGACCACGGGCAGGCCGTACGAGAGCGCTTCGACGATGGCGGTCGGCGCTCCGTCGCGCTTGGAGGGCAGCGCGAAGACGTCTGCCGCGGCGAGCAGCTCGTCCCGGCGCTGCTCGTCGACGGCGCCCGTGAAGGTGACTCGACCGCGCGCGAGCCGCTCGAGCTCGCCTCGTTCGGGGCCGTCTCCTGCGAGGACGAAGCGCACGGGCGCGTGGGACTTGAATTCGTGTGCGGCGAGCGCGAGCGCGGCGAGGGCCTTCTCTTCAGCGAGCCTCGCCACGGAGAGGACCATGATTTGATCCTGATAAATCCCTAGCGAAGCGCGGGTGCGTTGGCGCGCGGCGAGCGCCGGGAGCGAGGGCTCGCGCGCGGCCATCGGCAGGTCCACGGCGGCGCGATGCGCAGAGAGCGACTCGTCGAGCCCGCGGCGCAGGCCCGGGTGAGCGAACTGCAGCGACGTGCAGCCGCGGGCGATCACGCGGTGCAGCGCGCGGGGGAGCCGCTCGAGGACGAGCGCGTCCGTTCCGTGGAGGATGGCGTGGTGCGGGCGGCCGCGGGCCGCGAGCGAAGCGACGAGCGCAGAGGGCAGCGCGAAGTGCGAGACGAGCGCGTCGCACGAGGCGAGCTCGCGGCGAACGGAGCGCGCGAGCGCGGCGGTAAACGAGCCCGCGAGCAGGGCGCTCGTGAAGGGCTGATGGCGCGCGTGGTGCGGGGCTCCCTCGCGGTAGAAGAGCGAGCGCTGATCGGGCGCGTAGCGCACGGGGACGAGCGTCGCGTCGCGCGCAGCGAGGGGCTGCGCGGGGGCGGGCATCGCGGCGAACAGGGCAGTGCAACGGTGCCCTCGCGCGCAGAGCGCCTCGGTGAGCGCGCGGACAAACGAGCCCGCGATCGGGTCGCGGTCGTGCGGCCACGACGTGGTCACGACGCCGAGGTGCATGCGCGCTCGCGGCGGAGAAAAAGGGCCCGCAGACCGGCGCGTCGAGGGAGGAGGAGCGCCGATCTGCGGGAGAAAAAAGACCGGCCGCACAGCGAGGGGGAGGGGGGGAGCGCCTCGAAGATACGGCCGGGGTAAAAGACGACGGCGGTGCTCGATGGAGGGGGGGGCATACGAGCGCCGCCGCGTGACAAAGAGAATTGCAGTGGCTGTGCCAGCGCTCTCGCGAACGAAACCATTGGATAAAGCCCAGCGCTCAACGGTCGTTTCATTGCAGCATTGCAAAACTGAGATTGCACGCGCGACGCGACACGAAAGGTGGACGTACGAATCGCTCGATTCGACGGGGCTGCGGGCTGAACGAGTGATCCCGGCAGCACGGTCGTGATCGCACCGCGGGTCGCACGGTCGAGTCCTGCCTCGCCAATCGTTCGGGAAACCTGGAAGGGGGTTCGAGACGGCGGACCTTCTGGGTATGGTTCGCGGCGATGTTCGACAAGGTTCTGATCGCGAATCGCGGAGAGATCGCGGCGCGCATCGCGCGCACGTGCAAGAGGCTCGGAATCAAGACGGTGGGCATTCACAGCGAAGCGGACGCTTCTGCGTTGCACACCACAGCGGTCGACGAGTCCGTGCTCGTCGGAGGAGCGCAGGTCAAAGAGTCGTACCTCAACGTCGAGCGCATTATCGCTGCGGCGAAAGAGACCGGCGCGCAGGCGATCCACCCCGGCTACGGCCTGCTCAGCGAGAAGAAGCACTTCGCGCAAGCGGTGATCGACGCCGGGCTCGTGTGGATCGGCCCGCCCGTGAGCGCGCTCGAACGACTCGGCGACAAGCTGCGCTCGGCGGAGGCTGCGACGAACGCGGGAGTTCCGCTCGTCCCGGGGTCGCCGGGGCCCGTCGAGAGCATCGATCAAGCGAAAGAAGTGGCCAGCGCCTATGGCTATCCGCTGCTCGTGAAGCCCGTCGGCGGCGGCGGCGGCATCGGCATGACCATCGTCAAGGACGAGGCCGCGCTCGAGAAGGCGCTCGAAGCCGCGAAGAACCGCGGCGCAGCGGCGTTTGGCGACGCGCGCGTGTTCGTGCAGCGCTACGTCGAGCGGCCGCGGCACATCGAAGTGCAGCTCTTCGCGGACACGCACGGCAACGTCGTGGCGCTGGGCGAGCGCGAGTGCAGCGTGCAGCGCAGGCACCAGAAGATCATCGAAGAGTCTCCGGCCCCGGCGTTCGACAACCGCCCGGACGGAGCGCTCAAGCGCAAAGAGCTCTTGGACTGCGCCGTGCGCCTCGCCCGTGAAGCGGGCTACGTCGGCGCGGGCACCGCAGAGTTCATCTGGGAAGACTCTCGCGGAGCGTTCTACTTCTTGGAGGTCAACTGCCGCCTGCAGGTCGAGCACCCGGTGACCGAGATGGTGACCGGCGTCGATCTGGTCGAGTGGCAGCTGCGCGTCGCCGCGGGCGAGAAGCTCCCCAGCGAGTGGCTCTCTGGCGTGAAGACCCACGGCAACGCGATCGAGAGCCGCGTGTACGCGGAAGATCCGGCGAAGGGGTTCATCCCGAAGCCGGGCAACGTGGACGAGGCGCGCTGGCCCGAAGGCGAGGGCATTCGCGTCGACGCGGGCGTGGCCGCGGGCGGAAAGGTCACGCCCTACTACGACCCGATGATCGCCAAGGTGATCTCGCACGGAGCGACGCGCGCCGAAGCGATCGAGCGCATGAAGTTCGCGCTCGACGGGACGCACCTCGCGCCCGTGGTCACCAACACCGCGTTTCTTCGCAAGGTCGTCGCGAGCGACGAGTTCGCCAAGGGCGAGTACGACACGAGCTTCGCTGAGGTCTTCGCCAAGCGCGGGTGAGCCAGAAATCTCCAGCGCACTTGAATGTGTGTGCTGGAGCTCTCTCAGCCGCGCGACCGTCGAGCGAGCTGCTCCATCGTCGAGCGCGTCGCTTGATCGAGCGGGACGTACGTCTCGACGCGAAGTGACTGGGCGGTGATGTCCAGGGGCGTTCCGATGGTGGTGAGCATCGTGAACCAGCGGAGGCGCACGCCGTCGCGCTCGACTTCGAGCGGGAGCATCACCGGAGGAGCGCCCGCGCTTCGCTCGTGCGTGACCGGCCCGCGCAGCGCGCGAAGCTCCGCGGCCAGCGCTCTCACCGCGGGGTCGCCTTCGATGTCCGCCTCGCGCTCGACGCGCGCGAGCAGGCCGTCGGCGATCGGATCGAAGTTGATCACGTGCCTTCGAAGCGGACCGTTCGGCGTGAAGAACAAGCGCAGGACGTTGATGGGCTGCGCTTCGAGCAGGGCTTCGATGTCCGCGCCCAAAAACGTGAAGAGCGCGAGCGTGCCTTGGTTGAAGCGCAGGACGTTCCACCGGTGATCGAGCAGGACCGCGGGGTGCGGCTCGGCGTGGGCGAAGAGCAGATCGATCCCCTCGAGCAAGGGGCCCATCGCGGGATCGTCGAGCGCGGTCTCGCGAAACGCCGCAGAAAACCCAGCGGCGACGAGCAGCTCGTTGCGCTCACGCAACGACAGGTCCAGCGCGGCGCCGAGGGACAAGAGCAGGTCGCGGCTCGGCTGCGAGCGGCCGTTCTCGACGAAGGACAAATGGCGTGGAGAAACGCTGGCCCTCGTCGCGAGGCTCTCTTGGCTGAGCCCGCGCTGCGAGCGGAGCCTTCGCAAGAGCGTTCCGGGTGAGCGCTGGGCGCGTTGCATGGGGGCAACGATGGTAGCGGGCGTCGCGCGCGAAGAGCAGCGCGCGTCATGACCTCGGAGGTCATGGAGCCCGCGCCGCACAGCGCCCAAGGTCTTCGGGCGAAAGAGAGAGTGCGATGCGCAATCGATGGATGGTCTCGGCGTTGGCGTGGGTCGCCTTCACCGCGTACACGATGACGGTGGTCGTAAAGGGCGGGCCGCTCGGGTTCGTGTCCCTTCACCTGGCCCACGCGTGGGGGATGCAAGTGATCATCGATCTGGTGATCGCCGCGCTCGTCGCGCTGTATTTCATCGCGCCGAAGGCGAGGGAGCTGCGCGTTCCGGTCGCGCCCTATGTGTTGGCGACGCTCACGCTCGGCAGCGTCGGGCTGCTCGCGTTCGTCACGCACGTCGAGTGGGCTCGCTCCCGCGGGATGACAAGCGATCACGTCCGGCGCACTGTCTCGCCCGATGGTGTTTCGTGACGATCGAGAGGCGCTTCGCGAGCGGGCCGACGCGCTCGAGCAAGAGCTCGCCGCGGCCAAGAGCGAGCTGCAAGCGCTCAAGGGCGCGGTGCAGCCGAACACAGAGAGCTCTCCGTTCTTCGGCGCTCCTTTGCGCACCGAGCTCGTGCGCGAGATCGACGGAGAGCTGAGCGACGAGAGCAAAGAGATCATCGTCGAAGAGCTGCGGCGGCGCTTCGGGCGCGCGGGACAAGTGTCCACCGTGGGGCGGTCGATCACCTGGAGCATCGAGCCCACGCAGACGCAGCCCTCGCGCGCGATCACCGTCAACGTTCGCTCGCGCAACGGAAAGACCGTGCTCTCGGTGGTCGAGCGGCACGCCTCGCTCGCGGGCGGGCTCTTCGCGGGGATGGGGACGGGGATGGGCTTCGGCGGTGGGGCGGCGATCGTGGCGCTGCTCGCGCTGTTCGTGCACGGAGCGGCGGCGTTGGTCATCGCGCCGCTGTGGCTGCTGGCCGTCTACGCCCTCGCGCGCACGATCTTTGTGTCCGTGACGAAGTCTCGTCGCGGGGACTTGTACGCGATGATGGACTCGCTGGTGAGCATCGCGAAAGAAGACCTGGTGCAACGAGACTCCTCGGCGGCGACGGGCGTTCGTGTCGAGGCCAGCGCACACAGTGCGACCGAAGAGCAAAGCGTGGATGCGCCGACCGCGGAGGGTGTTGCTAAACTCTCGACCTCTCGATGAGAAAAGCTCCGTACTTCGCTTTGTGCGCGGCGCTCGCTGCGTGTGGACCCACACAATCAAGACCCGACGCAGAGGTTCGTGACTCGGGGATGTTCGATGGATCGATGACGCTGCCCGATGGCGAGGCTCCGCCGGACGACGCGATGTCGATGGGCGACGCCGATCCGTTGCCGTCGATGCCGATCCCCGATCGCATGCCGGGGCAGCGCGTTCCGCTCAGCGCGCAGTGTGATGTGGCGGATCAAGCGCGGTGTCTGCTCCCGTGGCCGAGCAACACGTTTGCGCGCGTGGACACGGCGAGCGCGACGGGGATTCGCCTCGCGGTCTCGTCGCAGCGCTTGGGCGGAGGCGACGACGCGACCTCGCTCAACCGCGCCGATGGGTTCTCGAGGGTCACGCCGATCGTCACCGTGGTGACCGGCGTGGTCGACCCTGCCTCGTTGGGAGAGGGGACAAACGCGGTCATTCGCGTGGTGAAATCGTCGCCGGGGATGGGCAACGGGACGCTCGTTCCGCTGCGGTTGCGCGCGGTCGAGAGCCGCGCGACGGGCCGGCCCGAGACGGTGATCCTCGCGTATCCGTTGGCGCCGCTCGAAGCGGGGACGGACTACGCCGTCGTGCTCACGGACTCCGTGCGAACGACGGACGGACCGGGGCCCGCGCCGGATCCCATCGCGCGCGCGTCGCTCGCGCTCGCGGAGCCGACGACGGGGACCGAGGCTCGGCTGCGCGCGTACCACGCTCCGTCGCGCGCGGCGTTGAGGACGGCGGGAGTGGACCTGACGAAGGTCGTGCGCGTGTGGGATTTCACCACGCGAAGCGACGACAACGCGACGCAGGCGCTGCGGACGCTGCGCGAGCGGATGCTCTCGGTGGCGATGAGCACGGGCTACTCGATCACGATCACGTCGGCGATGCGGCCCGCGTCGGGAGACATCGCGTTGATCGTGGACGGAAAGCTCACGGGCGTCCCGGACTTCGTCGATCGCACGGCGAGGTTGCTCGCGCGCAACGCCGATGGGTCGCCGAGGATGACGGGCGTGCACGACGTTCCGTTTCGCGTGACGATCCCGCGGGGGACAGGAAATTACCGGCCCATTCTCTTCGGGCACGGCCTCGGCGGAGACTACAACGACGACTCGTTCGACGCGGCGATCGCGGGCGCGGGCGCGGCGAAGGTCTCCATTCGCTTCGCGGGCCTCACGGGCGCGGACGTGCTCGACACGATCGGCGGGCTCAACCGCGCGGCGATGGGCAGCGAGTGGATGGCGGCGCTCAGCCAACAGAGCCTCGCGGACGCAGTGCTCGTTCAGCGCGCGCTCGCGGGGGCGTTGGGCGACACGCTCGCCGCGCCCTCCATCGGCGGCATGGCGAACCCCGCCTCGGGTCGCCGCGTCGACACGACGAGGCAGGTGTGGGCCGGAGGCTCGCTCGGCGGGACGATGGGCCTCGTGTACTCGCAATTGGAGAGCGAAATCGCAGGCGCCGCGCTCAACGTCCCGGGCGCGGGATGGACGGGCTACCTCGTGCTCTCTTCTGTGTTCGGGCTCGGTCGAGGGCTTCTGCTCGCGACGTATCGCACGGACGTGAGCTTGCAGTTGGCGGTTGCGATCGCGCAGACCAACTTGGACGCCGTCGATGGAGCGATCTGGGCGTCGCGGTCGAACGCGCGGAGCGTTCCGCTGATCATTCAGCAGAGCATGGGAGATCCCGTGTTGCCTGCGCCGGGGACAGAGATGGTGGCGACGGTCACGCGCGCGAGGCAGCTCGGCGCGGCGCTCTCTCCGGTGTTCGGCGTGACCCCGCAGGCGAACGGCGAAGTGCTCAACGGCGTGGCGTTTACGCAGTTTCGCGTGCCCTCTCGGGTGACGGGCGCGTACGACGTCCACGGGTTCGGCGCGCGCGACACGATCGCCGGGGACGCCGCGCGAGAGCAGATCTTCGCCTTCATCCAAAGCGTGTGGAACGGGATGCCTCGCTCGCTCACGCCCTCGTACTGCGTGGTGAACATGCCGATGAACAGCTGCGACTTCTCTGCTTCTCCCTGAGCGCGCTCAGCGACAGGGCCACGTCGGGCGGGGCAAGCACAGGCCGTCCTGCTGAAAGGGCCACGGACCCGAGGGGCCTGCGTCGGGCATCGCGCTGTCTGTGTCGCTCGCGTCGGGCGAAGGCGCGCTCGCGTCGAGCGAGGGCTCGACGTCGCTCGCGGACACGACGAGAAAGAACGTGCGGAGATAGATCAGCCCGCGCCCGTCGGCGTACGCCGAGGGATAGAGCGAGTACGTGCGCTTGCAGCGAAGCGGCGCGCGCTGCGGCCACTCGCCGGTGACACGAAAGCTCAAGCGAGTGGTCCCGAGGACGGACACGAAGCGGTCTTCGACGAGGTCGGGCGCGTTGGAGGGAGGCACCGCGGCGAGCGCTTCGATGCGCAGGCCGAGCTCTTCTGCGCGCAGCCCGTCGTAGCCCGCGGGGCTCTCCCAGAAGGTGCCGAGCACGCCCTCGCCGTTGCCGCGAAACGAGAGCGAGAACACGTGTTCGAAGGGCTCGCCCGGGCGCTCGGACCATTGCAGCAATCGATCGGGCGAAGGCGCGGTGGAGCTCAGGGGAGAGAATCCGTAGCTGTATTCCCAGCCGTCGATGAAGCCGTCGCCGTCGGTGTCGACGTCGTCGGGGTCGGTGCGAGTGACGTCGGTCTCGGTGTCGTCGCACAGGCCGTCGCCGTCACGATCGGGCCGCGGTCGCTCTTCGATGACTTGCAGAACGTCTTCGGAGGCGTCGCGTTGGCCCGAGTCGGGGCGCGCCGCGCGAGGGCCGCACTGTGCCAGCGCCAAGAGGGCGAGCGCTGCGAGCGAGCATGGCGAGCGGCGAAGCATGGGTAGAGGTATACCTTGCCGACATTGATTCCATGAGGCCATCGGAGGTCACACAAAGGTTGCAGCGCGACGTCGGTCGAGCGATCGGCGAACACGCGCTCATCGAGGACGGCGACAAGATCATGGTCGCGGTCTCTGGCGGAAAGGACAGCTACGCGCTGCTCGAATTGCTCGCGGGGCTCAAGCGTCGAGCGCCGGTGCGCTTCGAGCTCATCGCGGTGCACTTGGATCAAGGGCAGCCCGGCTACGACGGAGCGCCGCTGCGCGCGTGGCTCGAGCGCGAGGGGCACCCGTTCGAGATCATCCGAGAGGACACGTACTCGGTGGTGATCGAGAAGGTGCCCGAGGGCAAGACGTACTGTTCGCTCTGCTCGCGGCTTCGACGAGGGATTCTCTACACGACCGCCGAGCGATTGGGCTGCAACAAGATCGCGCTCGGACACCACCGTGACGACGCTCTCGAGACCCTCATGCTCAACCTCTTCTTCGCAGGAAAGCTCGCCTCGATGCCCGCGAAGCTGCGCACCGAGGACGGCCGCAACACCGTCATTCGACCGCTGATTTACTGCGCCGAAGAGGACTTGATCCAGTACGCGCACGAGCGCGGCTTCCCCATCTTGCCGTGCAACCTCTGCGGCTCGCAGCAGAACGCGCAGCGAAAGAACATGAAGGCGATGCTCGACAAGCTCGAGGGCGAGCACCCCAAGCTCAAGCAGTCGATGTTGGCGGCGCTGTCCAACGTGGTTCCGACGCACTTGCTCGACGCCGATCTGCTCTCGGGGCTCGCGAGTCCGAAGACCGCGCCCGATCCGACGTTGGACCCAGAGGCGCCGCGCGCGCAAAGCGAAGAGCCCGGGCGGCGAAGACTCCCGCTCGCGTGAGAGACTTCGACCCGTGTACGAGTCGGTGCCCGTAGAAGAGCCGGACTGGGACGAGGACGAGGACGAAGAGCCTCCGCTGCCTCCTGCGCCGACGCCGGTCGAAGACGCGCGCTCCCGCAAGCGCTCTGCGCTGCAGCTGGCGTTGGCGTTGGGCGGCTTCGTCGCGGCTCGCTTCGCGCTCGAGCGCGGCGGCGCGTTCGACAAGATCAACGCGGCGCTGCCGGGCTGGGAGATACCGGCACACGTTTTCATCCAGGGCGCGCTGGCGCTTTCGTTGACGTGGCTCGCGCTGCGGTTCGCGGGCGAGGGCGCTGCGACGATCGGCGTGGCAAAACCCAAGCGTCCGTGGCTCGAGATCGGCCGTGGGCTCATGCTCGTGGGCAGCATCTACGTGGTGATGGTGCCGCTGATGCTCGCGACGATGTTGCTGATCCGCGGCCCGGCGCGCGAGAGCATGGTGCAGCAGAAGACCGAGGTGCTGCGCGTGGTGGCGCAGATCCCGCTGGCGGCGCTGTTTCCGAGCGCGGTGATGGCGGGCGTGTACGAAGAGGTCTTCGTGCGAGGGCTTCTGCAGAGCCGCGTGGCGAAGCTGTTCGCGGGGGCGAAGCCGCAGGGGATGGCGTTGCGGCTCTTGGCGGTGCTGATCGCCTCGGTGCTCTTCGGGCTCGGGCACTTGTACCAGGGGCCCGTGGGGGTGATGCAGACGACGGTGGTGGGGTTGATCCTGGGCGTGAGCGCCGTGGTGTGGCGCTCGATCTGGCCCGCGGTGGTGGCCCACGTGGTGATCGACACGGTGGGCTTGCTTGTGTCACGAGTGCTGCTCCCTGCGACGCAGGGGCTTCTGCAGCGGTCGTAGCGCGGTTCTCGGAGTAGTGTGAGCGTGAAGATGGTGTCAGCGAGGCTGTCTTGGCTGCGGGCGATGGCGCTCTCGGCCCTGGTTTTGTGGGTCGGGTTGATTTCGTGTGCGTCGTGGCGCGAGCCGGCGGACGACCAGGCTGAGGGGGACTCTGCGCGGACGGCGCAGGGATCGTCGGGAAGCGAGAGCGGGACGAGCGCGAGCCGAGCGGCGGCGCGCGGGGCGTTCGCGGACAGCGCGTCGATCCCGATCGGGGACTCGCCGACGCGGGGCCGGGCCAACGCGCTGGTGACGCTGGTGGTGTTCTCGGATTTCGAGTGCCCCTACTGCGAGCGCTTGTACCGAGTGATCCCGCAGATCGAAGAGGCGTTCGGCGAGGACGTGCGGATCGTGTTCAAGAACGCGCCGCTGCAGCGGCACCCGCACGCGAGGCTCGCGGCCGAAGCGGCGCTCGCGGCGCACGCGCAGGGGAAGTTTTGGGAGTACCACGACCTTCTCTTCGCGCATCAAGAAGAGCTCGAGCGCAATCACTTGGAGGCGTACGCCGAGCAGCTGCAGCTCGACATGGGGCGCTTTCGCGCGGACCTGGACAACGGGCGTTTTCGCTCTGCGGTCGAGCGGGACATCGCGCTCTCGCGCGTGCTCGGCGTCGACGCCACGCCCTCGACCTTCGCCAACGGAACGATCATTCGCGGCGCCAAGCCCCTCGCTCACTTTCAGCGCGTCGTGTCGCGCGTGCTTGCCCAGGCGCGCACCATCACTCCACGCGAGCGCGTGTACGCCGAAATGACCGCGCACCCTGTGGCGCCGGACCAGGCGGACCTGCCCGATCCTCCTGAGCCCGAGTTCGACACCGAGGCGGTTCACGCGATCGGGCTCGACGGCGCTCCTTCTCGCGGCGCGCCTGCCACTGCGGCGCTCGTCACCATGGTGGTGTTCTCGGACTTCGAGTGCCCTTACTGCGCTCGGGTCGAGCCCACGTTGAGGGAGCTGATCCGCAGGCACCCCAACGAGCTTCGCGTGCTGTTTCGACACGCTCCGGGCAGCCGGCACCCGCACGCGATCGACGCTGCGAACTTCGCCGAAGAAGCGCGCGCGCAGCGCGGGGACTCGGGCTTTTTCATCGCCAACGACTATCTCTTCGCGCACCAAGACGCGCTCGACCGGGACTCGTTGAATCACTACGCGACCGAGCTGCGCTTCGACCCGCGTCGGATGGGCGTGGCGGTCTCGCAGAGCACGCATCGGCCCGCGATCGAGCGGGACATTTCGATCGCGCGGCAGTTCGGCGTGGACGGGACTCCGACGGTGTTCGTCAACGGGCGACGGATCGTGGGCGCGAAGCCGCTCGAGGTGTTCGAGGCGGCGTTTCAGCGGGCGCTCACCGAGGCGCGAGCGCAGATCGCGCAGGGCGTGACCGCGGCGGAGGTGTACGGGCGACTGACGAGCCAAGGGGCGACGCGCGCGGTGATGCAGCGCGGGCCCGAGACCGTGCGCGTCGCGCACTTCTTGGTGATGCACGTCGGATCGCAGCGCGCGCCAGAGTCGATCACGCGCACGCGAGATCAAGCGCTCGAGCGAGCGCAGCGCGCGGTGGCCGAGCTGCGCGCGGGGCGTCCCTTCGTGGACGTGGTGCGCGAGTACTCGGACGAGCCAGGCGCGGCTGAGCGCGGCGGAGACCTCGGGCGCGTGCGGCGCGGGATGATGGTGCGCGCGTTCGAAGAGGCGGCGTTCGCGTTGGGCGTCAACGAGACGAGCGGGATCGTCGAGACCGAGTTCGGGTTTCATGTGATTCGTCGAAGCGAGTGACAAACCGAAGGCGCGCCCGCGGCGTACAGGGAGTGGAGCGATGGCCGAGAGCGAGTACGACGTTGCGACGACGCGCGTGATCGAGGCTCCGAGCGACGTGGTGTGGGCGCTGGTGAGCGACACCAACCGCGTCGACCGCGCGATCGGCCTCGCTGCGGGCAAATACTCGTGGCAAGAGCTCACCGCGGGCGACCCGGACTCGCGCGAGCGCGTCGCCGAGGCGAGCGAGCTGGGGCTGCGCGTGCGGTGGGTCGAGCCTCCGTACGAGTGGATCGAAGGGCGATCGGTGCGCGGTGAACGGCGGTTCATCGAGGGGCCCGTCACGCGCGGGGGCTTCGAGGTGACGCTGCGGCCGATGGGCGAGCGCACCGAAGTTCGCGCGCGGATCTTCGCCGCGGCGAGCAACCCCATTGGAAAATTGGGGTTTCTATTCAAGCGCGCCGGGATGCTTCGGGGCTGCGAGCGCTACCTCGATTCGATCGCAAAATCCCTGGCGACGGTGCGCTCGCGCGCGAGCGAGCGCGACCCGAGCGAGCCGGCTTCGGCGTTCGTTCGCCGCGTGTTGACCGAGGCGTCGGTGGACCCCGTGAGCGCGGGGCCTGTGAGCGCGGTGGACGAGAACAACCTCGGCTTCGCGGCGAAGAAGCTCGCGGATGCGCCCGTGTCCAAAGAGCTGCGCGATCGCATCGTTCGCACGCTGCGCGAGCGGTCGGACGACGACGTCTCGGCGCTGCGCCCGTTCGAGCTGGCGCGCTCGTGGAAGAGCGATCGCCGCGCCTCGCTCGCGGCCTTTTTGTACGCCGCGCGCGCGGGGCTCGTGGACCTCCGTTGGCAGCTCAACTGCCCCACCTGCCGCGTGGGCGCGCAGAACGAAGAGACGCTCTCGAACGTGCGCGCCAAGGCGCACTGCGACGCGTGCAACATCGACTTCGACGTGGACTTTGCGAAGTTCGTCGAGGCTGTGTTCTCGCCGAACCCGGCGGTTCGCAAGGTCGATCGCGCGGTGTACTGCGCGAGCTCTCCGTGGTTTCGGCCGCACGTGTTCGCGCAAGTGAAGCTCGACGCGGGGGCGAGCCGCGAGGTGAATGCGCCGGTTCCTTCGGGCGAGCTGCTGGTGCGGACGCTGAAGGGAAAGCGTCGCGCGTCGATCGAGCTCGCGACGCGACCGGCGAAGATCGTGATCGTGCTCACCGAGGACGCGTTGACCTTGACCCACGAAGGGACGGCCGAGGGGGATTCGGACGCGGTGGTGCTCGTTCGCAACGAGACGAAGAGCGCGCAGTACGTGCTCGTCGAGCGCTCGGGCTGGAGCGCGGACATCGTGCTCGGCTCGGCGATCGCGTCGATGCCTGAATTCGTGGACCTGTTTTCAACGGAGGCGCCGGCGTCGGGCGTCGAGCTGGCGATCTCTTCGTTGACGGTGTTGTTCTCGGACCTGACGGGGTCGACTGCGACCTACGAGCGACTGGGCGATGCTCGGGCGTTCGCGCTCGTGCAAGAGCACTTCACGATCATGCTCGACGCGGTCGCGAAGCACGGCGGCGCGGTGGTGAAGACCATGGGCGACGCGGTGATGGCGACGTTTACGGCTCCCGCGGACGCGGCGCGGTGCTCGATCGAGATGGTTCAGCGCTGCCACGACGCGCACGCGAAAGAGGGGCTCACGGTGAAGCTCGGCTTTCACGAGGGGCCGTGCCTCGCGGTGCGCGCCAACGATCGGCTCGATTATTTCGGGACGACGGTGAACGTGGCCGCGAGGCTTCAAGCGCAAGCGCACGCAGGCGAAGTGGTGATGACGAAGGCGCTCTCGCGGCACCCGTCGGTCGAGGCCGTGTTCGCAGGGCTCGGACGCGAGCCGCGGCTGTTCGACGCGCACTTGAAGGGGATCAAGGACGTGCAGGAGCTGGTCGGGTTCAACTGCGAGAAGGAGTGATCGGGGGCGATGCACAAAGTGGTGGGGATCTTTGCTGACCGATGGACGCCCGAGTATCTCAGCGAGCTGAGCGAGGACGAGCGCGGCGAGGTGCTCTGCGAGTGTTTGGGCGAGGGCGTCGCTCCGTCGATACGCGCGGTGCTGCACGCCGGGCCCACAGAGAACTGCCTGCTCGCGGCGAAGCCTGTCGTCGAGCGGTCGTTGTTCGACGTTGTTCGCGCGCTCGGGATGGACTTGTTCGTGGTTGCGGGGGTGATGGACGAGGTGCGCGGTTCGATCGTGTGGGAGCACGCTCGTCGCAGAGGCATTCGTCGCGTGATCGTGATGGTCGACGCAGACCCGATCGCGATGGCGGCGGCGGCGACGTGGATCGCGGGGATTTCCACCGATTGCGAAGTCGACGTGCGCTGGCCGATGGCGACGATGCTGACCGAGGGCGCGC
Source organism: Polyangiales bacterium (assembly GCA_046351515.1). GTDB lineage: Bacteria > Myxococcota_A > Polyangia > Polyangiales. Next base: position 76,796 of record JAXLYJ010000010.1, read on the forward strand.
CCCAAAGCGCGCTCATTTCGTTGGCGGGATGGGAGAAGCGCGTCGTGCAATCGCTCGCCGAGCACGAGCTCGCGACGCTGGGCGCGCAAGGGTGGGGCTCGATCGTCGAGCTGTGGCAGCGGGGATACAAGGTCGAGGTTGACGCGTTCGTGTTGTGGCACGAGGCGTGGGTCGAGCGCGTGCTTCGCGACGCATGCCAGCGGTGATCGAGCACTGTTCTCTCTCCCCTGTTTGCGCTGCGGCCGGCGCTGCGCACACAATGCACGCACTCGTCGTGCTGCGCCGCGCGCTCTGGCTCTCGATCGCTCTCGCCGCTTGTTCGCAGCCGATGCGCGAATACGAAGTGCGCGACGTGAGCTCGCGCGACGCGGTCAGCACCGACGCGCCCGACGCGCGCGTGCTCCTCTGCAACGGAACCCCGTGCGTCGACGACGACCCCTGCACCATCGAAGAGTGCATCGATCGCACGCGCTGCGTGCACACCGTGGCGCCGACGCTGTGTCGCTGCGCTCCTGGGTGCATCGATCACCCGCAGGGCAACGGAGAGGACGCTGGCCCGTGGTCGCTCGACGCGTCGAGCGAGGGCGGGAGCCCCATCGTCGTGACCGACGCGGGCGGGCTCACCGTGGAGCTGTCGCTCGAAGACGAGGATTTTCTCTGGGTTCCCAACACGAACGAGAGCACGTTGTCCAAGTGGGACGCGCGCGCTCGCACCGAGCTCGCCAGGTATCGCGTGGGGCTCTCGTCCGGTGAGTGCACGGGACGATGTTGCTGGGTGAACAACTGCAACATGCCTTCGCGCACGGTCGTCGACGGTCGCGGTGACGTGTACGTCGCCAATCGCGGCTTCATGATGCAGGGCACCGTCACGAAGATCGCCGCGCGTCGTCGCGACTGCGTCGATCGCAACGGCAACGGAATGATCGACACGAGCACGGGCCCGACCGATGTCCTGCCGTTCGATCGAGACGAGTGCGTGCTCTGGACCGCCAACGTCGGCCCGCTCGGCGCGGTGCTTCGCTCGCTCGCCATCGACCGCGGCACCGAAGACAACCCCGACGGAACCCCTTGGGTCGGCGCCTGTGAGTCGCTCGGCGGCACCAACAACGCGGGGCTCTTTCAGCTCGATCCCCGCACGGGCGCCGTCGTTCGCACGGTCGACTTCACCCGCTGCGCGTACGGCGCCGTCGTCACCCCGGACGGAACCCTCTGGCAACACAGCCACTCGCGCGGCCTCACGCCGATCAATCCCTTCTCGGGGACGGTCGGGGTGCACGTTCCGTTGCCCGGTATTTTTGCCCGCGGATCGTGCGTGACGAGCTACGGCGTCACCGCGGACATGCAGGGCCGCCTCTGGCTCTCGGGCAGCGTGTGCGGCGACGTCCTCGGCTACGACCCGCGCGCTCGTGCGTGGACGCGCGTCGATCTTCGCGGGCGCGGCGCGATGGCCGCAGGCCTCGGGATCACCGTGGATTCGACGGGCCGCGTGTGGGTTCCGACCGCGTCCACACCGCCCAGAGTGTTCTCGTGGGACGCCAACGCGTTCGTGCGCAACGGCGAGGTGCGCGCGAGCGATGTGCGCGAAATCGCCCTCGCCGACGCGCCCGCGGGCTGGGTCCCCAGCGCCATCGGAATGGACCGCAGCGGCGCGCTCTGGGTCGCTTCGTACACGACTCCTTCGCCCCTTCTCCGCGTCGATCCTGCCTCGGGGCAAGCGCAGCGCTTCGATGGACCCAACCGTGTGTATACGTACACGGACTTCACCGGCGGCGTCCGTCGCTTGCTGCTCGGAAGCGCCACGCACAACGAGCTGGTCGACACGAACTGCCTCGCTCCACAGTACGCCGAGCTTCGCTGGCGCGCCGAGACTCCACCCGGCACGTCGATCTCGTTCTCGCTCCGCGTCGCATCCACGGAAAACGCGCTTGCGACGGCCCCGCCGATCGCTGTCGCCACGGTCCCTGGCGAAAATTCTCCCGCGGATCTGACGGCGCGACTGCGCTTGGCTGGCGTCGAGAATCCCGGACGATTTGCACGCATTTCGATCGCCTTCACGCCGTCGAGCGCGCCGGTCGGAAGGCCCACGCTCGAGTCCCTCGAGCTCTCGTGGCGCTGCCCGATGGGACCCGGCTGAGCACCGGTCGGTGCTCACGGAGTCAATGAACGACCGGCGCTCAGCGACTGCGGTCCGAGCGGTGCCGACAGCATGGCGCCGTACCACACAGACGCCCTTCCGTTCGCGCACGCGGCGATGTCCGACAGCCCGTCCCCGTTGAAGTCGCTTCGTGCTCGGATGGTCGCGATTCCCGTCGCGCTTCCGATGCTCGCTGTCGAGGCTCGCAGCCCCGAGACGTTGCCTCTGAACACCGCGAGTTGCGCCATCGCCGGCGCGCCCGATTCGATGGCGAATACCAGGTCGGAATACCCGTCACCGTTGATGTCTCCGCCCATCGCGGCGGCGTCGCCGACAAAGCCAGTCGCGCGACTGCCGACAGAACTCGATTCGACCCATCGCCAATCCGATGCGCCAGCGAGATACCGGGCTTCGCCGAGTGCGCTCGCTGTGAGATCTGCGTACCCGTCACCGTTGATGTCTCCGGCCCCACGCAACGTGACGCGCGAGACCGAGAGCACGCTCGCAGGCATTTCTCCAAGTCCTCCCGCAGTCCCGGCGAAGGTGCGAGGGTTTGTTCCCGAGGCAGCAATGAGCAACACGTCTTGGCGGCGGTCTCCGTTTGCGTCTCCGATCGCGACAACTTCGCCGTTGAACGAGCCGACGTAGCCCTCGTCGAAGACCTGCGACGGAGCGGTCGACAATCCGCTCGCCGAGCCGAGATGAATACTCACTGCCGAAACACGAACTCCACGTCGGTCGATCGTTCGGCCCACTGCGAGGTCGCTGTAGCCGTCCCCGTTCACGTCGCTGATGCCGACAACCGTTGCACCAAAGTCCAGACCCATATCCGCGCCCGTGAGCGTCTGTGATGGCATCATTGCGACACCAGCAGCGCTGCCGAAGTAGATCTCGACGACTCCTGCTCCGCTGCGCATGGCTACGGTGCGCGACGGCGCAGCAACCGCGAGGTCGGTGAATCCATCCCCATTCACGTCGCCTGCGCTCGCCGTCGAAGAGCCAAAGCCATCAAACGGAGCGCCTCCACCGGCGAGCGACTGCTCGGGTGCCGCGTTCAGCCCGTCAATCGTGCCACGGTGAATACTGACTGCACCGCGATCGCCGTTCGCGGCTGGGTCGCCTACCGCGAGGTCGCTGAATCCATCGCCATTGAAATCAGCGTCGATCCCGTGTGCGGTGTCCACCGCGGCGCTGAGCAGCCCTGTGCGAAACTGCCACGTCGCGCTCGTTTGGCTGCCAACACGCGCGCCAACGCGCCCGCGCAATCGCCAAAACACCACTCGATTGGCGGGCAGATCCGCTGATGGGCGGCCTGAGTCGCCTTCTGCGTCGACGCGCTCGATCAACATGCTGCAGGCTCGATCGCGGCAGAACTCGATTTGCGCTCCAGTGAGTCCGTTGGCTGCTTGCCATCGAACTGTCGGGCGCCTTGCTGTGACAGCACTCGTGACTGGCGGAAATACGGGTCGAGGAGCGGTGATGGGCGCGCACGCGGCGTCTGTAGAAGCGAAGCCGCTGTCGCACTCGATCGCCCCGGCTGCGTCGATGGGGCCCGCATCGAGAGTCGTTGCGACATCACTTGGGCTGACCGATCCTTCGGTCCCACCGTCCGTTCTTCTTGGACCGTCGTACGACCCGTCGGTGAACACCTCGCCGTCGGGGCCTGTGCAGTTCTCGGGGCCAAGAGCTTCCTCGCAACTCGGAACGCATGCGTGGAACTGCTCGTTAAATGGACGGTTGGGCGGACAACTCGGTTTGGGGGCGGGACAAGCGCTCAGCGTGCTGGCCACGAGACAAATTCCAAACCAATACGCGTGCGAGGTTCCCATCGTGCTCTCCCCTTGCTGTTTTCGACGTTGTGGCGCCGTGCCTCGACCAGCGCACGGCTGAGGGCGCTGCTCATCCTTGCGTGGACGATCGGGTTGCGTCGAGCGGTGTTTGTCATCCGCGGACGACGGTTGCTGGCGTTGCCGCCGCATAGGTCACTGGATCAATGCTTGAAGCCAAAGGGGCCAATGCTTGGGAACGCGTGGTCTTTCTTGGAGACCGCGCCGCTGTTGAGCGCGCGCTCGCCGTGCGCTCGAGCGACCATGACCGCCCTCGCTTCGCCTCTCGTCGCGGGACGCATCAGAGCGTCAACCGGAGACTGAGGAGCGAAGTGCGAGGGGGAGAAAGTAAAACAGCGGCAAGGTGGCGTGGGGGGGGGACCGCCTCAGCTTGCCGCTGCAAGAGAGAGATTCGCACATTCGCTGAAGGACGCAAGCGGAATTTCGTTCACTTGTAAAATTTAGTTTCCGCCTGCAAATTCACTGGCAAACGCGCGTTCTCTCTTCTCGTCACCAGTCGCCGCCGCCTCCGCCGTCGAAGCCGCCGCCTCCGCTGTCGCCTCCGCCGCCAGAGTCCCAGCCCGACGAGCTTCCGCCGGCGTCGTACGAGCTGCCTCCATACGAATCACCGGAGCCGTAGCTCGGGGGCGAGTCGTACGTCGTCGTGGTGTACGTCTCGGTGTGGCCGTGATCGTCCATCGCGCGCCCGATCGCGTAGCCCGCGAGTCCGCCGACCGCGGCGCCTGCGATTCCTGCGGTCATCGGCGAGACTCCTCCCGTGGGGGCGCCGTACGTAGGCCCGTAACCAGGGCCGTACCCCGGCGCTCCGGGGCCGCCGAACGGACCGGGCTGTCCGGGCGTGCGGTAGCCTCCGTCGAAGCCACCGGACGCCGCGCGCGTCGCTCTGCGAGCGAGCGCCACCAGGCCCACGATCATGGCGACGCCGAGGCCGAGGCACAGCACGGTTCCGATCGGAAATCCGCTGCGCTCGCGGGTGGTCGAGACGCGATATCCCACCGGCGGCGCGCCTCGGTAGTTGAACTGGGGCTGGCTCTGCGAGGGCATATACGCGGGACCGGTCCCGACGAAGGTCGAGGCGCGTCCGGCGATCGCGCTCACGCCCATGCCCCACTGGCCCGAGCGAAAGAACGGATCACCCGCGTCTTCGATCGCGCGCCAGTTCTGCGGGCCGATGCGCGTGCCCGTGCCGAAGTGGACGCTCGTGCGGCGAATCGCAGGCGCGATCGCGATCACGACCATGTTGGGCGACGCCACCTGCGCGCCCACATACCGGTCGAACGAGAGGCGATCGCTGAACGCGTTGGTGGTCAGCACCCTCACGTCGAACGGGTACATCGCGACCGAGCTCTGCAGCGACGCGCGGTCGCTGGGCGAGATCAACATCGCGTCGTCGCGGACTTGCAGCGTCCCCGCAGAAGCGACGGACGGAGCGACGAGCGCCGCGGCCACCGCGGCCACTGCGAGGGGGGCGCCGATGCGGCGCAACAACGAACTTCCAACACTGACAGTCGAACGCGAAAGGGTCATCAAGACGACACCTCCAGGCCGCGAACGGCAGGCCAGGGAACATCGGGCGCCGCTCGCGGACGAGTGGAGACTAATTCCCCATTGGCCGGCGGCAATGGCCGCTCGGGTTTCGCGTGTATTCCAAGTGAGATTTTTGAGCGGAGCGCTACTGGGGCCCGTTCGACCGCGCGTCGCCCAGCGAGACCAGCACTCCACCCGCAATGACCAGGGCCGATCCGAGCGCGGTCCAGCCGTTGGCCCGCTCGCGCCACACGAGCACGCCGATGAGCACGGACATCATCGGCTCGAGGTACGTGAGCACGCTCGCCCTCGCGGCGCCCGCGAGCGGCAGCCCCTTGGCGAAGAGCAATCCCGCGAACGCTCCGGGAATCACCGCTCCGATCGCCACGAGCCCGAACGCGCTGGCCTTCATCGTCGGGCTCGGTCCGATCGCGACGCCTGGCAGCAAGAGCACCGCGGCGAGCACGCACCGGACGAACTGCGCTCGCGCCGCGCCCATCGCGTGCACGAGTCTTCGCAGCACGAACACGTTGCCCGCGTAGCCGAAGGCGCTCACGGCGCCGAGCGCTGCGCCGAGGGCCATGCGCGGATCGACGTGGGTGTTCCACGGCTGCAGGACCAGCGCGAGGCCGGCGATCGAGAGCGCCGCGGCGATGCGCGCGCGGGGGACGGTCTGCTTCTCGATCCACGGCGCGAGCAGCGCGACGAGCACCGGCGCGAAATAGTGCGTGAGCACCGCGACGGCGTTGCTCGTGACCGCCATCGCTCCGAAGAACGTCACGACGTTGAGCGCCTCGAGCCCCGCGCTGAGTCCGAGCAAGAGCCACGTCGCGCGCTCGACCTCCCTCCGCTCTTCGCGCAGCGCCGCGGGCAACACCAGCAGCCCGACGAGGCCGATCACCAGGGGAGCGGTGACGGTGGCCGGCAAATTCGCAGGGCGAAGAAAGAGACTCCACGTCCCCCAGAGCGTCGCTGCGACGGCGACTTGGAGCATTCCTTTGCGGACGAGCGAAGGGTCGTGGTGCACGCCGGGCGATTCGCTCATCAGCGCCCTCGGCGCAAGGGGTTATCCCTCGCGATCGCGCGCGATCAACAGCGCGTGCGTCGCGAACACCAGCGGAACGACGAAGTACGGGATCACCGCGAACGGCAACGCCGGCGCCTCGCTCATGAACCGCGGGTCCTTCTCGAGCACCGCGACCAGCTGCGCGTGCACGACCACGGTCACCATGTCGATCAGCCCGAGCGCGTTGAACGCCCACCGCGCGCGGCGCCACGAGCCCGCGGTCGAACCCGCGATCGCCAGGACCAGCGCGAAGACGCCGACGACGAGGTCTCCCCATCCGGCGTGCGCCGCCCACCGCTCGGGCAAGATCGAGCGCGAGCCGAAGTACAGAAACGCCAGGCCGATCGGCGCTCGCACCGCTTGAAAACTGAGCACCCAACTCGACGGGATCGCCGCGATGCTCCGCCTCCACGGCCCGCGATACGCGCGCGCGAGCGCCGCGTTGGCGCCGATCACCACCAGCGGAATCGCCAGGGGCGGCAGCGCCCTGAACACCCCCGCGGCCGCGAGCATCACCACGGTCACGAGCCACGCGAAGAGCGTCGGCCACAGCGTTGCGCGCGCCTGCGTCGCGCTCGACTCGGTCATCACTTGCATCGAAGACACCTCTGGACCGGGGGCTTTTCAACCGCCGTGCCGAGCGCGCAAAAACTCGATTCGTCGGTGAAATTGCTGCTCGACGCGAGCTCGCACGGCGCCGCGGGTGTCAGAACTGACAGCGAGCGTGACAGCGCCATCCGTTGCTAGTCTCGCTCGCGGTGAGTGATCGAGAGGCGTCGTCGATCGTTGCGAGTCGCGTGCAGGCGGTGGCCTCTTCGTTCTTTCGCTTTCGCGCGGCGATCGTGCCTCCTGCGGCGGCGACGGGCTGGGTGATCGCGTATGCGACCGGCGCTCCTGCGGGGCAGCTGCGCGCGATGGCCGTGGGGATGGTCGTGACCTCGCTCTTCTTTGTGTACGAGGCGAGGCGCGCCCGCGCGGCGATGAGCGATCGTCGCCTGCTCGTCTCGCTCGTTCTGACGCTGGCGCTGCTCGCGATGGGCGCGATGGCGACCGGAGCGGTCGCGAGCCCGATGCTCTCGCTGCTGTTCGCTCCGACGCTGACGGCGTTCGCCGCGTGGGGGCGCAGGCGACGCGAGTCCATCGCCGTGCTCGTCGCGTTTGTCGCCGTGGTGGCGGCGCTGTTCGTGGCGCGAGAGCGCGCTCCGTTCGGCGAGCTCTCGATCGCGAGCCGCGCGCCGATGGCCGCGCTGTTCTCGCTGGTGACCGCGCTGCTCTTGTGGTCCTCGGTCGCGGGGCTCGCTGACGCGTACACGAGCGCGGCGCGAGAGGTGGGGCGCCTGCGCGAAGACGCCGTTCAGCGCGTGATCGAGCGCTCGAAGGCGCTGGACGCGGTGGGGGCGACGGTGGCACACGAAATCAAGAATCCGCTCGCGGCCATCAAGGGGCTCGTGCAGCTGCTCGCGCGCGACGAGCGCGCAGAGCGCGAGGCTCGGCGCCTCTCTGTGATCGAGGGAGAGGTCGCGCGGATCGAGCGCGTGTTGGCGAGCTATCTGGCGTTCGCCCGGCCGCTCGACGCGCTGAAGCTCGAGCGCGCTTCGACTCGCGCGGTCGTGGACGGCGTGATCGCGACGCTCGAGCCGCGGGCGTCGCGCGCGGGCGTGACCTTCGAGCGTGAGGTGCAGGACGTCGAGCTGCGGATCGATCGCGCGAAGGTCGAAGCCGCGTTGATCAACGTGCTGCTCAACGCGATCGAGGCGAGCCCGTCGGGCGGCGTTGTTCGAGTGCGTTGCGCGCGAGACGAGTCCGGCGCGGCGGTCTTGACCGTGCGCGACGAGGGGCGCGGCATGTCCGAGAGCACGCTCGCCCGCGTCGGAACGGCCTTCTTCACGACTCGCCCCGACGGGACCGGGCTCGGCGTCGTGGTGGCGCGCGGCGCGATCGAGCAGCACGGAGGGCGCCTCGAGCTCTCTTCCGCCGAAGGCGCGGGGACCGTGGTGAGCGTGACTCTTCCGCTCGATCCCGCGAGCAACCCAGCTGAACAAGAGGTCGACGCACGATGAGCCCGTTGGTGTTGGTGATCGACGACGAAGCTTCGATGCGCTTCATGCTCACCGAGGTGCTCGAAGCGCAGGGCTATCGCGTGAAGAGCTTCTCGGACGGGCGGGCGTCGCTCGACTCGCTCGAGGACGCGAGCGTCGTGCTGACGGACCTGGCGATGCCGACGATGGACGGGATGGCGGTGCTCGCTGCGGTGCGCGAGCGCGACGCGGACCTGCCTGTGATCGTGTTGACCGCGAAGGGAAGCGAGCGCGCGGCGGTGGCTGCGATGAAAGCGGGCGCGTACGACTACCTCGCGAAGCCTGCGGACATCGACGAGCTCGAGCGCTCTGTCGCGCGTGCGGTCGAAGCGCGGGCGTTGCGCGGAGCGTCGAGGGCGCACGCGATCGAGCGGGCAGCGGGGCGCGCGATCGTCGGCGAGAGCGCGGCGTTTCGCGCGCTGCTGCGAGACGCGAGTCGGGTCGGGGCGGTGGGGGCGCCGCTGTTGTTGCGGGGCGAGACCGGGACAGGAAAAGAGCTGATCGCCGCGCTCGTCCACGGCGCGAGCGCTCGATCCAAGGGGCCGTTTGTGCGCTTCAACTGCGCGGCGATCGCCGCCGAGCTTGCCGAGAGCGAGCTGTTCGGCCACGCGAAGGGCGCGTTCACTGGGGCGGTGCGCGAGCACCAGGGGTTCGTCTCGCGCGCGCATCGAGGGACGCTGGTGCTCGACGAGGTGGCCGAGCTTCCTCTGTCCATTCAGAGCAAATTGCTGCGGGCGCTGCAGTCGGGAGAGGTGCAGCCAGTGGGCGCGGGGCGCGTCGAGACCGTGGACGTCCGCGTGATCGCGTGCACGCACCGCGATTTGCGGGCCGAGGTGAGCGCCGGGCGATTTCGAGAGGATTTGTATTTTCGATTGGCCGTGGTCGAGCTGGTGATCCCTCCGTTGCGCGCGCGAACGGAGGACATCCCCGCGCTGGTCGAGTCGTTTCGACAGAGGTTTTGCAGGGAGTACGCGCTCGGTGACGTGCGCTTCGATCCCGCGTTGATCGAGGCGCTCGGCGCGCGCGCGTGGCCGGGAAACGTGCGCGAGCTCGAGAACGCCGTCGCGCGGATGCTCGCGTTGAGCGACGGCGACTCGGTGGGGCTCGAGGCGCTCTCGCGATTGAGCGCCGAGCCACGGGCGCGCGCGGCCCTTGGCGAGCCCGAAGCGCCGCTGCGCGATCGGGTGCAGTCGTTCGAGCGCGACGCGATCGAGCGCGCGCTCAGCGAGTGCAGCGGCAATCAGAGCGAAGCCGCGCGCAAATTGGGCATCACGCGCGCCTCGCTGATCGACAAGTGCAAACGCTACGGCGTGGCCCTGGGCGGGCGCGTTCGCTGAGCGTCAGGGGCAGGGGAAGAGCCCTTCGAGGTCCGCCGACGCGCGGCCCGCTTGCGTGGTGGTGATCATCTCGCCCGCGCGCAGCTCGGTGATCACGCGCGTGACGACAGCCATCGGAGCGCTCGCGCGCTGCGACGCCCACCAGCCGCGCGACCAGCGCTCGAGCCCGTTGGCCAAGAGCGGTCCGACGACGCCGATCCACGCGGCGTGCGCCTGACGCTCGGCCGCGCGCGCGGGGTTTCCGTCGGTGCTCGCGAAAGCTCGCAAGCGAGACTGAACGATCATGACCATGCCGCGCGTGAGCGCGCGATCGAGCTGCGTGCGTGCCTGTTCGCGGAGCATTTCGTTGGTCGCAGGCGTCGTCGTCCCGCCGTCGCTCGGGCGTCCGCCGTCCATGTCGCGCCAGCAACGCACCGCGAGCAGCGCGTCCCAAATGCGGTCGTGCGCCGCGCGTCCCGCGTCGCCGAGCGCGAGCAATTCGCGCGCGAGTCCGTACTGCATGGCGGCGTCGCGGTTCGCTCCACCGGTGTAGTAGCCCGCGGCCGAGTCGCAGTCCGCAGAGACCGGCGCGCACGTGAGGGACTCTTTGTACGACGAAATGAAGAGCCACCACTGATACGAGGCTTGCAGTCGCGCGGCGTGCACGCGCGTCGGGCTCATGCCGGCCATGCCCGCGGCGAGCGCGGCGTTGTACACGGGGTTGAGCGCCTTGGGGCCCGCGCAGTAGTCGACGTTGGCGTCGGCGTTCGCGGCGGTTCCGCAGAAGTCCTGGTAGGTCGAGTTGAGCGTGAGGCCCATCGGCGCTGCGTAGCGCTCGTCTGCGCGTCGCTGGTAGCGCGTCGCCACACCCGTGTCGCGAAAGAGAAACTCTGCGCTGGTGTTCACGCCCGCGTCCGTCGAGGTGGCGACGAACTCTTCTGGCATCGGATCGCGCGTCGGATCGAAGATCCTCCCGGGACCTTCGAGCGCGCCGAGCCGCGAGACTCGCACCGGAGCGGACGCCGACATGCTGAAGAACGGGTAGGCGTTGGGGTTGGTGACGGCCATGCACATGTTCCACGGGGCCATCCACGAGGCCATCGACGTGCGCGGCTGAAAGTCTGTCGCAGCGGGCGGACAGGTGATCGGCATCGCCGCATCCGCTGCGTCCGCCGACGCGTCGCTCGCATCCGGTGCGCTTGCTTCGGGCTCGCTCACGTCGGGGCTCGCCTCGGGCATCGCGTCGGGCTGCGAGACGATGTCTTGTTGATTCACGTCCTGCGTGGCGTCTTGTTGCACGACGTCGTTGCCCGGACGCGGCATTTCGCACGCGGCGGCCAGTAGGCAAATTCCCAGCGAAGTAAGCACTACGCGCTTGCTCATCTCTGTCTCCCTCAGCTCGTGTGTGGCTCGAAAATCGAAGTTGAATTTGTGTGTTAGAAACCAACCGCGGCTTGAATCATCAGCCCGCGGCCAGGACCGTTGACGCTCGAGCCGTGCACTCGCCATGCCGTGTCGAACACGTTTTCGAAGACGGCGTTCACGCGGAGCCACCGCGCCACGCGTGCCCCCGCGCGCAGGTCGAGCACTCCGTAGCCCGGCGTTCCGCCCGCGGGAATGCGCGGGTCCAATGTGTCTTGATACGCGAGCCGCGTTTGGTCCGTCGCCCAACGAAACGCCGCGCCCACGTAGGACTCGGGGCTCACCGCGTACCGAGCCTCCACCGTCCCCTGCAGCGGCGGAACGCGGGACAGCGGCAACCTCGGCGCCCCATACTCGAGCGGGCTCAGCGCCTCGCCCCACGCGTAGCTCACCGTCGCGCTCGCCTCGATCTTGCCCAGCAATCGCAGCCGCATGGACGCTTCGGTCCCGAGCACCCACGCCGGGTCCTTGATGTTGACCAGCGCGAGCCTGGTGCTCGACGCCGCGCACAGCATCGACTGCGGTCCGCAGTCGCTGAGGGGCCTGGGCGCGCGGAGCATCACGTCGTCGATGCGCGTCGCATAGCCCCACAAATCAAGATCGAACGAGTGCGTGCGCACCCGCGTCCCGAGCTCGTACGTCGTCGAGCGCTCGGGGCCGAGGTTGGGGTTCTCGATCTGAAAGCCCGGACCGGTGAGCTGACGCGAAGTCAGATCGTCGAGGTTTGGCGGGCGAAATCCCTGGTCGATGTTCGCCATCAGCGACCACTGCGAGAGGGGCTTCCACTCGATCCCCGCGCGCGCGACGAACGCTCCCCAGCCGCGGTTGATCCCGCGCGTGTTCGACGTGCTCTGCTCGTTGGCGAACGCGTGCGCGAAGGCTCCTCGCGCCCCGGCGCGCACCGTGAGCTGATCGCGCAGCGCGACCTCACCGTCGACGAACGCGCCCCCGTACCAATAGCTCGACCCGTCGACGTACTGGCCGCGGGGCTGGTCGACGATGAGCCCGCTGAAGTTGTAGCGCACCCATTCGGCGCTCTGGACGCTGTCTCTCCACGCGTCGAACCCGTAGCGAACGGTCATGCCGACCGCTCCGTGGCGCGAGATCGCGATGCGCGGCGTGGCGGCGCGCGCGCTCACGCCGATCGTGTCGACCGAGTCGATCCAGCCCTGCCCCGAGAAGCCCGTCGGGTTGTCGAAGCGCCTTCGCTCGTGCGCGCGCTGATAGGACACGGTGAGGGACAGATCGCGGATCGCCTCGCCGAGGTCTCCGCGGATCGATCCGTATGCGAGCGTGCGAAATTGCTCTTCGTAGCGCATGCACGCTTGATCGCTCGCCCACGTCGGCGGGCACAGGTCCGTGCGCGGAGCGTCGTACTGGCGATAGCCGTACACCGCGGCCACCGCTTGCAGTCGCGGCGCGAGGCGCGCTTGCAGCCGCGCGTCGAAGGTGAGCTCGCGAAATCCTGTGCCCCGTTGGGTGGCGCAGTCGTCTTCGAGGACCGGCGTGCGCGCGAGGCTGTTTTCGCTGAGCGAACGGACGCCGCCCTGGCAGCGGTCGATGCCCGTGGCGCGCGTTCCGTCGGCGTTGAGCCGGGGAGTTCCCGCGCCGCCGCGCAGCGGTCCGGCGACGCGATAGCCCACGCCCGCGACGATGGCGACGCGCTGTCCGAACTGCACCTCGGCTTCGGCGCGCCCGCCCGGAGCGGTGTCCGCGCTCGTGTACGTTCCAAACGCTCGCCCGTGCACCGCGACGGTGCGCACCGTCGGGTCGAAGCGCGGCTCGATCGGGGCCGCGAGGATCACTCCGCCGATCGCGTCGCTGCCGTAGCGCACCGAGGCGCTGCCCCGCTCGACGTCGATGTGATCCACGCTGCTCGCGTCGACCGTGAAGAAATACTGGTTCGGCCCCTGGCGATAGAGCCCGTTGTTGAGCCGCACCCCGTCGAACATGAGCAGCACTTGCTGCCCCGTGACCCCGCGCACGTACGGCGATCCCTGCGAGTGAGCCGTCTGCTGCACGCTCACGCCCGCGGTGTACCGAAGCGCGTCCGGCGCGCTGCGCACCACGCGCTCGTCCATCTCTCGGCGAGTGGTCTGCGTGTTCGATCGCCCCGCGCGGTCGCCGTGCGTCCTCGCGGTGCCCGAGCGCACCACCACGCCCTCTTCCGTTTGCTGTCGCGATGATCGAGCCGTGGTCGTGCGACGAGCGAGGCGCTGCTGCGCGTTCGCCTCGCTCGAGGCGAGGCTCAGCCACAGCGCGAAGCCCATCCCTGTGAGAACAAAACGCACGACGACGGAATCGACGCTATCGGGCTGGGGAAAAGCGCGCGTCGATGAATTCCCCGACGATGAGCGGTTTGCCCCGTGATTTTTCCCGATGCGCGTAGGGGAATTCCCTGACTATTGACTTAGTTGCTATGTGCAACTAAGTATCGAGTCGTCGGGCCCGGTGCCGGTCACCGAGCCCGTCCGAACATACCGCGAGCGACGCGGCGCTCAACGCTCGATCGCTCGACGCGCACAGCACGGAGGTCACCGATGCGCCGAATCTACGTCGACGTCGACACGCAGTACGACTTCTGCGACCCGAGCGGGGCGCTCTTTGTCCGAGGCGCGGTCGAAGCCGCCTCGGTCAGCGCGGCGCTCGTCCGTCGCGCGCTCAGCGAGGGCGCGGCCATCGTAGGCTCGGTCGACTCGCACGCGCACGACGCGTGGGAGTTCAGCACCAACGACAACCGCGGACCCAACGGAGAGAAGCCCAACTTTCCTCCGCACTGCGTGAAGGGGACGCGCGGCTGGCTCAAGCTGCCCGAGACGCTCGCGGACACGTTCGCCTTCGTCCCGATGGACGCTCCCGCGCCCCGCGTGCCGCCGGCGACGCGCGCGGTGTACTTCGAGAAAGAAGTCTACTCGCTCTTCGCCAACCCCAACGCCGCCCGCTGGCTCGAAATCGTGTGCGAAAATCAAGCGGCCGAGTTCGTCGTCTTCGGCGTCGCGACGGACTACTGCGTCCGCGCCGCGGTGCTCGACGTGCTCGCGTGGGCCCGCGCTCACTCGAACGCGGTCGCCTCGAGCACGGTCACCGTGGTCGAAGACGCCATCGCGGGCGTCGCCCCCGAGAGCACCGCGCGCGCCCTCGCGGAGCTGCGATCCGCGGGCGTTCGCTTCGCGCATTCTTCGTCGCTCTGAGCGCACACCCATGACCGACCATCCTCCGTTCGACCTCGCGCGCTTCGAGAAGCCCAGCCTGACCGTCGACGTGGTCGTCTTCGCGATGCGCGAAGCGCGGCTTCATTTGCTGGTGATCGAGCGAGGTATCCCGCCGTTCGAGGGGCGCTGGGCGCTGCCCGGCGGGTTCGTGCTGCCGAGAGAGACCGTCGAGCAAGCGGCGGCGCGCGAGCTCGAAGAAGAGACCGGCTTGAAGGACGTGTACCTCGAGCAGCTCTACACGTTTTCGACGCCGGACCGCGACCCGCGAGGCCGCGTGGTGAGCGTGGCGCACATGGCGCTGCTGCCCATGGATCGCTTCGACAGCGTGGTGGGCGGCAGCGACGCGCGCCGCGCCGAGTGGGTTGTCGTGCCCGACGCGATCGAGCGAGTCGACCCGGCGGGGATGCCCGCGCCCGCTGCGAAGGGCCGCAAGAAGCGCGACGGACGCGAGAGTCACTTCGCGTTCGACCACGACGTGATCGTCGCCACGGCGCTCGCGCGCCTGCGGGGAAAGCTCGAGTCCACCACGCTCGCCTTCGAGCTTTTGCCCGAAGAGTTCACGCTGACCGAAGCGCAGCGCGTGTACGAAGCGATCCTCGGGCGCGCCATCGACAAGGTCACCTTCCGACGACGGCTCACGCAGCTCGAGCTCGTCGAAGAGACCGAGCACATGCGTCGCGGAGCGCACCGCCCGGCCCGGCTCTATCGCGCGGTCCCGCGAGACAGCGTGTGGATTTGAGTCGCTTCGATCAGCCCCGGCGCGCGCGAAACGGCAGCATTCGCTGCATCGTCGGCAGCGCGAATCGATCGAGGTCCAAATGCTCTCCGACCGCGGGCTCTCCCTTCGGCGTGCGCGCCGTGTACCGCGCGTAGAACGGCGAGCTCTCGACCCGGCGCACGTCCTTCAGAACGGTTGCGTCGTCGACGCGCAGCGCGGCTGGCTCCATCAGCGTCCATCCGCCCAGGGCTAGCTCCATCGCGCGCGGCTCGTCGCGGTGATCGAAGCGAAGGCCCTCGCTCGTGCTCTCGATGTCGAGCACGCGCCGCGTGTTGTCGCGCAGCGTTCGATCGTAGCGGATGCGCGTGCGCTCTCGCTCGTGTGATCGCGCCCAGTGCCAGCGCGTGAACGCCGCGCCCAGCGGCTCGTCACCGTGATTGATGTCGTGGTAGCCGTCGCCCGAAAACCGCAGGTTCGGAGCGGTCAAGTCCACGTCGACCCGGCACCGCGGCGCGACCGGCGCCCAGCGGTGCGCGCCCGCGCGGTCGAGCACAAACGGCCCGTCGCTCGGCACCGCGGTCGGCCCTGCGCTGGTGAAGCGCACCCGTCCCTTGACGCCGAGCGGCATCGCGTACGCCGGCTGCCTGTCGTCGAGCGAGAGCTCGTACACTCCGTCGCTGCGTTTGCTGAGCGAGCTGCGGCCGATGTTGACCCCGCGGCTGATGTCTCCGTCGAAGCGGTCGTACTCGCTGAAGACCCAGCGCGAGGCGCCGGTGCGCTTGCTCGTGAGCGCGATGTTGACCGCGCAGTGCTCGCGCGGCATCGCGGCCTCTCCCTTCGCGAGGCGAGAGAAATACCAGGGAGAAAACACGCTTCCGACGAACACGATCACCACGAGCGAGTGCGCTTCGTCGTCGCTCGTCGCGTCGAAGTACCACCATTGGTAGGCGCCCGGTCGCGTCGGGTCGATCACCAGGGACTCGTCGACCTCGCGCGGTGAGCGCGGCGCCTCGTGGCGCGCTCGGAGATCGAGGGGCTGAGACTTGTCTTGAAAAAGTGTGTTCATCTTCGAGTCACCTTGCGAGCGACGGGGCGTCTTCGCGAACGAGGGTCGAGACGTGCTCGCCGCCGAGGGTCACCATGGCGACACCTCCCCCCGGGTGCGCGCTGCCCGTGGCGAGGTACAGGCCCTTGATCGCGTCCACCCGCTGTTTGGGCCGACGAAACGGCGCCGTCGGTCCGTGCGGCGCTTCGCCGTAGATCGCGCCGCCGACGCTCCCGAGCGCGGCGATGTCCAGCGGCGTGACCCGCGAGCGCACGCGCACGCGCGCAGAGATCCCAGGGACGAGCTCTTCGAGCCGCTGGGTGATCGCGCGGTCGAGCGTTTGAATTTGTGTGCTTCCTTCGCTCCACCGCTCGGGCTGATCGCCGGTGGCCGGCGCGTTGACGAGGACGTACAGCGAGTGGCACCCCTCGGGGGCGACGCCCTTCTCCGTGAGGGATGGGACGTTGACGTAGATCGTCGGGTCCGTCGGCGCGACCTTCTCGCGAAACAGATCCACGAACTCGCGCTGATAATTCGCAGGAAAATACAGCGTGTGATGCGCCAGCTCTCCTACGTCCCCTTCGACCCCGAGCAAGAGCGCGTAGCACGAGACGCTGCGCTCTCGCTGTCGAAGCCCCGCGAGGTCGAGCGCCGTCGCCGCGCGAGACAAGAAGCTCTCTGCCGCGGTCTGCGGGTCTACGTTCACGATCACCGCGTCGCACGGGATCGGCGAGGGATCGCCCTTCACGCGCACGGCGCGCACCCTCGAGGACTCGAGCACGACCTCGCTCACCGGAGCGTCGGTGGTGATCCGCACCCCGCGCTCGCGCAGGCGCTCGGCGAGGGCGAGGGCGATCGCCGCCATTCCTCCGCGCGGGTGCATCGCGCCCATCGTGCACTCGACGTGCGCGATGTTGGCGTACGCGGCGCTCGTGCGCGAAGGGTCTCCGCCGACGTACGTGGCGAAGCGCTCGACGAACATCCGCAGCTCGCTCGAGCGAAAGAAATCGCGCGCGAGCGAGTCGAGCGTGCCGAGGTTCTTTCCGAGCTTCGCCGCGCCGATGCCTCGCTGAAGGACGCGCAGCACAAACGCTGGGTATCCCGTGAACGGCGCCTCGAGGTACGGCTCGCTCGCCAGGCGCCAGATCGTCGCCGCGTGCTCGATGAACCGCTCGTACGCCGCGCCCTCTCCCGCGAACACGCGCTCGATGTTGCGCGCCGTCTCCCTCGCGTCCTGAACGACGTCCACCCTTCGCCGATCCGCGAAGAAGTACCGCGTCTCGGGGTGGATCGGCAGCAGCCCGACGTCCCGGTCGAGGTCGCCTCCCGCCGCAGCAAACGCACGGCGAACGACGTCCGCCATCGTGAGCAGCGTCGGCCCCGTGTCGAAGCGATAGCCGTCGATCTCGCGACGACCCGCTTTTCCTCCGACGCGAGAGCTCGCCTCGAGCACGCGCACGCGATGCCCTTGCGCTGACAAATGCGCGGCCGCTGAGAGCCCTCCCATCCCCGCGCCGATCACTACGATGTCCAGACCGTCCCGTGCCATGTTGCCGATGCCCCTTGCGATGCTCGCACGAGGTGATCGGTTTCGGCGGATCGGTTGATCACCGTCGTGACTGCGGTCGAACGGCGCTTCAACGGCGCTTCAACGAACGCTGTACAGCGCGACGGCCGCGAGCTTGCCCGCGGTCGAGACGCGCGCCCGCCCCGCGAGGACGTCCCAGTCGCGCTGCTCGAGCACCGTGAGGATCTCGCTGTACGCCGCGCGCATGATCGTCGTCGCGGCGCGGCCCGCGGCGGAGGTGATCATGGGGATCCCCTTGTCGGCGCTGCGGTACTTCTCGCGCGCCGTCGCGGCCAGCTCTCGAACGAGCGCGCGCAGCCTCGGGCTCGCGCTCGGCTGCGCGAGCTCTTCGCGCGTGATCCCGTAGCGATCGAGCCCCGTCTGCGGCAGGTACACTCGCCCTCGCTCGACGAAGTCCTCTCGCACGTCGCGCAGGATGTTGGTGTACTGCATGGCGATCCCCAGATCGATCGCGTGCGCGAGCGCCTCGGGGCCCGCGACGCCGAACAGCTCGGCCATCATCAAGCCCACGGTCCCTGCGACCAGGTAGCAGTACCGCTCGAACTCGGCTTCGTCCTTCACTTGCTCGAGCGTGACGTCCCACGCGACGCCGTCGATCAGCTCGTCGAACGGACGTCGCTCGATCCCGAATCGCCGCATCGTGTCTCGCAGCGCCAGCAGCGCCCCGTCCTCGAGCGGCTCGAACGAGCACACCGCGTCGAGCTCTGCGCGCAGCGCGCGCACCCGACGCTCGAGCTCTTCGCGTGGAGCGCCCTCGGCCTCGTCGATCGCGTCGTCGATGCGTCGGCAAAACGCATAGACCGCGTACGAGCCGCGGCGCCGCTCGCCGCTGAGCGCGTGAGAGGCGAGGTAGAAGCTCGCCGCGTGCTGGCGCGTCACCTGTTGGCAGCGCTCGTAGCCGCGGCGAAGTTGAAAATACTCACCAATATTCAAGGCTCGTCCATGGCGAGCGAGCGTGCAGAGTCCACCGTCGCTTCGCTCATGCAATCGATTCCGCGGCGCAGAAAGCGTTGCGCGGCGAGGGTGGCGCGCCCGTCGCCTTCGTGCTTCTTGGACCACGCCGCGTGCGCAGAGAGCAGCGCCAACGCGAGCGAGCGCGCGAGCGTGAGCGAGAGCATCCGCGCCGAGGCCTCGAGCGCGCGCAGGTCGCTCGAGCGCTCAGCGATCGCGCCGAGCGCCTTCTTCACGGTGCCGAGCGCGGCCCTCGCGAGCGCCCCTTCGTCGCCGTCGCCCGCGAGCGCAGCGCAGCGAGAGAGCTCGGCCACGAGCGCGTCGCCGGCCTCGCTCTTGGCCAGGGCCTTGAGCGTGTCGAGCGACAAGACGTTGGTCGTGCCCTCCCAGATGGGCAGCACCTGCGAGTCGCGCAGGATCATGGGCAGGCCGGTGTCCTCGACGTAGCCCGCGCCGCCGAAGCACTCGAGCGTCTCGCTGGCGACGGAGACCGCTTGCTTTCCGGTGAGCAATTTCGCGAGCGGAGTGATCACTCGCAAAAGGTGCTCGCCCTGCGCGTCGAGCGCCCGGTGGTCGTCGGCGCCGAGCAGCTCGCACACGCGAAACGTGAGGTGAAACGCCGCTTCGAACTCGCACTGCATGTCCGCGAGCGTCTCGGCGTGCAGGGGCTTGTCCGCGAGGTTGGCGCCGAAGGCGAAGCGCTTGCGAGCGTAGTCGCGGGACAGCGAAATTCCGCGGCGCATGAAGGCCACGGCGTTGACCGCGTTCCACGTGCGCGTGCTGTTGAGCATCGGCGTGATCGCGCGCACGCCGTCGCTCGTGCCCACGACGGGGACCGCCGGGGTGTTCACCAGCTCGAGCTCCGCCGTCGGAACCTTTCGCGTCCCGAGCTTGTCCTTCAATCGATTGATCGAGATGTTCTTCAGCCGACCGCGCTCATCGCGAAGCTCGAGGTAGAAGAGCGCGAGGCCCTTGCCGCCGCGGGGATTTCCCTCGGGCCGCGCGAGCGTCAGCGTCATCTCGCTCGTGGTCGCGCTGGTGAACCACTTCGTCCCGGACAAGAGCCACTGGCCGTCGTCCCCCTTGCGCGCGACGGTCTCGCTCAGGCCCACGTCGCTGCCGCCGGTCTTCTCGGTCATCCATTGGCCGCTCGTCCACATGTGCTTGGGGTCGCGCGAGGCGAGGCGAGGGAGGGCGCGCTCGATGAGCGTTTGGTTTCCGTGCGCGAGCAGCGTGCGCGCGGCGCCGTCGGTCATCGCGAGGGGGCAGGTGTACACGTCGCTCGAGGGCGCGAAGAGGTAGACCAACGCGAACTGCGCCACGCGGTTGAGCGCGCCGAAGTCCTTCTCGTAGCCGGTCGCGACGAGGCCGTACTGCGCGGCCACTTCGCGCGCGCGCTTCCACAGCGGGGTCACTTCGATGTGATCGATGCGATTGCCCCACGGGTCCCACGGCGTGAGCACCGGCTCGTTGAGTCGATCCGAGACTTGCAGCGGGTGAAGCTCTTCGAGCACCACCGCGCTCAAGCTCTTCAGCTGCGACTCGAGGTGCTCTCGCGCCGCGCTCGTCCCGAAGGTGCGAGCCAGGTACGAACGCAGCACTCGGTCGGTCGAGAACGGATCCTCGAGCGCGGGCGCTTGTTGAAAGAACGCCATGATCAGCCGACGCCTCCGCAGCGCCAGGTAAACGAGAGCGAACGAAGGATCGGCGTCGCCACCATCGGCGACGAGACGGGGACGAACGTGACCGTGATTCGCGCGAAGCGACCGACGTTCATGATCCCCGCGTCGCGGAGCTTCTGCGCGATGTTGATCGGCGAGCGATCACGGGGCGCGACGCCGAGCGCGATGGGCGTCGCCATCGCGAGGCCCGTGCGCGTGTTCGCGATTTGAATGCTGAACTGCAGCTGCGTGCCCGCGGGCGTCTCGGCGGACCAATAGAGCTCGCCGTACGTTCCTCCGTCGCAGGTCTCGTAGTCTTCGCTGTACGTTCCGCGGCCGATCACGAGGCGACGAACGGCGCCGGTGAAGTCCGTGTACGTATAGACCATGTTGGTCCCGTCGAAGTGCGTCCAGCGGTTCGCCGCGGGCTCGTAGCGCGAGAGCGGTGACGGGTTCGCAGCGGACGCCACCCAGATGTTGCCCGAGCGGTCTGCGCCGACCGCCGTCGCTTGCACGTGCGGAACCGTGGGGTCCACCACGGTCGTCATGCTCGAGGGGACAGTCCCTCCCGGCATGAACAAATCCGCGTTGAAGTACGCGATGCGCATCGGCCCGGTCCAATCGTTGGCCGTCGAGATGGGAACCCACACTCGGTTCATCGGGTCGACGGTGATGCCGAGCCCCGCCCCTCCGCCCGCGGGGATGTGCGCCGAGAGATCCACGCGCGTCCACTGGCGCGAGGTCGGGTCGTAGCCGACGGCGTCGCGGCAGTTGCGGCCCGAGAGCCAGATGCGTCCGCGCGCGTCGGTGGTGATTCCGTAGGTCGAAGTGCAGCCTCCGCGAAGGCCCGCGGGGACGTCGACCTGCGCGCCGACCGCGCCCGTCGTGGTGTTGACCGGAGTGATCCGCGCGCTGGGAGTGTGCTCCCAGAGCGTCCCGTCCGGCGTGACAACACCACCGTACGCGCACGTGCCGAGCGCGTGCGTGCTGATCGTCGCGCCCGTGCGCGGGTTGAGCTTGAAGAGCCCCGCGTTGCCGGTCGTCCCGCCGTTCGCACACGACCCGATCCAGGGATATCCCTGGGGAAAGTTCTCGTCGCCCTGATCGATCGCCACCGAGCGAAGCACCGCGTTCACCGGACCCACGTTGGCCGTCCAGAGCACGCACTCGTCTTGGCCGTACGGACGCACGTCGGACGGGCCGGTGCTCGTGTCGATCATGCCGTTCATGTTGCGATCGACGCAGTCGCGACGGTCCGCGGCGATCTTGGTCACCGTGCCCTGCATCGCGAACGCGCGGTTGGCCACGTACGCGTCGCCGATGCCGTCGACCACGGTGCGCGAGGGCATGTTGCAGCCGTTTTCCCAGCAGCAACGGCCGCGGCACTCGCCTTCGGGCAAGCCCACGCGATAGCGACCGATCTCGGTCCCCGTCGTCGCGTCCCACTTCGAGAGCGTGCTCTCGTTGACGTTGGGGATCCAGAGATAGTCCGCGCGTCGCGCCTCGGCGCGCACGAGCAGGCCCATCGCCGCGGGGTCGTACGCGACGCCCGCCTGGCCCTCTTCTGAGAACGGCCTTCCGCCCGCGCCGCCGCTTCGCACGGAGTTGCACGAGTTGTCTCGGGTCCACACGCAGTAGCCGCGCGGAGAGCACTCGTCGATCGTGCATCCCTCTTGATCATCGCAGTCCGCGACGTCGCCGCACGTGCGCATCACGCCGCCTTCGCCGGAGCTTCCGTCGCCGCTGGTGCCGCCGTCTCCTCCGCTCGATCCGTCGCCGTTGGGATTGCTCCCGTCGCTGCGGATCACGTCGACGCGCGAGACGTTTCCGTCGCCGCCTCCGTCGATCGGATCGATGGGCGTGTTCGGGTCCGAGCACGCGGTCGCAGCCAAAGCCGCGCAGAACGTAAACAGTGTGAAGCGCGAAGCGGTGAGCATGAGAGGGATCTCCAAACGCAGAGGGGACAAGTGCGCTCGTCGAGGGCGCGACGAGGATCGAGGCATCGCGAGTGTACCTCACGCGCAGAATTGTCGTGTGAGCACTGCGTCTCGCGCAGCGCGCGCACTCGTTGGCGACCGTCATGGGGGCCTTCGCCGCGAAATCTCTCAGCGGACGAAATGGCACGCACACGGCACGAACGGTGCTGAGCGCGGCGCTGCTTCGACCGAGGAATTTCGCCCAGAAGGATCCGCCGTGAAGACCATCATCGAGCCGTTTCGCATCAAGTCCGTCGAGCCTCTGCACATGATCTCGCGCGAGGACCGCGTCGCGAGGCTGCGCGAGGCGAAGTTCAATTTGTTTTTGCTCAAAGCAAAGGACGTCCTGATCGACCTGCTGACGGACTCGGGCACGGGCGCGATGTCCTCTGAGCAGTGGGCGGCGACGATGCGCGGCGACGAGTCGTACGCGGGCAGCGAGTCGTTCGATCGCTTCGAGTCCGCGGTGCAAGAGCTCACGGGCTTTCGCTTCGTGATCCCCACGCACCAGGGGCGCGCCGCCGAGCGCATCTTGTTCTCGATCGTCGGCGGCGAGGGAAAGGTCGTGCCCAACAACACGCACTTCGACACGACGCGCGCCAACGTCGAGTACTCGGGCGCCGCTGCGATGGACCTGGTGATCCAGCAGGCGGCGGACCCGCAGAGCGATCACCCGTTCAAGGGCAACATGGACCTCGAGGCGCTCGAGCGCGTGTTGATCGAGCATCGAGGGCGAATCCCGCTCGCGATGATCACGGTCACCAACAACGCGGGCGGAGGGCAGCCCGTGTCTCTTGGCAACGTGCGCGCGGTGCGCGAGCTCACCCGGCGCTACAACGTCCCGCTCTACATCGACGCCTGTCGCTTCGCCGAGAACTGTTATTTCATCCAGCAGCGCGAAGAAGGGCAGCGCAATCGCAGCGTGACCGAGATCGCGCAAGAGCTGTTCTCTCTCTCCGACGGCTGCACGATGTCCGCGAAGAAGGACGGGCTCGCGAACATCGGCGGATTTCTCGCGACCAACGACGAGAAGCTCGCCGCTGAAGCGCGCAACTTGTTGATCCTCACCGAGGGCTTCACGACGTACGGCGGCCTCGCTGGGAGGGACCTCGACGCGATCGCGCAAGGCCTCCGCGAGGTCGTCGACGAGTCGTACTTGCACTATCGCATCAAGAGCACGGAGTACGTGTGCGAGCACTTGCATCGCGCGGGCGTCCCGGTGCTTCGGCCGGCGGGAGGGCACGCCGTGTACCTCGACGCGACGCGGTTTCTACCGCACGTTTCGCGGGACCAGCACCCGGGGCAGTCCGTCGCCGCCGCCCTCTACGAGCACGGTGGCGTGCGCGCGTGCGAGATGGGGACGGTGATGTTTCCGCACTTGATCCACAGCGCCAAGCCCGAGCTCGTGCGGCTCGCGATCCCGCGCCGGGTCTACACGCAGAGCCACATGGACTACGTGGTGGAGGCGATCATCGAGGTGTTCGAGCGCCGCAGCGAGCTCGGCGGCTACAAGATCACCTGGCAGCCCGAGCGTCTGCGACACTTCTCGTGTCACTTCGAGCGACGGTGAGCAGTGCTCACGAGTTGAGCTTCTCGATGATCTCTTCGAACGCGCGCTTGGCGCGGGGAAGCTCGCTGCCGGGCATAGAGATCGCGCCGACGACGGGGTGACCGCCGCCGCCGTACTTCTCGCAGAGCTCGGCGATGTTGTGCGCGCGAGGGCGCTTGCTCCACGGGTTGAACCCGATCGAGATCTTCGCCTTCTTCGGCGTCCACGCGAGCACGACCGAGTACATCGACGTGGGAAACAGCTTGTACGAGACGAACTTCGCCACCGTTTCGACAGGGGCGTCGCTCAAGTCGAAGTGCGCGACGACGCCCTTCTGCTCGCCCACGCGGGCCATGCGCTCGGTGAGCATCACCTGCCGCTCGCGGATGGGGTGGATGCGCGCTTCGATCAACGGGCTCTTGGCGATCGCGCTGAGCCCTTCGCTCGCGAGCCTCGGGATGAGCTCTGCGCAAAACGGGTCGTCGCCGCACTCTTGAATGACCGCGGTGATCGCGAGCGCGGCCTCGTCGAGGCTCGTCGCGACGTCAGCGCTCTCGAAGCGCGCGGCGTCGACGATGTCTGCCCAGCGGATCATCTCAGCGAGGTCTGGCGCCTCCCATCCCGTGCGCTCTTTGAGCACGTCGGCGATGAACTTCGTGCACGAGCCGTAGGTCCCGTCGTGAAACTTCTTCGCGCTCTGGTCCTGCGCGAAGTGCTCTTTCGATCCCGGCTCTTGAAAGGCGCTGACGTGGTGATCGAAGTACCAGGTCAGAAGCGGGCTCGCGGTGTAGCGAAAGTCCAGGATGGCGTTGATCGCTCCGTCGACGAACTTGCTCGCGATCGGCGGCGCGTTGGGCTCGTACGCGAGGCCCTTGAACGTGAAGCGCTTCTGGTCCTCGCGCTCGCGCAGGTATCGAGAGAACAACGCCGCGCTGCACGCGCCGTCGAAACAGTGCCCGTGATGGGCGATGACGACTTCACTCACGAGCACACCAGAGCACGGTTGGCCCGGAGAACGTCAACTGAACTCAGGGTGCGCCAACCAAGTAGGCAGCAGTAAAAGTGCAATGTGATGAAATTGAACTAGTTCAGTGATGGCGAAACTCTGGCGTGCCAGTTGCTCGGGACAAGTACGCAGGAGGAATCGCGAAAATGAACCGTTCCCGAAAAATCGCCGTGCGCAGGGGTGGCTGGGTCGCGCGCTCGATCGTGACCGTCGCTGGGTGGTCGATGGTGGCTTGTCTGGATCGGCCGCTCGCCGCGGTTTCGCCGCAGACCCAGAGCGCCATTCAAGTGAGCGCCGTCTCCGAGCGGATGGACAAGGTCGACCTGCTCATCGTCGTCGACAACTCCAACTCGATGGCGGGCAATCAAGCGAACCTGATGGCGCAGCTCGGGCCCATGATCGACGAGCTCGTCTCTCCCCGCTGCACGTCGCGCGCGCACCCGTCCGCTCCGCTGCACGCGTGCGACGCGAACAACCCTGACGATGTCCGCACGCCGCCCGTGAAGGACCTGCACGTCGGCGTGATCTCGAGCGACCTCGGGACCGCGGGCTACAGCGTGTGCACGCGCTCGGTGCCGGGGGACATCGGCGACGACGGGCTGCTCAACCCGATTCGCTTCGGCGCGGCGATGCAGGGGCACCTGCCGTGGGCGATGGAGTCGGGCGCGCCGCCGGGCTTTCGCCCTGCTTCGTGCGGGACGGACGCGATGCGCTTTCCGAGCTTCATCAGCTTCTGCTCGAACGAAGCGGACGCCTCCTGTGATGTCCCTGGACTGAGCGCCTCGACGCGCAACGCCGCGGAGTTCTCGGACTGGTTCAAGTGCAACGCGGGGCTCTTCATCAACGGCTGCGGCTTCGAGCAGCCGCTCGAAGCGGCGTGGCGCGCGCTCGTCCACCACGACGCTCGCGCGTACCCCGGCAACGCCTCGCGCAACGCCCAGTTTCTTCGAGACGACGCGCTGCTCGCGGTCATCGTGCTCAGCGACGAAGAGGACGGCTCGACGCGCCTGTGTGATCGCGACGAGGGATTCTCCACGCAGAACAACGGCTCGTGCGTCGACGCTCGAAGGGTCTTCGACGACTCGAGCGGCGTGTGGGCGTCGACGAACTTGAACAGCCGTTTCTATCTCTACCGTCCGGGCTCCGCGCAGGACCCCACCTTCTCGATCGATCGCTATTACAACCGCGCGGCGAGCGACGTGCCCAACCGCTGGTCGCGAGACCTGCTCTCGCTCAAGCCGGGGCATCCCGAGAGGATCGTGTTCGCGGCGATCACGGGAGTTCCGCTCGCGGTGCCGACGCGCGCGATGCCCTCGGGTGAGTCGGTCACCGACTGGGACGCGCTGCTCGGCGCGCCGAGCGCCAATGGATCTGATGATTTTGTGGGCCGTAATCCAAGCGCCGCGGTCGAAGGCTCGCAGGGCAGCGCTGGCAGCTTCTCGATGCGAGGCGGTTCGCTCGTGGCGGGCTGCGATCACGTGGCTCCGGCGTGTCGTCGCGAGGGCTCGATGCCCGACCCGAGCAACGCGTGCGCGGCGACCTTGGGGCGACCGGGGCAGTACATGGCGTTTCCGTCGCGGCGCATCGTCGAGCTCGCGCGTCGCTTCGATGAATCGCCGAGCTGCAACGGGCAGCCGTGCCGCAACGGAATCGTGACGTCGATCTGCTCGTCGGACTACCGCGGCGCGATGAGCAGCATTCTTCGCAAGATTCAGCAGCGCTTGGAGAGCCCCTGCCTCGCGCGCGTGCTCGACACCAGCGTCGATGCGCAGGGGGCCGTGCGTGCGACGTGCGTCGTGCGTGAAGCGCAGCCCGCGGGCGTGACCGAGTGCGACGCCGCTCGTGGTCGCACGCCAGTAGGCGACGGTCGCGGAACGAGCGAAGACGGCAGGCTGCTCTGCGAGGTCGCGCAGGTCTCTACGTTCGCCGACGGAACGCCGATGGCCATGAACCCCGTCGATCCTTCGCAAGCTGGCTGGTTCTACGATCGCCGCGCGGACTCTGCGCAGCCCGCGTGCCGAGGGAGCGTGCAGTTCACGGTCTCTGGCCAACCCCGCGCCGGTGCGCGCGTGCTGCTCGAGTGCGTGCAGCGCGTGGATTCAACGGGCGTGAACGGCGGCGGCTCGTCGACGCGGTGATGCGAGGGGCGTAGTCGACGGCGCCAACTGGGGTGGCGCGCGGCGTCTCGATTGCGCTGAGAAAACACTGTGAATCGTATGGCGCGCGCGTTGCTCTCGAGCGGTCTCAGGAGCAGCGACGATGTGCAAGATGAGCCGAGCGGGTGGGGTGCTGATCGGGGTGGGGGTCGCGCTCGGAGCGTGTCTCGATCGGCCCGTCACGGGCGTGTGTCCGGCCGTTCAATCGGGCGTGTCCGAGGTGGTCAGAAACGACGAGGTCGAGAAGATCGACCTGCTCATCGTCGTGGATAACTCCGGCTCGATGGCAGAGAACCAGGCGAACATCATGGCGCAGCTCGGTCCGCTCATCGACCAGCTGACCAACCCGCGGTGCATCTCTCGCGACACCCCGGGCGGCGGCGTGCCACACCCGTGCGACCGGACGAACCTCGACGACATCCAGCAGTACCCGCCCGTGAAGGATCTCCACGTGGGAGTCGTCTCGACGGACCTCGGAACCCCTGGTTTTTCTGTGCTCGGCTGCGACGACAGCGAACGCGGTGACGACGGAAACATGAACCCGATCCGCAACGGGCCTGCGCTGCAGACGCACTTGCCGTGGGCGCCTCGTCGTCCGAACGCAGTGACGGCGCCTGCGGGCTTTCGTCCTGCGGCGTGCAACAACGACCCGAACCAGTTTCCGAACTTCATCACGTTCTGCTCGAACGCCGCGGACATCTCCTGCGACATCGCGGGCACGAACGCTTCGACGCGCGATCCCGCGGTGTTCGCAGACTGGTTCAAGTGCAACGCGGGGCTGTTCATCAACGGGTGTGGACTCGAGCAGCCGCTCGAGGCGACGTGGCGCGCGCTGGTGGAGAACGACGCGCGCGAGATACCAGGCAACACGAGCGTGAACGCCAGCTTCCTCCGCGACGACGCGCTGCTCGCGATCGTGATGCTCTCGGACGAAGAGGACGGCTCTGTTCGCAACTGCGAGCGCGACGGCGGATTCTCGGCGCAGACGGGCGCCGCCTGCTCGGACGCGAAGGACGTCTACAACGTGGACTCGCGCGCCTGGTCGCACGCGTCGAACTTGGATCAGCGCTTCTATCTCTACGCGCCCGGTGGTTCGCAGGATCCAAACTGGAGCTTGGATCGCTACGTGAACACCGCTCCTGCGGGCACGGCGAACCGTTGGAGCCGCGACCTGATGTCGCTCAAGCCGGGACACCCCGAGCGCATCATCTTCGCGGCGATCGCTGGCGTTCCGCTGGCGGTCCCGATGACGGGCGAGTCGATCAACTGGAACGGGCTTCTCGGCGCTCCGGGCGCTGGCGGCGCGAACGACTTCTACGGGCGCGACTCGTCGATGGCCGTCTCGGGCGTGCAAGAGACCGCGGGACCGTTCTCGATGCGCGCGGCGAACATGGACCCGATGTGCTCGCACGTCGTGCCCGCGTGCCGTCGTCAGGGCAGCACGTACGACGCGCAGCTGTCCTGTTCGAACAGCCAGTACATGGCCTTCCCCTCGCGTCGTATCGTCGAGATCGCGCGTCGCTTCGACGAGGCGCCGCTCTGCAACGGACAGCCGTGCCGCAACGGTTTTGTCACGTCCATTTGCTCGCGCGATTTCTCCGCAGCGCTGCGCGTCGTTGTGCAGAAGATCTCCAGGCGCTTGAGTGGAAAGTGCTTGCCGCGCTTGCTTCGGGTGCGCCAGGACTCTGAGGGGCACAACGTCGTCGACTGCGTGGTGCGCGAGATTCTTCCCGAGGGACGACACGACTGTGACCCAGCGCGCGGGCGTCGAGCGCCGAGCGACGTCGAAGATCGCGTCTTCATCGATGAGCAGGGTGTGCGTCGCACGGTTTGCGAGATCGAACAGATCCCTGCGGACGCGACCACCCACGAGCCGGTCGCGGCGGCGCCGGGCTGGTTCTACGACGTCCGCCTCGATCCGTGGGATCCGACCTGCACGCAGAGAATTTCGTATACTTCGCGTGGAGCTCCGTCGGTGGGGACGACGACGCGGCTCGAGTGCGTGCAGGACGTCGAGGCTCACGACGCGTGCGGAGCGCAGAACGGAGGGCCGTAGTCAGCTTTGCCAACTAAGTTGGCGGATCGGGCCTCGGTGAAGGCGGTTGGTGTTGGCGCCGAACTCAGAAAATCCCGGCGAAAATCCAGCAGCCGCGCGTGGGCCCGGTGATTGCTACAAGTGCGATGAGAGTGCGGGCGAAAGGGTTTGACCCTTCTGTCCGCGGATCGGTAACGTAGGCGCCCTCTGAGTGTTCGCGGTGTTTTCGTGCACGGCGAACCACGCAGCGTGTGTCGAATGAGAGGGCCGCGGTGATCGCGGCCGTCGGAGGCAAGAGAAGCGATGATCGAGGCGCGAAAAGGAGCTGGCGGTTTGAGAGCCGCTCTCGCCGTCGTGGGTACGATGGGCGCGGTCGCTCTTGGCTGTCTGGATCGTCCCGTGGCCGCCGTTGTTCCGGTGGTGCAGTCGGGCGTGTCCGAGGTGGTCAGAAACGACGCGGTCGAGAAGGTCGACCTGCTCATGATGGTCGATAACTCCGGCTCGATGGCGGAGAACCAGGCGAACATCATGGCGCAGCTCGGTCCGCTCATCGACCAGCTCACCAACCCTCCGTGCGTCTCTCGCAGCACGCCGGGCGGCGGAATGCCGCACACGTGCATGGCGGGCAACATGGACGACGTTCCGCAGTACCCGGCCGTGAAGGATCTTCACGTCGGTGTCGTGAGCTCGGACTTGGGGACGCCCGGCTTCATGGTCCCCGGCTGCGACGACAGCGACCGCGGTGACAACGGGTTCTTGAACCCGATCCGCAACGGGCCTGCGCTGCAGACGCACTTGCCGTGGGCGCCTCGTCGTCCGAACGCGGTGACGGCGCCTGCGGGCTTTCGTCCTGCGGCGTGCAACAACGACCCGAACCAGTTTCCGAGCTTCATCACGTTCTGCTCGAACGCCGCGGATATGTCCTGCGACGTCCCGGGCATGAACGCTTCGACGCGCAGCTCGACGGTCTTCGCGGACTGGTTCAAGTGCAACGCGGGTATCTTCATCAACGGCTGCGGTCTCGAGTCTCAGCTCGAGTCCGTGTGGCGCGCGCTGGTGGAGAACGACGCTCGCAGCACGCCGGGCAACACGAGCGTGAACGCGAACTTCCTCCGCGACGACGCGCTGCTCGCGATCGTGATGCTCTCGGACGAAGAGGACGGCTCTGTTCGCAACTGCGAGCGCGACGGCGGATTCTCCGCGCAGACGGGCGCTGCCTGCTCGGACGCGAAGGACGTCTACAACACGGCGTCGATGTCGTGGGCGCACCCGACGAACCCGGACTTGCGCTTCTACCTCTACACGCCGGGCGACTCGCGTGACCCGAACTGGAACCTCGATCGCTACGTGAACACCGCTCCTGCGGGCACGGCGAACCGTTGGAGCCGCGACCTGATGTCGCTCAAGCCGGGACACCCCGAGCGCATCATCTTCGCGGCGATCGCTGGCGTTCCGCTGGCGGTCCCGATGACGGGCGAGTCGATCAACTGGAACGGGCTTCTCGGCGCTCCGGGCGCTGGCGGGCCTAACGACTTCTACGGGCGCGACTCGTCGATGGCCGTCTCGGGCATGCAAGAGACCGCGGGACCGTTCTCGATGCGCGCGGCGAACATGGACCCGATGTGCTCGCACGTCGTGCCCGCGTGCCGTCGTCAGGGCAGCACGTACGACATGACCCGTCCGTGCTCGAACAGCCAGTACATGGCCTTCCCCTCGCGTCGCATCGTCGAGATCGCGCGTCGCTTCGACGAAGCGCCGATCTGCAACGGTCAGCCCTGCCGCAACGGCGTCGTGACGTCGATCTGCTCGACGAACTTCACCGTGGCCATGCGCACGATCGTTCAGAAGATCTCGTCGCGTTTGACCGGCAAGTGCCTGCCGCGCGTGCTTCAAGTCACGCCGGACTCGATGGGCAACAACACGGTCTCGTGCCTCGTGCGTGAGATCCTGCCCGAGGGCTCGACGACCTGCGACATGGCGCGCGGCCGCCGCGTGCCCGAGCTCGACACGGACCGCACGTTCGTCGACGAGATGGGCGTGAGCCACACGGTCTGCGACATCCAGCAGATCGCGACGAACCCGATGACGCGCATGCCGGTGAGCACGGATCCGGGCTGGTACTACGACACCGCTCCGGACCCGCAGAACCCGGCCTGCACGCAGCGCATCTCGTTCACGGGCTCGGGCTCTCCGGGACCGGGCACGACCACGCGCCTCGAGTGCATCCAGAGCGTCGGCGGAATGTGATCGACGCGTAGCCCGAGCAACGGGCGGTGGGGGGACAACGAAGGCGACGGTGAGCAGCGATGCTCTCGTCGCCTTCGTCGCGTTGGGGCGATCGAGACCGCGCGCTACCTCGGCAGCTCGCCGCCCGCTCGCGAGAGAATCGCGAGGAAATCCTCAGGCGGATCACGACGAAACCGCAGCACTCGCTCTTCGTCCGCCGGGTGCGTGAAGCCGAGCTCGTGCGCGTGCAAGAGCGCTCTCGGGTGCTCGACCGCGAGGGCTGAGTTGCGGATGTACACGCGCTCGCCGACGAGCGGATGGCCCCACTCGCTCAAGTGAATGCGGATCTGATGAGTGCGGCCGGTCTGCAGCTGGCAGCGCACGAGCGCGACCGGCGTCTCGTCGAGCGAGAGGCGAGCGATCACTTCGACGTGGGTGATCGCGCGCTTTCCGACGCCGGGCGCGGGGTTGCGCGCCGAGCCTCTGAGCCCGTCGCCGCGGTCTTCGACGAGCACCGAGTCGATCGTGTGCTTGTCGCGCGCGGGGTGACCGACGACGAGCGCGAGGTATCGGCGCTCGATCGCGTGCGCGCGAAAGAGCGTCGCGAGGTGACGCTTGGCCACCCACGTTCGACCGAAGACGACCAGCCCCGAGGTGTCCTTGTCGATGCGGTGAACGACGAACAGCGGCGCGTTCGCGTTCACGCCGCGCTTGTGATGGAGCCAGTGTTGGACGCGGTCGACGAGCGTCCCGCGCTCGCCTTCGTCGAAGGGCACGGTGCTGATCCCCGCGGGCTTGTCCACCACCACCACGTGCTCGTCGATGTAAACGATGGTGCTGTCTTCGAGGTCGAGCGCCGTGCGGTCGGCGCGCCGCGCGTTTTCGTGGAGCTCGACGCGCTGCGCGGCGCTGACGCGACGGACGGGGTCGGTGACGGTCTCGCCGTCGACCGTGATTTTTCCGCGGCGAATGAGCTCTCGGCACTGCTCCCACGAGGCGCTGGTCAGCGCGCGAACGGCCGCGGCCAGCGTCGGCTGGGGAGCTGGGGGCGGAGATTGCTCGGGAGAACTTCGGTTGGACCCACGACGGTCGCGACGAGCCATGAGCCACGATGGTACAGTCGCGATCGATCGTCGATGAAGATCTGCCCAACGTGTGGTCTGCGTTATCCCAGTGACGCCACTCAGTGCTTCGTCGACCGCGCGACGCTCGTCGCCGCGCCCGATCCCTACATCGGCCAGCTGATCGGCGGTCGGTATCGCATCGAGTCGCAGCTCGGCGAGGGCGGCATGGCGATGGTGTACGCCGCGCGTTCGGCGCTCGATCAGAAGCCGGTCGCGATCAAGATCTTTCGCAAAGAGCTCGCGAAGGACAAGAACCTGCGCGAGCGCTTCAAGCGCGAAGCGACGAGCGCTCAGCGACTGTCGCACCCGCACATCATCGAGATCTTGGGCTACGGCGAGACCGACGACGGGACGCAGTACCTGGTGATGGAGTTTCTCTCGGGCGAGTCGCTCGAGAGCTTGATCGAGCACGGGCCCGTGGCGCTCGCGCGCGGGCTCGACATCATGCTGCAGACGCTCGACGGCCTCGCGCGAGCGCACGACTTCGAAGTGGTCCACCGCGACCTCAAGCCGGACAACTTGTTCATCGTTCGCAAGGACGACGGCAGCGACCACGTCAAGATCCTCGACTTCGGCATCGCGCGCTCGATGCACGACCCTCGCCTCACGAAGGCCGGCGAAGTGTTCGGAACGCCGCAGTACATGGCCCCCGAGCGCATCACGTCGATCGACGCCGGGCCCGCTGCGGACCTGTACGCCGTGGGCTGTATGCTCTATCAGCTCGTCTCGAATCAGCTCCCGTTCGAGGCCAACGACATCTCGGGCTTCTTGCTCAAGCACCTGCGCGAGATGCCGGTGCCGCCGAGCAAGCACAACCCGCAGATCCCAGCGGCGCTCGACAACTTGATCTTGAAGTTGCTCGAGAAGGACCCGAACAAGCGGCCGGTCGACGCGCACGCGGTGATCAAAGAGCTGAGCGCGATCGCGGCGCAGGTTCCCAGGCCGCAGCAAGCGCGCAAGCCCCCGCCTCCGCCTCCGCGAAGGGGCCCTGCGGCGCCCGCGAGCGCGCTCGACGCGACGCCGTTCGACGGTCAGCCCAAGCCCGCGGCTCCGGCCAAGGGGACGCTCGCGCCGGCGACGTTCGAGCGTTGGGAGCGACGCGTGCAGCTCTTTGCACAGATGCTCGGGCGCGCGTATCCCGACGGGCGAGCGCGGCCCGATCAGATTCAGCTGCTCGAGCGCATCCGTCTCTCGGTGGGCAAGATGGGCGAGGTTCGTCAGCGCTCGTTGCGCGAGCAGATGAAGCTCGAGGCGATCCGCACGCAAGCGCGCGAGGCGCAGGCGCGCTTCGGTCGAGCGATGGACACGCTCGGGCAAGACCTCTCGCGCGTGCGCGAAGAGATCGTGCGCGCCAAGCAAGTGCGGGACGAGTACGCGCAGGTGCTCGCGCGAGGCGGCGCTCCGTTCGCGCAGATTCACGCGAAGGTGGTGGCGTCTCCTGCGGCTCCGACGGGAGAGCTGATGCAGCTGTATCGCGCGGGGCTCGAGGCGCTCGAGAGCTTGGGGCGCGCGATGCAAGAGCACCAGCGCTCGGTGGCGTGGCTCGAGGCGAAAGAGCGCGAGGCGCCCGATCTTCAGCTGCAAATCGACACGCTGCGCACGCAGCTCGCGAAGCTCTCGCAGGCGGCCGAAGACGAGAGCGCGCAGGTGCAGCAAGTGGTGGGGATGCTCGGCTCGGAGATGGCGCAAGCAGAGCAAGGGCTCATGGCGGACGCTGGGCGGCTCGCGGACGAGCTGCGCCCCGATCCACGGATGAGGGATCTGTTCGCCGAGCTCGAGGCGAACTGAGCTGCGCTGCGCTACTCGGCGGCGTCGCGCGCGGCGGAGGGGCGCTCGTCGATCGACGGGAGCGCGCGGAGCGCGGGGCGCGCGGGGCGCGCGATCGGACGGGCGGGGGTGATCGCTTCGTCGCGCAGGATGCGCTCGGCGGCGAGGCGACCGGAGAGGGCGACGAGGGGGATGCCGGTTCCGGGCTGCGTGCTGGCGCCGGCGAAGTAGAGGTTGCCGAAGGTTTGATCGCGGTTCTTCGGGCGGAAGGGCCCCACTTGATCGAGCGTGAGCGACAGGCCGAAGGCCGAGCCGTGCGTGAGGTTGAAGCGCGAGGCCCAGCCGTTGGGGTCGATGCGGCGCTCGAAGACGATGTGCTCTTTGATTTGTGGGGCGACTTTTCGAGAGAGCGAGTCGAGGACGCGCTCGCGGAGGATGTCGCCTGCGGAGTTCCAGTCGATCTTGGGGGTTTGATGCGGGACGGGGACGAGGACGTAGAGGCTCGATCCGCCGCTCGGGGCGACGCTGGGGTCGGTGACGTCGGGTGAGGCCACGTAATAGTGAAGGTCGCGCGGCAAGACCTTGTCGTCGAAGATCTCTCGAAAGCTCTCTTTGAAGCGCGCGCCGAAGAACGTGTTGTGGTGCTCGAGCGCGGGATACTTCGTGTCGAGCCCGAGGTAGAGCATGAACCCGCTCGAGGTGAACTGCAGTGATTCTCGGCGCGGGAGCTTCGCCTCGGGGATGAGCTTGTCGTAGACGAAGGGGAGGTCCGCGTTGGCCAGGACGATGTCCGCCTCTTCGCTGATCGCGCCCGCGTCGCCTTCGTAGAGCACGCGCGTGACGCGGCGATCGCCGGGCACCAATCGCGAGACGGAGGTGTTGTAGCGAAACTCGACGCCGAGCTCGCGGGCGAGCCGCTCGAGCGCGCGCGGGATTTCGTAGAGCCCGCCGCGGACGTAGAAGACGCCGTGGTTGAGCTCGGTGTGCGGCAGAAGGCCGTAGATTCCGGGCGCAGAATAGGGCGAGAGGCCCAGGTACATGCACTGGTACGAGAACGCCATGCGAAGGCGCTCGTCTTGGAAATAGCGGGCGACGTTGCGCGCGACCGTCGTGTACGTGCGGGCGCGCAGCAGGTCGACCATGGTTCCGAGCGAGACGAACTCGCGCACCGAGCCGTAGTGATTGACGATGAAGCGCGACATCGCCGCGTCCATCATCGCCTTCGCTCCCTCGTCGAACTCGAGGAACTTCTCGAACGACCCGGGCTCGATCCTCTCGAGTTCGTCGCGCAGTCGATCGCGTTCACGAAAGAGCGCGACCGATGAGCCGTCGTCGAAGTGAATTCGGTAGTTGGGCGAGAGCGCGATGATGTCCATGTAATCGCGGATGTCTCGCCCGACGTCGCGAAAGAGCTCTTCGAGCACCGCGGGCACGAGCAGGATCGTCGGCCCGATGTCGAAGTGAAAACCTTCTCCGTGAACGCGCCCGCAGCGGCCTCCCGGCTCGCTGTTCTTCTCGACGACGGTGACCCGAAGGCCCGCGTGCGCGAGGCGAATGGCTGAGCAGAGACCGGCGATTCCTGCGCCGATAACGGTGACGCGGCGTTGGTTGGCGATGGACGCTCTTCGCATGGGGTGTCTCTTGGATACCGGTGCGAGCGAAACATCGCGCGCGACTCCGACGTATTGCCCTCGACCGTCGAGCGTACGTGCATCGCGCCGGCGTTGTTACGGACGACTCGCTGAAATGTGGACGAGCCGTGGGGCGTCGCGCGCAACATCCGCGCGGCCGAGGCATCACACGGCGGTACTCAGAGGAGATCCTGCGAATGAACCGACGAGAAGTGCTCGGAATCGCTGCTACCACCGCGGGCATCACGCTCATCGGCGAAGAGGCTCAAGCGCAACAAGCGCCCTCGGTCGTGAGCGCCAACGCTGTGGATTTTTCGCTGCCGACGACGGCGGGCCGCGACCGCATGCTCTCGCAGCTGCGAGGCAAAGCCGTGGTGCTCTTTTACGAGACGCGCGGGACCATCTCGCAGAATCAGCACGTGAAGGACGCGATGGGCGCGCGGTTCAACCGCGAGCGCGCGCTGGCCAACCGCATCTCGCTCATCGCCTCGTGCAACGTCGCTGAGTACAACTCGTGGCCGTCGCAGTACTTCGCGCGAGAGGCGATCAGCGCCGTCGCTCGCAGCCAGCGCATCGAGCTGTGGCTCGACTGGAACCGCACGCTCATCAGCCGCCTCGGGCTGCGCGACGGCGTCTCGAACATCGTCCTGTTCGATCGCGGCGGCGCGCTGCGCGAGCGGCACGCGGGGCGCGTCGCGGACGCGCAGGTGGGGGCGCTGATCGATCGCATCGTCGCGCTCGGAGAAGAAGGCAGGGCCTGAGAGTGGTGCTACGCTCAGCGAGCCCATGAGCGACGCGTACCGAGACGAGCACGAGGCGGCGCTGCGTCAGTTGGATGCCCTGCGCCGGGAGAACGAAGCGCTGCGAGAGAAGCTCGCTGGCGCGCAGCGAGAGCCGGGCGAAGCGCCGCTCGAGCGCGAGCCGAGCGCCAGGCCGAGCGCGGTGCTGGCGTTGATTACCGGGGTGTTCTTTCTGGCGGGCTCGGTGACGGTCGCTGGCGCCTCGCGCGAGCGTTGCGCGTCGAGCGCTCGGGCCCATCCGTGCCCGTATATGGCGGCGCACGGCGAGGGCGCGTTCGAGCGAGGCGCGCGGCTCTTGCGCAACGAGCCGGGGGTGATCCGCGTCGAGCTCGCGCGGGGCAACGAGACCGCGCAAGTGCGGGTCGACGGGATGGTGATCCCGCGCTCGGGCGCGACGGCGCTCAGCGGGCCGCTCGCGGGCGGGGCGATGCACGTGGTGGACGTGAGCGGCGGAGGGTTTATCCAGTCGCGCACGCGCGTGTGGGTCGGGCCTGGACGCACGGAGGTCGTGCGGGTCTCGCTCGCGGTCGATCCGCTGCCCAAGCAGGTCGACGAGGAGAAGGCTGGCGAGGATTGACCGCAGTGATGCTGCGGTGAATCTCGTTCAGCGCGGGGTGAGCGCGACAGTGGGAGCGAACGTCGCAGAGGGCTCGCCGTCGCGGGCGTTCGAGGCGAGGCGCAGAGTCTCGATCGGCTTACGCGGGCATGTCCGGCGGAGGCAGCGGGCCCACGACGATCTCGCCCATCGAGTTGCAGTCCCACGTGGGCGACCCAGCGTCGCGCGCGGTGCACGTGCACAGCAACGGCGGTCGAGAGGCGGTCGAAGCGACCTGGCCGACCATCGCGCAAGGGTCGTTGGGGGTGGCGTACTCTCCGGCGGACGACGCGGTGGTGCCGGCGTCCGGGCGCTGCGCCGAGCTCTCGTTGCCCGAAGACGAACCGTTGCTGTTGCTCTCGGCGCTCGTCGAGGACGTTGAGCACGCGGCGACCGCGATCGAGCCCGCGGTGACGCCGACCGCGAGCGCGCGAACAAATCGAATGACGTGTGTGTGACTCATGGTTCCTCTCGATCGCTACGCGTGCAGCTCCGGTGGAAGAAGCGGGCCAGAGATGGGCATCGAAGGCGGACCGCAGAGCCACGTGGGCGAGCCTCCGTCGCTCGTCGCGCTGCACTCGCAGAAGCTCCAGCGCTCGTCGGGGTTCGCGCGCGTCTCGCCGACCGTCGTGCACGCGCTGTTGGCGAGCGGCGCCGTGGGTTGCGAAGGAGCGGTCGATCCTGCGTCGGTCGTGGCGGGCTGTTCGTTGCCCGAGGACGCGCTCGTGGTGGTGGTCGAGTTGCTGG
The DNA here is from genome assembly GCA_046351515.1 of Polyangiales bacterium. Taxonomy (GTDB): domain Bacteria; phylum Myxococcota_A; class Polyangia; order Polyangiales. The sequence continues at coordinate 114,973 of JAXLYJ010000010.1, forward strand.
TGGAGTCGTTGGTCGACGAGGACGAGCAGGCGGCGATCGCGAGCGAGCCGGCGACCGCGCCGAGCGCGAGCGCCCTGGCGAACCGTGCGAAGTGGGGGAGTTCGTTCATCGTGCGGAGGATACGACGAGCGACGGCCGCGCTTACGCCGAGCGCTCGTCGATGATCGCGACCTCGGGCGGAGGCAGAGGACCGACGCCGACCTGAAACACCAGGCGACACGCCCAGCGGTTGTCGTCGCGGTCCGTCGCGACGCACTCGCAACGCCCGCCCGCAGAGCGCTCGGCGGGCCGATCTTCGCCGATCGTGCTGCAGACCGTGAGGTTGGGCGGCTCGGAGAGAAGCGCGTGCTCGTTGCACGTCCATCGCTGCACGCCCTGGCTATCGTCGCTGCAGAAGCAGCTGTGCAGCGTCTCGCCGATGAGGCGGCTGTGCGAGGTGCCCGCGAGCTCGCACCGCGCTCCGGTCGAGGGAGCGGCGTTGGTGATCGCGACGGCGACGGTGGGCACGTCTTGCGCGACGATCGCGCTCGTCGGTTGCGAGTCGAGTTGCGCGGGGCTCGGAGCGCTTTGACGCTTGTTGCAGGCGGACAACGCGAGGGTCGCGCTGGTGAAGCCCAACGCGAGACCGCGCGCGACGAGCGCGGCTCGAGTGAGGGATTGGGGCCCGATCATCGTCGCGCATCGTGCACCAACGTCGTCGCGTTGACCACCGAGCCTGGGTGCGTCTCCAACAGCGTGTCCCCGTACGACGCATGGCCGCGACGTCCTGCGCGACACGCTTCGCGGTGAGTCGTGCGGCGCGCGCGGTTCGGGGGTGTGAGCTACTCGGCGTCGCCCGCGGACACAGCGACCTCCTTGGTCGGGGTCTTGGCCGCGGCGATTCGCACGGCTTCGGCGACGCGGGCGGTGAGCGCGGCGTCGGTCGAGAGCGTCTCGCGCACGCGCTCGCGGCCGTTGCCGAGGTGCGTTCCTGCGAAGGAGAGGTGGCTGCCGGACTTGTCGATCACGCCGAGCTCGACGCCCATGTCGATGATCTCTCCCGCCCGGTCGATGCCGCTCCCGTAGCGCACGTCGAACTCGGCCTCGCGAAACGGCGGGGCGAGCTTGTTCTTCACGACCTTCACGCGCGTTCGATTGCCGGTGATCTCTTCGCCGTTCTTCAGCGATCCGATGCGGCGAACGTCGAGCCGAACGCTCGCGTAGAACTTCAGCGCGTTGCCTCCGGTCGTGGTCTCGGGAGAGCCGAACATCACGCCGATCTTCATGCGGATCTGGTTGATGAAGACCACGGTGACGTTGTGTTTGTGGGCGAGCGCGGTGAGCTTGCGCAGCGCCTGACTCATGAGCCTCGCTTGCAGTCCGACGTGCTGATCGCCCATGTCTCCTTCGAGCTCGGCCTTCGGGACCAGCGCCGCCACCGAGTCGATCACGATCAGGTCGACCGAGCCCGAGCGCACGAGCGCGTCGGCGATTTCGAGCGCTTGTTCGCCGGTGTCCGGCTGCGAGACGAGCAGCGTCGAGAGGTCGACGCCGATGCTCTTGGCGTAGTGGACGTCGAGCGCGTGCTCGGCGTCGATGAAGGCCGCGACGCCGCCGCTGCGCTGCGCTTCGGCGATGGCGTGGAGCGTGAGCGTGGTCTTTCCCGAGGATTCTGGGCCGTAGACCTCGATGATGCGACCGCGGGGGTAGCCTCCGCAGCCGAGGGCCCGGTCGAGCGCGAGCGAGCCGCTCGAGACCGTGGCGACGGGCTCGGTGACGCCGTCTTCGAGGGACATCACCGCGCCTTTTCCGAACTGCTTCTCGAGCATCGCGATCGCTGAACGCACTGCTTTCATTCGCTCTGTCACTGCTGCCATGGGGGTACTTCGTCCGTTCTTCGTTGGAGTGGTCGGCGATCGCGCGGGCACCGTGCTCGTGGTCGATCGCGTCGGGCGGCGGTGATTGCGCGGGGCGTTCCAACGGAGAGGCTTCGAGAAGAGCTGGTGATTTGCTGATGAAATGAGCGTTGGGGGTGGCGGTCCGCCATGGCGGCCGCCAGTGGCGGGGGGTGGCGGCGGCGATTTCTCGAGCGGCGGTGCAGCTCTGGTACAGTTGCAGAATGCTGTTCGCTCGGAGGATTCTGGGGCTTCTGCTCGCGGTCACGAGCGCTGCGTGCGCGGGAGAAATCACTGGCGAGCCGACCGCGGACGCCACGAGGGACGCGCGTCGCAGCGATGGAGGCTCGTCGGCGAGCGACGGATCGAGCGCGATGGACGGCGCTTCGGCGAGCGACGCGTCGTTGGTGAGCGAGGCTTCGATCGAGGACGTGGCGGCGCTGATGGACTCCGTCGGGCCGGCGATGGACAGCGGCGTCGTGATCGGCCCGATGGACTCTGGGGTGATCGCGCCTCCGATGGACTCTGGGGTGGTGGGGCCGAGGGACTCTGGCGTGCTTCCCGCGGACACGGGCGTGCCCCCAGCGGACACTGGAATCCCGATGCAACCGCGGTTTTCTGCGGTGTTTTCTGCGCGCAACGCGAGCTCGTCGCAGAGCTTGATCGTCGAAGACACGCTCGTGACGTTGATTCGTCAGGCGGTCCCTGGCTCTCGCATCCGCATCGCGATCTACAACTTCTCGCGCAACAACGTCTCTGCAGAGCTCATCGCCGCGGCGCGACGCGGCGTCGACGTTCGCATCGTGCTCGACGGCGGAACGCCCACAGATCCCGGCACTGAAGTGCCCGCGCTTCGCGCCGGGTTGGGCGCGGCGAACGTGACGGTGTGCACGGCGCCCGGGACCTCGTGCATCGGCACGGGGATCATGCACCACAAGACGTTCTTGTTTTCGCAGCTGAGCGACGGCTCGCGCAACGTGGTGGTGCAGGCCTCGCACAACCTGACGACCTCGCAGCTCTCGATGCACAACAACGCGGTGATCGTGCGCGGAGACGACGCGCTCTTCGCGGGCTACGAGAGCGTGTGGGAGGACCTTCGTCGCGACGTCGAGAACCCGAACTATTACCGAATCATCGACGGGATGTTCTCGACGAGGGCGTACTTCTTCCCTCGCGCGAGCGGCGACACGATGGTCTCGATTTTGGACAACGCGACGTGCGATGCGACGTCGCGCATTCGAGTGGCGATGGCGTTCTTCACGGACGCGCGGATCGCGGTGGCGCAGGCGCTCGCGCGGCGCGCGAGGGAGGGCTGCTCGGTGAGCGTGGTGATCGGCAACGGAGAGATCCCTGCGGGCACGAACGTGCTCTCGACGTTGCGCGGCGCGGGCGTGGTCGTGACGCTGTATCCCACGCGGACCAACAGCTGGGGGCTGCACTCGAAGTACGTGCTCATCGACGCGCCGTACACGGGGACGCGGCGGCAGCTGGTGTTCACGGGCTCGCACAACTGGACGGGGCCGTCGCTCGACAGCAACGACGAATCGCTGCTCAAAATCGAGGACGCCGCGCTGTTCAACACGTACCTCAACGACTGGAACCACGTGCGCAACGCCGCGGCGCAGCCCTGAGTGAGGTACACTCCGCCTCTGTGGAATCGATCACTGACGTAGAGAGCGAAGAGAGCAGCGAGCGCGTGTGTTGCCCCGATGATCTGTGCACCGGGGCGCTCGATCCCGAGGGGCGCTGCGGCGAGTGCGGGCGGGTGTTCGCGCAGTATGCGAGGGCGCAGGCGCAGCGCTCTGAAGAGCAGCGCTCGGAAGAGCCGCGCGTCGAGAGCAAGGGCGATGGCGATGGCGACGGAGAGAGCGACGGAGAGAGCGACGGAGAGAGCGATCGCGAGGCTCCTGCGTATCCAGCGGCGTATCGCGATGCGCCGCCGGCCGAAGAGGTAGAGCTCGAGCGCGAGTGCTGCGACGACGATTTGTGCACAGGCGCGCTGGGGCCGGACGGCGTTTGTGGGACGTGCGGGCGCTCGTCGATCAAGCTGAAGGAGTCGAGCGAGCGTCGCGAGGAAGCGTCGGCGAGCGTTGCGAGCGAGGGCGAGCGCGGCGAGTGAGCGGCGCTTCGCGCGTGCGCGAGCGTTGGGGCGGTGGGAGACTCTGATCCGTGGAGTTCTTTCTCCTCGTCGCAGGGATGGCGGTCTCGCTGGTGATGGCGATTCCCTGGGTGCTCGCGTACTCGCGGGGAGAGCAAGCGGCCGCGCGATGGCCGCGCAAGATCGTGACGTCGCACAGCGCGCAGCGCACGGAGGGCGGCGCGTATCGCGGCGCAGAGGTCTCGGTCGAGCGCGTGGTGTCCGTCGAGCAGGGGCCGCCGGCGTCCATCGTGCGCTCGGGACGCGCGGCGTTTACGGCGGCGTCGGCGATGTTCGTGGGGGGAGTGTTGGTGGGAGCGTGGGTTCCGGTCTCGCTGTGGCTGCGGGCGGATTCGCCGGTGAACGCGCGGTTGTCCGTCGCGTACGCGGTGGGTCTCGGCCTGGCGGTGAGCTGGATGTTCGCGGCGTACGAGCAGTTTCGCGCGGCGTGGGACCGCTTCGATCCAGCGCTCGCGAACGCGCGGACCGCGGCGAAGAGCGCGTTCAACGCGGCGGTGATGGCGGCGGGCGTCTCGACCTTCGCGGCGATCGCGCTGCGCGTCGCGTACGGAGCGGCGGCGGCGACGATGGTCCCTGTGTGGTTCGCGTTGGTGGCGCTCGCGCAGGCGTGGGCCGCGCGTCGGTCGATCGACCACAACGCGGCGCTGTACACGGCAGCGGAGGCCAACGAGCTCGCGCGCAGCGCGAGAGAAGCGACGGGGGTCAGGGTTTTGCTGGACGATCGCGATACGGCTCGCGATGAGCGGGCTGCGGGCCAGGGGGAAGACGCGCTCGATCAGGCCGCGGCTGGGGCTGAGAAGATTCGCGTTTGAGCGGGCGTTGTGCGCTACAACCCCAGCCCGTGAACCTCACAGGAAAGCAGAAGCGCCACCTTCGCTCGCTCGGAAATCGACTGAATCCCATCGTTCGTTTGGGCAAGGACGGGATCGACGAGGGCGTGGTCGCTGCGGTCAACGAAGCGCTCGAGCGACACGAGCTCATCAAGGTGAAGCTCGAGCTCGGCGGCGAGGAAGACCGCTTCGATGCTGCAGAATTTCTCGCGGAGCAGACCAAGAGCTCGATCGCGCAGGTGATGGGCGGGACGATCTTGCTCTACCGAAAACACCCCAAGGAGCCGAAGATTTCGCTGCCTTGATCGAGCGCAATCGACACGGCTTCAATTGACTTTGCGCCCGTAGTGGGCAACACCCCGCGGCTGATTTGATGGCATTCGAAGCTCTGTCGCTCAGCGACGAACTGTTGCGTGCGGTGCGCGCCGCATCCTACGAGACTCCTACCCCGATTCAGACCAAGGCGATTCCTCCCGCGCTCGAAGGCCGAGATGTGCTCGGCTGCGCGCAGACTGGCACGGGAAAGACCGCCGCATTTGTCCTGCCCTCGCTCCAGCGCCTGGCTGCGCGAGCGGCGACTGTTACGTCGAAGGGCGCGCGCCCGGTGCGCATGTTGGTCCTCACGCCCACGCGAGAGCTCGCGGCGCAGATCGCCGAGACCGTGCGGGACATGGGCAAGTTTCTTCCGCTCAAGCACACTGTGATCTTCGGCGGCGTGGGCTACGAGCCGCAGGACCGCGCGATGCGCGCGGGCGTGGACGTGCTCGTCTCGACGCCGGGACGCTTGATCGACCATTTGGGACGCGGGACGGTCTCGCTCTCGCACGTCGAGATCTTGGTGCTCGACGAAGCGGATCAGATGCTCGACATGGGGTTCATCCATGACGTGCGGCGGATCGTGGCGAAGGTTCCGAACGTTCGTCAGACGTTGTTCTTCTCGGCGACGATGCCTCCTGCGATCCGCGCGCTCGCGGGCGAGTGGCTGCGCGACCCGGTTGAAGTGAGCGTCGCGCCTCCTGCGACGACGGCCGAGCGCGTCGAGCAAGAGCTCTTCTACGTCGAGTCGCCGGACAAGCGCTCGCTGCTCGAAGAGCTGCTCTCGCGCAAAGAAGTGACGCGCGCGCTGGTGTTTTCTCGCACCAAGCACGGGGCGAACAAGATCGCGCGCTGGCTCGAAGCCGCGGGCGTGCGCGCCGAGCCCATCCACGGAAACAAATCGCAGAACGCTCGCACCCGCGCGCTCAACGGCTTCAAGGCCGGCACGACGCGCGTGCTCGTGGCGACGGATCTCGCGGCGCGAGGGCTCGACATCGACGAGGTCTCGCACGTGATCAACTTCGATCTGCCCAACGTCCCCGAGGTGTACGTGCATCGCATCGGACGCACGGCGCGCGCGGGCAACGAGGGCGTGGCGTGGTCGTTTTGCAACGTCGAAGAGCGCGAGTACCTCTGGGACATCGAGCGCACGACGCGGCAGAAGATCCCGGTGGTGAGCGATCACCCGTGGGCGTCGAAGGTCCCGGTGACCGAGCGTCCTGCGCGTGGCGCAGCGGGCGCGAGCACGGGCGGCGCGAGCGCGGGCGGGCGCAACGGCGGCGGCAACGGCGGGCACTCGAACGCGCGTCGCGGCGATGCTCCGCGCGCGAGCGGGCCTCGTGACGGAGCGCCGCGCGGCGAGCACGGCGGGCACGGCGGGCACGGCGGGCACGGCGGACACACGCCGCGCACGGGCAACGGCAACGGGCACAAGGCGCACGGGCCTGCGGGGACGCACGGCGGCGGTGATCGCGCGCGACGCGACGGCGCTGCTCCGCCACGCGCGAACGGACCGAGCGCGGGCGCTGGAGCGCACCCTGCGAAGAGCGGCAGCGCGAACAACGGCGGATCGAGCGGCGGACACCGAGCGAACAACGAGCGCGGCGGCGGCGGTGGAGGCGGCGGACATCGCGCGCACCCGGCTCCGCGACGGGATCACCACTGAGCTGAACCGAGCGCGGTTTTGTAGGGTAGGGGGACGGTGTTCAAAAGTTCATTTGTTGCACGGGACCGCGCTCGTGCTGCGGCGAAGTGCGCTGGGCGGCTCCCACAAATGAACTTTTGAACACCGTCCCCTATCTCTACAAAACTCCCCCCATTTTTGTGCACGCGGCGCGCGGCGTAGTAGCCACCGGCGCCATGCACGTTCATCTCATCGGTGTGGCGGGAACGGGGATGGGGGCGTTTGCGGGCTTGTTGAAGGCCGCAGGGCACCGCGTGACCGGCAGCGACACTGCGTTTTATCCGCCGATGGGCGACGCGCTCAAAGCGTGGGGCATCGAGACCCTGCAAGGGTGGAACCCCGAGAACCTCGCGCCCGCGCCGGACCTCGTCGTCGTCGGCAACGTGTGTCGCAAGGACAACCCCGAGGCGCGCGCGGCGATCGACGGCGCGATGAACGTCCGCTCGTTTCCCAAGGCGCTCGGCGAGCTCTTTCTTGCCACCCGCAAGTCGCTCGTCATCGCAGGAACGCACGGAAAAACCACGACGAGCACGCTCACCTCGTTCTTGCTCGACCGCGCGGGGCTCGATCCGAGCTTTCTCGTGGGCGGCGTTCCGAAGAACTACGGAGAGAGCTTTCACCTGGGATCGGGCAGCGCGTTCGTCGTCGAAGGCGACGAGTACGACTCGGCCTTCTTCGAGAAGATCCCGAAGTTCTGGTCGTACCGCCCGCACTCCGCGATCATCACTTCGCTCGAGCACGATCACGTCGACATCTATCCCACGATGGACTCGTACCGCGACGCGTTTCGCGGGCTCGTCACGCGCATGGACCCTGCCGGAGTCATCATCGCCAACGCCGCGGACGCAGAGGTCGTTCGCGCGTGCGAGAAGGCTCCGTGCCGCGTCGCCTACTACGCCCTGCAGGGCGATCACACGCACGCGCTCGCGACGTGGGTGGCCGCTCCCATGAAGCCGCGCGACGGAAAGCAGCCGTTCGAAGTCTTCGTCGGCGGCGCGCGCGTCGGCATCGCGCAGTCGCCGTTGATGGGCGAGCACAACGTTCGCAACGCGCTCGCGGCGATCGCCCTCTTGTCCGAGACCATGGGCGTCGCGCCCGAGCACTCGATGCGCGCGCTCGGCGGATTTCTCGGGGTCAAACGCAGGCAAGAGCTCGTCGGCTCGCCCGACGGAGTGTTCATCTACGACGACTTCGCTCATCACCCCACGGCCGTCGACGTCACGCTCCGCGCGATGAAGGGACACCACCCCGGCGCGCGCGTGTGCGCGATCTTCGAGCCGCGCAGCGCGACCGCTTCGCGCGCCACACACCAGGCGGACTACCCCGCGGCGTTCGATCCGGCGGACTACACCATCATCGCGCCCGTCGGCCGTCCCGAAATCGCAGTGAGCGAAAAGCTCGATGTCGATCGCGTCGTCGCCGAAATTCGTGCGCGCGGACGCATCGCGGACACCGTCGCGTCGGGTGCGACGAGCGTCGACGAGATCGTCGCGAAGGTCGTCGCGTGGGCGCAGCCCGGTGACGTGATCGCGGTCTTGTCGAATGGAGCGTTCGGAGGCATCCACGGAAAACTCGTGTCCGCGCTATCCTCGCGGGCTCGATGACCGATTCTGCGCGCACGTCGGACGAGATCACTCCACCGCCGATCGGCAACCTCGAGCAGCACGCGCCCGCGTCGTTGCTCGCGGCGATCGAGCGCATGCGATTCACGGGGGAGCTTCGCTTCACGGTCGGGCAGAAGACGCACGCTGTCGATGTGCGCGGCGGCGTCGCTTCAGACGAGCCCGAGCACGCGCGCGCGATGGAGCTGTTTCTCGCTGCGGTGTCGGGCCCGTACGAGCTGCGCGAGCAGCTCCCGGTGTTGCCTTCGGGCGTGCGCAAGAACTCTCTCTGCGTGGGAGGCTCGCTCGCGGACACGAGCCCCGCGGAGCTGCTCAATTTCTGCGAGTCCATCGGCTTGACCGGCAAGCTCTCGCTCGACAGCGAAGGTCGCGAGTGCCTCGCGCGCTACGTGAAGGGCGAGCTCGTGAGCTTGATGGTCGACGGGCAAGACGACGGCGCGCTCGACGCGGTGTTCGCGTGGCGCGCGGGCAGCTACCAGATCCAACAGCGCAACGCGTTCGACGAAGAAGGGCCCTCGTCGATCACCGATCTGCGGCCTGCGCTCGGCACGATCGAGGTCGCGCTCTCGGAGATCCTCGCGCGAAGCGCCAAGAACAAAGGGACAGCTCCGATCCCGTCCATCGCTCCGCCAGGAAAGCCGAAGCCAAAGACCATCCCTCCGACGGGCGGAGTTCCTTCGCCCGATCAGAGCGTGAAGATCATCTTTCGCGCGCCCAAGCTCGAGCGCGACTCGAAGACCGCGCACGCCTCGGCCAACATGGGTCGCGAGGTCGTCGCGCTCGACACCGCCACCGCCTCGGGACCGCTCGACGACGCGAAGGCCGAGGCCATCGTCGCGAAGGCTCGCGCCGCTGAAGCCGAGCGCGAGCGCGCCGAACGCGACGCGAACGACCGCAAAGAATCCGCGGCGAACGCGCTCTCGTCCGCGAAGCCATCGCCGAGCCCAGCTGAGTCCGCTGAGCCAGTCGAGCCCGCCGCGCCTCCATCGCGCGCGCTCAGCGCGGTGATCGCCGCGACCCTCGTGATCGCGCTGCTCGTTGGGCTCTGGTCTCTTGTGTCCATGGCGGGCTCTGCGCGATGAGCGAGCGACGCGCGGGGCTCTCGTCTCGCGTCGCGCTCGCGGTCGGGGGGCTCGCGGTCGCTCCTTCGCTCGTGAGCGTGCTCGCGCACGGCGCGCACGGCTCGTCGATCGCGCTCTTCGCCTCGTCCTCGTGCGGCGCAGTGCTCGCGTGGTGGCTCTGCCGCGACACCGCCGAGCGCGTCTCGCTGCTCGAGCGAGCGCTCTCGCGCGCGGGCGAGGGTGACGCTTCGGTCCGCGTTCGTCCGCGGGGCGCCGACGAAGCGGGCGCCGCGCTCACCGCGTTCAACGCGATGATGGACACGGTGGACGTCCTTCGCGCGCGCGCAGAAGAGCTCGAGCGGATCAGCGCGTGGCAGGAGTTTGCGCGGAGGCTCGCACACGAAATCAAAAATCCGCTCACGCCGATTCAGCTCGCCGTGCAAGAGGTCGCGCGCAAATACCAGGGCGGCGACCCCGCGTTCGAGCGCACGCTCGCGACGGCGCGCGAGATCGTCGAAGAAGAGGTCGAGACGCTTCGACGGCTGGTGACGGCGTTCAGCGAGTTTGCTCGGCTGCCCGAGGTGCGGCCAGTGCGCGCGGATCTAGCCGAGTTTGTTCGCGACGCAGGCGAAGGGCACTCGCTCATCACCGCGAGCGAGTCCTCGCAGAGCGCGGCTGTCCAGTGGCTCGCGGGTGAAGGCCCCGTGCAGGTGCAGATCGATCGCATCTTGCTGCGACGCGCGGTGGACAACCTCGTGCGCAACGCCGCGCAAGCGGGGGCGAAGAACATCACCGTGCGCATCGAGCGTCTGCCCGCCGAGCGCGGCGAGGTGCACCTGGTGATCGAAGATGACGGACCGGGCATCGCGCAGAGCGAACGCGCCAAGGTCTTCGAGCCATACTTCACGACGAAGAGCGCCACTGGCGGAACGGGCCTCGGCCTCGCGATCGTCCGTAAAATCGCGCTCGATCACGACGGAGACGTCGTGCTCGACGAGGCGTACACGCGAGGCGCGCGCTTCGTTCTGGCTCTCCCCGTGAGCAGCGAGACAGGGCGCGCGTCGAGCACCTTCGTCACGTTGCGAGCGAAGCCCGCGCGCGAGCGTTGAGCGCGTCGCTCAGATGGGGTTCTCGGGGACGCTTCCGCCCGAGCCGCCGGAGCCCGACGATCCGCTGGATCCCGAGGATCCCGAGCCCGACGATCCGCTGGATCCCGAGGATCCCGAGCCCGACGATCCGCTCGAGCCTGCGCTGCCCGACGAGCCGCTGGCGCCGGTCGCACCGGTCGCAGCAGTACCCGTGGCCGCCGGCGTGGGCCGAGGACGCGGGCGCGCTCCGGCGTCCGCTGCGGGGCGCGGCGCGGGAGTGGGCGTGGGGCGCGGCTCGGGCGTGGCGGTCTGCGTAGGCGTGGCCGTGTTCTGCGCGGGCGCTGCGGCGCCCGAGTCTTGCGCTTCGGGCTCTGCGGCCGCCGCTGCGTCCTCGGCTTGCGCCGGCGCAGCGCCGCTGTCCTCAACGCTCGGCGGCGTCGGCGTGGCGTTGTTCGCCGGAGCGGCGTCTTCTTCTGCGTGCGCGGGCTCGGCCACACCCGAGTCGACGACGGCGGGCGGAGTGTTCGCGTTGTTGTTGGCGTTGGGCGTCTGGTTGTTGTTCACGTACCAGAACGCAGCAGCGCCGATTCCCGCGGCGACGAGCACCCCGGCGATCAAGCCCATCGGGCTCTTCTTTGCCTCGGGCTCTTCTTTGCGAGGAGCAGCAGCGACCGGCTCTTCTTTCTTGGGCTCGGTCTTCTTCGGCTCTTCTTTCTTCGCCTCGGGCTTGGGCTCTTCTTTCTTCGCGGCAGAGGCGGCGGCGGCCGCGGCGTCCATCGCGGAGGCCGTCGTCGGAGGCGCTTCAGCGGGCTTCTTCGCCTCGGCCTTGGGCTCCTCTTTCTTGGGCTCGGGCTCTTCCTTCGCCTCGGGCTCTTCTTTCTTCGCCTCGCTCTTGGCCTCGGCCTTCTTGCTCTCGGCCTCGCTCGAGCTCTTCTCGAGCAAGCGATCGAGCTCGCCCTTGTCCGCGACGTGCGTGGGCTCGCCTTCGATCTCGTCCGCTGCGCTCGCGTCGGCAAGCGCCTTGTCGAGCGCGTCCTTCGAGGTGACCGCGGTCGCCGCGGCGAGCGGCTCGTCTTCGAAGCCAGGGATCGGCGGCGCGTCGATGGCGGTCGCCGCGGCGGGCTCGTCTTTCTTTGGCTCGGTCGGCGGGATGACGACGGCCATTCCCACCAGCGTGCCCTTGGGCATGGGCTTCTTGGCGGGCTCGGCGGCCTTGGGCTCTTCTTTCTTCGCCTCGGGAGTTTTGGGCTCTTCGGGCTTCGCTTCGACCGCGGGCTTCGCGGGCTCGGCGGCGGGCTTCGCGGGTTCAGCGGCCTTCGCCTCCGCGGGCTTCGCTGCTTCGGCGGCGGTCTTGCTCTCTTCCGCGGCCTTGACGGCTTCAGCGGCCTTGTTGAACTGCGCCGGAGACATCGCCGGCATGCCGATCATCGTGCTCTTGGGCACGGGCTTCTTCGGCGCTTCGGGCTTGGGCTCTTCCTTCGCGCCGCGCAGGGCTTCGCCCAAGAACGCGGACATCTGCCGCATCATCGTGCGGTCTTGCTCCGCGGGCATCTCGGCCTGCGGGTTGGTCTGTCCGAAGAACTCGCTGTTCGTCTCGCCCGCGGCGGGCGCGGCGGTCTCGTTGGGGTCGTCGAAGTGCGGCCCTTCGCCGGGCGCTTTGCGCTCGACGATGCGCTCGATCACGGGGACCGACTCGGGCTCGAGCTTGATGAACTTGATGCCCATACCCGCGGCTTGTCCGCCTTCGGGCTGCTCGCGCCGCCACACGACGCGACCGACCGCCGAGATCACCGGCGCGCCGTCTTTGAGCTGAATTTCGATCTTCAGGAGCTGCCCGATGTTCGAGGGCTTCGGCGTCTTGATGAAGATTCCGCCCCGCGAAATATCGCCTGCGTACTGATCGATAAACTCGTCGACGGTAGCGCTCTTGTACTTCGCTTTGAGCGTAGGAACCTTGACTCGCTGATCCTTGCGGTCGTCCGACATCGTGCTGCCTCTCCTCGTCACGCTCGGCAAAGTGCTCGTCGGCTTCGCCTGCGCAGAGCGGGCAGAGCATACCGTTCGCGCGCAAGGAAAGGCGATGAAACGACACCGGTTCGTTCGCGACGGCCTCGGCCTGCTCCCCCTCTACGCCGCGGCCCTCGCCTTCGGTCGACGAAACTTCAGAGCCCGCGGCGTCCTTCGAGTGCGCGTCCGAGGGTGATCGGATCGACGTATTCGAGGTCGCCGCCGTGGGGGACGCCCGAGGCGATTCGGCTCAGCGTGATGCCCAACGGACGCAGAGATTCGGCGAGAAACAGCGCTGTCGCCTCGCCCTCGACGGTGGGCGGCGTCGCCACGATGACCTCGCGAGTGCTCCCTTCGCTGACCCGTCGCAAGAGCGGATCCAGCGGAAACTGCTCGGGGCCGACGCCCGAGAGCGGGTCGAGCAGCGTGTGCAAGACGTGGTAGCGCCCGCGAAACGTCCCCGCGCGCTCGAGCGCGTCGACGTCCCAGGGGCGCGCCACCACGCAGAGCGTCTCGTCGTTGCGCGTGGTGTCCGCGCAGATCGAGCACACCTCGCGACCGGTGTACGTGCCGCAGATCGAGCATTTTCGCACGCGTTCGGGCAGCGACGCGACCGCTTCGCCGAGCGCTTTGGCGTAGGACGGGCCCGAGGCGAGCAGGCTGTAGGCCATACGACGCGCGGACTTCTCTCCGACGCCCGGAAGGCGCGCGAGCAGGCGAACCGCCGCTCCGATGGGGTCGTCTTCGCTCACGAACCGCGCTCGTTTCGCTTAGTACAAACCAGGGATCTTGGCGCCGCCGGTGAGCTTCTCGAGCTCTTGGTCGAGCGCCTTGCTGGCCGTCGTGAGCGCGGCGTTGACCGTCGCTGCGATGGCCTCGAACACAAACGAGCGGTCTTCGCTCGTGAAGAACTCGGGGTCGACGTGGATCGAGACGACCTCACGCGCGCCGCTCACCACGACGGTGACTTTGTCGTTGGCGCCTTTGACCTCGAAGGTGTTCTTCTTGAAGGTCTCTTTGGTCTCTTCGATTTTGCGCTGGACCCGGCTGGCCTGGCGCATGAGCTCGTTCATTCCGCCGCGAAAGTTCATGGTCGGAGAGCGTTCTACACTCTGAGCGAAGGCTCAGCTAGGGATGTCGCCCGCGAGCTCGATCTTTCGGATCTCTCCCCCGACGATCGAGAGAAAGCGCCCGACCAGCGGGTGCGTGCGCGCCGCTTCGATCTTGCTCGCGCGCAGCGCCTGCCGCTCTGCTTCTTTTCTCGCCGCGATGCTCGGAACCTTCTCGGGCAACGCCCCCGTGATCAGCTCGAACGCCGGCGGATCGCTGCTGGCAAACGCCTTTTGCACCGCGCGCTTGACCGCCTCTTGAACGTCCGCAGCCGAGGCTTTTCTCGCATAAAATGAGTTTGCCTCGAACGCCAGCGCGACCTTCTTCGCGCTCACTTCCATCGGCACGCCCGCCTCGAGGATGAGCACGGGAGCCGACTCGATCACCGCGAGCACCGAGGCCCACGCGTCGATGTTCGCGCTGGCGGCGCTCACGTCGAGCAGGTCCGCGCGGGGAGGAGGAGGGGGCGGCGCGGCGCTCTCTTCGTTCGCGGCGCTGGCGCTCTGCGGAGCGCTCGGGGCGCTGGCGCGAGCGCGCACGTTTTCGAGCCACTTCGGCGCGGGGCCAGCGTTGCTCGCGACCGGCGCAGCGCGCGCAGTTGGCGCAGGTTCGGGCTGCGCTTCGGCCACCGCGGCTTGCGCGGCGCCTCGAACGATTTCGAAGCGCGGCGCTGCGCTCGTCGCGGCGCTCGCGCGCGGGGCGTTGGGGGACGAAGGGCCGCTCGACGAGACCGCTCCGCCGTGCGCGCTCGCCGGGCTCGGCGCGGCGTTTGCGCTGAACGATCCCGGCCCGGGTCGCGCAGGAGAAGGCGTCGGCGGGCCTCCGCGCGCGGGGCCTTTAGGGTCTCCGCCTCCGCCGCTGTTGAGTCGTCGCTCGAGGTCTGCGAGGCGCGCGATGAGCTCGTCCACGGGGACGAGCGGCGGCCTGTGCGAGACGCGAACGAGCGCCATTTCGAGCACCCAACGGGGCTCTCGCGCACGCGCGATGTCATCGACCGTGCGCGACCACGCTGCGAACAGTCGCTCGAGGTCCGACGGGTCCGCGCCCTTGGCGATCGCGAGCACGTCTTCTCGCTCTTCGTCGGCGAGGTCGAGCATCGCGCCCGGATCCGGAACGATCCGCGCCACCACCAGGTCCCTCCAGAGCGAGAGAAAATCCCTGGAAAACGCCAGCAAATCGTAGCCCTGGTCCGCCACCTGCTGCACGATCGAGAGCGCCTTCGGGGCGTCTCCGCGCAGCACGGCGCGGGCGAGATCGTAGAGCACCTGACGATCGGCGACGCCGAGGAGGCGAGCGACGTCGTTGCCGACGAGCGTTCCGCTCGAGCCAGCGATGACTTGATCGAGCAGCGAGAGGGCGTCGCGCATCGAGCCCGCGGCCTCGCGCGCCACGAGCGAGACGGCGCCGTCGTCGAAGCCGATGCCCTCGGCCTTCAAGATCTGCTCGACGCGCGCGCGGATCTTCTGCGCGGGCAAGAGCTTGAAATCATACCGCTGACACCGCGACAAAATCGTAATCGGAACCTTGTGCACCTCCGTCGTCGCGAAGATGAACTTCACGTGCGGCGGCGGCTCTTCGAGCGTCTTGAGCAGCGCGTTGAACGCGCCCGCCGAGAGCATGTGCACCTCGTCGATGATCACGACCTTGAAGCGATCGCGCGCGGGCAGGTACGGCAGCGTCTCTTGCAGCTCGCGGATGTTTTCGACCTTGGTCCACGTCGCGCCGTCGATCTCGCGCACGTCGACGTCGCTCGAGCGGGCGATCTCTTGGCACGCCGCGCATGTTCCGCACGGATCGACGGTGGCGCCGTCGCTCGAGAGGCAATTGAGCGCCTTGGCGAGCACGCGCGCGATCGTGGTCTTGCCGACGCCGCGCGGCCCGGTGAACAAAAACGCGTGCGCCACGCGCCCTTGAGCGAACGCGTTGCGCAGGGTCTGCGCGACGTGCTCTTGCCCCACGAGGTCCGTAAACGTCTGGGGGCGCCACTTGCGCGCAAGGACGAGATAGCTCATCGCGGTTTCAACCTACCCACCTCCCTCGATCGCTGTCCATTCTACGGCGGACGGTGAGGCGCGCTCGCGCGAGCGGGTGTACTCTGTCCGCGTGTTGCGCGCGCAAAACGCAGGGATCCCGTGGAGAGTCGTCGGTGCGCTGAGCTGCCTCGCCGCGTGGCTCGCTCCGAGCGCAGCGCTCGCGCAGCAATCGAGCGCTTCATCCGAGCCGCTCGAGCTCGATCCGATTCGAGTGGGCCCGGCGCCCGTCGAGATCCGCGTCGAAGAGCCCCTCGTCGTCGAAGCGGTCAGCCCGAGCGAGGACCGCCCTGCGAGCGACGGACGCGCGACGGAGAACCCGTTTGTCGCCGATGCGAGTCCGCAGGGCGATCCCCATCGCGAGCGATCCCCGACGGCGCAACGCGCGAACAGCGCAGCGCCCGCGCATCGCTGCGCCCCGTCACAGCGCGCGTACTTCGACGAGCGCAGCCAGCTCTATCGTCCGTGCGTCGACGGCTCGGGCCCTTCTCTCGGACCCAACAACAACGCGCCGCGCACGGGCTCGCGCTCGTGGCGCGCCGAGGCGATCGCGCATTGTCGCGCTGGTGGTCGGTCGTACTTCGATGAGCGCGATCAGCTCTATCGCCCGTGTCCGGTCGCTCCTTCGTCGACGGACAATCGCTCGTCGAGCGCTGCGCGGTCGAGGGACGCGCGGTATGCTGCGCCCGCAGGCGCGAGCACTCGATGCGCGCCCGGCGCGCGCGTCTACTTCGACCAGCGAGAAGGGCTCTTTCGTCCATGTCCGTCGCCGTAACGAAGGGTTTGTTGTCCGTTGCCGCGTTCGCGCTGTGCTTTTCGTCCGCAGAAGCGCGCGCGATCGACGGCGTTCGATGGCCGACGACCGCGGTCGCGACGCGCGCGGATCCGATCGCTGCGCTGCGCTGGCCCAACGGCGGCTGGACCTGCGTGCTCTCTCGCGATGCGACGAACACGCCGCGTCAGGCGCAGACGGCGATCACGCTGCTCGATCGACGCATCGCGGACAACCCTCGCGACGCGCGCGCGCTCGCGGCGAGGGCGGTGGCGCTGCGATTGCTCGAGCGGATCGACGACGCGCAGCGGGCGCTCGATCGGGCGAAGTCACTCGACGCGACGGTGGTGGATGATCCCGACGTGGCGCTCACCGACGCGTTTTTGCTGGCGCGGGCGGGGCAGTTCGAGCGCGCGGTGATCGCTGCGAGGCGCGCGCTGCCGCGGCTGTCGGGCTCGCTCGACGCGAGGGTCGAGGCGAGCGTCGAGGTCGCGCGGTGGTCGTTGCGGCGCGGGACTGAAGGGCTCGCTCCTGCGCTCGCGATCTTGCGCGAGGCAGCGGCGGTGCAGTCGCCCGACCCTTCGCTGCGCGCGACGCTCGCGTTTGCGTTGGCGCTCGCGGGGCGCAACGACGAGGCGCGCGAGGTGGCTCGATCCGGCCCGGTTCCCTCCGCGGCCACCGCTCGCGCCGCGCGCGGAACGCTCGCGCAAGACGTCCTCGACGCCGCGGTCGGCGTCGCGATTTCGCTCAGCGATCACGCGTACGACGCGGCCCCCGTGCTCGAGCGATCGAGCAGCGCGCAGGGCGTCCCCGAGTCGTTTCGCGCGGCGATCAACAGCGCGCTTCAGCTCGCGCGGAGCACCCCACGCCCGCCGCCCCCGCCGCCGCCGCCGCGGACGCGTCGGTCCGTCTACGAGTTCGAAGAAGAGTGATCGGTGTCCTCTGCGCGCGCGCGTACGCTGCTCGTTCTCTCGGCGCTCTGCGCCTCGCTCTCGCTGCCGTTCGCCGCGCACGCGCAGCGCTCTCCCTTGTGGAGCAACCGCTGGACCTCCGCGATCGATCGCCAGTCCACCCGCGCCGCTTCGCTCGCCGCTGACGCCGAGGCGTCCCTCGAAGAGTCGCTGATTCGTCAGGTCGAGCTTCGCCACTCTCCTCGACCGGTCACCCCGTTCACCGCTCAGCAAGAGATCGCGCTCTCTCGCGTCTTGCTCGACGCCGCGCTGCGCGACGCGCGCGCGTCGCTCGCGATCGACTCGGCCAACGGGCTGGCGCGCTACGTCGTCGCTCGCGTCCGAGAGCAGCTCGATGCCTCTCCCCCCGAGGTCGTCTCGCTCGCGCGCGCCGCGCTCGCGGCGCTGCCTGCGAGCGACCGTGATCGTCGCGCGCAGATCCTGTTTTCGCTCGGCGTCGCGCACACTCGGCTCGAGCAGCACGCGCAGGCGCGCGACGCGTACCTCGAACTGGTCGAAGACGCCTCGGCTCCCTCTCGCGCGACGGCGCTGTGCAACCTCGCTGAAGTGCACATGTACCTCAACGAGGTCGACGCTTCGCTCTCGCGCTATCAAGAGTGCGCGAGGCTCTTGCCCACCAACGCGACCGCCTGGTGGGGGATGGCCGTCGCTCACGACCGCGCAGGGCACGACGCGGACGCGCGGACGAGCGCCGATCACGCGGTCTCGATGGACCCCGACCTCAACGACATCAACGGCGAGGGGGTGTTCTACGTTCCGGCGTACGAGCGGCACTACTATCTGGCGGTCGCGCGTGAAGCGCAGGCGCGCAGGCCCGGAGCCACGGTCTCGCTCACGCAAGCGCTCGCCTCGTGGCGCTCGTACATGACCGATGGCGGACCCAACGCGCCGTGGATTCAACGCGTGCGCGCGCACGTCGCCGCGATCGAAGCAGAGCTCAGCGGCCGCGCGCGTCAGGCTCCCCGTGGGCAGCCAGCGCCTCGCGGAGCTTCTTCGCCGCGGTGAGCAGCCGAGTCTTCACGGTCCCGAGGGGCTGCTCGAGCACCTCGGCGATCTCGGAGTGCGAGAGTCCGCCGAAATACGCGAGCTCGAGCGCCTGTCGCTGATCGCTGCTGAGCCCCGCGATCGCTTCACGCACAGCGCGCGCGCGCTGTCCGCGCGAGACGTGCGCCTCGGGAGACTCGTCGCTCGAGCCGTCGCGCTCGGCTTCGACGCTGAGCGCCGCGTCGTGCTTGAGCTTGCGTCCCTTCGCTCGCAGCAGGTCGATCGCTCGGTTGCGCGTGAGCGTCGCGAGCCAGGTCGCCGCGCTTCCCCGCGCGCGATCGAACGAAGGCGCCTCGCGCCACGCGCGCACGAACGCGTCCTGCACGATGTCCTCTGCGTCCGATCGCGAGCGCACGATGCGCAGCGCGAGGCCGAGCATCGTCGGCGCGAAGCGGTCGTACAGCGCGATGAGAGCGGCGCTGTCGCCGCGGCCTGCGGCTTCGATGAGCCGCTCGGCTTCCAATTGCTCTGCGCTGTCTCGGTTCACGCTCGAGGACCCTGTGCCCGCAGCTCCAGCGAGCACGCTAGCTTCGTCGCGCACCGCGCGCAGTGTCAACGTTCGTTGCTCGCGTCGGTGAGCCTCGGCTCGACGCGGCCCTTGCGTGCGTGCGAACGGCGACGTAGTCTCCGCGTCCCTGCGCAATTAGCTCAGTTGGATAGAGCGTCGGCCTCCGGAGCCGAAGGCCACTGGTTCGAATCCAGTATTGCGCGCCAGTTTCTCGCGGGGAAGATCAGCGAAACACGCGAAGATACACATCGGAGCCGCCTCCGTTGTTGTCCTCGGGGACGAGCTGTTGCGTCGTGGTGAACACCACGGAGTTTCCGTCGCCCGCGAGGCGCGCTTGCGCCCCGCCCGAGTGAGCGACGAGCGGCTGTGTGTTGTTGCGCAGCAAATTGAGCCGACGAACGGGCCTCGGAATCGACGGGTCGCTGATGTCGAAGAGGTAGTAATCCAGCGCTGCGTTGTCGTCCGTGGGTTGCCCCGCGATGGCGAACGCGGCGTTCGTCGCGAGCACGAGCCACCGACCGTCGTCGGACACCGAGCTCGCCAGCGCGCCCGTCGGGGGGACAGGGACGTTCAGCCGATAGAACGCCACAGGACCTCCGCGGCGCGCCGAGAGAACGTACTCCGTCGCGCCTCCGGTGACCCCGACGCCGGGCGAGTTGGACACGAAGCACACCGTGCTGCCGTCCAGTGAACCCGTTGGAAATCTCGAATCCCCGCTCCCACCCGGGTCCGGCGTCACGTTGATCGTGGGAGTGGTCGTGCCCGTCGATCCGATGCGCCGCGCGAAGATGTCCGTTCCTGGGTGCGTCTCGCCGTTGATTCGTCGAGCGGTGCCGAAGAGCAACGTCACGCTGTCGCCCGCGAGGTCCATGTCGCGCGAGTTCGAGACGCCCGAGAAGAACGGCGCGATCGAGCGATCGGTGTTCACGTTTTCGTACAGCGGCTCGAACGGTTGAATCGGAATCGACGCTGAGTAGAAGTCCATCGAGTCCCCTGGCATTCGCGTCGGGTCTGGATTCGACCGCGTCGAAGACGCCATGTGCTGCCCGTCGCGCCCGAAGCGAACGTTGTTGAAGCCCTCGCGCCAGTTTTGCTCGGGCATTCCGTGTTGCCAGACGTCGACGCGCGCTGCGGAGTCAACGCGCCGGGCCCGCAGTACGAGAGCTGTCAGTCCGAAGCGCGCGCAGGGCAGCCGACGCTCGACGCGCTGAGCGGGGTGGGCATCGCGTCGATCGCCGTCGCTGGCGCAGGAGCAGCGATGTTGGTCATCGGGCTCGTGAGCGGCGCTCCGTCGTCCGAGCGCGTTCGCGCCGCAGCAGTCGCGATCGTGCCTGTCATCGGGCGCTCGTCGCAAGAGGCGCGGTTGACCGTGCGCTGGTAGCGCGCTCGCGAGTCGCTCAGTCGAGCTCGCCCGTGCGCTGAAGCGTCTCTTCTCCCTGGAGCAGCTCGAGCACGTGGGGAGGAGGGCGCAAGACGCGCCCCTCGCGCGAGACAAACGCGTGTCGCGTGCGTCCCGTCGCGGCCAGCGCTCCGTCGCTCACGCGGCGCACGGCGTACTCGAACGTGATCGAGGCGTGCTTCACCTCTGCGAGCACGAGCTCGACGTCGACGACGTCCTCGTATTTGAGCGGTGTTTTGTATTGAAGGTTCGCGTCGACCACGACGACGAGCACGCCAGCGTCCTCCATTTCACGGTACGCGGCGGCGCGTCGTCGGCAGAACTCTTCGCGTCCGCGCTCGAAGTACCGGAGGTGGTTCGAGTGATGAAGAAACCCCATGCGGTCCACTTCGACGTAGTGCACTCGCATGCGCACGACGCTGCGTGCGCGCTTGGGTGAATCCGGGCTCGATTGCGCTGTGGTCATGGCGGTGATGATGGTCTCTCGATGCTTTGAAGCACCGATTCACACTGCGCGCGGGCTGCGCGATCTTCGGAGCGAAAGAAGCACGAGGCCGCGACGGAGCGCGTCCCGTTCCAGAGAATGACGGCGCGCTGGCTGACGGCGGCGCGGCGCAGCTGCGGCTGCTCGACGACGGCTTCGAGCCCGTCGACGCCGTTGATCGTGCGCGCGATGGGCTCGGAGACGGTCCTTCCGTTTGCGCTGAGCCGCTGTCGAAGCGACGTCGCGTCGAGCGCGGCGACCGGTGTCTCTGCGGGAGAGAGCGCCATCGAGAGCGCGATCTGTCGTTCGCCCGCGTCGCGCGAGACGAAGACCTGCACTTGTCCCTGAGGCGCGGCGGTCCACGAGGACGGGACCAGGACGCTGAGCGCTGCGAGGGACGCGACGCGCGTGAGCTCGGTGGCGGCGCTCGCGCGGGGCCCGCGCTCGATCGAGCGAAAGATGGCGTCGCACTGCGGCTGCGCGACGGCGCTCGCGCTCGCGTCGAACGCGCACGAGATGACGGCGAGCCTGCGGTCGATCACCGTGCTCCAGGTGGGCAGGCGCAGCGTCGATCGCTGCGCGGGGATGCGCACTTCGAACGAGAGGGCGCTGTCGCCGAGCGTCGGCGCGGCGCGTTCGGCGGAGATCTCCCAGCCCGACTGCGCGGCGCGCGCGCGAAACGCCGCGAGGTTGCGCTCGTGCGCGCTCGCGTCGATCGCCGCGTCCGAGCCCACTTCGAAGAGCGTGCTGTCCCCGCCGGACCACTGTTCTCGGCCCGGTGCATCGGCGGCCGCCGCTCTGCGCCACGCGCGCGGAACGCGAAACACGATCCCGTGCGCACGCTGCTCGTCCCCCGCGGCGCCTCCGCTGCTGCGACCATGCTGCGCCGTGCGCGCGTCCGCCGCGGGCCTGCACGCCGAGAGGCTCGCCGCTGAGGCGAAGAACACAAGTGCGCGTCGCATCCGTCGTGAGCCGCAGGAGATACCACAGCCACGCGCGCGAAATTCAGCGCAAACCCACCACCCCCTGACGCGCGAGCGACGAAGCGCGCGTCCGAGCGCGGGATCAGACCGCGGACTCGATCGACTCGAGGGCCATGCGGGCCTTCGCGATCGCCATGCCGAGGTTGGCGTTCTTGCGGCACACGAACACCGCAGCGTGCTCGTTGTTCTTCTTTCCGCGCATGAAAATGTGCAGGAGGTTGTCGCTCATCACCAGCAGCTCTTGAAAGTAGTGGTGGCCGTCGTCCTTCACGCCGCGCGACTTCTTGAACATGCGCTCGATCGCCACGACGTTCGAACCCTGAAACAAATCCGCGGTCGCGGCCGCCACGAGATCGAGCACCTCGCGCGGGTGCGAGTCGACGGTCTTGACGGCGAGCAACATGCCGGTGCTCATGTCGACGTAGCCGCAGGCGACACACTCGGGGACAGAGTTCTGAGCGTTGGTCAGGGCGCGATCGAGGTTGTTGATCATCGTGATTGCCTCTTCGGTCAGAGAGTTCTGCGGGGGTGTGTCGTTTCGAGAGCGGATCCCAATAGAAGGATTTGGTTATCCTACATTGTGTATCGCGCTATCCGAGTGCTGCGGTTCTTCTTTGGGATCACCGCGAGCGCAACGACTCGCCCGCATCGAGTCGGTGTTCAATCGGCAGAGTATCGACGTGCTTAAACGAAGTCCACGTTTTCTGCGCGCATGACGCAAGGTTTGCTCCAACTTGCGACGACACGTGTGGCGCTCTGCGACACTACCTAGCTGGCGGTCTCGCCCTTCACGACGCGCCAGAAGTGCCCGAGAAACTCGAGCTGCGCGTCGGATTCGACCCAGTATTTCTCGACTGAGCGAGCGCGCTCGAGCGCGGCGGGGCCGCTCTCTCCCTTGTGAATGAGCCACGAAACGAGGATCGTGCCCGTCCTGCCCAGCCCCGCTCGGCAGTGGAGACACACGGGCTTTCCCTCGGCGATCCAGCGGTCGATCGACTCGCAGAGGTCCAGCGCCATCACCACCGAGGGCGCGTGCATGTCCGGAAACGGAGCGTGCACCGACTCGATTCCGAGCCGCGCAAGCTTTTCACTGGGAGGCTTTGGCTCCTCGAGCGTCACCAGCACCTTGACCCCCAGTCGAGCCAGCGAGGCGAGCTCTTCGTCGACGTCTCCCATCAATCCTGGCCGCGCGCACCCCGCCAGTTGCCCAGGAATGAGCCACCGAAAGCTCCTCGGCCCTCGCTCGCTCGCCGGCGCGATCTGCGCCGACGCCGGCAGCGGCGGCGGCGGCGGGGCGTCCTCCGCGAGCTCTTCGGGCTTGGCGTCGGGCGAAAACGTCGGGCACGACCCGGTCTTCAAGAACTGCTGCGTCAGCTCGTGCCTGGGTGAATCGAAGAATTCTCGTGCTGCCCCCGCTTCGACCACGCGCCCGCTCGCGAGCAAAATCGCCTGATCCGAAATGGATTTCGCCTGGTCGATCCGGTGCGTCACGAACAGCACCGAGCGCCGCCTGGACTCGTCCTTGAGCTGATCGAGCAGCGCTTTGGCCTCGCTCTCGTCGAGCCCCGTCGTCGGCTCGTCCACGAACAGCACCATCGGCTCGGCCACGCACGTCCGCGCGATCGCCACGCGCCGTTGCTCGACCGCCGACAGGTCCACCACGGGTTTGTCCAGCTTGTCCGAGAGGTGCCGCAGCCCCGAGCGCTCGAGCACCTCCATCGCGCGCGCGCGCTTCGCGCTGCCCATCGCCAGGCCCGCGGGCTCGTTCGCCAGCACGTTGTCGAGCACGGTGCCCAACATCAGCTTCGCGCTCTGCGTCACGAGCGCCGGACGATGCCCTTCGGACAACGGCCTGCCCAGCATCGTGCTCTGTCCCCACACGCGCAGCGATGGGTGCGCGTCGTTGAGCCCCGCGAGCGTGCGAAGGAGCGTGGATTTTCCTCCGCCCACAGGACCAAACAGCGCGGTCAGCGAGCGCGGCGGCAACGCAAACGAGACCGACGCGAGGATCACCCGCGCCCCCAACGAGACCCCGAATCCCTCGAGCCGCAGCATGGGAGCCGCTTCAGTACTCGCCACGGATGTTCCTTACTCGAATGCGTCCACGCGCGCTACAGCGTTGCCTGAGCGGGGCGATTTCGACCGGCGCCGAGGCGCAAGATTGCTCGATCTGCTGCGCTGCGGCAGCGGGTCGTCGAATCGTTGAATTTTTACGACGCTCGATCGAGCTATGTCGTTGCAGCGACAGGTAATTTTGCTTTAAAACAGAAGTTTTGGTTTGACAACATACGCTCTTGAAGCAGGATCCTCCTCGCGCGTACAGAATTTCCGATCGGCGGCAAAGTAGATGGTCGCTCGGTGATGCGCCGCGGCGTCCGACCTCTGTCAACGCTCGTGATGGGCTCTCGGAGCTGTGCGCTGTGATCGTGCCTCGAAAGGGACCGCTGAATGCCTCGACCGCTCGTCGTCGTCTTCGGAGCCAACGAAGCCAAAGCTTCGGAGCTCGCTCGGTCCTGGGCCGATGCGGTCCCGGCGCTCGAGTTCACGGCGGTCACGAACGGAAGAGACATGCTCAACGCGCTCGCGAAGCGCGCCACCGCCGCGTTGGTCGTGACGGCCGACGCGATCGCTGAGCACTCGGGCTCGGTCGCCGAGGTCGCCCGAAAGTACCCGGCGACCGCGGTGCTGGTCCTCGGCGGAGACGCTCCGCGCACGTCCATCGCGCGCCCCGCGGCGATGCTCTCGCTCGACGCGAGCGACCACGAGGCGGTCCTCTCGTTTTTGCGCGAGGACGTGCTCAACGCCACGCGCGGCTCGCTGAGCGGCGTGGCGCTCGCGAGCGTGCTCCAGGTGCTTCACTTCGAGGGGCGCACCTGCACCCTGCGCGTTCGATCGCTGCGTCGCACCGGGGTGCTCGTGATGCGCAACGGGGCCCTCGTCCACGCCGAGTACCGCGATCTCTCGCCGCAGCAGGCTGCGCTCGAGCTGCTCTCGTGGAGCAACGCCGACGTCGTGTTCGCCCCCGCTCCCTCGGTGAGCACCCCCTCGATCACCGCGTCGCTCGACTTTCTCTTGCTCGAAGCCGCGCGCCTGCACGACGAGAGGTCGTCGCAGCCGAGCCGCAGCGAGTCCATCCTCCCGCCGCTCTCGGCGGTCTCGACCAGCGACTGGCGATTGCCCGCGCTGATGCGCGGCGACGCCGGCCCGATGCTCGAAGAGATCATCAAGCTTCCTGGCGCGCGCGTGGCCGAGCTCGTCGACACCGAGAACAATCTCTTGCTCGCGCGGCGCGCGGCCGAAGGCGAGGCGCTCATCGCTCCGGACCGCGTCGCGTCGATCGCGCGCGCGGTGCTCGAGCTGTCCATCGATCAGGACATGAGCGACTGGATGGAGGAGATCGTCCTGAACTTCTCCACGCGGTTTACCATCATCCGACCGCTGCGCGTCGCGCCCAACCTCGTCTTGTGCGTCTCGTTTTTGCACAAGGTGATCACGCTCGGCCTCGCCAAGACCGTGGTCGCGCAGGCGATCGATCGCGCCATGGGCGAGCCCGAGCGCTGAGCGAACGAGTCAGTCCGCGTCCCAGTCCGCCTGGTATTTGTCCACGTCGATCCCGTGGTCGACCAGCGGCTTGCGGTTGCGTCCGCGCGTCACCTTCGGGCTCGCCAGGATGAACCCGCGGATCACTTCTTCGCGCGAGACCACCCGCGTGCGCTCGGCGAGCAGCTCGGCCTCGCGCGTCACTCGATACCGCGCCAGCGCCCGAAACAACGCCGGAACGGACTTGAGCAGCGACTGCAACAGCCCCTCTGCGTCCTCGGTCCACGTCAGCTCTTTGGGCAGCGCCGGGACGAAATCGTACTCGTCCTCGCTCAGCTCTCTCCACACCGCGATGATATTTCCGTCCGGGTCGCGCACGGAGCCCACGAGCTCTTGCTGCGGCGTGCGCGTCGCGGGATAGAGCAGCGCGCACCCCACTTTGATCAGCGCGTCGATGCCCGCCTCGACCTCCGAGGACTGCACGCGGATCGCCGCGCGCGCCTCGGGCTTCTTGGTCACGAGCAACCGGATTCGAATCGGCGTCGCCTCGAGGTCAGCGAAGCCCTCGCCCTGTTGTTTGACCGCAAATCCGATGCAGCCTTCGTAGATCTTGAGCGCGCGCGACAAGTCGCTCACGGCGATGTCGACGTGCGACAGCCCGAAGAAGTTTGCCATCCGACCGCGAACGATACCTCCAACGCGGCGAAGGTCGCGACGGTCATCGCTCGCGCTCGACGCAATTCGTCTTCGCCCTCGACGTCGCCTGTTGCGTCGGCGCGAGCGTCGATTGTTCGCCGCTGAAATCGCAGTCTCGTTGGTACTCTCTCGCTCGCGAGGTGCGCGATGAGGGCTGTGTCCTTGGTGAAATCTTCGAGAGCGATTCTTGGGTCGTTGGGGCTGTTGTTGACCATCGTGGGCTGTTCGTCGGAGCCGATGCCGATGCCCGACGCATCGGGCAACGACGGCGGCTCGTCGATGGACTCGACCGTCAACGACAGCGCCGTCGCGGACACCAGCGTAGACACAGGCGTGGTCGAAGACACCGGTGTTGTGCCGGCGGATAGCGGCGCGGGCTCGGACGCAGACGCGGCGGCGGACGCCGCTCCGGCTCGATGCGCGGCGGGCGTGGACAGCGATGGCGACGGGCTCACCAACGACGCGGAGTGCGCGTTGATGACGGACCCGTACAACCCCGACACGGACATGGACGGGCTCTCGGACGGCGCAGAGGCTCGCTACCCGCGGGTGTGCGTCGCGACCATGCCCGCGATGCAGCGAAGGCCCGTCGTCGCGTGCTCGGACATGATGCCCTGTCGCGCTGGAGAAATGTGCCGCGGGCTCAACCCCACGGCGAGGGACACCGACGGCGATGGCGTCTCGGACTTCGAAGAAGACCCCGACGCGAACGCGATGATCGACACGAGCCGCGGAGAGACCGATCCGCGCTTGATCGACAGCAACGGCGACGGGATCAACGACGGGATGAGCGGCATCGCGATCTGTCGTCCGTCGGGGCTCGCGACGCTCGTGCAAGGAGGCATTCCCGGCGGGCCGACGCAGCTCGGATACGCTCCGTCCTGGCGCAACTCCGGTCGCGTCACCGGAACGATGATGCGCGGCGGAATCGCCCTCGAAGACCCGACGGCGGGCGTCGCTGCGTTCGCCGCGGTGGTCCCATCGATGGGGGATATCACCGCGGAGTCTTCGCGCATCGAGGGCATCGTGACCACGGCGCTCGGCGCCGGAGTGTCACCGATCCTCATCGGCCGCGGCCTGACGACGCACGAGATGAACCCCGCCGTCACGAGCACCTACCGCGTCGCGCGCATGACCAGCGCCTCTGCGCTGCGCGACTCGATCGTGATGCCGCTCGTCGGCGCGGCGGCTCCTCCCGCGATGCCGGCGGTCGGCGCGTCGACGGAGTTCTACGTGGATATCACCACGGTTCGCCGCACGATGGGCGCCTCGGCCAACTTCAACGACGTGGTCGTCGCGATCTCTCCGAGGGCGAGCTACGACAACCCCGCGCTCACGACGGCGACGCGCTCGATCGACCTCGTGAACACGACGGCCGTCGCGCAAAACGACAAGGGACTCGGCTTCAACTGCCAGACGTTTACCGCCGCGGGGCCGCCGCAAGTGGACTTCATCTGGACCGTGGACACCTCGGTGTCGATGGACCCGCACCAGCAGCGCATCGGCAACACGGCCTCGTTGTTCTTCACGAACATGGCCGCGGCGGGCGTTGATTTTCGCGTGCTCGTGCTCTCGGCCGAGGGCGCCGGGGGCTTCGACTTCACGCGCAACAACGCGGTGTGGGTCGCCGGCTCTGCGATGAACGGAGCGAACCTCCTCGCGTACCGAGTCACCGTCGATCCGTGGGCGATGATGGCGGGCGACACGCTCGCGCCGTATCCCATTGCGTCAGGAAATTTTCAGGTTCAAATCGGTGAAGAGCCCATCGCGGCCGCGGTGCGCGCGCACCTCGCGCTCGGCCCGATGGCGCCGGCGAGCACGCACGCGAGCTGGAGGCTTCGACCCGGAGCCACCGTGGCCGCGTTCTTCGTCGCCGACGAGACGGGGGCCAACGATGACAACCGCTACTTCTCGATGGACATGGCGCGCTGGGGAGCGACCTACGCCGCGCGCCTGACGTCGTCGACCAATTACTTTCGCACGAACAACATCCTGACGTTCGGGATGGTCAACACGCCCAACCCCGCGGTGATGTGCGCTCCTGCGACGAGCGCGGACATGCGTCGGTGCGTGATCGTGCAGAACGGAGGGGCGTACCTCGACATCGCGCGCGCGACGGACGCCGACGCGACCGCGGCGATGGCGCGCATCGTCTCTGCGGTCGCAGGCGCGGCGAGCCAGTACCGCCTCACGCGCGCGCCGATCACGTCGACGATCAAGGTGCGCGTGCGAGGAATGGACGTTCCGCGCTCGAGGGCCAACGGCTTCGATTACGACTCGGTGGCCAACTCGATCGTGTTCTACGGGCCGATGTACCGGCCGAACATGGGCGACGAAGTCGTGGTCTCGTACCGATTGTGGCAGCCGTGCCCCTCGCGCGGCGCCTCGTGTCGCACGGACTCCGAGTGCTGCTTGCCCTTCGTGTGCAACATGGGCCGCTGCGATCGCCCGTGCGTCAACCTCAACGGGACGTGCGTCGAGAACAGCGACTGCTGCTCGCCCAACATCTGCGTGACGGGGAGGTGTGTTCCTCCGACGACGTGCCGTCCTGCGGGCGACGTGTGCATGCGCAACGAGGACTGCTGCGCGCCCAACTCGTGCTCGGGCGGCCGTTGCACGCCTCCGCCGCCGTGCCGTCCGCAAGGCGACACGTGCACGACCGGCAGCGACTGCTGCGATCGCAACTGCGTCAGCGGCCGCTGCGCGCCTCCGCCGTGCCGCACGGTGGGTCAGAGCTGCAGCACCGCGTCGGACTGCTGCGATCGCAACTGCATCGGCAACGTGTGCGCGCCGGGCTGAGCCTGTGCTGAGCCCGCGCCGAGCCTGATGGGCGTGAAGCGCGCGTAGAGCGCAGGTAGAGCGAGCGCGATGAGCGCGTCGATGGCGCTCGTCGCTCGATCGCTACGCGCTCATCGCGCGGTCACTGCGCAGGGGCGTTGAGCAGGCGATCGAGCGCCGGCTGCGGACGGCACGCGGGCGTGTTGTCCGCTTGCACGGTGCACGCGATCATGTGCGCTTCGATCGCGGGGCGCTCGGTGTACGCGATGAACACGGTGTTCGACGGCGTGTGCGCGTACGTCGAAGTGACGTAGCGGATCTGCGGACCGCACGCAGAGGCGGCGGTGGCGAGGGCGCTGAGCGCCAGGAGGGCAGTGAGCTTTCTCATGGTGTGCTTCCTCGCTCTCAGTAGAGGGTTCCAGGAGCGACGCGGTCGAGCACGAGCACGCCCCGGCAGTTCGCGGGCTGTCCGTTCTGATCGACCGAGCAGGCCTGCATCAAGAGGTTGAAGGTGCTGGGGTTGCCGTTGTTGGTCTGGTTCGCCAGGATGCCCGTGCCGGCGATGTTGCGCTGCATTCCGAAGCGCACGACTTTGTCGCCGAGGGGGGCGTTGGCGATCATGACCGGAGGCGGCGCGCAGGCCGCGGAGCCAAGGGCTCCCACCACGAGCAGAAGCGCGAGGCGGGACTTGCGGATGAGCTTGTTCATCGTTGTCTCTCCTCGTTTCATCGAACGTTGGTGCTCACGCCGCCGCTCGTCGAAGCGGCGGTCGGGCACGAGAAGTCTTGGTTGGCGAGGCCGCACTGGCGCTGACACGCGAGCGTTCCGTTGCGCTCGACGCACTGCCAGAACACGTGCTGCACCTGAACGGTGGCCCCGAGAAATTGCACGCGATCTTGCGTCTCGAGGAAGAGCACAGGCTGCGTGGGGTGCTCGTTGATCGAAGTGATTCGACGAACGGTGGCGCAGCCCGAGAGCATCGACGACACAGAGAGCACGGCGAACAGAGCGCTGAGCTTCTTCATTGTCCCGCCCTCCGCTTCTGCCCTTCGATGAACACGATGCGCTGGTGCTGGCACGCTTCGAGGTCGCCCGTGGCGGCCACGTTGCAGTTGATGATGCCGGTGTTCGCTGTGCCGAGCTGCTGGTAGGCGAAGCGAACCCGCGACTCCTTCGAGGTCGCGGCGGTCACAGCGAGCGGACCTGCGCAGGCCGCAGTGGCTGCGACCATCGCCAGTCCTAGCGCTGCGAGCGCCTTCTGATACGAACGATTCATCTCAAGTACCTCCCTGTCTCGCGCGTCGTTGCGTGACGTTCGAGCAGGCTGACGAAGGTGATCTTCGTCCAGCCGGCGCGATGGTACGCCGTGAGGATCGACGGGCTCCCTCGTTGGAACGCAGTCGCCCTCGCGACCGAGCGAGGCTACCGCCGATGCTCGCGAGGGCGGCAAGCGAAAAGAGCGCTCCCTCGCCGCGCGTGCGCGATGCGCTCGACGATCTCGCCGCGGCGTTGCGGTCCTGCGCTCGAACTGCGCGTCAATCACTCGCAACGCAGCGCGCTGTGTCCGAGCGCAAAAACGGCGTCTCGCACGAGGGTCATAGTTCGTCTCGGCAACGTTACCGATCCTGTTGACCTGCTGTGTGCGACGCGGGACGCTCGCGCCCTTCCCGAGAGTCGAAGGGGCGCGCGCGCTGCGTGGAGGCAGCGTGTTTTTCCGCTCGATCTCACGGGTCACGCACGGAGCAGATGGATGACTGCGACCACGATTACCCTCGCGGATCTCGAACGCCTCGCGGATGCAGCGGCGCCAGACCTCGCGGATGCGATCATCTCCCTCGCGCAGAGCGAGCCACCCCCGCGCGAGACGCCGTTGCCCGAAGGCGCGGTGGCGCCCGAGCAGCTCCTCTCGCAGTTGTATTCGGCGCGCGCGGCGTGGTCGAAAGGCCGTCGCCGCGAGCAAGCGCTGGAGGTGTGGAGGAAGTTTCTCAACCACCCCGAAGCGCAGGTGCCCGAGCGCTATCTGCTGGGAGATTTTCTGGTCAAACTCTACGAGAGCAACGTCGAGTCGCACCGCGACGTGATCGTGGACCTCGCGCTGCGCGCGCCGTTTCGGCTGGGCCTGTGGGCGGGCTTGAAGCGCATCTACAAGCTCGCTGAAGAGCGCCTCGACGCGCGCGTGTGGGGAGCGCTCGCCGCGCGCTTCGACCTCACGCTGCTCCGCTACGACTCCAACGAAGTCTCGAACGGAACGTTCATTTATCTTCGTCGTCGCGCGTGGCGCTACCTCAAGGGCATCGGCCAGGCGACGCCCGCGCTCTACCCGCAGTTCGCCGTCGAAGTGCTCAAGCACTATCCGGTCGACATCTATTTCGAGCGCGTGTGGATCGGCACGCACGTGATGGCGCACAAGCAGAAGGGCGCGTTCGGAAGGCGCTATTTCGAGTCGCGCCTGCCCGCGGACCTGACGACCAAGCGCGCCTTCGAGGACAGCTGGAAGGGCGCTCCCGAGTCGCTGATGCAGATGCTCGAGAGCTCGCAGCACGACGTGGTGGCGCGCTTCGCGATCCAGAGCTTGCGCAAGGATGTCCCCGAGAAGCTGCGAGACGTGACGCCAGCGTGGCTCGAGCGCTTGGGCCGCAAGCCGCTCGCGAGCGTGCACGAGTTCTTGATCGAGACGCTCGACGGCAGCCCCGAGTTTCACAAGGGAAAGCTCAAGGCGTTGGGCCTCCACGACACGGCCGTCTCTCTGTTGGCGAGCCCGTCGGACAAGGCTCGCAAGTGGGGCATCGAGTACGCCAGGGCGCACGCGCAAGACCTCGCGAGCGAGGAGCTCATCGAGCGCTTTCTCTCTTCGTCGTACACGGACACCCGCAAATTCGCAGGCGAGCTGCTCATGGCGCGCAAGGCCAAGGAGCTCGGGTACAAGTCCCTCGGGCGGATGGTGGCCTTCGGCGAGACCTCGAAGTGGGCCGTCGGGCAGCTCAACGAGGGCTTCGAGCGCAACGAGATTCCCAGGGAATTTCTTGTCGAAATGGCGTTCGCTGGAGACGCGCAGGTCAAGTGGGTCAAGGACTGGGTCGACGCGAAGTTCGCCAAGACCGAGCGCGACCCCGAGCTGTGGATGACCGTGCTCAACGACCCGCGCGTGGTGAACAACTGGCGCGTGAAGAACACCGCGCTCACCGAGCTCGGGCAGATCGGCGCGAAGAACATCCCTGCGAAGTGGATTCTCGACGCGATCGCCAACGTCGAGTACTCGGCCACGGTGGCCGGGTGGCTCGGCAAGGTGGACTCGCTGCCGGGCTTGGACATCGAGCGGATCAAGGGGCTGGTGTTCAACCCGCAGTTCCGCGCGGCGGCCATCGAGATCTTGATGAACCGCAAGCTGGTCAAGCCCAAGGAGATCGGCTTGCCGTGGCTGCTCGCGCTCGCGCGCAGACCCGACGCGACGCTCAGGGATTTCGCGCTGCGAATGCTGCTCGAGCACAGCAAGCCCGAGGACTTCGGCGACGGAGACAAGACCGCGGGCGTGCAGCGATTGCTCAAGATGGCGCGCGAGGACAAGGACCAGCCCGTGCGCTCGTTTGCGCAGACGTACCTGCGCTGCCACCACCCCGAGATCGGTAAGGACCAGGCCGAGAGCAAGCAGTACGGGATCAAGCCGGGCTTGAAGGCCGACGTGTTCTCGTACGAGCGTCTGTGGCCGTTCTTCGCGAGCATCTACGAAGACTCGCGCGCGTTCGTCGTGACCATCGCCAAGGTCGAGCTCCGCAACTGGAACGCGATCGCGCGCTTGTTCGAGCTCGCCGATCACGAGGACTCGGTCGTGCGGCGGTTCGCGTTCGACGCGCTCACGAAGGCGGGAGATCCCGACGCGCCGAAAGAGAGCACGCCCACGGTGGACGAGCTCGACGCGGCCAAGGTGTTCGCGCTCACCGAGAGCCGTCGTCGCGCGACGAGGGACATCGGGATGGCGCTGATCCTCAAGCACTACAAGAAGCTCGGCGGCGCAGAGAAGCTCGGGCGAATCATGGAGTCGCCCGACCGCGACGTGCGTCAGTTCGCCGTGCGTTTGCTGTGGGAGCGGCACCGTCCGCGGGATCTTCCCGAAGGGTGGAAGCCGAAGGCCAAGGGGAGCCCCGCGCTCGAAGAGACCACGCGCTTCGCCGACGTGCAGGCGCTGCGAGACTTCTTGCGACGGCTGCTCTTCGGGCTCCCGCCGGGGCGCGCGGGAGAGGCGCTCGAAGTGGCGGCGACGCGGCACGTCCCGGCCAGCGTGGCCAAGCGCAACGTGATCGAAGTGGTGAAGGACCTCGGGATCGAAGACGAGGCGTTCGCCAAGCTGATCGCGCCGGTGCTGCAAGAGTTCACGGGCTCGCTCGCCAAGGGCGAGTGGCAAGCGTGCCTCTCGGCGCTCGCGCAGCTGCGCAGCGCGCACCCCACGATCGGCCTGCACGCGTGAAGCGCGGCCGTTGATTACATGGGCGATTATTCGAGACTCAGCGCAAGAGCGTAGGTGATACAGATGGCAGCGATCGGACACTACGAGCGAGTCAGGGCCCTCGTGGCGACGCCTCGGTTCTTCGTCACTGCGGGCGTGACCGCAGAGAAGAGCAGCGAGGTGGTGGTCTTCGCGCGCGCGACCAACAAGCACCAGTCGTACTTCTCGGTGCCTTCGCACGTGTACGGGCTGGACTATGTTCGCGAAGAGCTTCTGCTCTGCGCGTGCTCGGACGGAAAGCTCCGGGCCCACCAATTCAACGACGGTAAGAGCGCGTGGGAGCTCTCTGCGCACGGCGGCGCGGTCAACGCGGTGCACGTCGCGCGCGACTACGAGAGCGTGGCCACCGTCGGCGACGACGGCTTCGTGCGCGTGTGGAAGCTCTCGGATCGATCGAAGACGAAGGAGGTCTCGCTCTCGGGGCAGCGCCTTCGCGCGGTCGCGATCGACCCCAACGTTGAATACGTGGCCGCCGCGGGCGACGACGGGACCGTGTACGTGGTGACGCTCGCGACCGGAGCGATCCGCGCGATGTCGGGTCACTCGGGCGCGGTGCTCTCGCTGCTGTTCAACCCGAAGGACGGAAGGCTCATTTCGGGCGGCGAAGACGGCACCGTTCGCTTCTGGTACGTCCAGGGCGAGGTCGACAGCGAGGTCCGCGGAACGGACGACAGCGGGCACGTCGGCGGCGTGACGGGCATCCAGCTCGTTCCTGTGTGGGAAGTCGCTCCGCCGGGCACCGAGGTGACGGCGCGCTTCATCACCGCGGGCATGGACGGAAAGCTCCGCATCTGGCCGCTCGAATCCAAGCGCAAGCCCAAGACCATCGAGCTCTCGAGCAAGGGGCTGCACGCGCTCGTGCAGGTCCCCGCGCGCAGCAAGGACTACGAGTCCTGGACCGACTACCAGCACGGCCACGGCTTCATCACCGCGGGCGACGCGCGCACGGTCTACTTCGTGGGCGCCTCGCTCGACGGCAACGTCGAAGACTACTCGACGCAGTTCGGGCACGCGTTCGACGCGCTGGCGTCCAACCTCTCTGGGCAGCCTCCCGTTCGCGAGAAGGCCATCCAGAGCCTCGCCAAGAGCGAAGAAGAAGACGCGAGGCCGCTGATCCTTCAGGCGCTCTCGGGCGATCGCGAGCCCAACCTCCGCGCGCTCGCGGCGAAGCTGCTCGGTGACAAGAAGGCTCGCTGGGCTCGCGCTGCGCTCACGGATCGACTCAACGACGACGCGCCCACCGTTCGCAAAGCGGCGCTCGCGTCGCTGCGCGCGATCGACGGAGAGAGCTCGCTCGCTCCGCTGCGCTTCGCGCTCGCGAGCCGACACGCGGACGTTCGCGTCGAGGCCGTGAAGCTCCTCGCTGCGTTGCGCGACACGACGCCGCTCGCAGAGGGCCTCATCGTCGAGCGCCTCGGCGACTCGCACGAGTCCGTTCGCAAGTCCGCGCTCGAAGAGCTCTGCGCGCTCTATCCCGCGCGCAGCGTCGAGCCGCTCAAGCTCGGCTACGACCGCGGCGCAGAGGACGTCGTGATCGACGTGCTCGTTCGCGCGGCGCAGTCGGGGCTCGTCTCGGACCCCGCGTTCTCGGGGATCTTCGCGCGGGCGCTCGATCACCAGAGCTACACCTCGGTGCGTCGCATCGCGTTCGCCCTGCGCGTCTCCGAGCGAAAGCCGCTGCTCTCGGCGATCTTCGAGGGCGACGAAGACCTCGCGCGCACGCTCGACGACGTCGCTCGCCGCATCGCGATCCGCGCTCGAGAGAAGAGCGGCGACGCTGCGCAAGCGAACAAGCCCGTCACCAAAGAAGAGATCGAAGCCGCCAAGCAGAGCCTCCCGGGCGTCGGTGATCCCAAGAGCAAGCCCTCGGAGCAGGACCTCGAGCCCTTGCTCACGGCGATGGCGTGCCGCACGCCCGAGACCGCGCTGCGCGGCGCTCGCGGGCTCGCTCGCTTGGGAGACACGCGCGCGTTGGGAGCGCTCTTGCAGCTCTCGCGCGAGTCCGACGCGAACCTCCGTCGCGAGGCCGCTCTCGCGTTGAGGGCGCTCGAAGATCCGCGCGCCAAGAGCCGCCTCGTGTGGATGCTCGACGACGGTGACGCCGCCGTGCGCGCCGCGGCGCTCGACGCGTACTCCAAGCTCGAGTCGAGCAAGGACCTGGTCGTCGCCGAGTCGGCCCTGCGCAGCTCGCACGAGGACGTGCGCGTGCGCGGGCTCGATCGACTGGTGAAGGTCGGCGCTGACGAGAAGTCACGCGAGGGGCTCGCCGAGACGCTGCTCGGAGATGCGCTCGCGGACGAAGCCGAAAAAGTGCGCGCAGAGGCGTTTCGAACGCTGTGGGCGTGGCACGCGAAGGACCCCGAGAAGGCGCTCGATCGCGCGCTCGAAGGGCGCTTCGCGGACCTGCGTCTGCGCGCGGTGACCGAGCTCGCGACGAAGAAGGACAAGCAGATTCCGCCGTGGGCGCTCGAGCGATTGCTCAAGGCGATCGGCGATCGTGACGACTCTGTCGCGAAGGCCGCGTTCGACGCGGTGGTCGACGCCAAGGGCAAAGAGGACCCCGAGGCCTACGCCAAGGCGATGGAGTCTGTGCTTCCGACGCAGCGAACGCGCGGCGCCGAAGGAGCGAAGAAGTCCAACGCCGAAGCGCTTCGCGCGCAGCTCGTGAAGCTCTTGCAAGACGAGCACTCGTCGGTGCGCATCGCCGCGGTCGACTCGCTCGACGCGCTCGTGAAGAACGAGAACGGACCGCTGCTCGCGGCGCTGCAATCGGGCTTCTACGATTTGAAGGTGCGCGCGGCCGAGCACCTGGCCAAGCGCAAAGACGAGCAAATCATCGAGCCGATGCGCGCGCTCGTGTCGGACAAAGAGCTCGTTCAGCGCTTTGCGAAGGCGGTCGTGGACGGGTGGCGCGTGCGCGCGACGCAGGCGCTCGCCACGTTGGGCTCGTCGCGGTCGCTCAAGTTCTTCGCGACGGATTTGCTCAAGGACGAAGTGCCTGGCGTTCGCGAAGCAGCGGCGCGCGGATTGTCTGTGTGCTCCAAGCGCGGAGACGAGGGCTTCTTGCTCGACGCGCTCTCGCACGAAGACGTCTTCGTTCGCTCGTGGGCTGCCGACGGCCTCGCTCGCTTGGGCGACGTTCGCGCGCTCCCGGTGCTCACGGGAAACCTCCGTCACACGCACCTGCCCATTCGCATCGGCGCGATCTTGTCCTTCGCGGCGCTCGGCTCCGAGGGCTACGGCGGGATGCTGCAGGGCCTCGAGGACAACGACCGCGAGGTGCAAGAGCGCGTGTTCGCGATCGTTCTCGCCCGTGATTTGCAGGCGTTTCGCAAGGGTGAGGCGCCCGAGCTGCTCACGAGCGCGCTCTCTTCGCAGCGCCCGGACGTGCGCTTCGCCGCGGCTCGCTCGCTCGAGCTGCGCACGGACGCCGAGGACTACCTGCAGCACGTGATCGAAGTGCTGCTGCCGCCCAAGCCCGAGAAGGCCGCGGACATGAAATCGTGGCCGAGCGAAGAGCAGCGCGGCCGGATCATGGTGGGCCTCGCCAACGCGCTCGCGAGCGAGGTCGCCGAGCAGCGCTACGCCGCGGCGCAAGTGCTCAACCTGCGCGCCAAGCCGGTCGAGTACTTCGTCGCAGCGCAAGACGCGGCGAAGATGAAATCGCTGGCGAATCCCTGGATTCCCAACAACCAGATCCCGGCGCCGGCCGAGGGCGACAACAAGCCCGCGAAGGGGTGGCTGCGAAGGTTGTTCACCGGTGACGAGAGCGACGCGACGAAGGTCGCGAAGGTCACCGACAAAGAGCAGGCGCACCTGCTGCGATTGGCCTTCGGCGCGTACGTGGGCTTGCTTCGTCAGGTCATCACCGACGACGAAGCGCAGCGTACGCGAAGGGACGCGGTCGATCGCATCGTCGCGCTCTCGAAGCACGAGACGATCGGGCTGTCTGCGGCGCTTCCTGCGGTGGTTCGCGCGCTCGACGACGACCATCACCTCGTGCGCAAGGCTGCGTTCTCGGGGCTCAAGAAGCTCTACAAGGACGAGCACGAGAAGGCGCTCGAGATCGCGCTCGCCGCGCAGTCGGGAGACGTCGCTCGCCTGGCGCTCGACGAGCTCGCGGCCAAGGGCGCGGGCGAGTGGGCGCGCATCGCGAGGGCGGTCAACGCTCCGGCGGCGGACGTTCGCAAGTACGCGTTCGAGCTGCTCGAGAAGCTCTCGCCGAAGGGCTCGCTCGACCCGCTCATCGCGGCGCTCGGGAGCTCGTACGCGGACCTGCGCTTGGGCGTGATCGAGCGCCTCGCGCAGAGCGCGGACAAGCGCGTGAGCGAGGCTCTTCTGCGCGCGCTCGGAAGCGAGCACGACGACCTTCGTCTGCGCGCGGCTGAGCTCTTGGCCGAGCGCAAGGACGCGCGCACGGCGGAGGTGCTCGCGGCGTTCTTGCGGCACGACAACGGCAACTACGTCTATCGCGCGGGCGAGGCGCTGGTGCGGCTCGCGCCCGAGGCGAGCGTTCCGGTGTTCTCGCTGCGGCTCGACGAGCTGCCGATCGAGTCGCGCGCGCAGGTCATCGCGTGGCTCTCTCGCGTGAAGAGCGAGGGCGCGGTGGATCTGCTCGCGACGCAGCTCGACGTCGATCACGAGGGCATCCGCAATCAGGCGTTCGATGCAGCGCTGACGCTGGTGCAAAAGGATCGCAAGAAGCGCGATCAGTCGCTGGCGTGGCGCTTTCTCGCGGTCGGCGCGAAGAGCAAGCACCCGACGATGCGCTTGCTCGCGGTCAACGAGCTCGACGCGGTCAACGAGCCCGCGGCGGACGCGCTGTTGCAGTCGCTCTTCGGCGATCGCGACCTCGCGGTGCGCGTGGCGGCTGTGCAGAAGTTCGCCGAGCGAGTGATTCACAAGGGCGCCTCGGTCGAGCCGCTGCGCGACGTGCTGAAGGCCGGGACGCGAGAGCTCGTGCTCGGCGCGGCCGAAGGCGTGGCGAGCAAGGGCGATGTGCTCGCGTTCAGGCCGCTGTTGCTGGTCGTTCGCGCGGGCTTGCCCGAAGAGCGCCCGCGCGCGGTCCTCTCGCTCGGAACGCTGGGTGACCCCCGCGCCCTCAGCGAGCTCGAGGTCGTGGCCAACGGCGGGACCGAAGAGATCCCTGTCGATGGTCCGATGCGCGACGCGGCGGTCGAGTCTCTCGGTCGCTTGTGGAAGAAGCTCACGGACGAAGACGCGAAGAAGCGCGTGCTCGATCGCATCGAGCAGACGCTGCTCGACGGTGAGACGTGGGAGCTTCGCCGCGCGGCCGCGCGTGGAGCGCGCTACGTGGGCGGCGAGTTCGGCCGCGTGCAGCTCGAGAACAACCTCTCGCACCAGTGGCAGGGGCAGGACATCCGCATCGAGTGCGCGAAGCAATTGGCCGAGCTCGGCGACGCGAAGGCCGAGGCGACGCTCGCGCGCACGCTGCACGATTACAACTACTACATTCGCGCTGCGGCCAAAGAGGCGCTCGACAAGCTCTTCGAGAAGGAGCCGGTGCGAGTGGCGCTCTTGTGCGTGGACGCGCCGCACGCGGACATCGCGGACAAGGCCGTGGCGTTCTTGGCGAACGAGGGCGAGCCTGCGCAGCTCGTTCCGCGGTTGGCGACGCTCAACAACGTGGCGATGCGCTCGGTGATTCGAGCGGGAATCGAGCGGCGAGGAGCGGTTCCCGTCGAGCCGTGCGTGGAGGTGCTCTCGGGCATCGACGCGACGGGTCGCACGCAGGTCGCGCGCTTGATCGGGACGCTCGCGAGCAAGCTCGACGCCTCGGCGAAGAGCACGCTCGGCAAGGCGCTCTCGTCCGCCATCAGCAAAGCCGAGATCCGATGGAACGACAACCGCACGCGCGCCGAAGAGATCACCGCGTGGCGCGAGGCCCTCTGGGCTGCCTATCGCGTGGGCTCGGACAACGTGCTCGCCATCGCGAAGAGCACGGTGCAAGCGGGCGACGCGCGCTCTCCGGGCGTCGTTCGTCGCGAAGCGCTCCGCGTGCTCTCGACCTTGGGCGGCGACGCTGAGTCGTCGCTCGTCGCGCAAGCGTTGAAGGACACCGACGCGGGCGTTCGTCGCGTCGCGATCGACGTGCTCGCGCGCAAGGACGTGAAGGCCGCGGCGAAGCAAGCGCTGCCGATCGAGCCGTTCGATCCGGTCACGCTCGCGCGCGTCGCGGTGGACCCGGCGCTGCGCGCTGAGCTCGTGAAGGACTCGCGCGGACGCAAGGTGGTCCTCGCCTCGGTGATCGCCGCGAAGGAGGTCGATCAACTGGTCGAGCTCGCGACGGTCAACACCGACGCGGACGTGAGAATGGAGGCGTGCCTGGCCCTCGGGCGCGCAGGCGGAGCGAAGGCCAAAGAGGCGCTCGCTCTCGTTGCGAAGGACAAGAAGGGCGCGAGCGCAGAGCTTCGAAAGAAGGCTTATGCGGCGCTCAAGCGCGCGGTTCGAGAAGAGAAGAAGCGCGCGAAATACAGCGGCAGACCGGTCACGACCATCCGCGGTGAGACGGAGGCGGCGCGATGAGTGAGCAGGCGACGAAGCAGAACGTGAAGCTCGATTACTCGGTGGAGTCCGCGGCGGAGATCGCCACGGACCGCGCGCACGTGCGCGTGGCCCTCGAGCGAGGGCGCGGCGCCGTGGGCGTGCGCGCGAAGGTGAAGGACGCGGGGCTTTTTCGCGACGCGCTCTTGACCGCGATCGGGATTCGAACGAGCGACCTGCGCTTCAAGGCGCGCGATCGATCGCAGTACCTCGCGTACTTGATCAAGAAGGGAAAGACCGCGACGAAAGAGATCTGGGAGGCGCACAAGGCGTTTCTCGATCAGTCGTACGCGGAGGACAAACACAAGGACACGACGCTCGATCCTGTGTGGACGGTGCACCCCGACGAGCTCTCGCTCGAGGTGTTCTCGAAGGACGAGAGCGCGTACGCGCGGCTGTCGATCAACAACGAGCTGTTCACCAACCGCGAAGCCGCGCACGGCACGACGTTCGCGGATCTCACCCCCGCGCTCGCCGACGGGCTCGAGCGGCTGCGCACGTACCACCCGCTGAGCTTGGAGGCGGACGCCAAGAGCGTCCCTGCGGACGGAGCGAAGGCGCGTGACGTCCGCGACGTCGAGCTCTCGCAGCAGTGGTTGCGAGGATTTTTGCAGGTCCAGAGCGCCTCGACGCTGCCCGCCGCGGTGGCCGAGTTCTCTGCGATCGACCTGTACAACCTCATGTTTCTCTTGCGCACGCGAAAGGCCAAGAAGCCGCCCCGCGCGCTGCGCTTCGAGCTCGTGCCCGGACAAGCGCCGCGCATGATCGTCGAGCCCTGGGAAGCAGTGCTCGAAGGCCACGCAGGCCCGTACACCGGCAAGACTCCGCGCGTCGTTCGCACGTTCGGAAGGCAGCGGTTGCTCGGGCTCGCGAAGCTCCTCCCGCACATTCGCACGGCGCGCGTGCACTTGCTCGGCGCGGGGCTGCCCACGTTCTGGGTGCTCGACTGCGGCGCGGTCACGCTCACGCTCGCGCTCACGGGCTGGGTGGACGCGGGCTGGGCGAGCGCTGCGACGTTCGACGCGCTCGTCCCGGGCGAAGACGCGATCGAGCTCTCTCGCAAGGTGCTCGAGGCGCTCTCGAACAAGGGCCCGCTCTCGCTCGAGGCGCTCGTGAAAGAGACCAACGCGACGCCTGCGCAAGTGCGCGGCGCGACGCAGTGGGCGTGCCTCCACGGCGAGCTGCTCTTCGACATCGCGCGCGGCGTGTATCGCCCGCGTTCGCTCTTCGCTTCGCCCGTCGAAGACTCGCTCGTTCGCTACGGAAGCGAGCGCGAAGCGAAGGCTCACCGCATCCTCGCTGAGAAGAACGCGGTGAAGTTCACCAAGCTCCACGAGATCGCTGGCGAGGGCGTCGAGATCCACGGAGACGTCAACGACAAGGCCGCTGCTCGCGCGGTCTCTCCGAAGTTCACGATCGACCTCGAGGGGCGCGTGATCGGCGCGGCGTGCGGCTGCCCGCACTACCGCCGCGCGGGAATGCGCGAGGGACCCTGCGAGCACATGATCGCGCTCCGCCTCGCGTACGCTCGTCGCAAGGCCGAGGAAGAGGCGCTTCGTCAGTCGCCCGAGGGTCGAAAGCTCATTCGCGCAGAGACGCGCACGCTCGTTCGTCGCGACGCGCTCGGCAAAGAGACGGTCTACCGCGTCACGCTCGACGACAAGGTCGTGCGCGTGGCGTGGGGCGCGCGTTCGGGCGTCAACGACGCTCCATCGCGGCAGCAGAAGCTCTGGTTCGACACCGATCGCGAGGCGCGCGAGGCGTACTTCGCGAGGCTCGACGCGCTCAGCGCTGAGGGCTTCATCGACGCGGCGGACGCGTGAGACGGGAGCAGCAGGGACATGGCTAGCAAACTCGAGATGATGGTGTCCGCGGCCGCTCCGGTCGAAAAGGAGCAGGTCGCGCCCAAGCCCGAGCTGACCGAAGAGCAGCTCGCGGCCCGCGCGAAGGCTCACGAAGAGCGCGCTCAACGATGGAAGCAGATCACCGAAGCCGGCGGCGTGGACGAGTGGGTCCGCGGCGAGCTGCGCAAGAAGGGCCTGCTCGTCGAGTCCGATCCGTCGCGCATGAGCGACCGCGAGAAGGGCTCGTTCAAAGAGCAGAAGAAGGTCGAAGCGCAAGAGAAGCGCGCGCTGAAGAAGCTCGCGTGGGAGGCGTATCGCGCCACGCACGTCGTTCACTTGGGAGTGGGCGTGCACTGGCACGAGGCGTTCGACGGCGATCGCTTCGACATCGAGCGTCGCGAAGACCGACTGAAGGCCAACGACCTCGCGGACTACAAGGACGCCGAGGGGCTCGCGAAGGCGATGGGCATCGACGTTCCGACGCTGCGATGGTTCGCGTACCACCGCGACGTCGACGCGGGGACGCACTATCGCCGCTGGCAGATCCCCAAGCGCACGGGTGGCTTTCGCACGATCACCGCGCCCAAGCGCGCGCTCAAAGCGGCGCAGCGCTGGGTGCTGCGCAACGTCGCAGAGAAGCTCCCCGTTCACGCTTCGGCGCACGGGTTCTTGTCGGCCAGGTCGATCCTCTCGAACGCGAAGGTGCACGCCGGCGCGGACGTGATCGTGAAGGTCGACGTGAAGGACTTCTTTCCGACAGTGACGTGGCGCCGCGTGAAGGGGCTCTTTCGCAAGGCGGGCCTCACCGAAGCGACCTCGACGCTGCTCGCGATGGTGTGCACCGAGTCTCCTCGCGACGTCGTCGAGTTTCGTGGGCGCACGCTCTTCGTGGCCAACGGACCGCGCGCGCTGCCGCAAGGAGCGCCGACGAGCCCCGCGATCACCAACGCGATCTGCCTGCGTTTGGACCGGCGATTGTCGGGCCTCGCGCGCGTGCTCGGCTTCGCGTACACGCGTTACGCGGACGACCTGACGTTCTCGTGGCGCAAGAGCGACGACCGCGCGAAGGCGCCGGTGGGCGCGCTGCTCGGAGGGCTGAAGAAGATCCTCCGCG
Organism: Polyangiales bacterium; assembly: GCA_046351515.1. Classification (GTDB taxonomy): domain Bacteria; phylum Myxococcota_A; class Polyangia; order Polyangiales. The sequence goes on from JAXLYJ010000010.1 coordinate 157,950, forward strand.
CCGAGGGCTTCGTCCTGCACCCGGACAAGACCATGGTGATGCGCGACGGTGACCGGCAGAAGGTCACCGGGCTCGTCGTCAACAAGGCGGGCGATGGCGTGGCAGAAGCGCGCGTTCCGCGAGAGACGATTCGCAAGCTGCGCGCTGCGATCAAGAACCGCGAGCTCGGAAGGCCGGGCAAGGGCGAAGAGACCATCGACCAGCTCAAGGGCATGGCCGCCTTCGTGTACATGTGCGATCCGAAGAAGGGGCAGACCTTCTTGGATCGACTGGCCAAGCTCGAAGAGAAGGGCTGAGCGATCGCGCGGGGGAGGGGGGCCCGCCACTGAGTGTCTGGGGGCTCGCCACTGAGTGGCTGGGAGCCAGCCGCTGAGTGGCGAGGCTCAGCGCACGCAGCGAGCGACAGTGTTGAGCGGCGTGCAGCGCTCGGTGGGGACGGGCATCGTGGGGCCGAGCTCGGCGCGAAACGCGAGGCCGCAGTGCGCGTGGCCATCGAACGCTCCAGACGTCGAGAACGGGATGCGCTGTCCGTCTTTGAGCTCGATCAACTGCGCGAGCGTGAACTCGACCTGGTGTGACGAGTTGTTCATGTAGCGCACGACTTCGTCGCGGCGGTACGCGCGCGCCTCGACGCGGATCGAGTGGTTGTGCCCGCTGCACGTGCGGTCTTCGAGCGTGCACGAGAACGACTGCGTAAACACGACGGCGTTGGGATCGCTCGCGTCGATGGCGTCGTCGACGCGAGCATCCAACAACGTCGCTCCGTCCCGAGGCGGAGCGTGCACGTCGGGCAGCGGCTCGCGATCCGAGCCCGCGTCCATGCCCGTGTCGGGGTCGTCTGGCGAGACCATCGCTCCGCAGCCCGCGAGCGCTGCTCCGCCGGTGACCGCCGCGAAGATCCGCAGAAATGCACGTCGTTCGAACATCACCCGTCGATGCTGAGCGCGCGCAGATCGCCGCGCGACTTATGTGGACTTATCCGCGTCGCGCGCAGACGCATAAGTTCGCTTCATTCGACGCCGAGCGATCTCGGCGCGAGCGTCATCGCCCATGACGACCAAGATGATCTGGAAGAGCCTCGCGCTCGCGTGTGTGATGACGGCGTGCGCTCCTGCGAGCCCGGGTTCGGACGGAGGCGCTGACTCGATGGCGCCGAGCGGAGACGCCGCGGCGCCGTCGGCCGAGTGCATGGAGTACTGCACGACGGCCTCGTTTCACTGCGACGGAGCGAACAAGCTCTACGCGAGCGACGCTGCGTGCCTGACGGCGTGCGCGGGCTTCTCTCGCGCGGGGATGCGCGGCGATCGCTCGGGCAACACGATCTGGTGCCGCCTCTATCACGTGGATCAACCCGCGGCGATGGACCCCGCGACGCACTGCCCGCACGCGAGCGCCTCGGGCGGCGGCGTGTGCCAGTAGTCGACGGTGAGCGTGGCGGCGCTGCCGCGCGGGTTTGAAGGCGCTTTCGAGCGGTGCCGCGCGCCCGGTTCGCAGCCCCCACCCGCGCTGCCGCGCGCAGTGAGCGAAGCGAACGGAGCCCCCACCCGCGCTGCCGCGCGCCCCGCCCCCGCAGAGCGCTCTGGATTGACCTCATCGCCGGAGCTCTGGATCGAAGAGCAAAAATCCAGTTCAAACAGGAGGATGAACCTCGAATCCGACGGCTGGGCACAGGACGTGTTTGGGGATTGCGACCTGGAAGATGTTCGTCGGACGCGTCGCCTCGTTCGTGTCGCACAGGGCGTGCTGCAGAATCCCGCGGGTAGGATCAGCGCCGTGTTCGACTCTCCTGCTGAGCTTGCTGGTGCCTACGACCTCATCGAGAACGATCGTGTCGCGCCCGCTAAGTTAGCTAGCTCTCTGACTCGGTTCGCGCTGCGTCGAGCGCAGCAACTCCATTGCCCTTTCGTCTGGGTGCCCACCGACGGAACCTCCGTCACCGTCACCGACCGCACTCGCTCCAAGGGAACAGGACGCCTCAGCAACTCGTCTTTCAGCGCGCGCGGAGACAAAGTTCACGATGCGCTGCTGCTCGAACCCAGCGGAATTCCGCTCGGTTTGGCCGCGATGGCGTGCTGGCAGCGGCCTGAAGAGCTCGCGAAAAAGAACCACGCTCGTCGCGATACTCGCGACAAAGAGACGCAGCGCTGGCTCGACGTTCGCGCGGCGATTCGAAACACCGTACGCGCAGAGGATCCCTCGATGGTCTTGCACTTTCTGCACGATCGCGAGGCCGATGCCTGGCCGATCTTGCTCGACGTTGTCGAACACCAGGAGCGCGAGTTCTCAACGATTCGTGCGCAGTGGGATCGACGGCTGTTGCACGACGACGGCACTTCCGACGAGCAAACACACAGGCTGCGCGAGGCGTTGGCGAACAGTCCGATCCACGGAGAGATCGAGTTGGAGCTGCCCGCTGCGCCCAATCGCACGCCACGCGATGCGCTGCTCACGGTGCGGAGTTGTCGCGTGACGTTGGACCTTCGGGACCGCAAACACGGCGAGCATCGAGCGGCGCCGTTGTGGGCCGTGTGCGTTCAAGAGAAGAAGCCGCGCTCTGGTGAGAAGCCGTTGGAGTGGTTGCTGCTCACGACGTACGCGGTGGAGGACTTCGAATCGTGTGAGCACGTGGTGAGCGGATACACGTATCGGTGGCGAATCGAGGAGTTCCATCAGACATGGAAGAGCGCAGGAACGGACGTGGAGTCGACGCAGCTGCGCGCTGCCGATCACCGAGCGCGTTGGTATCTGCTGCTCGCAGGCGCATCAGCGGAATTGCTGCGATGGAAGTTGGTGAGTCGCACGACACCAACGCTTGCTGCCAACGCAGTGTTCACCGAGGAACAGTTGGAGGCCGTGCGCGACATGCAGGCGGACGAAGTGGTGCCCGAAGACGAGTCCGCGACGGTCTGGCAAGTGTGGGTGGCGCTCGCGTACCTCGGTGGGTGGCCGGGATCAAAGACCCGCCCTCCAGGCGTGCAGATCGTTCTGCGAGGTTGGCTGAAGGTCTGCAACTACATGATCGGTATGCGTCGACGACGCGCGCGAAAAACTCAGGCGATCACTGGCAACTAGCACGCATCCATGCACGTCTGCGATGAGGTCAATCCAGAGCGCAGAGCGAGGGCGGCGGCTCTGCATTGGGAAAACAGCGGTGGAATTGATTGGGTTGATCGCGCGGAGACCTTGCGCTGCAAGGTCTCTTCGGTGTGCGAAGTTGCTCGCCACCCAACCCCGCGCAACACGACGTAACGCACCGCCAACGCTCGGAGCAAACCGTGGTCGGCGGAGCCGCTTCGCTCAGTGAGTGGTCGCGATCGACGTCATCGAAGCCCTTGCAGAGCAAGGGCACCCTGCAATCAACGAAATCAACTCGGTCGCTGTTTTCCCAATGCAGAGCCGCCGCCCTCGCTCTGCGGGGGCGGGGCGCGCGGCAGCGCGGGTGGGGGCTCCGTCGCTTCGCTCGCTGCGCGGCAGCGCGGGTGGGGGCTGCGAACCGGGCGCGCGGCAGCGCTCGAAAGCGCCTGCCAACCGGGCGCGCGGTAGCGCTGGAACGGGCCTTCAAACCGGCAGCGCGGGCGGGCCGTCACCGGCTCGACGCCGAAATGGCTCGCCTCTCACGTGCGGGCATCGGCGTTAGCCCAGGTCGTACACGGTGACGTTGATGTTGAAATCGTGTGCGCAGAGCTCCTCTTCGATGATCGCGCTCACGACCCGGCGATCGTCCCGATGAAGCACGTGGTGTTTGCGCCGACCGCGAGCGTGCTGCCGTCGTCCGAGAGCGCGAGGCACTGCGCGTCTTCGGCGTCGAAGCGCGCGATCGCGACGGGAGCGCCCGAGGCGTCGAGCTCGTACACGGTTCCGCCGTCTTCGCCGCGCTCGTGGATCACCGCGAAGCGCTCGCCGTTGGCGCTGAACGCGATCGGTCCGTCGAGGTTCTTCATCGCCACTTTGCTCGCGCTCTTGCCCTTCGCGATGGGGCCGATGTGCACGGCTGAGCTCGCCTCGATGACGACGTTGCCGCCGCTCGCAAACGAGCACGCTGCAGAGCCCGAGTGGCTCTTCGGCAGCGCGCACACCGACGGCGCTTCTCCGCTCGCGGGATCGGCAGAGTAGACCTCGATCGGGCCCGATGAGCTCTTTCCCAATCGCTGAGCGCTGATCCCCGAGCGCGTCCATCCGAGCGCCGCGAACCCGTCTCGGTCGCGCGCGATCTCGCGCTGTTCACCGGAGGCGACATCGATGATGTCGAGTGAATCTCCCGCGAGCGCGAGCTTGGTGTGGTCCGGTGACACCGCGATACACGCAGCGGTCTCGGCCTCGACGCGCCGTCGAACGACCTGCGTCGCGATGTCGACGAAGAGCACGTAGCCCGATCCGCGTACCACCAGCGTGTCGTCGCCGATGATCGCTACGTCGTTCGCGCGAGTGCTCTCTGCGTCCTGTCCGACGAGCCCCGGCCGCTCTTCTCCGCTGCTCGTGTCCATCACGTACGCTTTGTAGTCGCGCGTATACGCGACCTTCGATCGATCGCGAGAGAACGCGAGGGAGAAGATCGGCCCGCCCGACGAGCTAGCAGAGCCCAGCACGAGCGTGTTGAACACGCGCGCGCGGGACGCGAGCAGCGTGTGGTCTTGCGAGAACGCGCCGGTGATCGTGTCGCCGCCAGGAATGCTGAGCACCGTCGACTGGCTGGCAAGGTCGAAGACGATCATCCCAGGGCCCGCGACGCAGAGCTTCGTTCCGTCGAGCGAAAACGAGAGCGTCATCGCGCCTCGGCACCACGGAGCGGTGTGCTCGAAGACGACCGTTCCCTGTTGCCAGTCGATCACGCGCAGGGCGCCTTCTTCGTCGAACTGCGCCGCGACGAGCGGGAGGCTCGGGTGCAGCGTGACCGCCTTGGTGGAGCCGTTTCCTGCGGCGACCTTGATGTGCGCACCCGTTGGGTCGATCACCTCGACGCCGCTCCACGCAGGGAGCGCCGCGTGCCCGTCTTCGCGAATGTGCGCGGGGATGTAGCCGCCGGTCTCTCTCTCTGCGCCGATCGCCGCGCCCTCTCGATTGACGCAGCGAATGTGCTTGTTGTCCGCGACCCACGTGCGTCCGTCGTCACACAGCGCGAGGATCGAGACGCCACTGAGCTCGCGTTGCGTCGCGTCGGTCTCGTAGAGCGTCGTGCGCCACTCGCCCGAGTCGGTGCTGCGCACGACCGCGAAGCGCGCGCCGTTGGGGCTCGTCGCGACGTGAATGAAATACGCTCCCTTGGGCGCGGTCGCGACGGTCTCGAGCGCTCCGTCGCCGCTCTTGCGGGCGATGCTCTGGTCGTCGCCCCAGTACGAGACCATGGCGTTTGTCGCGACGGCGCAAAACGAGTCCGGGCAGCGCTCGGGGGAAACTCCGCCCGCAGGAGCGAGCTCGATCGTGGGGATGTTCTTCGATGGTTTCTTCGTTGCCATGCCGGACACGGGTAGCCGCGGTCGCAGTCAGACGACAACTCTTCTGCGAGCGCTCGTCGCGAAGCGCCGGAGTGAATTTTAAATCGCCTGCAAATACACCGACGAATCTCGGGACATTGTCGGGCCTGGGTGAACCAGCCGCGCCGCGTTGAATACATGGGCCGGTTCGGCGATGCTCGATGCGTGCGCAGTACAGCGTTGTGGTCGCTCGCGTCGCTCTGTTGCTCGGCGCTTGCGTGCGAGCGAACCCCAACTCCGCTCGAACCGATCGAGCGCGTGGGGGCGACGATCGCGCTCTCGGGCTCGACGCTGACGATCTCGTGGCGCGCGACGGGGCGGCGCATCCCCGCGCATACGGGGCCGAACCTCGTGCGTGTGCAGGCGAGAGAGCGGTGGAGCATCGCGCTGCTCGAGCCTCGGTCCGCGTGGCCTGTGGCGATCGCGCCGCCCGACGCGTTCGCTCGCGAGCTGGCCAGCGAGGCGGGGCAGCTCAGCCGCGCGGACGTCGAGAGCGCGCGAGTGTCGACGTGCACGAGGGGCGAGGTCGCGGCGTTTCGCCTGGAAAATCGCGTCGGAAGCGGAGAGTGGTTCGTCGCTGAAGCGCGCGAGCAACAGTGGCGCGTTCGAGCGCTCAGGGTTCGTGGCGCGTGCGAAGAGGCGCTGTCACTCGCGCTCGGCGCGTCGCGCTGATTGAACTTCGCTGCGAGCTTCCCAGAGCGCGGCGCAGATGGACGCGGGCGGCTACGCAGGCTCGACGAAGACCGTGGCGATCCACTCGCCGTTCGCGTCGAGCTTGTAGCGAACGTTGGTCACTCGGTGCGCGAGCTCTTTGCCGTCGCGCTCGATCACCACGGTCTCACCTTGCCGCGGAATCACTGGGCCTTTGCCTCGCATGCCCGAACAACTGGCGCGGCATGAGTTGATGCATTTGCATCAACCATGACGTCGCGGGGGTCAGGTGTTCGGGCATGCGCTATCGACTGTTTGCAATAGCTCCCACGAGGACAAGCACAGGCGGTGCGTGGCGGCCATCTCTCACTTCTCTTTCGTGTTCGCGGGTGACTCTTCGCTGGTCATTTCAGGGGTCATTTCAGCGCTCTTTTCGCTGCGCTTCTTCAGCACCATCGCGAGCGCGCTCACGATCGAGAGCCAGCCGAACCAGTCCCCCGTGAGCGCGTAGAGCGTCTTGCGCGTACGAAGATGAACGGTCGCCGTCTTCGCTTCGACCGTAAACGTCTGCGTGTTGTCGATCACGCGCCCCGCGGCGTCGATGAACCCAGAGACGCCAGAGTTGGCCGCGCGAACGAAGTCTCGTCGGTGCTCGATGCTGCGAAACTTGCTGAGCGCCATGTGGATCCAGGGCTCGGTCGTCGGGCCGAACCACGCGTCGTTCAAGATCACCGCGAGCAGGTGCGAGTCGGTCTCGCGCTGAAAGCGATGGACGAATCGCGGGAGGATGTCCTCGTAGCAAATCAGCGGTGCGACGCGGTATCGCTGCCCGTCGCTCGCGGGCGGGAGCTGCATCGAGACAGGCTGCGATCCAGCGGTGAAATGCCCGCTGTTCGGCGACCAACGGTAGAACTGCGGAAAGGTCTCTCCGCCCGGGAGATACTCGCCGAACGCGAGGAGAAACGTCTTGTCGTACGGCCGCTGCAGCTCGCCTTCGCGATCGGAGAGGTAGGCGGTGTTGTAGAGCTTTCCGTTCTCTTCGCGGAGGGCGCCGAACAGGACGTGCGTGTCGAGCGGCCACGAAGGGATCACGCGTCGCACGTTGCGAAGGTCCGAGTCGAAGACGAACGCGAGGGCGCTCTCGCTCCACACGACGAGGTCGGGGTGCTGCTCTTGCGCGATCCTTCGCGTGGTGGCGATGTGCCTGCGCAGCGCCGCGCGCGGGTCCGTACGCTTCTCTTGCAGCCCGAGGTTCTCTTGCACGACGGCGACGCGAAGCGAGGGCGCGCTTTGGTTTTCAGCGTCGACCTCGCGCACGCGAAACGCTCCGTACGCGAGCGAGAAGAGCCAGATGCCAGCGAGGGCGATCGCGCCGCGCTTGAAGAGCATGTCCGTTTCGGGCAGCGATTTGCCGGTCTTCTTCGCGTACAGACGCGCGAGCAGAAGGTCCGTCATCGCGTGCGAGAACGAGAGCAGGACGCCCGTGAAGACCACTCCGCCGATGTCCGCGGTCTGGATCAAGATCGGGACGTTGTGCAGCGAGTTTGCGTAGTACCAGGGAAACAGCCCAGGAAACACGAACTCGAGCGCCGCCCACACGAGCGGGATCGAGAGCAATCGGAGCCACCCGCGCTGGTCTGCGCGCGCGACGCCCACGTAGAAGAGCGCGAACTGAAGGCCCTGCGCGGCCCACAAGAGCGAGGCGAGCGCGACGCAAATGGGCAGCGAAAAGCCCGAGAACGTCTTCAGCATCGAGGCGATCCAATAGAAGCCTCCGCCGATGCCGATGGTGCCCGCGAGCCAGCCGAGCCAAAACGCCTGCTTCGGCGTGCGGCCGCGCGTGGCGAGCAGCACGGGCCCTTGCGCGATCACGGCGCAGGGCCACAGGTCGAAGCCCGCGAAGCCGAGGAACAAGATGATTCCCCCGAGGATGCTCAGGGCGACGGCGTGCTTCTTCGATGCGACGAGGGGCTCGGTCATCCGCGTTGTCGCGGTATAGCCCAAGCGAGTGCCCGAGGGCACTGCGATCACCCTGGGGATTCAGCGTCGAGCCCGGCGTCTTCGTTGGCTCCGTCGAGGCCCGTGTCTGCTTCGGTCGCGTCGTTGGGTGCTGCGTCGTTGCCCGCCTCGATGGAGGTTTCGACCTCCGCTGCATCGCTGTCGCCGTGGGCGTCCACGGCGCGAGGGCTGTCCGTGGTCGCGTCTTGTCGCGGCGTAGAGACGTCCACTGGATCGCTGCGCCCGCTGTCGGGCTGTTGGCAGAACCGGGTGCACACGACGGCCCAGAGCTCGTAGACAACGGAGTCGATCGTGCAGCGGGCGGTTCCTCGATTCGCGAAGAGGAGACGCCGTGGCGCGAGACCTCGTTGCGCTTCGGACGCTGACGCGAACAGCTGAAACGGCGCTCGCAGAACCCACTGACGCGAGGTCCAACCGGGCTCTGCGCGCGCGCGTTCTTCGAAGCTCGACACCTCGTCGCCGAGAAAGAACAGCGAACCGCCGGGGTCGCAACGAACGTTCGCGCGGACGAGGGCTCCGTCTGGAGCTGTAGGCACCATCGCTTCGAGCGCGATCGTCGACGAGGGGTCGAGCTCGACCGCAGAGAGCGAGGGGTGAATCGATGCGGTCAATCGCGCGGCTCCTTGCGTGACCTGGCCGCCGCACGAGGCGAGCGTGCACGGAGGGTCGAAGTCGAATCGCGCGGTGTGAACGACGCTCGTCGCGCTCGCGACGCACACCGTCGGACCGTGGCAGAGCGGCGGAGGGTCCTGAAACGTGCAGAGCGGACCGATCGTGAAGCACGCGCCGAGCGCGAGCGCGGGCACCGCCAACGACGCGCGCGAGTTCATAGAAAGCCCCCTTCGATCGCGGCGGTGATGTTGGCGAACGCGGGGTCGAAGAACGATCCTCCTGCGCCTCCCCACGGCACATACGCGGCGGTGACCCTCGGGCCCACGTACCAGCGCTCGACGAGGTTGTCCCACCCGACGAAGAGCGATCCGGCCGCGCGGATGGCAGCGATGAATTGTGGAGACTGATTCAAGCTCGCGTCGCCCAGCACCGCGCCGCACTCTGCGAGCAGCTCGACGCGCGGCGATTGCCGGCCGGGCGCGGTGCGAATGCGCGCTCCGGCGACGGCGCTCACGTCGAGCACGTTGTAGAAGATCGCGCTCCCTTCACGGGGTGTTGATTGTGTGTGCAGAAATCCCGCGCGACCTCCGAGCACCCACCACGAGCCGAGCGAGGCTGTCGCGAGGGCGCTGACCGACGGACCGACCGCGAGCGCGCTGTATCCAAAGGCCTCGAGCGCTCGCTGGTACGCAGAGGGAAGAAAGATCGTCGCGCCCGCTGAAACACCGAATCGTCCGCGCTCGATCAGCCGCTGCGCGTCAGCGCGAGCGCTCAGCGCGAGCGTCGCGAGCGCGATGCACACCGAGAAGAGCCTGTGCTTCATGAGCGCACCTCCCAGAAGAAAGAAGAGGCTCGAAGGATAGCGCTCTTTACAGCGGCTCCGCCTTCGGTTGGCGACACGCGACGAGCGTTCTCGGGATCTTTCCCAAGAGATTCCTCGTGGCGTGCCTTCGTTCCGACCAGGGCTCCGCGCTAGCTCACCACGGGATGCGCGGCGTAAAGGTCATCTGCGCGCGAAGATCCCAGGTGAAATCCGAGGCCATTCGGAAGCGCGACCCCGCCGAGTCGATCACCGTGCGGTGCTGCGGGTCCGGGACGCTCTGCCCGGTGCAGCCGCCGCGGTCCGCGGGGTCGGGCGAGGTCTCGTTGGGGTTGCACGCGTCGGTGGCGGTCATCGCGTGCGTGGTCGTGTAGAGGAAGCTTCCGCCGAGCACGAAGCGGAAGTGTCGCGAAGCCTGGAAATTCAGCGCGAAATACGCTCCGAGCTTCGCGTGCGACTGCACCGAGGTGGTGCCCGTGAACCACTGCGCGTTCATCGGGTTGGCCCCGTTGCGCTGCGAGCGGACGTCCCACTGAGGCTGCGTGAGCGGGACGGAGTTGCTCGTCCCGAGCGCGTCGAAGAGCGGGGTGAAGTCTCGGCCCTGCGAGTGGTACTCGCCGCGCAGGCGCAGATCGATCGCGAAGCGCTGCCAGTTTTCGCGGTTCTCCCAGGGGATGATCTCGGCGCCGACGGTGAGCGCTCCCTTGATGGGCGGCATCGTCGAGAGCTGTCCGAAGGGCTTGTCTCCGCCGTACAAGAACTGCGGCAGCCGCGCGCCGGGGATCTCGGCCATCGCCTCGAGCCCCAAGAACGGCTCGAAGAAGCCGTAGCGTCGCGAGATCACGGTCTGAAAGAACAACCCGTGAACGCCCCGGGAAATCCCAGGCGAACGCGTCGGGTCGTTGGGGCGCTCGGCCGGCGCCGTCGGCGAGGACATCACGTTGACGCTGTCGGTCGGCTCGCTGGGGCGCGGGGCGTTGAGCTGGGGGCAGCGAAACGTTCCGCCCGTCGCGGCTTCGCACGCGGACATGACGGGGCCGACGGGGATGCGCCACTCGAGCCGCAAGAGCCACGTGGGCATGTGCGGGTCGCGCGCCTGCGAGAGGATGTTGAAGTTGAGCCCGACGTGTAGCTGATCGAGCCCCGAACGATCCGGCGAACGAAAGGGCAGGTTGAAAAGATGGCCAGCGTTGCCATCGACCGTCCACCCGTCGACGAGCGCTTCGAAGCCACGGCCGGTGGCGACGAACTCGCGCTGATCCGAGAGCACCAGCGGCGCGAAGATCGACAGCGAGAGGTCGTGCCAGAACGGAAGCTCTGCGCCGAGGTTCAGCGTGTACGTCTGCTGCGTGAATCGCGCGATGTCATCGAGCTCGGTGACGCCCGACTGGCTCAAGTCCATCGAGTCCGGCGGCAGGCCCGACGAGAGCGGAGAGCGCTCGCGCTGGAGCGTTCCGGTGCGCTGCGTGCGGACGAACTGCACGGTGAAGCGAGGGGCCCAGGTCGTGTGGCTCTCGAACGCGTCCGCGACGTCCGTGATGAACGCGTTGTCCGTGGAGAGGTTGAGCCTGCGGTCGTCGCCCGACGGCGCGGTGTTCGAGGGCTGTGACGAGGGCGACGAAGGTGTGTCGGCCGCCGTAGAGGACTGCGCGAGCGCTGTCGTCGGAGCGAGCGCTCCGAGCAAAACGAGCGACAACGTCGAGTGAGTGACCTTGCGTCGAAGCATGACGGTGAACTCGCGCTCCGTTCAGTGCGATTATCGTTGAGGATCGTCGGAGTCCGGGGGAACGACCGTGGGCCGGTCGTCGATCACATCAGGTGGCTCTCCCGCGGGAGGCGGGTCGGTCTTGCGCTCGTGATCCTCTGCGGCAGGCGCGGGCTCGGGCTCGGAGGTGATGTTCACCACGCGCCGTCGCTGGATCACCGCGCTTGTTTGTGGCTCTTCTTCCGCCGCTTTCGCTGCGGCTGCCGCGGCCGCTTCGATCGCGGGCTCGGGCGGCGCGATCGTGTCCGAGGTCGCCTCGGCCGTCGCGGCTCGCAACGACGGGACCCTCGGCGCTCGCGGAACGGTCGGCGTCGGCGCAGGCGCGGGCTCGTCTTCGAACAAGAGCGCGTCGGACAAGTCCTCGACGCCCAGCATCTGCTCCTTCACCGCGGCGAGGTTCTGCGACGTGGCGCGCAGGCGCTTGCTGAGCTCGGTGACGAAGTTCCACAAGAGCTTGACGCCGATGTCCTTCTCTTCTCGGAGGATCTTGAAGAAATCCCCGCGCGCGATCTCGAGCATCTGCGACGCGCCGTCCGAGAGCACCGTCGCGCTGCGCGGCGCCTTCTCGATGAGCGACATCTCTCCGAAGAAGTGGCCCGCTTCGAACTTCGCGATCTCAGCGTCGCCCTTGCGCACCTTCGCGTTGCCCTTGAGCACGACGAAGATCGAGTCTCCCGGCGTCCCTTCGGTGACGACCGTGTCGGTGTCCTTGAACGCGCGGGGCTTCGCCATCGCTTGCACGCGCAGCAGCTCCCTCGGCTCCAAGTGCCGAAAGAACGGCATCCCCGCGAGCGTCTCGTACGCGAGGACCATGTCCGCCGCGTCCGTTCCGTCCTGCGCGATCGTCGCGATGACCGCGGTGATGTTGTCCTTGCCGCCGCGCTCGTTGGCGACGTCGATCAAGCGCTGCGTCGAGATCTCTTCGCCGAGCCCTTCGACCAGGCCCTTCAGCTCGTCTTCGCGCTCGACGTACCCGTGCAGACCGTCGCTGCACAGCAAGTATCGATCGCCCGGCGCCGTGAGAAAGTGAAACGTGTCGACCTCGACCGTCTCGTACACGCCCACCGCGCGGGTCACGGCGTTCTTGTTGCCGATCTTCTCGAGGATCTGCGGCGTGAGCTTTCCGCGGCGCTTCAGCTCGTTGATCACCGAGTGATCCTCGGTGAGCATCCGCACTTCGCCGCCGCGAAACAGGTAGCAGCGCGAGTCGCCGACGTGCGCGATGAAGCCGTATCCGCCCACGAGGACCAGGGCGGTCAGCGTCGTGCCCATGCCTCGCTTGCTCGCGTCTCGCTGCGCCTCGGCGAAGACCGCGGCGTTGGCCGCGTGCGCCGCGGACTCGACGAGGTTCTTGACGTCCTCGGGCCGCACAGACGCGTCGCCTTTGGCGAAGTCGAGAAGGAAATCCTCGTCTTTTTTCAGCGCGTCTCGCAGCGCTTGCACGGCGATCGCGCTGGCTACTTCTCCCGAAGCGTGCCCGCCCATCCCGTCGCACACCACGTACAGACCGAGCGCTCGATCTACGAGAAAGTTGTCTTCGTTGTGCTCTCGGACGCGGCCTACGTCCGTGCGTGCGTGACTGCGAATCGTCGCGGGCATGAAAATCCGTCCATGTGGGTATCACGCTCGAAACACGGCGATCAATGACGCTTTCGACCAACTCGCTCTCGCGTTCGCGCGATGCCGACCGCACCACACATGAAGCCCAAGACCGTTGTACCCTCCGCGGCGCCGAAGCGGTTCTATGAGCGAGATCGAGTTTCGTACGACGCAGGTGGATCTCACCGGGCTCATGACGGTGCTCGGAGAGCACTTGTATTCGACCCCAACCGTGGCCCTGCGCGAGCTTGTGCAAAACGCGCACGACGCGATCACTCGGCGACGGATGGAGAGCGCGAGCCCGTTCGATCCGCGCATCCTCGTGCGCGCCGATCGCGAGCGCGGGACGCTCTCGATCCTGGACAACGGCGCGGGGCTCACGCGCGACGAGGTGATCGCGTTTCTGGCGACGGTGGGCGCGGGCTACACGCGAACGCTGCGGCAGAAGACGGCGAGCGACGAGCTCATCGGGTATTTCGGGCTGGGATTTCTCTCGGCCTTCGTCGTGAGCGAGCGGATCGAAGTGCGCACGACGTCCTATCAGACCCCCGCGGAGGCGTGGCTGTACCGCTCGCGCGACGGCGAGCGCTATTCGCTCGAGGCCTGCGAGCCGGGGCCCGTCGGGTCCGTCGTCGAGCTCACGCTCAAAGAGCGATTTCGGCCGCTGCTCGAAGGGGACGAGCTGCGAGGGCTGCTCGAGCGGTACTGCGCGCTGCTCGCGCTTCCGGTGTTTCTCGGGAGCGATCCTGTCGCGGTGAACGCGGAGGCTCCTCCGTGGCGCGACGAGTCGCTCTCGGGCCCGCGCCTGGCGAGCGCGCGTCGGTCCTTCGCGCTGCGCTTCGAGCGTCGCTTCGAGCCTTTGTGCGTGATGCCCATCGAGCCGTCGCCGGACAGCGACGTGCGGGGGCTGCTCTGGGTGCAGGACGCGCGCACCTACGGGACCAGTGACAATCGCAATCTCGCGGTTTTTGTGCGGGGAATGTTGCTCGACGACGACGCGCGCGAGCTGCTCCCGTCGTGGGCGGGCTTCGTGGGCGGGGTGATCGAGTCCTCGACGCTGACGCCCACGGCGAGCCGAGAGGACCTTCAGCGGGATGATCGTTGGAAGGCGGCGCAGGCGCACTTGACCCGCGCGTTGGTCGACGGGCTCGCGAGGGTGGCGCGCGAAGAGCCCGAGGCGTGGCGGCGCGTTCTTCTGCGGCACAACGAGGCCCTGCTCGGCTGCGCGCTCTGCGACGAGCGCCTGATGGAACTGTTAGCCAACGAGCTAACTGTCCCCACGAGCGAAGGGGACCTGACGGCGAGGGTGGTGTTTCGCCGCGGGGACAGCCGCGCGTACGTGTCTCTGGGCACGCGCGGCGGCTTCGAAGAGATGCTCTTTCGCGCGCTCAAGACGCCCATCGCAGCGGGGACGCGCTACGGGGTGGTCCCGTTTCTTCGCGCGTACGCCGAGCGAAAGGGCGGGGCGGTGGTCGAGCTCGGGACGGAGGAGGGCAACCGTCACGTGTTCAAGAACGCGGCGGTGAGCGCGGAGGACAAGCGCTGGCTCGAGCAGATGTTGCTGCGGCCGGGGCAGCGGATGGTGATCGCGAAATTCGCTCCGAGCGAATTGCCGTTGGTGCTGGTCCCGGATCGAGACGCAGAGCTCAAGGCGAGGATCGAGAGCGACGAGGCGGACAAGCGCATCGGCGCGGCGGCGCTCAAGCTCGCGCGGATCTACACGAAGACCCTGGACGGAAGCGCGCAGGCGGACCTCTACGTCAACGTGGACTCGCCAGCGATCGCGGCGCTCGTCGCGCAGCGTTCGCGCGGCGCAGAGGCGTGCGAGCCCGCCGCGAGGCTCCTCCGCTCGCTCGTCGCCCTCATGGCCGGGTGGAACGAGGGCTCGGGCCGCGTCGACCTGCAGACCGCCCTCTCGGACTTCACAGAGACGGCCTGCGCGCTGCTGCGGTAAACCTCTCGCTCGATGGACATCTGGAGCTGGGTCCGCGCGCGTCGCAAAGAGCTTCTCGCCGAGGGAAACTCGCGCCTCGCTGAGCTTCTCTACGCGCTTCCCGATCACGTCGTGGACCTGCGTCACCATCAGGTCGACGCGCTGGTCCCCGAGGCGATCGCGCTGTCCCGGGCGCGCAAGGACCCGTGGCTCGAGCTGTTCTTTCGGCACTGGGATCTGCAGTCGCGCGTGCTCACGCGGATGCACGGAGAGAGCGCGCTGTCCTCGGCGGTCGACCTCGTGGACTTCGCGCACCGGCCCGAGACCGAGGGGTGTCCCCAATCGGTGTGCACAATTCAAGACCTCGCGGCGTGCTACGGGATCGTCGACGGCCCGGGGTGGGCGCCCGAGCGCATCGAGGTCACGCACGAGACGCTCGCGCGGATCGACCCGACGTGGGGTTGCTTCGATTGCATCTCAGCCGAGCACGCGGACGCCCTTCGCGACGGGGGGCGGCTCGAAGAAGCAGAGGCGTTTTTGCAGAGGCAGATCGCCGCCAAGCTCGCGAAGGACCCCAACGACGAGCTCGATCGCTTCTGCGGGATGACCCGCGTGAGCATCCTCTCGGACCTCGGTCGCAACGACGAGGCGCTCGCGCTCGTCGAGCGGCAGCTCGCCGGCCGAGAAGACTCTGTGAATCGAACGCTCTTGCGCAGAGCGCACAAGGCTCGCGTGCTCGCGCGCATGGGACGCGCGGACGAAGCGGTGAAGGCGCTGCCGACGCTGGCTGAGTTTGTCGACGCGATCGACGGCTACGACCTGTGGAGCGACGCCGCGCTCTTGCTCGTGCGCGCAGGCGCCCTCGCCAACGACAGCGCCTTGGGCTTCTCGATCGGGACGATGGTCTCGCGGCTCGACAAGAACGGCGCCGTGCGCTCGACGCTGCACGTGGCCGAGCGGCACCTCGAGCTGTCCGTCGCGCGCGGCGCGGTGTGGTCCGCGCGGCGATCGCTGGCGACGATGGAGCGGTGCCTTCCGCGCTTGCGCAAGGAGCTCGACGCGCTCGACCGCGTTCAGAAGGCGCGGGCGCTGCTCGCGCAGCGTGAGGGCTCGCTCTCGATCGAGCTGCCCGAGAGCGCCGACGCGCTGCTGGCTTCGCTCGGCGACGCCACGGAGGCGCGCGACGCAGACCGGGATCTTCCTGTGCTCGAAGCGGCGCGCGCGAAGTGGCCCGAGCACGAGCCGCTCTTGCTCTCGCTCTCGAGCGCCCTGTACGCGGCGGGCGCGCGCGAGGACGCGATCGCGCTGCTCGAAGAGCGCGTTCGATCGAGCGAGCCTACGGAGGACGTGGTCTTGCGCTTGGGCAACATGCTCTTGCGCGAAGAGTCGGCGCGCTTCGCTGCGTACGAGGCGCTCATCCACGCGCGCAGCAGCCGCGAAGAGATCAAGGTCCTCCCTGGTTTTTTGCGGGGCGCGAGCGCGCTCGAGCAAGAGCGCTGGAGCGAGGCGCGCGACGGCCTGCGGCCTGCGGTCGAGGCGCGCGCGGACGGGTTCAACGCGCGCAGGATGCTCGCGCGGGCGCTGCTTCGCGCGGGCGAAGACGGGGCGAGAGAGGCGCTCTCGCGGCTGAGCGAGATCGAAGCGGGCGGAGAGCTCGCGCGCAACGATCACTGGGATCGCATGAGCGCGGCGACGATCGTCGGTGATTGGGCCACCGTGCGCGCGAGCGCCAGGGCCCTCGGGCTCGACGTGCTCGAAGGCGAAGGCGCGATCGACGAGCGCTGGGAGCTGTGCGTGCTCGCGGTCGAGGACGAGGACGGGATCCACGAGCTGATCGCCGGACGCACGGGGCCCGCGACCGCGCGGGTCTTGCACGTCGCGGGGCCCGGAGAAGAGCAGCGATTCGGAGACGTCTGGGTGTTCGACACGAGGCCGCTCAACCGCGCGCCCGAGCCGGACGCCGACGAAGAGACGCGCCGCCGTCATCGCTGGAAGTACTCGGCTGTGCACCGACTGCACCGCGGAGACTTTCGCGTGGTCGAGCTCGACGGAGCGCGTCCGTCCCCCGAGCAGTACGAGCGCTTCGCGATCGCCCTCGAAGCGCGCGGGATCGAGGTTCGCCAGGGCGGAGGCGATCAGTATCGCCTGAAGGACCCGCGCGATTCTGCCGCGGAGATCCCTGCGATTTATGTGCGTCTCGCGGTGCCGGGGTCCATCGATGATCGATCGCTGAGCGCGCTGCTCGACGCGGCGACCGACGGCTTCGAGCTGCCGCTCACGTGGCCGGCGCTGGCCGAGAGCGTCGGTGATGCCGCGCTGATCGAAGCGCACCGCGCCCGCTCAAACGCCTACGGAGTTGAATTGTGATCACCGTGATTACCGTAGGCGTCGCGCGATCTTCACGCCGATCTCTCTGAGCGAGACCTCGAAGGTGCTCGCGCAGATCGACGAGACGTAGCCGTTGTTGCAGGGGGCTCCGTTGCAGCGGGGAGCCTGCTCGAATCGCCGCGCGATCTCGACGATCCTGCGTGACGGAAACCCCATGTACTGAGCGTTCGAGCACGGCGTCGCGGGGTTGAACGTCGATCCTTCGCGGCGGCACGCGGGCACGACGTGCGAGCACATCGGGTCCATGTTGGCCGCGCGCATCGAGAAGGGGCCCGCGCGATCTTGTGTGCCCGAGACGGCGGTGGATGAATCTCGACCCACGAAATCATCGGGGTTGCCCGCGCGCGGGGCGCCGAGCAGGGCGTTGTAGTCTGTGCCTCCGTTGCTCGTCGGGACCGCGACGGGGACGCCGGTGATCGCAGCGAAGATCACGCGGTCGGGGCGGCCGGGCTTGAGCGACCAGAAATCGCGGTTCCATCGCGAGGGATTCGAGAGAGCGGTGGTGTTGGCGTAGCGATCGAGGTTCCACGTCGGGTCGCGAGGGTCGCCGGGCGAGTAGAGGTAGAAGCGGAGATCCGGGTTGGTCGGGTGCGCCCATGCTTGCGACGCGCTGTTGTAGACGTCGCGCGCATCGTCGCAGCGCTGTCCGCGGCTCGCAGAGAACCCGTTGTCGTGGTCGCAGTTGCGCACCGAGCCGTCCTCTTCGTCGCTGATGACCACGATCGCGAGGGCTGCGTCGTCGCGAAGAAATCCAGCGTTGATCGACGTGCTTCCCGGAGCGCTGCGTGCGTCGTGCTCGACGAGCGCGCGCCACGCGGCTTCGAGCGGCGCTTCGAGTCCGCACCCGTTGACGAAGAGCCCCGAGTTGCAGCGAAACCACGATGAGAACGTCCCGGGGTCGCGCGTCGACGAGAACGGCGCGGCGATGTCGCAGCTCGCGTCGGCCGAGTTCGAGCAGAACGTGATGAACGCCGGAAACTGCGTGGTGTCGTTGGCGCAGACCGCTGGGCGAAACCCTGCGGGCGCTGTTTGTGCGTTGGGCCGCAGCGGCGCCCAGGGCAAGTGCGACTGCAGCGCTGGACCGTGGCGGATCGGGTTGAGCAGGCCGTCGTCGCCGCGATCACTGTCGTCGCAGCCGGGGATCGTGGAGCCGGGCGTTCCGAGGTCGGTCGAGATGACGCCGACGTGCAGGTCGCGCATCGGTCGCGAGAGCTGCACTTCGTCGTCGTTGCCCACGCACGAGTGCGGCTCGGCGCTGGGATTACTGCGAGACCCGCACAACGGAACGCGCAGCGTCTCGAGCATCACCTCGAACTTCACCATCAGCTGCGTCTGCACTTGAGCCATCGACCCCGAGTTGTCGACGACGAGCAAGAGATCCAAGCGATCCGTCGGCGCGAGCGCGCCTCCATCGGGCCCGATCACGCTTCCGTCGGGGCCGATCGTCGTGCCGCCTCCGTCGCGTCGCGATCCTCCGTCGGGATCCCCAGGGATCGGCGCGAACCCTTGCACGAGCAGCTCGGCCCTCGCTCCGCAGTTCGAGACCGAGAGAGCGCATCCCACGAACACCAGCGTTCTGCACAGCCGATGAAGCCTTCGCATGACGTCGATGGTTGCCGACTTCGTCGCTGCTGCCGACGAAAACCACCGCAGCGAAAACGGACATCGCTCGAAACTGACAACGCAGATGGCAGCTCGTTGGGTTGGTAAACGAACTCGCGCTCGCTCGTGCGACGTGCAAGACGTGCGTCTCGTGCGCGCGCTCTTCGCCGCGCTCCTGCTGCGGAATTCTTTTGTCTTCCACCGAATCCATCCGCGCCTCGGCGGGCTCGAAGGCAGTGGAGATCGCAATGGATATCGAGCTGGACTTTCCGGGTGGCAAACGAGTGGACGCGCGCGTGGGGACCTTCGTCGTTCGCACGGATCAACCCGCGTCGCTGGGCGGAGAAGACACCGCGTTGGCTCCGTACGACTTGTTTCTCGCGTCGCTCGCGACGTGCGCCGGCATCTACGCGTTGGGCTTCTGCCAGGCGCGCGGACTGTCGACCGAGGGCCTCGGTCTCACGCAGAAGCACGAGTACGACGCGAAGAGCGGGCGCGTGACGAAGGTCTCGATCGAGCTGCGGTTGCCCAAAGGGTTTCCCGAGACGCACCGCGCAGCGATCCTGCGCGCCGTCGAGAACTGCAAGGTGAAGAAGACCATCGCCGACCAGCCCTCGTTCGAAGTGCTCGCCACGGGCGAGACCATCAACGAAGTCAGCGCGCATCCGTAGAAGAGTTGGTCTGCCTCATCCCCGTCCCTTCTCCACGCGACGAGCGCGTGGAGAAGGGGGCCTTTGCTGCGATGACGGCGCCGATAGCGAGGCGCTGCGCAGCGTGACGAGCGCGTGGAGAAGGGACGGGGATGAGGCAGACGGGCATCGGTGCTCACCGTGGTCACTGTGCTCACTGTGCTCACCGTGCTCACCGAGCTCGCCGTGGTCACCGTGGTCACCGTGCTCACCGAGCAAGCCCGACTCGATCGGCGCCCGATACGCAGCGAAGGCACCCTTCTCCACGCGCTTGTCGCGTGGAGAAGGGACGGGGATGAGGCAGACCCATGCCCACACATGACCCGACTCACACCAGCGCCCGCGCGCGCTTCGCGATGCGACGAACGCCCTCGCGAAACACCGCGGGCTCGGTGAGCAGGCTCGCGATCAAGAACGCCTCGCGCTCGAAGTCGTAGAAATATCCCGGCTGAACGAGCACGTCGTCCTCGTCGAGCAACGCGCGCAGCCACTCGTCTTCGCTCAGCACCGCAGGCACTCGAAGCACCAGCGTCCAGCCTCCTTCACAGGGCAAGACGCTCGCTCCCGTGTCCGCTGTGAGCTCTTCTCGCGCCGCGACGATGTTGCGCTGCGCCCTTTCGATGATCGCCTCGCGCATCGCAGGAGCGCGCGAGAGCATCGTCGGCGCCGCGCACAGCACCGGCGCGCTCGCGGACAAAAACGCGTCCGCGATGTGCTCGAACCGCGCGTGCGCCTCGCGCACCAGCGCGTCGGGCCCGCTCAGCACAGCCCACCCGAGCTTCATCTGCGGAAGCGCCGCGCTCTTCGAGAGCCCGCCGAGCGTCCAGCACAAGCAGCGCTGCTCGTTCGCGGTGGTGCGCGCTCGATCTCGTTCTTCGGTCTCGTACACGTACTCGGCGAACACCTCGTCCACGATCAGCGCGAGCCCTCGCTCCGCGCAAAGCTCTGCGATCGCAGCGAGCTCGTGCGCGCGCAGCGTCGAGCCCGTGGGGTTGTTGGGCGTCACGCACACGATCGCGCGCGTGCGCTCGGTGACCGCGCGAGCCAGGGCGTCGAGGTTCACCTCCCACCGGTCCGAGAGCGCGAGCTGAAACGGCCGCACCGCCACCGAGACGAGCGAGGCGAGCGACTCGAAGAGCGGGTAGCTCGGCTGCATCACCAGCACTTCGCTCGACGGATCGCAGTGCAACATGAATAGCTGGGCGTATAATTCTGACGTGCTCGACGCCAGCCACACGCGCGCCGGATCGACGCGCTCGTCGTGCGCGCGGAGGTAGTGCGCGCAGACCGCTTCGCGCGCAGAGAGCATCGCTTGCGGGTGCGGCTGATACGAGAGCGCGCGCGGGTCCGAGAGCGCGCGGAGGATCGCTTCGGCGTGCGCAGGCGAAGGGCGAAGACCGACGGCGCTGGGGTTGTTTACCGACAAATCGAAGCCGATCTGGCGCTGCGAACGCGCGGCGGCGACGTGGGACGACCAAGGACTTTCGAGGAGCTCGTCCTGTGCATTCGCGAGGCGAGACGAGAAGCGCATCGGTGATACGGTGCGGCCACGACATGACCACGATCAAGCCCTTCGCTGCACTCAGGCCGCCGGTCGAGCTGGTCGCGCGCGTCGCCGCGCCGCCGTACGACGTCATCAACACGCGAGAGGCTCGCGAGCTGGCCGCGGGCAACGACGACAGTTATCTCTACGTCTCTCGGCCCGAGATCGCGCTCGACCCGAGCGTGGATGAGCACGACGCGCGGGTGTATTCGCAGGGGCGGATCGCGCTCGAGAGCTTCGTTTGGCGAGGCGTTTTGCAGCGCGACAGCGAGCCGCAGCTCTACGTGTACGCGCAGAAGATGGGCGCGCACAGGCAAGTGGGGCTCGTGGCGTGCGCGAGCGTGGACGAGTACGACGCGGGCACGATCAAGCGCCACGAGAACACGCGCGCGGACAAAGAGGACGACCGCACGCGGCACATCGACGAGATGAACGCGCACGACGAGCCGGTGTTTCTCACGTATCGCGCGGTGGCGTCGGTCGACGCGGTGATCGAGGCCGTGCAGAAGGGCGCGCCGGTGTACGACTTCGCGACGAGCGACGGAGTGCAGCACACGCTGTGGATCGCGAGCGCAGAGCAGCGGGCGGCGTTGGTGGCGCTGTTCGAGAAGGACGTTCCGGTGATGTACATCGCGGACGGACACCATCGCAGCGCGGCGGCCTCGCGCGTGAACGCGCTGCGAAAGAAGCGCGGCGACGCAGAGCCCGGAGAGGTGGACGTGTATCTGGCGGTGCTGTTTCCGCACGATCAGATGCAGATCCTCCCGTACAACCGGCTCGTTCGAGAGGTGGGCGAGCAGCGGACGCCCGAGCAATTGCTCGCTGACCTCCGCGCGGTGATGGACGTCGTCGAGACCGACGCGCCCGCGCCGAGCGCGCCCAAGAGCGTGGGGCTCTACATCGGCGGCCGCTGGTATCGCGGCACGTTTCGCCCGGGAACGTGGGACGCAAACGACCCCGTCGCGAGCCTCGACTGCTCGATCGTTCAAGAGCAGATCCTGCGGCCCTTGTTCGCGGTCAACGACCCGCGCAAGGACAAGAACGTTGATTTCGTGGGCGGTATTCGAGGCGCCAAGGAGCTCGAGCGACGCGTCGCTGAAGAGCGCTGGACGCTGGCGATTCACATGTTCGCGACGCGCATCGACGAGCTGCTCGCGGTGAGCGACGCCGGCCTGCTCATGCCGCCCAAGAGCACGTGGTTCGAGCCCAAGCTGCGCAGCGGGCTGTTCGTTCACGAGTTTTGATGCGCTACCAGTGAGCGCGAGCGAGCGAGGGAGAGGGCGCTCGCGCGGTACGAAGCAGTACACTCGGCGCATGAAGCATCGTTGGTTCTTGCTCTCGCTCGCGACGCTCGCGGCGTGTGGTCCCACTTCGTCGCAGCCCGACGGCTCGATGATGAACGTGATGGACTCGGGGATCGCTCCGTTGCCCGACGCGAACACGCCCGTCGACGCGATGCTGCCCACGCCCTCGTGCGGCGCGGCGATGGGCGGAGGCGCGCGCGTCGCGATGGCTCCCACCGTGCTCGTCACGCTCAAAGACCGGTGGCACGAGTCGTGGCTCGCCTCTCCCGCGGTCGCGGATCTCGACGGTGACGGCACGCGCGAGATCGTCATCGCTCGCGCAGGAAAGCTCCTCGTGTACCGCCCCGACGGCAGCGTCGCGTGGAGCTTCGACGTCCCCGGCTCGGGCCGCATCTGGGCCTCGCCCGTGATCGCAGACCTCGCTGGGGACGCGAAGCTCGAGGTGGCTTTTGCTGCGCGCGGAAACGTCTTCGTGCTCGATTCGTCGGGGGCGATGGTCCAAGGGTTTCCGTTCATGTGGCGGGACGAGCTGCGCTCGCTCGCGGCGGGCGACGTCGACGGCGACGGTCGTCTCGAGCTCGTCACGCTCACGACCAGCCCCATCGCAGGGACGGTTCGAGACATCCTGCTCGCGATCAAGGGCAACGGGACGATCGTCCCGGGGTTTCCGCCGAACACGACGATGACGTCGGGCTGCGACAACAACTGCTTCGTCACGGGCGGGTACGATCAGAACGTCGCCGTCGGTCCCATCGATGAAGGCGGCTCGTGGGACATCGTCGGCGCGCAGGACAACGCGTACATGTCCTGGCACCACGGAAACGGCGTGGCCTTCGACGCCGCCAACATCTTTCGCAATCGCCGCAAGGTCCTCGGCGTGCGCTTTCTTCACGAGTACGCGCTGGCGCAGCAGGGGTATGCCAATGACGAGGCGACCTCGAATCAAGCGCACTTCACGAACACGGCGCCCGCGATCGCGGACATCGACGGTGATGGACGCAACGAGATCGTGATGGTCGGAAGCGTGCAGAACGCCGCGCAGACTGATCGATTGCGCGGCGTCGCGCTGTGGGTGATCAACCGCGACGCGACGAGGCCGCCGGCGTGGGTCGAGCCGTTTCATGTTCCGATGTACCGCGCGGGCCTGTGGGACTTCGAAGGGGTGAACTTCGTCGGGCTCACCAATCAAGTGAGCGTGGCGGACATGGACGCGATGACCCCGGGGCTCGAGATGGTGTTCGCGGGCTTCGACGGCGGCGTTCACATGGTCGACGCCGCGCGCAATCGAAAGTGGCGCTTCGAGTACACCACGAGCAACGACGTGCTCACCGCGGGCATCGCGCTCGCGGACCTCTCGGGGGACGGATCGCCCGAGGTGATCTTCGCGACGTACTCTCCGCGCGCCGACGCGAGCGCGCTCTACATCCTCGGCGCGGACGGAGCGATGCAACACCGGATCGCCCTTCCTGCGCACGGCGCGATGAGCGTCCCGACGATCGCGGACGTCAACGGAGACGGGACCGTCGAGATCGTCGTCAACCTCAAGGACGGCGAGGACCGCATGCGCAACGCGCTCGTGTACACGGTCCCCGGCTCGCACGCGGGCTGCTTGCTCTGGCCGACGGGGAGGGGAAATCTCTTGCGCAATGGATACGTTCCGCGCGCGAGATAGTTCAGTAAAAACAGCGACGACTTGATTGTGTGGTCTCAGATCAAGACCAGGTCGTCCTCGTGCAGCTCCGCGGCGCTGTCCCTCGCGGCGCTGAGCGTGAGGTTGGTGTCCATCAATCGATCCTGCGCGAGGTTCTCGAAGAACGCGCGCAGCTCGGGCACGCCCTGCACCAAGCGATCGAACAGCTCTCGCGAGAGAAAGAGCACCGTGCTGTTGCGCAGCGCGGTCACCGTCGCCGTCGTGGTCCCTTGCTCGATGAGCGCGATCTCTCCGAAGACCGCGCCGCTCTCGAGCGTGGCCAACGTCACGCGGTTGCCGTTGTCCGTGCGCGTGACCTCGACCTGGCCCGAGAGCAAGAGAAAGAGCCCGCGGCCCACGTCTCCTTCGCGGATGATCACCGCGCCCGCGGGCGCGTCGTGCGCGCTGAACCGCGAGGCGAGCTGCACGCGCTGCGCGCGGTCGAAGGGCTTGAAGATCTCGTGCGTGGCCAAGAGATTCTGCACCAATCGATCGCGGGTGAATCGCTCGAGCGCTTGCCCGACGACGTCGAGCTCGCGCGCCACTGCGCTGAGCGCGTCGCGGCCGAACACGAGCACGTCGCTGTCGTCGACGACCGAGACCGTCGCGCCGCGAGGAGCGCCCGAGACCAGCGCCATCTCTCCGACGATCGAGCCCTCGCCGAGCGTCGCGAGCAGAACGTCGTTCTCGGGAGTGACCACCGTGCCACCGCCACCGGCGCGACGGGTGACGCGGGCTGTTCCGCGGGCGAGCATGAAGAACGCGTCGCCGGGTTCGCCTTCGCGAATGATGGCTTCACCCGCGGGCAATCGCTTGAGCTCGACCGCGGTGAGCATGCGCGCGAACGCTTGCGGCGGCAGGTCCGACAACAGCGGAATGGGCGCCACATTCGCAGGGTATCCGGGCAGTCCATCGCGCAGCGTCGCGGCTTGCGCTGCGACCGAGCGCACCTGCGCGTAGTCGAGCTCGTTGGGGACGAACGCGGCCGCGGGGACCTCGGCGTCGGGCGAAGGAGGCGCGAGTCGAACGGCTTTTCCCAACGCGGGAGAACCTGCGGCGTAGCGCTGCGCCAGCTGAGCGAGCAGCTCGTTGATCGCCGGGTCGATGCGGGCGAGGATCTTCAACGCGACGATGGCCTTCAACGGATGCCCCGAGAGCGACGCTTCGCGCGCGACGAACGCGTACACTTGGATCGCCTGCGCGTTGTCCCCGGCGATCAAGAGCGCATCACCGATGCGCAATCGAGCGTCGAGGTCGTGCGGCGCAGAGCGCACGAGGGCGACGAGCCCGCGCAGGGCTCCCTCGTTGTCTCCGCCACGAATTCTCTGATTTGCGTCCTGGGAAAGTAGCTTGCGGGTGACCATCGCCCGCGCGAGTGTATCGAAGATGGATCGATGTCCCGTCTGTCAGGCAGAACTTCCTGCGAATTACGCAGGGGCCAACTGCCCGAGCTGTGGAGTTCGGCTTCCGTCCACGACGAAGAGCCGAATCTCACTGACTCCGTTGGGGATGGCGAAGCCCAAGATCCCGAGCGAACGGCCGCCCGTCGCTGTCGATGAAGATCGCTGGGACATCTCTGATGATCCCGCGCCTGCGCTCTCTGCGCCGGTCGCTCCGTCGGCGCCTCCTCCGCCGGACCCCGCCGCGCCTGCCTCTTCGCGCGCGCACGATCCGCTGCGCACCACGCTCGCGCTCGGCAACATGCCGCTTCCTCCGCCGCCGGCCACCGGTGTCCCGAGCGCGGGCGCGAGTCACCGACCGCCGCCCTCCGCTCCGGGGCCTGTCGGAGCGCATCGCGAAGCGCCGCCCACGCCCACGCTCGCGCTCGAGTCCAAAGCGCTGCACGAGATGCTCGTCGCGAAGGCAGCCGAAGCGAGCGCCGCGCGCGCTGCGATCGAAGCGGCGAAAGCAACGCCGTCCGCCGCGCCGCCGAGCGCTGGTGTGCCCGCGACGGGCAAGTCGCGCGTGGGCTCGACCACGCTCGCGCTCGACGATGCTCCGCCGATCAAAGCTCCATCGAGCGCAGCGCTTCCGGGACATTCGTCGACTGCGTCCAAGAGCGAGCGGCCTGCGACCGCGACGATGGTCTTCTCTCCGAGCGAGCTCGTGAAGGCGGCGAACGACAAGAGCAAAGAGCGCGTCGGTTCGAGCACGCTCGCGATCGAGCCCAACGCTCCTTCGCAGCCGCCTGCGGCGCAGGGGCCCTCTTCGGCCGGCCGCATCGGCGCGCCCGCGGCCAATCTCTCGAAGACCATGGTGCAAGGCGGCTTGCCTTCGAGCGCTCCTGTCGCCGCACCGCCCCCTGCGAAGCCATCGAGCGACGCCTCCGTCAACCTGCGCGGGACGCTGGTGATGGCCGCGCCGCTCGCGGCCAGGCCCGCGGATCCAGCGCCGCCGCCCGCGCAGCAAGGGCCCACGCTCACGCCCACGCAAGCGATCACGCAACCCAAGCGCGAGGCGCCTGCGGCGAAGGCGGTGCCCCACGTGTCCGCTCCCAAAGACGCGCTCTCGAGCACGATCGTGGGCATGTCTCCGCTCGCGGGGCCGATGCCGAGCGCGAGCACTGCGCTGCACGCTGCCCCAGCCAACGCAGCGAAGGGCCCGACCGCGGCGGCCAAGAGCGCGCCGGCGCCGCTCGACTCGCTCTCGCAGACGCTCGTCGGGACGTCGCCGATCGCCGCGATCGCAGACGCCGTTTTGTCTGAGAAATCACAGCCCGATTCGACGCATGAGCGCAGCGCTCCTCCGGTCGAGCCCGCGCAGCGCGAGCCCGAGCGCGCCGCGGTCGAGCCTGCTCGATCGAGCGCGTTGTCTGCGCCTCCCGCGCGCACGACGGAGACGCTTCGTGACGGCAGCCCCGACGCGTCTGCGCGCACGACCACGACGCCGCACGCGCTCGCCGCGACGCTGGCGCACGAGCCGATCGAAGAGAAGGCCAACGATCTGGGCGAGTCGTATGTGAGCTCGCCCATCACGCGGCTGCCCGCGGACGAGACGGGGCGCGCTGCGAAAGAGCCCGCGCGCGACTCCAAGCCCGCGGAGCCACGCGCGTCGCGCCCGGTGATCGCCGCGCGCACGCCGTCGAGCGGCGTCGATTTGCCGAAGAAGCCGGCCGCGCAGCCGCAGGCCATGGCGAGCGCCTCGCAAGAGAGAGCGACGGAGGACGAAGAGCCGCTCGAGGTCGGAGAGAGCGCGCTTCGCGTCGCGCTCGCGGCGGCGGGGACGATCGTGGTCTCGAGCGCGGTTCCGACGTTGGTGCGCGATCCCATTGGCGCTGCGACGTGGACGATCCCGGGCGTGATCGCGTTGGTGTTGGCGTTCGTTCCGGTGGGGCACGCGACGCGCGCGCTGTTGGCGTTTGCGCCGGCGCTTCCGGCGCTCGCGGTGCGCGCGATGGGCTGCGAAGGGCACAACGTCCCCGGGGCGCTCGCGCTCACGGCGCTCGCCGCTGGGCTGCCCGCGGCGCTCTTGTTTCGCGCGTATTTCACTGGGCTCAAGCGCGCTCGTGCGCTCGTCGCGGTCGCGCTCGCCATCGGCGCGGCGTGGGCGCTTCTCCCGGGCGGCGGCGGCGTGCTCGGCCCGTCGACGGGCCCGTGGGCTGCCTCGCACTTGCCCGCGCTCTCGTTTCTCGCGGTCGCAGCGCTCTCGGTCACCGCCCTGCTTCCAGGGCGCTCTGCGGGCGGCGCAGGAGGCTGGGCGCTGCTCGCGATGGCGTGGACCGCGCTCCCCGCGCTCGGCAGCCGCGCAGAGCAATTTGGCCCGCGCGCGCTCGACGCCCTCTCGCTCGCGGGGCTCTCTGCGATCGCGTCCACGACGCTCGCGGGGCTGCTCTCGGTGTACGCGCTGCCCGAGCAGGCAGAGCCCGCCCAGCAGTGACGCCGTTGCTTCGAGCGCGCTATCCCTCGAGCGGCGCTCGGTCGAACGCGGGCAGGTCACGCAGCGAAGCGCGCGCTCGCTCGCTCGTCGGAACGCCCCACGCTTGAAAATAGGGGCCGAGGTTGTGTCCGCACGCGCGCGAGAGTCGCTGCAGCCACTGGTCGCGCTTGTCGTCGTCGTCCTTGGGCTGCTGCTCTTCAGCGAGCGTTCGATACTCGGCGAAGACCTCGATGAACGGCCGCCATCCAAACGCCCGCTGCAGGTCGGCGTACATCGAGAGCGCGAGGAAGGGATCCTCCTTCCATTTGGCAAACTTCTTGGATTTTTGCAGGTATTTTCGCGCCGTCTCGATCCCCTCGGCGAGCATCGGGTTGGCGAGCGGAGCGATCCCGCACAGCACGTCCATCACGAACAGCACGAACACGTTGTTGGTGACCTCGTCGGTCCCTTCGAAGGTCCACGCGTCTTGTTGAACGTTGTGACCGAGCTCGTGGAGCACTCCCCACTGACCATCGCTCACGAGCTTGCGTCGATCGAGGACGATCAAGAGCGCGGCGTCTTCGTCGTCGAGCAGCCCGATGATGGGGTAGCCCGAGTGCAGGTATCCGAGCGAGGGCTGCACGTCGCCGACGATGCGCTCGGGCCGTCGATACGCGACGCCGCCGAGCTCTTCGAAGCAGAGCATCACTCGGCGCCACAGGCGCAGGACCGCCTCGGGGTCATCGACCGCTCGCAGCGCTGAGGACGGGAGCGTGAAGATGATCTTGTCGCACTCGAGCTCGCCCCACGGCGCGGGCGCGTCGCGGATGCTGCTCTTCCAGTCGAAGACCGAGGTCTCGTCGAGCACGAACCGCGGCGCAGCGACGCCGCCGCGGACGGTCACGCGCGGCTCTCCCTCGCCGTCGCTCGCGACGATCACGTACACGAGGCCGCCGAACGGTGAGGCCACGCGCGTGGTCTCTTCGTCGAGCGGCCACGAGAACGAGAGCTCGGGCCAGCGCTTCCACTCGGTCTCGTCCGCGCTGTACTCAGCGTCTTCAGCGAAGCCGCTCTCGCGGTCTTCGTCGCCGAACAGCTCGTCGACGTGCGCTCCGATGCGCACCCGCAGCCCGCGCGCGAGCGACGCTTCGTCGGCCGAGAGCTCGATCACCGCGCCGGGCGCAGCGTAGACGCCGGTGCTCACCCAGCGCGCGACGGCCGTATCGAAGCGCACCTCGCGCTCGACGCGCTCCGCGTCGTCGGGCACTTCGCCAGGATATTCGCAGGCCGACGGACACTGCTCTTGCTCGTCCGCCGCGAGCTGCCTCCATCGCTCGGTCTGCAGCGCGACGAGCGCGCGCCGCCACGCCTGGTCCTGCGCGAGCGTCTGTTCGAGCGAGACGGTGATCTCTTCGCGCTCGAACGCGGCGTGAATCGAGTCGAACAGCGCCGAGCAGTCGACGCCGAAGCGCGGAGCCGCCCGCAGATACGCGATGGTTCGTCGCAGCGCCGCGCGCAGCGCTTCGGGCTCTTCGGGGACGGTCGATGGGTCTTCGAGCCAGCCCGAGAGCGCCTCGATCGTGCGCGTCACGCTCGCTTGCTCGTCGCGCGCGTCGTCGCGCTCGAGCTCGACGACGTCGTCTCCGTCGCCGGGCAAGCACTCGGATTCGTCCCAGATGATCCCCGCGCTGGCGAGCAAGAGCGACGGTGGATTGCGCACGGGGTGGCCGTTGCGCTTTGCGCCGTAGTGCGGGTGAGCCCACCCGGTGGCCGCGATCAGCAGGCCCCCTCCGCGCTCGACGAAGCGTGTGATCGCCGCGCGATCTTCGTCGCGGAGGGCGCTGTCGTTGCAGAGGATCACGTCGTGCTTGCGCTCGATGGCCTGGCTGAGCGCATCGCTGTGCGTCGCGATGGAGAAGCCCTGCTCTCGCAGCCAATCTGCGCTCGGGTTGTCCTCGTGAACGAGGACCGTGGGGCGCTGCTTGCTATGGGCGGCCCACGAAATCGAGTTGCGCACGAATGTGCCGCGATCCTCGGGGCTCTCGTCGTCGATCGAGAGCAGCTCGTCGTGGGCGAAGGCGACGACGCGGCCTTTGTTCATGCTCGAGGCGGCGACGATCGCGAGCGGGGACGCCTCGGCGCTCGCGGACACGACGACCGATGCGTGGGGGCCGCACACGATCAGCGCGCCGCACGAGTCGGGGACGGGCAGCGAGTTGATTCCCGAGAAGAGCGCGTCGCGGGTGAGCGCAGCGTGATCCATCGAGCGATGATACAGGGACGCGCCCGCAGAGCTGGAGTGCTGCAGTGATTCTCCGTGCGCTGCGCGCGGCAGATTACTCGACGGTCCCGACTGCGCGCTGCGCTATGACTGTGCCGCGAGAGCGACGATGACCTCACCCAATGATATCGATGACGCGCTCGAGCGCGTGATGGCCGCGGGCGTCCGCGAGCGGTTCTCTGAGCTCGGCGCCGCGCTGAGGCAGGGCACGCCCGAGCCGTTCTTCGTTTCGGCGCTGTTGACCGAGCCGCTGCCGATGCACCGCGCGATCGTCGCGTGGCAGGCGCTCGACCGCGTCGCCGCGACCACTGGGCTCGCTCCCGTTCTCATCGAGCCCGACGCGTTCGAGACGCTGCTCGCGCTCGACGCGCCGACGTTCGCTGCCTGGCAGAGCGAGCTCACCCGTCGCAGCGCAGAGGATCGTTCGCAAATGAAGCCCGGCGACGAGCTGTTGGACCCCGCGCGGATCGAATCGCTCGTGCGCGAGCGGCTTCAATCCCTGGACGCCGCGCTCGAAGGGCGACTCGAGCAAGACCTCGCGAAGCTCAGCCCCGAGGCGCTCTCTGCGTGGGAGGTCGGCGAAGATCTCGCGGTCGAAGAGCTCTACGAAGCGAGCGACGATGACGATGACGATGACGAAGAAGCGACGGACTCTGTCGAGCCAGGCTCGGCTCGCGCTCGGTCCGAAGGCGGCTCGTTGATGCTCGCGAAGAGCCCGTACGCGGCGGGCGTCGACGAGAGCAGCGTGCTGCGCGCGTACGCGAATCGAGGGCGCGCGCAGCTCGCGGTGTTCGCTGCGCAGCCGTGGGAGGTGCTCGCGCTGCTGGGCTTCGGCGCGTTCAACGCGTGTCCGGGGCCCGAAGCGCACGCGGTTCGATGGCGATCGTTCTACGAGCGGTTCGGAGCTCGGCCGTTTCTCGTTGGCCAGGCGACGATCGACGGGCTCGTGGCGCGTCCGCCCGCGACGCTCGATGAGCTCGCGCGATGCGCAGCAGAGCACCTCGCGTACGCGCCAGAGGCGGCCTCCGAGGGGCTGTTGCCGTACGCCTGGTCGCTGTTTCGCTGCGGTGGATGGGGCTTTTGGTGGGACTGAGCTGATCGTGCGGCGCGCGGTGCGCTGCGGAGGGATCAGCGATCCATCGAGGCGTCCATCGATCCGCTGGACATCGCGTCGGCGCTGCCGCTATCCGTCGCTGCGTCCGCACCCGCGTCAGGATCGGGTCCCACGCACGCGATCGGAACGCATCCGCGTCCCCGCGAGTCCCCCACGCAACGCGCGCCGGATCCGCACGTCGCGTCGTCGCTGCACGGCCGAATGCACCAGCCCGTCGTCTGCGTGCTGTCGAAGTCCGCGCTGCACAAGAACGCCGGGAGTCGGTTGCGCTGGTTGATCAGGCACTCGTTGCCGCCGCGAGTGCAGTAGCGGCCCACGCCGAACTCGTTGCCGGTGTTGCAGGGGCGGACGCACGGATCGCCGGGCGCGGGAGGGGTGCTGCAGCCTGCGTTTCCGTCGGTGCTCGGGATGCCTGCGTCGGTGTTGCTGTTGCCGCGCGTCTCGATCACGCGGCCGCAGGTGCGAAATCCCGTGCCAGGAAAGGCGTAGAACACCGCGGCGCACATCTCTTCGGGAAACGCGAGCGAGTGGTCCTCGGTGTTGTTCCAATCGCAGCTCAGGCGCACGCGGTCGCCAGCGTGCCAGCGCAGCGCGTCGGCCACGCTGTAGAAGCGCATCGGAGGCGAGTTCATCAATCGCGAGTTGGTCCCGACCTCGTCGTAGATCGAGGCGAACGTGCTCGATCCCGCGGGGGCGTGCTCGATCTTCAATCGCGTCGTCCACTGGTGCGCGTGGCCGAAGAGGTTGACCACGTTCATGTCGCGATCGATCTCGCACTCGAGCGTGCGTCCGTAGCCGTTGACCCGCGGCGGAATCATGAACTCACTGTCGTTCATCGCCATCGGGTCCGCGATCTGCACGGACGCTCCTTCGGGCGGAGGCAGCGCGGTCACCGCGTCGCGAACGCGCATCGGCGCGCTGGTCGGGTTGATGTAGTGCGACTGCAGAATCACCTGCGATCCGCGCGGAATTCGCACGACGATGCCCGGCGGCAACTGAAACATGAGCTCCGCAGACTCGTTGCCGGCGCCGACGAGCAGCGACCTCGTCATGTCTTGCTCGGTGCACTCGCGCGAGAGCACCGCTCCGGGCTCCGTCGTGTAGTTGAGCGAGACGTGATGGCCGTAGCGCATCTGGTAGCTGTGGATCTCGGCCACGAGCTGATCGGCGTCCGCGCTGATCGTCGTCGGAAGATAGTGGCAGAAGAGCTTGTCGCCGCCAGGCTCGATCACGAACTCGGGCGTCTCGAAGAGCAGCTCGCGCGGTCGAAGCGTGGGCCTGCGATACTCGTTGTTCGGAGTCGGCGCAGAGGGATTGCACGACAGCTGCGACGCGCTCGACGCCAGCGCGGCCGCGAAAAATAGAACAGTGCTCGCTCTCAACGAAGGCTCTCTGGCCGCGATGGTACGCAGCGATTCTCTCGGTCGTCACGGCGCGGACGGGCGCGGACGGGCGCGGACGGGCGCCGATGAGGACTCGGGCGCGACGGAGCTGAGCGCGGCGCGCGTGGGGCGCTATGCCCTGCTGTTCCAAAGGACGTCGGGGCGACCTTTGGCGTGGTTTTCGTAGCGGGCCATGACGAAGAGCGCGTCGCTCAGGCGGTTGAGGTACTTCACGACGAAGCCGCCGACCGGCTCGACGCGCGAGAGGGCCGTGGCGTGACGCTCGGCCCTGCGGCACACGCAGCGGGCCACGTGCAATTGCGCCGCGCCTGGAGTACCTCCGGGGAGCACGAAATTCTCCAAGGGAGAGAGCGACTCGCTGAGCTCGTCCATCAGCTCTTCGAGCGCCACCACGTGCTTCTCTGCGATCTGCGGAACGGCGAATTTCTTCTTGTCCTCCTCGAGGATGCACAGGTCGCTCCCGAGGTGAAAGAGCTCGTTTTGCACCGTCGCGAGCGCGGCCGTGAGCTTGTCGTCGAGCCCCAGCGCGATCGCCACGCCGATGCACGAGTTGAGCTCGTCCACCGTCCCGTACGCTTCGATTCGCAGCGATTCTTTGGGGACGCGTTGCCCTCCGCCGAGCGAGGTCGTTCCGTCGTCACCGGTGCGCGTGTAGACCCTTGTGATTCGAGGCATGCGTCCGTGGATGCCACAGAATCTCATCGGTGTCGGAGCTTTTTGGGTGATCGCGACCCGTGCGATCATCGCCCGACCATGGGTGACCCTCGAACGACTCGCTATCGCTGCGTTGTGTGCGATCACATCTACGACCCCGCCGAGGGCGACCCCGGCGCGGGGATTCCTCCAGGCACACCTTTTCAAGATCTCCCCGAGGACTGGAGCTGCCCCGACTGCGGCGCGATGAAGAGCGACTTCGAGCCGATGGCGGGTTGAGCTGTACGGGGCTTCGTCGGCGGTGAGCGGGTCCGCCTCATCGCGGGACGAAAGTCCGCCTCATCCCCGACCCTTCTCCACGCCAAATGGCGCGGAGAAGGGGGCCTTCGCTGCGAATCAGCGTCGATGGAAAGGCGCTGCGCTCAGCGATATGAGTCCACAGACAACGAGCCATACCGGAAGGGCTCATCACCTTCGAATTGGCCCCCTATACGCAGCGAAGGCACCCTTCTCCGCGCCCTTGGGCGTGGAGAAGGGACGGGGATGAGGCGGACCTTTCCCCCGCTCACTGCGCGAGCAGACACGCCCCCGTGGCGAGCGAGCCGAACGCGAGGCCCCAGCCCGCGCGGCGGATGTTCTTCACCGCGGGCGGCCAGAGGAGCAGCGCCGTCGCGCACAGCGCGCTGATCACCGTCGCGCCCGCGGTCAACGGAGCCATCGCGATCGCCGCAACGGTGGCCATCACCGCGATGCGCCGAGACGGTCGCGGATCGCGCTTCTTGGGCCCCGCCAGCACCGTGCGCACCGCTCCCGTGAGCGCGATGAACCCGACGCTCCACACGAGCCACTGCGTCAGCGCCGCGCTCATCGTCGCGCCGCTCGCCACCCCCATCGGAACCACCACCGACGACAACGCCGTCGCCGCCACGCACTCGCCCGCGTCGGTGCGCTCGCTCTCTGCGTACACGAAGCCCGCCAACGCGATCGCCAACGTCAACGACGGAGCCGCCGCGAGCACGAGACGCGCGCCGCTCGAGTGCGTCGTCGCCAGCGCTCCGAACGCCGCGCTCACCGCCGCGGCCGTCGCGCAAATGAGCCACCGAAGGGCGCGCGGTCGCTCTCGATCGAGCGCTCCTTTTCCTCGCAAACCACGCAGCACCAGCACGGGCTCGTGCGCGAAGAACGCCGCCACCGCCGCGCACGCGACGAGCCCCGACGCCAGCGAAGGCCTCGCGAGAAGCGCAGTCGCGAGCGGCAGTAGCAGCTGAGGCCACGCCCCGTGCTCCTTCGGGAGCAGCGATCGTGAGCGCGCTGTCTGTGTCGCCGCCGTCGTCGTGTTGGTGCGTTGCATGAAGAGCTTCACCCGCGCGCGAGCAATCCGTGTGCGAGGCTTTCGCGAGGACTCGGCCCGGGATTTGTAATCAGGATACCTCTGTCTCTTGATCAGTCAACGGCGGTCTTCGCGAGCGAGGGCTCTCGACGCCGCGCTGAAATTCGAGGAAGCGATGAAGCTCAACGACGAAGACTCCACGGCCCGCACTGTGATCGCGAGCGACGCGCGCTCGACACACGGCGAACCGACTGCGCACGAACAGCAGAGCTTGCGGGCCCTCATCGAGCGCATTGTGGCGACGCACCATGTGTTCACCCGCGACGCGGTCGCGAAGATCGACGCGCTGGTCGCGAAGGCGCTCGCGCGTGACGCGAACGAGCACCCCGAGCTCGGCTCGATCGCGCGGTGCGCACGGGCGCTGTGCGACGACCTGCTCCCGCACTTGATGCGAGAAGAGCGCGTGCTGTTTCCCTGGATCGAAGCGGCCGAGGCTGCGCGCGACCGAGGCGCGGTTCCGCCGCCCGCGCACTTCGGAACGGTCAAGAACCCCATCCGCGTCATGGATCACGATCACGACGTCGTGAAGGGGCTGCTCCGTGAGCTGCGCGAACGCACCAGCGAATACAGCGCCCCCGCGTGGGCGAGCGAAGAGACCGCTGAGCTCTACCGCACGCTGCAAGCGCTCGATCGCGACCTGGTCGAGCACATTCACTGGGAGAGCGACGTGCTCTTTCTTCGCGCCGTCGAGCTCGAGCGCTGAGCGGCCCAGCGCTCTATGCGCAGAGCGTGAGCACGAGCTCTTCCATCACGCGCCACTCTTGGCCGCGCGCGGCGCTCACGGACTTGAGCCGACCGTCGGTCTCGCTGAGCTTTCTCAGCGCGCGAAACAAGTGCCCCGAGGACCACTTGATCTTCGCGACGCGCGCGACGTTCTTCGCTGCGAAGGGCGGCATTTTTCCTGACAGAGCCGCGACGGGGTCCGAGCCCTTGTCGATCGCGTCCCGCGCGAGCGCGAGCATGCGGATCTGCCGAGCCACCAGCGCGAGGACCACCAGCGCGGGCTTGTCCTTGTCCCTCGATCGCGAGAGCGAATCGATGATCGAGAGGCAGCGAGAGAGGTTCTTCTCGCTCACGGCTTCGCTCAGCTCGAACACCGACGACTCTCGAATGGGCTTGATGACCTCTTCGATGTCCTCTTCGCGGATGACCTTTCCGCCGGCGAAGAGCTGCACGCGCTCGAGCGCGTCCGCGAGCGCTCCCAAATCCGCGCCGATCGAGAGGATCAACGACTCGGCCGCGCCCTTCTCGAAGGTGATCCCGCGTCGTCGCGCCTCGCCGTCGAGCCACGGTCCCAAGTCGCGCTCGTCCGGGGTCTTCGCTTCGTAGAGGTAGCCCTTCTTCTTCGCTCCAGAGACGAAGCGCATCGAGCCGTTGAGCTTCTCAGCGGTGATGAGCAGCACGGTGCTCGGCGACGGTGACTCTGCGTAGCGAAGCAGCTCGTCCCATTGATCGGCCTTCCACGCCTCGGCGTTGCGCACGAGGACGAGGCGCACTTTGGCCATCATGGGCAGCGATCGCGCGGCGTCGGCGACGGCGGCGCTCGGCGTGTTGTTCGCGTCGAAGTGATCTTCGTTGAAGCCGCGAGGACCCGTGCCCACGGTCGCCGCTCGCACCGTGTCGATCGCTTGCGTGAGCAAGAGCCGCTCGTCGCCGACGACGACGAGGATGGGATCGACCTTTCCTTTTTGCGCTTCTGCGATGAGCTTTTCGATTCCCATGGGGGCTGTGTACCCGAACACTGTCCGAGGAGCGGGACGCGCGTGCAACTTCTCGGTACGTTTCGAGACGAGATGGCACCGTCGCAAGCGAGAGAGTCGTACGCGCGCATCGACGCGGTGATCGACGAGAACCGAGCCGCGTTGAGCGAGCTCGCCCTGAAGATTCACAGCAATCCCGAGCTTCGCTTCGAAGAGCACCGCGCGTCCGAGTGGATCGCGGAGACCGTTCGCAAGCTCACGGACCTCCCGGTCGAACGACCCGTGGGCGGGCTCGCCACAGCGCTACGCGCGCGAGTTGGAACGGGCTCGTCGCGCGTGGCGATCCTCGCCGAGTACGACGCGCTTCCGCACGTGGGGCACGCGTGCGGGCACAACCTCATCGCCGCTGGTGCCGTGGGGGCCTTCGTCGCGCTCTCTCGAGTGCTCCGCGAAGAGCCTTCGATCAACGGCGGCGTCGACCTGATCGGAACGCCCGCAGAAGAAGGCGGCGGCGGCAAGATCCTGCTCATCGAAGCGGGCGTCTTCGAGGGCGTCGAAGCGGCGATGATGTTTCACCCGTTCGACCGTGATTTGCTCGCGCATCCCACGCTCGCCAACGTGTGGCTGCACTTCGACTTCTACGGAAAGGCCTCGCACGCAGCGATCGCTCCGTGGGACGGACAGTCTGCGCTCACGGCGGTCACCAACACGTTTCACTTGATCGACTCGCAGCGCGTGCACTTTCGCGACGGCGTTCGCGTGCACGGGTTCGTGACCAACGGCGGCGAGGCGGTGAACATCGTCGCCGAGCGCGCGAGCTGCGAGTTCAGCGTGCGCGCGACCAACGTGCGCGAGCTCCAACGCGTGCGCGCGATCGTCGAGCGGTGCGCGAAGGCCGCGGCGATGGCCTCGGACGTGAAGATCGAGATCAGCGCGCGCCGCGGGTACAAGGACCTGCAGAACAACATGCCGCTCGCGGACGCGTTTGGCGTTCACATGAAGGATCTTGGGAGAAATCCAAGGCGAACGGACCCCGACGCGGGCGCCGGGAGCACGGACATGGGGGACGTGTCCCACGTGGTTCCGAGCATTCACCCGTGGGTGGCGATCTGCGATCAGGGCGAGACGACGTGCCATCAGCAAGCGTTTGCGAAGTGCGCCGCGAGCACGCGAGGGCTCGACTCGATGCTGTCTGCGGCGAAGGCGATGGCGCGAACTACCCTGGATTTTCTCAGCGATCGTGAGCTTCGTGACCGCGCCCGCGCCGCGTGGGAGGGCCGCTCGCTGTGAGGCTCGCGCGAGCGGCGGCGGTCTCTTCTCTGCTCGTCGCGACGGCGCTCGCGGTGCAGTGTCGCCCGCCGACGTCGAGCACGAGCATGGGAGCCGCGAGCCTGCCCGAAGGGTTCGGCACTCGAACGGCGCCGAGCGCATTGCCTGAGATTTCAGCGGAAGCCTGGGCGAGGAGCCCCGCGGTGCAGCGCTGCGAGACGGGCGTGTGTCGCGTGGGCACGACCTTCGAGGACGAGCGCGCTCCCGCCAAAATGAGCTCGTGGCTCCTCGAACCGGGAACGTCCCTGCGCGTCGACCCCGATCCCTCGGTGGACGTCTTCGCGATGGTGCTCACGGGCCACGCGTACGCGACGAAGCCCGTGACGTACCAACGCGAACAGCGCGAGCTCGACGAAGGACCGACGGTCGGCGCTTGGACCGCGGTGCGTTCGATCGGCGATGGACTGATGATCTACAACTCGCCCAACGATCCGCCGGTCGCGCTGGTCCTCGTGATCGCGCGAGACGCGCCCGCGGCGATGCACCAGAGCGAGGCCGCGAACACCACCGACGGAGGCGCGAGCGACGCGAGCGCGGCGAGCGACGGGGGAGCGCGGTCGAAAGAGCCGAAGTGCGTGATCGAAGCGCCGGTTCTACGGAGATCGCCGCTCGCGGTGCGGCGGCTCGCGGACATCGAGTGGCTCTCGTGGGGCGCAGGGGCGTTTCGCGCGAAGCTCGTGTTCGATGGGCCCGACTCGCAGCGTGCGTCGCTGAGCGTGCTCGTGGGTGGCGCGACCGCGAACGTCGCAGAGCACACGCACGATCACTCGTACGAGCTGCTCACCGCGGTCGTAGCCGATGGAATGGTCAACGTGTGGGGCACGGGCGAAGGCTCGCTCGGGCACCAGAGCGTCGTTCGGCCTGGAGATCCGCAGGTGATTCCGATGGGGGTGAGGCACGCGTGGGTGGGCGCGGGCACCGTTCCGTTGATCGCGGTGCAGGCGTACGCGCCGTCGGGGCCCGAGCAGCGCTTTCGGGAGCTGTCGAGACACTGAAGGGGATCTGCGCGCGCACGCTCGATGATGGGGACTACCCACTTGGGCAGGCGGTGTTAGATCGATGGGCAGGGGGCGGGACGCGATCCATGCGATCGCTCAACGAAGGCTTCACAGTCCTTCACAAAGCCCGATCTCGAATCGCTCTCTTCAAACTACTTCACGCGTCGGGGCCTGGAACGCAACGAGTCCGTGCGTACCAACTACGTCATCGACGGATCGAGTGGTGTCACCGTCGGGCTTCGAGCGGAAGAGATTCCCCCTCTGCTCGGTTGGTCGCAAAGAGCGACAGCCCTTCGGTTCGCAGCGAGAGCGCAAAGACGCGCGACGCACGAGAGCCCTCGAGCATCTGTCGAACGGAGCCAACGATGAGCGACCACGACCTTGCAGTGACGGGCTTTATGCAGCGAGTGAAGACCACCAACGTGCTGTCTCGCGAAGACGAGCACGAGCTCGCCGTGCGCTATCGCAACGGAGATCGCGCCGCGGGCAGCAAGCTCGTCGAGAGCAACCTGCGTTTCGTCCTGTCCATGGCGCGGCAGTACAAGCGCTACGGGCTCCCGATGCCCGAGCTGATCGCCGAGGGCAACGTCGGCCTCGCGACGGCGCTCGAGAAGTTCGACCCCTACAAGGGAACGCGCTTCGTCACCTACGCCGCGTACTGGATCCGCGCGTACGTCCTCAACTACGTGATTCGCTCGTGGTCGCTCGTCGGCGCGGGCTCTGGTCCCTTGCGCTCGAAGCTGTTCTTTCAGCTCCGTCGCGAGCGCGCTCGGATCGCCAACGTCGTTCACGACAAGGACGCGGCCCTCGCGGCGCTCGCTGAGAAGCTCAGCATGAGCGTCGACAAGCTCGAGCCGTTGCTCCAGCGCTTGGACGCGCGTGACGTCTCGCTCGACGTTCCTGTGTACACGGACAGCGAAGGGACGCGCGGCGATCTTCTCAGCGACGAGAAGCCCGCGGCGGACGAGCAGTTCGCCACCGCCGAACGGCAGAACGTGTACGACCTCCGCGTTCGTGCGGCGGTCGCCAAGCTCGATCCTCGCGAGCGCTTCATCGTCGAGCAGCGGATCATGAGCGACGAAGAGCTCTCGCTCGCGGAGCTCGGCCGCAAGCTGGGCGTCTCTCGCGAGCGCGCTCGTCAGCTCGAAGCCCGCGCCCGCAAGAAGCTCGAAGCGCAGCTCGCGGATCTGCGCGCGATGTACGCCGAAGCGGCGTGATCACACGAAGTACAGGCTCGCGGTGAGCGCGCCGTTGTACATCGTGTGAACGAGCCACGGGTACGCGAGGCTGTTGGTCTTGGCGCGCAAGATCGCGTTGGTGAGCCCGACGGCGAAGATGGGGATGAGCCCCGCGGCGGCGCCCGAGAGCTGCGCGGCGTGCGCGAGGGTGAAGACCACGACGCTGATGAACGCGCCGCGCCAGAGGCTCTTTCTTCCGAACGCGCTCACGAGGACGCCGCGAAAGAAGAGCTCTTCGCTGAACGGCGCGATGAGCGCGCCGAACGCGATGGCGAAGCGGGCGGGAGAGCGCTCGAGGAGCTTTCCCATCGGCGAGGCGTTGAGGTCGGGGATGAACTTCGTCGAGCCGATCGCGATGGCGACGAGCACCGCGGCGGCGAGCGCTGAAAAGACGGCTCCCTTGAGCGTGATGCTCGTCCAGCCCAATCGCTCACGCCAATCGCTGGCGAGCTTGCGACCGCTGTCCGTTTGAAACGCTCCGAGCAGCGCGAACGAGACGAAGATCATCAGCGCGTGCTGCGAGAGCGTGCTGACGGCGATGGTCGTTCCGTCGATGCCGCCGGTGGGGCGGTAGAGCGCGACCCAGGCGACGACGAAGAGCGCGTTGACGAGCTGGACCGCGATGTAGCCGCCGATCGCGTAGGCCCACGCCCACGGCCACTGCACGGGCGGAACAGGCGGCGCGTACGCCCCGAGCTCGGGGTCGGGGCTCGGTCGGTACGGCGTCGGGTTTGTGCTCGGGTCGGTGGTTGACGTTTGGTTAGTGATTTCGCTGGTGGAAACGTCGTTGCTCTTTCCGTCGCTCTTCTTGCGAAAGAGCACGAGCGCGAGGCCGAGCACGAACGCGATCGTGGGCAGCGCGAACAAGAACGTGAACCGCGGGTGCGAAAATCGCTCGGCCGTCGCGACTTGCGTGCTCGCAGCCGAAGAGAGCTCGGCGGTGACCGTGACGGCGCCCGAGGCGTGCGCGGTGGCTTCGAGGCAGCGACGTCCGCGCGAGTCGTCTTGCGTGAGCTCTTCGCGCGCGAGCTGTCGTCCGTCGCGAGAGAGAACGAGCCACGAGCCGCCTTTGGCGATGGCGGGGGCGCCGTCGGGGGGGCAGAGGACGAGGCGAAGCGTTCCGGGCGAGGGCAGCGGCGTGGTGCCGAGGTTGAGCGTGCGCATCGGACGCGTGGGAAACGCGGCGATGTGACTTCGCTCGACGCGGTCGCTCGCGGTCAGTCCGCGGGTGATGCCCAGAGCGCTCGTGATCGCGAGGGCCATCAAGAGCAGCCCGACCGAGGACTTCAATCGACTCGACACGGTGCGGGGTTGAATACCAACGATGCGCGGACCGTGCATCATCTGGCAGTTCGGTTGTGACCTCGTCGACCTCGAAGCGCCTCGCCAAAGAGCTCACTGTCCTCGCGTTGAGCGCGCTCGCATGCGCGATCGGCGCGAGGATCACTGCGGCCAACGCGCTCGCTGCGCGGACGGGACCGCGTCGCTCTGCGGCGATCGAGCGCGCTCGTGAAGCGTCGCGCGAGGCTCCCGTCGCGATCGCTCCCGCTGCGCCGACGGTGGGGCCCGTCGCGAATCCGACGCCGCGCGCGCCAACGCGAGCGCGCCGGGCTCAGCTCGATCGAAGCGCGTCGAGCGCCCCGCGCGCGAGCAGCGATCCGTGGGTCGAGCTGCGCCCGCGCCTGTACGAGCGCTCGGACGGAACGCTGCGCGCCGACCTCCGTGACGTCTCGAATCTCAGCGAATTTGCCCGCGGAATGCGCGCTCGCGCCGCGCCCGACGGCGGCTTCGAGGTCCTCTCGCTCGACGCGCAGGGCTACCTCGCGGCCGCGGGCGTTCGCGCAGGAGATCGACTGGTGGCGATGAACGGCAGGAGCACTCGAACCCTGGACGAGCTGCTCACGGCCTACGCGCTCGGTCGGCTGGGCTCGACGGTTTCTTTGCAGTTCGCGCGAGGGCAGGGACACTACGCGATCAACGCGGAGGTGCTCCGCGGAGAGCGCGCGACACCACCATGA
This sequence comes from Polyangiales bacterium, assembly GCA_046351515.1. GTDB lineage: Bacteria > Myxococcota_A > Polyangia > Polyangiales. The sequence goes on from JAXLYJ010000010.1 coordinate 200,016, forward strand.
TCGGGAGCAGCACAGAGAGCGGGCGGCGCGAGCGTATCTTGATTGTGTGTGCTGGCTTGTGCGTCGCGCTCGCCGCGACGCTGAGCGCGCGCGGCGTGGCGACGGCGCAGTCGCGAACGGCAGAAGCGCGCAGGGCCGATTCGGGAGCGGACGCATCGCGCAGCGACGCAGCGAGCGCGCGGGGCGACGGCGCGACGAGCGCAGACGGGGCGATCGCGACGAGCGCGGACGACGACGACGGCCACGACACGAGCGCCGATCACGTGTTGGGTCGGGCCGAAGACGACCTGCCCGATCCCATCGCGGACGAGGGCGAGCGCACGGGGAGCGCCGAGGGAGAGCCGCTTCCTGCGTCACCGCAAGTGGCGCACGAGATCGCGGCGCTGTCCGATCGGCAGTGCGTGCGGCTCTTGCGTCGCGCGGGCGTGGCGTTCGAGCCGAGCGCGCGGGCGGTGTTGGGCGTGGCGCAGCCGATCTTCGTGACGGGGCCGATCGGCGGAGTGAGCTATCGCGCCAGCGGGCGACGGCAGATTCGCGAGTTGATGGACTGTCGATTGGCGATCGCGCTCGTGCGTTGGTCGCGGATGCTGCGCGCGTTGAGCGTGCGCGAGGTCGTTCACTTGAGCACGTACCGGCCGCCCACGCAGGCGGAGGCCGAGCGCAGTCCCGTGCAGACTCGGCACCACGGCGGAATGGCGATCGACGCGGGCTCGTTCGTGCGCGACGACGGAACCGTGCTGAGCGTGCTCAGTGATTTTCACGGGCGTTTGCGCAGGCCGGTGTGCGGTCCCGAGGCGCGCGTGGCGCGCAACGAAGCGGCGAGGGCGTTGCGGACGATCGCGTGCGACTCCGCGCGGCGGGGGCTGTTTCACGTGGTGTTGACGCCGAACTTCAACGTTCCGCACCGCAACCATTTGCACTTGGAAGTGGCGCGCGGGACGAGCTGGCAGTTCGTGCGGTGATCGCGTTTTGTAAGGCTAGGGGACGGTGTTCAAAAGTTCATTTGTTGGTCTCAACGCGACTCAACGGCCCCTGCCACTGAGCCAAACTGAGACCAATAAATGAACTTTTGAACACCGTCCCCTATCCCTACAAAACGCGCTCGGACAGCCCGTTATCTCCTGCGAAACACCATGCGATACACCGGCAGCCCGTCGACGATCGCGATCGCCTCGCGGTTCGACCGCGCCGGAACAAACGGGCTCTCGTCCACGTACGGGCTCCCCACGCTCTCGAACGCCGGGTGCTCGGCGAAGCGCGGGTAGTACGCCTCGGCGCGGTCGCTCACGTCCGTTTGCACCAACACCACTCCGCCCGGCTTCACCAGCCGCGCGATCTCCGTCACCAGCGCGTCGCCCACGACCATGCGCTTGGCGTGGCGCTTCTTCCACCACGGGTCCGGAAAATGGATGGCCACCGAGTCCACCGCTCCGTCGGGCCCCAATCGCGCAATCACCTCGCGCGCGTCCTCAGCGAAGCACCGCGCGCGCTTCGCGTAGCCCTTCTGCGTCAGCCGTTCGTCCAGCTGAAACGCCAGCTTCTTGCGGATCTCGAAGGCCACCAAGCGCTGATCTTGATTGTGTGCGCACAATTCGAGCGCGAACCGCCCGCGGCCCGGGCCGATCTCGACCATCAAGGGGCCCGAGCCCTGCACCAGATCGCCGAGCGCGACCTGTCCTTCGGGCAGCCGCGGGGCGTGGGCGTAGCTCTTGGGGCGCTGTTTCTCTGCGGTCTCGCTCGGTTCGGCAGGCGTGTCTTTCATGGCTTCATTCGTCATCAGGGCGCGCGATACTCGCACGCATGAAGTCTCCGAAGGTCGTGAGGATGGTGCTGTTCAAGCACGGAGTGGCGTACCTCGAACGATCGGGCGCGGCGGACGGGCCGTTCGAGCTCTCCTTTCGCATCGACGAGATGAACGATGTGCTGAAATCGCTCGCGGTTTGGGTCGCGCGCGGCGACGCCACCGTCGGAGCCGTGGCCTTCGACAAGCCCGAAGACCCCGAGCAGGCCCTCGCACGGCGAAAGCTCAGGCTCGAGCCGGGCAACGCGCTGCAGGGATTGCTCGCTTCGCTGCGCGGCCGCCGCGTGTCCGTTCGCGTCGACGACGGCTCGGTGACCGGTGAGGTCGTCGGCATCGAGAGCGTCCCCATCGCGGACGGCGCCAAGCGCCTTCGCCTCGTCCTTCGCGCAGGAGACGGAGACATCTCGCTCGTCGACCTCGATCGCGCCCGCGGAGTCTCGCTCGACGAAGCTCCCTCGCGCGCAGACCTCGAGTTTCTCATCGACCGATCGCGCGCAGCGACCGCGGGCGAGAGCAGGCTCGTCCGAGTCTCGCTGCAAGGGACGGCGGAGGACCTGCGCGTTTCGTACGTGATTCCTGCGCCCATCTGGCGCGTCTCGTATCGCCTCGCCACGATCGACAACGACGTGATGCTCATGGCGTGGGGCGTCGTTCACAACCCCGCAGACGAAGACGTCGACGGCATCGACCTCACCCTCACCACGGGGCAGCCCGTCTCGTTCGTCATCGACCTGTACAACCCGAAGAACGTCGCGCGCACCGTCGTCGAAGAGACCACGCGCGCCGCAGCCGCGCCCACGCAGTTCGAGCGCGCTCCCATGGCCCCGCCGCCTCCGCCGCGCGCCGCCGCGCCCATGATGGCCCCGCCTTCGCCCGGCCCGCCTGGCTTCGGTCCTCCGCCCGCCCCGGCGGCTGCGCCCATGGTCCAAGCGATGGCCGACGGCGCCGCCAACGCGAGCAGCTACGCGGACCGCGGCGAGTTCTTCGAGTACCGCGTCGCCACGAAGGTCTCGATCAAGCGCGGCGGCTCGGCGATGGTCCCGTTGCTCGCGCACAGGATTCCCGCGAAGAAAGAGCGCATCTGGCGCGTGGGTCAGCCCGCTTCGCCAGACCTCGTCCTCTCGTTCGACAACGAGTCCGGCGCCGTCCTCGAAGAGGGGCCCGCCGTCATCTACTCGGACAACGTGTACGCCGGAGAAGCGATGGTCCCGTACTCTGCGAGGGGAACCGCCGTGCGCCTCGCGTTCGCGAAGGACCTCGCGATTCGCTGCAAATCTTCAGCTCGAACGCAGACCATCGCCACGGGCCTCTCGCTGAGCGGCGAGACCGTCATCGAAGAGACCCGCTACGAGCAACAGTGGACCCTGCGCGCAGAGAGCGACCACAAAGAGCCCGTCGACGTCGTGTTCGAAGTGCCCAAGGTCGCGGGCCGAACGTGGGACCCCGCGGGGCCGCAGCCGTTCGAATCAACAGCGAATTTCCACCGATTTCGAGTGACGGTCTATCCGCACGGCTCGGCCACGCTCGAGCCCGTCGAGCGTTGGCCCGGCGCGCGGTCCATTCAAATCGCGCAGCTCGGCTCGCACGACCTGCAAGCGTGGTTCGACAAGCAGTTTCTCGACGCGGCCACGTACGGAGCGCTCGCCGAGATCTTCAACCACCACAACGCCGCGCAACAAGCGGACTACGAGCGGCAGCGCGCCGAGCGCGAGCGCGAAGAAGCCTGGCAGAAGCAGAGCAAGATCTCGACGCAGCTCCAGGTGCTCAAAGAGGGCGGCCCCGAAGGAGAGCTGCGCATGCGCTACGTCCGCGAGCTCGCCGCCGCGCAAGACGTGGTCAATCAATGCGAGCAACGCGCCTCGCTCTTGCGCGCGCAAGCCGAGCGCGAGCGCGAATCCGCCCGGCAAAAGCTCGCCAACCTCACGAGGAGGCGCTGAGCCATGACGCCAGTCTCCACTCGCGTGACCGTGATCTTCGGGCTCTGCACGGCGCTCGCGCTGCTGCTCGTCCTGCGCGTCGGAAGGCAGCTCGTCTCTCGCACCGCCAAGGACGAGGGCGCCAAGCCCAACCCCGCGCAGCGCTTCGTCTTCGCTGGCGATGCGCTCGCGGTCTTGCTCGTCTCGTCCGCGGTCGTTCGCTACAACGTCACGGGGCAATCGCTCGTTCACGACGCGCTGTCCGTCACGATCATGGGCGTCACGGGGCTCGCGCTCGTGCAACTCGCGGGCTCGCTCGGCGTGCGCGCGCTCTTCGGTGGACACCTCCGCGCAGAGCTCTCGCGCGCGAACATCGCCGCTGGAATCGCCGCCGGAGCGCACTTCGCTTCGATGGGCGTCCTCGCGCGACACGCGGTCGCTGCGCAAGACTGGCGCAGCTGGGGGCTCTCGCTGATCTTCTTCGCGCTCGCGGTCGCGACGCAGCTCGGCGCCGTGACGCTCTTTCGCGCGCTCACCACGTACGATGACGACGAGCACATTCGCGGGGGAAACACCGCCGCCGCGCTCTCGTACGCGGGCGTCTCGCTCGCGAGCGCCGTGGTGATCTCTCGCGCGCTCGAAGGCGACTTCACCACGTGGAAGCACTCGCTCGCGGGCTTCGCGATGCTCAGCGCGTGCGTCCTCGGGCTCTACCCCGTGCGTCAGCTCATCGTGCAGGGGCTCTTCATGAAGGCCGCTCCGACCTTGCGCGGAGGCGCGATCGACGACGCCGTCGCGCAGGATCGCGACGTGGGCGCGGCGGTGCTCGAAGCCTCGACCTACCTCGCTTCAGCGATGGCCCTCGTCGCGCTCGCCTGAGGACTCGCAACGGATGAGCGACGCTCGATACGAACAGTTCGCCGCCGCCCTCATCGAGCGCGGCGTCCTTCAAGATCCCTGGTACGACGGCCAGCCGCGGTTTGCGATGGACGCGATCACGCTCAGCGAGGGGCGCTATCGAACGCTCGTGCGCGTGGGAGAAGAAGTCGCAGCGCTCTACGACGAGCTGTGCGGGCTCGTCGACGAAGACCCTTCGCTGCTCGAAGAGTTCTTCGGGCTCACCAAGACGCAGCGGATCTTGTGGCAGGCGAGCGCGCCTCGATGGCACGGGATCGCGCGCGCCGACGTCTTCTTCACGGACGAGGGGATCGCCGTCGCGGAGCTCAACTGCGACACGCCCACGGGCGAGGCCGAGGCCACTGAGCTCAACGCGTTGGCGAGACAATTCGCTGGTGAATCACTGGATGGACTGCGCGATCCCAACGAGCGGCTGCGCGAGCGCTTCGTCGCGATGGTCGACGAGGTGCGCCGCTCGATCGCCGGCGACGACTCGCCCAAATCCCTGGGAATCATCTATCCAACAGAGTTCTCCGACGACCTCTCGGTGATCCGTTTGTATCGCCGCTGGTTCGAGGCCGCGGGCTATCGCGTGGTGCTGGGGTCGCCGTACAACATCGCGACCCACGAAGAGAGCGGGCGCGCGACGCTCTTCGAGCAAGAGCTCTCTGTGCTGCTGCGGCACTACAAGACCGACTGGTGGACCGAGCGCGAGAGCGTGTGGAGCGACGAAGCGCTCGCGGACACCGCGCCGTTGATCGAGCCGCTGCGGCACGCGCTCGCGGCGGAGGTCGAAGAGCGGACGGCCATCGTGAACCCGTTCGGCGCGGTGGTTCCGCAGAACAAGCGGGCGATGGCGCTGTTTTGGGAGCACATTCATCGCTTCTCGACCTGGGCGCAGGGCGTGATCGAGCGGGTGATCCCGTACACCTCGCGGCTCGAGACCGTGCACGAGGCGCAGCTGCGCGCAGAGCGCGATCAGTGGGTGCTCAAGAGCGACTACGGCGCCGAAGGCGACGAGGTCATCATCGGAAAGCAAGTGAGCGACGAGCACTGGGACAAGTGCCTGCGCCTCGCGCGCCCCGGCCGATGGATCGCGCAGCGGTACTTCGAAGCGCAGCCGCACAGCGACGGATCGATCGTGAACTACGGCGTGTACGTCGTCGCGGGAGAGTTCGCCGGGCTCTATCTTCGCGCGCAAGCGGGGGCCACCAACGAGCGCGCGCTGAGCGTCCCGGTGTTCGTCGAGCGCTCAGCGGCCGCGCGATAGCTCGCGCACAAACGCGGGGTCGAACACGCCGTCGATCCTGAGCGAGTAGCGAAAGAACGGGTCTGCCATCACGCCGTGGTAGTCCATGTCGTTGAACCAGAAGGCCCTGGCGTCGATGACCAACGGCGGATCTTCTCGGCGATTTTGCAGGTAGAGTCGCTTTCCCTTTCGGGGCGCGAGCATCACGCACTGCGCGACGGTCTCGCTCTGCCCCGGCTCGCTGTCGCGGTGCAGCGGCGCGTGGTCGTTGGGCTCGAGGCCGAAGATCACCACGCGGCCCATCTCGATGAAGGGGAGCGAGCGCACCCACTCGATCGTGAGCGCGAAGTGCTCGAGTGCCTCGTCGCTGAAGCGCTTTCCTTCGCCCGAGTGCTTGTCCTCCCAGCGCTCGTTGGCCAGCAAGTGATAGCAGCACTTCCAGGGAAAATACGCTCCGTGTCGCACGGACAGAAGCCGTTGCTGCGCGCGAGAGAAGGGGCGATCGGTCTCGTCTCCGTAGCCCTCCATCCGTCGCTCGTAGGGCACCGGGTCGACCTCGTCGTCGCCGAGCGAGACGAAGTCCTCGTACTCGCGCTCGGTCATCGCGCGTACGGCGTCCATCGCGTCGAGGTAGCCGTCGTCCATCGCCCACGGGGCGACGACGCCCATGTGCTTGAGCGTTCCGCCTGTGTATTCGCTGTCCAAATGAGAGAGCGCGAGGGTGATCTCGCGATCGATCGCGTCGAGCTTCGTCGTCTCGACGTAGGGCCCGAGGTCGAGGTAGGGACGGCCGAACACACCGCAGTACCGTGATTGCCGTGCTGTCACGGCCCGTGAGTGTGCCGCACTCAACCGCCGGGCGTCGCAGAGATCGCCAGGACGTACGGAGCCCCCGCCGCGGCTCCTTCGACCATGAGCACCGTGGGCGCGCCCGACTCGATCGTGAGCTCGCGATTGGCGCTCTCGCTGCCGGTGCAGCGGTCGGCCGCGACCATGTTGCACGCGGGGCCTGTGCCCAAGAAGAGCTGCGTCGCGCGCGTCGGCTGCGCGGCTTGCACGTACGCCGTCGTGTCCATCGGGAGGTTCACGGTGAACACCTCGTCCACCAATCGCGTGCGCGCAGAGCACGCGAGCACCACCGAGTCCCTCGCGCCGAACGTTCCGTAGATCGCGCCGCCGAGGCCGACGTCGTAGGGCGCTGCGCAGGTGGCCGCGGCGGGAGGAGCGCGTCGCGTGACGTTCAAGCGCATCGGGCCCGACGAGCTCATGCCGTACGAATCCGCGGCGAAATACAGGGTCTTCGCGGTGGTAGCGGTGCTGCTCGGGCGGATCACCACGCGCGAACTCCGAGAGGTCGGGTCGTTGTAGTCGTCGTTGCACGCGAGCGGTTGAGTCATCGCGTCGGGGCATCGATCGAAGGCGAGAAGGACGGGATCACCGCTCGTTCCGATGCGCTCGAGTCGAACGTCGAGCTCTTGGTTCGCTGGGTACGTGACCGCGTACCAGAGCTCTTTGCCTTCGCCTGCGGAGCTTCCGGCGAAGCGACAGCGCGGGCCCAGGTCCATCGATCCCTGTCCCGTGTCGATCAATCGCACGAAGCTCGTCTCGGTCATCAGGTCGATGGGCGTCGCCGTCGGGCACGCGAGGTTCGCGTATGGACCGCAGATTCCCTGCTCGTCGATCATTCCGTTGCAGTCGTTGTCGACGCGATCGCAGAGCTCGGCGGAGGCCGGAGAGACGTCTCTTCGCGTGTCGTCGCAGTCGCGCCCGAGGCACACGCTGCCTTCGCCGTAGCCGTCGCCATCGTTGTCGACGCACCCTCGCGCCGCCGTGCGAACGCACTGGTTGTTCGGCCCGCACGTCGTGCCGGTCGCGCACGGAGGACACCACGGATCGCAGCGCCCAGGCGCGCACGCGTCGCTCACGGGCCTGCGGGTCGGAGCGCTCGCCGTCGAGACCGCAGAGGGGTCGATGCACACGCCGTCTTCGCCGCACGTCAGCCCGCGCGATCGGCACCACACGTCCGTGTTGCAGCGGCTCATCCCGCTCGCGCCGCAGCCCTGCACAGGAAAAGCGCAGTGATAGCTCAGCACCATGCGCACGATCGTCGCGCCTTCGCTCGACGGTCGGACGATCGCGTGCTGCGTCCACGAGTAGCTCGGAAGCCCGTCGGTGCCCGTGCTATCCGCGCGCACTTCGATGAGCAATCGATCGTCGTACGGAGGATCGATGGAGAAGACCAACGACGCGGGGAGCGAGATGCCTCCGTCGCTCGTGCGCTGGTACTCCTGGCGGCTCACGGAGGGGTCGATCTCGAGCGAGATCGTTCCGCTGTCGAGGGCCGCGTCGACGCGAGCTGTGTCCGTCGCGCTGTCGTTGAGCGCGTCCGTCGCGCTGTCTGTGCGGGCGTCGAGCGAGGCGTCGCTGCGCGCGTCGAGCGAGGCGTCCATCGTTCGCGCGTCCATCGCTGCGCCGTCCGTGAGCGAGGCGTCCATCGACGAAGCGGCGTCGAGCCGCGCGTCGGTCACCGCGTCGACCGCAGCGCTGTCCGTGCGCGCGACGTTGGCGCGGTCCAGCCGCACCGCGCGAATGGTGATCTTGAGCGGAACATTCTGCGGTAGATCCGTATCGAGCACGAGCTCGACGTACGGCCTCGGCCGCGCGCAGCTCGCGAGCGTGACGAGCGCGAGCAGCCAACACATCGACCGTGCGACGCTGCGAAGGACGCGGTGTTCTCGCGACGAAGTGCTCTCCACCGAACGGCTCATTGTCGCGTGCTCTGGCGCGAAGAAGCAAAGTTCAGCGGGTAGACCGCGTGTGCCAGAAGGTCAGGGAAGGGCGATCGTCACCGTGACGTCCCCCGAGGAAGAGAGCGCGCACTGAGCGGTTCTCGGCGGCATCACGCAGGCGCACGATGGCATCGCGCCGCACGCCGCGGGCAGCGCGCGGCACTCGAACGTGCGCAGCGCTCCGGGGACGCCGGGCAGTGTGACGATGCAGTACTCCGCTCCGCCGAGGCACGTGAGCGCGTCGCCGCACGGGAAGCGTCGACCCACGCCCGAGTCGTCGCAGCGCCATCCGCTCGCGGTGCACGTGCACGTCGAGGCTGGAGGTCGACCCACGCAAGCGCACGACGTGACGAAGACCATCCCGGCTCCGCACGTCCACTCGCCGTTGCTGCACGTGGGGGGCGTGAGCGTGTCGCCGCACGCTCCGCCGGCGGTTCCAGAGGCGCATTGCGCGGGGCGTCCCACGCAGCCGGCGCTGGCGTCGCTCGGGGCGCTGACGTCGCTCGCAGCGCCCGAGTCCTGCGCGACGCTGCTGTCGTTCTGCGCGCTCGCGTCGACGGTCACCGACGAGTCCCGCTCGATGCTCGCGCTGTCTCGCTCGGTTCGCGCGTCCGCGGGGCCCGTCTCCGACGGGGCGCCGCAGGCCGCGAGCGCGACGAGCGCGATCGAGAGAAGAAAGTAGCGTGTTTGCATATTGCCAAAGAATCGCGCGAGTTCAGCGATGGGGCAAGCGAACACGCACCTGCGCCGCGAATCCGCCGAGGCGATGGAGCCTGACGATGTGCGCTCGTCCGTCAGTCCTCGCTGAGCACCCGCGCGATGATCGCGTCGAACGCGCGCACGCCGTCTTCGCTGGGCTCGAACGCGACCGGGCGAAATCCCCGCGAGCGCGCGGCGCGCTGCTGCCCCTCGCAGATCACGCGATCCTCGTCGTGGACGCGGTCCCAAAACCGAGTGACGTCCTCGATCGGCGCGCGCTCGCTCGCGCGGTGAACGAGCGTGTCACAGTGGATCGCCGTGCGGTCGACGGCGAGCGCAAACACTCGATACGCCAGCAAATAGTCCGGCTGCCGCGAGTACAGCGCGTTGGGAAACACGTACGCGTCCCGCACCACCCGCCGCTCGCCCTCGTCCGCGACGATCCACGCTCGCCCCTCGGTCGTCCCTCGCTCGCTCACGGTCTGCGCTTGCTCGACGAGCGGCATCTCGCCGGCGATCCACCAGGGATCGATCGCGCTCGACGATCGCCTCCACGGCGTCCATCGCTCGAGCTCGGGGTGGATGCTCTCGAAGTGATGGCCTTCGACGAAGTTCTCGATCACCAGCTTCCAGTTGGCGCGCACCTCCCAGCGCGTCGAGCGCGCGCGGGCGAGGGGCGTTCGATCCATCGCTAAGAGCCATTCTGGCAGAGAAAAATCAGGGTGAATCGCCTCTGGATAGCGAGCCCACCGCTGCGCCGCGCGCCCTGTGCACCGCGCTGTCACGAGCGGCTCGGACGAGCCTCGCGAGCGCGCTCCCAACCGAGCTCCGTCGAGCGCGTAGCGCCATCGGTGGTAGGGGCACTCGAGGCACAGCTCGCGCGCGTGCCCCTGCGCTTCATCGGGCAGGATGCTCGCCCCGCGGTGCCTGCACACGTCGAAGATCACGCTCTTCGAGAGGTCCGCTGCGCACGCGAGCACCATGCGCGGATCCGCGTCGCTCAGCCGCAGCCAATCGCCGGGGCTCGGGGCGTCGGCGATCCCCGCGACCGCGAAGGTGGATGCGTCAAATATCCTGGATTTCTCCAGGTGAAACAGCGCTTCGTCCGTGTACGCGCGCGCCTCGAACGGGCGGCCCTCGGCGCTCGGGCGCACGATCGGATCGACGAGCCTCACTCGATCAGCTCTCGCCGCTCACGCGATCGACGTGCTTCATGTACGCGCCGAGCGCTTCGAGAACCACGTACGTCGAGAAGGTCGTGTTGTAGTAGTAGCCGACGTTGGGCATGAGGACGCCCTGGTTGTGCTCGTCCTTCCACAGGCCCGTAGGAAGCTGGTGCGCGAGCAGCGATCGCACGCCGCGCTCGACCGCCGAGCTCACGGTTCGGTCTCGCATGTCCGCGGCGACGATGAGCGCCCAGACGCAGTACGCCGTGATCGATCGCATCGATTCACCACGGCCGGCGAGCGACGGATCCGAATACGACTCGGGCGTCTCGCCCCAGCCTCCGTCCATGTTCTGGTGCTCGAGGACGAAGCGCACGGCGTCCTTCACCCACGGCTCGTCGAGGTTGGCCTTCACGCTCGCGAGGCCCGTGAGGATGTAGCCCGCGGCGGGAAGAAAGTTGATCGCCCACATGCCCCACCAGGCGCCGGTGACGGGCTCGCGCAAGTACTCGATGAAGGCGATCGCCGAGCGAACGCGCGCGTCTTGCGCGGTCATTCCGTGCAGTCCGAGCGTGTACAGAACGCGGCCCGCGACGTCGGTCGTGCTCGGGTCTCCGAGCTGCGCCATCTGCTGGTAGCCGTCGGTGAGCGCGCGCACGAGCGAGTGAATGCGACCGACGTCCGTCTGCGCGGCGGGCGCTTTGAAGTACATGAGCCCTGGTTGTGGAGTGGGCTTTCCGTAGGCGAACGCGGCCCAACCGCCGTCGGGGTTTTGCATCGCGAGGAGCCAGTCCATCCCGCGTTGAATCGAGCGCGTGAGGTGCTCGGGCGGGTCGCTCAGCCCGTTCTTCACGGCGATGAGCGCGGACAAGACCTCTTGCGTGCTGTCCATGTCGGGGTTGCGCTCGTTGCCGACTTCGAAGGGCCAACCGCCGCTGTCCGGAGCCCACGGCGGCGGCGTCTGCCAGTCCCATGGCGAAGGCTTGGTGGTTTGATATTCGACGAGAAAATCCACGGCCTTCGTGAGCGCGGGGTCGTTGGCGGGCATCCCCGAATTGACCAGGGCGCGCGCCCACTGCGCGGTGTCCCACAGCGTGCTCTCGAACGGAGCGACGTAGAGCCCCACCTGCCCGTGGCTGTTGTAGCTCTTCACGCTCGAGACGTACTGCAGCGCTCTTCGAATGCGGCTGTCGTCGCGGGGGACGCCCATCCCAGCGAGCGCGGATGCGGCGAGGAGCGTGACGAAGATCACGCCGATCCAACCGCCGCTGTCGTCCTGGCGGTCCGTGAGATAGCCGATCGCTTTTTGCGCGGCGAAATACGCGAGCGGCTCGGTCCACGGCGAGGGCGGCCGCGAGCCGCGCTTGAGCGCCCAGATGAGCGGGCCCATCGTGTGGATGGGCATCAGCGTGTTCACGCCGAAGAACTTCGCGAGAAAATCATCGAAGCCCGGGATCAGCTCCACTTCGAGCGGAACCGTGGGGAGCTCGCTCGCGGGCAGCGCTCCCGCGACGACCAGCGTGATCTTGGTGACGGGGTTGGCCTTGTGCATTCCGCCGCGCGCTTCGATCGCGAGGCGCGCGCGGGTCATGGCGGGGTCGGTGTCCGAGACGCCGGCCGAGAGCATTCCCGCGTACCAAAACGCGGTTCCGTCGAGCGTGCCTTGCGTCGCGTACTCCCAGCTCGCGACGCTGCCGTCGGGCAGCTGTTTGCTGCGCAGATAGCGCTCGCCCTCTTGCGCGTCGCGGTTGCTCAGCGCGCCGAGGTACCGCTCGAACACGAGCGTCGTCGTCGTGCCAAACGAGCCTGCGATGTTGACTCCCTCCCACCGTCCGTCTCGTCCCTGAAGCGCTCTCACCGCGGTGTGCGCGCGGTCGACCGCCTCTTGCACTCGCGCGCGAATCGGTCGCGGATCCGTGTCCGTCGCGGTCTCTGTGCTCGTCGCCTCGCTCGTCGCGGGTGATTCACTGGCGTCGCTCATGGTGCGTCGATGCCTCCCTCTCTCCGCGCGAGAGCGTAGCGCATCGCGTGCGACGTGCGCAGCGAGAGTGCGCGCGCTTCGTTCTCGACGAGCGAGGGCGGTGTACCTTTGTCCATCGATGGCCACGAGCAAAAAGAGCCCCAAGCCCGCGCCGCTACCGGTCCCAGAAGACGTCCTCTCGATCTGGGCCGACATCAAGAACAAGGTCGCGCTGCAGCTCTTTCATCCCAGCCCCGACAAGCGCATCGACGCGGTCGCCGCGCTGAAGGACAAGTTCAACTACTACGATCGCCGCGGAGCGCTCTTGCTCTCCGCCGCGCTCGCAGAGCCCGACGCCTCTGTGCGAACCGCGATGCTCGCGGCCATCGCGCACACCGGGAGCTACCTCTCTTGGCAGGACACCCTGCGGCTGCGAGCGAACGCCGCGCGCTTCATCGAAGGCGACGACCTCGAGCGTATCGCCTACGCGCGCTGCCTCGCCGAGTCGGGCGCGCCCGTGGTCGAAGAGGACCTCGCGTGGCTCGCGGCCCTCGTCGATGGCGCTGCTTCACAAGAAGAAGACGCGTGGTCCGTGGTCGTGCGCCTGGTCGTTCGCGCGGCGCAGCGCGGTGTGGCGCTCGATCGCGCGCTCGCGCTCTACGGGCGCATGGCGAGCCACGCGGTGCACGGCCGACGCACGCTCTGGACCTTCAAAGAGCTCGGCGAGCACCGCGTGAAGCTCGTCCCGACGCTGCTCTCGTTGGTCGATGTTGAAAACGTGTGCGACGCGACGGACTCCGCCGCGCAGTGCCTCGCGTGGCTCGGGCCGACCCCGCATGACGCGGCGGTGCTGCGCGCGCTCGAGCGGCACCGCGCGCGGGCCACGCGCGATGTGTGGCAGTGGGACCTCGCGATCGGCCTCGTGGATCGTGCGTCGCTGCCCGCGCGAATCGACCGCAACGAAGCGGCCATGCGAGAAGCGGCGAGCCAGGCCTCGTACAACGGGTGGGTGATCGAGCCGCTCTCGTGGGTCGCGGATCGCGCCGAGCGCTTCGTCGAGCAGTGCGCGCGCGGAGTGCTCACGACGGTGGCGTACGTGTCCGAGGACACGATGCAGCGGTGGGTGCGCGCGAACCCCGAGGCGATGGCGAAGGCGCTCGAGCCGACGTTGTTCGCGCAGTACGACGGCGTGAACGTCGTTCGCTGGTGGGATCAATTGCGCCCGGATACCGCCGCGGCCGATGCTCTTTCTCTCATCGAGCGCGTGCTCGCCGAGACTCCTCGCGGGACGCTCTCGTACCAGCGCCAATCGCTCTGCGACGCGTGCTGCGCGCTCTTGTGCCGCGTGCGCTCGGCGCCCGACGGAGCCATCGAATTGCTGGCGAAATTGGGGGCGAGGCAGGTGCCGCATCTGGTGGGGTCGGTGATCCCGACAGCGCGGGCGATGCACGCGCTCGGGGCGAAGAGAGAGGACTTTGCGCCCATCGTGCAGGCCTACGAGAAGGAGGCTGTGGCGAGCGACAAGCGCGCGTCGAGCGACCCCAAGTGGGACCCCGAGCACAGCTGGGGGCGCAAGCTGAGAGAGACCGCGACGGCGCTCTCGGCGCTCGGCTCGATCGCGTCGATCCGCGCGCATTGGAGCGCGTTTTTGCACGTGTTCGACTACGCCTCGGACCTCGATCACCGCTGGGTGCTCGAGATGCTCGAGCCCCACATCGCCGAGCCCGACGTGCGCGCGCTGTTCGAGCAATCCTTGGTGAGGCCGTTCGCCACCGAGCAACGCCTCGCTGCGAAGGCGCTCGGCCTGTTGCGCGGCTGAACACGGAGTTTTGTAGGGTTAGGGGACGGTGTTCAAAAGTTCATTTGTTGCGCCCGCTGCACCGAGCGGTCGTGGCAACGAGCGCTTGGGCGAGCCGTTCGCGGTTCGCGCTTCGCGGTTCGCTGGGCCCAACAAATGAACTTTTGAACACCGTCCCCTAGACCTACAAAACCCGCTCGTTTCCGCGAAGGGCAGCGTTACGCTACGCACTCACGGGACATGCTTCACTCATCGAGGGCAACCGCTTTCGCGGCGCTGTTCGCTGCGCTCTCGACGGCGTGCGCGCCGCGCGTCTCCAATCCCGACGGCGCTCTGCCCGACGCCGGCGCGGACGGCGCCACCACGAGCGCGTACGGATACTTCGGCGTCGAGCTCGTTCGCATCGAGCTCGCGCAGCCGCAGGTCTCGCTCGTCCGCGCGAGCTTGCTCAGCGCGGAGCCCGCTCCGACGTTTCCGATGCGCACGACCATGCGCGAGGGTGAGTGCGAGCTGCGCGAGACAGCCATCCCGTTCTGCTCGCCGCGCTGCGGAAGCAACGCCGTGTGCGTCGCAGAGAACACTTGCGCTCCGGTCGCCACGCCGCTTCCGCTCGGGACCATTACGCTCACGGGGCTTCGTCGCCTCGACGGCGCGATGTCCTCGACGCTCGTCCCCGAGCCCGACGGAATGCTCGCGGGAATCCCCACGCAGCAAACCATCGAGAGCGATCGACTCACGTATCCGCCGTTTGAGCAGGGCGAGACCGTCCAGTGGTCCATCGGCGCTTCGTCTGCGCTGCCCGCGCTCACCATGAGCTTGCCCGCGATCGACGAGATGCGCGTGCTCTCGCTCGATCCCATGTCCGGCCCCAACATGCCGCTCGAGGTGCGGTGGGAAGCGCCGCGCAGCGCCGTCGCCGATGGGCAGCGCGTGATCGTCTCGCTGGACTTCACGCACCACGCTGGCCTTCGCGGAATGGTCTACTGCGAGACCGCAGACGACGGCGCGATGACCATCCCCGCCTCGGTCATCACCGGCCTGCACGCGCTCGGAACCGCTGGGTGGCCCGCGCTCTTCGTCACCCGCTCGATCCAGCGCTCGATGACCGTCAACGGCGCCACCCTGCGCTTCGAGCACAAGTCCGAAAAAGAGATCTACGTGGCGATCTCTGGGCTCATCTCGTGTCACGAGGACTCCGAGTGCCCCGACGGCCGTCGGTGTCAGCCCAACTTCACCTGCGCTCGCTGAGCGCAACGCGACGCTCGTCGCGGGCGCCGTATCGCAATACGCTCGCGCGGCCCGTGCGCACGCTGCTCGTCCTCGCTCTGCTCTCCCTCTCGCTCCCGCGCGCTCGTTGCGCTCGAGGCGCTCCCTCGCGCCCCGCGCTCGATGCGCACCATCGTGACGCCGCGCGCCCCGACGCGGTCGCGCCGCTCGAAGCGCTCCCCGCGATCGCGCCCGATCCCACGCCCGCGACGGCCGCGCCCGACCCGGCGCGCACGCGCTCGATCATCGCTGGCGGAGGCGCGCTTCCTTCGCTCAACCAGGTCTCGCTCGCGCAGGACGTCGCCCTCGCGCGCAGCGCGCTCTCCGCTCCATCGCTGGTGATGTACGCCTCGGGGCAGGGCTCGCTCGCGCAAGTCGAGGTGGACTCGCCCGGGCCCGACCCGTTCGCGGCTCGCATCGCCGCGCTGCTCGACGAGCGATCGGGCCGGGATTCTCGGCACGTCCCTGCGCCCGTTCACGCGCACATGCCGTCGACCGCGGAGAACGTCGTGCGCGCGCTCGACAACGCGCTCGCGAGCTCGTCGTCGCCGCTCGCGCTCTACGTGGCCGCGCACGGTTCGGGCGGAGAAAACCCTGTTGATTCAGTGGTGGGGCTCTGGGAGGACAGCGAGCTCACCGTGCCCGTGCTCGCGCAGTCGCTCGACCGAGACCCGCGCGTCGAGCGCCCTGTGCGCGTCGTGATCACCTCGTGTTTCGGCGGCGGATTCGCGGAGATCGCCTTTCGCGACGCAGACGCTTCCCATGGCCCTGCGCTCACGAATCACTGCGGAGTCTTCGCTGCCCTCTGGGATCGCGAGTCCGCCGGCTGCGACCCCAACCCCGATCGTCGCGCGCAGGCTGGCTTCGGTCTGCACTTTCTCCACGCCCTGCGCGGCGAAGACCGCGAGGGACACCCCCTCGATCGCGCCTCGCTCGACTACGACCACGACGGAACGATCTCTCTGCTCGACGCCCACACCCGCGCCCGCATCGAAGGCCGCTCGATCGACGTCTCGAACACCACCTCCGAGCGTTGGCTGCGCCAGCAAGCCCCCGAGCGCGTGCGCTTCGGCGCCGTCGCGACCGACCCGCTCGTGATCGAAGAAGACGCGGTGATCGACGGCCTCTCTCGCGCGCTCGACATCGAGCCCACGGTCGCCGCCGCGCTCGCGCTCGTCTCGCAGATCGACGACGAGCTCCGCGCGATCCGCACGCAGCTCGAGCCGATCGACGCGCGCGACGACCTGCTTCGACGCATGCAAGCGGCGATGGTGCTCGCCCGCTACCCGGTGCTCGACGACCCTTGGCACCGAGATTTTTCCGCACAGTTGAGCGCTGCTCGTTCGGTGATTCCTGCGATGCTCGACGCGCATCCCGCGACGCTCGAGCGGGCGAACCTCGCGGCTCGTCGCGACGCGTTGAGCGCGCAGGCAGAGCCGCTCGAGGTGCGCGCGGCGATGGCTCAACGCCTGTGGCGCGCGCACGAAAACCGGGTGCTCGCGGCGCGCCTTCGCCAGCGGGGCGGCCGAGCGCTCGCGGTGTTTCAGCGCTTGCGCGCGTGCGAGCGAACCGCTCCGTGAGAGCATCGCAGGGACCGATGGTCTGGAGTCCCACCGCAGAACCACCGCCCGCGAAGAGCGCCGCCGAGCGCTTGCTTCGCGCAAACTTCAACGCTCAACGATGGCGCAACCCCGCGGGCGCGCCGATGGTCTCGGCTGAGTTCGTCAGCGAAGCAGGCCGCAAGATCAAGATCATCGACGTACGAACAGAAGAAGAGATCACGGGGCCTCTCGGGTTCATTCCGGGCTCGTACTGGGTGCCCGCTGAGCGCATCGCCGAGGTCGCCAATCGCCTCGGACCCACTGCCTTCGTCGTGCTCGTCTCCCGCGGCGGAGAGCGCTCTGCGCTGCTCGCGCAGTACCTCGAGATGCTCGGGATGCGCTTCGTCGCCGCGCTCGAAGGCGGCGTTCGCGAGTGGAAGCTCAAGGGCCTCGTCACTCGCCGCGACGCCACGCTGCTCGCGCGCACGCTCGAGTCGATCCCGACGACCAACCCCTTCGCCGACGACGAGCACCGCACGGGAGAGAAGAAGATCCTCAGCGCCGACGACGTGCGAAAGCACATCGGTGACCCTGGCTCGGTGCGATGGCTCAAGCTCGCGACCATCGTCGTCAACGGAAAGCAGTCCTGCGTCGACGGCCGCGACGATCACGGCGTCCTGGGATCTCCCGGCGGAAACGCAGGCGAGTTTCTCTTGAGCCTCGCCGCGATCGAAGAGGCCACGGGCGAGCGCATTGATGCGCGCGCGATCCCCGCGCTGCTCGCGGCGTACATCGACGGTATCGGCCGCTTCTATATGCACACCGACACGCACGCGATGAACGCGATGATCATGGCGTTGCGCGCGAAGAGCGACATCCAGCACTTGCTCCCGCCGCTACCGGGGCTGCCCGAGCACTGGCGCAAGTGGATGTCGCATCCCCCGATCGAGCTGCGCCCCCTCGTGCGCGAGCTGCTGCTCGTGCCCGAGCACATCGGCTGCGGGCACCTTCGCCGAACGCTCACGCTCGCGAGCGAGTACGGCGTGCGCGAAGAGCTCACGCGCGCGTTCGTGCTCGCGCTCTACGAGACGTATTGGGCCGGCGCGACGACGATCTCGATCGAGGTCTTGGGCGGGCATCACGACGAAGGCGCGGTAGTGAACGTGGTCGTGGACGAAGAGCCGCTGCACGCGTTCTCGCGGGTTCCGCTGGTGTCACCGGCCGGGGATGTGGGGCAGATGTTCTTGAACACGCCGCAAGTGGCGGGCTACCTGCGCGCCGAAGCGACCGCGTTCTTTCTGCGGCAGAGCGCGCTCGTCCCGCTGCGAAGAGCGCACGAGAAGCGCTTTCAAGGGGCGCTCGTCGAGCGCGCCAACGCGCAAGCGGGCAGCACGCTGGGCGCGTTGGCCAAGGGGCTTCCGCAGTACGAAGTGCGCTTCCACGACGAAGAGAGCTTCTCCGTGACGTGAGCGGGTGCAAACGCGCTCGGGCTCGTCCCACGTGCCGGACCGTTCTCGACGCGACGAGCGCGTCATCGCACAGGCCATGAATCGGTTCTTCCCGCGATTTTGAGAGGCCGATCCGTGGTGTTCGAGCGCGGAGTGGACGAGCGTTCGAGCGCGCGATGAATGAGCGTTCGAGCGCGATGGGTCAGGGGTCGAGCGCGCGATGGGCGAGCGTTCGAGCGCGCGATGGGCCAGTGTTCCAGTGCACGATGGGCGAGTGTTCGAGCGCGCAATGGATCAGTGTTCGAGCGCGCGATGGATCAGTGTTCGAGCGCGCGATGGATCAGTGTTCGAGCGCGCAATGGGCCAGTGTTCGAGCGCGCGATGGATCAGTGTTCGAGCGCGCAATGGGCCAGTGTTCGTACACGATGGGCGAGTGTTCTCGAAGAGCGCAGTGGGCGAGGACGGTGGCAACAAGTGCCACCGCAGGGCGTCGCTCGCAGACTCGCGACGAATGCAATGCAGGCTCGTACGTCGCAGCACCCGTGGCCGATGCGTCGCGAACTGCGCTTTCGTGACGTCCATTGGCCTTCCCGTGATGGAAGCGATCGTCGATGCACTTCGCTCATCGCGAGTCTTCGAGCGATGCCCTGCGGTTTCATCGCGCGCTCGAACCCTGGCCCATTGCGCGCTCGAACCCTGGCCCATTGCGCGCTCGGACGCTCATTCATCGCGCGCTCGAACACTGGCCCACTGCGCTCCTGACACTTCGCTCATCGCGAGTCTTCGAGCGATGCCCTGCGGTGGCACTTGTTGCCACCGTCCTCGCCCACTGCGCTCTTCGAGAACACTCGCCCATCGTGTACGAACACTCGACTCGAACGCGGTGCGATGGCGCGACGAGCGCGCAGAGAAGGGCCAGAGATGAGGCTCACCCACGCATGCTCTCTGCGCTGAGCTTGAAGCTCAGTGGACGTCGGACTCGCCGGTGTCCTACAGGGCGCGATGGGCGTCGCCGCGGCTCGCGCGGCATCGCCGAAGGAGCCCTCGTTCAATGTTCTCGATCTTCGTCCGTTCTCGCGCTGTATCGCTCGGCGTCGCAGCGCTCTCGCTCGCGTGTTGCTCCACCCCATCGGAGCCATCCGATCGCGTTGCCGACGACGCCACGCAGGATCGCGCCGCCATCACGGACTCCGCGTCGATGGACGCTGCGCCCGACGTTGTCTCCGTCGACAGCCCGATGGACTCGAGTCCGATGGACTCGGGTGTCGTCGTGGACACAGGCGTCACAGTCGATACCGGTGTGACGGTCGATACGGGTGTCGTCACGGACACAGGGGTCGCGATCGACACAGGAATCACCGTGGATGCAGGCGTCGCCATCGATGCCGGGGTTCGCCTCGACTCGGGCGTGCTCGTCGACACAGGCGTGACCGTTGATACGGGCGTGATCGTGGACAGCGGCGTAGCTCTTCCCGAGGTTCCGAGACCCGTGCGACCGCTCTCGACGACGACCGTGAGCGTTCGCAGACCGCTCTTTCGTTGGGCGCTCGGCGCAGACAGCGACGGCGCGCGATTGCAGCTCTGCCGCGACCGCGCGTGCACCACGACCATCGCCACCATCGACGCCGTCGGAACGAGCGCCGCCCCCACCGCTGATCTCCCCGCAGGCGTCGTCTACTGGCGCCTCTTCGGTCGCCGCGGACCTGTCACCGCAACGACCCCATCTCCCACGTGGCAAGCGCACATCAGCCCGCGCAACGCCGCGCGCGACACCGCGTACTCGACCCTCGCGGACTTCAACGGCGACGGCTTCGCCGAGGTCGTCATCGGCGCTCGCTCGAACCTCGTCGAAGTGTACGCAGGCTCGTCCGCAGGCCTCGCAGCAGCGCCGCTCTCGCTCACCACGTCGGACGCAGCGTCGGAGTTCGGCTACTCCGTCGCGAGCGCAGGGGACGTCAACGGCGACGGCTTCGCAGACCTCATCGTCGGCGCGTACTCCGCAAACACTCGCGCAGGAAGGGTCTACCTCTTCCACGGAAGCCGCACTGGCCTGAGCTCGACGCCGAGCTTCGAGATCGCCGGTCCATACGGCGCTGAAGGTCGCTTCGGCTCCTCCGTCTCCACCGCCGGCGACGTCAACGGCGACGGCTACGCGGACATCATCGTCGGCGCCGAAGGAGAAAACACGCTGACCGGTCGCGCGTACGTCTACCTCGGCAGCGCGCGCGGCGTGAGCTCGACCGTGCACCGCGCGATCTCGGTCGGCGACCTCGATCCTCCGGGGTTTTCTTCGCGGTTTTCGTACTTCGGCTCGTCGGTCTCGGGCGGCGGTGACGTCGACGGTGATGGCTTCGACGACGTGATCGTCGGCGGCTACGGCGCTTCGTCCAACCAGGGCTACGTGCAGATGCACTTGGGCAGCGCGATGGGCGTGTCCGCGGTTCGCTCGCGCACGTACTCGGGCCTGATGACCGACGGAGAGTTCGGTCGCTCGGTCGCGATCAACG
The DNA here is from genome assembly GCA_046351515.1 of Polyangiales bacterium. Taxonomy (GTDB): domain Bacteria; phylum Myxococcota_A; class Polyangia; order Polyangiales. Next base: position 221,053 of record JAXLYJ010000010.1, read on the forward strand.
GAGACATCAACGGCGACGGCTTCGCGGACATCGCCATCGGCGCGCCTGGAGAAAACCTGCGTCAAGGCCGCGTGCATCTGATCTACGGAGCCGCGAGCGCCCCGTTCATCGTGAGCGCTGCGTTTCGTGGCGCTGACGTCGCGGGCGGCTTCGGAAAGGGCCTCGCGATCGGCGGCGACACGAACGGCGACGGCTTCTCGGACCTCATCGCGGGCTCGTACCAATACGGCGCCAACGGCGTTCAAGGCCGCGCCTCGGCGTACCTCGGCAGCGCTTCGGGCATCGTCACGACAGCGGCGGCGGTCTTCTCGACGACGCGCCTCGGCGGCTGGTTCGGCTGGGCCGTCGCGATCGTCGGCGACACCGACGGCGACGGATTCGGCGAGTGCGTCGTGGGCGCGCACAACCTGCAACAAGCGTATCTGCACGCAGGAAGCGCCACGGGCCCACGCGCCACGCCCGCGCGAACGTTCGCGGGGCCCAACTACTACGGCTACGGCCTGGCGCGCTGAGCGCCCGCCGCGCTTCGAGCGCAGGTTTACGCCGCGGAGCTGCGCGCGCGCTGGTTCATTCGCTCGACCCGGCGATGCACGAACTCCGCGGCCCTGAGCGACATCGCCATGATCGTGATCTGCGGGTTCACCCCGAGCGCGCTCGGCACCGAGGCGCCGTCGCACACGAACAGGTTGTGAACGTCGTGCGTCTCGTGCGTGTGATCCACGACCGAGCGCAGCGGATCGACGCCCATGCGCGCGGTCCCGAGCGGGTGATACGCGGTCAAATCCACGTGGCGCGCGGCGAAGTCTCTGCGCTCCATGCGCTCGACGTCCTCGATCGATCGCAGCCGCTCGTGCCCCATGATCGGCGTCTGCACTTCGCTCGCGCCCGCGGCGAACATCACCCGCGACAAGATCGAGAACCCTCGTCGCACTCGCTTCGTGTCCGCTTCGTTGAGCCAGTACGTGAGCCTCGGCCTCCCGTCGCGCCCCGCGGTCACGCGCCCGCGCGAGGTGTCCTTCACCATGAAGCCGAAGTTGAAGCTGCGATCGAACTGCTCCATCAGCGCCATGTACGAAGGCCCGTGCCCCGTCAGCGTCATCGCCGTCAAATCGAGCGGCGTCGTCGCTCCCTCGAAGTAGAGCCCCTCGTCTTTGAACTCGTCGATCGCGTACCCCTGCGGGACGGTCCTCGACGGGTCGATCGACTCGTCGAAGACGCCCACCACCGCGGAGGCGGGGTGAATCGAGAGGTTCTTTCCGAGCTCGCCCGAGCGATTCGCGAGCCCATTTTGCAGGAGCAACACGGGCGTCATCAGCGCGCCGCACGAGAGCACCACGGACTTCGCGCGCACCGTCAACGACTGCCCCGCCGCGGTCACGCCCACCACGCCCACCGCTGCGCCTCGCTCGATCAGCACGCGCTCGACCTTCATCCCCGTGAGCAGCTGCGCGCCCCGATCGAGCGCCAGCGGAACCCACGAAATGTTCGTCGATCGCTTCGCGTCCGTCGGACACCCGAAGCAGCACAGCCCCTGCCCATCACAGCCCGGCGCGTTGCGCGCGAGCGGGTGATGCGAGTAGCCGAGCGCGTCGCAGCCGCGCGCGATGAGCTCCGCCGGCCTCCCCAACGCGCGCTTGGACGACGGGGCGACTTCGAGCCGCCGCTCGACCTCGTCGAAGTGCGGCGCCAGCGCGTCCGCCGTAAACTCTCGCAGCCCTTCGTCCCTCCATCGCGCGAGCACCGACTCGGGCACGCGAAAGCACGTCCCCGAGTTGATCAACGTCGTGCCGCCCACGCCGCGGCCGATCGGCACGGGGATCGCGGTGTTTCCGAAGGCCACCGTCGCGCCCGCGTCGCGGTACATCTTCTTCATCATCGGCAGCGCGCGCCCGTTGAAGTCCAAGCGCGTGAAGTGCGCTCCCTCTTCGAGCAGCAGCACCGCGTGCCCGCGCCGCGCGAGCTCTGCCGCCATCGGCGCTCCGCCCGCGCCCGTCCCCACGATCACCACGTCGCACTCGAGCTCTTCACCCGCGGGCCACTCGCTCGCGTCCATCACTTGCTCGCGCCACCGCGCGTGCTCGAGACGCTGGGGCGGATCGATCACATAGCGACAGCCGAGCTTCGCGAACACCGCCGGGTCGTCGAAGTACGCGAATTTGAGCACCGAGAGCAGCCCGCGCAGCGCGAGGCGGCTCAGCTCGTGGCGCTCGAGCGCGTCGAGCACCGCGAGCCGATCGTCCATCGAGAGCGCGATGAACCGCCCGCGGCGCAGCCACAGCGCCGTCGCGTCGAGCGCGAACAAGAGCTTCGCGTACGCGCTCGAGACGCTCGGCGGAAGCTCGCTCAAGAACCGCTCGGCGCGCTCGATCGTGCGCTCGTTGGCCGCGGGCAAGATCGCCCCCGCGGGGAGCGCCGCGCTCGCGAGCGCGCTCAACAGCGCGCGCTGCCCTTCGCTGAGCGCGCTCATCACGCTCGATCTCCGGCCCACAGCTGCCGAACGACCGCGGTGTGCCGCGCTTCGAACCGTCGTCGATGCTCGGTCGCGAGCGGCAGCCAGGACGAGAGAAACGGCCCGAGCTCGAACAGATCGAAGCCCATCGGGCCCGTCGCGATCACGACGTCGTCTCGCGTGAGCGTCACGGGCAGCTCGGTCATCGAGCGCAACGGAGCGAAGATCCTCGGCGACTTCGCTCCGGCGATCGCATACGCGCGCCCCTCGCTGTCCTCGAAGCGAACGTCGTACGCGATCGCCGCGGGAGACAACGAGAGCGTCAACGTCCCTGTGCACGGGGCCTCGCTGACGAACGAGCCGGCGTGCGCGATCCCGTCGAGCGCGAATCGACCGCGCCCGATCTGCGTCGCGCGCACTTGAAAGTCCACCGCGTGACGGCGACCCTCGTTGTCGACGAGCGCTCCGCTCATGGTCTCGATAAACGACAGAGTCATGACAGTGGCTCCCTTCGGTGGACGCTTCACACCACGCGCTCGAAGCGCGGATCTCGCTGGCGACGCAGAAACTCGAGCGCGCCTCCGTGAGGCGATTTGCAGACGAACTGCGCTCCGTCGCTCGGGCGGACGGTGAGCTCGACCTCGGCCAGCTTGCTGTTGAAGCAGTACGACGGCTCTCCGTTGGGGTTGTCGTAGCCGAGGCAGACCATCGGGCGATCCGCGGCGTTCATCACCAGCGTCGCTTCGCCGTCACGGCTTCGAAGCGTGAGCGCCCAGCGATCGAGCTCGACCTCGGCGCGCTGCCTCCAGGTGTCGAAGATCGTGTCGAAGCGATACGTGCGCGCTCCTCGACGGACCACCATCGCTGAGACGCGCGGCGAGGCTCTTCCCGCGACGCGCACGCGTCCGGTGAAGCCTTCGACCATCGCGTCGTCATCGGCGAAGAGGCACTGGCCCCAGGCGTACTCGAACGTGTGCTCCTTGCCCCAGTTGTGCCCTTGCATCCCGGGCCAGCGCTCGAACTCCACGCGCTCGTCGGGCAGCTCGATCGCGCCCGAGAACGCGAGCGCCGGCAGCGGCGAGAGCAGCTTCGACCGTGGAAACGGCCCCGTTCGCAGCAGCTTGCACGGAAAGATCGAGAGCGGCTCGGCGATCGGTGAAGCCAACGGACTCCATCGAACGTCGAACGAGACTCTGCCCTCGGGCGGCTCGAGCTCGCCTCGCGCGCTTCCGTTGGGGGCGAGCTCGACGGTGATCGCGCGGGTCTCGAGGTGCTTGGACGGGTCTCCGAAGCCTGTGAAAATCGCCTGCGAATACGGCTGCGAAACGCGGTGCGCGATCGTCCGTCCCCGCTCCGCGTCGAACCAGATGAACCAGCTCTCGGCCAGCGCGGGCCCGTCGAGCGGCGCGAGGATCGTCTGCTTGAGCCAGAACGCGCGGGGCCGTGACGGGTCGTTGGCCCTGAAAAAATAGCTCTCGACGTGCCCTGCGCGCCCGTCGAAGCGCAGCGCGTTGTCGGGCGGCTCTCTCTCGATGAGCGCTGTGAAAATGCTCATGAACGCACTCCTGTCGGCGAGGCAATGAGTGAAAGCGCTGCGGCGGCGTGCGCGCGCATCGCGTCGCCGGCGGCGGTGGCGTCGCGCTTGCGAATCGCGGCGAGGCACGCGCGGTGGTGGCCGGGATCGAAGATCCCGCCGCGGTAGAGCGCGAGAAACCGCTCGCTGTCACGAAAGTACACGTCGCGCACGACCCGCCCGAACAGCGCGAGCAATTGATTGCCCGAGGTGCGCAAGAGCTCTTGAAACCAGTCGTAGTCGAGCCGCTGCAGCGTCTCTGGGCTCGTTCGCGGATCGGACAGCGCCGCGCACAGCTCGTCGAGCTTCGCGATCGCCTCGTCGTCCGCTTTGCGCGCCGCTTGCTCTGCGGTCCACCCGAGCACGAGCTCGCGCACCTCGAGCAGATCGCGCAGGACCTGCTCACCGATCGCCCCGCCCTCTTCGATCAACAGCGGAACGACGTTGAGCCCCGCGTCGAGCAAGTCCGCCACGCGCGTCGCCCCTCCGTGCCGGATCTTCACGAGCCCCCACGCTTCGAGCTGCTTCATCGCCTCGCGCACGCTCGATCGGTTGACCTCGTACTGCGCGGCGAGCTCACGCTCGGAGGGCAGCGCGTCGCCAGGCTGAAACCTCCCCTTCACGATGGCCGTGCGCAGCTTGCCCGCGAGCAGCTTCGCGACGTTCTTCCGCGCGCTCGATTCGTCTCTGGTCACTGGTCCGACCAGTTAGCATCCGCCGCAGGATCTCTGCAACCCACGGCGTCCACTTTCTTCCCGTGCGCGCACGAGAGCGCGACCTCGTCCCCCTTCGCGACGAGCCGCCGTACGAGCGTCGAGAGCCCTCTCAGCGCCGACGCGCGAGCGCCCAGCGAAATCCGCCGTCGAACGCGTTGGTGCGCCCCATGTCCGCGGGCTGTCCGTCCACCTCGCGCATCTGCTTGCGGACGTGCCGCGACAGCTCTTCGAACGTGATCGTCCCGTCGCGGTTGCTGTCGATCCCGTTCTCGCCCTGCAGCGCCGCGATCAAGCAGTCCGTGAAGGTCCAGTTGCCGGTGGACTCGTGATCGCTCGTCGACGAGGTGATCGCCGCCCACTCGCCTTCGGTCTCGTACGACTCGACGGCGCGCGCGATCCACCCTGAAAAACAGCAGTCCAAAAAGAACACGGCCCTGGCGCCGTTGAAGTGCTCGTCCACCATGTCGAGCAGCTCCGAGCCGTAGAGCCAGTCGTCGTCCTCCGTGGGATGGCAGAAGTAGAACTCGTTGTCCCAGTCGGGATCCACGTCGCCGTGGCCTGCGTAATAGAAGACGAACAGCGATTCTTCATCGACGTCTTCGAGCATCGAGGGCAACCGTCGCTTGATGTTCTTCGACGTCCCTTCGCGGTCCTCCCACACGTGCACCTGCGAAGCCGGAACGCCGGCGCGCTGAAACACCTCGGCCAACGTCCGGTGCCTGCGCCAGTCGGGGTTGTCCTCTTCGGCCCAGTCCGAGAGGCCGAGGCCGAGGATGATCACGTGGGTGTTCGAAGGGTTCCAGTCGGTGCGCGCCATGTGTGGACGGTGAGCGTAGCGAAGGGGCGCGCGAGAGCGCCTCTGCGAAACGGCATATGGGGCATTTCGATGCACTAGCGAAAATGAGCGTAGGCGTATCGACGCGCGAGGCCCTCGTGGCTAACCCTCGCGGCCCTCCGATGAGCGTCCGCGAGATCGTCGCGCTGGGCACCGCCAGCCAGGTGCCCACCCGACTGCGCAACCACAACGGTTACTTTCTTCGCTGGGACGACGAGGGATTTCTCTTCGACCCGGGCGAGGGGACGCAGCGGCAGATGGCCTTCGCCTCGCTCGCCGCCAGCTCGATCCACCGCGTGTGCGTCACGCACTTTCACGGCGATCACTGCTTGGGCCTCGGCGGGATCATTCAACGCGCCTCGCTCGACCGCGTCCCACACCCGGTTCATATCCACTTTCCCTCATCAGGAACGCAGTATTTCGAGCGCCTCCGCTACGCCTCGATCTACTACCCCGCGGCCGAGATCGTCCCGTCCCCCGTCCGCGAGCTGCCCCTTCTTCAAGTGATCGCCGACACGCCCAACTACACGCTGTACGCGCACGCGCTCGAGCACGGCGTCCCCACCATCGGCTATCGCCTCGAAGAAAAAGCCGGTCGCCGCTTCGACCCCGCCCTGCTCGCCGCCGCCGGCGTGGCCGGCCCGCACGTCGGTGCGCTCGCGAAGAAGGGCTCCATCGAAATCCACGGCCGCACCGTCACCGTCGACGAGGTCTCTCACGTCCGCCTCGGCGCCGTCGTCGCCTTCGTCATGGACACCCGCCCGTGCCCCGGCGCCACCGCGCTCGCGCGCGACGCCGACCTGCTCGTGATGGAGGCCACGTACACAGCAGAAGATCAATCGCTCGCCACCGAGCACGGCCACTCTTCGAGCGCCGATGCCGCGCGCACCGCGCTCGAAGCCAACGCCAAACAGCTCGCCATCACGCACTTCTCGCAGCGCTACGCGAGCACCGAGCAGCACGTGCGCGAAGCGCGGGCGATCTTCGAGAACACCATCGCGCTGCACGACCTCGATCGACTGGTGATTCCCCGGCGAAAGTGAGATCGTGACCGCGCGTGCGCTGGCTCTCTCTCGCATCGCTCCTCGCGCTCTCCGCCTGCGCTGCAAGCGCATCGACCGCGCCCGCGCGCCTCGTGCTCCCGGACTCGCCCACGACACGCAGCTCCGCCGACGACGAGGCTCCCTCCGAGAGCCCGCTCGATCCGCAGCGCTCGCGCTCGTTTCGTCGCGCGCAGCTCGCGTGCGACCGCGGTGAACTCGACGCCTGCGCCTCGCTCGCCGAACACTTCGCCTTCGGCATCGGCGTCGCCGCAGACAACCAGCACGCGTACGAAATCATCCGCCCCCTGTGCGAGCGCCGCGCCCCGCGCGCGTGCGTCGTGTTCGCCTCGATCTTCGTCTACTCGGCCCTCACCGACACCGCCGCCGACGCTCGCTCGATCGCCGAACGCGAGTGCTCCTCAGGCTCGTTCGACGCGTGCGTCACCCTCGCCGACGCTCGCTCGCTCGCCCTCGGCGGCGCGCTCGAACTCGATCGCGTCGAGCCCGCCCTGCGCCCGGCTTGCGCCGCCGGACACCGCTCGTCGTGCGCCGCCCTCGCGCTCTTTCTCGCCGAGCGCCGCCCGTCCTCTCGCGCAGAGGCCGCGTCGCTCGCGCGCGTCGAATGCGCTCGCGCCGAGCCCCGCGCGTGCGTCGCCCAAGCGCTGCTCTCGTCGGATCCCTCGGCCTCGATCGCCCTGCTCGATCGCGCTTGCTCTCTCGGCTTCGCGCGCGCCTGCTCCCTCGCCGCGACGCGCTTCGTCCTCGGCGACGGCGTCGAGCGAGACCCCGAGCGCGCCGAGCGCTTGTTGCAACGAGGATGCTTCCACTCGATTCCTCCCGCGGGCTGCGCGCAGTGGATCGAGCTCGACCCCGCTCGAAGATCCCCCGCGACCGAGCCCATGCTGCTCGAGCGCGCGTGCCGCTACGAGCGCGACCTGGCTGTGTGCGATCGCTTCGTTCGCTCGATGCTGAGCCTCGGTCAAGATCGCTTCGACTCGCTGCTGCCCCTGCGCGCGTGGCTCGTCCCCGCTTGCGATCACGGCGACGCTCGCGTGTGCGCCACGATCGCCGCCATCGACTCTCGCTTCGAAGGCATCGAGACCGACCGCGCTGCGATCGCTCCGCTGCGCGCCGCGTGCGCGCTCGACGACGCGTTTGCCTGCGGACGCCTCGCCGATGTGCTCGAACGCTCTGGAGCTGAGGCCGAGGCCGCCGCGCTCTTCGCCCGAGCGTGCGCTCGCGGCGACGCGCGCTCGTGCCACTCGCTCGTGTTCGGCGCTCTGGCCGTCGAGGTCGCGCTCGACCCCTCGTCGAGCACCGCTCAACGACGTCGCGTTCACCAGTGGGCGTCTCTGGGGTGCGCCTTCGGAAGCGGCGCGTGCTGTTTGTTCGCGCTGCGAACGGCGGCCGGCGAAGCCGAAAGAATCGCCGCGGTCCGCGCCGCTTGCGCGCACGGGCTGACCTCCCTCTGCGGTCGATAGCGCCGCTTGCCAGCGCGTGCTCTCTACCGCTCGAGGCCGCGCTGTGCGAGAACCCGGCGCACTCATGCATTCGCCCCATCCATCGCTCAAGTATCCGCGCGTGTTGCTCAAGATCTCTGGCGAGGCTCTCTGCGCGCACGAAGGCGCCACCGGCCTCGATCCCCAGGCGATCGGCGCGGTCGCAGACGAACTCAAGAAGGTCCACGAGCTCGGCGTTCAGCTCGCCCTCGTGTGCGGCGGAGGCAACATCTTTCGCGGACTCAAGGGCGCTGCGAGCGGAATGGACCGCACCACCGCCGATCACATGGGAATGCTCGCCACGGTGATGAACGCCCTCGCGCTGCAAGACGCGATCGAGAAGCGCGGCGTCCCCACGCGCATTCAAACCGCGATCGAGATGAACCGCGTCGCCGAGCAGTACATTCGTCGTCGCGCGGTGCGTCACTTGGAGAAGGGCCGCATCACGCTGTTCGCCGCAGGGACGGGCAACCCGTACTTTTCGACGGACACTGCAGCGGCCCTGCGCGCGATGGAGATCGGCGCCGCCGCGCTCTTCAAGGCGACGAAGGTCCCGGGCGTCTACGACAAGGACCCCAAGAAGCACCACGACGCCACGATGTACAAGGCGCTGTCGTACGACCAGTTTCTGCGCGATCGCATCGGAGTCATGGATTCCACTGCGATTTCGTTGTGCCGAGACAACAAGCTCCCCATTCGCGTCTTCGCCCTCGCTGAGCCCGGCGCCATCCGTCGCGCGCTCTTCGGCGAAGACGTCGGAACGCTCATCGACGAGCGCGGCTGACCCGCAGCCCTCAGAGACCGCTCTTCGCGCGGAAGGAACTTGTCTCTCCTGGCGTTGACCAAGGCACACGCACAACGCGTGTCATAATCGCCGCCATGCCCAACGCCTCCCTGTCCACCGCGCTGCTCTCGTTGATCGGACAGTTCTCTCCCGTCGGGAGAATGTCCTTCGAGAACAGCGCGATCGCGGTCTTCGTCGTCGGCTTCATCATGCTCGGCGGACTGTTCGCCATCGCCGTGTTCGGCGAGTGGCGCGCTCGTCGCCGCGCCGCCGCGCTTCGTCGCGCGGTCGAGGGAAAAATCGGTCCGCTCGCCCCCGGCGAGTGCGTGCTCAAGGGCACCATCGAGACCGATGACCCGGACGGACGCGCGATCGCGATCGAGCTGCTCCAGACCGGTCAGACGTACAACACCAAGAACGGCGTCGGGCACACCTGGAGCGAGACCGCGCGTCGAGTGGACGCGCGCCCGTTTTATCTTCGCCTCGAGGACGGCCGCGCGGTGCGCGTCGAGCCCGACCAGCGCGTGTTCGTCGTCGACACGCTCGACGGGACGCGCCGCACTGAGTTCAATCAGCGCGTTCGCAGCGCCGAAGTGCGCAAGGGCGACCACGTCTTCGTGATCGGAACGCTGGTCGAGGGCTACGACCCGCGCGCGCAAGTCGAAGGCGGATACCGCGGAGCGAAGGGCAAATCGCTGGTGGTTCGCGCGAAGACCGGCCGCACGATGCTCGTCTCGACCGAGGTTCCGACTGAGCGCCACGTCCGTCGCGAGGGCTTTCACGGCAACTGGGCGCTGGTGTTCGCGCTGGCCATGCTGCTCGTTCACGGCATCGGGTTCGGCCGATTCTTGCTGCTCGCCACCACCGGCACGCCCGTCACGGCCGCGGCCACCGAGCGCACCCGCGAGTATCACCGCACGAAGAACGGCGGGTACTACTCGTATCACCTCACCGCTCGCTACGAGAACGTCTCGGGCCACATGGTGACGGTCAACGACGAGATCTCGCTCAACGCGTTCATCAGCGACGACACCATGCCCGGAGCGCGCGTCCCGTTCGTCGTCTCGACGGCCTCGTCACGAATCGCTCAAGTCGGAAGCGAGCCCGGCGTCTCGGTCCTCGCGGTGATCTTCTCCACGATGGCCTCGCTGCTCCTCGCTGGGGTGTACGCGGCGACGGTGAAGTCCACCCGGCCTTGGTACGAGCAGAAGCGCGTCGTCGAGCACGGCTCGGGCCCCATCGTCTGAGCGTCTTCGCGACGCTCGGTGCGCATCGAGCGCGAACGACCATCGTCTTGGGGGGCTGATCAGGGCGGGGGATCAAGCGGAGGAAAAGCCAACGGAGCCCTGTTCGGGGCATTGCCGATGAGGTCTCGCGCGGGATTCGCGCTATGGTCCGCGGTCAAACCCATGAACAGCCAGGCTATCAACGCTGGAATTCCAGCGCTGGGCACATGGACGATCTACGCGTTTCTCGTGAGCGCCGCGGTGACCTTCGCGCTCAGCGTGCTCGCCGCAACGGACCCGACACGCGCTTCGGATCGTTATCTTCGCGCGGCTCGCATGGCCGCGCTCGGCACGTGCGCGCTCGTCGTCTTCGACGTGTTTCTGCTCGGATACGCGTTCGTCTCCCATGATTTTCGCATCCGATACGTGATGCGTTACAGCGACCGCTCGATGGAGAGCATCTACCTCCTCACCGCTCTATGGGGCGGTCAGGACGGCTCTCTTCTCTGGTGGACGTTCTTGCTCTCGCTCTACACAGGCGCGTGCGTCCTGTGGTTGCGCACGCGCTATCGAGAGCTCGCTCCGTACGTCATCGCGACGCTCATGGTCGTCGTGATGTTCTTCGGCGTGCTCATGGCCTTCGCGGCGAACCCCTTCGCCGTCAACGTCGCTGGAGCGCCCCCCGACGGCGAAGGGCTCAACCCGTCCTTGCGCAATTTCTACATGGCGATTCACCCGCCGTCGCTCTACGTGGGCTTCGTCGGCTGCGCGGTCCCGTTCGCCTTCGCGATCGCCGCGCTCGCCTCGGGGCGGCTCGATGAAGCGTGGCTCTACGCCGTGCGCAAATGGGCGCTGTTCGCCTGGCTCTTTCTCTCGATCGGCAACGTGCTCGGGATGCTCTGGGCCTACGAAGAGCTCGGCTGGGGAGGGTACTGGGCCTGGGATCCTGTCGAGAACGCCGCGTGTATTCCCTGGTTTACGGCGACGGCCTTCCTCCACTCGATCATGATCCAAGAGCGACGCGGCACGCTCAAAGTGTGGAACGTCTCGCTCATCATCACGACCTTCGTCCTCACGATCTTCGGGACGTTCCTCACTCGATCGGGCCTGATCGCGAGCATCCACTCCTTCGCTCAGTCCGAAATCGGAACGTACTTCCTCTACTTCATGGCGTTCGTCATCGCCGTCTCCGTCGGCCTCATCGCCTACCGATGGAACGCGCTCCGTCGCCCCACCTCGCTCGACTCGCTCTTGTCCCGCGAGGCCACCTTCGTCGCCAACAACTGGCTCCTGCTCGGCATCTGCACGTTCATCGTCGTGGCCACCACGTGGCCCAAGATCTCCGAGTGGATCTCTCGTGAGCGCCTCACCGTCGGCGCCGCGTTCTACAACTTCTGGCTCTTTATCCCGGGCATTCTGCTCCTCGCCCTCATGGGCATCGGGACGCTCACGCCCTGGCGCAAAGGCTCGCCCAAGCAAATCCGCGAGGCCTTCACGCTGCCCACCGCGGGCTTCTTCGTCGGCCTGCTCGCGCACATCCTCGGCGGCAACGCCGTGGGCCTGCCCGCCGTCGTCGCCGTCGAGCCCATCTATCCCAGCACCGTCGGCCGCTCGATCGCCTGGCTCAACGGCCACCTCCCCGCCGTCGCCATGGGCGTGATCGTCTTCAACCTCGTCGCGCTCATCCAAGAGTTCGTTCAGGGCACGCGCGCCCGCGCCAAATCCAAAGACGAAGCCTCGCTCACCGCCTTCGTCCAAGTCGTCGCCAAGAACCGCCGCCGCTACGGCGGCTACACCGTGCACATCGGCATCGTGCTCATGTTCTTCGGCTTCCTCGGCGGCTTCTACCGCTCCGAAGCCGAAGGCAACGTCGCTCCGGGAGAGACCTTCTCCGTCGGTCGCTACACGCTCCGCTACGAGGGCGTCGAGAACCGCCGCGAGCCCTCGCGCCGCGAGGTGTACACGCGCGTCTCCGTCCTGGTCGACGGTCGCGAATGGCGCAGAGTCGCCCCGGCGAAGTTCATCTTCAACACGCACCCCGACATGCCCACGAGCGAGGTCTCGATCATCTCGACCCCGCGCGAAGACCTCTACACCGTGATGGCCTCGGTGAGCCCCACCACCCGCGTCGCGCACTTGAAGGCCTTCGTCACGCCGCTCGTCGCGTGGATCTGGATCGGCGCGATCATCCTCATCCTCGGGACCGCCATCGGCCTGTGGCCCGAAGCCGACCCCGCCCTGATCGCCGCGCGATCGCGCAACAAGCGCTCCGAAGGCCCCAACACCAACGACGCCCCCTCCGTCGCGCAGCCCTCCGCCGCGCGTTCGACCGGCTCGGCGCTGCTCGCGCTGCTCTCGCTCACGGGCGCCGCGCTGCTCGCTCCCTCGAGCGCCAACGCGCAGGGGCACACGACCTCGAGCCCGCCCCCCGTGGCGGGCGCCACCGAGCAGATGAGCCCGCGCGATCGACGCTTGTACGACAAGCTCTTGTGCATGTGCGGCGACTGCGCGCGGCTGCCGCTCGCGACGTGCACCTGCGATTTTGCTGCTCAAACAAGGCACGACATGCACGAGAAGCTCGACCAGGGCGAGAGCCCCGACTCGATCGTCGCCGCGTACGTGCGCCGGTACGGAGCGGCCGCGCTCAGCGTCCCGCCCGACGAAGGCCGCAACCGATGGATCTACGGCGGACCGATCGTCGCGGTCCTCGTGGGCGCTGGGTTCGGCGTGCGCCTCGTGCGCCGCTGGCGCGACCGCGGAGCGCTCCCTGTCGAGACCGCCTCCATCGACGCAAAGGCGCACAAGAGCGCCGACGCCAACCGCAACGCCGAGTACGACCGCCGCGTCGACGAGGAGCTCCGTGACCTCGATGACTGAGACCCCACGCGACGAAATGATCGCGAAAAACCTGCCCTGGATCGCCGTCGTCGTGCTCGTCCTGGGCGTCACGATCGTGCGCATTCGCTTCGGCTGGCCCGCGGTCTTGCTCTGGCTCGCGTTCTGCGCGCTCTCGGGAGCGATCTTGCTCTTCTGGGAGTCCCTTCGCTCTGCGCTCGACCCCGAGTCGCACGGCGATGACAACGACCTCGATCACCGGGCGCTCGCGCAGGCCGAGCTCGAAGAGCGCAAGCGGGCTGCCCTGCGCGCCCTGCGCGACGTCAAGCAAGAGCAAGAGCTCGGAAAGCTCTCCGACGAAGACGCGCGCGAGCTCGAGACTCGCTACCGCAGCGAGGCTCGTCAGGTGATGCAAGAGCTCGACGAGCTTCTGGGAGAGCACCTCTCTCGCGCCGAGGCGGAGTTCGACAAGCTCGCCGGAGAGATCCTCGAGACCAACAAGGGCGAGGCCGCGTCGAGCGACGAGTCGTCGGAGAAATCCAAGCCCAACGACGAGCCCGCGAAGCTCGAGCCCGCCGTCGCCGACGGCGAACGCAAGGACTCCGACGAGCCCCGCGCGCAGGACGACGACCGCGTCGAGTGCTCTTCGTGCAAGACCTCCAACGACCGTGACGCGCGCTTCTGCAAGAGCTGCGGAACCCCTTTCAAGAGCGCTTCGCCGTGAAGATCACCCTCCTCTCGACTCGTCGAATCACCATGGCCTCGCTCTTGTGCGCGACCCTCGCCCCCGCGATGGCCGCCGCGCAAGACGCTGGGTCCTCCGTCGACGCCGCTTCGGTCTCTGCGTCGAGCACCGCGTCCGACGCCGCTGCGCCCAACGCGAGCGACGGCGCCGTCTCCGAAGCGGGCGCCGCGCAATCACCGGACGAAGACCCGATGGCCCGCAGGCTCCATCGCGCCAACGTCCCGCAGCCCTTCGCGCAAGAGAGCCCCGCGGTCCCTCCGGGAACGATCGTCGTCCGCGTCCTAGACGGCCAAGGGCAGATCATCCCCGACTGCCCCGTGCGCGTCGGCTCGATGCGCGAAGGCGAGCGCGGCGAGCCCGTCGAGCGCCGCACCGGCATCGACGGCCTCGCGCGCTTCGAAGGGCTCGAGCGCGGATCGCGCGTGGCCTACCGCGTGAGCACTGAGTTTCGCGGGGCAAAATTCGCGGCGGATCCGTTTCAGCTCCCCACCAACATGGGCTACGAGGTCCAGCTCGTCCGCTTGGACGTGCGCTCCGAGCGCAGCTCGATCCTCGTCACCGAAGCGCGCGCCGAAATCGGCTTTCAAGACGATCGCATCGTGCTCATCCAGCGCTTCAACATCGTCAACATCTCGCAGCTCGGCCTCGACGGAGACCCGCACCCGTTCACGTTCGTCCCCGACGCTCCGCTCGAGTTCTCGCTGCCGCCAGGATCGAGCGCGTTTCGCACGGACGAGCAGGGCATGGGCATGACCGACCTGCGCGCCGAAGAGCGCGACGGCCGCGTGCGCGTCACGGGCAGCATCTCGCCCACCGATCCGCGCAGCCCCGTGCGGCTCGTGTGGCAGTACCGAGTGAAGTTCACCGAGTCCGACGTGCCCATCGAGCTGCGATTTCCCGAGCTCCCCGTGCTCGCGGCCACCGTCGTCGCCCAAGCCCCCGCGGGCATGTCCCTCGAGGTCGAAGGCATGCCCCAGGCGGAAGAGCGCAACAACAACGGCCAACGCATCTTGATCACCGGCCGCCAGCGCGCCTCGCGCCAGGACGAAAACATCACCGGCCTGCGCATTCGACTGCGCAACATCCCCGCGACGCACGGCCCCGAGCGGGACGCCGCCGCCATCGTGACCGCGCTGATCGCCGGCGCCGCGGTCTTCTCGGGCGTGCAGCGCTCGCGCTCGTCCTCCAAGGGCCGCGCCGATCAACAGCGCGCGCGAAAAGAGAGCGATCTGCGCGCCGAGCGCGACCGAATCATCGCTGAGATCCGTTCGGTCGCCCGCGAACACGCCCGCGGCGACGTCGGCCCCGAGACCTTCAAGCGACTGCGCCAAGAGCTCTCTTCGCAGCTCGCCGCGGTCGATCGCGACCTCGCCGGGCTCGACGCGGGCCCGTCCCCGCGGGTATGACCCTCGGCATTGTGACTGATACCGATACCGATCAGGTCGAACGACCGAGCCTCCCGACTGCGCCGTTTCAGACGCTCACGGTCGAGGCTCACCACGCCGGCGCGCGCCTCGATAAGTTTCTGGTCGATCGCGTCCCCGAGCTGTCTCGCGCGCGTGTGAAGGCCATGATCGAAGGCGGCCAGGTGCGGCTCGACGGACGTCGCGCGCGCAAAGGCGACGCCGTCAATCCCGGGCAAACTGTCGAGCTGCTCGCGCCTCCGCCTCCGCGCGACTTCGACCCGATCGCCGACAGCTCCATCGCGCTCACGGTCCTCTACGAAGACGCCGACGTCGTCGTGATCGACAAGCCCTCGGGCATGCCCACGCACCCGCTGCAGCCCACGGAGCTCGGCACCGCCGCCAACGCCATCATCGCGAAGTACCCCGAGTGCGCGGGCGTCGGCTTCGCCCGCAGAGAGCCCGGGCTGCTGCATCGACTCGACACGGACACCTCCGGCGCGCTCATCGTCGCGCGCAACCAGAAGGCCTTCGACGCCCTTCGCAACGCCTCGCGCGACGGCACCGTGCACAAGCGCTACCTCGCCCTCGTCGAAGGCTCGGTGCCCGCTGAGGGACGCGTGGATTACCCGCTCGTTCCGCACCGCAAGGACCCGCGTCGCGTCGAGGCCGTCACGCCGCACGTCCGCCTTCGCGCGGGCACGCGCACGTTCGACGCCCACACGCGCTACAAGCCCACGCGCACCATTCGCACGAAGGACGCCGCGTTCACGCTCGTCGAGGTCGAGGTCGAGACCGCCTTCCGCCATCAAGTGCGCGTGCACCTCGCGACCGTCGGCCACCCGCTCTACGCCGACTCGCTCTACAAGGGCCCGCCCGCCGCGGCCAACGTCCGGCTCGATCGACACTTTCTCCACGCGAGCGAGGTGTCCTTCGCGCACCCGAGCGACGGCCGCATCGTCACCGTGAAGTCCCCGCTGCCCAACGACCTGTCCGCCGCGCTCGCCGCGATCGAGAAGAGCTGAGCCGCACGCGGGGGGGAGTGGTGGCGCACACACAATCAAGTGAGCGCTAGAAATACCGCTGAACAGTCACTCCCAAGTCGAACCACGGGACGGTTTGATACATCGGGTCTAGCGCCACGTGCGCCGCGACCGAGCCCATCAATCCGACGCGAAACGAGTTCACCGCGAGTGCCAGCGTGAGCCTCGCGAGCGGATCGATCCACAAGCGGTCTCGGTCCGTCGTGAAGTGCGTTCCGATCGAGAGCATCGGCTCGAAGTACGACCAGCCCGCGAGGCTGCCGAACTCCATCGTCACGATCGGACCGCCGCCGGCGCGCAACGCGAGGCTCCCGCTTCGGCCGCCGACGTCCACCGCAAACTCTCCGCCGATCGCGACGAACCCCGCTGCTCGAAGCCCCGCTCCTGCGCGCACGCCCACGCCTCCAAACGAAGCGCCCGCAGACGCAGGGCTGCCCGCCCAACCGAGGCTCCCCCACAGCTCGAACCCGATCGGAGCCCCGCGCGCTTGCGCGCACGCCACGCTCGGCATCGCCACCACGCTGCCCGTCACCAACACCATCAACGCGAGCCATCGTCCCGCGCGCTTCCCTCGTCGCTCGTTACGCATTCGATGCCAGCGTACACGAGGTCACTCGAAGCGTCCGCGCCCGCGCCCGTGAACCTCCCACCAGACATCGTACAAATGTCGCGCGGCCTCGCTCTCGTGCGAGTCTCGTTCGCGAGCAAATTCGCTGGGTCCCACGATCGAGTCCATCGCCACCTTCGGCTCGATTTCGATCCCTAACAGCGTCCGCACCACCCGAAACCACGTCGCGTCCAACACCGGCTCGCACAGCACCGGAACATCGGGCTCCCCCATCTCCACCGCCTCTCGATAGGCGTCGAGAAACCACCGATGTCGCTCGGGAAGCTCGTCCTCCGGCGCCACCCACCGCGACCCGAGCTCTCGTCTCTTGCTCGCGTCGTGCGCGCCCACCATCTCGAGCGCCACGTGCACCTCGCGCGCGTCCCCCATGAACACAAACGCCGCCTCGAGCTCGATCCGCTCGTCTTCGTCTGCGCCGAGCCACGCGCTCGCCCACTCGCTGCCGCTCGCGACGCACTCCCCCGTGCGAAACTTCGAGTCGAAATAGTCCCCGAAGTCCGTCTCGAACAGCCGCGCCCACGCGCTCTCTCGCACGAGCCGCAGCGCCACGCGCTACCTCCGCCCTCGTCCGCGCGGCCCGCCGCGGCCACGCGCTCCGCCTCCGCTGCCCGAGCGCTCGCTGACCTCGGTGCGCACTTTTGCGACGGGCTTGCCGCTCGCGATCGCCGCGACCGCTCCCCCGCTCTCGAGAACGCGAATGCGATCACGCAGCTCCGCGGCCTTCTCGAAATCGAGCGCCTCCGCCGCTTCGAGCATCGCCGATCGCAGCGCCTCGAGCAGCGTGTCCTTGTCCTCGGTGTTGGCGATCAGCTCATCGGCCTTGCGCGTGGACACCGTCACGTAGTCGCGCGCCCCCGAGTCTGGCGTCATCTCGTGGATGGCCTTCTTCACCGTCGCCGGCGTGATCCCGTGCGCTTTGTTGTACTCCTCTTGGATCGCGCGACGACGGTCGGTCTCGCTGATCGCGATCTTCATCGCGTTGGTGATCGAGTCTGCGTACATGATCACCTCGCCGCGGACGTTGCGCGCCGCGCGGCCGATCGTCTGAATGAGCGACCGCGGAGAGCGCAAGAAGCCCTCTTTGTCCGCGTCGAGGATCGCCACCAACGAGACCTCGGGCAGGTCCAATCCCTCGCGCAAGAGGTTGATGCCCACGAGCACGTCGAACTCTCCCTTGCGAAGATCCCGCAAGATCTCCACGCGCTCGAGCGTGTCGATGTCCGAGTGCAGGTAGCGAACCTTGATCCCGAGCTCTTGGTAGTACTCGGTGAGGTCCTCGGCCATGCGCTTGGTGAGCGTCGTGACGAGCACTCTTTCGCCCAGCGAAATGCGCTCTCGAATCGCGCCGAGCAGGTCGTCGACCTGGCCCGCCACCGGGCGAATGTGGATCTTCGGATCGAGCAGACCCGTCGGGCGGATCACTTGCTCGGCGAACTTTCCTCCCGTGCGCGCGAGCTCGTAGTCGCCCGGCGTCGCGCTCACGAAGAGCGCCTTCTTCACGGCCTTCTCGTACTCTTCGAACTTCAGCGGCCGGTTGTCGAGCGCGCTCGGAAGCCGAAACCCGAACTCCACCAACGTCTCTTTGCGCGCGCGATCACCGCGGTACATCGCGCCGAGCTGCGGGACCGTCTGGTGGCTCTCGTCGATCACCAGCAAGAAGTCGTCGCCGAAGTAGTCGATGAGCGTCGGCGGTGGATCGCCTGGATTTCTCCCGGTGAGATGACGCGAGTAGTTCTCGATGCCGTAGCAGAACCCCATCTGTTCGAGCATCTCGAGGTCGTAGAGCGTCCGCTGCTCCAAGCGCTCGCGCTCGACGAGCTTGCCCGTGGACTCGAGCTCCTTGAGCCGCACGCGCAGCTCGTCGCGGATCGCGTTGATCGCTTTGGAGAGCGTCCCCTTCGGCGTGACGTAGTGCGAGTTCGGAAAGATCGTCACGCGCTTCTGCTTGCGATTCACCTTTCCTCGCAGCGGGTCGATCTCGGAGATGTCCTCCACTTCGTCGCCGAAGAACTCGATGCGCAGCGCCGTGTTCTCTTCGTACGACGGAAACACCTCGACGACATCGCCGCGCACGCGAAACGTCCCGCGGTGAAAGTCCACGTCGTTGCGCTCGTACTGCATGTCCACGAGGCGCAAGAGCAGCCGATCGCGCGGATACTCGTCGCCCACCGCGACGTCGGCGGTCATCCCCACGTACGCGTCCGACGCGCCGATGCCGTAGATGCACGAGACGCTCGCCACGATGATCACGTCGTTGCGCGACAGAAGCGAGCGCGTCGCAGCGTGCCGCATCCGGTCGATCGCGTCGTTGATCAACGCGTCCTTCTCGATGAACGTGTCCGTCGACGGAACGTACGCTTCGGGCTGGTAGTAGTCGTAGTACGAGACGAAGTACTCCACCGCGTTGTCGGGGAAGAGGTCCTTCATCTCACCATACAGCTGCGCGGCGAGCGTCTTGTTCGGCGCGAGCACCAGCGCCTTCTTGCCCATCTGCTGGATGACGTTCGCGACCGTGAACGTCTTTCCGCTGCCCGTCACTCCGAGCAGCGTCTGGTACTGCTCTCCCGCGGCAAACCCCTTCAAGATGGTCTCGATCGCCCTCGGTTGATCACCGCGGGCGTGGTACTCGGTCTTCATCGCAAACGGGGAGGTCATGCAGCTTCCCTGCATACTGCCCGCGAGTCCTGAACGGAAGGGCACCCCCGACAGCCTCCTGACAAAACTCGCCCGCGCTGAAGTCTTTAACGTTCGCCTCGTTGGTCCGACTCGCTGTGCGATGGAAACGACCAGCGTCACCAAACAGCTCCAACTGTTGGATGACCCGTTCACGACCTTCGTGATGGCGCGCATCCCCGACGATGTTCGCCAGTCGCTCAGCGCCGAACAATACGAGGCGATTCGCAAGGCGATCTTCCAGTCGCGGCCGGGGCAGGGGCACTCGGTGGACCTGCGGTTCACCGTTCCCCTGGGGTTTATGCGCGGCTACGTCGTGCTGCAAATGGGCCGCGACAAGCGCCGCGGCAGCCGCCGTGACATGCGCGGAAAACGCAGCCTGCTCTCGCGCGCGTTCGATCGCTTCGCCGTGATCGTCCTCGTGTACTGCGTCACCGCGTCGGTCCTCGTCGCGCTCTACGCGCTCAAATCCCTGCTCGGAATCAACCTCTTCGCCGACCGTCACCTGCTCGACTTCATCGCTCGATGACCCGCATCGAGCGCCATCGTGGTAGTCCCTCCGCGCTATGACCGCGCGTCACCGCCCGCACAACCGACACACCGCCCACCGCCCACTGCTCGCTCCTGGCGGCGGAAGGCGCTCGCTCAGCAACGTCGGCGGCGCCGTCGAGACCCAAGGAGACCCAAAGCTCTCGTCGCGTCTCGCGCACGCCCTCGCCGTTCGCGCGGGCGAACACGACGCCACGCTCACGCATCCCTTCCACGCGTACCCCGCGCGGATGCACCCCGAAATCGCCCGCAGGCTCGTCGCGCTCTCCCCCTCGGCGCAGTCCATCCTCGACCCCTTCTGCGGCTCGGGAACGGTCCTCGTCGAAGCCCTCGTCGCCGGCGCCCACGCGCTCGGAACAGACCTCTCCCCGCTGGCCGTCGCCCTCGCCAAAGTGAAGACCCACCGAAGCACCAACGGAGAGCGCAAGCGCCTCGTCTCCGTCGCGCACACGGTGGCCAAGGACGCGCGCGCCCTCGTGCTCGGCGAGATCAAGGCCGTCGCGCCCGTCGACGAATCGCACTGGTTTTTGCCTCACACTCTGCGCGAGCTCATCGCCTTGCGCGAGCGCATCAACGCCGAGCCCGAGGGCTTCGTCCGCGACGCCCTGCGCATGCTCTTCAGCTCCATCCTCGTGAAGGTCAGCCATCAATCATCGGACAGCAGCACCGACGTGCGCCGCAAGCACATCGAGCCCGGCGCGCCGTTCTCGCTGTTGACTCGAAAGAGCTTCGAGCTCGCTCACGCCCTCGCGGACCTCGCGCGCGCCACGCCTCCGGACACCCCCGCAGCGACGGTCTCGCTCGACGACGCGACGAAGCTCTCGACCATCGCGGACGCGTCCATCGACGCGGTGATCACCTCGCCTCCGTACGCGGCCAACTACGATTACGCCGCGCATCACGAGCGCCGCTACAAGTGGCTCGAGATGGACGCGAGCGCGATTGTCTCTGGCGAAATCGGCGCCTCTCGCTGGTTCAGAAGCTCGCTCGACAAGGGCGCCTCTCGCTTCGAGAGCGAGCTCACTCAGTCGCTCGCCGCCATCGCCCGCGTCCTTCGCCCCGCGCCGTCATCTCGCGCGTTCATCCTCATCGCCGACGGAGCCGCGCACGACACGCCGCTTCCCGCGGACGAAGTGATCGCCCGCGCCGCCGCCGCGACGGGCCTCACCGTCCTCGCGCGCGCCGCGCAAGCGCGCCCCGCGTTCGGCCCCGAAGCCACGCGCGCCTTCGCCGAACGCCCTCGCAAAGAGCACTTGATCGCGCTCGGCCGCGACGCTCGCTAGCGCTGTCCTGCGTGAGCTTTCGACAGCCGGCGCTTTCGTCCGCCTCATCCCCAGCGCTTTCGTCCGCCTCATCCCCGTCCCTTCTCCACGCCCGATGGCGTGGAGAAGGGTGCCTTCGCTGCGTATACGGCGCCGATCGAGACCAGGGGTTCTCCGTCGGTAGAGCGTTGGGTGGAGGCGCGTTTGCTGCGACGACGGCAGCGGCTTGCGTGCGTGTTCGCAGTGCTGATTGCGTGTGGTGATTGCGTGCTCGCGACGACGCGCTCACTGACGCTCGCCCCATCTTATCGATGTGCACACCGAGTCCGGATCGGCGCATATTCGCAGCGAAGGCACCCTTCTCCACGCGCTCGTCGCGTGGAGAAGGGACGGGGATGAGGCGGACGCAGGCGCCGCGGATGACGCCTTTTCCCTCTGTCCGCCGCGTCGTGCGCCCGCGTACGACCCGTGTTACAAGGCCCGCCCTCTTTCACAGGCGACCTGCACACCCATGACCACTGACAAGCCCAACGCTACGACCGACTCCTTTGCCTCGCTCTTCGAAGGGCAGGGCACCAAGGCTCCCTCTCGCGCTAAGTCCTATCGCATCGGCGAGCGCATCGACGCCGTCGTCGCTCGCGTGGGCAAGGACGCGGTCTTCGTCGAGCTCGACGGAAAGCGCCAGGCTTGGATCGACGGCGCCGAGCTGCGCGCCGACGACGGAACGATCCCGTTCAACGTCGGTGACTCCATCACGGCCTCGGTCGTCGAGATCGATCGCTCGGGCAACATTCGCTTGGGTCGCTCGATGGGCAAGGCGAACAACCTCGCCGCGCTCGAGACCGCGAAAGAAGCCGGCGTCGCGATCGAAGGAAAGGTCGCCGCGCACAACAAGGGCGGCTTCGAGATCGACCTCTCGGGCGGAGCCAAGGCCTTCTGCCCCATCTCGCAGATGGACAACCGCTTCGTGCAGGACCCCAACGTGTTCGTGGGCCGCACGCTCAACTTCATCGTGACCGAGATCCGCGAGGGAGGACGCAGCATCGTCCTGTCGCGCCGCACGCTGCTCGAGCGCGAAGCCCGCGAAGCCGCGCAGAAGATCCTCAAGGACCTCACGCCCGGCGCCGTCGTTCGCGGCACGATCAGCGGCATCCGCGAGTTCGGCGCCTTCGTCGACCTCGGCGGAATCGAAGGCCTCATCCCCTTGAGCGAGCTCTCGCACGACCGCTCTTCCAACGCCGCGGACATCGTGAAGCCCGGCGACGTCGTCGAAGTGAAGGTCGCCGCCGTCAAAGAGGGGACCAACGCGAAGACCGGCCAGCCCGAGACCAAGATCACGCTCTCGCTCAAGGCCCTCGCCGCGGATCCGTGGGAGGCGATCGACACCGTCGCTCCGCTCGGAAAGGTCGCCGTCGGCACCGTCGTTCGCCTCGCGGATTTCGGCGCGTTCGTGCGCCTGGCCTCCGGCGTCGAAGGCCTTCTGCACGTCAGCGAATTGCCCGGAAAGGTCGAGCACCCCTCGAAGGTCCTCACCGTCGGACAGTCCATCTCCGTCGTCGTTCAAAAGGTCGACAAAGAGAGCAAGCGCCTCTCGCTCAGCGTCGCGCCCGCGGGCCTGAGCGCTGGAGCCTCTGCGCCGCGCACGACCCTCTCGATCGGCATGGTCGTCAACGGCGTCGTCGAGCGCATCGAGAACTACGGCATCTTCGTCCAAGTCGAAGGAACCTCCGGCCGCCAAGGCCGCGGTCTCGTCCCCAACGCCGACCTCGGCGTCCCGCGCGGAAGCGACGTGCGCAAGAGCTTCCCCGAGGGAGCGAAGGTCGTCGCCAAGGTCATGGAGACCGGCGACGGTCGTCTGCGCTTGTCCATCAAGGCCGCGCGCGAAGACGACGAGCGCTCGCAGTTCGACGGCTACCGCGACAGCGTGAAGGGCCCGAAGAAGCTCGGCACCTTCGGCGACCTGTTCAAGAAGCAGCTCGACGGCAAGAAGAAGTGAGCTGACGAGAGCGCGGGGGACAACGGGGGGCTTTTTCGCGGGGATTGCGCGGTTGGTCAATTTGACCGACCCGCTCGCGCTCGCCCTCGCTCAGTCCAACGGAAGCACCGCGACCGCGCTCCCCTCGGCGAGGCGCAGCAGCTCCGCCGTGTCTCGATCCACGGTGATCCCGTCCTTCTCGACCCGCACCGCAACGCCCACGCACTCGATGAACGGCGCTTCTCTTCTCTCGACCGCCACCAGCGCCTTGTCCGCGCGCAGCTCGCGCTCGATCGCCTTCACCGTCGTGCGCTGCGTGCGCTTCACGAGCGCGATCTCGTCGGTGGTCGCGCGAAAGTGCGGTCCTCCGTCGAACGGATCGATGCGGTTGCAGTACTGAAACCCGATGCGCCGCAGCATCTTCTCGACGCCCTTGGTCTCGCGGCCCACCTTTCCGATCACGTCCTGCGCCTCCTTCGGAAGCAGCGACGCATAGATGTCCCCCGTGGGAAACAGCGACTTGATGAACTCCTTGTTCCTCTTCGAGAGCAGGTCCGCCTCGAGGTAGGTCATGTCCATGAAGTGCCGTCCGAGCGCCTCCCACAGCCGCGAAGTCCCATCGGGCTCGAGCGGAGGAAGCAGCTCCGCGACCACTTCGTTGCGAAACAACCCTCGATGCAGCGCCATGAACAAGAAGCGCACATACGAGA
>JAXLYJ010000010.1:250000-257500 GCA_046351515.1 Polyangiales bacterium
CGAAAGCGAGTCCGAATAGGGCGATCAGTCGCGGGACGCAGACCCGAAGCCCGGCGATCTATCCATGGCCAGGATGAAGCGCGGGTAAAACCACGTGGAGGTCCGAACCCACTAACGTTGAAAAGTTAGGGGATGAGCTGTGGATTGGAGTGAAAGGCTAATCAAGCCGGGGGATAGCTGGTTCTCCCCGAAAAATATTGAGGTATTGCCTCGGATGAATTGCGCCGGAGGTAGAGCACTGAATGGGCTAGGGGTCTTACCGGACTACCAAACCCAATCAAACTCCGAATGCCGGCGACAACTATCCGGGAGACAGGCTGCGGGAGATAAGTTTCGTAGCCGAGAGGGAAAGAGCCCAGATCGTCAGCTAAGGTCCCAAAGTTCGTGCTCAGTGTTAAAGGATGTGATCGCGCATTGACAGCCAGGAGGTTGGCTTAGAAGCAGCCACCCTTTAAAGAGTGCGTAATAGCTCACTGGTCAACGCGAGATCGCGCCGAAAATATAACGGGGCTCAAGCACGACACCGAAGCTACGGGAATGGCAACATTCGGTAGGGGAGCATTCTGTTGGAGATACATGGTGTACCGTAAGGAGCACTTTAGGCCAACAGAAGAGCTTATGCACGCATGAGTAGCGATAAACCGAGTTGAAAACTCGGTCGCCGTAAGCCCAAGGTTTCCCGGGGAAGGATAAACCTCCCGAGGGTTAGTCGGAACCTAAGCAGAGGCCGAAAGGCGTATGCGATGGCAAGCAGGTTAATATTCCTGCACCTGTGAGGTGACGTTCCATAGCGGGGACGGAGAAGGGTAGGCTGGTCCAGCCGGTGGTTGTGCTGGTTCAAGCCCGTAGGCGGAGTGCGTAGGACGCGACAGCGACAAACGCGCGCTCGTTAACGCCGAGAGGTGATGAGGTCAGAGCTTCGGCTCTGAAAACCCAGTGATCCCATGCTTCCAAGAAAAGCCGCGATGGTAGTGCTTCATGGTCCGTACCGCAAACCGACTCAGGTGGGCGGGAAGAGTATTCCAAGGCGCGTGAGAGAACCCTGGTTAAGGAACTAGGCAAACTGGCCCCGTAACTTCGGGAGAAGGGGTACCGTGATGCGTGAAAGGACTTGCTCCTCGAGCGCTTCACGGTCGCAGTGAACTGGGGGTTGCGACTGTTTACTAAAAACACAGGACTGTGCGAACTCGGAAGAGGACGTATACGGTCTGACGCCTGCCCGGTGCCGGAAGGTTAAGGGGAGATGTTAGCGCAAGCGAAGCATCGAACCGAAGCCCCGGTAAACGGCGGCCGTAACTATAACGGTCCTAAGGTAGCGAAATTCCTTGTCGGGTAAGTTCCGACCTGCACGAATGGCGTAACGACATCCCCGCTGTCTCGACCAGGGACTCAGCGAAATTGTCCTGGGGGTGAAGATACCCTCTACCCGCAGCAAGACGGAAAGACCCCATGAACCTTAACTGTAACTTGACAGTGAGGTTCGGAATATTCTGCGTAGAATAGGTGGGAGACTGTGAAATCGGGGTTCTGGCCTCGGTTGAGTCACAATGTGAAATACCACCCTGGATGTTCTGGACTTCTCACCGACTTCCCTCACTGGAAGCGGGACACTGTCTGGCGGGCAGTTTGACTGGGGCGGTCGCCTCCCAAAAAGTAACGGAGGCGCACGAAGGTCACCTCAGGCTGATTGGAAACCAGCCGTAGCGTGCAAAGGCAGAAGGTGGCTTGACTGCGAGACCGACAGGTCGAGCAGGTGCGAAAGCAGGTCTTAGTGATCCGGTGGTCCCATATGGAAGGGCCATCGCTCATCGGATAAAAGGTACTCTGGGGATAACAGGCTGATCACGCCTGAGAGTTCACATCGGCGGCGTGGTTTGGCACCTCGATGTCGGCCCATCGCATCCTGGGGCTGGAGCAGGTCCCAAGGGTTCGGCTGTTCGCCGATTAAAGCGGTACGCGAGCTGGGTTTAGAACGTCGTGAGACAGTTCGGTCCCTATCTGCTGTGGGCGCAGGAGACTTGAGAGGACCTATCCATAGTACGAGAGGACCTGGATGGACGCACCTCTAGTGATTCGGTTGTTTCGCCATGAGCATCGCCGAGTAGCTATGTGCGGACCAGATAACCGCTGAAAGCATCTAAGCGGGAAGCTGACCTCAAGATCAGGTCTCCCCATCAGACTCCACGTAGACCACGTGGTTGATAGGCCAGGTGTGATCGCAGGGTAATCTGCGGAGCTAACTGGTACTAATAAGTCGATCGGCTTGCCGATCTCCAAGATACTACGTGATCCTCGCAGCGCGTTCTCTTCGACGCGACGATGAATTCAGTCTCCGTAGCATGAATGCTCGAGATCTTTTCTACTTCCAATCGAATCAATCAAACGACTTCGCGCTGAGCGATATACGCTCCCGAAGTTGTGATACCGTCTCGACCGCCGCTCTCTCTCGGTACCAGAGATGAGAGTGTCAAAGACCTCATCGCTCGCTTCGGCGAGCGTTGAAAGCCCTAACCACTTCCTGGTGGCAATGGCGGGGAGGTCACACCCGATCCCATCCCGAACTCGGTCGTTAAGCTCCCCAGCGCCGATGGTACTGCACAGGCAACTGTGTGGGAGAGTAGGACGCCGCCGGGGTTTATACCCCCAACACAGCCCGTGAGTCGTAAGACTCTCGGGCTTGTTGCTTTTCTCCCGGCGCAACTCCGCTCGTCGCCATTCGGGACTCTGCGCTCCGCTGGTCGCGGTTCGACGCGACACACCTGCTCGAGATTAGCGCTGCTTCGACCGCACAGACTTCGCGGTCTTCGACTTGGACCCGGCTTTCGCCTCCGAGCGCTTCGGCGTACCGCTGCTCTTCGAGCCGGTGGTGCTCTCGGCTGCGACTGTTGCCCTCGCGTCGGCGCTCTCGTCTTCGTCCGCCACGCAGTTCGAAGACTTGCTCTTCGCTAGCCTGGTCTCGAGCGGCTGTGTCGGTTGCTCGCTCGCCTCGAACGCTGAGCGAAACAGCGCGAGCACGACGCGCACCGTCTCGCTCGGATTCGCACCCGAAGAGAGTTGCTCGGTCATCCATCCATCCGCGGTGAGCGCCATCGAAAGCACCGCTCGCGACAGCAGCGCTCGGGGCAGGTCCGAGCGCACGGCTCCTTGCGTGATCCCGAGCTCCAACACGGACTCGATCATCGCTCGCGCGCGATCGACCCAGGGGGCGAGCAGGGGAGACGTTGTTCCCTGTTGGACGAGGGTGATCCAGGCTCGCGCAAAGCGAACGTGGGTTGGCTGTGTCGCGACCTTCTCGGCGCGCTGCTGATACATCGCCTCGAACGCCGTCCAAAACGAGCCGCTCGTGAGCGCTTCTGTCGGAATCGCTCCTCCAGCCGCGTGCTCGCTGAACCATCGCTCGAGCCCTGTCGCCAACAGCTCGTCGCGATCGACAAAGTAATAAAACAGCGAGGCCTTGCTCATCCCGGCTCGCTCGGCGATCGACGCCACCGCGGCCCCTTCGAACCCGCGCGCTGCGACCTCTTCGATCACCGCGTCTGTGATCGCTCGCTGCCGCTCTTCTGAGCGCTTTCGAAAACGACCGTTCATGACGACTTGCGAAGCAGCGACCGTAGCAGCGTCTGGCCGATCACTCGCCACGGAACTCGGTTCCACACCTGCGCCCGCTCGATCGACGGTCGCTTCATCATCCGCGTGATGTACTCGCGTACCCGCGGGCGACGGTCCGTGTGCGCTCCGAGCCCGAGCCCATCCACCCGCGCGAGCACCACCGTCCACAGGATGTCTGCCAGGCCGAACCGCTCGTCCGCGATAAACATCCGCCCGATCGAGTGCGCCTCGAGCTCGTCGAGCGCCTCGTTGAGCTCAGCGAGCATCGCGCTCACCTCTCGTGGATCGCGCGATCGCTCGAACCACTGGCGCACGTCCTCGATCCTCGCGCGATAGAGACCAGCCAGCTCGGGGTTCGCCCTCTCCATGCGCTCGAGCTTGCGCAGCCGAATGCGGTCCGAGTGGCGAAGCACGTAGCCGAAGGGACCGCGCAGCGTTCCATAGCTGATCTCGCGGAGCGGCAGTCGATCGGCGCGGGCGATCCAGCGCTCCTCGAGCCGCTTGCCCTCTTCGGTCGACGCTGACAGCGCCGGTCCCTCGAAGTGCCCATCGATGTACCGAACGATCCTCGCCGAGTCGCACACCACCACGCCGTCGTGCACCAGCGTCGGGACCACCATCCGTGGATTGATCCTCGCGTACCAAGGTTCGAAGTTTTCTCCCCGCGGACCGATGTCCACGACCTGCGCGCGGTACTCGACGCCCTTCTCCGCGAGCGCGAGCCGAACCTTCTGAGAACAGAGCGAGCCGGGGTGGTGATACAGCAGCACATCCATCGTTGAACTCCGTGGTTGAGCGATACGGTTTGACCGTTGAGTCAAAGTGTATGGTCAGATCCGATCGTCGACAAGACAGCCTGCTCTTCACGAGACGCTCGCCCAGCGCCGCGCGTGCAGCGCCCCGCTAGGACGGGCTCTTCTTGCTTCCGCGGCGCCGCGCGGGCCCGACTCGCACGAGCTCGAACGGCCAGTGATGGCCTCGATGGTTGTCCTCGATCCAGCGCCGCTGCTCGTCGCTGAGCCTGCTCTTCTTGTGGAGCACCTGGACGAAGCTCCACTCGTCGCCGCGGGTGATCAGCGCCGACGGCCAGCCGCGACGACGCGCGAAGTAGTCGCCGACGAGATAGCGCAAGATCTCGTGAACGACCGGCGGAGCAAGCGCGCTGAGCAGCGCCCGCACCACGTCCTCTTGTCCTTCTGCCCAGAGGTAGGACAGCAGTCCGCGGTGCTCGATCGACCAACGATCGTACCGTTGCACGAGCAGCGCTCGCGTCTTCGGCAGCTCGTTGAAGTGCCGCTCGAACTCGGCGCTCCGTCGCTTCGCAAAGCTCGGCGTCCCGAAGTCCTCAGGCAAGAGCGTCGTCACCATGGCCCGCGCTTCGCCAGGGGCGGCGTCGCGAACGCCAAACGAGGCGCTGCGCACATAGGGATCGCCCGCGCTCTGGATGACCGGACCAAGCAGCGCTCCGAACAGCGAGGCGATCGCGTCGGAGTTGCACGAGACAAAATGATATCCGTCTTTGGTTAGACTCGATGCAGCGCATTGCATCGCCGCGCGCACGGTGGTCGCTTCTCCCTCCACCTCGCGCTCGCCTACCGCGCATCGCTCGATGAACGCGCGTTCGCCCTCGCTCTCGGGGATCTCGTAGATCGGCGCTCGCTCGTGCAGCGCGGTGATCTCGGCGAGCGCTCGCCGATCGAACTCGTCGTCGTCCGTCGAGAGACGAAGCGCTCCGCGGAGCATGGTCGAGCGCTTCGCGAGCTCGCGCCAGTAATACCGCTCGATCTTCGATCCGTACTTCTTCGGATTGGCGGGCTCGCGTTCACCGCGGCACGTCGGGCACAAGTCGCGAACGAAGCCGAGCGTGACCTGCTTTTGTTCACGCGTCTCGTTGTCCGAGTAGCGCTGAATCTGGTGGGGCAAGAAGCGCTCGCCGTACTCCCTGTCGCACGCGCACATCATGACTCCCTGACATTGCAGGCAGCGAAACTTGCGAACGAGCTCGAACGGCGTGATCAGCTCGCGCTGGTCGTGTCGGCACTGCGCGCGGTTGGTCGCGACGCTCACGCGCTGGTCGAGAGCGGCGCGCGCGATCTGCCTCGAGCGCTCTTCGATCAGCGAGAGCTCGGAGCGAACCTGCAGCGCCTCGTCGTCGAGCGGATCGAGCACGAGCGCGTGCGAGACGGCCTCGAGCGCCTCGCTGTCTCGGTTCGCGGCGATCAGCGCCCTCGCGAGCGCGCTCCACAAGGCGCACGACCGCGCGTTGTGGGCGAGGGCCTTTTTGCATCGAAGCACGACGGTGTTCGCCTCGCCTCGCGCGATCGCGAGCGTGACCGCCGCGCGGATCGCTGCGATCGAGAGCTCGCCCATCGCGTCGAGCTGCGCAGCGTACCTCTGCGCTTCGTCGAGCAGCGCGGCGCTACACGCCGCTCGCGTGGCAGCGACCAACGCGCTCGTCGACGTCGGCGCGCTGGTCACTGCCATACGCGCAGCGGTGAGCCCGTCGCTCACGCGCCCTCCGAGCAAGTGCCACTCGCTGATCAGGCACCACGCGGCTTCGCACTGCGGAGCGAGCTCGAGGCAACGCCGCAAACACTCGGTCAGCGTCGGAGTATCGAACGAGCGCAACGCGATCGTCGCGCGCAGCACCAAGACGTCAGGATCGTCGACGCGCTTGGACCGCAGCTCGTCTGTGATGCGCAGCGCGTCTTGCGGGTGGTGCTGCGCGAGTCGAGCCCGCGCGAGCGCGAGCAGCGCTGGGGGGTGGTCGAGCGCGAGCGCGAGCGCGGCGCGGGCTTCACGCTCTGCGTCGGTTGGTCGACCATCGGCGAGCGCGTCGTTGGCGCGACTCACGTGTCGCGCAGCTTCGGGGAGCAACCAGTTCACGGCGACCTCCAACATCCCATCCGCGAACCGGGAGCGCCCCGTGGATCGATGCGGAGAGCGTCGATCCCGAGCGCGCGGCAGTCCGCTGTTTGATGATGAACTCGAGACGAGCGCTCGCGATGAACAACGGCAGCCGGGCGCTGTCGCTGTTTATGATTCTGGATCGTGCAAGTCTCTCACTCCATTGTTGCAGCGGATGCATCGAGCCGTCTCAGCGTCCTGCGGCCCGAGGCTGGCGCGCGCGAGCCATGGAGCGCGGTCGATCACCACGGTCAACAAGCCCATGTTCGCGATCCACTGTTCGATCGCTTCTCCGTACAGATCCCCGTCCTGCGTGGGCGCGACCCGTTGGGCGACCCACGCGGCGACGCTGCACGGCGGGGCCGCCTCCCACGCGTCGACCACCATCCGCTCGACTCGAGCCTGGTCGTTGTGGGCGACGGCCAGCGCGAGCCGTGCGTCGAAGCGGCGAGCGACGCGCGAAGCTGCCGCGGGGGCGTGCTGTTCGATCGCCGCGAGCAGGGCCTCGGTCGATCGCTCGTCTCGGGTGAGTCCAGCGACCCAGAGCGAGGTGCACTGGTAGAGCTCGACTTCGCTGTCGTTGCCGTGGCTCTCGGCGGCGATGCGCCGCGCGAGCGCGAGCGCAGAAGCGTTGTCGCCCGCGAGCAAGTGGCGGCACGCGAGGCGAGCCATCGCGAACAAGCGGCTGCGGGCGTCGGGCGCGTGCGTCGCGAGCAGCGCCGTCCACCTTGCGATGGGGACGCGCACTGCTGTCGTCGCAACAAGCGTTGCGGCGTGCAGTCGGAGCCGTTCGAACACGAGCGCGACAGCGAGGACGGCGCCCATCGAAGAGAGCCCGAGCAGCCCGAACGCGCGCCGGCCCGCTGGGTGGGTCATCGCGGGCGCGAACGCCGCCGTGACGAACACGGCTGCGATGGCGTAGAACAAAAACGCCTCGTTGCTCTGGAGTCGAACGCTCAAAGGGGCGGCGCTCGGCAGCGGCTC
>JAXLYJ010000010.1:265000-312466 GCA_046351515.1 Polyangiales bacterium
CAGGACCGTCGGGGGCGAACGGCCTTCGAGAACAGCCGCGTCGGTCTCGTGCGCCATGATCTCGATGCCGAATTCGGAGCGGAGAAACGCGGCGTTTCCTGCGTGGTCCGAGTGGTAGTGCGTGAGCAGGACGCCCGTGAGATCGCGCGGAGAGAACCCCGTCGATCGCAGCCCCGCGAGCAGCGCTGCGCGTTCGAGGCGGTGTCCTGTGTCGATGACGAAACGGTCTCCGGGACCGCCGTCGACGATCCAGACGTTGGAGACGATCATGGCGCGCACGCGGTGCAGCGGGCCGAGGACCTTCGTCGGGCGCATGGACGTTTCGGGTATCACGAGAGGCGCGCCGCGGGCAGTGGTGTGCCGAGTCGCCGCCTTTGGGGATTGGGCGCACGAGCAGCGTCGAGCGTCAGGGATCGGTGTGCGTCGAGAGGGGAATGCGGCAGTGGGCGGGGCTCGTTTCCGACGCGAACTGGCCCAAAGGCTGGGCCAGCGGTAGGAACGAAACGTGGCGCGCGCTTCTCGTCGCTGGCTCATTCCCCTGGTGATTGTCGCGGTCGCGCTCGTCGCTGCGGGGGCCGCGTGGCCGCTCGTCCGCGCGAAGACTCGCGCCTCCGTCGAAGAGCGATGTCGGGCCGCCCTCGGCGGGCAGTGCACCCTCGGCGCGATGGAGCTCACGGGCGACGGCGTGACGGTGCGGGACATCCGCGCGATGGCCGTGGGCAACACGGTGCGCGCGACGGTGCAGCGCGTGGACGCGCGGTTCTCGTGGTGGGACGCGCTCACTGGAAGGCGCGGGACGCCGCTCTCGGTCGCGATCGACGGCGTCGAGATGGGCGAGGACGCTCCGTTGGCGGACTTCGTTCGCGAGGTGCGCGCGTGGCGCGATGCGCGCGCGTCGCGGGAGGGCGCGGCGGAGGCGAGGGAGTCGCGGTTCAAGCTCGTTCGCTTGGACCTGGATCACTTGCAGATGACCGCGCAAATCGCTCCGTTTTCGAGGGCGATGCTCTCGGGCGGCGCGGCGCATTGGACCGAGACTGGCCCGGCGCGCGTCTCGTGGGCGGACGCGAGCGTGACGCTCGGGCCGATCACCGCGTTTCAATCGGGGCGGTGCGAGCTCGAGGTGCCCGAGGACGGGAGCGAAGGCGTCGTTCAGTGCGAGCGTTTTCGCACGCGAATCGACGCAGGGGACGCCGTCGAGCGCGCGCGCAGCGTGCAGGGGATCTTGCAGTTGCTGCAGTCGATCGCGCTGCGTCCGTCGGCGAACAACGCGAGTCCAACGACGACGACCGTGCGAACGGACACGAGCGGACCGCTCGCGTTGAGCGCGAGCACTCAAGTGGGAGCGTTGCGCGAGCGGATCGCGGGGGGAGGGAGGCTGCGCGTTCCGAGGAGCTGGCGGCTTCGAGCGCGGGAGGGTGTTGTCGAGATTCGCCGTGGAGAGAATGCGATCGCCACGTTTTCGAACGCGAGCGCAGAGATCGAAGTGAACGACGGTTCATTGCGCATCGCGACCGCGCGCCTCGGCAGTGATCAACGCGGGCCTGCGTTGGATCTGCGCGTCGAGCGGCCGGCGAACGAGGGCTGGTCGCTCACGGTGCGCGGCGCGGAGCTTCCGTTGGCGGAGGTGGCGCGGTGGGTGCGAGGCGTTCCGTGGCACGACGTCGAGCGCGGGACTGTGCGCGTGGACGGTAGAGTTCGTCCCATGGAGGGCGGGCGCTTCAGCGCGAGCGGGTCCTGTGAGCTGCGAGACTTCGGGTTGGCGCACAGCAAGCTCGCGCACGACCCCGTGGTGGGGCTCACGGTCGCGCTCGACGGCGCGGCGGAGATCGACCTCAACTCACGGCGCATTTCGACGGACGGAATGAACATCGCCGTCAACGACGTGCGTGCGCGCGTGCGAGGTTGGGCCGAGCGAAGCAGCGATCACACGGCGATCGACGTGACGGCTTCGATGGAGCGCACGAGCTGTGACGGGATTCGTCGCTCGCTGCCTGCGTCGCTCACGGGGCCGGTCAGCGAGTTCTCGTTTGGTGGGGACATCGCGGCGAACGTGGCGCTCGCGCTCGACACTCGGCGCATCGATGACACGCGGTTGGACGTTCGCGTGGACGACCGTTGCTACGTCGCGAGGGACACGTACACGCGCGGCGTGGCGCGTTTTTCGGGGCCGTTTGTGCAGCGCGTGCAAGAGCCGGGACGGATGCGCGCGTTCGTGACGGGGCCGGGGACGGCGGCGTGGGTTCCGTTGGGGGACATCGCGCCGCACATGATCAACGCGGTGCTCTCGCGCGAGGACGGGCGGTTCTATCGTCACGCGGGCGTGGATCCGCAGGAGATCCGCAACGCGATCGTGCGCAACGTGAGCGCGGGTCGATTCGTGTACGGCGCGAGCACGCTGTCGATGCAGCTCGCGAAGAACGTGTTTCTCGCCCGAGAAAAGACGCTCGTCCGCAAGCTGCAAGAGTTCGTGCTGACCTGGTACTTGGAGCGAACGCTCGGCAAGGACGCGATCCTCGAGCTGTATCTCAACGTCGTGGAGTTTGGTCCTGGCGTGTACGGGGTCGGGCCTGCGTCGAGGTTCTACTTCGGCGTCGAGCCGTCGCAGCTCTCTCCGTCGCAAGCGATCTTCATCGCGACGTTGCTGCCCAATCCGGTGCAGCGCTCTGCGCCGTTCTTTCGCGGCGCTGCAGGCAACGGAACGCTCGCGATGGTGCGCGGCCACGCTCGGATCATGCATCACCGAGGGCTGCTCACGGACGAAGAGCTCGCGGCGACGCAGGTGGATCCGCTCGCGTTTCGACCGAGGCGCGGGCCGGTGAACGGCGTGCTCACGATCGAGGTGGACAACGCGCTCGATGATCAAGCGGCGATCGCGCGGGCGATGACCGTGGCGGTTCCTGCGCACGCGGCGCCGGCGGGAGAGCCCGAGAGCAACGAGCCCGAGCGAGAGGTCGTTCAAGCGCAGACGAACGACGATGGCGAGCGTGATCGGGACGACGAGCGCGCGCGCGAGCCCTCGGAGGAGCCCGAGGTTACGCGCGTCGGCTACCGCCGCCCCACGGTGCGCATTCACTGAGATTTCAGTGACGAAGTGCGCTTCGAAGAGGAGCTCGAAGACGAGCTCGAAGGGTCACTCGAAGACGAGCTCGAAGCGGTTAGGTCGAAGAGCGCGCGAGCGTCGAACGAGACGGAGCTCGGTCGATGCTCAGCGCGGTCAGTGGCCGGCGGCCATCGACTCCATGAAGTGAACGAGCGTGAGCAATCCGTAGCCCGTTCCGCCCTTGGGCGAGAGGGCCGTGGGGCGCTCGGCGAACGCGGGACCAGCGATGTCCATGTGGATCCAGTGCTTGGTCTTTCCGATGAACTCGCGGAGGAACAAGCCGCCGATGATCGATCCGCCGTAACGGTCGCCGGTGTGCTTGAGGTCCGCGCAGTCGCTCTTCATGCTCTCGCGCAGCTCTTCGATGAGGGGCATGTGCCAGAGGCTCTCGCCCGCTTCTTTCGCGGACTTCACGTACTTCGCGGCGAGCGCGTCGTCGTTGGAGTACATGCCCGCGGTGCTCGATCCGAGCGCGATCATGCACGCGCCGGTGAGCGTGGCGTGGTCGATGAGGACGTCGGGCTCGAGCTTCGCGGCGTACGCGAGCGCGTCGGCGAGGACGAGGCGGCCTTCGGCGTCGGTGTTGATGATCTCGACGGTCTTTCCGTCGAGCGAGCCCCAGATGTCGCCGGGGCGGTAGGCGTTGCCGTCGGGCATGTTCTCAGCGGCGGCGAAGATGGCGTGCACTTCGACGTCGGGCTTGAGCGCGGCGACGGCTTCCATCAATCCGACGGAGACCGCAGCGCCGGCCATGTCGCACTTCATGTCGCCCATTCCGGCAGCCTGCTTGATGCAGAGACCACCGGAGTCGAACGTGAGGCCCTTTCCGACGACGACGAGCTTCTTGCGGCCCTTCTTCGCGGGGCCCGCGGGCGTGTACGTCATGTGCACGAAGCGAGGCTCGTTGCGCGAGCCGCGACCGACCGCGTGCAAGAGCTTCATTCCTTCGGCTTGGATCTTCTTGTGATCCCAGACGACGCACTTGATCTTGTGCTTGGCGCAGAGCTCCTTCGCGCGGTTGGCGAGGGTCTCGGGGTACAGCTCGTTGGGCGGCTCGTTGACGAGGTCGCGGGTGATGTTGACCGCGGCGGCGACGCCCGTTCCCTTGCTCACGGCGTCGTTGAGCGCGGTGAGGGCGCCCTTGGCGAGCTTGGTCTTTCCTTCGCGGACGGCGAGGGTGACGGAGGCGAGCTGGGCCTTGGGCTTGCGATCGCCCGTGAGGTACTTGGTGAAGCGGTACGCGCCGAGCGAGACGCCTTCGGCCGCGGCGCGAGCGAGCGCTTCGGTCGGGGCGCCGGCGAGGACGACGCCGAGGGACTTGGCTTTGTCCGAGAGGGCGTTCTTCGCGGCGCGAGCGCAGGCAGCGCGCAGCGCGACGGCGTCATCCTTGGCGACGCCGATGAGATAGAGCTTGCGAGCAGAGAGCTTTCCGGCGGTCGCGAGGGAGAGCTGCGACTCTTTCTTTCCGGTCCACTCTTCTTGCTTGATGAGCGTGCGCAACGCGCCGCCGAGCGCCTTGTCGAAGGAGTTGACGACTTCGTCTTTCGCCAACGAGTCCTCGGTGACGAGGATTGCGATGACGTCGAACGCGCCTGTGGCCGCGACGGGGCCGAGTTGAACCTTCATTCGTGCGCTTTCTCGAGGAAGGAGAGAGGGAACGTTTAGCGCTCACGAGCTTGGTAGCGCTGAGCGGCGCGCATGTTGCCACGCGTGCGCGCTGCGAAACAACCGTTGCCGTCACGCAATCGCGCGCGAGAGGTGGCGGCCGCCATGGCGGCGCCAGTGGCGGGCGCGCTCGGACCGCCAGGGCTGTTCACAGAAAACCGCGGTTTGAGTGCGGTGTGCGTGATTCGCTGGCGTTGGCATCGCTCGCGCAACGCTCTGTCACGACCGCGCGAAGGACGAAGACGACGCGGTCGAAGGACGGAAGAGACGATGTTCAGCGATGTTTCGAACGGTTCAGCGGTGCAGTCGAACGCGGTGGTGCGCAAGCACGTGTACACGGTCACCGAGCGCAACGAGAAGAGCTTCTGGACCAAGATCGGGATGGCGTTTCAGAACCGAGACGGGTCGTACACGGTGCGGCTCGACGCGGTTCCGATCAACGGGGTGCTGCAGATTCGCGACGAGGATTTCAACGCGCGAAACCGCGATGATTCGCAGGCAAACGGGCGTTCGCGCAGCGGAGGTGCGCAGTGAGCGCGCTGCGTCGGTGGGCCTCGACGGCGCTGTGCGCGGTGCTGCTCTCGCTCGGGTCGAGCGCTTCTGCGCAGAGCCGTGCGGGCGCTGCGAGCGCGACGAGCAACGCGAGCGCGGGGCGCGGCACGAGCGCTGTGAGCGCGACGAGCAACGCGAGCGCGGCGACCGTCGAGGGCGTGGTGAACATCAACACGGCGACGGAGGACGAGCTGCAGCGGCTGCCGCGAGTGGGGCCGTCGCGGGCGGCGGCGATCGTGGCGCTTCGCGCGCGGGTTCAGCGATTTCGCTCGGCGGATGACCTTCTGCGCGTGCGCGGGATCGGTCGCTCGAGCATGCGCAGGCTGCGTCCATACGTCACGCTCAACGGCGAGACGACGCTGCTGGCGCGGCCGGGACGAGCGCCGAGGGCTCAGCCCACTTTGACGGCGCCGTGATCGTCGCAGTGGCCCGAGTGCGGGTGGTGCAGGTGGCCGTTGACGACGTAGTCCACGTGATCGCCGTGCGGAATCGCGTCGTGACCACAGCCGGGGCCGTGCGCGTGCGCGGCGTCGTGCGCTCCGCATGCGTGCGCGGGCGTGCACGCGTCGGGGTTCGCCGTTGAGACCTCGATGGTGTGCTCGTCGACGTGATCTCCGTGGGGATGGTGCAAGTGACCGTCGTGCAGGTAGTCCTTGTGTCCGTCGTGGGTCACTTCTTTGTGGCCGCAGCCGGGGCCGTGGGCGTGCGCGGGGTGCGAGTGCGTCGTGTGATCGTGGTCGGTCATGGTCGTGTGGCTCCGTTGTGTGAGCGTTTTCTCTGGTGAAATGAGCACGCGCTACGAGCGCCCGTGCTGCGGGTGGTCGTGCGGTGGGTCTTCGGGCTCGCGCTCGTCCGAGGGAGCGTGGAGCTGCGCGGGCGACTCGCTGGCGTGCGCGAGCACGGCGGAGAGCAGCGCGGCGACGTGCTCGTCGGCGAGGGCGTAGAAGATGTGCTTTCCGTCGCGACGACGGGTGACGAGGTGCTCGGCGCGAAGGACGCGGAGGCGCTGCGAGATCGTCGAGAGCTCTTCGCCGGTGATGGCGGCGACTTCGGTGACGCAGAGCTCTCCTTGCGAGAGCAGCTCGAGCAGTCGCAGTCGCGACGGCTCACCGGCGGCGCGAAAGAGCCCGGCGGCGCGTTCGAGCGCGGCGGGGCCGACCGACGAGCGAGCGGGGGGCGTCTGGTGTTCGTGCGAGTGAGCGTGCGTGTGACCGTGCGCGTGCGCTGGCTCGGTCTCTCGAGCGGCGGACGGGGCGCGCGACGTTGCGCGGGCTTTGTTGCGGGCGACGGACAGGGCGGGCGCTTCCTTGCTCGGTCGAACAGTTGAACGACTGTGCAAGTGTTACAGCAAGCGCGATGGTGATTGCAAGGTCGCGCGCACGACGGGCTTGCTCCTTGTGCGTCGGTAGGGGAGAGGAACCGCGTGCTCGCCCTCGCCGTGTTTGGATCGATCGCCGGGCTCGCGTTGGGCGCGTTGATCCACGGGCTCGGTCGCGGGCGGGGGCGCGCCGTGGTCGATGGGATCGTGCTCGGAGCGATTCCGCTGCTCATCGCGGTGCGAGTGATCCCGCACGTGTACGAAGAGCTCGGGCGCGCGGCGCTGGGGTTCGTGGCGTTGGGCTTCTTCGCGCTCGCGTTTGGTGATCGGCACGGGCACGAAGGGGGAGAGAAGTTCAGTCGGGCGGTGCTCGTTCCGACGTTGTTCGTGCACGCGTTGGCCGATGGAGCGGCGCTCGCGCTCGCCGCGGCGGGAGGCGGAGAGCACGGTGATTCGCTGAGCGATCACGGGCACGATCACGGGCACAGCCACGGCGTCGAACCCGTGCATGCAGATGCACACGATCACGGGCACGCGCACGCGCACGACGTGGCGCAAGGTCGCTGGGTGCTCGTGCTCGCGATCATCGCCCATCGATTGCCCGAGGGGCTGCTCGTGTGCGCGGCGCTCGTCCCTTCGCTCGGTTGGAAGAAGACCATCCCGAGGCTCTCGGGGATCGCGCTGGCGACGCTCGTGGGGGCGGTCGCGGGGCGGTCGTTGTTGGCGGTCGTTCCGGACAAGTGGCTCGACGCGGTGGTGGCCTTCGGGATCGGCGCGATGTTGCGCCTCGCGGTGCACACGCACGACCGCAGCGAGCCGAGCCCGAGAGAGCGCGTGCTCGCGGGGCTAGCGTTTCTCGCGGCGATCGGCTCGGTGTTGATGATCCCCGACCCCGACAGCGTGCTCGCTCGCGCGCAGCCGATGGAGCTGTCCGTCGCGCGCTCGTTGCTCCCGTTGTTCATCGAGACGGCGCCGGCGATGGCGCTCGCGATGCTCGCGATGCTCGTCGCGCGCGTGTGGGGCGTGAGCAAGAGCTGGCTCACTTCAGCGCTGTTTTCCTCGGGTCAACGCGAAGGCGGCGCGTGGCTCGCGCGCGCGCAACGCGAAGGGACCGGGCAGCGAATGGCCCTGTGGGGAGCGTTCGCCGCCGCTGCGTTGGGCTTCGACGCGCTGGTGCTCTCGCTCGGGTGGTTCGGGCTCGCGGGCTCGTCGGTGCGGTGGCTCGTCGCGGCGGCGCTCCCGCTCGTGTGGATGGGCTCGAATCCGCCCGAAATCGAGCGGCATTTGCGCACGGACACCAGCGATCCCGTGCGAGCCCTCGCGTCCAACGCGGGCTGGTACGCGGTGGGGCTGCTCGGCGGCGCGGTGCTCGAAGCGGCGCTCACCACGCGCTCGCTCGCGGCGCTGACGGGGGTGCAGGCCACGCTCGCGGTGGTGGTGCTCGCGATGGCTGCGCCCGTTCCGATGACGGCGGCGATCGCGTTGGCTGCGGTCGCGGTGCACAAGGGCGCGGGCGTCGATGCGGCGCTCGCGTGGCTGTGGGTGACCTCGCTGCGTGGGGCGCTCTCGAGCTCGTTTTGGGCGCTGTGGGTGAAGAGCGAAGCGGTGAGCGTGCTCGTTCGCTTCGTTGCGGCGACGACGATCGCGGTGCTGCTCGCGCTCGGGATCAAGCGCTCGGGCGTCGTGGTGTTTCCCGAGCTGCACCCGCGGCTCGCGCACTCGCACGTTCCGTTCGAGTGGGTTTGTGTTGGAATTTCAGCGGCCGTTCTCTTGGGGATCCTCTTGCGTCTCGGGCCGCGCGCGGTGCTCGAGGCGATGGCCGAGCGTCGAGCGGCCACGCCTGAAGTGCATATGCACGACCACCAAGACGAACATGGTCACTCGCACGAGCACGACGGCGAGCACCACGAAGCCCCGTGAAAACCACGATTCCCGCTACGAACACGGGAGTTCGTAGCGATCGCCAACGACGCTGACAGCGGTGGTCTGTCGTTGGCGCACGACGGCACACGAACGTCTCTGCGTTGAATTGCAACGGAAGCGTCGCCGGGAGTTTTGGCGCTCTTGTCGCGCGCGGTACGTTCGGCACGAGCGGAGCATGGAGTCCCTCGTTTGGTGGTTCGCGCGCTCGTGAACCGCATGCTGCAACAGCACTTCACTTAACTGTCGTCCCGTTGAACCTCACGGAGTCGTGTGATGCGTAACCCTCGAACAACCTGGTGGAGCGCGGCGGTCGTCGCGCTCGGGCTCACCGCCTGCGGGCGGACCGAGCTCGAAGTGCCAGAAGACATTCCAACGACCGACGCTTCGGACGTGGTGACGGATCGACCGGATGTTCCGGATGTGGTCTGTCGAACGAACCGCGACTGCGATGATCGCGTGTTCTGCAACGGCACCGAGCAGTGCGTCGCGGGCGCGTGTCGACCGGGAATTCCCGTCGCGTGCGACGACGGCGTGGCCTGCACGCGCGACGCGTGCGACGAGGGGACGGGCACCTGCATCTCGACGCCGGACAACACGCGCTGCGTCGCTCCTGCGACGTGCGACATCCGTCGTGGATGCACGTCGATGCCCTGCACGAGCAACGCGCAGTGCGACGACGGCAACATGTGCAACGGCGTCGAGACGTGCAGCGCGGGCTCGTGCGTGACGAGCGCTCCGCCTCGCTGCGACGACGGCATCGCGTGCACGCAGGACAGCTGCGATCCGCGCGTGGGATGCACGGCGGTACCCGACAACGCTCGGTGCGACGACGGCGTGTTCTGCAACGGCTCGGAGGTCTGCTCGACCGCCGCGCGCGGTTGCATCGGCGGAATGCCCATCGCGTGCGAAGACGGCAACCCCTGCACGACCGAGCGCTGCGACGAGCGCACTCGCTCGTGCACCGTGGTGGGCCGCACCGACGCGGACAACGACGGATTTCTCCCTGTTCGCTGCGGCGGAAACGACTGCGACGACAACAACGGCAACGTCAATCCAGGCCGCGCGGAGAACAACCCCGCGCTGTGCTTGGACGGGCTCGACAACAACTGCAACGGGCTTCCTGACTGCCGCGACCCTGCGTGCGCGATGTTGCCTGTCTGCGTGGCGTGCATGCCCACGGGCCCCGAAGGTCCTCCGGGAACGTGCCGCGACGGCCGCGACAACGACTGCAACCGCTTGCTCGACTGCGCGGACCCTGCGTGCATGGGCTCGCCCGAGTGCGGGATGTGCATGCCGACGGGGCCCGAAATCGGGCCGGTCGCGTGCAGCGACGGACGGGACAACGACTGCAACGGGACCGTCGACTGCGCGGATCCGCAGTGCGCGATGGCTCCGTCGTGCGTGATGTGCATTCCGACGGGGCCCGAAGGCGGGGCGATGACCTGCGGTGACGGTCGCGACAACGACTGCAACGGCGCGTCGGACTGCGCGGATCCCGCGTGCGTGATGAACCCGTCGTGCCTCCCGACGAACGAAGACTGCGCGACGGCGCGCGGAATGGCTCTTCCGAGCTCGGTGAGCGGCTCGACGATGGGCGCGCGCAACGACTTCAATCCGACCTGCGCGATGAGCGCGGCGGGCGACGTCGTGTGGGTGTTTCGCAACCCGATTCGTCAGACGATCACGATCGACACCGAGGGCAGCGCGTACGACACGATGCTGCTCGTTCGTCGCGACGTGTGCATGGGGCCCGACCTCGCGTGCGACGACGACAGCGGGACGGGGACGACCTCGCGCATCGTCCTCACCAACGCTGATCCGGGCACGTACTACGTCGTGGTCGACGGCTTCGGCGCGAGCACGGGCTCGTATCGGTTGAACCTGCGCGTGGGCGCGACCGAAGTCTGCGACAACGGCGCGGACGATGATGGAGACGGGCTCGCGGACTGCGCGGACTCGGACTGCGCGATGTTTCCGGGCTGCGGCGCGTGCATGCCGACGGCGATGATCGAGACGGGCCTGTGCACGGGCGGCGTCGACGAGGACTGCGACGGGCAGATCGACTGCCTCGACCCGGATTGTCGGCTCGATCCTGCGTGCGGAGGGTGCGTTCCGACGGGGCCCGAGAACAACCCTGCGGCGTGCACGGACGGACGCGACAACGACTGCGATCGTCAGCTCGATTGCGCGGACACGGATTGCCGTGGAGTTCCTGGGTGCGCGTGCGTTCCGACGGGCCCCGAGAACAACGTGATGGCGTGCGGTGACGGTCGCGACAACGACTGCGACGGAGCCACGGACTGCGGCGACCCCGAGTGCGCGATGGCGCCGATGTGCATGATGTGCGTCCCGACCGGGCGCGAGAACACCGCCGCCGCGTGCAGCGACGGTCGCGACAACGACTGCGATCGCACCGTCGATTGCGCGGACACCGAGTGCGCCTCGCAGCTCGTGTGCTGCCGTGCGACGGGCGCCGAGAACACCGCGGCTGCGTGCGGCGACGGACGCGACAACGACTGCGATGGCCGCGTGGACTGCGCGGACAGCGAGTGCTCGGGCGTCGGGATGTGCGCGTGCGTGGTCTCTCCCGAAGTGTGCAACGACGGAGCGGATCAGGACTGCGATCGCTTGATCGACTGCGCGGATCCGGACTGCGCGATGAACCCGGCGTGCGTGATGTGCGTTCCGACTGGGCGCGAAGCGGACGACGTCGCGTGCAGCGACGGAATGGACAACGACTGCGATCGCCTCACGGACTGCGCGGACAGCGAGTGCGCGAGCGCGTTCGTGTGCTGCCGCGCGACGGGCGCTGAGAACACCGACGCTGCGTGCGCGGACGGAATGGACAACGACTGCGATCGCGCGGTCGACTGCCTCGACCCGGGCTGCGCGATGACGCGTCCGTGCCGCATGGTTCCGCCGAACGACACGTGCTCGGGCGCGCAGATGGTGGCGGTTCCGTCGGTGACGACGGGCACGACCGTCGGCGCGACGAACGACTTTCAGCCGGTGATTTCGGGCTTCCCCGGATGCGCTGGCGGAGCGGGACCCGACGTTGTGTACACGTTCACGGTCACCGCGCGCACGCCGCTCACGATCGACGTCAACTCGACGAGCGGCGGCTACGATCCTGTGCTCTTCGTGCGTCGCGCGCCGTGCGCGACCGGAGCGCAGGCCGCGTGCAACGACGACGCAGTCGGAACTGACTCTCGCGTCGCCATGGTCGCTGATCCCGGCACGTACTTCGTGTTCGTGGACGGGTTCAACATGAACTCGCAGGGCACCTTCCGCCTCACGATCAGCGTGGGATTGCCTGCGGAGAACTGCGGCAACGGCCGCGACGACGACGCGGACATGCTCGTGGACTGCGCGGACACGGACTGCAGCGCGGACCCGCGTTGCGTGATGTGCATGCCGACGGGCCCCGAGAACACCGCCGCTGCGTGCGCGGACGGCCGCG
Organism: Polyangiales bacterium; assembly: GCA_046351515.1. Classification (GTDB taxonomy): domain Bacteria; phylum Myxococcota_A; class Polyangia; order Polyangiales. The sequence goes on from JAXLYJ010000010.1 coordinate 277,019, forward strand.
ACAACGACTGCGATCGCCTCACGGACTGCGCGGACAACGACTGCGCTTCGCAGCCCGCGTGCTGCCGTCCCACGGGCCCCGAGAGCGGCGCGATGGCGTGCGGTGACGGTCGCGACAACGACTGCGATCGCTTGCTCGATTGCATGGATCCCGACTGCGCCGCGGAGCCGACGTGCTGCGTCGCGACGGGCCCCGAGAACACCGCCGCGGCGTGCAGCGACGGTCGCGACAACGACTGCGATCGCCTGGTGGACTGCGCGGATCCCAACTGCAGCGCGCAGCCTGCGTGCTGCCGTCCGACGGGACGCGAGGCGGGACGCGCGGCGTGCACGGACGGCGTCGACAACGACTGCGACGGGCAGCTCGACTGCACGGACACCGAGTGCCGTCCGCTCGCCGCGGTGGGCAGCACCGAGTGCTGCAACGGCCGCGACGACGACGCCAACGGCGTGGTCGACGAGTTCGCGTGCGTGTGCGCGAGCAACGCCGACTGCGTGGGCGTGGGCGCGGGCGGAATGCTGCAGAGCCCCGCGTGCTACCTGACCCTGCCGCTGCCTGCGCCGCCGGTGTGCGGCGTGGACTGCCGCATGTTGGGCGGCGACATGTTCTGCAACTCGCTCTCTGCTGGATGGCGTTGCAACTTGATGACGGGCGCGTGCGCTCCGTGATCGAGTGACGGTGCAGGGGGGGCTATCGGTTCGCTCTCGAGCCGAGCGCTGGGCGCTCAGCGTTCAGTGGCGAGCGCGTCGAGCAGCGCTTGAACGCGGGCGCGCTCGAGCTTCATCGAGACGCGATTGGCGACGGTGACGGCGCTCACGTCGCACACGGTCTCGATCACGTCGAGGCCGTTTTGGCGCAGCGTTTCGCCGGTCTCGACGACGTCGACGATGCAGTCGGACAGGCCCACGAGCGGCGCGAGCTCGACGCTTCCGCCGAGGTAGATCACTTCGACGTCTTCTCCGCGCGCGGCGAAGTGCGCGGTGGCGACGTTGGGATACTTGGTGGCGACGCGCAGCGGGCGGTCGAGCGTTTGAAAATGTGTGCGTGAAAATCCGACGGGCGCTGCGACGGCCAATCGACAGCGGCCGATGCCGAGGTCGTGGGGGACCAAGACGTTGGCGCTGCGTTCGAGCAAGACGTCTCGGCCCACGACGCCGCAGTCCGCTGCGCCGTGCTCGACGTACGTGGGGACGTCGTCGGGCTTGAGCAAGAGCAGCCGCGCGGACTCGTCGTGGTTGAGTCGAATGAGCCTGCGATCCTTCTCGTTGATCGCGGCCTGATCGAAGCCGACCGAGAGCAATCGGGGCGCGAGCTGCTGCAGCAGTCGGCCCTTGGGGATCGCGAGGGTGATCACTCGACGGGGGCGCCCTTCACGCGGCGAATGCGCGCTCCGAGCGCCGAGAGCCTCTGCTCGATGCGCTCGTAGCCGCGGTCGAGGTGGTAGACGCGCGAGATCTCGGTCTCGCCTTCGGCGACGAGGCCCGCGATCACGAGGCACGCGCTGGCGCGGAGGTCTGTGGCCATGACGCGCGCGCCCGAGAGCTTGGCGACGCCGTTGACGATCGCGGCGCGTCCGCGCACTTCGATGTGCGCGCCCATGCGGTGCAGCTCGCTGACGTGCATGAAGCGGTTCTCGAAGATGGTCTCGGTGATCACCGAGGTTCCCTTCGCGAGGCACATGAGGGCCATGTGCTGCGCTTGCATGTCCGTGGGGTAGCCGGGGTGCGGGGCGGTGGTGACGTCGACGGCGCGGGGCCTTCCGTCGGCGATCACGCGCATGCCGGTGTCTTCGCGGGTGACGCTGACGCCTGCGGCGCGGAGCTTCTGGCACACGGGCTCGACGTGCTCGGGCACGACGCCTTCGACGAGGACGTTGCCTCCGGTGGCGGCGGCTGCGACGAGAAAGGTCCCGGCTTCGATGCGATCGGGGATGATCGCGTGCTCGACGGGGTGCAAGCGGTCGACGCCCTCGATGTGGATGACGTCGGTTCCGGCGCCGTCGATGTGGGCGCCCATTTTGTTGAGCACGCGCGCGAGCTCTTCGACTTCGGGCTCTTTGGCGGCGCCGATGAGCTGCGTGCGTCCCTTGGCGAGGGCGGCGGCCATCATGAGGTTCTCGGTTCCCGTCACGGTGGCCATGTCGAGGTAGATCGTGGCGCCCTTGAGCCGATCGCAGCGCGCGTCGACGTAGCCGTGCTCGAGGGTGATGGTGGCGCCCATCGCTTCGAGGCCCTTCAAGTGCTGGTCGATGGGCCTCGCGCCGATGGCGCATCCGCCGGGGAGCGAGACGCGCGCGTGGCCGAAGCGAGCGACGAGCGGGCCGAGGACGAGCACCGAGGCGCGCATCTGCTTGACCAGGTCGTATGGGGCTTCGGGCGTGCGAATCGAGCCGGCGTTGACGGTGACGACGGGCGGGGCGACGTCGACCGTCGCGCCCATGAACCGCAACAGCGCCGCGGTGGTCTCGATGTCCCTCAGCGCAGGAACGTTGCGAAACGTGCACGCCCCTTCGGTGAGCAGCGCCGACGCGAGGATGGGGAGCGCGGCGTTCTTCGCGCCCGAAACGCGGATCGTTCCGTTGAGCGGCACGCCGCCTTCGATGATGAGCGAGTCCATGGGTGACCGTTGCGTGTACGACGAGCGGGAGGGGGACGGCAATTCCCACCATCGGGGAGTTGCCTCGCGTGAGAGCCTGTCGGGAACAAACTCGTTCGCCCCTTGTCACTCGGCACCACCCATGAACGCTCGCTCGCTGTTCGCTCTGTGCTCGCTCGCTGCTGTGACCGCTGGGGGCTGCAAGCCCACGGCCGCCCCTCGGATCGAGTCGAGCCCTCGGGCCGAGACGCCCGCCCCGGTAGAGCGCGATTCGTCAGTGAATTCTCTGCTTGAAGCGACTTCGACCCGGGGCGTCGCGCCCATGAGCGCCGAGCAGTTGGCCCCGGTCGCGAGCTCGATCAACGACTTCGGCTTCGCGCTCTTCGCGACGATGGACCCGAGCCAGAACGCGCTGTTCTCTCCGTACGACGTCAGCCGCGCGCTCTCGCTGCTCGAGCTCGCTTCTGCTGGTGAAACACAGGCAGAAATCGATCGCGCCCTCCGCTTCGCCGACGCTCCGCGGGTCATCGCCGCGCTGCCTGCGCTCGCGCAGACCCTCGAGCGCTCTGCGCGAAGGCCGGGGTTCGCGCTCTCGAGCGCCGCGCGAGTGTGGCCCTCGAACACGATGACGGTCCTCGATTCGTACCGCGATTCGGTCGCGCAAAACCTCGGCGCGCCGCTCGTCCCGCTCGACTACGTGAGCGACCCCGAAGCGCAGCGACGGACGATCAACGGGTGGGTCTCGCGGCAGACGCAGGGGCGCATCCCCGAGCTGCTGGGCGGCGGATCGGTGGACCAGGCAACGCGCTTCGTGCTCACGACGGCGCTGTATTTTCTCGGTCGTTGGCGGGCGACGTTCGACTCGACCCTGACGCGAGACGGTGACTTCTTCGTGAGCGCAGGAAGGGCGAAGTCCGTTCCGATGATGAGCGGGCCGCTCTCAGCGCGGTACGTGCAGGACGGCGACGTGCGGATGATCGAGCTCGACTACGAGGGTGAAGAGCTCTCGATGAACGTGATGATTCCGGCGCCGGGAAGAGCGCTCAGCGCGGTGAGCGCGCAGTTGAACGCGGCGAACTTCGCTCGCTGGGTGAGCGCCGCGCGCGAGCAGTCGGTGATCGTCGAGCTCCCGCGGTTCACGCTGCGCAAGCAAGTGCTGCTGCGCTCGTCGCTCGAGGCCGTGGGTGTTCGTTCGGTGTTCAGTTCGTCAGCGAATTTGCAGCGATTGACGACGAGCGAGCGGCCGATGATCGGCTCGGTGATCCACGAGGTCTTCGTCGCCGTCAACGAGACCGGAACCGAGGCGGCCGCGGCCACCGCTGTCGCCGGCTACGGCAGCGGCGGAGGGACGCCGGTCTTCTCCGTCAATCAACCGTTTGTCTTCGCGATTCGCCACAAGCCCACGGGCACGATTCTCTTTCTCGGCCACGTCGTCGACCCAGCGCCCGACGTCGAGCCGCACGACGCCTCGGGGGCGCCGTTCTCTGCGGGCGCGCGCGACTCGATGATCCCTGCGTACGGCCCAGGACTCCAAGGTCGAAGCCTGCCCGGCCCCATCGTTCGCGCGTCCGCTCCCACCGTGCAGGGAGCGCTCGCTCCCGAAGCGATTCGCCGAATCGTCCTGCGCAACCTCGGCGCGGTCACGCACTGCCACGAGCGCGGACTCGCCACGAACCCGTCGGCGTCGGGGCGCGTCGAGGTCTCGTTTACGATCAACGCAGAGGGCTCGGTGCGAGGGGCGTCGACCAACGACGCGTATCCGGTTCCCGAGGTGCGCGCGTGCGTTCAGCGGGTCTTCGAGCGACTGCAGTTTCCGCGGCCTGAGCGCGGCGAAGTGACCGTCGTGTATCCTGTGATGCTGCTCACGACCGATTGAGTTTTCGTTTCTTTCAGAGACTGAAAGTCATACCGATTCGAGCGCGGCGCCTACGATCGATCAACTCATGCGCACGCTCTCGTCCTCGTTCGCGGTGCTCGCATCGCTCGCTTCGTTCACCGTTGCCGCGCAGGCCTCGGCCTCGCGCATCGCCTCGCGCGGCTCGATGACCTGCGCGATCAACGAGTCTCGCGCGGTGCTCTGTTGGGGATCGTTTTCCAGTGACTCGCGCACGCCGCCGAGCGCGCCCACCGAGCGCGCTCGCGACGCCACCGCGGTGATCGTCGGCCTCTCGCGCGCCTGCGCGTTGCACTCGGACGCGACGGTCTCTTGCTGGAGCGGCTCGTCGCCCGCGCAACGCGTCGCCGGGCTCGCTTCGGTGCAAGAGCTCGCAGGGGGCGCGGGCCCGCTGTGCGCGCGCACGAGCGACGGCGCCGTTCGCTGCGCGGACGCGACGCAGCCCGCGCTCAACTTCACGCTCGTCCCAGGAATCACCGGCGCTCAACAGATCGTCGCAGGTCAGAGCCACGCGTGCGCTCGCCTGCGCGACGGGGCGGTGCGCTGCTGGGGAGACGGCACACAAAATCAACTGGGCGAGGGGCAGTACCAGCGTCGCGCGAGTCCCGTCGTCGCGAGGTTGCTCGGCAGAGCGACGGACCTCGCCGCGGGCGACGACTTCACCTGCGCGCGCGCGAGCGACGGTCGCGTGCTGTGCGCGGGCTATCGCTTCGACGCGACGGGTTCACCGCGGCTGCGAACGGCGTGGACGCCGGGCGTTCTTCCGCGCGCCGAGCGCTTGTTCGCTGGCGCTGCGATGGTGTGTGGGCTGCAGCGAGGAGGCGGCGTTCAGTGCGCGGGCTTCGACGACGTGATCGCGATGGGGCCTGGTGACTACGCGCTGAGCTTCGCCAGCGGAACGCTCGCCTCATCGAGCGACGCCGAAGAAGTCGCGATCGGTTCGCGCTCACTGTGCGTGCGGGGCGCGAGCGGCGTGGTGAAGTGCATCGGCGACGACGCGCGACTGGCGCTCGGCGGAGCGAGCGGCCCCGCGGTGCGCGGCCCCGTGCGCGTCGCGGGCGTCGATGGCGCGACGCGCCTCGTCGCAGCGGGCAACCACTCGTGCGCGATCGTCGCGAATGGTCAGGTGAAATGCTGGGGATTCGACGATCCACAGGACCTCTTCGCCACGAGCGGAGAGCGCTCGGGCGTGATCGGTCGCAGGCCCACCGCCACGCTGCTCGCGTCCATCACTGGGGCCACGGAGGTGCTCACCAACGGCGCGACGACGGTCGTACGGCTGAGCGACGGCTCGCTGGCGATGTGGGGCGCGGGCCCGTTCGAGCCGATGGGTCGAGTCGAGGGCGACGGACGAGATCGTCTCGTGCGCATCGCGGCGGCTCCGCAGCGGGTTCAGTACGCGCTCGGCATCCAGCACCTGTGCGCGGTCAGGCGCGACGGAGCGATCGAGTGCGCGGGCTCGGGGCAATACGGGCAGTGGGGCGCTGGGACGGCGCTGCCGTCGATGAACGGTGATTCATGGTTTCGCCGCGAGTTTTCTGCGGTCAACGCGCTGGGCAGCGCGAGCGCGCTCGCGAGCGGCTGGCACACGCTCTGCGCGGTGGGGCGCGACGCGAGCCTGCGGTGCTGGGGGCAAAACGCGTCGCTGCTGCTCTCGTCGCAGAGCGCAGGCGGCGCTGTCGCGAGCGCGGTTCGTCGCGACGAGAGCGCACTTCCGCGCGAGGTCGAGCAAGTGGCGCTCGGGGGAGTGCACTCGCGCGTGCTCGCGTGCGTTCGTCGTCGCGGGGGCGTCGTCGGGTGTTGGGGCGCCAACGATCAGTGGCAGACAGGCGCGTCGGGGCCTCGCGAACGGACTGAAGAAAACCGCGTCGAAATCGCTCCTGCGGTGCACATCGCGACGGGCGCGAGCCACGCGTGCGCCGCGACCAACGCGGGCGCGGTGTGGTGCTGGGGCGCCAACGACCGAGGGCAGTGCGGCGCGGGGCCTTCGGGATCACCCAGAGAAATCACAGGCGTTCGCGACGCGGTCGAAGTGGCCGCGGGGCGGTGGCACTCCTGCGCGCGCACGCGCGACGGCGCGGTGTGGTGTTGGGGCTCGACGCTTGACGGCGCGCTGGGCGACGGCTCGTCGAGCTACGTCGCGGCGCTCACCCAGGTGCCCTTCCCCCGTTGAGCGGTGATTCAGTTTCCGATTGCGAGGTTGAAGCTCGCCTGCGCGTCGATCTGCCCGCCGGGGCCGAAGTTTTGCGCGCGGGCGCGGCTCTGGATGCACGAGGCGAGCGCGGGATCGTTGGCTCCCTGCACGTTGACCGAGGTCGCGCGCCCCGTCGAGTTGACGGTGAGCGTGACGTTGAGTCGCTCGGGTGGGTGCGCGGGATTGCGCGTGATCTGCTGCTGCCAGCACGAGCCGACGACGTTGGTGCGTCGAAAGGTCTCGAGCACTTGTCCCGCGCGGATCGATCCTGTGGGCCCCGCGACAGTCTCGCTGGTCGAAGGGCTCTGAACGCTGCGCGCTGCGGTACCGACCGGGCCTCCGCCGCCGGTGCTCGCGATGCCGCCAGTCGCCGCTCCGCCGAGCTGCGCCTGCATCTGTCGCAGCTGCTCGGCGGTGAGCCCCGTCGTCGTCCCCGTGCTCGTCGCCGTCGACGTGCGCGCGGCGCTGCCCGAGCTGCCCGAGTGCGACGTGCCCGATCCCGTGCGCACCGTGGGCGAGCCGTTCGCAGGAGGTGTGTTCGCTGCGTTCTGCGCGCCTTGCTCGGGCTGCGCGGGCTGCTGCGCGGCCTGGTCGTTGAGGTTGACCTGCGCTCCGACGTGCGGATCGAGCCGCGTGGGCTGCGCGGGTTGTTGCGCCGGCTGCTGCACGGCGGGCTGCTGCACGGCGGGCTGCTGTTGTTGATTGATGCGCGTTCCGGCGTACAGACCGCCGCCGCCGACGAGGACGAGCAGACCGCCCATCATCACGACGACGCCCATGGGCACGCCGCCCTTCTTCTCTTCTTGCTTGGGCGGAGCGACGCTCTCGATGGTCGCGGGCTTCGTGGGCAGGCCAAAGGTCTCGACGGCTGCCGCTGCCGTTGGCGCAGGCGCAGCGATGGCAGCGGCGGCGACGGGCGCAGCGGCGACTGCGGCCGCGGCGGCGGGCTTCTTCGACGGGCCCATAAAGAACGCGTCGTCGAGGTGATGGTCGTGCGCGACGGGCTCGGTCTTCGGCTCGCTCTTGGGCTCGGGTTTGAGCTCTGCCTTGGGCTCGCTCTTGAATTCGTGGGCCGGAGCCTTGGGCTCGGGCTTGTGCTCGGCCGCGGGGGGCTCGCTCTTGGCAGCGGGCTTTTTGTGCGCCGAACCGCCCTCAGCGGTCGCGATGAGGTCCGAGAGCGAGGTGAGCCGCGTGGACTCTTCGGGCTCTTCTTGGTCCTTCGCGGTGTTCGCGCGCGAGAGCGGGACGACGTTGCTCGGAGCCTTCTTCGCTTGCGCGCCGAGCATGGTGTCGCTCACGCGCTTGGAGGCCTCGCGCAGAAGGTCGCTGAGCTCGTTGACCGCGGACAGGGGCCGCCAGTCATCGAGCCCTTCTCTCCACACGAGCGTGTCCGAGTTGATGTCGCCGGCGTCGATCTTCGAGGCGAGCTCGGCCCTGGTGAGAGGCCCCACCGGAACCTCTCGAATCCCCGCGTACCACCCCGTCTCCGACGGATTGAGCAGCGCGCTGGTGCTCGCGCTCGACGTGGTTCTCTTCGGTCCAGCGGACTCTTGGGCGTGCGAGGTCGTCTGCGTGATGCTCGAGCGCAGCGCCGAGGGCTGCGCTGCGGGCTTCGGTGCAGGAGCGGTGGCGGGCTTGAGCGCGGTCACCGCTGCGGGGCTCGGAGAGGCGGTGGCAGGGGAGGCCACGCGCGCAGCTGAGCCCGCGGTGGGAAGCGTCGCGCCCGTCGGTTGCCTCGGCGCTGCTGCGCCCGCCGTGGGCCGCGGCGCGGTCGTGGGAAGGCCGCTCGCAGCGGGCTTGGGCGCCGTCGCAGAGGGCAATCCCGCGGCTCCTGCGGGCTTGGCGGCGCCCGTGGTGGGCAGCGATCCGCCGAGGGGCTTGTTCGCTCCTGCCGCAGGAAATCCAGTGCCCGCGGGCTTGGGCGCGGTCGTCGCGGCGGGGCTCGCGGCGGGCTTGGGCGCTGCTGTGGGCAACCCGCCCGCGGCGGGCTTGGGGGCGCCGAACGAGCTCACCGCGGGCTTGGGCGCGACGGGCGCCGCTGCAGTCGCAGGAGGAATGGACGAGAGCATGCTCGCCGACGCGGGCTCTGCGTCATCCCCGACGCCAACGGAATCACCGCGAACCTCGATGATGTGTTCGCACTTCTTGCACTTGAACTTCGTGACCTCGCGACCGCGGAGCTTCTCGTCGGCGACGTGGTACTTCTGCTTGCAGTTCTCACAGAGGAAGTTCATTGCGACCTCGGGGACACGGGCATGGGAGGGGCTGGTCGAGGGTCATCCGTCGCCGTCACTGAGTGGGGACGAGCACTGGCGTTAGAGCAACGAAAGCAAGTGTTCTTTGATTTGCGCGCGCGTGGCGTCATCGGGGCTGTGGCTGATCGCGCGCTCCCACATCTCGATGGATTTTCGCTTGAAGCCGGCCTGCTGGTAGAGCACGGCGAGGTTCTTGAGCACGGCGAACGAGCTCGGGTTGAGCTGAAGCGACGCTTCGAGCTCTTGGATCGCGCGAAACAGATCACCGTTGCGGCCCACGATGAGCGCGAGGTGGTAGTGCAATCGGTACGAGAGCGGGTCGAGCTGGATCGCTTGTTCGAGCAGCGCGATGGCCTCTTCGACGCGGCCGAGCTTGTACGACTCGACCGAGCGCGCGAAGGCTCGCTCGGCTTCGGCGGCCATGGACTCGGGGTCGCGGTCGGTCTTCTTTCCACTCAGCATCGAGTCGACCGCAGCGACGACCTCCCGTAGCTGAAATGGCTTCTCGATGAAGTCGTGCACGCCGTAGGCGCTCTTGAGGTCTTCGCGAAAGCGCCAGCCGCGGTAGACCGCAGAGATCATGAGCACGGGGGTGTTGCCGAAGCGCGTCGAGCTCTTGATGCGGCGACACACTTCGAAGCCGTGCACTTCGGGCAGCATCGCGTCGAGGATGATGGCGTCGGGCGCGTGCTCTTTCACCATGGCGAGCGCGACCGTCCCTCGATCCGCTTCGAGCACGCGATAGCCCTTCTCGGTGAGCACTCGCGCGAGCAGCTTGCGAATGTCCTCTTCGTCGTCGACGACGAGGACCGAGCGTCCGACCACGCCCGCGATGGGGCCGAAGACCGAGTCGAGCGCGTTCGGCTTGGTGAGCGCCGCGGGAACGGGGATGGGCGGCGCAGGGCCGATGGACGCGTCCGAGCCGAGCGTGAGGGCGTCGCGGCGGGGCTTTCCTGGGCCTGCGGCGACGGGGCCCGCAGGGACGCGGAGCACGTCGGTCTCGAGCGAGTCATCGAGGTGAAGGTTGCGCGCGCCGGTCGGAGCGTTCGCGATCGAGCTCGGGCTGGTGTGCGGCGGGGCGGCCAGCGGCGTGCGCGCTGCGGCTCCAGCGAGCGGCGCGCTGCGCGTGGCGGGCGACGGAGCGGTGGGCGCGGGCGGCGGTTGCGTCGGATGCGTCGGGGTCGCGAGCACGCTGGTCGCAGTGGGCTCGATGGCCCAGATGCGGTCGCCTCGCTCTCTCGCCGCGTACGCGTGCTCGAGGGCGATGCGGAGCTGATCGGGCTGCGCGACGTAGGGAAACACCTTGCGATTCGAGACGAACTCGAGCTCGTCGATGACCCGACGTTCGGTGGGCTCAGCCATCGCGAGCAGCACGGCCTCGTGGTTCACCGAGAGCGGCAGCACGACGTGCGTGCGGGCCACTTCGAGCGGAACGAGGTCGAGCTCGGCGAGCACGATCTTGATCTGTCGCAGATCCACTGCGGGAACGCCGTACTTGTCCGCGAGCGCACTCAGCGTGCGTCGATCGACCTCGGGTACGGCAGAGAGCGCTTCACGGGCCATTGTTTCGAGCCGTCGCGCAAGAACGCGGCGTCTTCAAAAAGTACCGTGGCACGGTCACTGGTTCAATGACGATCGCCGCGCTGCGCCGCGCGTTTCTGTGCGCGACGTGTGGTCTCACAGGCTACCCGAGGCCTCGGTGGCGCAGAGTCGAACTTCGTTCGGTGAAGAGACAACCGAACGACGCGCTCACATCCCGGCGACGATGCGCCACTGGCCGTCGACGCGCTGCAACTCCAGGCGGTTGTCGGCGACGCGGCGGTGCCAGCTCTCGCGGGAGTCCCGGTTGGACTGCTCGGCGCGGGCGGGGTCCGTTCGCATGATGGACTCTGCGGGCGGCAGCATCCCTTCGGGCACTTGCACGGGCGGGCGCACGAGCGTGAACGACCCCGTAAACGTGTAATCGATCGTCGCTCGGCTGCCGTCTTCGCTCACGTTGATGCGGTGGTAGCGGCACTCGTAGCGGATTTCGCGGACGCTCTCGGCCCAGGTCGAGAGCAGCCGGCGCAGCCCGTCGATCCCGTAGTCGTCGTCGCCCATCGGCGTCCCGCCGTCTTCGAAGTAGTTGGGCGCGGCCATGGCGATGAGCGCGCGAACATCCCGTTGCTCGACGGCGCGTCGATAGCGCTCGGCGAACTGGATCAGCTCTTGGTTCTCGCGGGTGTCGGGCACGTCCGTGTTGGGGATGCGAGCGGTCGCGCAGGCAGAGAGCGCGAGCGAGAGGGCGAGGAGCGAGCAGCGAGCGATGCGGGATCGAAGCATGGTGTGTGTCGATGGGCAGCGAAGAGAGGGCGTAAGTTCTGCTGGTGCTCACCGTGAACGAACGCGCGGGCGGAGGGTATTCCGTCGCGCGGCTCGCGGGCAATCAATCGCCATCACGGCGAGGCGTCAGTCGTTGAGCACGCCCACGTCCCACTCTTCGTCCGGCGATCGAAGGCCTTCGATCACTTCGTTGACTCGTTGAAGCACGTCGGTGGCGGCGTCGAACGGGGCGACGAGGATGCCGATCTCGATGCGTCGGGGCAGCTCCCACACGCGGACGCCGGCGACGCCGTCCACTTCGAGCACTGCTTCTTCGATGATGCGCGCGCGGCGCGAGGGCGTAGGCGTTGGCGTAGAGCCGTCCATGGTCGCTAACGAAAAGAGGGAGGCGGGGCGGTAGCACCAAAGCGCGGTGCTGGGAAGCTGGGGATGAGCCAATACGGCCTCAGGAGGCTGTTCGAGGCCAGTGTCTGGCTCGCAGGAGGCCTTCGGAGGCCGTTTTGCGACGGGGAGCGGTCGCGCAGAGGCCCTCGGAGGCCGTTTGGCGAACGGAAGGGGGCTCGAATTGGCCTTCGGAGGCTGTTTCGGGAGCAGCAGAGGTCGCGAGGATGCCTCGGGAGGCCACCGCCGGTACTCGGACACCGTGTCGAAAGGGGGCGGAGCCCAACGCGCGAGCGCAACTGCGCGGAGGCTCGAAGGATAGCGGCGCTCGCGTGCAGTCGAGAACTGCCGTAGAAAGAGCCTTCAAGGGAGTCATGCGAATGCTTCGAGCGCGGGTCGGATTGCTTTCTCTTGTTGCGGTGGGGGTCGTGGGGATGGCGTGCGAGAGCAAGCCGCCGATGTGCCGAGCGGAACAGCGGTATGACACCGAACGCCGCATGTGCATCGGGATTTGCGGGACGCGCGAAGAGCCAGCGTCGCCGGGGTGTTTCGATCTGGATTCGGGGATGGTTCGCGAGTCCGGAGTCGGGCCGGTGGACGACGCCGCGGCGGATTCGGGGGCCGACGCGATGGGTACGGACGCGAGCGACGCGGCGGTGATGGACGGCGATTCGTCGACGGACTCGGGCGCGAATCCCTGCGGAGCGGGACGCGAAATGGCGGGGGCGAGCTGTGACGTGAGGGTTCCGCGGGCGATCGCGCCGCTGAGCACGGCGCGGGTGACGTCGCGGACGCCGAGGTTGAAATGGGTTTTGCCCGAGGGCGTGACGGGCGCGCACGTCGAGGTGTGCGCCGATCGATTGTGCGCGAGGCTTCTGGCCGAAGGGGACGCGACGACCGAGTGGATGCCGCCGAGCGAGCTGCCGACGGGCGTGGCGTTCTGGCGAGTGCGCGGCGTGGTGGCAGGGGCGCGCAGCGTTCGGACGAGCCCGACTTGGTGGATGTGGGTCCCCGCGAGGAGCGCGTCCGGCGGAGTGCAATCGAGCTGGGGGAGCGTCCCGGATTTGAACGGGGACGGGTTGGGGGATTTGGTGATGAGCGAGTGGATTTTCGATCGGTGCTCTGGTCCGTGTCCTGCGGAGCGAATCAACGTCTGGCTCGCAGACCCTTCGGGGATTCGGTCGTCAACGCCGTCGCAGGTCATTGAGTCGACTCTGCCCGAGTCGAAAGTGGGATTGGTGTTGGAGACGGGGGACGTGAACGGTGATGGGTTTGCGGATGTTCTTGCGTCGGAGCCGCTGAGCTCTGGCTCGAGCGTGCCGGGATCGGGCAGGGTTCATTTGTATTTGAGTTCTTCGACGGGTCGCTTGGCGCGACAGTTTACGACTGACGGTGTTGGTTCTGCGGACATTCTCGGGTGGGCTGGCGCGTCGCTCGGAGATGTGAACGGTGATGGGTATGGTGATGTTGCTCTTGGCGCTCCCGGAGCAGAGCCGGGGGGAGTGGCGCGCGCGGGAGAAGTTCGAGTCTACTTTGGCGGCGCTGAGGGGCTTTCCGAGGCGCGTTCTCTGCGGTTGTCGCGTGGCGAGAGTCGGCGCTGGTTCGGTTTTTCTGTGAGCGCCGTTGGGGATGTGAATGGAGATGGGCTCGCCGATCTGCTTGTTTCTGACTCGGGGCGATTTCTTGCGATGGCGCCCTCGGCATCTCGGTCTTGGCTGTATTTGGGGCAAAGGACGACCGGCCCGTGGGCGCCAGTCCGTGAATGGACCGACGGTCAGAGTGACACTTCATACGGCGCAGGAGCAGGCGGCGGTGACCTCAATGGAGACGGCTACTCGGACGTGTGGATCGCCAACATGACGTTGAAGGGTGATGAGCCTGGAAGTTCGTTGGTCGATGTATTCATGGGAGGTCCCTCGGGACCAGCGACGGCGTACACTACTCGAATTCGTGCGGCCAGCACCGAACTGTACGAGTGGGGGCGGAATCTGGCGGCTGCGGTAGATCTCGACCGCGACGGTTACTGCGATCTTGTTGGAGGATTGCTCAGCCGCACAGATGGTTCGTACTCAGTCAGGATGTTCCGCGGTGGGGGCGGTGGTTTGGAAACAACCAGCCGAGTTGTCGCTACCGATCTGGGGAGTCCGTATGTCTCCGTTGCGGGCAGCTTCGTTCCGATCGGTGATACCAATCGCGATGGGATCGTCGATTGGGTATCGTTGTGGAGAGTCTCTACGCCAGAGGCGTTTCGAACAGTGGTTCTTCCGGGAACGGCTGCCGGTGTCGCATCGCTGCCAGATTGGTCGTCGTACTCGATGGCTCCGTTTGGGTTTGGATCGGTGCTTCAGGCACGCTGAGTGATGGTTTCGCTCGAATGGTTACGCGCCAGAGTGGATGTCCTCAGATGATCCGGCGGGGCCGCTCGGGGCCATGCCAACTGGGCTCGATCCGCCACTGCCTCCAGTTCCTCCGCCTCCACGCGTGCAGCGAACAGTCGTGAGCATCGGCAAGATGCCCGTTGTTTGTACACAATGCGAAGGTCCTCCAGGTCCACCCGAACCAGCTCCACCTGCGCCTCCACGGCCACCATCTCCTCCTCTTCCGCCCGGTCCGGAATCGTCGGGGCCCGAGCCCCCTCCATTACCGGCCGCGCCAGTGCCGCCTGCTGCGCCATTGCCTCCGCGACCACCATTTCCTCCAACACCAACAATGATGGAAACGTTGTCCAAGACGACTGGCGCGGATGCTAGATACACGCCAAAAGCGCCGCCGCCACCACCCCCACCGGAGCCGCCGCCACCACCACAGCCGCCGCCGCCGCCGCCGCCGCCGCCGCCGCCTCGGTCTGCATTGCAAACAGTGTTGGATCTACCGCCGCCGCCGCCGCCGCCGCCGCCGCCGCCGCCGCCGCTTACGCCGGCAGTACCGTTGTTGCCTTGTCCAGCAATCCACCCGGACGACGAAGCCGTTCCGATATTCGTTGCGACTGAGCCGGGCACTCCGTTTGTCCCGTCACGTCCTGGTTGACCGTTGTCTCCTGCGTTCCCTCCGCCAAAGCAGTTGGAAGCGTCCGCGCCGCGCCCGCCAGTACCGAATGGAGCAGACGCCAAGGCCCCGTCGCTCCCCGGAGATCCACTCCCCGAGTCGTATCCTCCGGTCCCCCCGCGTCCTCCCGGAGTGCAAGCGGATGCACCTGCAGTGCCTCCCGTTCCACCCGAAGAACTGCCACTACTTCCATTGGTGCCGATGCCACCTGGACTGCCGTTGCCCGCAACCGGGGCATCAGCTCCAGCACTGCCTGGCCGACCGTCGCCAGCCGTGATGCTACATGACCGGATCGTGATGGACGCTGAGTTGTTCGCCAAGCGCAGTGCGTAGCTGCTGGCACTCGGCATGTTGCTCGTGTCTGCTCCACGAATGGTCAACGTTTGCAGTTCGAGCGACTGGCTAATCATGGCGCCAACGACCGTTGGATTTCCTCCTTGCAGCGTCGTCACGTTCATCATCCCGCGGCCCCACGGGATGCTCGATGAGTCGTATCCACCGTAAATGCTCACGCCGTTGCTCAGCGTCACTTGTCCCGTGTACGTGCCCGCGGCGACGTAGACGTCCTTCACGGGCATCGAGCCCGCGGCGGCCGTGATCGCGGCCTGAATCGTACGCTTGGGCTGCGCCATCGTGCCCGGGTTCGTGTCGTTGCCCATCGGGCTCACGAAGATCGCGCGAGTGATGTCTCCGTCGATCCCGTCGCAGTTGCTGTCGCGATACATCAGGTCCGGAAGGTCTGGCATCCCGTCGCTTCGGCACTCGCAGCCGTTGGACATCCCAGCGCGAGGCGCGTTGAGGTCTCCGTTCGAGTCGACGGCGCCCATCTGGCAAGTCCAGCGACACTCGCCCATCGCGCACGCGACGTCGGCGTTCGGACGCGTGGGGCACGCCATTCCGCAGCCGCCGCAGTGCATGGGGTTCGTCATCGTGTCGAACATCGCCTCGTTCGTGCACGTGTACGTCGAGCCCATCGGCATGCACGAGTCCGTCGTGCACGCGTTGCTGTCGTCGCACGAGGGAGGCGCGCTGCGAACACAACGACGACGAGCGGCATCGCAGGACCATGTCCCCATGCACGCGTTGCTGTTCAATCGTTGGCAGGTCGTGTCGCCCACTTCGCAGGGGACTTCGGTGACGCACCCCGAGCCCTCGATGCAGAACTGTCCGCTCGGGCATCGCATGTCATTGGGCACGTGCTCGCATCGACCCATCATCGCGTTGCATCGGTCATCGGTGCACGAGACGCTGTCGTCACAGCTCGGAACGCCGCCCACCACCACGCATCGCCCGCCCATACAGCGCTGCGCGTTCGTGCAGAAATCCGGCGACGAACAGTCGTCGTCCGTGCGGCACGTGCGCGCGTCGGTGTTCACGACGTCGCTCGCTGCGTCGGTGACGACGCCCGAGTCGATCGGGCCGCTGTCCACGACGACGTCCGCGCGCGCGTCGGCGCGCACGCCTGAATCGCGGCCGGGCATCTCGGCCTCGGTGCACGATGCGATCACGGGGATGAATGCGATCGTCGAGAGGATCGAGCGTCGAAGCATGGACAAGGGCGACCTCCACAGAAGAGTGCGGTGAGAGCTGCCCGAGGAATGGGCAGAGTGCGGCACAGTTCTAGGAGTGTACTCTACGAACGCAGGCGTTGTCGGGTTCTCGGCAACCCATGAGCGCTACAAAAAGGTGCGAGCCAGACCGATGCAAAAGCTGAAAGGACGAGCAGGAAATTGGGTGGTGGATCGATCGCTCGGGCGCGCAGGGAGGGTGATGTGGGTGTTGCTCGCGCTCGAGAGCGCGTCGGTCGTGGGGTGTGCCTCGGAGGTGGCGAACACGGACCCCAATGTCGCGACCGCGAGCGGCGGTGAAGAGCGACCGCGCAGGCGTCGGCGACGGCGTCGAGCGGTGGATGCAACCGCGAGCGTCGCGGCGACGAGCGAGCCGGGGGCGAGTGGCGTGAGTGGCGTGAGTGCGAGCGCGACTGGCGTGGGCGCGAGCGGAGAGCTGGCGGGATCGAGCGGTGATCGTGCGAGCGCGCCGGTGAGCGAGATGGGCTCGCCTGTGGTGGTGAGTGGCGGCGCGGCGGCGAGCGCGGGACGAGTCGAGTGGCTGCGCGACGGAGAGGGCGGCGAAGCGCAGTGCGGAAACGTTGTTCCGACCGGGCATCACCGGTGTCCGCAGTGCCCGAGAGAGCCCGAGACCGCGGGGATCGTCCGCGCGTTCGTCGCCGTCGAGCGCAGCGTGATTCGTTGCAGTCCGCCGACGAGGCCCGACGGAAAGCTCGCGGTGCGCGTCGAGTTCGCGCACAACGGAGCGCCGGTGGCCGTGCGGTTTCCGGGCGTGCGTCTCGATGACTCGACGGCGGTGTGCCTCGCGCGAGCGGTGTGCGCGGCGCGCGTGCCCAACTTTCAAAATCCCGTCGCGATCGTTCCGTACGAGATTCACGTGCTCGTTCCAGAGAGCTGAGCGTTGAGGTAGCTTGCCGCTCGAAGAACGAGCCGTGCGAGCAGCGGCTCGTCACGAAGGAGCGGTGTGACGTGATTGATTCGCTGGAAATCTGCAAGAAGTTCTGCGTCGTGCTCAGCGCCACCGTGGCCCTCGCTGCGTGTGGCGGGAGCCAGAGTCAGGCGCCCAGCGGCCCGTATTCCAACGATCTTCTCAACGCCCTCTCGCAGCAGCCTCCGTTGGGCGGACCGGTCCCCGGCGCCGCGCCGAGCGCGCCGGCTTCCGAGCCTTCGCCGCCGATCGAGCCGCCGCCGTCCGAGCCCGACGTGGTCGAAGTGGACGCTGCGGCGAGCGCTCCGGTGATGGACGCGGGCCCCGAGGCGGGCGCAGACGCGGGCCGTCGTCGCACGGGCGCTGCGCGTCCTGCGGCGCGGCGTGACGGCGGGCGGTGATGGAGAACGTTCCTGTCGAAGTTCGCGCGCGCATCGATCGCGCGAAGGGCGCGCCCGTCGACTTGTGGATCGAGCCTCAGTGGCCTGGGGGAATGCGGGTCGTCGTCGTGTTTCGCACGGACAACGAGCCGCCGCTCGGCATCACCATCGACCGCTTGTTCGAAGCGCAGTGGCCCTTCGCGGACACCCCGCGCTTGCGCGTCGCGTGGCGAATGCAGGCGATCGCGCGCGACGTTCGTCTCTCGACCGTGCAGAGCTTTCAATTGCCCGGCAGCGATCCCGCGGTGCGCGTCGAGGTCGAGCTCGACGGCGCTGCGACGCTCGCGTTCGAGGGCGCGATGATGCACATCGGTCCCGTCCCGCTGCCGAAGCCAGGCGAGCGCGCCGAGCCCGACGGAGCGCTGCAAGCGCAGGCGTTCGACGCGTAGTCGGCCCGGCAAAGCGGTCGGCCTCATCCCCGACCCTTCTCCACGCCAGAGGGCGTGGAGAAGGGGGCCTGTGCTTCGATGGCAGCGCCAACTGCAACTCGGTGGGCAGCGCCAAACGCAACTCGGTGGGTAGCGGCAAACGCAACTCGGTGGGCAGAGCGAACTGCAACTCGGTGGGCAGAGCGAGTGCTGTGTTGACCGCGCTTCCGCGCATTGCGCTCAGAGCACGGCTTCTTTGCTGCGCACAGCGAGTCTCGATTGGCGCTGCCATCGAAGCACAGGCACCCTTCTCCGCGCCCTCTGGCGTGGAGAAGGGCCGGGGATGAGGCGGACCCCGTGACGCCGATGAGGCCAAGCCCTGTCCCATTGGGGGGGACTGGCCGTCGCGTCGGGCTCGTGTTAGACACCGCGCCCCTTTTGCGGGACGTACGGCATCGGTCCACGCGGACGACGGACCGAAGGCCATCGCCGTCCTGAGTTATTCACGAGGAAGATCCATGAAGGCCGAAGTTCACCCAGAGTTTCCGTACTGCACGATCTCGTGCGCCTGCGGCAACGCGGTCGTTACCCGCTCGACGCGCGGCGATTTCTCCGTCGACGTCTGCGCTGCGTGCCACCCGTTCTACACGGGCAAGCAGAAGCTGATGGACACCGCGGGTCGCGTCGACAAGTTCAAGAAGCGCTTCGAGAAGATCGGCACTGGCACCGCCGCCGCGGCGGCCGCTGCTGCGAAGAAGAAGTGATCGCTGCCTGATCGGCAGTCGACCTTCGGGGGGATCGGCGGGGGATCACGACGTCGGGGGACACGCAGACGCGCGAACGCGTGCGATTGCGTGCGCAACCCGTGCACGCGCGGTAGGTTCTCGCCGACGAATGAGTGGAGAACTGAAGACCAAGGTCGGCGGACAAGCGGTGCTCGAGGGCGTGATGATGCGCTCGCCGAAGTGCTTCGCGGTGGTCGTGCGACGCAAGGACGGCGCGCTCGTCGTGCGCGAGCAGCCGTGGGTTGGCGAGTGGGCGCTGAAGCTCGCGAAGATCCCGTTTCTTCGCGGGATGGCGACGCTCGTCGAGTCGATGTCCAACGGATACAACGCGCTCAACTTCTCGGCCGAGCAGATGGAAGAGGACCTCGTCGCGGAAGAAGAAGCGAGCGCGCGAGAGAAGGCCGCGGCGAGCGGCGAGAGCCCAGCGCCCGCGGCGAAGAGCGAGAGCGGCGTGAGCAGCGAAGTGGCGAACAAGGTCGCGATGCTCTTCGCGATCGGGTTCTTCATCGCGTTGCCGCAGCTGCTCGCGTGGGTCGCGAGCAAGATCGTGGGGATTCAGCCCAACCCGACGAGCATGGGCTTTCTGCTCGTCACGGGGTTCTTCAAGCTCGCGTTGGTGTTGGGATACATGCTGGCGATTCGCCGCATTCCCGAGGTCAAGCGGGTGTTTCAGTATCACGGCGCTGAGCACAAGGCGATCGCGACCTTCGAGGCCGGCGAGCCGTTGGAAGTCGAGTACGCGAAGAAGCACTCGACCCGCCACGCGCGCTGCGGAACGACGTTCTTGATCGTGGTTGTGATCGTGAGCGTGCTCGTGTGGGCCGTCGCGCTCCCGCCGCTCGTTCGCTTGATCGGCTGGGGCGAAGGCCACCTGACGTCGCTCGGGCTGAAGCTCTTGCTCTTGCCGTTTATCGCGGGGCTCTCGTACGAGCTGCAGCGGTTGAGCGCGCGCTTCTCGGACAGCGCGATCGCGCGGCTGTTTCTGGGCCCGGGTTACATGGTCCAGGGCATCACGACGATCGAGCCGTCGGACGATCAGCTCGAGGTCGCGCTCGCCTCGCTCAAGGTCACGCTCGCGCGCGAGGCCGCCGAGAGCGCGGGGAAGAGCGCTCCCGTGAAGGAGCCCGTGGTGCGCAAGTTTCGCTCGTTCGCTCAGTTCAGCGAGCAGTTCGCGATCGCGGGCTTCAAGGGGCAGTGAGCGCGCGTTGATGGGCGCGCGTCGCGCTCAGACGATGCCAGGGCTGCGGCCGGGGAGGGCTTCACTGTGCCCGACCGAGTGCGCGCGGACGTGGGGACGGCCGTGCCAATCGCACCACTGCTTCTCGCCGTTGCTCTCGGCGCGGGCTTGCGCGCAATCGGGGCAGAGCGGCTCGGGGCGCGGGGTCTTCTCGCAGCCCGAGTAGTCGCGAGGCCGCGCGACGAGCACGGGGCAGTGCGCGGTCTCGAGCAGCTTCTGCGCGACCGACCCGAGGGCGAGCTTGCGCAGTCCGGTGCGGCCGTGGGTTCCGACGATGATAAGCTCGGCGTCGAGGTCGACCGCGAGCTGATGCAGCGCTTGCGCGGGCTCGCCGACGCGCACGTGGAGCACGAGCTTGGCGACCTTGCTGACGAGGTCACCGAAGCGCGTCTCGATGTGCTTGCGGAGCTTCGCGGGCACGTCTTCGAGCTCGGTGTTGCGCTTGGCGAGGATGTTGGCGCGGATCGTCTCGATGTTGTGGCTGATGATGTACACCGCGTGAATTTCGGTGTCGTCGTGCTTCTCCGCGAGGCGGAGCGCTTCGGCCATGGCGTTGTCGCCCGTCGCGTCGAAGTCGATGCCGACCACGACCTTGTAGCCGCTGGGGGGAGGGGGAGGCGGTCGCGTGATGGCGACGCCGAAGGTTTCGTCGATGACCGTGTCGGAGCCAGGGATCTTCGTGTCGGACATGCGTGTTGAGTATCACAAGCGGCGTGCCGACGGAATTTGCGTGGAGAGCCCGCGGTGTTGTTCGCGGGCGGTGCAGAGCCTGCTCGTCTGCGTGCAGTTTGTGCGGTTCGTGCACGGCTGGGGACGGCGCGCATGCAGGCTGTGCGGCGAGGCGGGGAGCGCTGTTGTATAAGCCGCGCGATGGTGTTGCCGATCGACAAGCTCGAGACCCTGGTGGCGCGAGCGAACGAGCTCGACCGACTCTTGTGTGAGCCGGGAGCGACGGAGGACATGGTTCGCTACCGCAAGCTCACGAAGGAGCGCGCGGACCTCGAGGCGCTGGTCACGGAGTTTGCTCGGTATCGCGCGGCGAAGAAGCAGCTCGACGAGGACCGCGCGGCGCTCGCGGACCCTGAGCTGCGGGAGATGGCGCAAGAAGAGATTCCTTCGCTCGAGCGAGAGGTGGCCGAGCTCGAGCAGTCGATGACGCTGCTGTTGCTGCCGCCCGAGCCCCTCGACGAGAAGAACACCATCTTGGAGATTCGTGGCGGCGAGGGCGGCGACGAGGCCACGCTGTTCGCGCAGGACCTGTTTCGAATGTACTCGCGCTATGCCGAAGGGCGGCGGTGGAAGGTCGAAGTGCTCTCGCTGTCCGAGAGTTCGGTGGGCGGGATCAAAGAAGTGGTCGCGCTCGTCACGGGCGAGCGCGTGTACAGCACGCTTCGGTTCGAGGGGGGAGTGCATCGCGTGCAGCGCGTTCCTGAAACAGAGGCGCAGGGGCGAGTGCACACGAGCACGGCGACGGTGGCGGTGTTGCCTGAAGCGGACGACGTCGACGTGGTGATCGAGGCGAAGGACATCGTCGAGAGCGTCGCGGCCTCGGGGGGGCCCGGCGGGCAGGGGGTCAATACGACGAATTCAGCGGTGCAGCTGCTGCACAAGCCCACGGGCATCATCGTGAAGTGCCAGGACGAGCGTTCGCAGCACAAAAACCGGGCGAAGGCTCTCAAGGTGCTCAAGAGCAAGCTCTTGGATTTGGAGCGCTCGAAGCAGCAGTCCGCGATCGCCTCCGAGCGCCGCTCGATGGTCGGGGCCGGGGAGCGATCCGAGAAGATTCGTACCTATAACTTTCCTCAGAACCGGGTGACCGACCACCGGATCGGGCTGACTTTGTACAAGCTCGATCGGGTGATCGACGGCTCGCTCGACGAGCTGACGGTCCCGCTGCGCACCCATTATCAAGCCGAGCGGCTCAAGAGCGAGCTTGGGATTGATGTGGATCTCGGCGTCAATAGCGCGGCCTCGAACACTTGAGTCGCGCGCCGGTTGCCGCGGAGAAGCGCTGAAGCGCCGAGAAGACTAAAGAATCCGATTGGACGGCGCCTGATTCACTGCGCGAATTGTGCGCAGAAAAGTCTCGGATCCACTGTTGAAGAATCGCAGCGATTAGGCTTACCCTAGGCGATGTCGTTTGCGCGCAGGACGCCGAATCGCCGGGGTCTTCGGCGCGCGACGTGTTTCACCCGTTGCACAAGGGAGCCGAGTCGTGGCGTCGAACGCTGAACTTCGCAAAGCGATCAGAGAAATGGCTGAAGAGCTGGCCGAGGGAGTGGTCAAGCTCATCTCGACGATGTCGTTGAAGCAGCTCGCAGACTTGACTGGAGAAGGGCCCAGCGTCGCGCGCGCGCTCGCCGAGCGCGCCGAGTCTCGCCCGGCTTCGAAAGCGACGGCCAAGGGCAAGGCCAAGGTGAAGGCAAAGCCTGGACGAAAGCCGGGGCGCCCTGCAAAGCCGCCGGTGAAAGAGCGCAAGCTCAACCGCCGCAAGGGCACCGAAATCGAGAAGCTCCGCAAGGGCGTGCTCGAGGCGCTCAAGGGCACGGACGAGTGGATCTCGGCCAAAGAAATCGGCGCGAAGATCGGGCGCGGGATTGGGACGGACGACCTGTCGTTTCCGATCAACTATCTGCGCGACCGCGGGCTGGTTCAGAAGAAGGGCGACCGCTCGCAGACTCGCTACAAGATTACTGACGCGGGCCGCGCGCACGACGGCAACTTCACGAGCAAGCCCGCCGCTCCGCCGGCGCCCGCAGAGTCCGCGGACGAGGGCTGAGTTTCTCGGGGGTGGAGGCGCTGGCGAGGGGACGCTTGCCGAGTTTCGTCGGCGGCGCTGCGGACTTGTTTGCGCGATCGCTCGACTCCAGAGCGAGTCGACAGAATGTCCGGAAGCCGCTGAGAAGTTGCCGCGCGGCTCTTCGATGTGCGACCGGCTCGTGTATGCGAGCAATTCGAGGAGTTGTGGGCTCGGTGCTGATCGCCGCTGCGTTGTCCGCGGGCGAGTCGCAGGCGCAGACGACAACGCGCGCTCGTTCGTCGGGCGCGGTCGCGAGCGAGTCGGCCCCGAGCGCGCAGCCTCGAGCGAGCGCAACGAGTGAGCGCCGCGATTCGTCGCGACCCGAGAGCGCGAGTCGCGCACAACCTGAGAGCGCGAGTCGAACGCGCGCTGCGCGATCCGAGCCCACGCGAGCGCAGCCTGCGCCGCCGTGCCTCGGTCCCACGGTGGAGCTGCGTCGGGCCAACGGCGGTTTCGTGTGGCGAGGGCCGCTCGTCGATTGCCACGGCAGGGTGCGTCCCGAGGCGCTCGCAGGAATCGCCGCGATCGCCTCACCGCAGTCGGGCGCGCAGTCGTTTTCGCCGGACCTCTCATCGCTGACCGCGCAGATTCGTCGAGTCGCTCCCGTGGCGGGCTGGGAGATCGCCCTGCCTCCCGTCGAGCGCCCGGCCCGCGCGCGTGCGCGGCGCTCTCGTGCGGCGAATTCGGTCGTGGCAGCGGTCGTGTGTCCGCGCGGGCAAGAGCTGGTCGAGCCGTCCTCGAGCGCAGCGGAGTCGAGCGCAGAGCCCGCGCGTCGCGAGGCCCGCGCGTCGGTCGGCGCTCGGCAATTGCGCGGTCAACAACGGCAGGGCGCGCGAAGCGAAGCGCGGTGCCGGGCCATCGAAGTGAACCGCGACGCGCACACTCGGGACGCCGTGGTCGAAGTGGACCGTCGCGTGCGAGTGTTGCACCCGCGGCTGCTCGAGATGCTCGCGCGCGTGGCCGAGCGCTGGCCGGGGCGCGCGATCGAAGTGGTGAGCGGATATCGTCCGTCGAATGATCCGCACGCGGGGAGTCGGCACGCGCACGCGAGGGCGCTGGACTTTCGTGTCGTGGGCGTCTCGCGTGAATCGCTGAGAGACTTTTGTCGAACGCTGCCGCTCGCGGGCGTCGGGTACTATCCGCACAGCGTGTTCGTTCACTTGGACGTGCGCGATCGCGCCGAGGGGAGCGCGCGGTGGACGGACTACTCCGAGCCCGGAGAGCGTCCGCGCTACGGGCACTGGCCGCCGAACGCGGACGACGTCGTGAGAGAGATGCATCACATCACGCAGCGCGTGGACGCGTTGCTCGAAGCGGCCGCTCGAACCGAACAGTGAGCGCGCGCTCGAACGGGGGGACGGTGGCGCGTTGTTGCTTGCCGATGGGGGAGGTTCGGTGCAGAGTGGCTTCGCATTCTGTCCTCTGCTGAGGTGCGACAGCGCCCTCGCTACAACGCTGAACCCCGTGCAGATTGAACCGGGAGACAAAGACCCGAGCGGTGTGCAGACCCTGAGATTTCACAGGGGAGCCTGAAGCCCGGGTCGCGTCGCCCACCTAGCGAACGCTAGGGGTTCATCGCGAAGAGGGAGGCACCGGCCACGGTGGTACGGCAGAACGCAAGGGGCTCGACGGGCGTGACGCTCGACGGGCTCCGTATTGTCTTCGCGCGGCGCGGGCGTGGGCGCGGCGCTCAGCGGTGGGGCTCGGCGGCGGGGCTCGAGGGTGAATGCGTGGAATACCGCAGCGATCGTGCGGGTTCGAGAGGGTTGGTGTTGAACACCCAGCGATGCCTGCGGTAGTTGCCGCGGGGAGAGAAGGAGCGAGCCAGGTCGGGCATGTACAGCAAGGCGATCAACGAGTTGGTGCAGCGCGAGAGCGAGTTCATCGATCAGGTGATGTCCGAGGTGGGCAAGGTGATCGTTGGGCAGTCGGTGATGGTGGACCGATTGCTCATCGGATTGCTCACGGGCGGGCACGTGCTGCTCGAGGGCGTTCCGGGGCTCGCGAAGACGCTGACGGTGCGGACGCTGTGCGACGTGATGCACGCGCAGTTCTCACGAGTTCAGTTCACGCCCGATCTTCTGCCGTCGGACGTCGTGGGGACGGTGATCTACCGCCCGCAAGACGGAGGATTCACCGCGAAGAAGGGCCCTGTGTTCGCGAACCTGGTGCTCGCGGACGAGATCAACCGCGCGCCCGCGAAGGTGCAGTCCGCGCTGCTCGAAGCGATGCAAGAGCGGCAGGTGACGATCGGCGATCAGACCTTTCCTCTGCCCGATCCCTTCATCGTGATGGCCACGCAGAACCCCATCGAGCAAGAGGGGACGTACCCGCTGCCCGAGGCGCAGGTCGACCGCTTCATGCTCAACGTGAAGGTCGGCTACCCCACGCGCGAAGACGAGCGCACGATCATGGATCGGCAGACGGGCGGCTCGAAGGCCACGGTGAACAGGGTCATTTCGCCAGAGAAATTGCTGGCCGCCAAAGAAGTGATCCCGCAGATCTACGTC
Organism: Polyangiales bacterium; assembly: GCA_046351515.1. Taxonomy (GTDB): domain Bacteria; phylum Myxococcota_A; class Polyangia; order Polyangiales. Next base: position 302,341 of record JAXLYJ010000010.1, read on the forward strand.
GACGACAAGGTGAAGGACTACATCGTCTCGATCGTGTTCGCGACGCGCGAGCCCGAGAAGGCGGGGCTCAAGAACCTCTCGTCGTTGATCAAGTACGGCGCGAGCCCGCGCGCGACGATCGCGCTCAACATGGCCGCGCGCGCGAGGGCGTTTATGCAGCACCGCGGGTACGTCACGCCCGAGGACGTCAAGAACGTGGGCCCCGACGTGCTCAGGCACCGCGTGGTGCTCACGTACGAGGCCGAGGCCGAAGAGATCACCACGGATCAAGTGGTGTCCAAGGTGTTCGAGGCGGTCGAGGTTCCGTGAGGGATTTCTGCGCACGAAATCAACACGCGTCGGTCTGAGCATGCGAGGTCAGCGTTGATCCCGAAGGAGATCCTCAAGAAGCTGCGCAGGATCGAGATCCACACCGCGCGGCTCGCCAACGAGCAGCTCGCGGGCAGCTATCACTCGGTCTTCAAGGGCCGGGGGCTCGCGTTCGACGAGGTGCGCTCGTACCAGCCCGGCGACGACGTGCGCTTCATCGATTGGAACGTCACCGCGCGCACGGGCGAGCCCTACGTGAAGGTCTTTCGCGAAGAGCGCGAGATGACCGTGCTCTTGCTGGTGGACGCGAGCGCTTCTCAGCGCTTCGGGACGCGCGTGGCGAAGAAGAGCGACATCGTCGCCGAGATCGCCGCGGTGATCGCGTTCAGCGCCATCAAGAACAACGATCAAGTCGGGCTCGTGCTCTTCACGGACGAGGTCGAGCGCGTTGTGTCTCCGCGCAAGGGCGCGAAGCACGTGATGCGCGTGGTCGCCGAAACCCTGGGATTTCAGCCGCAAGGACGAGGCACGGACCTCGCGCGCGCGCTCGACGTCGCGGGGGGCATCTCGCGACGACGCGCGGCCATCTTCGTGATCTCGGACTTTCTCTCGGCTGAGCCGTACGAGCACTCGTTGAGGATCGCGGCGGCGAGGCACGACCTCGTTCCGATCGTGATCGGAGACCCGCGCGAGGACGAGCTCGTGGACGTGGGCATCGCGTACGTCGAGGACCTGGAGACGGGCGAGCTGGTCGCGGTGGACACGAGCAGCCGCGCGGTGCGCGAGGCGTATCGCAGAGAGGTAGCGAAGCAGCGGACGCAGCGAGACGCGCTGTTCAAGCGGCTGGGAGTGGACTCGATCGCGATCTCGACGGCGCAGCCGTACATGCGGCCGCTCGGAGAGTTCTTTCGGCGACGAGCGGCGAGGATGAGGGCGGCATGAACGCGAGAGAGTTGCGTGCGGCGGTGTCGTGCGTCGCGTTGGCGACGGGCGTGTTCGCTTCGAGCGCGAGCGCACAGGATGCGGGATCGCTCGCGGACGACGCTTCGTCACAGGCCGCGGAGGCGAGCGACGCGAGCGCGAACGGACTGGTGATTTCCCCGCAGAGCGCGGACGCTGCGAGCGGCGCTCCCGCGCGCGCGGACGAGGGCGCGTGCGAAGAGGACCCTGTCCCGAGCGGGCACGAGGTGCGGATCGAGACGCGGGTCTCGCCGGCGCGACCGAAGGTGGGCGACCGAGTGTTGATCACGTATCGGCTCATCGCGCGCTCGAGCGATCGCGTGGAGTTCGAGCCGGATCCAGCGGCGTTTGCGCAGCCGGGCAACGAGGTCGAGTACGCGCGCGCGCAGCCCGACCGCGATCGCCAGGCGCACGCAGGGCCGAACGGAACGGTCTACGGCGAGGTCTCGGTCGCCGTGCAGCCCTTCAAGACTGGCGAAGTCGTGTTTGCACGGCAGCTCGCGAGGCTCAACGCCGCGGGCGACGTCGTGCGCGTGTGCACGCCCGCGGTGCGCTTTCGCGTGGGAGATCCCTTCGGAAACACCGCGCACCCCACGCCGCGCGACCTCACGCAGCCCGAAGAGGTCACCACGGACTCGCTGCGTTGGCGGTACGTGATGTTCGGCGTCGACGCCGCGTTCGCGCTCATCGTCGCCACGGTGGCCTTGAATTCGTGGGTGCGCTCGCGGCCCAAGCCCGAGGCGCCGCCGCCGCCGCCGATTCCGCCGTGGATCTCTGCGACCGAGGCGCTCGAAGTGCTCTCGCGCAGCGACCTGCTCTCGCGCGGGCTCACCAAGGACTACTACGACCAGCTCTCGGACATCGTGCGTCGGTACATCGGCGCACTTCGCAACTTCGATGCGCTCGAAATGACCACGGTGGAAGTGTTGGCGAAGCTCAAGCGCGTTCCGATCGCCGGCGTGACGACGGCGGAGGTCGCGCACTTGTTGACCGAGTGCGACCTCGTGAAATTCGCGCGCCACGTGCCGAGCCACGAAGAGAGCGAGCAGATCTTGGACGTGGCGTTCACCATCGTGAAGCGCTCGAGCCCCGCGGGGCTCAAGAGCGCCGCGAGCGAAGCGAAGAGCGACGAGGGCAAGAGCGACGGTCGCGACAAGCCCGCCAAGAGCGAAGGCGCAGAGAAGCCCGAGAGCACCGTCGTCGAGCACGAGGAGAAACGCGGATGACCCCGACGCGCACGGTGTTCAAGACCAGCGCGATCAGCGCGGGGATCCTCGCGGTGTTCGCCTTCGTGTACGTGTACATCGTCTCGTCCAAGGGCTGGCGCATCGAGCTCGCCAAGCCGTGGATGTTGCTCACGCTGCCGGCGGCGCTGATCGCGTTCGTGATCGGCTGGGTCGTGCTCGGTCGCAGGGACGCGGGGCCGGGCGCGAGCGCGCCGAGGATCTTCGTTTCGCGAGGAAAAGACCTGGCCAAACTGCCTCGCGGCTGGAAGAACAAGCTCGCTGAGCTGCCCGCGGCGCTGCGCGTGTGCGCCCTGTGCTTGATGGGCGTGGCGCTCACGAGGCCGCAGCGCGTGGACGCGCCCGAGACCTTGGAGCTCTCTGGCATCGACATCGTGTTGGTCATGGACATGTCCGGCTCGATGCGCGCGCAGGACCTCACGCCGACGCGGCTCGCTGCGGCGAAAGAGGTCATCGACAACTTCATCACGCGCCGTCGCACGGACCGGATTGGGTTCGTGGTGTTCGGGCGCGAGGCGTTTCCTGCGCTGGCTCCGACGCTCGATTATCAAGCGCTGCGGCAGACCGTGGCCTCGATGGAGATCGGCGTGCTCAGCGAAGAGAGCCACGCGGGGACGGCGATCGGCGACGGGCTGGGCGCGGCGCTCAACTACCTTCGTCGCAGCGACGCGCGCAGCAAAGTGGTCGTCTTGCTCACGGACGGCTCGAACAACTCGGGCCACTTGGACCCGGATCACGCCGCGCGCTTCGCAGAGTCGCTTCGCGTGAAGGTGTACACGGTGCTCGTCGGTCAATCGGACGTCGCGCCGATCACGACGGGGCAGGATTTCTTCGGGCGACCCGTCGTGGCGCAGGCGCGCTTTCCGATGGACCCGGCGCTGCTGCAGCGCGTGGCCAACACGAGCGGAGGACAGTTCTTTCGCGCGGTGGACAAGGGCGCGCTCGAGCAGGCGTTTCACTCGATTTTGGATCAGCTCGAGCGCTCTCGCATCGCGGACGCGGGCGTGAGGCACACGGAGCTGTTCGCGTTCATCGCAGCGCCGGCGCTGTTCTTGTTGGCGCTGGAGCTTCTGTTGAGCTCGACGCTGTTGCGGAGGTTTCCGTGAGGTGGGCCGCTTCGCAGTGGTTGTGGATCACGCTCGCGCTGGCGCTCGCGTCGTCGGGCGCGCTGCTCTACGCGTTTTGGCAGCGGCGCAGGGCGCTCGCGCGCTTCGGTGACGACGCCCTCGTGCGATCGCTGCGCGACGGCTCTCCCGCGGCGTTTCGCGCGGCCAGGGGCGTGCTCGCGGTGATCGCGCTGGTGCTCACGGGCTTCGCCGTGGCACGGCCGCAGGGGCGCGCGCGTACGGAGGTGCTCTCGCGCAGGGGCATCGACATCGTCGTGTGCTTGGACGTGAGCAAATCGATGCTGGCGAGGGACGTGGCGCCCTCGCGAATCGCCCGCGCCAAGAGCGAGCTGCGGCGGTTGATGGAAGAAGAGCCGAGCGATCGCATCGGCGTCGTGGTCTTCGCGGGCAGCACGATGGAGTACCCGCTCACGACCGATCACGAGAGCGCGCAGCGCTTCTATCGCGACGTCGAGCCGTGGAACTTTCCCGTCGGCGGAACCTCCATCGGCCGCGCGATCACTGCGGCGCACGAGATGTTCAAGCGCGACCCGCTCTCGGCGCGCAGGTCCAAGGTGATCCTGGTGCTCACCGACGGAGAGGACCTCGACGGAGATCCCGTGGCGGCCGCGCGCGCGGCGCACGAGGACGGGATCGCGTCGTACGTGGTGGCGATCGGAAGCACCGTGCCCGAGCCGATTCCGTTGTTCTCGCCAGAGGGGCGGATGGTCGGTTTCGAGCGGGATTCTCGCGGTGAAGTGAAGACGACGCGGTTCACGCCCGAGATGGAGACGCAGCTTCGCTCGGTGGTGGACGCTGGGCACGGGCAGTACATCCGCCCGCGACAGGGAGAGATCGGCATCGAGCAAGTGCGGCACGCGATCGCGAACCTGCGACGCGCGGAGATCGCGGCGAGCCAGCAGACGGTGTACGACGAGCTCGCGGGGTGGCTGCTCGTTCCGGCGTTTGTGCTGCTGTTGATCGGGAGCGTGTTCGTGCCCGAGCGACTGGGGCGCAAGGCGAGCGAGAAGCCCGTCGCGCGTCCGCCGCGCAAGCCGCGACGACAGAAGGGGGTGCTGTGATGGCGCAGGGCACCCAGAAGAAGGGCTCGAAGGGATCGAAGAAATCCCTGAAAAAAGCCAAGGAGAATCGCGCGAAGCCGTGGTGGATCGTGGGCGTCGCGTCCGTGGCGCTGCTCGGCGCGACGGCGTACGCGTGGAAGCCGCGCGAAGTGCAAGAGCCCAACGTTCAGCGCGGCAACGAGCGGTACCGCGCGAGGGCCTTCGACGAGGCGCGCGGAGAGTACGAAGCGGCGCCGGGCGCGGGGCCGAGGTTCGCGGGCGTGCACACGGATCGAGGGCTCGCGCGGTTTCGCGTGGCGATCCCGACGGACGCGGGAGGGCTCCCGTTGATGGAGCTCGACGCGGGGATCCCTGCGGGCGTCGAGCAAGCGCAAGAGGCGTTTCGCGTGGCCGCGCGCGGCGGAACGACGAACGCCGCCGAGGACGTCGACAGCTTTCTGCGCGCGCGCGCGGCGTACAACCTCGCGAACACGTACTTCTCGACGCGCTCGTGGGACAACGCGATCGACTCGTACAAAGAGGCGCTTCGCTTGCGTCCCGGCTGGGAAGACGCCGCGTGGAACTTGGAGCTCGCGCGCAGGCTCCGCGAGCAAGACCGCAATCCTCCCGACGCGGGACAGGACGGCGGCCAGGACGCTTCGTACGAAGATCGAACGCCGCCTCCGAGGGACGCGAACGACAGCGACGGCGGTGACAACAACCGCAACGGCGACGGCGGTCCGCGCGACGGCGGCAACAACGGCAACAGCGACGGCGGCCAGGGAAACTCCGACGGATCCAACAATCGCCAAGACGGCGGCCCGCAAGGGGACGGCGGAATGGACGGCGGCTCACCGCCTCCGCAAGGCGAGGATTCGGGGACGACTCCGCCGCCGAGCGAGGACGCGAGCGCGCCGAGGACCATGGCGCCGCTCGATCAATTGGAGCGCTCGTCGCGTAGCCTGCAGCAAGAGATGATGCGACGACGAGGGGTTGTTCCGCGGACGCCGGACGACGATCGAAAGCCATGAGACAGCGCGCGGCGTTCACGTTCGCGGGGGTGTTCGCGGCGTTTTCGGCGACCGTGCTCTGCGCGTCGAGCGCGCGCGCGACGGTGGTCTTGCGCGTCGAGCTCGAGCCTGTGCGCGCGCAGGTCGGCGAGGCCGTGAGCGTTCGATACAGCGTGAGCCTGCGCGATCAGGGCGCGGTGCAGATCATGCCGCTCAACTTCGGCAACTTGCAGCTGTTGAGCGATCCGTCGCCGCCGCAGGTTCCGATGATGTGGGGGACGGGCTTCGGCTTCTCGATGGAAACGTCGACCGAGTACATCGTTCGCGCGTCGCGTCCGGGGCGCTACACGATCACCAGCGGTCGCGCGGTGGATCCGCGGACGGGGCGCGTGATCGCGCAAGCGGCGCCGGTGACGTTGATCGTGGGCGAGGCTCCTCCGACGAGCGACGGTGACGGCGGTGTCACTGCGGGCGATCCCAACGCGGACCCCGACGCGAGCGTCGCTCCGCAAGATCCCGACGCGCCTCCCAACGGGGACATGAGCGGCGCGTACTACGACATGATCGGGTTCTTTCGCGTGGGCGTGGATCGGCCGCGCGCGTACCTCGGCGAGCAGCTCACCTATCGCGTGTGGGTCTACTCTGCGTCGCCGGACGCGGGCTGCGAGCTCACCGACGAGCCGACGTTTCCGGGCTTCTGGAACGAGGCTGCCTTCACTCCGTCGCGCGAGTGCGCGCGTCGTTGGTTCTCGCAGCAAGTGAACGGGCGCTTCATGGCCGTGGGGCTCGTGCGCAAGTACGGGCTCTTCGCGACGCAGACGGGGCGGCAGCGCGTGGGCTCTGTCGCGGGCTCGGTCGAAGTGATGAGCGGCGGAGTGTTTCGGCAGGTTCGCCGCGCCGAATCGCGCACGCCGCAAGCGGAGGTCGAGGTCATCGAGCCGCCGGCGCAGGGGCGGCCCGAAGGGTATGTTCCCGGGACGATCGGGCCGGTGACGCTGGAGGCGAGCGCGGATCGCACGCAGTGTCCTTCGGGCGAGACGGTGACGATCTCGGTTCGTGCGCGCAGCGAGGGCTCTCTCTCGAGCGCGCAATTGCGCTTCGAGCGCAACGTGGACGGCGCACGCGTGCGCGCGTCGGAGGGACGCACCGAGACGGGCCCGGGGCCCAACGGGCGCTTCGAGAGCGTGCGCACGATGGAGATCCTCGTGGTGCCCGAGCGGCCTGGGCTGGTGGCCTTGGGTGAAGCGACGGTTCCGTATTGGGATCCTGCGACGGAGCAGTACGGCGTGGCGCGCGTGGCGCTTCCGGTGATCCGCGCGACGGGCGAGCGAGTGGCGCGCGACGGGCAAGGCGCAGCGCAAGAGGACCCCGCGCGGGTGCTGCGCGGGCTGAGCGCGAGCCCGAGGCTGAAGGCGTATTCGCCGCTGTTTTCTCGGGTCTCGATGGCGCTCGGCGCCGCGCTCTTGCCGAGCCTCGCGGCGGTGGGCGTGGCGGCTGCGCGCGCGGCGGGGCGCTGGCGCAAGCGCGCGAACGAAGCGCGAGCGAGCGCAGAGAAGAACGACCCCGAGTCGCTGATCGCGGCGGCGAAGCGCGCGCTCGAAGCGAGCCCCGCGGAGGCGTGCACGCTGGCGGCGCGGGCGATCGCGAAGGCCAAAGAGACCCTCGCAGAGAGCGAGGCGACCGCGAGCGACGAGGCCAACGAGCGCGTGCGCGCGGCGAACGAGGCGCTCGAAGCGGTGCGGTTCGCGGGAGAGGGCAGCGCGAAGAGCGCCGTCGAGCTGAGCGAGCGGGCGGTGCGCGCGCTGCTGGAGGCGTTGAAATGAGCGCGCGATCGAGCAGTGTTTTGGCTCGCGGATGGATTGTGTGTGCCGCGCTCCTCGCGGCCCCGCGCGCCGAGGCGATCCCGACGAGCGAGCTGCTCTCGCGCTCGCGCGCCGCAGCGCAGCGCGGCGATTGGAACAACAGCGCGCGCTCGCTCGAAGAGCTCGTCGCCGCGGGCGTCGACGACAACACGGTGCTGTACGACCTGGGGACGGCCTACGCGAACGCGGGGCGCTACGGCGAGGCGATCTGGCGGTTCGAGCAAGTGGTGCGTCGTCAGGTGTTCGACGGCGACGCGCAGCACAACCTCCGCGCGACGCGGCTGCGTCTGGCGCACCGGGACGCTGAGCGTTCGGGGCGCGCGGTGGCCGAGACGTCGCTTCCGTTGAAGACGGCGCTCGCGGAGGTTTTGCCGATGGATTCGGCGGTGGCGTTGGCGGTGCTCGCGCAGCTCGCGGTGATCGCGAGCTTGTGGGTGGCGCGCAAGCGCAAGGGCGAGGCAGCGAGGATCGGCGGCGTGGCGTCGGCGGCGTTGGCGGGGGCGATCGCTGCGTTTTCTCTCTCGGTGTTGGTCGCGCGAACGAGCGTCGAGCCTGCGTCGATCGTGCTTCGAGATGGGGTGCGGCTGCTCAACGCGCCGGCGGAGGACGCGATCGCGGGCGAGTCCGTGCGCGAAGGCGAGCGCGTTGTCTCTGTAGAAAAACAGGGCACGTTCGCGCGGGTGCGCACGGTCGAGGGCAAGCTTGGTTGGGTGCGCGCGAGGGATGTGGGCGCGCTCGACTGAGCGAAGAACGTACGAGCGCTCGCGGCGAATTGTGCGAACATGACCGCGATGCAGGCGAGGCGCGCGGACGGGGCGGTGATCGATTTCTCGATCAAGGGCTCGATTCTTCGAGGGCTCGTGTTGGCGTTGAAGCAGGACGCGAAGCTCGCGGCGGTCGAGGCGAAGCTGAGCGGAGAGACGTTGGCGCTCGTGCGTGCGCTGCCGACGCTGGGCGCGTGGGTGGACGGGATTCGCGCGGTCGAGCTCGAAGAGGCGATGGCCGAGGTGCTCGACGCGCGAGGGCTTCGCGAGCTCGGGCGCAAGTCAGTGGCGATCGAGCTGCGCGGGATCACGCGTTCGATGACCGAGGGAATCCTGCGGCTCTTCGGCGCAACGCCGTCGGTGATGTTCTCGAGGGTCTCGCTGTTCGACCCGATCACGGTGAAGGGCGTGAAGAACACGTGGACGTCGACGGGGCCGAACAGCGGTCAGATTCGCACGCAGTACGCGACGTCGAAGGGGCTTCCGTCGGTGATGGGAGAGGTCTCTGCGGGGATGCTCGCTGCGACGCACGAGCTGTGCGGCGCGACGGGCACGGTGGACTTCAAAGGGTTCACCAGTGATCTGCGCAACGAGATGCTCTTCGACGTGAAGTGGGATTGAGCGCTCGTCGCGGGGATCAGAAGGTCTCGGCGTAGAGCGCTTGGGGGATGCTGGTGAGGCCGGGGACCATCGCGCGAAAGCGCACGGCGCGGCTCGCGCCCGAGGCGAGCGTGTATTCGCCGAGCGTGGTGCTCGGGCTCGCGGGCGTGTGGCGGATGACGGTGCGCGCGCCGTCGACGAGCGCGACGCCGTCCCAGTAGCGAGAGATCATCGCGGTCAGGTGGGACAAGAACACGAGGCGCACGCGGCACGAAGCACCGCCGCGCGCGGGGCAGCGGAGCGTGACGTCGAGGTCGTAGACGTTGCCGTACATTCCGACCGCTTCGCGAGCGCTGTCGTCGTAGGAGACGAGCGCTCGAAAGGCCTGCACTTGAGCGTGGCCCGAGCCGGTCGCGGTGTTGACCATCCAGCCCAAGCGCGCGCGCGTGGGTGTGGTGGGGACGTCGACGGCGATCGATCCTCGCCACGTGTCGAACTCGTAGACGCCGGCCTCGCGACCGAAGGGGGGCGGGGGAGTTCCTGAGCGCGCGATGATTCCTGGGGCGTCGAGGAGGCTCTGGCGGACCACTTCATTGAGGTCCGCGGTGCTGGTCACGACGAGGTAGGCGAGCACGGGGCCGCTCGCGTCGATGCTGAACCGTCCGTCGATCTCTGCGTTGTTGTTGACGGACTTTTGCCAGATCAACAGCGGCCGGCTCGGGGCGAGGGCCATGTTCGTGATCGCCGTTGTGGGACGCGATTGGATCCACTCGTCGCTCACTCGAAAATCAGGGCTCGATCCCAGGCCGAGGCCGCCCGTCTCGGTTTGGTTGTAGCCCGATCCCCTCGCGCTCACGGTGACGGCCGCTGCGTTGGGGTTGGTCACGATCAACGAGACGAACTTCATCGAGCCCGACTGGTTGATGTGGTGCAGGTACACGCCGAAGCGGCTCATCGCGAAGCGAGCGCCGCCGCGGGCGGGGGAGGCGCGACCCGTTCCGAAGAGCAGGCCGTCGCCCTGAAAGATCTCGGGGTTGTTGCTGGTGAAGACGGGATCGCCCTGACCGCCGCCCGGAAGCGGGAGCTGTTCGCTGCGCGGCGGAAGCGGGCTGAACACGAGCGGTCCCGCGATCCACGCGGGCGCGGCGCTATCGGGCGACGCGTCGAGCGCTGCGTCGCGAGCAGCCATTGCGTCGGCGTCGGGCGCAGC
>JAXLYJ010000011.1:0-262418 GCA_046351515.1 Polyangiales bacterium
CCAACTGCGGAATGGCCTGAGAGTTTACGGGGGACAACGAAACCAATACCGCGACGGTCGTCGTCGTTTTCTCTGTCCGCGCTCTTGGTTTGGACTGGATTTCAACGGCTGCACAAGCCCTGATCCGCTTGGGCATCTGCGATGCCCGTCGCGGTGCGGTATAGCGAAGCGATTGCGCTACGACCGTCCCCGAAACGGGATGACCACCGTTGGGTTGGCGGTCTTCGTCGCCTTCACCGCGCGAATGCTCATGAAGGCTCCGTGCTGCTTGGGCTCCATGACGTCGAATCCGAGCTTGGCGAGGCCATCGCGAAACGCGGCGACGTCGTCGAAGTAGTTCGCGGACTCCCAAATGTGCAGCCAGCCGTCGAGCCGGAGGCATCGGTGCGCTTCACGGAGGTAATCCGTGAAGTTCGTTCCCATGAGCGAGAGGCAGAAGATCGCTCCGTCGAGTTCTCCGTCTCCCATCGGAACGGCCGCGAGATCGCACGCGGTCACCGTGGGATTCACCGCGACGTGATCGAAGCTGCGCACCTCGTGCTTCGATCCCATGCGCTCGGCGATGATCGCCTCGCCGCAGCCGAAGTCACCGACCACCAGCGGGTCGCGCTGCTCGAGCCAGCGGATCTCTTCTTCGAACGGGATCACCGTCCAGCTCTTGCGCGCCTCGCGGTAGAGCGTGTGGTAGTGCGCCCACTCTTCGGCGTTGAGCTCGAGCCGCGCGTGAGTATTCGCGCTCGTTGAGGCGTACCAACGGTTGTTGATCTTCGTGAAGTCGCCGTACATCGCGACGCGGCGCTTGACCTCGGTCGGCTCGCCCGAGAGCGGAATCACGATCTTCTTTCGAGCGAGCGTCGCGACCTGCCCGTCCTCCAAGCGCCCGAGCCACCGAAGGATGTCTTGATGCGCTTGCGCAGGAGTGCGCAGATTGCCGTCGGGGACCACGCCGTCGACCGCGGCGTCCGCGATGGACTTCTTGTAATCGATTCGGTTGAGCTTCGATTCGCAGTACGACCAGCGCTCGCCGTTCACGTTGGCGTAGGTCACCGGAATGATGACCTCGACGTGATCGAAGTTGCTTCCTTGCCGGTAGAGCCTGCCGATGAGCTGCTCGTATTCGGCGTTGGTCCACGGGAGGCAGTTGATGATGAGCTTTCGACACACGCGCTGAAGTCCGTCGACGCCCGTCCCGATGCGGCTCGACGCGATGAGCACATCGACGCTGCCGTTCTTCTTCAAGAACTCTTGCAGGTCTTCGTCGCCGGTCTCGCCGGTGAGCATTCCGACGGCGTGGCCCGCGTCGCGGACGGCGTCGTACAGCTCCTTCGCGATGCCCTCGACGAAGTGCGTGTAGATCAGCACCTTCTCACCGGGTTTGATGTTGTCGAGGATCGTGGGCAGTCGCAGGCGCGTGAGCACTTTTTCGAGGTCGAGCGTCGTGCCTGCGGACACCGCGCGGATCTCGCCGAGGTCCGCGGCGCAGTCGATCTCGATGCGCTTCACGTCGAGCTGGATCTCGTACTCGGGGCGCCAACGCGTTCCGAGCGTCACGAGGCGCTGATAGAGCCGCATGCAGTTCTGAACCGTGGGCGAGACGTCCAGGTCATCGTGGCGGTGGCCCGTGATCATCTCGACGAGGCTCTTGCCCTCTTGGAGCGTGTTGATCACGGGCGTTCCGGACATGCCGAGGACGCACAGCTCTGCGTTCTTCTTGCCCGATTCGAGCACGAGCCCCTGCACGAGCCGCTTGCGCTTGCTCATCAAGTCGCTCGCCTCGCGCTGCTTGGCGTAGTGGATCTCGTCGATCACGATGAAGTCCACGGTGTTCGACTCGAGAAACGCGACGACCTTCGACTCGGAGTCCGGCTGCTGAAACTGCTCGTAGTTGAGCACGAGGTAGTGCGGCGCGGCCTGGTCGCTCCACGCGGGCGTCCACGTCTTGGTCGCGACCTCGCTCGCGGGAAAAGCCTTCTTGATCTCTCTCTCCCAGTTCGAGACCACGGCGTTGGGGCAGCAGATCACCGTGAGGTTGGCCTCGGTGACGCGGGTCGAGAGGATGGCGCTCAGCGTCTTGCCTGCGCCCATGCCGGACCAGTTTCCGAAGCGGCGGGAGTCCTTGAGGCTCACCGCGACGCGGCGCTGCATGAGGTTGGGCGCGACGATCGGGCCGTTGGGCTCGAAGCGAAACGAGTAGCCCTTCGGCAAGGCGAGCGCCTGCGCCGCGTCGAACTCAGCGAGAAACCGGTCGCGCACGAGCGTCGAGTACACGTCGCCCTTGAAGTTCTCTGCGTGCGCGCGCGCTTCGACGGGGTTCTTGTACGCGTGACGCCAGAGCTTGGCCTTCGCGCTGTCGAGCAAGAACTTCACGGTCTCGGCGTCGGCGCTCGCGACGAGCGGGCTGTCCAGCGCTTCGAGCGCTTCTTTCGCGGTCACGACAGGCAGCGTCGAGTCGTCCTTGGGCGCGGGCGAGCCGTGCACGTCGACCTCGGCGCTCACGTCGATCTTCTCGCTGTCCGTGGGCGCCGGGGCGCCGGGCAGCGCGTACTTGTCCAGCGGTTTTTCGGGCTTTGCAGACGCAGGGTCGTCGGGCGCGAGCACCAACGGGCCGTCTGCCGTCGGGTCGACGGGCTTCTTGCGCAGGATGTCGTCGACCAGCGACGGCTCGCCGCGCATAAACTTCTCGAGCTCGGCGACTGGGAGCTTTCCTCCCGTCAGCGCGCGGACGAAGGGCTTGGACTCGTTGTCTTTGAGCAGCCCGCCTTGCATGGCGAGGGCGAACATCTCGCTCGGATCGAAGGCGTTGATGTGCTCGATGAGAGATTGCACGAACTCGCGGATGTGCTCGACCGACCAACCCGCGAAGCACACGGGGCAGCGCGCGTTGCCCTTCGTGCGCGAGCGAACCGTCGCTTGAAAGTCGTGCCCCTTGGCGCAGCGCCACCACGCCGTCATCATGTGATCGGCGTCGACGGTGAGGGGCGTGACGCCGTCGTTGCGGGTGGCGTTCCACTCAGCGGCGATCGCGGGGTGCGTGACCGAGAGCGAGCTCTTCGCGAGGGCGCAGGTCGGGCACGATGAGTCCTTCAGCATCTGCAGCGGCGGCCTCTGAAACTCGTGCCCCTCTGTGCAGCGCCACCAGCACGGCGCTGTGGACATCGCGTCCACCGTGGTGAGCTTCAGCGCCCCGTTCTTCTCGGGGTGCCAGATCGCGCTCAGCGTGGGCTTCTTGTCCGCGAGCGAAGAGCCCGCGCCCGAGACCTTGCACTGCGGGCATGCGGGTGAGCGCAACAGCATACGTGGTGCGCGCTGAAACTCGTGGCCCTTGGCGCACCGCCACGAAGCCAATGCCTGACTTGTGACGAGCACCTTCGCCGACGGGTCTGTGTTTTTCGATGAATCCCAGAGCACGGCGAGCAATGGATGTTGAGCAACGGTCTGCGCCATCGTCGATTACTCTGAGAGAGAGGGTGGCTGAATGCAATCGTCGCTATGCCAGCGAGGATCTTTCGGGTCGTAGCCAGGTGGGAGGCCTGGGCCGGTCACGGGTGTTCCTGCGGCTTCGTCCTCGACGACGCACTGGTTGAGTTCGAGGAGAAACTCGGTGATCTCGAGATCGCCCGGAATCCCGTACACCGAAGCCACCGCATCGTCGAGCGCGCGTTGGGCATCTTTGAGCGGGTGCGGACCGGTGACTTCGGCTGCTTGGTGCAGCGCACGCAGAGTCCAATTGTTCGCTTCCATCAGGCGGTCTCGCGTCGCCCGTAACTCCCGCGCTGCGGTTGACACATGCACAATGTTCGCTTCCGTTGGTGCCTGCGGCCACGGGAATGTGTTCCAAACCTCCATTGTATAGCGAATCCTGTCCGTCAACTTGCTTCCCTTCGCAATCGTCCACGCCCAATGTACCGACGACTGCAACACCCCAAACGAGTAGTCGTCGTCGAACGCGAACATCTGAAGTGAATCGGTCACGAAGAACTTCGTCGACACAAATACGTAGATTGGCCTCGCTGCATGTTTCGAACACACGATCATTCTGCCGAGAGGACGTGACGTGTCCAAGAACGCGGTTCGAGGGCACCACGACTGCCACCACCGATCGAGCCACCCAGCGTAGCTGGCAGGCTTCTTCTTGACCTCCGGCAACTTGTGCTCACGAAGAAGTTCGAATGCCCGTCCGCCGCGGCGAGCCTCCTCAATCGATGAGCATCGGCTCATGTCAATGATATAGTCGGGCTCCGTTGACAGGTTGCCACCGAGTAACTGCTTGCCCTGCGCAACCGGGAAAATATATGGCCGCGAACGTTCATCGCGCCAGAGTTCGCGAGCAAGGCCCGCTGTGATCTGGTTGCTCTTGGTGCCAACGTCGATGCCCTTGGACGAACGAGCGTCATCGTTCGCTCTGATTTCTCCGGCTGTCGCGACGTTCGCATGCTGCTGCAAGTGCGGCGAGATCGACGGGAGATCGTAGACGATGCCTGCAATTTCGAGCTGAAAAGGACCGGAGGTTGTGCCCTTCAACCAGTTCACCATCGAGACATTGACCGCTGCTTCTCCCTGCCACGGCTGCGAACTAACGGCGTTCGTGATGGTCGCGCCCAAGCCGACGATGTACTCGAGCGCGGCTTCACGGTTGTTGCCCTCACGGATCGAACTGGTCGCAACCAACCCAGCGCGACCGCCTTCTGCGAGACGTTCGTGCGCGCGTCGAAACCAGAACGTGCACAGATCCGCCCGTCCTCCCACGGCAGGAAACGCTGCCCGCAGTTTCGACGCATACGCCGAACCGAGCTCTGTGCTGATGCTTGTTCCCGCTAGAAACGGCGGATTCCCCACGATCGCGTCGACCTCGGGCCAGTCGGTGAAGAGCGCGTCGGCGCAGATGATGTTGCGATCGAGGTTGTCGAGCGGCAGCGACGGGTCCACTTCGAGCAGCGTGGCGTGGGTGCCCACCTTCTGGCGCCGCTCTTCGAAGGCGATCTTCTTCGCGATGTTGAGCGTGACCTTGGCGAGCTCGATCGCGAACTCGTTGGTGTCCAAGCCGTAGAAATTGAGCGTCGTGATCCCGCTGCTCCACCCGACGCTCTGCCCCGGAAACTCGTGGATGCGCATGAGCAGCTGCGTCTCGAGGCTGTAGAGCTCGGTGAACGAGACATAGAGAAAGTTGCCGCTGCCGCAGGCCGGGTCGAGCACGCGAAACTTCGAGAGGTCGCTGAGCGCCTCGAGCAATTGCGCCAGGGTCTTCGCCTGGGCGATGCGCTTGCGCCAGGGCTCGATGATCGTCGGGCCGACGATGCGCATGATGTCTTCGCGGGCCGTGTAGTGCGCGCCGCTCGCGTGGCGCGCGGCGTCGTCCATGATTCCCTGAAACACGCTGCCGAAGATGTGAGGGTCGACGTAGCGCCAGTCTTGCTCGGCGGCCTTGGTGAGCGCCGTGAGCTCTTCTTCGTCGAGCGGCAACGTGACGGGCTTGGTGAAGAGTCCGCCGTTGAAATACGCGACCGTCCGCGGCTCGGGGAGATTGCGCGTCGCCATTTGCGTGAACAGCGCGCGGAGCCGCTGCTCGACGTCTCGGTGCTGCGCGCCTTCGTACAACAAACGGGTGAAGTGCCCCGAGGGCAGCAGCCCGATGTCCTCGGCGAACATCGTGATGATGCACTGGAGCGTGAACTGAATCACCTCGCGCCGCCGTCCCTCGAAGCGCGAGTCGAGCCTGCGATACAGCCGCGCGACGAGGTCGGCGACTTCGCGCGAGACCTTTCCAACGTTGACGATCGCGAGCGTGGTGCCGGGGGTCCATTCGGGGCCGAGCAGCGGAGCGAATGCCTCGCTGTACTTCGCGATTTGATCAATCGTCGTGGTGAGTCGCGGCGCCTTGGTGTCTTTCTGCAGGTCGTACAGCCGCACTTCGTGTTGATTGCTCACGATCACGTAGTGCGGGACGGGCTGCTGTTCGAGGCAGAGCGGCAACAGCTCGGTCCACGCCGCGTCGAGCGCGCTGTCGTGGGGGATCACGTCGATGAGCACGCGACGCTCTGCCCAACGGGCGGCGACCACACGCGTGACACGCTTGCCGTGCTCGCGGGTCGCGAGCGTCGCGGGGATCTCGGTTCCGGGTGGCTCGCCGTCGCGCCAGCCGAAGCACGCGAGCAGCGCGCGGACGAAGCGTCCCTGCGCGTCTCTTCCGCTGATCGCGGGGCCTTCGAGCGAGAATCGTTGGAGAGCAGCCTTCACGTCGTTGCCCGACGCGGGCGCTTCGGAGCGTGCGCGGTTGTCTGCTGCGGGGCGCTGCGCCGCGTGGAGCACGCGCTGAACGAGGACCTCTTTCTTTCCGTCCCGCGCGCCGCCGACGGCCGCGCTGAAGTCGCGAAGCTCGGGCAAGGTCAGCGACTCGATCACCGCGCGGCGCGGCGCAGCGACGAGCGCTTCGACGATCGACGAGCGAGAGCGTTGGTCGTCGGCGGTGACCGCTAGCTTCTTCGCGAGCTTGCGAAGGCGATCGATGTCGAGGGTCCCCAGAAAGCTCGCGGTCTGCTCCGCGGTGAGCGTCTCTTTCACGGGGCGAGTTTTCGCGCGCGACCGAGAAACCAGCAAGTCCGCGACGGTGCCCGACGCTCAGTCGTGGACGTACCACCTGGCAAGTTGGGGAAGTGTCTCCCAGTCGTGCGTCTGCGGGCGTGGTAGGCCGAATGGTCGAGCGGTCGGCAAACTTGTTCGGCCTTGGAGGCTGGTTCGCAGATGGGTGAGCGAACTCGTTCGGCCTCCGAGGCCGTTCATCGGATTGTCATGTCTTCTCGAACGGCCTCGGAGGCCTCGTCGTCGGTGGGGGAGCGCACTTGTAAAGCTTCGGAGGCCTCTCAGCGGATCGTTGCGGCTTCTCGAGCGGCCTTGGAGGCTAGGGAGACGACCTCGATGCGAGCGACGCCTTGGTTTGTCCCCTCGATCGACCGTGGACAAGGTACGTTGTTGTGCGCTCGTGTGCTTCAGTATTGAACTTGGAAAACTCGACGCTGAGGCATCACTCGACCTCTAGGACGGATGACTTGCAGTCGTCTCGACCCACTGCTTCGCCAGCGGAGTGGGGGAAGTGTTCGTGCTCTTGCTCACTCGTCGCGGTCGAAACTGGGATGCGACTCGAAGCGACCAATTTCGCGCGCAAACGTATGGTAGCCGTGGCTGCCATCGAGCGAGCGACCTCCTCGCGGCTTTGACGCACGACGACTTTGATTCGCTGAGGTCTTTTGGTCTCGTCGGAGCTGGCCAATGTCGTTGTCGCCCCAAGCGCACTTGTGCTTCGGCGAGTTGGGCACTGTGGCTGCCTTCCAGGTCTGTTCCGGCTGCTGCGTGAGCGAAACTGGCGACGGAGGTGACGGTTGTGCCGGAACTCGCGGTCGTTGCTTTGCTGTCGCGTGTTGTGTCGGGGGAACTTTGTGGGGGGTGGAGCACTCGGCGAAAGTCGGGGCGTACTGGCCTCGTCCGTCACAGCGAGAACAGTTGGGGTTGGAGTTGCACGTGCAGTTTTTCAGGGTATTCACTGAGGTGCTCCTGGGGTGGGTGAGTGTAGGTGAGGTGGGAGCGAGTGTGTGTCTCTGCGAATCGTTGTCAAGCAGCGTTTTGCGATGCAGTCATCGCTGGCCGTTTGATCCTCCCTGCGAACGAAGCGGCTGCCGTGGAGGGGGCACTCAATTCACTTCTGCGTTCGGGGGCGACTGGGCGTGACTCGCTCTCCAGCAACGATGGTTGACGATGTATGGTCGCTTGCGCCTGACGAACCGCTATGGTGTTGTTCGAAGGTAGTCGCTCACAAAGGAGTGGGAATCACATGGGGAACGATTCAGGGCACACCACTGTGTCCACGCCATCCGGCCAAGCTGCGATCGACGCCGTTCAGCTCATGATCAACAAGCTGAAGGACGAAGACGTCGGGATGTACAACCTCGACGCGGGGTACGTTTCGACGGTGCTGAGCGCGGCGCTCCCTCGCATCGAAGAGCACATGCCGCTCTTCGAGAAGCTCTACGATTTCGACATCGCAGCGGTCCGCGCCTTGAAGCTGCTGCTCCCGGCGCTGTTGCACAGCAACGGACTCGTGCTGACGCACTCGCCCGAGACGTCGGATTTCGACAAGCTCGCGGTCGAAGCGCGGGCGCTGCGCGAAACGTTGCTCATCGTGGCGGAGCTGCTGGTGAATCGAAAGGCGATCGCGCAGTCGGTCGTCGACGAGATTCGCGCCGGACACGGAGTGGTGGATTTGATCAACGACCTCACGGCGCTGCGGGCGATCGTGGAGAAGCACGACGACGGCTCGCTGGTGCCCAAGGCGAGCCTGCTGCGTACAAGCGAGCTGATCGTTGAATTGCCGCGGAGCTACGCGCAGCGACAGGGCAAAGACCCGAAGCTCGCGCCGCTTCTCGAGCAGCGCAAGAAGATCGGCGCCCTGTTGATCTATGGCTACGCCGAGGCGCAGGCGGGCGTGGCATACCTCCGTCGCAAGCAGAAGGACGCGGATACGATTACGCCGTCGATCTATGTTCCTCGCTCGGGACCGGGGTCGAAGAAAGAGGCGGCCGAGCCCGCGAAGCCCGAGCCCGCGCCTGCGCCCGCTCCAGCGCCTGCGAAGCCCGCGGGGCCGGTGAATCCGTTGATTCCGTCGGATAACCCGTTCGACGACAAGCGCTGAATGAGCGTGCTTCGAATCGGTCGCCAGCTCCCCGTCTCTGGACAAGGGCCGTTGGAGACCTTCGAGTTCTCCGCGTCCAACCTCGTCACGCACGCCGTCGTCACGGGAATGACGGGCTCGGGCAAGACCGGCCTGCTCTTCGTCCTCGTCGAAGAGGCTCTTCGAGCGGGCGTGGGCGTCTTGATGGTGGACATCAAGGGGGACCTCACGAATCTCTTGTTGACCTTCGACCTCGACGATCATTCGTCGATCGAGCGCTGGTTCAACACGAGCGACGGCGCTGCGCACGGCGGAAGGGACCCAGTCGCAGACGCCCGTGAAGCGCGCGCGCAGGGCCTCGCGCTCGCGGGCATCACCGACGAAGCTGTGCGCGAATTTCGAGAGCGCACTCGTGTGCGTGTGCTCACGCCGGGGAGCACCGCGGGCGAGCCCGTGCACTTGCTCTCGTCGTTGGAGCGGCGATCTCCATTGTGGGACACGGACGTCGAGTCCGCGCGCAATGCGCTGGCTTCTGCGGTCTCGCTGGTGCTTCGTCTGCTCGGACGCGACGCGGACCCCGCGAGCTCGCGCGAGCACGTGTTGCTCAGCGTCTTCGCCGAGCGACGGTTGCTCGCGGGCCAGAGCGCGGATCTGTCGTCGCTCATCGCGGACCTGGACTCTCCGCCGATCGCTCACGTGGGAGCGATGAGCGTCGATCGGTTCTTCTCGAAGAAAGAGCGAACGGCGTTGGCCGCGGCGCTCAACGCGCTGATCGCCTCGCCGAGCTTCGCGAGCTGGCGCGAGGGCGTCGCGCTCGACGTGGGGCAATGGCTCTCGCGCGAGGGCGACACGCGGACACCGGCGGTGATCGTGAGCGTCGCGCACCTCGACGAATCAGAGAGAGCGCTGGTCCTGGGGTTGTTGTTCGACGAAGTGCGCGCGTACGTGCTGTCACTGCCGGGATCGAGCGCGTTGCGTTCGTTGCTCGTCATCGACGAGGTGTACGGAATGCTTCCGCCGCATCCCGCGAATCCTCCCACAAAGCGCCCGCTGATCGCGCTGATGAAGCAGTCTCGGGCCTTCGGTGTGGGCGTGGTGCTCGCGACGCAGAACCCGATGGACGTGGACTATCGGGCGCTGAGCAACGCAGGCTTGTGGTGCATCGGGCGGTTGATGACCGACGCGGATCGCGAGCGCGTGGTGGACGGGCTCGCGAGCGCCGATGGTGGCGTTGGGGACGGAGCGACGAAGAAGAGCGTGCACGAGGTGCTCAAGCGGCTCGGGCGACGGTGGTTTCTCGTGCGCAACGTGCACGACAGCGAGCGCGGGTTGTGCGTGGTGCAGCCGAGGCACACGATCGCTTGGCTGCGGGGGCCGCTCACGCGTACGGAGCTGCGCGGGGCGTTGGTGGAGCGGGAGAGCCGGGATTGACCGCGAGCGGGGACGGATGCGAGAACGCTGACTCGCTCGACAATGCGTCGGGCGGTGGGGGATGATGAATCACATGAGGCGTACGGTCATCGCGGTGAGCGCGGGAGCGTTGTGGTTCTGCAGCGGTGCTTGCTCTCCGCCCGAGCGAGTGTGCGACGCGGGGCAGATTCGTCACGGCAACATGTGTCTCGGTGACTGCCGCGAGGTTGCACCGCCGTGTTATGCGCCGGACGGCGGAGTTGTCTTGTCGGATGCCTCCCCGGATTCTTCGCTCGACGCCACGATGGATGTGGTCATGCTGGATGGCTCGGACTCCGAGGCTGGCTCGATGCCCGATGGCTCCACATGCGATGGAGCAATGACTGCGTGCGGCGCGCGGTGCGTGGATCTCTCGTCAGACCCGGCAGCCTGCGGACGATGCGGCAACGTTTGTCCTCGACCTGCTGAAGGTGGCGAATCGACGTGCGTGATGGGGGCGTGCGGAATTCGATGCGCCATGGGCTTTCATCGCTGTGGCGACGCGTGCCTCGCGGATGACTCACCGATGAGCTGCGGTGCTTCGTGTACGCCGTGCACGGCGCCGGTCGGCGCGATCGCGACGTGCGCGATGGCGATGTGCGATTTCACGTGCTCAGCGGGATACGATCGCGTTGGAGCCACGTGCGAGCTGCGGGTTCCTCGGCCGATCTGGCCCATGTCGACTTCGACGGTCACGACGTTGCGCCCGACGCTGCGGTGGCAGCTGGCGATGGGCGTCGAGGGGGCGACGGTCGAGTTGTGCCGCGATCGAGCGCTCACCATGAGCTGCACGACGGAGCACGTCGTCGGTGATCGCTTGGTGATCGCGACGGATCTCGCTCCGGGCGCTTGGTTCTGGCGACTCAAGCCTCGAAGCGCCGGTACGACTGGCGCTCGGTCATCGGCCACGTGGCAGTTTCACGTTCCGCAGCGCAGCGCGACGACAGCGACGAACTGGGGGACGATTCCGGATTTCAACGGTGACGGGCTCGCCGACATCGCCGTGGGCGCGCCGCTCGCGAACAGCGCAAGAGGCGCCGTGTACGTCTTCAATGGCGGCTCGACGATCGCGATCACGCCGAGTCAAACGGTCTCGAACCCAGTCGCGGATACGTCGTGGTTTGGCGCTCAACTCGCTCCAGCAGGCGACGTCGACGGCGACGGGTTCGGGGACGCGCTCGTCGCGATGCAACCGGGCGCGACCAGCGTTGGGCGAGTGTTGCTGCTGCGCGGGAGTTTGGCCGGGCTTGTCGCGTCGAGCTGGCAAGTCCTCGAGGACAACCGCGGCGACGGGATTGGCTCAGTCATGCGTGGCGTGGGTGATCTCGACGGTGATGGCTACGGCGATGTTGCCGTGAGCACGGCCGTGCAACGAAGCCTGGCTCGTGTGTTTGTGTTTCGGGGAGGGCCGTCGGGACTCGAGGCGAGTCCGGCGGTGCGGCTCAGCGGCGTCGAGTCTGCTGGATGGTTCGGCTCCTCGATCGCGACCGGCGACATCAACGGTGATCAACTCGCGGACTTTGCGATCGGCGAACCGTCGAGCTTGATGGGTGACGGACGAGGACGCGTCCATGTCGTGCTCGGGCGAGCGGGCTCGATTGCGTCGATGCCGAGCCAGACCGTCGAGGCGCCTGATGGCGGCGGATTCGGAACGCGCGTGAGCACGCTCGGCGACGCCAACGGCGACGGACGAAGTGATTGGGTGATCGCTGCGCCATACGCAGGCAATGGCCGTGTGTACGTTTACGCGGGGGCAGCGGTGTTGGGGGCGCCGCTGACGAGCTTCGCGAACATTGCAGCTGGCGACCCGTTCAGCGGCTGGGGCGTTGGAAACATCGTTGGAGATGGTCGAGGTGCCTTGCTCACGACGAACACCAACGGCAGCGGCTCGGCGCGCTTGTACCTCGCGGATGGTGCGACGGTTCTGCCGACGGCGGCGACGAGCCTCGCGGGGTTGTCTGGATCGGGCGCAGAGTGGGGGCGTCTCGTCGCGTCTGTTGGCGATCTCAACGGCGACGGTCGTGACGACGTTGTTATCGCAGCGAGTCGGGTCATGGCCGAGCGAGGGGCGGTGATCGTGTACGCCGGTGGATTGTCGGGACTGGTGACGACGCCGCTCGCGACGCTCACTGGAAGTGCGGACGGAGTTCGATTCGGGTACTCGATTGCGTCGAGGTGAGCAGAGTTCGGCGCATCCGAGAACAACTGACCCCCGCGACGTCATGGTTGATGCAAATGCATCAACTCATGCCGCGCGCAGTGCTTCGGGGCTGCGGAGTAGAACAGCGCTGCTCAATCGAAGCGAAAGCCGACGTCCGACGATTGCACGAGCGTGCGCGACTCGACGACGACGCTCTCGCCCGTCGGGCCACGCTCGATCCTGCGGCGTGTCGTAAAGATCATGTAGCCTTGAGTTGGATACGAGCGAATGTCCATGAACCACTGAGGATGCTCCCAAAGGCTCACTCGCAGCGCGCCCGCGGATGTCGCTGCGGAGCATCGCAGCGTTCGACGATAATCGCCCCGCACCAGCAGCCACTCGATTTCGACGACAGCGTCGGGCGGCGCCGACGCGATGTCCCACTCGACCGTGAACGTTTCGCTGCGGTTCCAGTGACTGGGGGCGGTGCTCGGCGTGGTGAGCGAGACGGGCGGCGGGGCGGCTTGCTGCGTTGTCCATGGCTGCGTCCACCGAGGTGAATACGCGATCACGCGCAGCGCCGTGTTGGGCGGCGCTGCGGCGTCGGTCGCAATGCCGAAGTTCGCGGGGACACGATCCGTGGCGTCGAACGTCACGACATCTTCGTTTCCAAGCTGCAGGTCGACGCGGTTGGCGAAGGGCTCGTAGATGTGATCTCCGCCGGACTGCGCAGCGTTCTGCGCGATCTCGACGCAGCCGGGCTCGCTCGGACGAACCGTGAACAGACCCGCGGGCATCGGGGCGACGGTCGCGGTGCTGATTCCGTACGCGGCGAGGTCCGCCTGCGTGTCTTGCTGGATGAACGAGAACGGTGTGTTCAGCGGAAACGGTGCGACGGGTTCGAGCGCGTCCGTAGCGACGCCTGACTCGCTGATGGATGCGGCGTCCGCGTCTGCGTCCACACCCACGCGCTGACCACAGCCGACGCAGAGCAACAAGAGCAGAAGGTACTTCTTCATGGATTGAGGTTCGGCGCGATCGAGCGCGCGTTGGAACGTGTCTCGATGATCACAGCCTCGCCGCTTGGGAGCGTCCCTTGCTGTGTGATGACGGTGTCGACGCGGATCACGAGAGCTCTGTCGACACCGGGACGAAGAGGAAAAAGAGGATGGTCCGCGAGAGTGATGGTCGCTTGTTCACGCCACGGTTCAACATCGCACTGAAGCTCCCATTCGTCGTAGAGACCGGGTGTTCCAGCGCTCTGCGTCCGGATAAACGTGACTCGAACACTTGCGTCGGCAGACACTCCCGTCGATCGCCAGCGAAACTGAATCGGTTCGCGATACGAAATGTCCCATACTCGCCACGATGGATTCGAAACCAACGCGACGACCGGGGTGGTGAGCTCGACCTGCCACGGCGCGGTCCAATCGCTGCGTGTCGCAGTAATTCGAAGCCGGTCTCCCTCGGAGAATACGTTGGAGTACGTTCTCCAGAATAGCCTTTCGTCCGTCCCGAGCTGAGCGGCAAATGGAGCCTGCTCCGGCGAGAGCGGGCGCACCTCCAGCGTGTCCGCGAACGGGGTGTAGGCGCGCTGAATGCGAGTCTCAACCGCACAGGGACCACTCTGCACCCGAGACCACGCGCCGCGTCCGTGCGGTGCAATTCTGAACGCTTCGACTCGCTCGAGTTCTGCAGTATCGCGGAGTAGCGATGTATCGAGGAACACGACGCGCGAGAACGGTGGGCGTAGCGCTTCGTCGCTGGCTGCGTCACCGGCTGCAGCTGCGTCCTCCGATGCATCCTCAGTTGAGTCGCTCGAGGCGTCGCCTCTGTCGGAAGCCTCACTTGCATCGTCGAGCGAGTCGGCGAAACTGCGGTCCAAACCCACGTCGGGAACTGGCGCTTCGCGATGATCCAACGCAGCGTCGATCGATCCGTGATCTGGTTGCGGCCATACTGAATTGCCGCAGCCGATCAAGACCAGAGCTGATGTCGTCAGTGCTCGTCGCATCATCGCGTCACTCCGATTTCATGGACGGGGTTGGCAAGTATTACGACCCACTCGGCCAGTGGGCTGGCAAGTGCGGTCGCCTTGGCAGTTGGCGACGATCGCTCCAACTGCGTCTCGCGAGTAGCAGCACGCTTGATCGAGTCCGCCGCAGGGCTCGCAAATCGGCCCAGGAGCATCGTCGCCCGCCGGCATGTTGCAGCTCACGTCACCTGTGGCGGTGCTTCGACACGCGTTGGGGGTGTGAAGTGAGCCGCAGCAGCGTTCGCCGACTCCGCCGCAGTTCAGGCACTGGTTGTTCACGCACGTGAGCGAGTCCGGAGAGTTGCACAGCGGACCTCCGATGAAGTTGCAGCACGGCTGATTGGCGCCGCCGCAGCGAGTATCCACCTGGCATCGGCCACGTGCGTTGCAGAGTAGACCGCCATTGCACGAATTGCCGGGGCAGCACTGTTCTCCGACTTGCCCGCAGGCTCGGCAGGAGGTTTCTGGCAAATGGTCGCCGCAGTGTCGCGGGGAGGTTCGCTCGCAGAACGAGCGGCCCGGCGCTTCACCGCAGCCGTCTGCCGCGACCGCAGGATCGACTCCGCTCGCGCAGCACGACTCGCCACGTCGCCCGCAGCGATCCGCAGGGATGACTCGGCAGAAGCTCCTCGAGCATTCTTCGCCAGCAGGGCACCGGTCGCAGTTGGCGCAGTGCGGTTGGCAAGTGTTGTCCGAACTGTCGCACGCCAGTCCGCCCCCATTGCACTCAGTGCCCGGGACGCCCGCCACAGCCGGGCAGCATGGCTGACCGCGACCACCGCAGTTTCGAGCGAAACACCCGGTGTTTTGAAGGGGATGAAACGCGTCGTAAATCAACCTCGCGTGAGGCGTTCGGTCGGCGCCGGCAGCGCTGTTGGGAACGCTCATGCAAAGTCGGTGGATCAGGTGCGGAACTGGTCCCCGAACGTCGGCGAGTGACTCCCTCCACGTGACGCCAAATTCGCAGCAGTCTGCGTCTCGCGTGCACGTTGGAACAGTGCCTGTCGACGGCGCAGGGGGCACGCAGCACGTCTCATTCTGGCATCGGTCGGTTGCCGTGCAGCACAACGGATTCGCGATCCATTGCCCCGTGGCTGAGGCTGCTTGCGGCACATTGACGCGAGATGTGGGCTGCGTGCTGCCGCTCGAAGGCGTCGCTGTCGCTGTGCTGAGCGAGCTTGCCGAGAGTGAAACCGAGTATGGCTGTCGATCGTATCGCTCAGGGATAAACCCGAGCGGAGGAAGCACGGGCACGGACACCAACTGCGAGCTCCGCTCTCGCACATCGAACGTGTTCTCCACACTGCACGACCCACGCGTGGCAGCGCAGGTGGCGCACACGGTGTTAGGGGTGGAGGAGAGCAGCGCGAACGTTCGGGTCATGCCTGCCGCGACCTCTGCGGCTGTTGGTGTCGACGCGTTGTAGAGTGGCTGACAGGCGTATTGGTTGAGCCGTCCGTCGTTGAGCGGCGTCGGGTCTCGCGGACACGAGTTGAGGCCTGGATCGAGTCCGCCGGTGGCGGCCGGCATTTGCAGGCACGGTCGGGTGCATCGATTGTTCACGCAAAACAATCCTGGCATACACGGACGGCAGGTCATCGCCGCGCCGCTTGGCGTCCCGGCGGTGGTGATTGCTGTGTCCCACGTCGAGTCGCAGGTTTCTCCGTCGACAGCACCTGCAACGCATAGGCCTTCGATTGGGGTAGGCACGCCGCCGGGACCCGGTGCCACGGTGACGCAGGTGGTTGCAGTTGTTCCGCGCGACGTGCGCATGCAGACGGTGTTGTTCACACACGAGTTCGAGCGAACATTACCATTGGTGCCGAAGACGACGGTTCCGCGCGGCAGCGTGGGGTCACACGTGTGCAAATCCGGTGACGGAAGCTGCGTGGGGGGACCGTTGGCAGGCAGCGGTGGAGTGCAGCGCGCGGCAACGTTGCCTGGACCCGAGACGCACGCGAGGCCCGCAGCACACGGGATGAACCCTGGACTGCACTCTGTCGCCGAACTGCTCGACGGAGTGCATGGTTGATCGAGTTGTGCTGGCGTCACACACCGGCCCAAACACACCCGGATCTGCCCCGAGGCGCAGGCGACCGGGTCGCGGCGGGCGGGTTCGACGGACCGCACCTCTGCGGGTCCACAACCAGCCAACAGCCCACTGATGAACAGCGCTGCCATGCCGGCAACGCGATTGCGTCTCTGCTCTCCCGCCATCTTTGTCTCCCCGCCCGACCCCCGAGCGTATGGTCAGCACAACACGAGAATGGCTGTTCGTCAATCGGGCGCGCAGACGGCCACGCGTGGTGTGCACGACTCGTGCGATCCACTGCATCACCGAACCACTGGCGCGGCATGAGTTGATGATCTCTGCATCGACCGTGACATCGCCGGGGCAGTGGTTCGGGGATGCGCTATCAGGCCGCGCTGTTTGTTCGAGCGGCCAACCCCACCGCTTCTGCTCAGAAGAACGCTTGACCAACCGCCCCGCTTCGGTGTTTCTGGCCCCGGAATTTACCGGAACCACAGGATCCAGCACCGTGCAGTCTCTTCCGTTTCAAGCGATGGGTACGGGTGGAGTCGCTCTCGTCGTAGCGCTCGCCCTCTATTTCCGAGTCAAATCGCAGCCCGAAGGCAACGCGAGGATGCAGCAGATCGCGCGCTACATCCGCGAGGGCGCGATGGCCTTTCTCACGAAGCAGTACCAGGTCCTCGCCGCGTACGTCGTCGTGGTCTTTGGCCTGCTCGCGTGGAAGCTCGGCGTCACCGCGGCGGTCGCGTTCGTCTCGGGCGCGTTCTTGTCGCTGCTCGCGGGCTTCTTCGGGATGAAGAGCGCCACGTTCGCCAACGTTCGCACCGCTGAAGCCGCGCGCGCCAAGGGCAAGCCCGAGGCGCTCGTCGTCGCCCTCGACGGCGGCGCGGTCATGGGCCTGTGCGTCGCGGGCTTGGGCCTCTTGGGCCTCGGCGGCGTGTACTTCGCCTTCAAGAACAACGCTCACCTCGGTGAGATCCTGCACTCGTTCGCGGTGGGCGCGAGCTCGATCGCGCTCTTCGCGCGCATCGGCGGCGGCATCTACACCAAGGCCGCGGACGTCGGCGCCGACATCGTCGGCAAGGTCGAAGCGAACATCCCCGAGGATGACCCCCGCAACCCGGGCGTGATCGCGGACAACGTCGGTGACAACGTCGGCGACGTCGCGGGCATGGGCGCGGACATCTACGAGAGCTACATCGCGGCCATCGTCGCGGCGATGGCGCTCGGTATGACCATGCCCGTCACGCAGCTGCAGAAGCTCGCTCCGGCGGTGACCGACGAGCGCGCGCTGCGCTTGCTCGCGGTCGAGATGCCCATCTTGCTCGCCACGATCGGCCTGGCCGTCAGCATCCTGGGTATCTTCATTACGCGCACGCTCAACAAGATGCCGCCGGCGACGGTGCTGCGCCTCGCGCTGATCATCCCGCCGTTCCTCGTGACGGGCGCTGCGTTCGTGGCGCTCCCGATGCTGGGAATCTCGATGGGCGCGATCATCACCCTCGCCGCTGGCGCGATGGGCGGAGCGATCGTCGGCCTCGTGACGGACTACTACACCTCGTCCAAGCCCATCCGCGCGATCGCTGAATCGTCGCTCACGGGCCCGGGCACCAACGTGATCCGCGGCCTCGCCGTCGGCCTCGAGAGCGTCGCGATTCCCCTCGCCACGCTCGTGGTCGTGGGCTTCGTCTCCGACCACTTCCTCGGCCTCTACGGCATCGCGATCGCCGCCGTCGGCATGCTCGCCGGAACGGCCATCGTCATGACCGTCGACGCCTACGGACCCATCGCGGACAACGGCGGCGGCATCTCCGAGATGTCCGGCCTCGGGCCCGAAGTGCGCGAGATCACCGACGAGCTCGACGCCGTCGGCAACACGACCGCCGCTGTCGGCAAGGGCTTCGCGATCGGCTCGGCCGTGCTCACGGTCGTCGCGCTCTTCGCGGCGTTCAACATGGAGGTCAACGCGGCGCGCGCGGTCAAGGGGCTGCCGCCGCTCGTCCTCGTGCTCACCGAGTCGAAGATCCTCATGGGACTTCTGTTCGGCTCGATCCTCCCGTGCATCGTCGGCGCGAACACGATGACCGCCGTCGGCCGCGCCGCGGGCGCGATCGTCGAAGAGATCCGCCGCCAGTTTCGCGAGATCCCCGGCTTGCTCGAAGGCAAGGAGGGCGTCGATCCCGATCCCAAGACGATCGTTCAGATCGCCACGGGCGCGGCCATCAAAGAGATGATCATGCCGGGCGCGGTCGCCGTGGTCTCGCCGGTGCTCATCGGCTTCTTGTTCGGACCCGAAGTGCTCGCGGGCGCGCTCGCCGGAGCGCTCGCCGTGGGCGCCACGCTCTCGTTGCTCATGGCCAACGGCGGCGGCGCTTGGGACAACGCGAAGAAGTTCATCGAGAAGGGCGGACTTCCGGGGCACAAGAAGGGCTCGGACGCGCACAAGGCCGCGGTCGTCGGCGACACCGTGGGTGACCCATTCAAGGACACCTCGGGCCCCGGCATCTCGATCTTGATCAAAGTGATGAGCGTCGTCTCGCTGCTCATCGCTCCGCTCATCGCCTGATCGAGCGTACGCTTCGTCGCTCGAATGAGCGGCGAAGCGCGAGACATCCGGGGGGTTCAGGGGCGGGTCGCTCGCGCGCGTGAGGCGCTCGCCGCTGCGTCGACGGACGAGGCGATCGCGGCGGCGTTCGTGGACGAGTGCGAGGCGACGATCGACCGCATCGCGCTCTCGCAGGGCGCGCAACGGGAGCCGATGTCCGTGATGGCCGCCCGTGTGTTGCGTGGGCAACTCTCGCCCGCGCGGCTGCTCGACGCGTTTGTCTCCCTCGAGTACGGCTCGTCGCAGTCGCTGAGCGCCGTGGTCGACGTGCTCGATGACGACGCGCTCATGGGGCTCTTCGGGCCTCCCTTTGTCACGACGCCCGTCGCCACCGCCGCGCAAGGAATGAGCGTCGTGGTCGACGAGCTCCATCGTCGCGGCCGAAGCGGCGCGGTGTTCGAGCGCGCCTTCGCGATCCCCGCGGTGTGGCTGCGGCCGATCGAACTCTCGTGGGCCGGAGTGTGCGCGGCGAGCACGTTGGCCCAGCGCGAGCTCGCGCGGCGCGCGCTCGACGCGAGGCTCGCGACGGTGGACTTCGATGCGCCCATCGCCGTCGTCGCGGATCAGCAGCAGCGCTACCAGTCGCTGCGTCTTCTGTGCGATCGCGCCCTGCTCGAAGAGCCCTCTGCGCGAGGGGCGGTTCACCAACGGCTGCGCGCGCTGCTCGAGGACAACGCGGCGGTGGTTCGCTTGTACGCGGGCGAGGGCTCGCTGCGGGCGTTGTTCGCGCTGTCCCTCGCCGAGAGCGGCGAAGCTCGCGAGGCGCGCGCGCTGCTCGTCGCTGGAAACGCAGGGCTGCCGACGCTCGCCCGGCCGGGCGGACAGCATTTCGCAGCAGCGCTGCGCGCGGTGCAACGCGCATCGAGCCCCGAGCAGCTCGCGGAGTTCGAGGCGCAGCTGGTGGACGGGCTCGAGCGCGAGCAAGGGATCACCGCGACGGTGTGGCTCGAGCTCGGAGGGGTGCTGCACAGCGCAGCGCGAGCGCGGGCGCAGCAGCGGGCGATCGAGCTGAAGGCCGCGCGCGCATGGCGCGAGGGCTACTGGGTCGACGAGATCGATCCAGCGCTGTGCGCGGCGGAGGTCGATCGCGCGCAGGCGCGGTTTCACGCGGTGCTCGAGGGCTATGCGCGGCATGGGCAGAGCATCGACGCGGTGGTCGATGTGCTGCGAGACCTTCCGGCGCGCGGGCCGTGGGTCGAGGCTTCGGCGCGCGCGCTCGGCGCAGCGCTGGTCCGAGGCGTGAAGCACCCGCCGTACAGCGTTCGCTTCGCGTTGCACTGGCTGTTCGTCGCGGCGAAGCGGGGCAGCGTCGAGGCGCGGCGCGCGTTGATCGCGATCGCGCAGACGAGCGAGCTTCCGTGGTGGGACGAGCCGCTCTGGTACCGATCGCTCGACGAGGCGACGGTGGATGCGATGCTCGAGACCAAGCGAGCCGAGCGTCCGTTTGGCCCGCGCGTCGCGTGGCTGCAGCTCTTGCTCGCGCACCGAAAAGAGGACGCCCGCGCGTTGACCGCGGCGCTCGAGCCGGCGCTCTCGCGGCTTCGCGACGACGGCTATTTGCTCATGCTGGTCGCTCCGTATCTGGCTCCGTCGAGAGAACATGAAATCGTGTGCGCCGCGCTCGACGGCCACAGTCGCGCGATGGACGCGCGCTGGGCAGAGGCGCTGCTCGAGCTCGCGCTGCGCTGCTCGAGCCTCGCGCTCGCGCGCAAGTGCCTGTGCCGGTACTTGTCCAACACACGCTCGAGCGCGTTTGTTCGCGAGCGGGTCGCGCAGGCGACGGCGCGGCTCGGAGAGGACCCGCGGGTGCGAGCGGCGCTGCGGGCTGCGTTTGGGAAGAAGAGCGTTCCGAACGAGCTGCTGCCGCGAAGCGAGCGGCTCTCGTGGCTGCGAGCGTTGGGCGCGGCTTCGATCGGTTCCGAGCAGTGGGCGGAGGTGGACGTGGCGCGGTGCGGGCTCGACGACGACGAAGGACGCGCTGCTGTTGGCGTGGCGGTCTCTGCGTTGATTCGCTCGGGCGTCGCGCCGCCGATCGTCAAGCGCATCACGGGGTTGCTCCCGTGGGCGTCGCCGTCGGACCTCGAGCATCTGCTGCGCTCGTTTTCGCGCGAAGCCTCGTGGATCGTCGTGTGGACCGAGCTTGTGGCGCAGGTGAGCGAGCGCGCTCCCTCGCTGCTCGTCGAAGCGATCCTCGCGTTCGAGAGCGTGACCTACGCGCGTCGAGCGATGCCCGAGGTGCGTTGGACCAAGGCGCTGGTCGACTGCGCGAGGGGCGATCGGGGCGCGATCGAGCGAACGTTCAACCGGGTGCGCTTCGCGGAGTTCAACGCGGCGTACTTTCGTGTCTTGAGCGCGATGCGATCGATGGACGCGCTGGTCGACGCCGTGGTTCGCGACGGAAACAACAGCGTGATGTCCACCCTGTCGATCTGGGGGCTGCCGATGCTCGACGACGCGCAGCGCGCGCGCCTGCGCCCGCTGTTCACCGCGTTGCTCTCGGTGCAGCGCAGTCGCTTCGACATCGAGCGGCTGGCTCCGGTCGTGGACCGCGTTTCGCTCGCGCGCGCGTGGAGCAAGCGAGTCGTGCAGACGCAGACCGAGCTCGCTGGGCCAGCGATGGTGCGCGCGATGAGCGGCGCTGAGGGCTACGAGCGAGTGTGCTCGGCGATCGAGCGAGGGTTGCGCGAGGCCGCGGGCTGAGCGCTCGCGGCGGCCAACCGAGCGAAGCGCGGTCAGGGCGTACTCGGCAAGGGAGGCAGCTGCGCCCAGCGCGCTTTGCCGAGGGCGCTTTCACCGGCGTCGCCGTCCGCTACTCGCGAGCCCGCCGCTTCTTCACGATCATCGCGAGCCCTCCGCGCGGACGCAGCGTGATCACGGGCTCGGGGATCGGGTTGGCTCCGATGGGGAGCTCGAGGTCGAACTTGCGCGCGAGCGTCGCGAGCACGAGCGTCGCTTCGACGAGCGCAAACGTGTCTCCGATGCACTTTCGCGGCCCTCCGCCGAAGGGAAAGTACGCGAACGTCGGCCGGTCCTTCGAGCGC
This sequence comes from Polyangiales bacterium, assembly GCA_046351515.1. Taxonomy (GTDB): domain Bacteria; phylum Myxococcota_A; class Polyangia; order Polyangiales. The sequence continues at coordinate 21,962 of JAXLYJ010000011.1, forward strand.
TCTTCTGTGAATCGCTCGGGGTCGAATCCCTCGGGATCCTCCCAATAGCGCGGGTGCCGATGCGTGACGTACGGAGCGACGAAGGCGATCGATCGCTCGGGCAGAACCACTCCGGGCGCGAGCTCGATGCGCTTCTCGACGCGACGCGAGATGAACCACGCCGGCGGCGAGAGCCGCAGCACTTCGGACAGGACCATGCGCGTGTACGGGAGCTTCGCGTAGTCCTCGGCGACCACCGCGCGATCGCCGAGGACCGCGTCGAGCTCTTCTTGCAGCTTTCGTCGCACGAGCGGAAACCGTGCGAGCCACGCCCACGTCCACGCGAGCAGGTTCGCCGTGGTCTCGTGACCCGCGGCGAAGATCGTCGCGACTTCGTCGAGCAGCTGCTGGTCGTCCATCGCCTCGCCGGTCTCTTCGTCGCGCGACTCGATGAGCATGCGAAGAAAGTCTCCGCCCGGCGAGTCGGGCTTCGCGCGCTTCTCGCGGATCGCGCGCGCGATCACCGAGCGCACTTTGTCTCGCGCGGCGTTGAACCGCTGGTTGCGCGGGATCGGCCACGAGAGCGGCGGAAGAAACGGCCGCACGATGCGCTCGTTGAGCTCGTGCAGAAGAAACGTGATCGCCTCGCCGACGTCCGACGCTTCGCGATCGATGTCCATCCCGAGCATCGTGTCGGACACGACCCTCAGCGTGAGGTGCATCATGGCGCGCGCGACGTCGACGCGCCCGTCACGATCCGCGACGCGATCCCACTCTTGGACGGTGTGATCCGTGAGCGCCACCATGCGCGCTCCGAGCGCGAAGATGCGCGTGCGATGAAAAGCCGGCTGCGCGATGCGGCGCTGTCGCAGCCAGAAATCCCCTTCGCTGGTCACCAGTCCGTTGCCGAGCAGCAGTCGCAGGGCGTCGAAGCCGGGGGTGGCCTTCGAGATGTTCTTCGCGTTGTCGACGAGCAGCGCGCGCACGTGGTCGGGGTGAAAGAGCATGTGCCCTTCGTGCCCGGGAAACTCCACGCGAACGACGTCCCCACACTCGCGAAACCCGCGCGCCAGCGTGTCGAGCGGCGCGCTTCGCATCGCGTAGAGGTTCTTGAGGATCGGAACGGACCCGGGCAGCAGCGGCGCTTGCATCGCCCGAGTTCTATACCCCCTTGGGTGTGCAGCGCGTGTGGAGCGGCGCTACTCGCGCCCGTGCATCCACTTCTTCAAGAGCGGCGTCATCGCGAGCAGCAAAATCGCGGGTCCGATCGAGCTCACCACCAAGAACCCGTAGATCGGGACGTGCCGCGCTTCGAGAACGTGTTCGAGCACGCCCGCGGCGTAGTTGGCGATCGCCGAGCTGAAGAACCACAGGCCCATCGCGAGCGAGACGACGCGCGCCGGAGCGAGACGGGTCACCATCGAGAGCCCGATGGGCGAGAGGCAGAGCTCACCCACGGTGTGGATCGCGTAGACGATCACGAGCCAGTTGGGAGAGACCTTTCCGTCGGTGCCCGCGAGCTGCGAGCCGATGTACATCACGACGAAGCCGAGGCCCAAGATCACCATTCCGATGGCCATCTTGGTCGGCGTCGAGGTCTTGAACCGCCCCTCGTCGAGCGCGGTCCACATCTTCGAGAACATGGGGCCCAGCGCCACGATCAAGAGCGGGTTGATCGCCTGAAACTGCGCCGCCGGAAGCACGTAGCGCCCGGTCTTCACCAGCTCGACGAAGCCCGGCCCCGCGACCATCACCGCGGCCACGACGAACAGCCCCGCGACCGCGAGCCAGAAGCCTCGCGCGTGCTTCTGCTCGCGGGTCGAGAAGTAAATGTTCGCCGCGGCGCCGAGGATCACGCCGACGATCACGATCATCGCCAGCCAGCCCAAATTGCGGTCCGTCTTGTTGTCAGCGAACAGCGTCATCGTGCCGCCCGCCTGCTCGAAGCCCATCCAGAAGAAGATGTTGAACGCGCACAGGATGATGATCACCGCGAGGCGCTGCGCTTCGTCCTTGGTCGCTCCCTTGAAGAGCTTGAAGAAGACGGCCCCCGCGAAGAGGAGGCCGACCGTGGCGCGAACCGGCGTTCCGCCGCGGGCCCAGAGCGGGCCGAGGATGGTCCAGAGATACAGAATCGCCGCGACGAGGGCCGTGCCCGCGGCCACCCAGATGCCGACGTCGACGTAGTCGCGAGAGTTGAGCAGCTGCACCTCCGGCGGCGACGGAGGCTGCGCTTGCCCCTCGCGAAACGCTCCCTGTCCCACGTTGGTGGCGTCTGGCGTCGCGGGGGCTCTGCCCGGAGGAAGCCCCACGTTGCCCAGCAATTTCTGGCCCCAAACGAAGACGCTCAGCCCCAGCGCCATGCCCACGGCGGCCGCAGAGAAGCCGTAGTGCCAGCCGACCTTCTCTCCCAGAAAGCCGCACACGATGGGCGAGAAGAACGCGCCCAAATTGATCCCCATGTAGAAGATCGTGAAGCCGCCGTCTCGTCGGTTGTCGTTCTCGTGATAGAGCCCGCCGACGATCGTTGAAATGTTGGGCTTGAAGAAGCCGTTGCCGATGATGAGCAGGCCCAACGCGAAGAACAGCAGCGACTCGAAGGCCATCGCCAGGTGGCCGAGCGCCATGAGAATGCCGCCGATGAGCACGGCCTTTCGGCGGCCGAGCAGGGCGTCCGCGAGCGCTCCGCCGAGCAGCGGCGTGAGGTACACGAGCCCTGTGTAGAGCGCGTAGACCTCGAGCGCGTTGGCGCGCTCGTAGTGCAGGTGCCGCGTCATGTAGAGCACCAGCAGCGCACGCATGCCGTAGTACGAGAAGCGCTCCCAGGCCTCGGCTCCGAAGAGCACATAGAGCCCTTGCGGGTGCTCTTTGTGCTCGTCGATCGACCCGTCGACAGAGTTGTTGTTGGCGTTGGTGATCTGCATCGCGCAGACGGTACACTCGCGCGCGGCACTGCGATGTCCACAAAACTCAAGATCGAAGACGTCTCGGTCGGGCAGGTGTACGAGGCGACGTTCTGGGCGAATCCCGTGGAGGACAACGCGTTTCGCTTTCGCGCGACGCACCTCGACGGAAAGCGCGCGCCCAAGGTCGTGCTCTGCAACGACGCGCGAATTCGCCCGGGGATGCCCTGCCTCGTGCGCGTCACCGAGATCACCAAGGCGGATCGACCCGACCGCGGATCGATCGTGGTCGAGTTCATTCGACCGCAGGATTTCAAGCTCGAAGGCGTGTGGCTCGACCCCATCGTCGCCAAGAAGCTCCAGATCCTCTTGGAGAGCGGGCTCAACATCCTCTTGGACGGCCCTCAGGGCTGCGGAAAGACCACGCTCGCTCGCGCCATCGCCAAGACCCTCGGGATGGAGTTCGTCTTCTTCAACTGCGGCGCCGTCGTCGAGCCCTCGGATTTTCTCGCGACGATTCAAGTGCGCGCGAGCGCGACGGGCGCGCCCGTCACGGACTTCGTGAAGACCGAGGTGCTCGAGGCCCTCGAGCGCGCGCACGAAGACTCGGCGACGCGGTTCTTGGTGTTTCTCGACGAGTTCAACCGCTGCCACGAGTCCGCGCGCAACGCGCTCATGCCTGCGCTCGACGCCACGCGACGCGTGTTTCATCCGGTGAAAAACGCGTTCATCGAGATCCCCGACAACGTGCAGTTCATCGCCGCGGTCAACCGCGGAGCGCAGTTCACGGCCACCTTCGGCATCGACGCCGCGCAGCTCGACCGCTTCGCTCCGCTGCAGATGGACTATCCGCCGCCCGACGAAGAAGTGAAGATCCTCTTGCGAAAACACCCGTCGCTCGGCGAGTCGCTCGTGCAGAAGATCGTGAAGCTCGCGGACAAAGTGCGCCGAGCTCCCGAGCTCTCTGCGAGCTTGAGCGTCCGCGCGACGGACGAGGCGTGCGTGTACCTCGAGCACCCGCTGCTCGAAGGCGACCAGCAACGGATGATGCCCGAGGTGCTCAAGAGCTCGTTTTGCGGGCGTTTCAACGGGCGTTGGGACGATCCGCACAGCGACGCAGGGGCCGTGTGGGGCGTCGTTCAGGGCGCGATGAAAGAGGGCTGAACCGGCAGCGAGCGAGGGATCGGAGCCCGCAGTCGCGCGACCGCGCAGCGAGCGAAGCGACGGAGCCCCCACCCGCGCTGCCGCGCAGCGAGCGAAGCGACGGAGCCCCCACCCGCGCTGCCGCGCGCCCCGCCCCCGCAGAGCGAGGGCGGCGGCTCCGCATTGGGAAAACAGCGATAGAATGGATTGGGTTGATCGCAGGGAACCCTTGCTCTGCAAGGGCTTCGATCGCGTCGATCGCGACCACTCACGGAGCGAAGCGGCTCCGCCGACCACGGTTTGCTCCGGGCGTTCGCGTTGCGTCGTGTTGTCTTGCGAGCAACTTCGCGTACTGAAGAGACCTTGCAGAGCAAGGTCTCCATGCGATCAACGAACGCAGTTCTATCACTGTTTTCCCAATGCAGAGCCGCCGCCCTCGCTCTGCGGGGGCGGGGCGCGCGGCAGCGCGGGTGGGGGCTCCGTCGCTTCGCTCGCTGCGCGGCAGCGCGGGTGGGGGCTCCGTCGCTTCGCTCGCTGCGCGGCAGCGCGGGTGGGGGCCTTGCCCACTGGCAGCGCGCGTGCGGCCCTCGTTGCCTCGATCAGCGCGTGGCGTAGCCGAAGAAGCCGAGCTCGACGAGCGCTCCGTAGCGCGTTCCGACGTCGATGTTGGTCGAGGGAAACACCACGTCGAACCACGGCCTGAGCGCCACGTCGAAGCCGAACGCGCGGCCCGGCGTGCTCACCTGCCAGCCGATGCGCGCGGGGATCTGCAGCGCCGCTCCGCTGCCCGCGTCGCTCGTCCCCCACACCACGCCGAGGCCCGGAGCGACGAAGAGCCCGCTCGAATCACGGAGCGCGAAGCACGTCACAAACGCGTCGAGCCACAGCCACTTGCGGTCCGAGCGGAGGTTGACGATCAGCATGTTGAAGGCCGGCGCCCACACGCTCAGCTCGACCCGACGGTGCACGGGCACGCGAAGCTCGAGGGCGGGGCCGATGACCGTTCCGAACACGGAGCCGTTGCTGTTCGCATCGATGCCTCCGCCGAGCGTCGCGCCTGCGCCGAAGACGCGCGCGGGGGCGGGCTCGGCCGTGCTCTGAGCGAGGGCGCTCGGCGCTGCGATGAGCAGCGAGAGCCCCGCGGCGATGCGCGCGACGATCATGGCCGCACCACCCTCACCGTGCGCGAGACGGTGACGTTGGCGACGGTCGAGCGGATCGTGATCATGCTGTTCGAGACGTAGTTTCCCGGAAAGAACATGCGCTCGTTCGTCGCGACGCCCGCGTCCGGATCGAACTGAATCGACTGCCCGTTGATGCTCACGCGGCTGTTGCTCGCGTCGAGCACCTCCGTGCGCTGCGCGATGCACGCGGGCATCGCGAGCCCCGTGACCCTGAGCGAGATCACGATCATGTCCGCCCCTTGAAATCCGCGGACCACTTGCAGCGTGTCCCCGTCGTTGAGCGCGGTGAAGGGCCGCGCCATTCCGTTGAACGCGTCCGCTTCGGACAGCTCGACGCCCGTGATCGTGGCGCGCGTTTGAGTGGCGTTCGAGCACTGGTTGGGCCCGGTTCCGCCGGAGATTTGAGCGAAGAAGCTCTCGTCGCCGCACGCCGAGAGCGCGAGGCACAGAGCGAAGAGGGATAAGCGATGCATGGACGTCGAGGATAGCCGCTGCGCGCTCACTCGGCGCGCGTCGCTGAGATCTTTCGACGCTTGCAGTACGCGTTGAAGAAGTCCTCTCGCGTCTTGGCCTTCTTCAGCGTCACGAGCGAGCCGTCGAACAGGTCGTGCGGCATCGCGAACTCGACGCTCTCGTCTCCGCTCTTCTGCTCGAACAGCGCGGAGATCCCGTCGATCTGCCCTTCGAGGTAGGCCCGCGCTCGCGCTCGATCCGCGCGGTGCTCGTTGCCGAGCGCGAACACGAGCTGCTGCTTGATGTCGCGGATCATCCGCTCGCCCGAGGCGCTCGCCGGCTCGTAGTTGATGAAGTTCAAGCACAAGAGCAGGCCCGCGCTGCACTGCACGCACGCCCCGCTGGCGACCGCCGTCGGATCGTCGACGACGTCGCTCGCCGTGGCCGCTGCGAGCGCGAGCTCGTGCCGCTCGGACACCGCGGGAAACACCGCGCTCGCCATCGCGTCGAACTCTTCCGCGCTCATCATCGACGCGCGAAACTCTTCGCTGAGCGCGAGGTCGTGCGCGCGAAGCTTGCCCACGAACGCCTCGAAGAACGAGGCCCGATCGACGAGCGAGCTCTTGCGCAGCAGGGCGTTGTCGATCCAGCTCGCGGGCCCCTGATAGCGAAAGTGGCGCATGCGCTCGAGAGGGATCAACGCGAGCGCGTCGGCGAGCCCGAGCAGAAGCGCGTCGAGCCGCTCGGCAGAGAGCCCCGGCCCCTTCGCGGCGCCCACGGAGAGGATCACGAAGTGATCCACTGGGGGCTCTCCTTCTGCGGCGGCTTCGGTCGTCTGCCACTCGAGTCGGATCGAGCACGACGTGGCGTCGCAGCGAACCGCGTCGTCGAGCGGGCTCAGCGAGACCGTCGCCGCGGGCGCTCGAATGGGCAGCCGGCGCGCGCAAACAGCGAGGATTTGCTCTCGGGTGATCATGCGTCGTGCTCTGTGATTCAACCGCCGCGATCGATGTCGCGATGCGAGACGGTGACGGGGCCAGGGGCGTAGTCGACGAGCTTTCGAGCGAGGGCCTCTGCGATCGCGACGCTTCGGTGGCGGCCGCCGGTGCAGCCGATGGCGATGGTGAGGACGACCTTTCCTTCGCGGGCGTACTGCGGGAGCAGCGGAGCGAGAAACGCCTCGAGCGACTGCAGCATCGCGTGCCCCTCGGGCCGGTCGAGGACGTACTTCGCGACGGCGATGTCCTTGCCCGAGAGCGGCTTCAAATCCCGGACGAAATGCGGGTTGGGCAAGTGCCGCATGTCGAACATCAAGTCCGCCTCGGTGGGCGGCCCGTGCTTGAACCCGAAGGTGATCAAGCGCGTCGTCATCTTGGGCGCGCCGTCGCCAGCGAAGAGCTCGACGAGGTGCCTCTTGAATTCGTGGGCGTTGAGCTTGGAGGTGTCCACGACGCGGTCGGCCTTGGCGCGAAGGTCCGTGAGCCGCTCGCGTTCGCGGGCGATCAGCGCGGGCAGGTCTTCGTCCGGGTGCTCGACGGACAGCGGGTGAGGGCGGCGCGACTCGCTGTAGCGACGGACGATCACCGAGTCCGCCGCGTCGAGAAACACGAGCTGCGCCCGGACGCCCTGCGCGCGCAGCTTGTCCACTTCGTCGTCGACCGAGTCGAGAAAGATCCGGGCGCGCACGTCCATGCCGATTCCGATCCGGGGCTGTTTGGCGCCCTCGGAGCAGAGCTTGACGGCCTCGGCCACCAGCGGCGGCGGGAGGTTGTCGATGCAGTCGTACCCGAGGTCTTCGAGCACGTGCAGGGCCGTCGAACGGCCGGCGCCGCTCATGCCAGTGATGACGACGATCGAACGGTCCACGCTCACTGTTGGGCTCTATCGCACTCTCGCCCGCCGAGCGCAATTTCTCTCTCGGCGAGCGGTCACACCGCGGCGTTGCGCTCGATCCCGACGGGCTCGAACAAGCCGTCTCGGACCAGCGTACGCAGCGCGTGGCGCGAGCTCGAGACCACCTCGGCTCGAAAGGGCGCTTGCGTCAGGATCGCCGCGGCGTCCTCGTGAAACACGCGCACGATCACGCGCGCGGTCGCGTTGAGGTCCCTCACTCGCTCGCACGTCACCAGGGCGTGCCCGAGGTTGTCGCCAGTGAGCACGACGAGCTCGGCGTCGCTCGCGCCCGACGCGCGAAGCGCCTCGTAGTCGGTCGCCGCTCCCTTCACGATGTCCTCGCTCGCGACCGGGGGCGAGCCAGGCTCGGGCTTGGACTTTTGCTCGCTGTCATCGAGGATCTTCACGTCGATCCCGCGCGGGCGCAGGACGCTGTAGATGCGCGCGGACAAGCTGTTGTTTCCGATGAGCACGCAGCGCTTGGGCCCGTGCTTGCTCGCGGCTTGCTCGACGTGACGCGCGGCGAGGCGCGAGGTCGAGATCACCTTCGCTTCGTACGCTCGCGCGAGCACCTGACCCACGTCGTCGTCCGCGCATCGAACGACGAGCGCGACCTTCGGCGCGAGCGCGCGGACCTTGCGCGCGGCGATCGCTCCCGCTTCGACGCCGTCCTCGGCGATCACCACGAGCTTCGCGCGATGCACGTTCGCGGCCCTGAGCGCCGTGGACTCCGCGGCGCTCTCGATCACCAGCGGCTGCTCATTTTGCACGAGAGACGCGACGCGCTCGCGCTCGGGGTCGACCACCACGACGGGGACCTTGTGGTGGTGACAGAGCTCGACGACGCGCTTTCCGAGGTTGGTGTAGCCGACGACGACGACGTGATCGCGCGCGGATTCAGCGAGGATCGCGCACGTTTGCTCGGGGCGATAGTGGCGCGAGACCCCCGTCGCGACGACGCTCACGACCATGCCGAACACGACGAAGTCCGACATGATCATGTAGAAGTGCCCCCACTGCGTGGGGTCCTCGCGAAAGTAAAACAGCGTCAGCAGCGCTTCTTTCGCAGGGTGATGCAGGGCCAGCGTGAAGATCAGATAGTTGGCGAGAAACCAGAGCAGCACGAGCAGCAGCGCCGCGCGGTTCTGCTCGAGCAGAAGTTGCGCGCGAACGCGACGACGGTGCGCAGTGCTCTCGTTGGCGTTGGTCATTTCGTGGGATTTTCTGCGGACGATCCCTGCGGTCGAACGCGCTTCGAGGCTACCGTGAACGGGCGGTGTTCACCGCGATGTCACGCAACATCGCGGCCGGCGCCAAGGCCCACAGAGGCTCGTGTGTTGCAGCGCTGCGCTGAAAAACGCGGTCACAAACGCGCGGCTCGCGGCAACGTGCGGCGCGTAACGCGCTCGAGGCGTCCCCGTGGACGCGCGTGAGCACGAAATCAAAGCAACAATCGCCAAAGGTGGACGTGGATGAGTCGTACAAGTGAGGTTCGCGGGCTCGGAGCGGCGGTGGATCGACGCGACGGTGCCGTGCGTTGGTCGCGCCTCGCGCTGCTCGCGCTGGTCTCAGCGATGGCGCCTGCGTGCGTGCGCGGTCCGGCGGTGCAATCGCTGCCGTCGCTCGGGCTGCGTCGCGTGGTGGTCTATCGCAACGGCGTGGCGTACTTCGAGCGCGCGGGGCACGTCGGCGGAGACAACGTCGAGTTTCGTGTGCGTCAGCGAGAGGTGGGGGACTTTCTCGCGACGCTCGCGGTGATGGAGCGCGGGGGATCGAGCGTGCAGAGCGCGGCGTTTCCGCTGCCGAGAGACCCGCAGCAGGGAGAGAGGCCTCCGTCTCCGGACGAGCGGCGCACGGTGCAGATGCGGCTCGACGGGCGCGGGCACGACCTGGTCGTGGGGTACATGGCCGAGACGCCCATCTGGCGGCCGTCGTACCGGCTCGTGCTCGGCGAGCGCGACGCGCAGATTCAAGCGTACGGCGTCGTGCAGAACCTCTCGGGTGAGGATTGGCGCGACGTGCAGCTCTCGCTCGTGACGGGCGCGCCGGTCTCGTTTCGCAGCGAGCTCGCTGAGCCCGTGATCACCGAGCGGCCGTTGGTGACGGATCGCGGTGAGGTGATCGACGCCGTTCCGCAGAGCGACACGACGTTGGCGGCTGATCAAAACGCCGCTGTTTCGCAAGGGCAACAGCCGGTGGGCGCGCAGCCCGTCACCACGCCTGCAGCAGCCGAAGACGTCGACTCGCTCGATGACGAAGGCGAAGAAGCGGGCGATCGAACGGTCGCGGAGAGGCAAAACCGCGAGCCGCGTCGCGCGCAGACCCGCGGCGGTTCGGGCGGAGGATTGCGAGGGCGCGCGCAGTTCGCTCCTCGCTCGATGCCGGCGCAACCCATCGCAGCGAACCGTCGAGACTACGGCGGCGCGACGACGAGCAATCGCCCCGCAGGAGGCTCGTTCGAGGGGCCGTCGCGACCGCGCTCGATCGCTTCGCTCGCCGCCGTCGCAGTGCAGGGCGGCGTGACTCGCTACGACTTGCCCGTGCGCGTGACGGTGCCTGATCGAAGCGCGACGATGGTGTTGCTCGCGTCGAGGGACGTTCCGGGAGAGCGCTTGTATCTCTTCGCGCCGGACGCGGGCGTCGGTGATTCGACGCGACACCCGTTCAACGTCGCGCGCTTCGTCAATCGCACGGGCTCGATGCTCGAGCGCGGTCCGCTGGCGATCTTCGAAGCGGGAGCGTTCTTGGGGCAGGGGATGATCGATCCGTTGCCAAACGACGCGACGGCGGTCGTTCCGTTCGCGCTCGAGCGAGGGCTCGCGGTCGAGAGCGCGAGCACGTACGACGTCGAGGGCGCGAGGCTCGTGACGATTCGCCGCGGCCTCGTGCAGATCGAGCGCTTTCGCACCACGCGCACGACCTACCGCGTGCGCAACGGAATGGACCGCGAAGCCCGCGTCCTCGTCCGCGTCCCCACGCCCGAAGGAACCTCGCTCTTCGAGCCCCCTCCCATGACCGAGACCGCCAACGGCGCGGCGCTGGTCCCCGTGCGCGTCGCCGCTCGTGGTCGCGGCGAGCAGCTCGTCGTCGTGCGCGCTCCGTTCGCGATGACCACGCACTGGGGGGACGCGCAGGCGATCGAAGCGATCCGCGCGTTCATTCAGGGCGGCCGCGCCCCGCGCCCCGTCATCGACTCGCTCACCGCGGCGCTCGAGCTGCAAGAGCAGATCAATCGACTCTCCGTCGAGCGCGGAGAGCTCATCACGCGCCGCAACGACCTGCAGACCAACGCGCAAGAGACGCGAGACAACCTCGAGTCGATTCGCCGCAATCCCGCCGCGGCGGATCTTCGCGCGCGGCTCACCGCGCGGCTCACCGAAGTGAGCGGCACGATCGATCAGGTCTCTCGTCGCATCGTCGAGCTCGACACGCAGATCGGCGAGCGTCGCGTGCGCTTCAGCGAGGCCGTTCGAACGATCGAGCTCGACGCGAACAACCCGCGCTGAGCGCGCTCAGCGATCGCGGCTCGAGCCGGTGTTGGGCGGAGGCGGAGCGCCGTACGCCTCGACCATCGCGCCTGGGTCGTTGTTGGCGACGCCAGCGTCTGGGGTCTCGTTGAGCCTGGGCGGGGGCGCGCCGTAGATGTCCGCGCTCTCGCGCACGGGCGTCACGACGCGGGCGGGCTCGACGGGCTGCGGCGGACCGCCGTAGCGCGCGGCGATCATCGGGCAGCCCGAGAGCACGAGCGTCGTCGAGAGCGCGGCGAGCGCGTACCACGGCGTTGTCCCGGTTTCTCCGCGGGACGCTTGCTCGAGCGTGAGCCCGCAGAACGGGCACGCAGGCTCGGTGGGCCGGATGTGCCGTGCGCAGCAGGGGCAGGCGACGAGGGTGTTCATCACGCGATGATCGCTGGTCGCGCGAGCGCTGACAACGCGACGGACCGTGAATCTACGGGATGAATCACGGGGTGTTTTGCGCCGGGCATCGTCGCGCGCGGCGCTCGCGGTCGAGCACGCGCAGCGCGGCGGTGTTGTTTTCGCGCTCGGCGCCGTCGGTCGCGGCGGATAGGGCTGGGCACGCGCTCGCGTTCGTCGCGCGGGGCGCGTTGGCTGCGAGCACGGCGGCGCGCGTTCGCTCGGCGCTGAAGGTCTCGCGATGGCCGCTCACCCATTCGAGGGCGCTGAGAAAGGTCCGGTCGAACGGCGAGTCACCGGCGGCGTTCGACCACGGGCTCGGAGCGTCTTCGGCGATCGAGCGGCAGGCGAACGTCGGCGCTCCGACGGGCAGGACGCAGAGCTTCTCGCGGAGGTACACGGCGATCGCTCCGCCTGGAGAAAGCCTCACGGCGCGCGTTCGCGAGCGAAGCCCTTGGACCTGCGCCCAGTCATCGAGCACCGCGAGCGAGCGCTGTCCCCGACGAAGCAGCGTGACCCGCGCGTCCGCGACGTTGTCAGGAAACGACGGTCGAACGTGCAGTCGCACTTCGATCACCGTGTCCGTGTCGAGCCGCTGCGTCTCGCGCTCGTCGAAGGGCTGCCCCATGTCGAACGGATCGCAGGCGAAGAGCGAGAGCGCGAAGAGAGCCGTGGTTCGCACGGTCGAGACGATGAGCGCCTCTGCGCGAGCGCGCATCGCAGCGATCTCTCACTGGTCGATGGCGCGCGCTGAGCGGTCGAGCTCGGGCCGCGTTCGGCGCTCGACCCACCGGGCCGCGAGCAGCGCGGGGAGCGCGAGCAGGTCCGTCGGGTCGACGGTGATCGGGGCGCACACGAGCGCGCCGCGGGCGGGGGCTTGCAGCGCTCCGAGCGCGCAGCCGACGAGCGAGGCGCCCCAGGCCGTGCATTTGGCTAGAGAAAACACAGCGCCGACCGCGATCATCGAGCTCGTCACGACGAGCGTCCGGCGGCGCTCGTGGCGAGAGAGCGCCTCGTAGAACGAGAGCGCGACGATCGGGGCGAGCGCGACGAAGGCGAGGTCCGAGAGCTTGGCGACGAGCCATCGAGGCAGCCAATCGACGCGCGTCTTGAAAACATGGTCGTTGATCAAGAGCGTCGCGAGCGCGGCGATCGACAGCGGGTGCGCGACGGACCGAGGGGCCTTCACGGCGCGCCGGGGTACGGAGCGATCGTGGTGATGACCCGCGTCCCTGCGGGGGGCTCCCAGTTGGTGGTCGAGAACCGCGTGAGCGCTTGCACGGTGAGCGAAGCGCGTCGGGAGCTGTCGTTGCCGACGCGGCGAACGTGCACGGTGTACTCCGCGCGACACTCGGGGTTGCAGTTCGCGTAGCCGACGACGGTCATGCGCGTGTCGGCGCTGACGACGCGCTCTTCGACGTCGCCGCTCGCGTTGGTGAGCCGCGGCTCGACGCGGATCGCGAAGGGCTCGCTCGCGCGCGAGAGCTGCAGCTCGACCTCGACGTGAGGGGTGCGATGCGTTCCGATCGACTGCGAGTATCGCGCGACGAAGTGCACGCGGTGATCAGCGGATCCCTCGACGAGCGTGACCGCCACGGGCAGCGCGGAGCTCGGCGTGACGTGGCGATACGAGGTCGCGACGAGCGCCACGGAGGACAGCGCCAACAGCGCGATCGAGAGCGCTTTGTGTGCGCGGCGACGGTGAGGCATGGGCGTGGGGAGCAACGGTAGCCGAAGTGAAGGCGCTCAGCGAAGCGAGGGCTCGCGCGCATCGGGCTCGTGCGCGGTGGATTCGGGCGCGGTGGGCTCGGGCGCAGTGGAACAGCGCGCAGTGGGCTCGGGTGCGGTGGAACAGCGCAGTGGACTCGAGCCCACTGCGCTCGATGATCTGCCGCGCGCTGTTCCCCCGCGCACGATCCCGTTGCGCGCGATGCCTCGCTGCTCCGCTCGCTACAGCCGCACTTCGAGCACTCGCTGCCCGCCCGTGTGCACGAAGCGCGCGTCGCCGAACGACGGCGGCCCGAGCAGCGGTCGCACGTTGTTCGAGACGCCCATCGGCTCGACGGGAATCCCGAAGATCCCCGTGTCCAACTGCCCGTTGTTGTTCTCGTCTTGATACACGCCCACCGCGTACGGCCCCGGAGAAACCCCGTTGAACACGCACCGCGCGTTGGCCGAGCTCAGCCCCACCCGCACCGTGACCCTGGGCTGCGCCGCGCGCCGCGGAAACGTTCGCTCGCTCTCGGGCCCGTACAATCGGCACACCACCGCGCCCCGCGCGCTCTTGGCTCGCACGTCCACGACGATCGTCGAGCCCGCCGGCTGCGCGGTCGACGCCTGTTGCGCGCTCGCCGTCGAGGCCAAGAGCGCCACGCTCACGAGCCCCGTGATCGTTGCGATGTGTTGCGTGCCCGTGCGTACCAACGTCATCTGCGCTCTCCTGTTGGCGAGTTGGCCAATCTCTTAGCAGTACAAAATAGATTCGCTCAATTCGATGCGCCTCGGCCCGAAGGGTAGCGCCGCGCACGTACACTCACCACGAGCTCACCATGACGCGACGGCGAACGACGGCTCTTGTGTGCATCGGATCAGCGCTCGAACTCGCGGCGTGCGGCGCGAAGACCGGGCTGAGAGCCCCGCAGATCGACGCGTCCATCGAAGCGTCGATCGACGTGGTCGACGATCGTCGCGACGCGAGCGCCGATCGGTTCGCGGACGCGAGAGACGTCCACGACGCGAGCGACGCCACGGACGTGATCGATGTGATCGACGTGCAAGAGCCGCTGATGGAGCGATGCGTCGAGCGTCGCGTGATCGCCACGGTGGGCGTCGAGGCTGTCGTCGTCCCGGGGCTCGATCGCGTGGTGCCCAGCGGCTATCGCTGGGAGCTCGACGCCAAGCCCATGGGGTCGCGCGCGACGCTGAGCAACGAAGACGCCCCTCGCGCCGCGCTCACGCCCGATCGGCCGGGGGAGTATCGCATCACGGCCTGGGTGCAGAGCCAGATGGACGCAGGGACGCTGCGGTGCCCGATCGTGGTCAACGCGCAGCTCGCAGACCCGCGTTGCCCAGGCGATTCGCTGGTCGAACCGCAGATCGTCCCGTTCGTCTCGGGCGCGACGCAGCTCGGGCTCGACCCGGCGTTCATCGCCGTTCGCGCAGAGCGCGCGGGGATGGACTCGTTCGTCGCGGCTGACGAAGAGACCGCGGACGTCTCGACGATCGCGATCGAGCGCGCCGCGACCACCACGCTCGAAGCGCACGCCGCGACCGCCGAGGGCGCGATGATCATGCCGCTCGGAGCGGTCGCCGGGCTCGTCGGACGAATGCTCACCGCGCCCGATCGAACGCCGCTGCGTCGGTCGAGCTTTCGCTACACAAGCCCGTCGCCCACGACCGCGGACCGCGTGCGCGATCGGATCGGGACGATCCTCACAGGAGCGCCGATCGCGCGCACGATGGGCCTTCGGCACACGTTTTCAACGACGTTCACCGTCGAGCTCACCACCGCGCTGCGCGCCGACGCGCGGTCGGTCTATTACTTGATCGCCGTCGCGCCGACGGCCGCCGTCGAAGACAACGCTCGGAGCACGGTCACGAGGGTCGAGGACTTCGTCAACGGATCGACGCTCGCCCCCGCCGGGAGGGTCAATCAGATCGTCTGCGATCTCGATCGCGCGACGCGCAGCGCGACCGCGGACTTCTTGTGGTTCGTCGACACCTCGGCGTCGATGAACAACGATCAGCAGCTCGTCGGGACAACGGCGCAGTCGTTCTTCGATCAGCTCAACACGGCGGGCGTCGACTTTCGCGTGGGCGTGCTGCAAGCGGGCAGCGGAGTGCCTGCGCTCGACGGGCCGCCTGCCTTCACCTTCGTGGGCGGCGGCGATCCCATGGGCGCGCTGCAGGTGGCCTACCGCGTCACGTCCAGCGCGTTCGCGGGAGACGCGAGGGACACGCAGCGGCCGTTTCCCAATCCTTCGGGCAACGAAGAGCCCGCTGCGGCGTCGGTGCAGACCATCCTCGAGTTCGAGCGCCGCGCACGCGCAGGCGAACCCAACGCGAACTTCGTCTTTCGTGACGGCGCCGCGCGCGTGGTCTTTTGGGTCACGGACGAACCCGGAACCAACGACGACAACCGCTTCTTCGGCCGAGACACCGCGCGCTGGGGCGCCACGATCGCCGAGCGCGTCGCCAACATCGCCGCGTTTTTTCGCACGCGAAACATCATCCCGTACGGCCTCGTCCCGTTCACGATGGGCACGACCTGCTCGGCGAGCGCGGTCAACCTCCTGGCGTGCGTGATCACCGCCGCGGGAGGAGCGTACGTTCCGATCAACGCGACCAACGTGGCCGAGAGGGACATGGCGTTTCGCGCGGCGATGTCGCAGGTCGTGGCGAACACCGCCGGCGCGAGCTCGGAGTTCGCGCTCACACAGCCGCCCATCTCGTCGTCGATCCGAGTGCGCCTGGTCGATCGAATCGTCCCTCGGTCGCGCGCCGACGGGTTCGACTACGACGGCGTCGCCAACGCCCTCGTGTTTCGCGGCCCGACGTTTCGCCCCCGCGCCGGTGACGAGGTCCGCTCGGCGTACTTCACCTGGCGCGCTCCGTGAACCGCTCGGACGAACGTCTCGTCCCCGCGCGGCGCGCGTTGAGGCACACTCTCGCGCGCCATGGCAGACCTGTTCGACTCGCTCTCGTTTCGCTGCGGAATTTCCGCTCCCAATCGCCTCGCCCTCGCGCCGCTCACCAACACGCAGTCGCACGACGACGGAACGCTCGGCGACGACGAGCTCCGTTGGCTCGTCCGCCGCGCGCGCGGCGGCTTCGGCCTCACCAGCACCTGCGCCGCCAGCGTGAGCGCCGCGGCCAAGGGGTTCGCCGGGCAGCTCGGGGTCTTCTCCGACGCGCACGACGCGGGGCTCGCGCGCATGGCTCGCGAGCTCGACGCTGCGGGCACCGTCTCGATCGTGCAGCTCTATCACGGCGGAGCGCGCTCTCCTCGCGCGCTCACGGGCCGGCAGCCGGTCTCCTCCGTGGCCGCGCCCGACGCGCACACCAACGAAGACGCGGCGCGCGCGATGAGCGCGGCCGAAGTCGAGCAGTGCGTCGAGAGCTTTGTCTCTGCGGCCCGGCGCGCTGAGCGCGCGGGCTTCTCGGGCGTCGAAGTGCACGGCGCGCACGGCTACCTGCTCTGCCAGTTTCTCTCGCGCAACAACACGCGCGAGGACGCGTGGGGTGGCTCGCTCGAGAACCGCGCGAGGATCGTCCGCAAGATCATTCAGGGCATTCGCGCCGCGTGCAGTGCGCGCTTCGTCGTGGGCGTTCGGCTCTCGCCCGAGGACATCGGCTTCGCGGTGGGGATGGACTTGGACGAGAGCGTTCAGTGCGCGCAGTGGTTCGCCGAGGACGGCGTGGACTTCGTGCACCTCTCGCTGTGGGACTACACCCGGCCGTCGATCAAGCGGCCCGACGAGAACGTGATCGCGCTGTTTCGCGCGGCGATCGCTTCGGACGTGCGCGTGTTCGCCGCGGGAAACGTCTGGACCCCCGACGACGCCCGCGCGGTCCTCGCGCGCGGCGCGGACGCGGTGGCCATCGGTCGCGCCGCGATCATCGAGCCCGATTGGCCCATCCTCGCCAAGGGCTCAGCGTGGAAGGGGCAGCGCGGCCCGCTCACGGTCGAAGAGCTCGCCGCGCGCGACGTGAGCGCGAAGTTCGCCGAGTATCTCCGTCGCTTCAAGAACGTGGTGCGCGAATAGCTTCAGGCGCGCACGACTCGATCGGCCGCGCGAGCAACAGCGCCGACGCCACGGCGAGCCGCACCGAGCGCGCGGCGAACGCGAGGTCGAGCGTCGCGAGTCGATCCGTCGATCGGTGGTAGTAGGGCGAGCGGAAGTCCGCGGTGTCGGTCAGCGAAATCGCTGGGATTCCGGCGCTCCAAAACGGCGCGTGATCGCTGCGCGCCATGTCGGGCAGCAGGCCCAAGAGCAAGCGCGGCAGCGGCAGCGTCTCGACGTGCAGCGCGCGCGTGTACCGTTGCGCTTCGAGCACCGAGCGGCGCGGCTCTTCTTCTCCGATGAGCGAGATGCCCGCGATGAAGGTCCCGCGCGTCGGCAGCGGGTGCGGAGGATCGAGCAGCGAGAGCTCGCTGGGGTACCGCTGCGAGTCGGGCCGATCGCTGGCGTAGCCGATCATGTCCATGACGATCACGCCGCGGATGCGTGAGCGCTCGCGCTCGGACAACGAGCGCACGTACGCGCGAGAGCCGCCGAGCTCGTACTCTTCTTCGCTGAACGCGATCACGCGGAGGGTGGCCTCGGTCTGCACGGTGGCCGCGGCGCGCGCGACCGCGAGCAGCCCAGCGATCCCGCTCGCGTTGTCGTCGGCCCCAGGCGCGACCGGAACCGTGTCGTAGTGCGCCGCGACGATCACCACGGCGTCGGGCCTGCTGCCCGCGCGCTCGCCGATGATGTTGGCGCTGGTGCGCCCCTGGTGTTCGACCCGCTGTCGCGCGGTGCGAAGCCCGAGCTGCGCGAGCTCTCGCTCGATGAGGGCCGCTGAGTACGCGAGGGCGAGCGGGTCGGTGAAGGGGTTGCGCACGCGCTCGAAGCTGGCGACGTCCATCGCGACAGAGCGCCGCGTGATCGCGGCGACCGCGCGGGGGATGGGATCGCAGCGCGTCGCGCGAGCGTGCGCGCAGCCCGTGAGCGCTGCGAGCGAGAGGGCGACGAGAGCTCGGTGCTTCACGCGTTGAAGGGTACTGGTTTCTTCCGTGACTGATGTACTCGTGGGTTCAGTGGAGTCTCAACCACAGCGCCCGTCTGATCGACGCCGTGTTTCTTCGCCCCTGCGTTGATCGCGGCGGTTGACACGATCCGGCGGGCTCGTCAGTTTGATTGACGATCATGGCGATCGACCTTTTGCCCGGCGCCGGGGGGACAGATCTCGAAACGCGTCCACGCGCTGAGACGTTCACGGTCGAGCGTCTGCTCGGCTTGGTGCGCAGAGGCAAGGTTCGCATCCCGGACTTTCAGCGGCGATTGCGCTGGGACAGCAGAGACCGGCTGAGCCTGTTCGAGAGTATGTTTCTTGGCTACCCGATCGGCGCGGTGCTTTTCTGGAAGCGCTCGTCGCCAGCGCAGCGTGTGAGCTTCAGGGATTTGCACATCGAAGCGCCGGAGGTGACGGACGGACTGTGGATCGTCGATGGGCAACAGCGTGTCGCGACCATCGCTTCGGAGTTGCTCGCGAGCGAGGGCCGGAGCGAAGCGCGAGCAATCTACTTCGACATCGATGAGCGCAAGTTCGTCGAGCAGTCGACGGCGAGCACCAGTCACAAGCACGTTCCTCTCAGGCTTGTGTTGGACGCGGCGGTGCTCTCGGAGTGGGTTCTCGAGAACGAACTCTCGCGCTCAGAGCGCATGGTGGTCTTCGAACTCGGAAAGCGACTGCGAGAGTTCGAGATCCCGTCGTACATCGTCGAGACCGATCGGGACGCCGTGCTTCGCGAGATCTTCAAGCGGATCAACTCGACTGGAAAAGCACTCGAAGAGTTCGAGGTGTTCGACGCGCTCGTGGGGTCGACCCTCGCGGACGGAGGGATCGGGTCGCTCAACCAGCGGCTCGCGCACTTGCAGTTCGGCACGCTCAATGAAGAAGAGGTGCTGCACCGGTCGTTCGAAGCGATTTCTGACTTGTCGTTGGGCCGCAAGCAGTCCGCCACGCTCGCTCAGGACGTCGCCTCGAGCAACTTGAGAGCGACGGAGCACGCGCTCGTGCGATCGATCGAGTTCTTGCGCGTCGACGCTGGGATTCCCCACGCAGATTTAATTCCGTACTCGCTGCCGGTCGTCGTCCTCGCGAAGTTCTTCGCGCTGTTTCCCGAAGCATCGCGGATGGCGCGCCGTCGGCTGCGACGGTGGCTCTGGCGTGCGTCGCTGGACGGCGCTCTCGGCGGCGCGTCTGGAACTCTCGAGCAGTATGTGCGCAAGGTTCACGGCGACGAGCACTCGACTATTTCTCGGTTGATGGAGGACTTTCGCGAGCCGTCCATCGAGTTCTTTCGCTTGTCGCAGCCTCTGTCGCGCGCGAACGCCCGTGGCAAGCTCGAGCTCTGCGCGCTCGTGGCGCTGCGTCCGCGAGATCCGACGACGGGCGAACTCTACGATGTGCAAACGCTCTTCGCACATGGGGCCGATGGAGCGATTCGACGGCTCGTGAATTCGCCGTCCGGACCCGCAGACGCTGGGGACGTTGTGCGAACTCTCGCGGATCGGGTCGTCGCGCCACGCAGGCTGACGCTTCGAGATCTCTGCAGCATCCCAGACGCGAGCGTTCGGGAGTCGCACGCGATCGACGCCGCTGTTCTTGCCGCTGCAGCCAGAGGGGATTTGACTGGGGCACTCACGGCACGGCACGACGTCCTAGCTCGATGGGTGCAGCGATGGTTCGAGCAGATGGGGGACCTTGAGACGGTTGATGCCCCTCCCGTGTCCGCGCTGCGGCTCGTCGAGAAGATGTCATGAGCGACGACGTCGACAGCTACGCAGTGCTGCTGAACGACGAGCTCGTCGGGACGTTGTGGATCGAAGACGATGCTCCGACGTTTCGGTTTGCTGAGTCCTATTGCCAGCACGCTCATCGCCCAGTGCTGAGCCTGTCGTTCGAAGAGGAGCCGCCAACCGCTGAGCACGTCTTTCGCGAAATGGACGGGCGACTCCCGCGGTTCTTTCGCAACCTCCTGCCCGAAGGCCAGCTGCTCGAGATCTATGATCGTCAGATCCAGCGCTTGCGGCACCGTGAATTCGAGTTGCTTGGGCTCATCGGCGAGGATCTTCCAGGTGCAGTTCGGGTCGTGCGCGACCCGCTCGTCGCGAGTGAGCCGCCGACCCCGGCGCCCTCAGCACATCGTTTCGCGTTCGGCCTGGCGGGCGTCCAGTTCAAACTCCAAGCTGTTCGAGCTGAGTCGAGGCTGACGATCCCCGCCCGAGGTCGGCGAGGCCAGTTCATCGCAAAATTCGGCGCGCCCGCGTTTCCTGAACTCGTCCTCAACGAGTGGACGATGCTCATGTGGGCGAAGTCGTGCGAGCTCGACGTACCAGCGTTTCAGCTTCGGCAGTCGAGTGAGTTCGACGACCCGAGCGGTGTCATTGCAGAAGCGTTCGAAGGTCAAGTGTTGCTCGTTGAGCGCTTCGATCGCAAAGGTGAAGCGCGGCTGCACCAGGAGGACTTCGCGCAAATTCTCTCGCTGCACCCAGAGCAGAAGTACGACTACGCCGTCGACGACGACGTGAACTACGCCACAATTGGCAACATCATTTCGGCCTACTGCGGGCCGAGAGACCGAACGGAGTACGTGCGCCGGCTTGTGTTCATGGTGTTGTCGGGAAACTGCGACGCGCACACAAAGAACTGGGCTTTGATGCACGCTGATCGTCCCACGATCGAGCGGCTCAATGCTTCGGTCATCGAGGAGCAATCGCTGAGGCAGAGGCTCGCGCCGCTGTACGATGTGGTATCGATCATCGCGTATCCGGGGTTGTTTCCTCAACGGCAGCTCGCGTTGAGCTTGAGCGGAGAGCTACGCCTCGACGCGATCACGCGCGAGCATCTCCTCGACCTGTGCGTGCGGATCGGCGCTGATCGTGAGGAGGCATCCACGGTCATCACCAACTTCTGCTCTCTCGCGCGCGAGCGCTGGGCGGAGCTGCGGGATCGAGCCGAGGTGCCTGCGCGAGTTCGTCGAGCGATCGATGAGAACCTCGCGTTGTGTGCTTCTCCGAAGCGAGGGCTGTGACTCGTTGTCCTACGCAAAGACACTGTTCGCTTCGCGCGCGGTAGCATCGCGAGCGCTCTATGACCCATCGAAGGTACGAGACGATCATCGTCGGCGCGGGCTCGTCCGGCGCGGTGATCGCCGCGCGCATGACCGAGCGAAGCGATCGTCAGGTGCTCTTGCTCGAGGCGGGGCCGGACTATCCGGACAACGATCGCGCGCCCAAAGAGTTGCTCGACGGCGGGCGCAACGCGAAGCTCACGCACGATTGGGCGCTGCGGCACAGGCCCGTCGCGTCGCAGATCTTGTTCGAGTTTCCGCGGGGGCGCGTGGTGGGGGGCTCGTCCGCGGTGAACACGTGCATCGCGCTGCGCGGGCAGCGCGAGGACTTCGACGAGTGGGCGTCGCTCGGGCTTCGAGAGTGGGCGTTTGACCAGTGTTTTGCCGCGTTCAAGCGGCTCGAGACGGACCTGGACGTGCGCGACGAGTGGCACGGCAGCGACGGTCCGATCGCGATTCGCAGGCACAGCGAGGGCGAGTTTGGGCCGTGGCAGCGCTCGCTCTTGGAGGGCTGCGGCGAGCTGGGGTTTCAGCGCACCCATGATTTCAACGGAGCGAGCTCGGGCGGCTACGGAGCGATCCCGCTCAACAAGGTCGACGGCGTTCGGCAGAGCGTGGCGCGCGGGTATCTCACCGCGGCGGTGCGGGCGAGGCCCAACCTCGAGATCCAGAGCTCGACGATGGTGCGCAGGGTGCTCTTCGAGGGGTGTCGCGCGGTGGGCGTCGAGGTCGAGCGCGGGGGGGTGATCGAGCCCATCTATTCAAAACGCGTGGTGATTTGCGCGGGATCGGTGCTCACTCCGGCGCTCTTGGCGCGCTCGGGCGTCGGGCCCAAAGCGCTCGTCGAGCGGCTCGGCGTGAGCTCGGTCGCGGACAACCCGTGGGTGGGCAAGCGGCTCTTGGATCACCCGGGCACCGCGATCTTCATCGTTCCCAAGAGCGTGGAGAACGGGCGGTTTCCGCTCATGCAGGGGATGCTGCGGACGTCCACGCGGGGCGGCTTGTTGCGGGACGATTTGCAAGTGCAAGCGGGCAGCTTCGTGTGGATGCCGCGGTGGGAGGTCCCCTTCGTCACGCTCATGGCGACCCTGCAAAAGCCCCGCGGAACGCACGGTCGCATCGAGATCACCAGCGCCGACCCGCACGCGCGCCCGTCGCTGCACGGCAACTTTCTCGACGACCCGTGGGACCGCGCCTCGCTCGTCGACGCGCTGGAGTTGTTGCACCTGCTCTCGCAGACCCGCGCGATGCGCGAGCACGTCCAGCTCTATCTTCACCCGCGACCCAAGGTGTTCGCGCGTCGAGAGCGCGTCGACCGCTACCTCGAGATCGCCTGCGCCTCTGGCTACCACCCGTGCGGAACGGTCCCCATGTCCGCCGACGACCGCCCCTCGGACGGCGCGCTCGACGGCCGCGGGCGGGTGCGCGGATGCGAGGGGTTGATCGTCGCGGACGCCAGTATTTTTCCGACCATTCCGAGCGTGAACATTCACCTGCCGGTGATCATGGTGGGCGAGCGCTTCGGCGAGTGGCTCCGAGACGAGAGCCCGTGACGGACCGCGCGGTGAGCCTCTCTCGAAGAACGGTCCTCGCGCTCGCGGGCGTCGCGGGCTGCCACACCGTCGCTCCGTCGACGCTGCTCGTTCCGCGGCACTGCCCCGATCCGAGCGCGCTCGAGCGACGACGGATCCTCGCGTTGCCCTACGAGAAGAGCGCGTTTCCCATGGGCGCGATGGCCGGAGACGTGCGGGATGATCGCGCGGTCCTGTGGACCCGCGTCGGCGCTCGCGCGCAGTGGGGGCTCATCGTGATCGAGCAGGCCGGCGACCGCTCGCGGATCGCCTACGAGGGGCCCGTCGCCGTGGACGACGACGGGTTCGTTCAGCACGAGCTCACGGGGCTGCGCTCGGGAGCGCGCTACCGCTACAGCTTCGTCCGCACCGTGCGCGGGATGGCGGTGGCGCGCGGCGCCGGAGGGCGGTTTCGCGCGGCGATTCACAGCGACTCCGACGAGCCGATCTCGTTCGGCGGAACCTCTTGCACCTCCGCCCAGTGGGGCAGCGAGTTCGACACCCTCCGTCGCGCCGCGCTGTGCGACGAGCTGGCGTTCTTCGTCCACGCGGGCGATCACGTGTACGCGGACGAAGCGCGGACGCTCGAGTCGTTTCGCGCGGTGTACGAGCGGACCTTCTCGCGCACGGGCCTGCGCGCGCTGCACGAGAGCACGAGCATGTACGTCGTCTGGGACGACCACGAAGTGCACAACAACTGGGACGGCGAGTCCGTGGACCCCGTGCGGTTGAGCGCCGCGCGTCGGGCCTTTCTCGAGCACCACGCGTGGACGGGAGGGTGGCAGCGTCCGCGCAGACTCTACGAGCGATTTCGCTGGGGACGCACCATCGAGCTCTTCGTGCTCGACGCGCGCGGAGAGCGTCGGCCGAGCACGCGGCGCACCCCCGCGGCGCAGTACCTCTCCGACGAGCAGCTCCAGTGGCTGATCGACGGGCTGCGCACCTCCGAGGCGCGGTTCAAGTGCGTGGTGAACTCGGTCCCGATCGCGCGCTTTTCGGGGCTGTTCGACGCGGCCGAAGGCGACCGCTGGCAGGGCTACCCCGCGCAGCGCGAGCGGCTGCTCGAGGCCATCCGCGACGTGCGCGGAGTGTGGTTTTTGTCTGGTGATTTTCACTTGGGCTGCGTCGCGCACGTCGAGCGATCGGGCCGCGATCAACGGCTCATCGAAGTGCTCATGGGCCCCGGCGGGCAGCTCCCCAATCCCATGGCCTCGCTGCTCAGCCCGCCGCAGTACGAGTTCGCGACGAGCGACTCGAACTGGGTGCGCTTCGACGCCGACGCCCGAGCGGAGTCGATGGGCGTTCGGTTCTTCAACGAGTCGGGCGCGACCCTCTTCGAGCGCGAGTACCGTTCGCGCTGATCTCTTCACGCGCGAGTATCGTTCGCGCTGAGCGCCGTATCCCGCGTTGCCCCTTGGCCCGCGCGCGCTCTGTCTCGTAGTCTCGCTGCGCTGTGAGCGAACGTTCGATCCGTTACGTCATTTCGTTCGATACCACTCGGCACCTCGTGCAAGTGCGCGCGACGTTCAAGGGCCCGCTCCCTGAGCCGCTCTCGCTGCAGATGCCGTGCTGGACGCCGGGGAGCTACCTCGTCCGAGAGTACGCTCGACACGTCGAGGGCCTGCGCGCCTCCGTCGATGACCGCGCGTGCGGCGCGCGCAAGAGCGCCAAGGACACCTGGGCCGTCGCTCACGGCGGCGCGAGCGAGCTCGTCGTCGAGTACAGCGTGTACGCGCACGAGCTCACGGTGCGGACCAACCACGTGAGCGACACGCACGGGTACTTCAACGGCGCGGCCACGTTTCTTCGGCCCGTCGGCGACGCGAGCTTCGACTGGGACTCGCTGCCCATCGAGCTCGAGCTGCAGAAGCCCGACCCCAAGTGGAGCATCGCGACGGGCCTCGCCCGCGCCGAATCCAAGGGCGAAAACGTCTTCGTCGCGAGGGACTTCGACCAGCTCGTCGACTGCCCGGTGGACGTCGGCGTGCACGAGCGCCACGAGTTCACCGTCGAAAACAAGCCGCACGCCATCGTGCTCTGGGGCTCTCCCAACCGCTGCGATCGCGATCGACTCGTGCGCGACGTCACGCGCATCGTGCAGAGCGAGAGCGCGATGTTCGGCGGGCTGCCGTACGACAACTATCTCTTTCTGTTGCACCTCGCGCCCGGCGGCCGCGGCGGACTCGAGCACGAGAACAGCACCGCCCTGCTCGCCTCGCCGGACGCGTTCGACACCGAGTCCAACTACGAAGACCTGCTCTCGCTGTTCGCGCACGAGTTCTTTCACCTCTGGCAGGTCAAGCGCACGCGCCCCGCAGGGCTGCGCCCGTACCGCTATCAGCAAGAGAACTACACGCGCATGCTGTGGCTCTTCGAAGGCGGGACGAGCTACTACGACTGGCTCACGCTGCGACGCTCGGCGCTGGTGTCGCCCAAGAAGTACCTCGATCATTTCGCCGGCGAAATCGCTCGCCTCGAAGACACCCCGGGCCGCTTCGCGCAGACCGTCGAAGAGGCCAGCTTCGACGCGTGGATCAAGCTCTACCGCCCCGACGAGCACTCGGTGAACAGCACGGTCTCGTACTACCTCAAGGGCGAGATCGTTTGTGCGCTGCTCGACTGCGAGCTTCGCGCGCGCAGCAAGGGCGCCAAGAGCCTGGACGACGTGATCAAGTACGTCTGGCGCGAGTTCGGGCAAAACGCCAAGGGCATCCCCGAGGACGAGATCGAGCGCGTGTTCGCGACGGCCACGGGCTTGGACGTGAGCGACCTGATCGACGCGTGGGTGCGCAGCACGCAGCCGCTCGCGTACGACGAATCGCTGGCGAAAATGGGCCTCACGCTGCGCGCGAAGGGCGCGCGCGGCGCGGCGCTCGGCGTGCGAACGCGCAGCGAAGGGGGGCGCTGCGTGCTCGCGAGCGTGCTGCGTGACTCCGCTGCAGAGCGCGCTGGGCTGAGCCCCGGAGACGAGATCGTCGCGATCGACGGCCGTCGCGTGGACGAGGGCTCGCTGCGGCGAAGGCTCGAGGCGCGCAAGCCCGGCGAGAGCGTCGAGCTCGTGTTCGCCCGGCGAGAGTGGCTGCAGACGACGAAGGTCGTGCTCGCCGAGCCGTCGCCGGACGGCTACGAGATCATCCCCGCGAGCAACGCGAGCGAGTCGGCCAGGCAGCTCGGCGCCGCGTGGCTCGGCCCCGACGCAGAATCGTTTTGGAGCGCCAGGTCGTGAGCGACGAGACGAACACGCCGAGGACCGACGCGAGCGCGACGCCCACGCTGGCTGCCAAGAGCCCGTCGGCGTCCAAGACGGTGCAGACGCAGCTGGTGTTTCCCGAGCACGCCAACGCCCTCGGCAACGCGTTTGGCGGGCAGGTGATGGCGTGGGCGGACATGGTCGCGGGCATCTGCGCGATGCGCCACACCGACGGCCTCGCCGTGACCGCGAGCGTGGACGATCTGCAGTTCGAGAAGCCGATGGCGATCGGCGACATCGCCGTGGTCGAAGCGCGGGTGAACGCTGCGTTTCGCACGTCGCTCGAGGTCGAGGTCGAGGTGTGGGGCGAGTCGATTCACACGCGCGAGCGGTGGCTGTGCGTCAACGCGAGGATGACCTTTGTCGCGATTGATTCGGCGCGAAAGCCGCGGGTCGTTCCGCCGCTGGTGCCCGAGAGCGACGAGGACGTGCGTCGCATGAAGGCCGCGAGCGAGCGCAGGCACGAGCGATTGGCGCGGCGAAAGAAGTGACGCGCGCCGCGCTCACAGCGCAGGCAGCGTGAGCTCGTTGGGCGCCGTGGGCTGGACGAACAGGGTCCCCGCGGAGATCGGCGCGCCGCACTGCCCCCACTGGTTGCCTCCCCAGCAGAACACGCGGTCGTCCTCGCTGATCGCGCAGGCGTAGTTGAACCCGCCGCGGATCGTGGTGAACCTCGGAGAGCCTGTAAATCCTCGGACAGACGTGGGGCGATCTCGCATGCCCTCGTCGGGGCAGATGCTGCCGTACCGGGCGCCGAAGCACTGCACCGCGCCGCTCGACGTGATCGCCAGGCCCGTCGCGCCGACGATGGCCACACCGACGTTGTTCGTGCCGAGCTCGTCGCGCACGACCGGCGTGGCAACCTCGCTGTTCTCTGCCACCGACGTGCCCACGAAGAAGTTCTCGTTGTAGCCCCAGGTGGCGACGCGGCCGTCTTCGAGCAGCGCGATCGCCGCGCTGTCGCTCGCGACCGCTTCGATCGTCGCGCCGATGCCCGGGATCGCCGTGGGCACAGCGACGTCGCTGCGCATGCGCATCGCGTCGACCACGGTGCCCGTGAGCGTCCCGAGCCGAGAGTGAAACACGAGCCCCCAGCCGAGCAATTGCCCCGCGCTGCTCACGCCGAAGCCGACCGACGATCCGCCGGCGCACACGCGTCGCGCGTTGGCGAGCTCGGGGATCGTGCCTCCGCCCGGCGATCGCAGCGGAGGAGGGACGTTGTCGGGGCCGTCCGCGGTGCCGCTGTCGTAGCGGTTTCCCCAGGAGTTGACCGCGCCGTTGGAGTAGCGAAGGAAGAACGCGCCGTTGACCGCGGAGAGCTCGACGATCGAGGCTCCGGCGGGGTGGACGAAGCCGCGAACGCGGGACGGCGTGAGGACGAACTGCGCGGTGTTCTCGGTGTAGAGCTGGTCGTTGCGTCCCCAGCAGTACACTTCGTTGCCGCTCGTGAAGGCGCAGGTGTTGTCGCGGCCCGCGGCGATTCCTGCGAACGCGGGGACTGCGCCTGCGTCTCCTGCGCGCAGCGGCTCGGGTGACGGAAACCCCGGCGCCCCGCCGTCCGCAGGAAACGACTGAAACCCCCGTCCGAGCTGCGCCGCGTCGTTCTCGCCCCAGCAGAGCACTTGTCCCGTGCGGCGATGCAGCACGCACGCGTGCGAAGAGCCCACGCTCAAGAGGTAGTTGCCGCGAGACACGGCGGCCTCTCGCGCCGCGTCTTCGTGAACCGCGTCCATCGCGGTCGCGTCGGGTCTAGATGCGTTCGCGTCCATCGCGCCGTCCATCGCGCCCGACTCGACCGTGGCGTCCTGCGCGCGCACGTCGAAGTCGGGGCCGCCGTCGTCGGGGGGACGCGCGATGGGGTGCTCCATCCCCGGCGTGAACGGAAGCAGCTGCGTGTCGCTGACCATTTCGCTCTCGCAGCCGCGCTCGGTGCACACGAGCCCTTGCGCGCGGCAGACGTCGCGCCCGGTGACGCAGGCCTTGGGAAGAAACATTCCGTACGCGAGCTGCCTGCCCGCTTGAAAACTGATCACCGCGCTTCGATCGACGACATCGACGCTCGCTCCGCCGGGGGCGAGCCTTCGCGCGGTGAGCACCACGCGCGTGGGCGCGTTCGCCGAGCGCGCGGGGTTGGGCGCGATCGTAAACGAGAGAGGCAAGCACCGGACGCTCTCGCTGTCGACGCAGCCCTGGTCGCGGCGGCCGCCGATCGCGAAGTCCAAGCGATTTTGCAGCGCGAGCTCGCCCACGGGCTCGACGGTCACGTGGATCTCCGAGACCTCCGACGGGACGTCGAAATCCGTGTTCACCACGATCACGACCGAGGTCTGCTCACGACGACACGAAGACGCGATCGCCGCCAGCGCGCACAGCGACAGGACGGTGATGGATGGACGCGACCGCCCACGGGAGAGAAGAAGCACGCGAGCACTCTGCACCAACGACGACTCGCTGCAAATCCTCGGGCCCTGCTATACTCGACGCGATTGCGGTCCGCGACCCATGCCCATTCCGACTGATTCAGAGCGCATCGGTACGACGATCGACGGCAAGTACAAGGTCGAGTCCCTCCTCGGAAAAGGAGGGATGGGCACGGTCTTTCGCGCCACGCACACGTGGACGGGCCGCGCGGTGGCGCTCAAGGTCTTGCAGCCGCAGTACGCAGAGAACGACGCGGTGGTCCTGCGCTTTCTTCGCGAGGCGCGCGCCGCGGCGTCCTTTCGTCATCCCAACGTCGTCGAGGTGCTCGACATGGGCTCGCTGCCCGAGGGAGGCGCGTACATGGCGCTGGCCTTCCTCGAAGGCGAACCGCTCTCGGCGGTGATCGATCGACGCAAGCGGCTCACCGTGGAAGAGACGTTCGCGGCGCTCGTTCCCGTGATGCGCGCGTTGTCGTTGGCGCACTCGAAGGGGATCGTTCACCGCGATCTCAAGCCGGACAATCTCTTTCTCGCGCGCAACGATGAAGGGTCGATCGTCCCCACGTTGCTCGATTTTGGCATCGCCAAGATCGCGCAAGACCAGAACAAGGTGACCACCACCGGCGTCATCTTCGGAACGCCGCACTACATGTCCCCCGAGCAAGCCCGCGGCGTCGCCGACATCGACGGACGCGCGGACCAGTGGTCCATCGCCGCCGTGTGGTTCGAGTGCCTCACGGGCGATCCTCCCTTCGACGCTCCGGTCCCGACGGCCATCATCGCGAGGCTGCTCTCCGAGCGAGCGCCGCGGGTGATGCAGGTGCGACCGTCCGTTCCGCTGGCGATCGCAGCGTGCGTCGATCGCGCGCTCGAGCCCGACCGTGATGCGCGCTTTCCGTCGATGGACGCGTTCGTCGAGGCGCTCATCGAGGCCGCGCGCAAAGAGAACATCGATCTGGCTGCGTCCCTCACGAGCGCGCGCCGCGGTGAGGTCTTCGAGCGCACCGACGAGCACCGCTCGATCGAAGGCGCCAAGACCCTCGCCGCGAGCGAGATGCCCACGATCACAAACCCCGCGGACAAGCGCCCCGGCGTCGCGCGCTGGAGCGTCGCGCTCGGCGCGCTCGCGTTCGCCTCCGTCGTGACCATCGCCGTGAGCCAACGGGCCAATCAAGCGCACAGCGCGCGTGAGCCCGTCATGCTCACCGCGCACGACGCGAGCGCGTCGGCGACGCACGCTGCGGACGCAGGGCTCGCCGCGGTCGTCGTCAACGAAGACGCCTCCGTCGCCGCGCACGTCGAGGACTCTGCGACGCTCGCCGCGCACGTCGAGGACGCTTCGTCCGCGGATCCGACGCAGAGCGCTGCGATCCCCCAGCGAGACCCGACGCACACCACGCGCGTGCCGCGCTCGACCGCGACTCGCGACGCAGGCGCTCGCGCGACGAGCGCGCAGAGCACGGCCCCGGTCGGAGCGACGACGAACGCGCAGAGCAACCCGCAGCAGACGATCGGCGTGAGCACGCAGTGGTAGCGCTCGGGCTCTTGAAAGCGTCGCCCTGTATGCGACCCTCCTGTCGCTTTGCGTGGGTCTTCGTCTCGACTGGTGATCGTGAGCGCTCTTGTCGCGAGCGCGGCCTCGGCGTTCGTCTCGACCGCGCGGGCGCAAGCGCAGCCGCACGCTGAGTCCCCGGCGATGCGCGAGATCGAAGCGCGCGCGGCGTTCGAGCGAGGCGTCGAGTTCGCGAGGCTCGAGCGCTGGGCAGAGGCGCTCGAAGAGTTTCGTCGATCGAGAGCCCTCGTGGCGCGCGCGAGCGCGGCGATCAACATCGCCGGCAGCCTCGTGCGGCTCGGTCGCGCGATCGAAGCGGTGGCTGCGTTCGACGATTACTTTCGGCTCGTCACCGACCCCGCTCAAGAGGGCGCTCGCTACGCCGAAGCGCAGCGGCAGGTCGCCGTCACGCGCGCCACCATCGCGACCGCGACCATCACCGTGAGCCCCGCGGACGCGACGATCACCGTCGATGGAATCGAAGCTCCCGGCACGGGCACCGCGCGCTCGATCCTGCTCGACCCGCGCTCGCACCGCATCGCCGTCAGCGCCGCGCGCCACGAGCCGTACTCGGTCGAAGTGAGCCCTCGGCAAGGCGAGCAGCTCACGCTCGTCGCGCAGCTGCGACGGATCACCAGCGGGACGCTCACGGTCACGGCGAACCCCCGCGTCGCCACGCTCGTCGTCGACGGGCGAAGCGCGGTGCTCGGCGCTCCGTTGACGTTGAGCGAAGGGCGACACGGGCTCGTGTTGCGCGCGCCCGAGCACGACCCGAGCGAGCGTTGGATCGACGTGGAGGCGGGCGCGAGCAGCAATCTACACGTGGATTTGCGGCCGGTGCGCGCTCCGAGCGTGGCGCGCTCGCCGTGGCTCTGGGCCGGAGTGGGCGTGGGCGTCGCGGCGATCACCGCGGTGGTCCTCGTCGTCGCGCTGCAAGCGCCGCCGTTGTACGGCGGGACGACCAACACTGTGGTCCTCGGGCAGCGAGACTGAGCGGCCCCGTCAGAGCGCTCTCTGCGCCTGCGGGTTATCGCGCACTCGGGCACAGCCGATCGGCCCACGAACATCCATGCAACTGCGAAGCGCGGTCCGGTGTGATCCCGCGCCCGCGAGCGACCTGTCTCGAGCTCGCGGCGCAGAGACTCTCTGAATCGCGAGGAAGAACAGCCCCCCTGCTGAGTCTCGTTGCGCGTCGGCTCAGCCGGGCGGCCAGCCGTGCTGACGGCCGGCGAGCAAGTGCACGTGCAGGTGGTAGACGCTCTGGCCGCCGTCGTTTCCGGTGTTGATCACGGTGCGATAGCCCTTGTCGGCCACGCCCAGGTCCGCGGCGATCTTCGCTGCTGCGCGCACGCAGCGGCCGAGCAACTCGGTGTGCTCGTCGCTCGAGTGCGCCAGGGACGTCAGGTGCTGCTTCGGAATCACCAGGACATGCACCGGGCTCTGCGGATGCAGGTCGTGAAACGCCAGGACGTGATCGTCTTCGTACACGGCCTTCGAGGGGATCTGCTTCGAGGCGATCTTGCAGAAAATGCAGTTGGGTTCCATCGCGGTTGGCCTCGACGGTACTACGGCTCGTTCGCGTCGCGGTGCCCCTGTTCGGGCCGTCATTCACAGGGCATGTGCTGTATACCTTCGCCGTCGTTTGTCTCGGCCGACCATGCGCGCTCGTTTGAACATCGCCCTCGTCTGCGGGCTCTCGACCCTGGCGGCAGGCTCGATGGCTCGCGCGCAAGACGCAGGCGCGCCGCAGCCGGACGCCGCGTCGATGGCGCCGATCGCGCCCGAGCGAGAGCGGCTCGTCTCTGTGCGCATCGAGCCCGCGCTCGACGGTGAAGATCCCTGGAGCCGCGTCGCGCTCCCCCGCGGCGTGCTCGTCGACGACGATCTCTTGCGCGTCGCCGTCGAGCGCGCCGTCGCGTCCGGGACGTTCGGCGACATCCGCGCGTCGGTCCATCCCGTCGCAGGCGGGATCGAGCTCGTCCTGCGCGGAGAGCGTCGAACGCGCATGGTCGAGCTGCGCTTCGAGGGCGTCGACGGCCGTCCGCTCGAAGCGGTCCGCGCGGACTTCGGCGTGACGGGCCTCGCGTGGATCACCGCGGCCAGGCTCAACGACGCGAGCGCGAGGCTCACCGAGGCGTATCGCGCCGCGGGCTTTCACCGCGCGACCGTGCGCACCCGCGTCGAGCGCGCCTCGCAGCCAGATGACTCGCGGGTGGTCGTGACCGTGCGCGAGGGCCCCGCGACGCACATCGGCAGCGTGCGGGTGTTTGCCTCGGAGATCGACCGCGAGTTCGCTGGGCGATTCTGCGACGCCCTCACGATGACCCCGACGCTCTTCACCGACGGCGAGGCCGAGTGCCGGCCCATCGTCGGCGCAGGAGAGCAGTCGGACTCGCGCGCGCTGCGCACGACGGCCGAGCAGGTCGCCAACGCGCTCCGCCGCTTGGGCTACAGCAACGCGCGCGTGGGAGAGCCCTCGGTGCTGC
The DNA here is from genome assembly GCA_046351515.1 of Polyangiales bacterium. Classification (GTDB taxonomy): domain Bacteria; phylum Myxococcota_A; class Polyangia; order Polyangiales. Next base: position 54,551 of record JAXLYJ010000011.1, read on the forward strand.
CCGCGCTCACCAGCCGCGAGAACGACCCGCGCGTCGAGCTTCGCTTCGCCGCCGCGCTCGGGCCCGTGTTCGAGTTTGCGTTCGAGGGCAACCGGTACGCCCCCGCGGGAGAGCTGCGAGAAGCGCTGCGGCTCGACGACGAGCGGGCCGTGGACGAGACGTCGATCCAGACGATGATCACGCGGCTGCGCGACTACTACGTGCGCCGCGCGCTGTGGGACGTGCGCATCGCCGCGCGCGCCGAGGACAGCGCGGGAGGGCGCCGCCGGCGCGTCGTGTTCAGTATTCAAGAGGGGACCCCGGTGTACGTGCGCACCGTGTCCTTCTCGGGCGGCAACGCCATCGCGTACTCGTCGCTGCGCGAGATGCTCGACGAGCAGCTGCGCGCGGACCTGCCCGGCGGGGGCCTTTTCTTCTCGCCCACCGACGCCGAGTCGCGCGTGGCGGACGGCGTGCAGAACAGCGAGGCGCGCGGCGCGCGAATGCCGCTCGCGCTGCGGCCCGAGCGCACGTTCGTGACCGAGGTGTACCAAGAGGCCGCGCGGCGCATCGTGGCGCGGTACCGCGAGCTCGGCTACCTCGACGCGACGGTCGAGCTCGACGGGCTGCCGCACCGCGAGGCAGACGAGGTGGGGCGGCCTGTGTTCGACGTGACGTTTCGCATCGTCGAGCGCGCGCAGGTGCGGCTGAGCGCGGTGCAGTTCGAGGGCAACGACGCGATCCCGTCCGCGACGCTCGCGGGGCAGGCGGGGCTGGCGCTCAACGGCCCGCTCTCGCTGGCGGCCGTGGCGTCGGCGCGCGATCGGCTCGCGGAGTTCTACCGCGAGCAGGGCTACAACTACGTCCGTGTTGCCTCGAGCATCGATCGCTCGCCGGACGGGAGCAACGCGCGCGTGCGCTTCGTGCTCACGGAGGGGGCGCTGGTTCGCGTCACGCACGTGGACATTCGCGGGCTGACAGCGATCGCGCGCAACGTGGTGTACGACCGGCTCGCGCTGCGAGAGGGCTCGGTGTTTCGCCCGTCGCTGGCGCGCGAGTCGCAGCGCAGGCTCGGCGAGCTCGGGTACTTCTCGGCGGTGACCGTCTCGCTGGCGGACCCGGACGTCGAGTCGTCGGTCAAGACGCTCGTGGTGCAGGTGACCGAGACGGGAGGAAGCGTCGAGCTGCGCGCGGGCGTGAGCTTCTACGAGCTGCTGCGGGGCTCTGTGCAATGGACGCGGCGCAACGTGCAGCGGAGCACGGTCTCGATGACGGCGTCGCTGCAGGTGGGCTACGTGCTGCCGATCCTCGCGTTCTTCGACGCGACGCTGTACCCGACGCTCAGGAGCCTGCAGTGGTACGAGCGCTTTCGAGGGCGCGCGGCCATGTCTCTGCAGCTCCCTCCCACGCGCGTGCTCGGAACGGACTTTCGCCCCGGCGTCGACCTCTCGCTCTCGCGCTCGGTGGACCTTCAGTTCGCCATCAACGCCGCGGACCTCTCTGCGTCGACGACGGTGCGTCCGACGCGGTGGCTCACGCTCACTCCGCTTGTGGATTTTCAGGTCAACAACCTGAACCTCTTCGGCAACCTCACGGACATCTTGCGGGGCTTGCCGCCGGCCGAGCAGCTGCGTCTCTCTCGCTTGTTGCTCTTGCCGCAGGGCACGACGGTGCTCTCGTCCGCGCGCGTGACGATGGGCATCGATCAACGCGATCAAGTGTTCAACCCGCAGAGCGGGTTCTTTCTCTCGCTGATGGGAGAGTTCGTCGGCGTGATCGCGTACTTCGATCAGCAGACGACCGGCAGCGCGCCCACCACGCTTCCGCCAGGAAATACCCTGCGCGGAACGCTCTCGTTCTCGGGCTACGTCTCGCACCGCAACGTGGTCACCTGGGCGAGCAACTTTCGCGTGGGCGTCAACGGGACCTTCGACCCGTGCAACCGCGTGACGTACCCCAACCGTCAGTTCTTCTTGGGCGGCGCGGACACGCTGCGCGGGTGGCTGCAAGACTCGGTGATCCCCGCGGACGTCCTCGCTCCTCCGGCGGTCAACGCGTGCGGCGTCGCGACCAACCCCGTGACCGACGTCACGACGTTGCTTCTGTCGCAAAGGAGCGCGGACGCGTTTGTTCTATGGCGCAACGAGCTGAGAATCTCCTTGGGAAACTCAGGTCTCGCCGCGAGCCTCTTCATCGACATGGGCAACCTGTGGAAGGACTTGCGCAACGTCTTCTCGGTCTTCGCGATGCGCTTCTCGCCGGGGATCGGCATTCGCTACATCACTCCGATCGGACCGGTCGGGATCGACGTCGGCTTCGCGCTGCCTCGCCGCGAGTTCGAGCCTTTGCCCGTGGTCTCGTTCTCGTTCAGCAGCGTGTGAGGGGGATCGCTGCGCGTCGACTCACTGCGAGCGCGTGACGAGCTCGCAGTGGACGTGGTGCGCGTCGAGCGCGAAGCCCGCTTCATCGTTGTGCGCCACCATCGCGACGAAGCCGTCCTGCGCGGGCACCAGCGCCGGCGCGCCGATCACCGTTCCGAACACGGGAACCACGTTGCGCCGCAGCATCGGCTCGCCCGACGGCGGAATCCACGCGAGGTGCGACTCGCTCATCGCTCCGCCCGTGACCACCATCGCGTACGTGATCGCGTCGCTCGTGTGCAGCGCGCTCGCGAACTGCGCGATCCCCGCGAACGCGGGCTGCGCGTACCACAGCCGCGGCGACTCGACCCCGACCCTTCGCGCGGACACCGGCAACCGACCGATCGCCACCCCTTGCGAGGCCCACTGCGAGACCTCGACGCTCGACCCACGCGCGATCGCCGCCCACGGAAACTGCGCGAAGCCCGTTCGTTCGGGCACCGCGACGGGCAGCAATCGCTCGTCCAGCGTCACGAGCATCTGCAGCGCAGGCTGCTCTCCGTTGGGCCCCACGCCCGGCAACGCGCGCTCGAGAAACGCCGAGACCGGCCCGCTGTGCGAGGGCAAGAGCCGCGTCAGTCCGCCCACGCGCTGCGTCCACGTCGTCTCGGTGGTGACCGCCCCTGCGCGATCGAAGCGCAGCGCGCGCACCGCTCCGTCGAGCGAGCCCACCAACGCGATCGCCCCGTCTCCGCGCTCGATCGCCGAGGACCACACCACGCGGTTGCGCGAGCCCTCGACCTCGCCCGTGACCGAGAAGAGCTCGCGCGGCGAAGCGGCCACGCCGTCCGCCGAGATCAACGAGGCGTACATCCCCGAGCCCGAGCGAAAGAGCACGAGCGTTCCGCTCGGCAGCGAGGCGATCGAGAGCGCGCCGGGGCCGTCGTCCTGCGCCATCGCCGCGACGGTGATCGTCGTGACCGCGCCCACGCGACGAAGCTCGCTGTCGACGCGGGCGAAGCGCACCGCTGTCCCGCCATCGGACATCGGACGCGACTCGCGCCAGACGACCACGAACTTCGCTCCGTCTCGCGCTTGTTGCAGCACGGGCGCGGCGAAGACCGCCTCGGCGAGGTTGGCAGCCATGGACCGATGGCTGTGCAGCCTGCGCGTCTCGACCGTGCGACACAGGGGCTCTCTCGCCTGCGCGAGCGCCGTCGACGAGGCCGCGATCACAAACGCACACACATTCAAGTGAACTGAAAAAGTCCTGATCATCGTCCGCCTCCGCTCGCCGCCACGTTGGCTGCTGGCGCCGCCGCGCACGCGCCCCGCTGGTAGAGCCACTGCAGTTGTCCGTTGGGCTGCGAGCGCGCGTACACGACGCCGATCCCGTTGTTGGCGAGGGCGTACCCGTCGCCGAGCGTGACGATCGCCGAGGTGTCCGCGGGCGTCGCAAACGAGTATGCGCGCGGCGCGCCGTCCGCGCCGTGCACGGTGATCGCGTAGGTCATCGCGGGGATGTCGTCGACGTTCGCGGGGACTCCCGGACGCGACGTGAGCGTCACCGTATCGACGCCAGCGTGGTGTATCGCCTGCGGATAGCCTCCCGCGGCGTAGTACTGAAACACCGAGCGAACGTCGCGCAGGACGTTGTTTCGCACGGCTCCGGCGCGCACCCACTGGCGGTCCCAGAACACGAGCGAGAGCGCGTTGCCGTTGGCCACGAGCGCTCCTCCGTCGCCGCCGACCGAGATGGGGTCAGCCATCAGCTCACCGAGGGCTCGCCGCGCAGCGAGCCCTCGGGGGCTCGGGTCGAACGAGTGGAGCGCGCGCGCCGTCGTGGACTCGCGCGAGCGAACGGTCCCCACCAGCGCGTGCGCGGTCGATCCCACGAGCACCGCGTCGAGCACCGTGTGCGCCGAGCCTCCGGCCGCGTTGAGCGCGAGCCCGACGGGCGCTCCGGGCCTCCCCGCGGTCAGCGGAATGTACACGAGTTGCTCGCCAGCGCTCATCGAGAGGGCGACGATGCCGCTCCCGCCGCGGACGAAACGCGCTGCAGAAATCCCGGCGATTTGAATTTGTGTCTTCGTGATGTCCCCGCGTCCTCGCGAGCGGTAGAGCGCCCCGTTGGTGTCCACGGCGAGCGCCTCTCCGTTGACCTCGGCGGCGTCCAGCAGTCGGCCCGTCGCGGCGATGGCGTCCCGCTGCGTGACCGTCGAGCCCGCGTCGTTGTTGACCGTGGCGGCGATCATTTCGGTGCGCTCGGCGCTCACGCGGCGGCGCGCGAAGAACACCAGCCTTCCGTCGCGCAGAACGACGCTGGCCGTCGACGAGTCCGCGGTGACGTCTTCGCCTTCGACGGCGAACGTGGCGATCGTGGCGGGCGCTCCCGACGGAGCGCATCGCAAGAGCCCCGCGGGGCGCTCGGCGCTCACCGAGGCATCGTCTGGCGCGGTGGGTTCTTGCAGCATGGTCGCTGAAGGCAGCTCTTGCGCGTCGCTCTCGGCGCTCTCGTCGCAGCGCAGCGAAACCAGGCCGAGCACCGCTGCTCCGTCGTCGCCGCGCCCGTCGACCAGGACCCACGCAGAGCCTGGCGCAGAGGCGGCAGCGACGCGCGTCGAGCGCATGCGAAGCGAGGTCATCGCCGCGTGGCGACCGATGAACGAGCCGCTCGAGTCGGTGAGCGAGAGGTTGATCGATCCCGTCGCGTCGTCCGCGGTTTGAGAGATCGTGATCGCTCCGACGAGGTCTTGCCCGAGGCGAACGAGCGCCACGCGCGGGTCGAACGCCTTGGAGTACACCGCCACCGTGCTCGGCGCGATCGCCTCGTCTCCGCCCAGCGAGCGAACGCGCACCGTCGCTCCGCCGGTGGTGTGGTTGACGTACGCCGCGAGCGAGCGCGTCTCGTCGATGGCGAGCGTCGAAGGCGAGGCGACGAAGCGCGCGATCCACTGGGGCGCCGCTGCGTCGAGGGCGCTCGCGACCGAGCTCGCTCCGTCGACCGAGCCGCCGAGCGTCCAGCGAACGGCGCCGCCGACGATCGCGACCGACGGAGGTGTGCGCCAGTCGACCGAGCCTCCGCCGAGCGAGGTGCTGGACTCGCGAAACGCTCCGAGGACGTCATCGACGAGGTGCACGGTGGCCTGTTGACCCGCGCCGCGTCCGCGCGCGACGACCATCGCGACGCGGCCTTCTTTGGCGGTGAGCGCGGGGACTCCGAAGCCGTGAGTGGGGGCGTTGGTGGGCTCGATCGCGACCGCTCCGGCCAGCGGCTGTCCTTGCGCAATCGTCGCGTGAGCGCCGGGCCAACGCGCGATGGTTCCGTCCGTCGCGAGGGCGACGAGGACGATGCGTTCGCGCGCGACGTTGTCGTCGCTGCCCCAGTCGGCGTGATCGCGAAACGCGAGGACGTAGCCGCTGTTGGTGGCGACGATGGCCGGGTCGCTCGGCTCGACGGCGCCGGCGATCTCGCGCGGCGCGCCCGAGGCTGTGCCCGTCGCGGTGAGCGCGAGGACCTTGAGCACGTGCGCTCCGTTGTCTGCGCGGGCGACGAAGGCGACCATGCCTCCTTGCGAAGAGCGGGCGATGGCGGCGCGCGGATCGACTCCGTTGCTCACGCTCGCGAGTGAAATCGGCTCACCCGCAGCGCATCGAGGGACGGGCCTCGCGACGCGCGCGCGGATCATCGCGTTCGACTCGGCCGGTCGCGGCGCGCGGTCACCGCCGACAGCGTTGTTCGAAGCGCGTTGCGAATCGACAGCGGCGCCGGTGTTGGTCGTGCGGCACGCGCCGAGCGCGAAGAGCGCGGCGCTGACGAGCGCGAGCGATCCGCAAAGCGGCGTGCCGGTGCAGGATGGGAGTGCTCTCACCATGGGTTGCGACGGAGGATACTCGGGCGCGGGCGAAGAGGGGGTCTCTGCGGATTTCGCCGGGAGAATCTGGGCATCGCGCGCGCGGCTGTTCTTGACACTCCGCGCGTTGGTGGTTTCACCTCCGCGGACCAAACCATGTTGGATCTTCGCTACGTGATCGAAAACCTCGACCAGGTGAGAGCTCGCCTCGGTCGTCGCGGCGCCGCTTGGGCCAAGCCGCTCGATGAAATCGCAGAGCTCGCGCAGCGCCGTCGCGAGGCGATCATGGCGAGCGAGAAGCTCGCGAAAGAGCTCAACGACGCCACCGCCGCGATGGCGAAGATCGCTGACAAAAAGAGCGCTGAGTTCGCCGCCGCGCGAGAGAAGAACCGCGCCCTCGGCGACGAGCGCAACGCCTTCGGGCGCACGCAGGCCGAGGTCGAGCTCGAGATCCAAGACCGACTGCTGTCGATCCCGAACGAGCCCGCGGACGACGTTCCTGTGGGCGAGGACGAGCACGGCAACGTGGTGGTGAAGGTCTGGGGCGAGGCGCCCAAGATGGACTTCGCGCCGAAGGAGCACCACGACCTCGGGACGGCGCTGGGGATCTTGGACTTCGAGCGCTCGGGCCGGCTCTCGGGCCCGCGCTTCGCGGTGCTGTGGCGCGAGGGCGCGATGCTCGAGCGCGCGCTCGCGCAGTTCATGCTCGACGTCCACGTCACCGAGCACGGATACACCGAGGTCTACACACCCTACCTCGTCAAGGACGCCGCCCTCTATGGAACGGGCAATCTCCCCAAGTTCGGCGATCAGCTCTTCAAGATCGCCGGCACGGAAGAGCGCACGTACGACCTGTACCTCATCCCCACGGCAGAGGTTCCCGTCACCAATCTGCACAAGGACGAGCTGCTCACCGAAGACGAGCTGCCGAAGAAGTACGTCGCGTTTACGCCGTGCTTTCGCGCAGAAGCCGGCGCGGCTGGCCGTGACACGCGCGGGATGATCCGCCAGCACCAGTTCGACAAGGTCGAGGTCGTTCAGCTCGTTCGCCCCGAGGACAGCGAAGCGGCGCACGAAGCGCTCACACGCAACGCCGAGACCATCCTCGAGAAGCTGGGGCTGCACTATCGCCGCATGTTGCTCTGCTCGGGCGACATGGGGTTCAGCTCGAAGAAGACCTACGATCTCGAGGTCTGGCTCCCGGGACAAAATCGCTTTCGCGAGATCTCTTCGTGCTCGAACTTCGGTGATTTTCAGGCGCGCCGCGCGTCGCTTCGCTATCGACCCAACGAAGACGCAAAGGGCAAAGGCAAGGCGAAGCCCCTCTTCGTGCACACGCTCAACGGCTCGGCGCTCGCCGTCGGCCGCACGCTCGTCGCGATCCTCGAGCAGTACCAGCAGCAAGACGGAAGCATCGTGATCCCCGAGGTCCTGCGTCCGTACTGCCGAGGGCTCGAGCGCATCACCGCGCGTCGCTGAGCTCCGTTGTGGTGAGCGTGCAGGCTGTGCTTTGCTGCGAAGCGAAGACCCTCCACCATGCCCACCATCGATATGAGCCGTGAGATCGAGGCGCGAATCCGTTCTGCCGTCGCGGACTGCGAAGTCAGCGCGAAGATGAACGGCGACCGCCACTACTCGATCACCGTGAAGAGCGCCTCGTTCGCAGGCCTCACCATGCTGCAGTGCCACCGCCAGGTGCTCGGCGCGATCAAACAGCTGATGGACGGCGACGACGCGCAAGTGCACGCGATCGACTCGCTCAAGACCTCGGCGTAGCGATCGGCAACGTTGCCGTCTCTTCGGCAACGTTGCCGATGTCGCCTCCACACCAGCGTCGCTCGCCGCCATGGCGGCCGCCAGCGAGCGCCATGGCGGTCCGCCAGGGTGGCGCGTGAATCAGCAGCGAATTCGCTGATGGATCGAGGCTGCGACCGACGGCACGCCGCGTGATCTCTCGCCGCGCCAGGAGGTCTCTCGATGCGTGTGGTTCGGTACTTTCAGCGGGGGTTGTGGATGGCGTTCGCGGCGATGGTCTCGCTCGCAGGGTGCGCGCCCGAAGCGTCGCTCGACGATGGCGCGGCGACCGATGAGATCGTCGGAGGACGGCCCGACCGCGGGGCGCATCCTGCGGTGCTCGCGCTCTCGATCGCCGGCCGCGGGCTGTGCACCGGGACGTTGATCGCGCCCGACTTGATCCTCACCGCGCGGCACTGCGTGAGCGAGGTCACCGAGCGAATCGACTGCTCGAGCGACGCGCCTCAGGTCGTGGCGGACTACGCTCCCGCGCAGATCGCGGTGCTCGCGGGCGACGACGTTCGCGCGGGCAGCGTGCTCGCGCGTGGGGCGAGGGTGCTCGTGCCGCGCGGGCGCTCGCTGTGCGGAGCGGACGCCGCGGTGCTCGTCCTCGATCGGGCGCTCAGCGCGATCACGCCGATGCGCGTCGACGCCACGCGCGCGGTGACCATCGATGATCGACTCACGGTCGTGGGCTTCGGGCAGCGCGGAGCCAGCGCGCGTGCTCCCTACGGCGTTCGCTACCAACGCTCGGTCGCGGTCGTCGACTGGAGCGCGCGAGAGTTCGTCGCAGGCCGCTCGGTGTGCCACGGAGACAGCGGCGGCCCCGCGCTCGATCCTCGCACCGGCGCCGTGGTGGGCGTGCTCTCGCGCGGCAGCGAGCCGTGCACCGCGCGCGACGCGACCGCGATCTGGACACATGTGTCCGTCGCGAAGTCGTTGATCACCGCCGCGCGCAGGCCTGGCGCTTGATCACAGCGCCGCGTCGATGAGGCGCTCGGTGCGCGTGATGCGCACCGCGCCGATGCGGCGAGTGTCCTCGCTCGGCTCCATCGCGAGCCTGAACGTGCGCGTCCTGCCCATCGCGCGCAGCGTGATCGACCCGCGCACCGAGCCCGTCGAGCGGCTCGTGCGAGAGACCTCGATCACGTAGTCGCCCGTTTGCTGCAGCGACGAGAGGCCCAGGCTCTCTCGGCTCTGCGCGGTCGCGTCGCGGACGGTCAGGCCACGCGTGCGGCCCCAGGCCCAGGTGACGCGCGTCCCCTTCGGGTCGATGACGGCGATGTCGAGGTCCGCCGGAGCGTCCCAGGTCGCGTCGATCACGAGCTCGCCGCGCACGCTGTTGTTGCTCGCGTTGGTGTTGGCGTTGGACAAGCGCGTCATCGTCGCCTCGAGCGCCGTGCGCTGCGCGCTGTCCGTGATCGAGTCGAGCCATCGCTGCGCAGAGGCGCTGTGTCCGAGCGCCCTCTCGCAGAGCGCCGCGCCTGCGACGAGCTCGAGGTCCGTCGCGAACGCCTCTGCGAGCGAGACCTTCATCGAGCACGTGCGCTCGGTGTCTCCCGCGCGCTCGAACATCGAGACCAGCCGCTGCAGCTGCGCGCGGTCGTTGGCTCGCACGTCGGCGATGCCTCCGAGGATGCGCAGGGACTGCTCGCGCTCTCCGCGGCGCGCGGCCACTTCGGCGAGTCGAACGAGCGCGTCGGGGTCGAGCGCGTCGCGGGTGCTCCAGCGGCGAGCGACCTCGTCGGCCTCGGCGAACTGCCCCGCGAGCGAGAGGATCTTGTAGAAGTCGCGGTGCTTGGCGCGCGAGTCGGGCTCGAGCGCGAGCGCCGTTCGAGCAGAAGAAATCCTGCCGAAATCAGCGCCGGGCGCCTCGACGACCTCGGCCTCGCGCACCCAGATGCGGCGCATCCAGCGGCCCCCGCGCGCGTCGCGCATCGCCTGCTCGACCGGAAGCGGGCGGATCGGCGTCGTCGGTGCGGTGATCCCGTCCCATGTGCGCATGTTCGAGAGTCCGCCGGTGCCTGCGCTGCCGCCGTTGGAGCTGCTGCTCGCGCTCGCCGAGTTCATGGGGGCGCGATCGGTGCTGGCGCTCGGAGCGCGGGACATCGAGCGTCGCGCCGTTGTCTGCGCGATGGTTCCTACGTTGCCCATGCCGACGGAGCTGTCTCCTGCGACGGTGGCGCCTGCGACGTCGGTCGGCGCAGGAGCGTCTTCGTCGGGCACAGCTTCGCCTGCGCCTGCTGCACGACCGCCGCCCGCGGCGCGTCCGCGCAGGCCCGCAGCGAAGCCCGCGCCTGCGGCTTCTGCGCCCGCGAGGGCCGCGGAGCGCTCTTCTTCTTGGCCTCCGCTCGCGGCGAGCGCTTGCAGATCGTCGAGGCTGCCGACCGCGCCTTGCTCGTTCGCTTCGCGCTGCGCGCTCGCACGCGTCGTGGAAGCAGCGTGGCCCATCACCGCCGCGTTGAGCGGCGCAGTGGGGTCGAGCGACGGCTGTTGCGCGGGTCCGCTGTTGGCGCCGGTGTTCGCCGAAGGAACGCCGCCCATCGGCACGGGCGTCGTGGTCGCCACCGACGCGCTCTCGCCGGTCCAATCGGACTCGGGGGCGAGGTTGCGCTCGACGCCGAACGCTCGGTACATGCGCTCGCCTTCGAGCACGAGCAGCGAGGTGTACCGGCTCGCGACGCGGAATCGCTGGGACAATCGCACGATTTCTTCGCGCGAGTTCGCTCCGCCGTTCGCCTCGAGCTCCGCGATCCGCGCCGCCGCATACAACCGCGGAACGAACGCGTTGCCCGCGTCCCTGCTCTCGCTCACGTTGATCGGGATGCGCGTCTCGAAGGGCTCGCCGCCGACGGTTCCGCGCAGGATCGCTTCGCCTTGCACGTGCGACGAGCGCATGCGCGCGGCGACGATGACCTCGGAGCCCGCGCGGATCGTCGCGAGCCGCGAGGGAGCGATCTCCGTGAGTCCGTCCGGCAAAATCAGCGACGGATCGCGCAGGGTCACGCCGTACGTCGCCTCGAGCACCGAGAGCGCCGCGGTGTTGACCGACTCGCCAGGGACGTACGGGGTCATCACTCCGCCGCCGGCCCGCGCCATCGCAGACAAGAGCGTGCTGTCGGCGTCGGCTCCGATCGCGACGGTCGTGAGCGTCGATCGCGACGAGGGCATCACGCCTGCGATCTCCGCGGCGACGCGGTCGGGCCTGCGGTATCCCGCGCTCGCCGCGCCGTCGCCGATGTACACGATGCGCTGATCGCGCGCGTTGTCCGTGGGGAGCGCGCGCGCCGCAGAGCGCACTTGCGCGACGAGGTCCGTCGCTCCTTGCGGCTGCTCTCCTTGCACGAAGGTCTCGATCGCGCGAAGGGTGTCCGCGGTCGGAAAGCGCATTCCACCGGGCAATTCGCGGCACGAAATGTCGCACGCGAGCACCGTCACGCGGTCGCGCGGGTCCATCTCGCTGACCATGGAGCGCGCGAGGCGCCCTGCGCGAGCGATGCGCTCGCCGACCATCGAGCGGCTCGTGTCGATGACGATGGAGTAGTCCCTGGGGCGCGAGTCGCTCCATCGCGGCAGCTGCGGTCGCAGCGCGAGCGCGACGTACGAGGCGTCGTCGAGCGGCGCGACGGGAGGTCCGTTCTGCACCGTGGTGGACGTGCCGACGTTGGACGGCGCGACCACCGGCTGTTGCGGTTGCGCCTTGAAAGACCACGCCGTTGCGACCGCGTCGCGATCGGGCATCGCGTACTCGATCACGAGGTCGCCCGCGGGGACGAAGGCTCCTTGCGAGAAGGACATGCGCGAGCGACCCGGCTCTGCGGGCGCGTCGGCGCTGGCCGTGAGCGAGTAGCCGCGCGCACGAACGCCGGCGCCTTGGTCGTGTCCCATCACCTGCACGTCGACGTCGAACTGCTCGATGCGCGTGCTTCCGTTGGCGTCGTGGGCGAGGGGATAGACGTAGCGACGCACGCCGCCGGCGCTGGGCGCGATGGTCTGCGTGTACGCGATCGAGACCCTTCGCTGCCCTCGCGCGGGGATCGGAAAGATCCGCAGCTCGAACCGCCCGCCGCGCTGCCACTCGAGCAGCGCCGGATCGCGCCACGGGCCCGGAACCCACACCAGGTCCTCGGTCTCGGTGCGCTGTTGAATCGGTCGGACGGCGTTGCGGATGACTCCGCGCCAGATGGCCGCGGCGCGCTGCTTGTCGACGAACGCGCCCTGCTCCATCACGCCGTTGACGTCGAGCGCGAGCCGCTCGATCTGCGCCTCGGGCGGCAGCGGAAATCGGTAGATCCCTTCGAGCTCGTTGCCCGTGTCGTTGCGAAAGACCTCTTCGATTTCAGTGCGCGCGAGGTTTCCGACGATGCGGACCTTCACGCGGTGCGCGGCGAGCGAGACGGCGTGATCGCGCTCGTTGCTCTGCCCCGGTCTGCGCGCGCGCAGCTCGCCGAGGCCCTGCACGGGCGCGTCGCTCTCGACCGGAGCGCTCGACGAGCCGAGCTCGCTCCACGAGACCGCGCTCGCGAGGTTGATCGCAGGCGAAACCGTAGGAGCCGAGTTGCGCGCGAGGACGCCTTCCATCCCGGTCTTCACTTCGGTGGCCGCGCCGCTCTGGCCTTCGACGCGAACGTTGCCGCGCGTCACGCGCACGGTCGATCGATCGTCGGAGGCGGTGAGGACGAAGCGCGTCCCGAGCACGGTGACGGAGCCCGTCGGAAGCGTGATTTTCGCAGAGGGAGCGCTCTCGATGTGCGCGACGTCGGCGACGAGCGCGCCCTGCGTGAGCGTCGCGACGCGCGGGCCGACGGTGTCGAGCTTGAGGGTGGTGCTGCGGTCGAGGACGAACTGCGTTCCGTCTTGCAGGTCGAGGCGAACGCGGGTGCGGGCGTCGGTGCGCAGCTCGGAGCCCGCGGCGAACGTGGCCCCCTGCGCGATCGGCGCGAACGCGCTCTGCCCAGGGGCGCGCGCTTCGAGGCCGCCTGTGCGATCCGCAGAGGCGCGCGAGACGAGCGCGACGCGCCCGCTCCATCCGTTGCCCGAGACTCTCTGCTGCGTCTGCGTCTCGCTGTGCGGCGCGCTGCTCGATCGCAGCCGCTTGATCCCCATCGGAACCATCGCCGCCATCGCCGCCACGCCCACCAGCGCGAGCAGCGGTCCCACGTTGCTCTTTCGCATCGGGACCACGTTGCCGCCGCTCGCCGCGCCCTCGCTCTTCTCGGTCTTCTCGCTCTTCTCGCTCTTCTCGGTCTTCGTGCGCTTCTCCGCGCTCGCGCCGCTCGGCCGCTCGTCGCGCTTGCTCTCCGCTGTCTCGCCCGCGGCGAACAACGGAGCCTTTTTCTCTGTAAACAACGGCCTCTTCGCGGGCTCGTCCTTGCTCTGATCGAGCGTCGAGAGCTTGGCTTCAGCCGCGGCCATCACGCGGTCGGCGAAGTGCTCGGGGTGCTTGTAGTCTCCGCCTGCGGCGCCGAGGGCGCGCGCGGTCTCGCGCACTTCGTGGCGCAAATCGCGGCACTCGTCGCACTGCGCGACGTGCTCGCGCATCGCGTCGCTCAGGGTGTCTTCTGCGAGCTGATCGAGGTTCTCTCGAATGTGCAGGCACTCGGGGTTGTCAGTCATGGTGGTGCCTCTCTTCACGGTCGGACGTCAGAAACACAGGGGGCAGTGGCGCATAGTGGGCTGCGAAAACGCTGGTGGATCTCATTCTGCCAGCGCCTTTCTCATGCGCTCGAGCGCGCGCGAGACGCGCTTGCGCGCCGCGGCTTCGTCGATCCCGCAGGACTCGGCGACCTCGGCGAACGAGAGCCCCGCGTCGTAGCGGAGCACGACGGCTTCGCGCTCGGTGGGCTTGAGCTGCTCGAGCGCGACGCGCACTCGGTGCGCTTGTTGTCGCGCGGCGACGAGCGCTTCGGCCCCCGGGGCGCTCTCGTCGGGCTGCACCAATCGCAAGCGATTTTCGCGGCGAACGCGGGTCTCGACGCGGCGAGCGCACACGCGTCGGGCGATCCCGAACAGCCACGCGCGCACGGTTCCGTCGCCGCGGTACGAGGGCATGGCGTCGAGCGCGGCGATGAGCGCCTCTTGCGCGGCTTCTTCGGCTTCGGCCTGCGAGCCCAAGAAGGCCATGCAGAGCCGTCCGAGCGCGGGTCCGTGCTCGGACGCGCAGCGCGCGAGGGCGCCTCGGTAGTCACCGCGAGCGATGAGCCCTGCGGTTGGATCGGCCGGCGGAGCGTGTCCGTCAGCGGTTGTCGCGAGTATTTCTGCTCCCATTGGCCTCTGGCTCCCTCGTGTGCCCGTGAGAGGGTCGTTTGTGACCAGACATTTGTGAAAGGGGCTTCGCTGCGATTGTTCGCGGTCGAAACGCAGGCCGCTGGGGGTACTCTCTTCTCTGCAATCGATGACGCGCACCAACCTCAAGCCGCTCGCGCCAGCGTCGGCCCTGGACCTCGCCCTCGAAGCCCTCTCGAAGAACCAGCCCGAAGCGGCGCTGCGCCGAGCGATTCCGGCGCTGACCGACTCGGACACGCAAGCGCCCGGCGCGGACGTGTGCGGCAGGGCGCTGCTCATGCTCGGCGAGCAAGAGCTCGCGAAGAAGGCCTTCGCCCGCGCGGTGGACTTGTTGATCGAGCGCGCGCTCGTCCCGCACGCGGTGGCCGCGGCCATCGCCTTGCGCGAGCTCGGCGAGGGGCAGGACGCTGTGCGCAAGGTCGCGCGCGCGTTCGGAGCGGATTCTCCCGAAGGCTCAGCGCCCAAGCCTCCGTCCCTCGCGCACGTGCGCTTGGAGCCCTTGCCTCGAACGCTCACGCGCGACGAGCTCGTCGAGCGCGCGCGCGCGGGACTCGAGGCTCTTCCCGCGGCGAAGGGGCCCGGCGCGCACCCGCGTTATCCCTTGTGGAGCGCGCTTCCCGAGGACGTCTTCGTGCGCTTCGTCGAGGCGCTGAGCGTGCGCGTGATCGCCGCGGCGGACCCGATCGTGCACGAGGGAGACCCCGGTGAATCCGCGTTCATCCTCGCGCGCGGCGAGGTGCGCGTGGTGCGCGGCGAGGGCGAAGAGCAAGAAGAGCTCGCGGCGCTCGGCCCCGGCTCGATCGTGGGAGAGATGGCCCTCGTGACCGACGCTCCTCGCGCGGCGAGCGTTTTTGCTGCGTACGCGGTGCTGATCCTCGATGCGCCTCGCGCTGCGCTCGATCAAGCGGCGGCAGAGATCCCCGAGCTCGGGGCGCACATCGTGGCGTTCTTTCATCGGCGGTTGGTGGACAACACCGTGCGCACCTCGGCGCTGCTCAGCGCGCTTCCTCCCAACGAGCGCGAGGGTCTCGCCTCGCTCTTCGAGACGCGCGCCTTCGACGCGGGGACGACGTTGATCGCCGAGGGCGACGAGACGCCGGGCTTGTACTTGATCGCCGCGGGGCACTTCGCGGTCTCGCGCATGGAGGGCGAAGACTCTCTGCGATTGGCCACGCTCGGGCCGGGCATGTGCGTCGGTGAAATCGGCCTCGTGCTGCGACGTCCTGCGACGGCGAGCGTCACCGCGGAGACCGCTGGCGTCGCGCTGGTCCTGCCCGGAAAGCGCTTCATGGAAGTGGTGAAGGGACGACCGACGCTGCTCGCGAAGCTCTACGAGCTCGCGGTGCAGCGCGAGGACGAGACGCGCAGCGTGCTCGCGGTGGCGGCAGAAGAGATCGAAGAAGTGCTGCTGTGACGAGAGGGGACGCCGAGTGGTCGCGGCAGAGCACGCGAGGCTCTTGCCGCCACCTCGCTCAGCTCACCCCCACTTCACCGTGAACTTCGCTTCGCGCGTGGCCACGACGCCCGCGCTCCACTGCTCTTCGCTGCAGCGAATGGGCTCTTTGGCGCCCACGTGGCGCAGGCCGAACTCGATCCACGAGCACGCGATCGGCGCGAGAAACGCCACTTCGATCCCGCGCACCACGCACACGCCCGTGCCCTCTGCGGTCACCTTCGCGCTCGCGTCGGCGTCGGAGAAGTACAAGCCCCACAGCGACGGGAGCTTCTCGACGAACGTGTTCGGCTTGACCAACGAGAGCACGAGCTTGAACACCGTGTTGAGGTTGTCCTCGGCGATCGACGCGCCGATCGCGCGCATGGCGCGCTCGGTCTCGCTCGCGCGCTTGGTGCGCTCGAGCTCTCGGTGGTAGCCGCGCAAGATCGCGTCGATCACCGCGAGGTCGTAGGTGCTCGCTGAGAGAAAGCCCATCGAGCCCGGCCGATGCTCTGCGGGCAACGAGGCGATGATCTCGTCCGCCAGGCCGCTGCGCTCGGCCTTGCGCAAGTAGTTGCAGATCCCTCGAAGACCGACGCCGCGAACGCGTGAACGACCCAACGCTGCTCCCTCGCTCCCTGCGTCGGCGAGGATACCGCGGCACACCGGCGGGTGAACGCGATTCGTGTTCACATTTCAACGCGGCGCGCCTCGCCCTTGCGCGTCGCCGTCCGCGGACACACACAGCGGCGCTGACCGCGGCTGCTACCGAACGGTCACCAGCAACTCTCTGTGCTTCGCTGCTCGGATCGCCGCTCCAATGAGCGACCGCGCGGCGGGAGTGGTCTGTCATGCAGTCGCGTTCTCGTTGTTTACGCCGCGCGGCAAGGGCGCGTGCGATTCGTCGCGCGCTCGCGAAGGGCCCTGTCCCTACGCTCGGTGAGTACATCAAGGTCGAGTGGCGCTTGTGCGCGCTGTTCGAAGACGCCGTGTTCGTCCCGCGCGTGATCCGCGTGCGCAGCGCGTGGGCGGTGGGCGCGGTGTTCGTTCCGCGCGTGGCGCATCGGCGCGATTGCCCGGCGGCGCTCGCGGTGCGCGAGTGGACGCCGAGCGAGTTTGCGTCGATCGAAGAGGCTCGCGCTCGCTGCGCTCGACGGGACTGCGATTGCCCGATCGAGCCGTGGTCTCGCTTTCGTTCGACGCCGAAGCACTGCTGTTGGGTCGCCGAGCGCGTCCACGTCGTGCGTCCCCGCGCGCTCGCTCCGGCGCGCGCCGCGGGTGACCGGCTGCAATTCAAGCGACGCGGCCTCGATCGCGCGCAGAAGGACTCGTCGCTGCTGTGGGCGCGCTGGCAGAAGGCTCGCCGCGCGCGAGCGCTCGGCAGCGACTGGAGTTTTCACGATTGGGACGACGAAGAGCTCAGCCCAGAGTCTCGCTCGCGAAAGCTCCCGCGCCGCGGGCGAAGATATCCGCGGTGAAAGCTCGGGACAGATGCGCTCGGCTCGCAGGTGCGCGATGATCGTCGCACCCGAGGGAGCGATGGGAGCTTCGGACAAGTCCGCTATTTTCGAGAAAGGCCCGGTCGTCATCTTTCGATGGCGCAACGAGGCCGGCTGGCCTGTCGAGAGCGTCTCGTCCAACGTGCGCGAGGTGCTCGGCTACGCGGCAGAAGAGTTCTTGCGCGGCCGCGTCTCGTACGCCTCGCTCATCGATCCGCTCGACGCCGCGCGGGTCGGCGACGAAGTGCGCCAGGCGAGCGAGGGCACCGTCGCGTCGTTCGAGCACGAGCCGTATCGCCTCCGTCGCGGCGACGGAGCGACGCGCTGGTTCTATGACTACACGCACGTGATCCGCGCCGAAGACGGACGCGCGACGCACTTCGTCGGGTACGTCTTCGACATCACCAGCCGCGTTTTGGCCGAAGCTGAGAAGCAAGAGCTCGAGCGCCGGCTCTTGCACGCGCAGAAGCTCGAGTCCCTCGGCGTGCTGGCCGGCGGCGTCGCGCATGATTTCAACAACCTGCTCACGGGGATCCTCGGGCAGGTGGGGCTCTTGCGCCGCGAGCTCGAGAACAACGAGTCGAGCGTCGAGCGCATGCGCCGCGGCCTCGATCAGATCGAGAGCATCGGGCAGCGCGCCGCGGATTTGACCCGCCAGTTGCTCGCGTACTCGGGCAAGGGACGCACGATCGTCGAGCCCGTGCACTTGGCGAAGCTCGTGGACGAGATGGCCTCGATCTTGGACGTCGCGCGGTCGAAGAAGGCCACGCTCGTGCGCGAGTTCGCTGCGTCGCTGCCGCTCGTGCAGGGCGATCGCGCGCAGCTGCAGCAAGTGGTGATGAACTTGCTCACCAACGCTTCTGAAGCGCTCGGAGACGATCCTGGCCGCGTCACGATTCGCATTCGTCCCGAGCGATACGCGAGCGATCAGCTCGCGCAGCTCTTCGGCGACGGCTGGGAGCTCGAGCCCGGGCAGTACGTGACGATGGAGGTCGAGGACACCGGCTGCGGGATGAACGACGAGGCGCAGGCCCGGCTGTTCGACCCGTTCTTCACGACGAAGTTCGCCGGCCGCGGCCTGGGGATGTCGGCGGTGCTCGGCATCGTGCGCAGCCACCACGGGGCGATCCGAGTGCGCTCGAAGGTCGGCGAGGGAACGTCGTTTTTCTTGGCGTTTCCCAGCTCGAACGCGACCGTTGCGCGCACGAGCGAGCCCAAGGTCGAGGGGCACATCGACGGCCACGGGACCGTGCTCGTCGTCGACGACGAGGCGTTCGTCCGCAAGACGCTCGCGATGCTCCTCACCTCGCTCGGCTTCTCAGTGATCGAAGCGGAGAACGGGCGCGAGGCCATCGAGCGCTTCGCGACGCACCGCGCGAGCATCTCGCTGGTGATCATGGACATGACCATGCCCGAGCTCTCGGGGGTGGACGCGATGCGCAAGATGCGCGAGCTCGATCGCGACGTTCCCATCGCGCTCTCGTCGGGCTACAGCGACGCGGCGCTCAAGGACGCGGACGTGCAGCCGACGGCGTTTTTGCAGAAGCCCTACACGCTCGAAGAGCTCGAGCGCGTGCTGCGCACGGTCATCGTCACGCGTAGCCCGTGAAGTCGTAGATCCTCGAGTCCCACGCGAGGTCCTTGAACAAGTGCTGCAGCACGAGCCCGTCGGCGACCTTGATCGTCATCACCGCGCTCGGATCGCGGCCGTCGCCCTCGTCGCGAGGGTGATTGACCTCGTCGCTCAGCGAGACCGAGACGATCGCGCGCTCGGATTCAGCGAGAAATCCCTGGTACTCGGTCTCGAGCGTGGCGTACGTGCGCCCGTTGGACGTGCCCCATGACGTGTACCGAGGCCCGTCGTGCTCGCCCGATTGAAGCGCGGCGTATTGCTCGGGCGTGAGCTCGACCTGCCGTCCGTGCGCCATCGCCACCCACTCGTCGAGCTGCGCTCTGCGTGGGTGCGCCTTGGCGAGCTCGGTCGCTCGCTTCACGACCGCGGGGCTCGTGTCCCAGAGGTATCCCTCGCGGCATTTCCAGTACGAATCGACGATGGTCTGCAGCGCGATGTTCTTCTCGTCCTCGATCGCGAACACGTCGGGGTGCACGATCTCGTAGCGCACTCGCACCGTCGGGCCCTTGCGCTCGAGGACCGTCGCTCGAAACAGATCGCTGCCCATCACGCGCGATGGTGCCGAGCGAGCGAGCGTCGGTCAACGCAGCGAGGCCACCCAGCGCGTGAGAAAATCCCTGGTGTTGGGCCGCTTGTTCGGGTCGAGCGCGCACGCGTCCTCGAGCAGCTTCACCAGCGTCTCGCGCTCTTTGACCGAGCGCGGAAGCTGATCGATCGGCAGCGGCATCGTCCCGTGACGAACGAGCACCGTCGTGAGCTCTTCGCAGTCGTCGAGGTACGGGTTGGTGCCCGTGAGCGCCTCGAAGGCCACGACGCCGAGCGCGTACACGTCGAGCGCCGGAGAGACCGTCCCCAGCCCGCGAGCGATTTCGGGCGCGAGATAGCCGGGCGTTCCGATGAGCGACTCTTCGATGGTCGGGCTCTGATCGGCGTTCATTTCGGCGGCGATGCCGAGGTCGATCATCACCGCGCGGACGAACTGCGCCTTCGCCAGGCTCTCGGCGGTGAGCTCTCCCTCGAGGCCGTCGAGCTGCACGAGGATGTTTCCGGGTTTGACGTCGCGGTGAATGATCCCGCGCGCGTGCAAGTGCGCCAGGCCCCGCGCCGCGTCGCGGATGATCAACTGCAGAAACCGCACGTCGATCGGCCCCACCGCGCGCAAGATCGTCTCGAGCGACGCTCCCGGGATGAGCTCGACCGCGATGTACGCCCCCTCGTCCACGAACCCCGCGTCCACCAGCGAGACCACGTTCGGATGAACGACGGACGCGAGCGTCGCCATCTCTCCCTCGAACAGCTTGCGCGTGGTCTCAGCGTCGCCGCCCGTGTACCGATCCCACGGGAGCAGCTTGACCACCACGCGCTTTCCCGGCGCAGGCCCCTCGGCCAGCCACGTGCTCGCCATCCCGCCCTCTGCCGCAGATCCGAGCGGCCCGAGCACCTTCAATCGCCCGATGAACCGCACGCTCTCCGCGCGCGCCTCGCTGATCTGCGAGGCCTGCGCGCGCACCGCGATCAGCGCGCGCGCGAGCGCCGCCCGCACGATCGGCCCCGCCACCGGGCCGCACGCCGTGGCGATCGCCTCCGAGAGCGCCCCGAGGTCCGCGACGTACTGCTCGACGATCTCTGCTCGGCGCGCGGCGTCGACGAACTTGAGCGAGGTGCTCGTGAGCGCGCGGTTGAGCTTCTGCGCGCGCTCTTCGAGGCTGTCCGCGCTCGCCGCGTTGGGCGCGCTCTCGTCCGCGGTCAGCCCTTCGATCGCGTGCTCGCGCGAGCGCTTCAGCCCGTCCGCGAGCGCCGCCACCGTGGCGAGGTCGAACTTGGGCAAGCCCGACCAGTGCATCTCGGGCTTGCGCCCTTCGAGCTCGCTGAGCGTCTTGGCCAGGCCCGCGAGCTGCGTGCCCAAGCGACAGCGCGCGGTGGCCACGCTCGCGAGGTCCGCGAGGTCCTTCGGCTCAGCGCGCTTGTTCTTCGAGAGCTTGTCGACCGCGAAATACAGCTTGTCGATCGACTCGGCAGGCACGCCGTCGAGCGAGCGCCGCACGCGGTTGTGCAGCGGCATCTCTCCGCCGCGCACCGCCATCCACGCGAGCGCCGAGAGCACCGCGGTCTCGCCGAGCCGCGCGCGCAACGAGTCGCACAGCTCGGTGAGCGTGCTCACGACGTAGCGCTGAAGCGTCGGTGATTTGACGGACGGATCGTCGGCCACGCGCTCGAGCGTCTCGAGCACCTGCCCGCGCGCGACGCGCTCGCGATCCTGCGCGATGGTCTCGTGCGGCTCGATCCGCGGAAGCACCGCCGCCGCGCGCAAGAGCCACCGACGCCACGTGACGGTGTTGGGCGTCGGGCGACGCAGCCCCATCCACGTCGTTCGCAACAGACGGGCGCGCAGGGCCTCGGCGTACTCGAGCGCGGCGCGGCGCGCGGCGGCGTCAGCGATGCGCTCTGCGACGACGAGGATCTCTCCGTCGACGACCAGGTCGAGCACCTCTTCGAGCACGATCCCCGCGCGCGTCGCGGCCCTCGGGTGATCGAGGCCCACGGCCTTGAGCGCGCTCGCGACGGACTGCTCGGTGTGCGCGATGAACTCTTCGACCGCGCCGGCGATCGACGGATCATCGGGCGCGTCTGCCGCTCGCTGCGCGGCGTCCATCAACAGCTGCCACGGAGAGAGCTCGCCGTCTTCGCCCACCCGCGCGATGAGCGAGTGCGCGCGATCGGCGAGCTCGGTCTCTGCGGGAGACGCCGGGCGATACTGGTCGATCAGCGCCTTGAGCGAGAGGGCGATGCCGCCGGCGGCGTGCGCGAGGTTGGGCGAGCGCGACGAGATCTCGCGCAGAGAGATCGCGAGCTGTGTCCAGGTCTCGGGCCCTCCTCGCGCGGCGAGCGCTCGCGCGGTCTCGGTCCACTTGTCATCGCGCCCGTCGCACTGATCGGGCAGCGCGATGGCGAGGGCGGCGAGCTGCCAGGGTTCGGTCTGCGATTGATCGAGCAGCGCCCTGCGATCGGTGAGCACTTCGGGCGCGAGAAACGAGAGGCTCCCGAGCGCGGCGTGCGCGCGGCGACGGACGGTGAGCGCGCTGGTCGGCTCGAGCATCGCTTGCAGCAACGGAGCGACGCCGGGCAGGACTCCAGCGAGCTTTCCTGCAGAGCGCGCGCACCGAGACCAGACCGAGAAGCGGTTGTGCGCGATGGCCTTGGGCAGCACGTCGCGCACCGCGCGCTGCGCGGGCTCGGGTAGCCCGTCGACGGACTGCGGGTTGGCCGAGAGCGCCGAGAGCAGCCGCGCGGCGCGGATCGCAGCGCGTCCGACGCCTTCGAACCCCCAGCGAACGGCGTTGGGCCACCACGGCATGCGCGCGCACTCGGCGAGCGCCGGGTCCCACTCTCCGCGGAGGTCTGCGTCGAGAAGGAGCAGGTCGAGGATGGACTCGGCGAACGGCGCGAGGACGGGCGCTTCGGGATCGAGCGAGGTGAGCGCGTGCAGCGCCTCGCTCGACGCGTGCGCGGGCGTGCGCTCGAGGTATTTGCGAAGGGCGTTCGAGAGGATGTTGCGCTCGGCTGCGCTCGGCTCGGGCGCGCCGCGCGCGATGGCTTCGAGCGTGACGCGGATGCCGCCGACGAGCAGGGCGGGGTCGCTCGATCCTTCGCGCGCTCGCGTCCACGCGCGCATCGCTCGCGCGAGGGCGGGCAGCACGTCGGTGGGCGCCGCCGCGGTGCGCTCGGGCCGATGCGCGAGCGCGTCGAGCACGTCGAGCACGTTGTTCGCCGCGCGCGCGAGCGCCGTCGAATCCGCGAACGGAACGCCTTCGGGCGTCGCCCAATCCCACCAGCGCTGCACCGCCCGCTCGCGTTCGTGATCGCTCGCTCCGCCCGCGACGCCGATCCAGAACATCGCGACGGACTCGTCCTCGAGTCGATCGCTGAAGCGCAAGAGCGCGAGCGCGTTGTCGTCGAGCGAGAGCGGCTCGATCGGCAGCGGACTCGCTGACGGACGAAGCGAGACCCTCGCGGTCGGAGCGCGCGGCGCAGGCCTGCCCGACGGTCCCGGAGGTCGACTCGTCGGGCGCACGCCAGAGCGAAACAGGGGCTCGTCCCCGTTGTTCGCAGATCCATCGCGCGGTGCGTCCGACGTGCTCACTACGACCCCGAAGAGTATGGCACGCCGCCGATTGGTGACTGTGTCGATTTCGTCTCTCACGCGATCCTCGCGGTGAGCGAATCGGCACGGTCTCGAGCGGCGAAACACGGTACGCTTCGGCCCGCGAGCAGAGCGGATGTTTCGAATTCCCGTCGATGAATCGCTAGACCTCGTGTTGCTCGAACCTCGCCACGCGCCGCAGCTCTTCGCGGTGATCGACGAGAATCGCCCGCATTTACGGCGGTATCTCCCGTGGGTCGACGCCACGCGCAACGCCAACGACTCGGCCGTGTTCATCCAGGGATGCCTCGAGCAATTCGCGCGCGGAGTGTCGGTCAACGTAGGCCTCTTCTCGCGCGGACAGCTCGTCGGCATGTGCGGAACGCACACGGTCCAATGGTCCAACCGCCGCACCGAGCTCGGCTACTGGCTCAGCGAGCGTTGGCAGGGACGCGGGCTCATGACCCGCGCGGTGCGAGGGCTCGGCACGTACTGCATCCACTCGCTGATGCTCAATCGCTTGGAGATTCGCGCGGCGACGGACAACGCTCGCTCGCGCAAGGTCGCCGAGCGGCTCGGCTTCAAGCTCGAAGGCACCTCTCGTCAGGCCGAGTGGCTCTACGACCACTTCGTCGACCACGCGATCTACGGGATCCTCGCGAGCGAGTGGCGCTAGCGCAGCGGGTTCGCAGCCCGCACCCGCGCTTCCGCGCGCGCGGTTCGCAGGCCCCCACCCGCGCTGCCGCGCGCGCGGTTCGCAGGCCCCCACCCGCGCTGCCGCGCGCCCCGCCCCCGCAGAGCGAGGGCGGCGGCTCTGCATTGGGAAAACAGCGACGGAATTGATTTCGTTGATCGCTGGGAGACCTTGCTCTGCAAGGTCTCTTCGGTGCGCGATGTTGCTCGCAACGCGGGCTACCGCAGCGCGAACTCTCGGCGCTAACCGTGATCGGCGGAGCCGCTTCGCTCAGTGCGTGGTCGCGATCGACTCCATCGGAGCCCTTGCAGAGCAAGGGCACCCTGCGATCAACGAAGTCAGTTCTGCCGCTGTTTTCGCAGTGCAGAGCCGCCGCCCTCGCTCTGCGGGGGCGGGGCGCGCGGCAGCGCGGGTGGGGGCCCCGTTTCCACACTCGCTCTGCGATGCCGGTCACTCTCTCCGCGCTGACCCTCCCTTACGGGAGCGCGCGCTGCGCGGGACCGCTGTACTCGTTGTCGGGGCGAACGAGCCTCCCGTTGGCGCGGACCTCCGCCCAGTGGGCGAGCCATCCGCAGGAGATTCCCAAGGCAAACGCGGCGACGTAGCGCTCGGGATCGACGCCGAGCGTGCCGAGCAGCGCCGAGCCGTACAGGTCGATGTTGGGGTGGATTCCCTTCGGCGCGAACAGCGGGGCGGCTGCTTCGGCGACCGCCTCGCACGCGTCGAGCAACGGCGCGTGCCCCATCGCGCGCATCGCCTCTCGCATCGGCGGAACGCGCGGGTCGGCCACCTTGTACACCCGGTGACCGAAGCCCGGCAGGCGCTCTTTCGCCCCGTGTTTTGCGCGGATAAACGCAGGTACATCTCCGCTGCGCACCGCCGCTTCGAGCATCGCGCGCGCCCGCGCCGTCGCGCCTCCGTGGCGCTCTCCCGAGAGCGTCGCGCACGCAGCGGCGAGCGTGGGGCCCGCGTTGGCTCCCGAGCTCGCGGCGACGCGGCACGCGAAGGTCGAGGCGCTCAGTCCGTGCTCGCTCTCGAGGTTGAGCAGCACTTCGACGGCGCGAATCGACGCAGGATCGCTGCGCGTCGCGCCGAGCGCCGCGAGCGACCTCCTCGCGTACGACCACTCGACGGGCGGCTGCTCGAAGCCCGCCACCGCCGCCACGACGCTCGGGACCCTCCCCATCACCCGCGCGCATCGCTCGATCGGATCGACCACGGCGCGCGCCACCGCGTCCTCGGTGAGCACCAGCGCCGCGCTGAGCGCGTCGGCCTCTGAGCGGCCCTCGGCGAGCGATCGAGCCACGGCGCAGTCGCGCTCGTTCATCCTCGCGCCCGCGCGAATCCACGACTGAAACAGCGCTCGTTCTCCGTCGTTCGCGGGCAGCTCTCCTTTGAGCACGACGTACGCGACGTCTTCGTACGAGAGCTTCGCCGCGAGCTCTTGCAAGAGATAGCCGCGGATCAGCGCTCTGCCTGCGAGCCCGTCCACGTGCGCGATCGCAGTGCGCGCGACGATGACACCTTCGAGACTTCCATCCGCAGGAGCAGCTTGCACCGTCATGGCGGGCGTAAGCTACCTCACAAACCTCGGAGAAACTCGACGAGATCGTCGATCTCGCGCGCAGACAAGTGCGACGTTCGACCGTGGCGATCTCCGACGTTGCGCTCGATCAGCACCGCGCGCAGCGTCTGCGCGCTGCCGTCGTGTAGATACGGCGGGCTATCCCACAGACCTCGCAGCGCGGTCGTGTCGAACATGCACGCTCGCCTGGAGTGGCCGACGAAATCCGCGTGCGGTCGATCGGCGGGATTGCACGTCCCCACGTCCCAGAGCAGCACCGGGCCCGCGAGGTCGAGCGTGGGGTTGCCGTGGCCCGAGTCGGTGAGCGACGGTCCGTTGTGGCACTGCGCGCAGCGCGTGTCGTCGCGAAAGAAGATCGCGCGCCCGCGCGCCGCGCTCGCCGCGTCGGTCGTCGGCGGGATCGGCGTGGGAATCGCCCGAGAAACAAAGGCCGCCACCGCGTCGAGGTACGGCGCGAGCACCGTGTCGTCCGGCGCGAAGTGCCCGCCTTGCTCGACGTTGATGGTCTTCCAGTACTCGCGCAGATCGCGGCGCGCGCCGGTTCGAAAGAGAAAGCCATCGACGCCGCCCGCGTTCGTGGGCGTGTCGCGCGGCCCTTGCTCGAAGCGCCACGTGATTCGATTGGTGGTCCCCTCGGGGTGACAGCTCGCGCACGCCATCCATCGGTTCGTCGTGACCGGCACGTCCGTGTCGTTCGCCGTGAAGAACACGCGCTGTCCCAAGCGCACGTCCGCGGGCATCGGATCGGTCGTTCGCGCGTCCATCGACCGCGGCGCGCGCGACAAGCTCACGCGCCCCTCGCTGTCTGCGCGCAGCGAGAGCGCGGTGACCGTGCCCGTGTTGCGAAGGTCCACCCACGCGCGCGCCCCGTCGTTCGAGAGCGCGATCCCTTGCGGCCAATGTCCGATCAGCGGCCGCAGCAGCCCCACTTCGACTCGCCGCGCGCGGTCGATCACCAGGACGTCTTCGCTCGCCTGCGCGACGACGAACGCGCGCTGCCCATCGCGAGAAAACCGCACCGAGCGCGGGCCCGAGATCACGTCGCCGAACGCTCCGTCCACGCCCGCGACGCGCGCGTCGATCGAGAGCGTCTCGAGCGCGCCTCGACCGCGCGGGATCACCGTCACCGCAGGGAAGACCGTGCTCTCGAAATCGAGCTCGGGCTGCGCCGTGTCGTCGCCGTGCAGCTCGTGCGCGACCCAGAGCGCGCCGGTCTCGGGATCGACGGCGACGTCGTAGAGCGAGCGCGGCTTACCGTGGGCGAGCGTGCGGTGCCCGCGCGGAGAAACCGCAGGAATTTCTCGGACCGATCGCAGCTCGAGCCGCGCCCCGAGACGAACGGTGCTCACGCCCGGGCCGTGCAAGTGCGTCACGTGCGCGAGCCCTTCGCGCGCGTCGACCACGAGCCCCCATGGCAGCGAGCCGACCGCGAGCCGCGAGCGCTCATCGAGCGTCTCGCGATCGAGCAAGAGCACGACTTCGTCCGCCGCGCACGTCACCACCAACGCCCGCTGCGCCTCGGCGATCGCCACCGAGATGGGCCTCGCGCACGCGCGGCGACGTCGCTGGATCACCCCGTCGGACGCGCGGACGAGCGCGATTTCGCCGGATCGTTCGCTGGCGACGGCGACGATCGCGCCGTCTTCCGTGCGCGCCAGCGAGCGCGGCACGTGCGCGGGCGTGAACCGCCCTTGCGCGTCCGCAGCCGGCTCGGCGCCGAGCCGAACGAGCTCGAGCCGCTGGGTGCTCACCGTGATCTTCGCGATCGCGTCTTCGTCGGGCCGAACGACCCACAGCGTTTGCTCGTCGGGCGAGAGCGCGATCGTGCCGGCGTGCGAGAAGCGCTCGTGCGCCACGGATCCATCGAGGCTCGCCGCTGGCTGCGCGCGCGGAGCGCACTGCGACAGGCACGCCAAGAGCGCGACGAGCGAGCGGGCGCGCATCATCGCAGCACCTCGAAGCGAACGCTGTGGGCCAGCGCCGCGGGCAGCGCCGCGTCGTCGATCTCGGGGACGCAGTCGTGATCGCGATCGGCCGTGGGCTGCTCGCCCTCCGAGCCGAGCTCGCCCGTCAGCGCGCGCTCGGCCATTTGCAGCCCGCCGCGCACGAGGCCGTCGCGCACGTTGACGCACTCGCTCGGCCACTGGACGCGCTCGTCGCGGTTCACGTCGTTCCACCCGTTGAGGATGAGCTTGCTCGAGCGCGTCCATCGCGCGAGCACTCGCCGACCGAGCTGCTCTTCTCCGGGCCTCGAGCCGATGAGCTTGAACACCTCTCGCGCCGCGCCCGTGTAGTGCGCCCACTGCATCGCGCTCCACCGTAGATCGTCGCGATCATCGCGGCTCGTCCCCGTGCGATACATCCCGAGCTGCTCGTCCCACCGCTCGCGCTCGATCCGCTGCCACACCCGCAGCGCTCGCTCTCGATAACGAACCTCGCCCGTCGCGAGAAACGCCTCGAGCAGCCCGCGCGTCGCCGCGAGCTCGTGCTCGATGCTCGCTGGCGCGACGGATGGCGCGGTTTCGTCACTGAAATTCCAGCGCGTTCGCACAGTCCCGTCTTCGCTCGTGAGCCGCTCGAAGAGCAGCTCGGCGTGCGCCCTCGCGCGCTGCTCCAGCCGCTCGATCGCCGACTGTCCCTCGAACAGCGGCTCTCCGTCGAACGCCGATCGCGTCGCGCGTCCGTCGGGCGTCGCGTCGCCGTACAAGACCAATCGCCCCGTGATCGACCGTCGCGCGAGCCTGAGCACCTGCACCGCGAGCGCGGCTTCTTCGACGGTGATCGCGCCTCGGTCCTCGCCCGCGTCGACGCGCAACCCTCCGTCACTCGTCGCTGTTTGCGCTGCAAATCTGCTGTCCGAACGAAATACACCGCGCTCGGTCGCGAAGCCCTGCTCGAGCGTCACGAGCGCCCATCGCAGCCCCGTCAGCCAGCGGTCTCTCGCGTGCGCGCGATCAAACGGCGCCCCGTCGAAATACGCCCGCGCCGTCGCGCTCGCCCCCACCTCGGGGTTGCGATCGTCGACCAGCGCGAAGAGCGTCGCGAACCCCGCCACCAGCTCGAGCTGCGCGCGCAGCGACGGAGCTCGCTCGGCGATCCGCGCGCTCGTCACCTGCTCGAACCCCGCCGCGCTGTCCTCGGTCTCGTCCACGTCGATGCGCGCGGGCATCCATCGAGGCCGCTCGCCCTCGCGAAGCGCGCTCGCCTCGTCGAGCGTGCGCAGCCCGCCGTCGAGCGCTCGCCCGTCCCGCGTGAGCCCGCGCGCGAGCACCCACTCTGCGCTCGCGAGCGCGCTCGCGATCAGCAACGCCCCTTGAAATCCCTCGATGTCCGACGAGCCCAAGAACACGCCGCCCGCCGCGCGCGCCCCGTCTTCGCGCGAGGCCGCCACGGTGTTGCCCTCG
This sequence comes from Polyangiales bacterium, assembly GCA_046351515.1. Taxonomy (GTDB): domain Bacteria; phylum Myxococcota_A; class Polyangia; order Polyangiales. The sequence goes on from JAXLYJ010000011.1 coordinate 83,214, forward strand.
ACCCCCACCGACGCGAGCGCGCTCGAATCATCGATGCGCGCGATCGCGCGGTTCTCTCCGTCGTGAAAGAGCTGCAGGTAGTTGGTGATCCACAGGCCGTACTTCCACAGCGCCGCGCCCGTCGCGCCCGCGCTGATCGAGCGCTCGACCTGGCCGAACCGCGAGGGCAGGTGCAGCGAGCTGTAGCCGCACTCGTAGTCGCCCACCAGGACGCTCTGCCCCGCGAGCGCGCCGTATCCGCCCTCGATCGTGCACCCTCGCGCGACGTTGTTCGACGGGCGAATCGTCGGGTCGAAGCTCGCGAACGGAAGGCTCGTCGCCCACAGCCCGCCGAAGCCCACGCGGTTGAGCGGGTTGTCCTCGGGCAGCGGAATCGTCACGAACCCCCGCGGACGCTCGCCCGGCCCGACGCGCACCCCCGCGCGCGTCGCGATCGCGCTCTCGCTCACGAGCGCTCGCATCGCGTCGAGCGCGTCGCGGCCCTGCAGATCTTCACCGCCCAACGCGCGATCGGTCGCGCTGGCCCTGCGAGCGAGCGAGCGCGAGAACACCAACGAGACGCCGGCGCCCGACTCGAACGCGACGTTGTTCATCGGCTGGCGCGAGTACTCGTAGCTCTCGACCGCGGCGGCGTAGCCCGTGGGATCCCTGCGAATTCCCCCGTCGTCTGCGTATCCGTCGGTGTCTCGCGCGTTGCGGTCGTAGCCCGCCAGCGTCCTCCCGATGAACTCGGCGAACGGCTCTCCCGACGTCTGCATCTCGACCCCCGCGCGCATCTCGACCTCGGTGTCGAAGCGCACGTCTCGCTCGACGACGCGCAGCGCTCGGTAGGGCGCGAGCCGATTGGAGCTCGTGTGCGTGTTTTCAACGCGCGCGCCCGCGGCTCGGTGATGCGCCCTCTGCTTTCGGCATCCGCCCGCCGCGAGGCACAGGCCGCTCAGCGCACACACGATCAACCACGACCGACGCACGCCGTGATTGTGCCCTTCGTCCGCGAGCTTCGTCAGCCCCCGTCGAGGCCGCGTGGCCCTTCTCCGGGGCCCGGACCGGGACCGCCGCTCGGGCCCGTCGCCGGGCCCATGCCAGGCCCTCCGTCCGCGCCGTACGCGCCCGCGGAGTTGTTCTCGCTCGAGGCGCCGCTGTCCTCTGCGCCTGCATCGCCGTCGCGGCGGCGTCGTCGCGACCGCGAGTCCTCCGCTTGCCTCGCGGCGAGGATCTGCGGCAGCCGCTCGCGCGCGCCCTCGATGAACTGCGCCGCGTCCACGACGCGGTAAATCGGCCGTCCCGCTTGCTCGCGCTCGCGGTTCTCGGTCTTGATCCAGCGCAGGACCATGTCCGCGGCGCGAACGCTCCAAGCGTGCGTGTCGTGCAAAAGGACCGTTCCGCCCGCCATGTTTCCGATCAAGCGGATGACGTTCATCGCGACGCCCTCGGCGTCGCCCACCATCTGCCAGTCGTGCGAGTCGATGCTCCACAGCGAGAGCTCGTACCCGTGCCGCTGCACGTGCGCTTGAACGTCGTCCGAGTACGAGCCGTACGGCGGCCTGAACAAGTGCGGCCGCTGCCCGATCACGCCCTCGATGATCTCTTGGTTGTGCTCGACCTCGCGCTCGATCCGATCGCGCGAGAGGTTGGCCATGTTCGGGTGCGTGATCGAGTGATTGCCGATCACGTGGCCGCGTCGATACGCGTCCTGCAGGATCGCTCGGGCGCGCGAGCGCGTCGGCTCCGAGTCGGTCTCGAGCCTCCAGCCGCAGACGAAGAACACGGCCTTCACCTGGTGGCGATCGAGGATGTCCAGCAGTCGATCGGTGGTCCCAGGCTTGGGGCCGTCGTCGAAGGTGAAGAGGATCTCGCGCGCGTTGGGGCGGCCGAGGGCGAGGTCCCACGCGGTGCGCAGATGGGCTTCGGGGTTGAGCAGCGGCGGGGGCCACGCTCGCGCGACCGCGGCGCCGTCTCCGTGCGCGAGCCCCCCGTCGCGGTGGCGGATCACGCTTGCGATGGGGCGCACTCCGCCGTCCGGCGTGCGCGCGGCGATCACGTGGCGCATTTGCCGGCGCGCGTTCTGCTCGCGCTGCGCGTGCGAGCGGGCGCTGTCGCGAAGCCCGAGCGCGTCGAGGGTGAGATCCACGCCGCGAACGCGCAGGGCCATGCCCGCGCCGACGGCCACTGCGCCGAGGACCGAGAGCGAGGCGACCGCTCGAAACACGGCCTTGTTGCGGCGACGAGTGGACACGGAACGAGAGGGCCTTAGCGCACTTTTGCGCCGGGCGAAAGTTCGAGGCTCCCGCGCCGCGGGTACGATGCGCGCACGCGATGAAGCTTCCTCCGCTGTTCACTCGTGCCTCGTGGGAGCGCAAGCGACACGCGCTCATCGACGAGGCGGCCGAGCGCGCCCGAGCGCTGCGGTTGTTGAGCGTGGACGCATCGATGGAAGCGCTCTCGTCCGAGGCGCGCTCTCTCGTGACCGACTGCGCCAACGAGGTGTGGGCGCTCTCGTTCGCGCCGCCCGTCGCACGGGAGGATCGCTTTCGGTCCATGGGTTCGTTGCTCGACGGGTGCGAGGTGCCCGACTCGATCGCGCTCGACGGAGAACAGCTCTTCGCTCTCGACGACCGCGCGCTCGACGAAGAGTGCGCCGCGCAGCGCGAGCGCGAGCCCCGCGCGTTGCTCACACGCTCGATGCGCGACGCGTGCGCCCGGTGGAGCGCCGCTCGGGACCGCAGCGCGCCCCGAACGCCGCTCGCGATGGCGAAGGCTCGATTGGATCAAGCGCTCTTTTCTCACCCGGGGCTCTCGATCGCGCTGCACGCCGCGCTGCGCGCTCCGTACGCGAGCGACGCGCAGCGAGAGGGCACGCGAATGACCGCAGGAATCACGCCCTATTCTGCTTCTGTGCACGAGTGCATCGTCGACGATCTCTTGTGGAGGCTCGCGTTCGAGAGCCCTTCGCCGTTCTCCGCGCAGCTGCGCTTGTGGGAGCGCGGCGCGTGGCCTGTGTGGACCGAGGACCGCACGTTGATCGTGTTCGTCTCGGTGCGCGGCGAGGACGGGCGGCCGATGAGCGAGGAGCGCGACGAGCGCATCGCGCCTCCGCGCATGAGCGAACTCTTGGTGGGCGAGCCGTGCGCGTTGATCGACCAACCGCCGTGCGCGCTCGACGAGCTGGTGGTGTTCGCGCGCGGCGCAGCGCCGATTCGCTACGCGCTCGATCGCAGGGCCGAGGTCGTCGAAGTGGGGCGCAGTCGCGAGTGCGCCATCGCGATCCCGCAGGACACGGTCGCGCGTCGACACTGCCTGCTGCGCTGCGCGAGCTCGTCATGGACCGTGCGCGACACGAACAGCACGTCGGGGACGTTCCTCGACCGCGAGCTCATCCGAGGCGAACGCGCGCTGTTCGGCGGAGAGATCTTGCACGCGGGCCGCGTGTGGCTGTGGTTCATCGGCAGCGGCGGCTAGCGCGTCGACGGAGACTCCATTCGCGCTGCCGGTTGGCAGGCCCCCACCCGCGCTGCCGCTTCTCAGGCCCCCACCCGCGCTGCCGCGCGCCCCGCCCCCGCAGAGCGAGGGCGGCGGCTCTGCATTGCGAAAACAGCGACGGAATTGATTTCGTTGATCGCATGGAGACCTTGCTCTGCAAGGTCTCTTCGGTGCTCGGAGTTGCTCGCAGCACAACCACGCGCAACACAACGCGAACGCGAACGTTCGGAGAAAACCGCGGTCGGCGGAGCCGCGTCGCTCAGTGAGTGGTCGCGATCGCGTCGATCGAAGCCCTTGCAGAGCAAGGGTTCCCTGCGATCAACGAAATCCATTTCGTCGCTGTTTTCACAATGCAGAGCCGCCGCCCTCGCTCTGCGGGGGCGGGGCGCGCGGCAGCGCGGGTGGGGGCTGCGAACCGGGCGCGCGGGTGGAGTCTCCGTCGCTCTGTCGCTCACTCTGAATGCACCCGCCGCCCCGAGTGCTCCCGCTGTGTGCGCGATGCCTATCGCCCGCGGTCGATCAGGCATTCGTCGAGCACGATCGGCCGCAGATCGATGTTGTCAGCCTCGGCGTCGCACGCGATCGCGAGGGACCCGCTCACGTCGATCGTTCGCTGGACGAGGGCGTTGGGCGCGCGCAGCTCGCTCGCGCACCGCGACTGCATCGCCGTCGCGTCCCAGATGTCCGCCGCGCTCTCGTGCGCCTCGGTGCGCCGCTGCGTGCGCAGCCACTGCCTCGGCCTCGCGCACATTCGCAACGCCCGATCCTCGTCGAGCGGAACGCTCGCCAACGCGCGCTCGGGCGAGACGTGCAGCGCCCACAGCGTCGCGGAGTTGGCGGCGGTCTGCGCGAACTCGAATTCGTCGCCGTCTCCCGCGCACAAGAAGGGCACGCTGAACACGCGCGAGATCGGCTGGATCGCCGCGGTCTCGTTGCTGATCCCTCGCTCGTCGACGAACAAGAGCCGCGCTTGCTCGTCGTTGGTCGCGATCACGAAGGCTTCTCCGCGCGCGTGAACGGCCCACCACGACAGCGTGCTCTCGTCGGTGACCGTGAACGGAAGCGCGAACAACCGCTGCATTTGCACGCTCCCCGCGCGATCGACGCGCGTGAGTCGCAGCCGTTTGTCGCCGAGCATGTCGAGCACCAAGAAGCCGTCGGCCGTCGCGACCACGCTGGGCTCGAACGCTTGCAGCGTTGCGCCGCTGAGCGTGTCGGCGGGCGGCGCCGAGTAGTCTGCGACGAGCATTCGCTCTCGGTCGTCTGTAGAGAACAGCACCAACTGCGTGAAGACTCCTGTTGATCCCTGCGCGACCCACCCGGCGCGTTGGATCGCGACGGCGATGCGATCGCCGCTCACCGCGATGGACGACGGCGCGAGTCGATTGGTGCCCACGCCCGAGCGATAGAAGAAGTTGCCGATGATCCTGCCGTCGCTGCCGGGGTTCTGATCGGCGTCGAACGAGACCAGCGTCACGTTTTCGTGCGAGCGCAGCCCTCCCCAAAGGACCGCTGAATACAAGCGTCCGCCCGCTCGATGGATGGCCGTCGAATACAGCGCAGCGTCACTCGCTACACGGAGCTTCGTCGGAGGGACGCGCGCGATCGCGTCGGTGACCGCGTCGTGCGCGGAGGCGTCGCTCGAGCGCTGGGCGTCCGGCGTCGCGGCCTCTTCGCGCGCGTCGAGAGAAGCGGCGTCGCGATCAGCGGGGGTGACAGCGCTGCACGCGCCGAGCGCGGTGCCCATGAGAGCGAGAGCGAATCGAAGATGCATCGAGCGGACTCCTTTCGAGAGACGCGTGATGTCCCAAAGAGCGACGCTCGCGACGACGACGCGTTGAACCATTGGCGCGCCGTCGAGCACCGACCCTCCGAGAATCACAGCAAGCGAGTGTTGCCTCTGTGATTGGGCGCGAACCCCTGGGGTTCTCACGGAATCGACAGGGGCGCTTCGCGGCGCGCTCAACTGTTCGCGATCCACGCTTCGACGTCGGGGACGTCGTAGTAGCGGCGCACGATCGGAGCGTCCGAGGGCAGCTCGATCCGCGCGCTGTAGCACCAGTTCGTCGCGCTCGAGTAGGCTCCGAGAGCGGCGTAGCCTTCGCCGCGCGCGACGTGTTCGAGCGACTGCGCGAGCTCGTAGGCTACTTGTTCGCGGGACTGCGCCCTGTCGCGCGCTTCGTCGCTCTCGTCCGTCGCGGGGGCGCGCCACTCGCGAAGCTCCTGCGCGAGCGTTCGCGCACGACGGGGCCTCGAGTCTTGCTGAGCGCACGAGCGCTCTGTGTGCTCGTCTCCGAGGATGATCCGCGTGAAGGCGAGCGCGCACTCGTAGGCGCACTCGATCTCGCTCTCAGCGTCGCGCCGAGCGAACGGCGGTCGCCGAACCACGTACGCGAGCCACTGCCGTTCGTTGAACCACTGAAATACCGCTGTTTGCGCGGCGCGCGCGACCCATCGCAGCGCGTCCTCCTCCGGGAGCCACGCCTCGACGACGAGCTGAATCTTGCGCGTGCTCGGGACGTCGAGCGCGTTGCGTCCCCGACGCGCGATGACCTCGATCGGCGCTCCTCGACGCTTGGGTTGCAGCCCTTCTTCGCGCACAAATCGATCCCACCGAGAGACGGTGAGCGCTTCGGTGAGCATCGACGGCGGCAGCATCGGAAGCACCGAATCGCAACGACGAATCACGGACTCGGCGGCGGCGAACAGCCTGTCGCGATGGTCGTGGAAGACCGTGTTCCACAGCTCGTGCGCCTGCTGTTCGACCACGCCCGAGGCTTGCGTCGTCATCGTCGTGCTCTCAGCGAATGTACGCAGAGCGGTCCGCGACTGCACTGATGAATCACCGTGCACGGATCGACCGAGCTCGTTGTCGCGCTCGACTCGTTCATTCGTCGCAATCGCTCTGCGATGAACGTGTGTCCTACTGCTCTCCGACCACGCCCGCCGGTCGCACCATGAACTGCTGCAGCATCGGGCACGCCCACCCGCGCGCCCCGTTGTCGTGCGCGCACTCTTCGAGCGATCGATACTTCTCCGGCGGGCTCGCGTTCGAGCCAAACGAAGCCTCGACGCACCGTCGCGCCGCGTCGCCCGGACGCCACCGCGCGAAGCGACGAGACATCTCGCTCACTTTGTCCTGCCGCGCGACGGTCGGATCGCTGATCACTCCGTCCGCGAGCGCGCAAAACTTCTCGAAATCCCGCTGCGGGTTCGAGCACGACGCGAGCAACAACAACAACGGAGCCCAACGCAACGCGTTCATCGCCCGCGAGCATAGCCCCGATCGCGGCACACCGCGTGCGTGTTTCATGCGCGATGAAACGCACTCTCTTCCTCGCGCTCGCGCTCGTCCGCTGCTCGAGGCCCGACCCCGAACCAGCCGCGCGAGCACGACTCGATCGCGCCGCCAACGAGTTCGCGCAGACGTTGCGCGCGAGGCTGCAGAGCGCGATGGCGCAGGGAGGTCCCGTCAACGCCGTGAGCGTGTGCTCCGAACAAGCGCCGCGAGTCGCGCGCGAGGTCGCGGCGAGGCATCACGTCGAGCTCGGCAGAGCCTCGCTGCGCGTGCGCAACGCTGAACACTCAGGCCCCGCGTGGGTGCGTCAGTGGCTCTCGGCGCAAGGAGAGCGCGCGGCGCAGGGCCTCGCACCTGTGTATTCGCGCGAGGGCGATCGCGTGCGCTTGCTTCGTCCGCTCGCGGTCGAGGGCGTGTGCGTCACGTGCCACGGCGCGCGCGACGCCATGCCCCCGGCGCTGCGCGACGCGCTCGCCGCGCGCTATCCCGACGACCACGCGGTGGGCTATCAGCCCGGCGACCTGCGCGGAGCGCTCTGGGTCGAAGGCGCGATCTCTCCGCAGTGAAACGTCGGTGAAGCGTCAGTGAAACGTCGTGGTGTCCGCTCCTCTGCGTGCCTACGCGAGCAAGAGCGCGACGCCGAGGATGGGGGCGGCGACGAGAAACACCACGAGCGAGTAGCCCATGATGTCCTTCGCCCGCAGGCCCAAGAGCCCCAAGAGCGGCAGCGCCCAGAAGGGCTGAAACATGTTGCCCGCCATGTTTCCGTACGCGACGCCCATGGTGGTGAGGCCGTAGGGCGAGCCCAATCGTCGCGCGGCCTCGAGCATCACGGGGCCCTCGACGGCCCACTCGCCGCCGCCCGAAGGGACGAAGAGCTTGGTCACGAGCGAGGCGAGAAACGTGAAGAACGGCAGCGTTTTTCCTGATGCAAACGCGATGAAGACGTCGGCGATCGCGTGCCCGAGCCCCGAGTCGCGCATCATCGCCATGATCGCTCCGTAGAAGGGAAACTGCAGGACCACCCCCGCCGTCCCTCGCACGCTCTTCGAGATCGCCTTCGCGTAGGCGACCGGCGTTCGATAGAGCGCCATGCCCGCCATCACGAACGCGAAGTTCAACACGTTGTGGTTCAGGTCGAGCAGCCCCTTCGTCTGCACGTGCCGCGCGAGGTAGATCGCGCCGATCGCCGCGACCGCGAGCTGCCAGCCGCGAAAGCGATCGAGCTTGCTCGCCACGGTCTCCGCGCTTGAATCAATGGGCGTATTTTCAACGCTCTCGTCCTCGATCCGCTCCTTCGCGAGCCCCTCGTCGATCTCGACGATCGCCTTCTCGTCGCTCGGCGCCATCGCCCGAATCACCCACGGAACCAACACGAATAGCAGCACGCACACCAGCAAATTCACCGGCAGAAACACGGTCTCGCGCAGCGGGACGACCCCGATCTGCCGCATGAGAAAGTGCCCCGGCGTGTTGATGAGCAAAGGCGCGCTCGCGCTCATGCCCGCGTGCCACAAGAGCATGGACATGTACGCCGCCGTCCCCATCAGCGGGTAGTGCACGCGCACGCCGCGCTCGCGACAGACGCTCGCTACTTCGCGCGCGAGCATCGCCGCGGTCATCAGGCCGAAGCCCCAGTGCAGCCAGCCCAGCGCGAGCGCCGCCGTCGTCACCATCCACAGCGCGCCCGCCTGCGTCTTGGGGATCATCGCGACGCGACGGATCGCCTTCGCAACAGGCGGCGACGAGGCGATGGCCTCTCCGGTTACGACGATCAGCACCATTTGCATCGCGAACGTCAGGAGCTCAGCGAAGCCCTTGAAGAGCATCTCTGCGCTCGCTCCGGCCGCGGCGAGCGCGGAGAGCGGAGCGACGATCGCACCGGGATTGGCCGGCGTTCCGTGTCGCATGAGCATCGCGACGGCGGCGATCCACGTCGCGGCGGTGAGCGCGAGCACGAGGACAAACGGGTCCGGCATCACCTTGCGAACAAGTCGGTCCGCAGACGCTCCCAATCGTTCGAGCATGAACGCGAGCGTACGGCGCGCAGGGCTTTCGCGACATTGGTGTCGCACGCTTCGAAGATCATCGCGGCCTGCGCGCACTGGCGAACAAATCACGAAGCAACGAATTGAAAGCCCCTCTTGCGTTGATCCGCGCGCGGGGGCGTCCTACGCTGCTCGCATGAACTTTTTTTCTCGTAGGGTGAGGGCGAGAGTCCTCTTTCTTTCTGCGATCACCGCGGCGATCGCCAGCGTTTCGTGCAGCGGATCGGGACCGGCAGCGGGCCCGTGCGACGCGACTGGGTGGTGTTGGGAGACCGAGCCGCAGCCGCTGCGCGGAGCGTTCGGCGTGTGGGTCGCGAGCGCGCGCGAGTCGTGGACGATGGTCCCCGGCGCGGTGGTGCGCGTGCGCGACGGCGTCGCGACGAGGTTCGCGTTTCCTGCTCCGGTGTCCTCGACGGGGCGCGACGTGTGGGGGACGCGCGAGGGCGAACCGTGGATTCGTACGGTCGAGGGCGTGCACCGCTTCGACGGGACAGCGTTTCGTCGCGAGCTCGAGGACGTTCAACGCATCCTGGTCGGACCCAACGGGCAGCTCTCGGTCGAGACTCGCGAGGGATTTCGCCGGTGGAACGGGAGCTCCTTCGAAGCTCCAGTGCGCGTCGGCGACCCTGTGTGCATCGCTGGCAACGGAGACATCGTCGAGCGCGTGGGGACCAATCTCGTGCGTCGCACGGGCGCGATGACGACCCTGATCGGGCCGGTCCCCGTCGAGCCAGTGGCGCAGCTGTACTGCGCCGGGCGGAGCGTCGTCGCGGCGTACGGCGGTCGCACGGCGATGCTCTCGATGGACACGGGCGCGGCGGTCTCGTTTGCGCCTCCGGCCAACGTCGCAGCGTGGCGCGTCTCGACGCACGGCGAGCTCTTCGTGGTCGACAACGACCGGCACGTGTATCGCGTCGAAGAGAGCGGGCGAACGACGGCGGTCTTCGACCTTCCCGACGAAGTCTCTGCGAACATCAGCGAGCTCGTCTCCGCGCTCGACGTCGACCCCGCGAGCGGCGCGGCGTACGCGATCGTGAGCAGCAACGGAGGCTATGCGTATCGCTACGAGCGCGGCGCGTGGCTTCCGCGGTTGGCGAACACCAACGTGACGCTGCGATGGTTCTGGGGCACTGCGGGGCGCGCGCCGGACATCGCCTTCGGACCGACGAGCTTCGCGACGCGGGACGCCTCGGGGCAGTGGACGTTTCAGTCGTACCCGATGACCGTTCCCAACGAGCTGCGGTCGATGGCGGGGCTCGACGCGAACAACGTGTTGTTCTCGACGGGCGCGGGCGCGCTCGTTCGTTGGAACCGCGCCATGGGCTTCTCCGTCGTCGACGCAGGAGCGCAGATCGGCAACATCTTGCTCGCTCGCAGCGAGAGCGACGTGTGGGCCTCGAGCGCCGCGGGCCTTCGTCACTGGAACGGCAGCGCTTGGAGCACCACTGCGTTCCCCGCGCAGATGCAGGGCATCTCGAGCCTCGTCGAAGGCGAGGGCGGCGTGATGTTCGCGATCTTCGCGCAAGTGCAGCCGCCGGGCGTGCAGGTCGGAACGCTCTTTCGCTTCGATGGGACGACGTTCACCCCCGAGGAAGCGCCGACGGGAGAGTTGCAGTGGACCACGCTCGACGCGGGCGAGCTCATCCGCGACGACGCGGGCGCGCTGTGGATGCGTCTGTCGGACAAGCTCTTCGTGCGTCCGCGTGGAGCGGCGACCTTTACGCGCATCGAGAACGCGGGCATGCCGCTGTTGGTCTCGAACATCACTCCGACCGCGGGGGGAGTGATCGCCTCGGGCCGAGGGATGTCGGCTGCGAGGGACTACGCCGTGGTGGACAGCGCGACGCGTACGGTGCGCCCGATCGTCGATCGCCCGTACGTTCGCAACGTCCCCGGAGGCGACGAAGCGCTCTGGAGCATCGGCAGCACGCAGCTCTGGATCCACAACGACTTCGGCGGGATCGTGCGGTTTACCGCGCGCTGAGCGGGGGGTTTTGTAGGTCTAGGGGACGGTGTTCAAAAGTTCATTTGTTGCCGCGTGTGAGCGTTTTCAACGCGCGCTGCGTGCTCCGAGCTTCCTGTGCGCTGTCAGTGCGCGCGCTCGGTCCGGCCAACAAATGAACTTTTGAACACCGTCCCCTAGACCTACAAACCTCGCGCTTCAGTGATGGTGCACCGGGTTCGCTTCGACCGGCGCAACCGCGGTCGCTCCCGCTGCGACGTTGATGCGCCCGTCCCCATCGGCGTCCACGTACACGAAGCTCGTAAACCCGATCGGCCGCGCGTGCGCGTACGGAAGCACCTCGGGAATCGCCGTCTCTGCGTCGGCCCACGCCGCGATCGTCGCGTCCCCGCGCACCGCGAGCTCGACGTCCCGCTCGAACCTCACGTTGCTGTTCGCGCGCGCGGGCCCGACGTTGAACCGCTGCGCGGGCTGGTCGTCGACCCACAGCTCGACGTGCTCGACCGGCATCCACGACGCCGCGAGCACACGCACGTGCGCGCGCACTCGAGCCGGTGTTCGCCCGCGCGCCGCGCGAGAGGGACGCACCACCGCGCCGGGCGATTGCCCTTCGACGGTGAGCTCGACGATCGGCCCCGAGCTCACCGACGTTTGCCCGTGCCGCAGCGCCTCGATCACGCGCTCGGAGCGCGTCGCCATCGGCTGCGACGGCGTTCGCACGAACGTTCGCGGATAGCCCGCCTCTTCGAACAGCAGCGTGTGCGAATCGCTGTTGCCCGTCGCCGTCGGTCGCAGCCCGCGACGAACGAGGCCCACGAGGTCGCGAAGCCCTTCGCGCACTTTGTCCGGCGTTTCGAGCCAGATTCCGTTGAAGGCTTCGACCGCGTCGAAGTCGTTCGAAAACTCCTGGTCCGCCTGTCCCGTCCGCGCGTCGAAGTGCGTGAGCTCGAAGTAGCCGATGCTCGGCGGCATGCGCGGGTGGTTCACTTGAAGAACGCGCGCTCCGGCGCTGCGCGCGGCGGCGAAGATGTCCGCGGGCGTCTGCTGAAAATAGACCGAGACCGCGTCTTCGGGCGCGCCGCTCGGCGCCGTGAGCGGAAACGCGTTGAAGTGCCCCCACAGCCTTCCTCCCGCGGTGATCTCGTTGCCCACCATCGTCGTGATGCTCTCGCTCGCGCCGAGAGCGCGCGCGCTCGGAGCGAAATCCGAAATGCGGTTGTGGTCCGTCGCGACGCCGAAATCCACGCCTTCGCACAGCAGCGTGAGCACGCGCGCCTCCAGCGAAACGACCGAATCGGGGCTCGGCGCCGAGTGCAAATGAAAATCCCCCGTGACGTACGCGCTCGTGTCCACTTCGGGCCGCAGCGCGTCGTTGATCTCGACGGGCGCGTCGCCGACGGTCACCTCTCGCGTCGAGAGCGACCACGTGAAGCCGTGCGTCGCGGTCACGCGATATCGCCCCGAAGGCAGCACGACGTCCGCGCTTCCTCGAAGCAGATACAGCGAGTTGCCACCAGCGCGGTCGGGCGCGGCGGCGGTCGGCGTGGGGTCGGGCGTCGGAGCGATTCCGCGCAGCATCACGTGCACGGGCAGCGGTTGTTGCGAGGCGCTCTGATAGCGAAGGCGCAGCGTTCCGACGGGCTGCGCCGCGAGCTCGACGCGTCGGCTCTCTCCCGTCGGAAACGGCGCGCGAACAACGATCCCGCGCTCGTCGCGCACCGACAGTTCGGCGCCAAAATCACTGGGAATCGTGATCGTCCGCGCCTCTGCCGACGAGAGCTCTCCGACCGCGATGGGCTTGTGCTCTGCGTCGGCGATCGCGATCGCTCCACGGCGTCCGCTCGGCATCACGACGTCGATCGTCCGACCTGCGCCCGTCATCGCCAGCGCGTCGAGCGCGTCTCCTTCGCGCACTCGAACAAACTGCGTCACGCTGCTCGCGCCCTCGTGCCACACCGCGATCGGCGCAGGAAACACCTCTGCCGCGATGCGAATCGGCCTGCGTCGCACGGTCGTGTTCGGCGTCTCGATGAGCGCCGCGACGCCGTGTTCGGCGAGCGCGACGAAGCCCGTTCGCTGCTCGCCTTCCCACGTTTGTCCGAGGCGCTCGATGATGGCGGGCGAGGTTCCGACGACGAGGTCTTCGCCGAGCTTCTCTCCGTCGCGGAGGTTGCTCGCGCGCGTGACGACGCGAAATCTCCCGTCCGCCATCGCGCAAATCTCTCTGACTACCGCGCGTCCATCCCACGCGCCCTCGACGCGAACGCCCGCTCCTGCGCCGTCTCCATCGCACTCGATCGCGATCACGGCGCTCGTCGTGATCCCGTGAAACGCGGCGCTCGTGTCGAGCACGCCTGGCATCCACCAGAGCAGCGGGTCCGGTCGATCGTCGCTCGTCATCGCGACGTCGAGCACCGCGCCTCGCAGCGGTCGATGCCCTGCTTGATCGGGCGTGGCGGCGATGGTGAGCCGCGCGCCTGTCGCTCCGACGAGCACCATGTCTCCAGCGCGTCCGTACGCGTGCACCGAGCGCCTCGGCGCAGAGAGCGATTCGACGTGTCCACCAGCGCGAGGACGCTCGGGCGGCGTCATCGGCGCGCGCTCAGCGCGAGCGCTCTCTGTGTGCGTCGGAACGGGTTGCGTCGAGCGACACTGCGCCGCGAGCGCCGCAGAGAGCATCGAGAGCGTGAGCGTGAGTCGATCGCGCATGGCGGGCCGAGAGTGTACGGCACGCGTGCGCGCGGCTGTCGCGAGGCTACGGAGCGGGGTCGCGCGGGGCTGAAGCGTTCGGCAAAAATTCCGCAGCGCAGTACCAGCACTCGTGATCGGGATCCCATTGGATCGTCAGCGAGAGCGACGCGGCTTCGTCGACGAGCGAGATCGAGACGTCGTCGTCACGGACGAGCTTTGCGCCACGGGCTTGGGCGAAGGCGAGCGCTTCATCGCGCGTCTTTCGTCCCGCGAGCAGCGGCGCGTACGCCCCGTGGATCGCGGACTGGTAGCGAGCAAACGCTGCTTCATCGGCGTCGGAGCGGTGCACGGTTTTGTAAGGATAGGGGACGGTGTTCAGAAGTTCATTTGTTTTGTGCGCGCGCTCGTTCCCGCGCTCGTTCCCGCGCTCGTTCCCGCGCTCGTTCCCGCGCTCGCCCTGCGCTCTCGTTTCCGCGCGGTATCTCCCGCCAACGGCGCTCGATCGACGGGCCACTCGATCGACCGGGGGGCCAACAAATGAACTTTTGAACACCGTCCCCTATCCCTACAAAACCCGCTCTCGGTCCCCCGTCATCCCTCTCGGCACAATCGATCCACCCGCGCGAGCAGCGTCGGAACCCGATGCTCTCCCGCCATCCCCTTCACGCACGCCGCCGCCACGCTGCGCTCGATGCCTGCGCTCGTCACGAGCAGCGGCTTCTTCGATTGCCCGCGCAGCACTTCGCTCTGTACGCCAGCGGCCCCGTCGAACGCGGTCTTCGCCACTCCGACCACAGGCACCGCTTCGCCGAGCGCCGTGAACAAATGCGCGCCGAGCCCGCGCTTCGCCTCGGCCAGCCACACGTACCCGTCCACGATCACGCCGTCGATCACCGCTCCGTCCGCGCGCACGGCCTCGATCACCGCGAGCAAACACGGAAGCTCTCGCTCGAAGAACCTCCCCGCAACATACGGCTTCACCCCGTCCACGCGCACGACGCGCTCGCGCGACGCAGCGCCGTCGCTCCATCGCTCGAAGAGCACCGCGGCGGCCATTGCGTACTCCGCTCCGCCCGCGTCCTTGCGATAGTCCACGTCCAACGCAACCCAGCTCATGCGCTGCGCTGGATAGGCACCGCCCCGCCCGTTGTCAGCCGCCCGCGCTCACGTACGCGCGCGAAACTTGTTCGTCGCCTCGACCAGGGCCTTGGTGATCCCCGGCTCGTGCATCGAGTGCCCCGCGTCCGCGATGATCTTGAACTCTGCCTCGGGCCACGCCCTGTGCAGCGCCCACGCGCTCTCCATCGGACACACGATGTCGTAGCGCCCCTGAACGATCACCGCGGGGATCTCTCGAATACGGAACACGTTTTCGAGAAGCCACGCGTCGGTCTCGAAGAAGCCCTTGTTCACGAAGTAGTGGCACTCGATCCGCGCGAACGCCTCGGCGAACTTGTCCGCAGAGAATCGCTTGATCATCTCCAGGTCCGGGATGAGCTTGCTCGTCGATCCCTCCCAGATGCTCCACGCGCGCGCGGCTTCGAGTCGCACGCGCTCGTCGTCGCTGGTCAGTCGCTTGTGATACGCGCGCAGCAGATCGCCACGCTCGGCCTCGGGGATGGGCGCGAGGTACTCCTCCCACAGGTCCGCGAAGATCGCGCTGCACCCGCGCTGGTAGAACCAATCAATCTCTTGCTTGCGAAGCAGAAAGATCCCGCGCAGGACCAGCTCGGTCACGCTCGTCGGGTGCGTCTCGGCGTAGGCGAGCGCCAGCGTCGAGCCCCAGCTGCCGCCGAACACCTGCCACTTCTCGATCCCGAGGTGCGCGCGCAGTCGCTCGATGTCCGCGACCAGGTCCCACGTGGTGTTCTCTTCGAGGCACGCGTGCGGCGTGCTCTGGCCGCAGCCGCGCTGATCGAACAGGACGATGCGGTAGTGACTCGGGTCGAAGAAGCGTCGGTACTTCGCGTCCGTTCCGCCGCCGGGGCCGCCGTGGAGGAAGACCACGGGCTTTCCTGCGGGATTTCCGCTCTCTTCGTAGTACAGCTCGTGGGGACCGGTGACCTTCAAGCGGCCCGTTCGGTACGGCTCGATCGCCGGATACAGATACACTTCGCTGCTCATCGTGCGGCGCACGGTACACGGTTTCATCCCATGACGAACAAGACCGAAGACACCCCCACCGCAAGCGCGCTGGATTTTGTGCGAGATCGCGTCGAGCGCGTTCATCCGCGCACGCGCGTGCTCGTGCTGCAACACCCGCAAGAGCAAGACGCGCTGCTCGGAACGGCTCCCCTCGTCGAAGCCACCCTCGATCGCTCGGTCGTGCGCGTCGGTCTCTCGTGGGCCTCGCTCGCGCACGCGCTCGGCGAAGAAGAAGCAGAGCCCTCTCGCTGGGCCGTCCTCTACCGCGGCTCGCTCGGCCGCGAGCTCAACGAGCGTGAAGAGAGCGCGCCGTTTCTGCTGCTCGACCGCAAATCACAGCGCAAACAACCGGACGAGCTGCACCTCGACGGCATCGTCGTGCTCGACGGAACGTGGTCGCAAGCCAAAGCCATCTGGTGGCGCAACCCCTGGCTGCTCAAGCTCAACCGCGTCCTGCTTCATCCCAAAGAGCCGAGCGCGTACGGAAGGCTCCGCAAGCAGCCCAGCAATCAACACGTCTCGACGCTCGAAGCCGTCGCGCTCACGCTCGACGGGCTCGGCGAGGACGAGGCCATCGGAGCGCAGCTTCGCCGCTTGTTTCGCACGCTCTGCCAGCGCGCGAGAGACGCAGGAGTGACCAACCGCACCGAGCGCGACGCGCCCGCCGCGGTCGCAGCGGTCAAAGCGAGCACCGAGCCGGGCGCCGAAGGCAAGCGCCCAAAGAAGAGCCGACCGGCGAAGAAGAAGGGCTCGCGACGAGACGACGTGGCATTCTAAATTCGGTCATCCGTGAGCACTTCGACGGGCGCTGCACTCGCGACACACTCGAGCGTGACGCTCGCGGTGGGCGCGCGCTACGCGTGCTTCTACTGTCGGGTGCGCTCGCAGAAGCCGGGCCGCTGCGATCGCTGCGGTCGAACGCGCTTCGAGCTCACAGGAAACAGCGCCAACAGCCGGCTCGTTCAGCTCGCGCGCCGCGTGTTCAAAGCCACCGCGGTGCACGGCGCCAAGCCCGAGCGAGAGCGCGCTCTCTCGGTCGTCTCGCACCTCGTGGGCGTCGCGTTCTCTGCGCTCTCGGTGTGGCTGGTGATGCATCACCCGGGCAGCGTCGCGGGGCTGCGATTGTGGGTGGTGCTCGTTGCCGGGGTCGTCGGATACGCGGCGGGGATGCTCTCGGTGGCGCTGTTTCTGCTGCTCATCTGGCTCTCGATCGCGCTGCTCGCGCTGCTCGTCTCGCTGACGATCTTGCCCGTCTCCGCGGCGCTCACGCTCGCGAGCTACGCGATGCCCGAGCGCGCGGGACGCAAGGCGCGCGATCGGATTCGTCGCCGCACCGAGCGCTGGATCGCGAAGGTGTTCGACCCTGTGTTTCGCCTGCGCGGGCGCGATCGCTCGCAGCGATGGGCGATGCCTCGGAGGCACGAGGGGCTGCGACCCACGCGCCTCGCGCTGCCTGCGCCCGCTGTGCCTGCGGTGCGGTTCGAGGGCGTGATCGCGCGCTGTCCCGAGCCGGTCGCGAGCATCGGCGACGCGCGCGGCGCGATCGTGGGCGTCGCGGGATACACCGTGGGCGCGCGGATCGAAGACGCGGTCGTCGCTCCGTTCGTCGTCGACACCGCGGAGGGAAGCGTCCGTGTCGAGATGGACGTGGGCGAGGTGGTCTTCGCGACTGAGCAGCGCAACGAGGCGGTGGTGAGCGAGCTTCCGACGCACTGGGGCATCGGCCGCGCCAAGCACCGGCTCGAAGCGATGCCGCCACCCGAGCCCGTCGCGGTGTTCACCGCGGCGCTCGGCAGCGCCGTCGTGATCGAAGGCGGCGAGCTGAGCGAGCGCGCCGCCGCGAGCGATCGAGAGGGCTACCGCGACTCGACCTTCGAGCGCGCCGTCCGCGGAACCGCCGAGCATCCGCTTCGCGTGACGGTCCTGCGCAAGCGGTGACGGTGGGCTCGTCCCCGACCACTGAGCTCGCGAGCGCAATGGTCAAGTGCTCTCACGAGCGCGATGGGCGAGGACGGTGGCAACCAGTGCCACCGCAGGGCCTCGCTCGAAGACTCGCGACGAATGCAATGGAGGAACGTACGTCGCAGCGCCCAGCGGCTGATGTGTCCTGAACCACGATTTTCGTGACGTTCGTTGGCCTTCCGATGAAGGAGGCGATCGTGAAGGCACTGCACTCGTCGCGAGTCTTCGAGCGAGGCCCTGCGGTGGCACTCGTTGCCACCGTCCCCGACCACCGGGCTCGCGAGAGCACTCGCCCATCGAGCTCGCGAGCACTCGCCCACTGAGCTCGCGAGCACTCGTCCATCGCGCTTCTGACACTTCCCTCGTCGCGAGTCTTCGAGCGAGGCCCTGCGGTGGCACTCGTTGCCACCGTCCCCGACCACCGGGCTCGTGAGATCACTCGCCCACTGAGCTCGCGAGATCACTCGCCCACTGAGCTCGCAAGCGCCCTCATCCATCGCGCGCTTCGAGACCCCGTCCACCGCGCTCGTGCTGGGCGCTGAACAGCCAGTGAAAATCCATCGAACAGCCGATGGGTCTCGGGTGCGATGAATCCATCTGGCTTCGAGACGGGGCTGGTGCGAGGCGACCCCCCGTCGCGCGCGCTGTGCCTCTTTTGACCGACGACGACCAATCGGACCATCATCGCCCGCACGATGCGCGCGTTACCGCTTGGCTTGTTGCTTCTCTCGACGTTGAGCGCTGGATGCGGAGCGCGCACGGCCCTGCGCGTGCGCGACGCGAGCACGGACCCGATCATGATCGACGTTCAACCACCCATGGACGTGGTGGACGTTGCAGACGTCGTGGACGTCGTGGACGTCGTGGACGTGGCGGACGCGAGCGACGCGCAAGACGCGAGCGATGTGCTGGATGTGGTGGACGTCGTGGACGTGGTGGACGCGAGCGACGTGCAAGACGCGTGTGTCCCTGTCGAAGATCGCTGCGGACCCGTGGAGATCTGCGGCAACGGCCTCGACGACAACTGCGATCGATCCGTCGACGAAGGCTGCCCGTGCGATCCAGGAATGGTGCAATCGTGCTTCGGCGGCCCGCCCGGCCGTCGCAACGTCGGCACTTGCCAAGACGGCACCCAAACCTGCCTCGGAACTCGCCAATGGGGCCCCTGCCTCGGCGGAATCAACCCGCGCCCCGACGAATGCAACGGCGCCGACAATCTCTGCACGGGCTGCTCGCAGCGCACGTCGTGCCCGATCTTGTGTCCCACCGGCGACGATGATCCGCGCGTTCCCACGGGCGCTCCGTTTCGCGACTACGCCCTTCGCGGACCGGACTTCTACCGCGGCAGCGCGCTCTCGTGGCGCTGGTCCGTGCAAGGCGGCCCGTGCGATCGATTGCCGGGCGCGGTCGCGTCCTTCGAGCTGCGCAACGCAGCTTCGTCCACGGCGACGTTCGTCCCGAAATTGTCCGGCGACTACACCGTCTCACTCACGGTCACGACGCTCGAGGGGCGCACGTATTCGTGCTCGTGGGTCGTCCACGTCGAGGGCCCCGGAATGCGCATCGAAATGTGCTACCCCGAGAGCTCGGTCAGCGACCTCGACCTGTTTCTGCACAGTCCGTTCGACCGCAGCCCTTGGTATGCATCGGTCGCGACGGACGTCTTTCGCCCGACGACCTCGAGCTGCGCGTGGCACAACTGCGAAGCCACCATTCGTGGTACAGGCATCTCGGGCAACATCCTGCCCCGCGCGAACTGGGGCTATATGAATAGTCCTCTGTCCGAGTGCGAAAACGGCCCGCAAGGAGCGCAGTGGCGCGACGTGGGGTTCTGCTCGAATCCTCGGCTCGACATCGACAACAACCTCTCTGAAGGCACGGGGCTGCCCGAGAACATCAACGTCGATCGCCCCGGCGACAACCAGACGTTTCGCGTGATGGTCCACAACTTCACGGGAACGCGCGCGCGCCCCGTCGTGAACGTGTATTGCTCGGGCCGTCGCGTGGCGACGTTCGGCGCGGCTCCCGATGAAGTGCCGCGCTTCGAGGGGGCGCGCAGCGAGCGCGACATCGGCGCGATGTGGCGTGTGGCCGACGTGACCACGCGCGTCGACGCGATGGGGCGAACGACCTGCACGGTGGCTCCGCTGCACCCGCCAGCGATGAGCTCGGGCTATTGGGTCACCTATCGCGATCCGCAGTATTGAGCGAGGCGAGAAGCGCTCTGTGGGGGTCTCTGCCGCTCGCTCGGTGATCGTCATGCTACGGTGCTCGCGAGGTCTGCGATGAGCGACGAGGCGCGGAGCGAAGAGCGGGACGCGTGCATCTATCCAGAGAGTGATCACATGGGGGAGTCGATGATTCAGCGGCTCATCGCAGAGCTTCTGCGGCCGCTGCTCGCGCGCTTTCTCGCCGAGCGCGGCGAGGTCGCGTTTGTGGGAGCGGACCAGTTCTTCTACTGGAAGCGTGGCGATGCGACGCAGCGGGTGGCGCCGGATGTGTACGTGGTTCCGGGGCAAGCGTCCGAGCAGGCGCCCGCGTCGTGGCTGCTGTGGCAGCACGAGCGCGGTCCGTCGTTTGCGCTCGAAGTGGTGGGACGAGACGCCGCGAAGGACTACGAAGACGCTCCCTCGCTCTACAAGAGCTTGGGCGTCGACGAGCTGGTGATCTTCGATCCAGAGCCCGAGCGACGCAGCGACGGAGTGCGCTGGCAAGTGTGGCGCACGGTCAAGCGTCGCGGGTTCGTGCGCGTGTACGCGAGCAACGCTGACCGCGCCGAGTGCGCCTCGCTCGGGTGCTGGTTGCGCTGCGTCGGTGAAGGCGCCGCGCTGCGCGTGCGGATCGCCACCGGCCCGCTCGGCGACGAGCTCTTCGCGACCGAGCTCGAGCGCGAGCAGCGCGAGCGCGCGGAGAAAGAGCGCGTGACGGCCGAGCGAGACGCGTTGCTGCGCGAGCTCGACGCGCTGCGGTCCGAGCGTGGCAAGCAATCGTAGATCGAGCTGTCGCCGATCACTCTGCTCGTCGCCGCCACGATGCAGCGTGTCGTCGGCCTGCGCTCCCGGGGGTTGAGGTCTTCGAGTGAATGCCACTGGGTGGCATCGGCTTGCGCCACCGAGTGGCATCGCGGCGCGTGCGGCATCGCGCCGACAAAAAGCGTACACGACGTCCGATTGAATGACGGAACACCGCCGGCCGCCGCAATTGCTGCTCGATGTCGAGGGACCACCGCAGTGAAGCGGCGGCACGTCGTGAGTCGTGCTCGCCAAACGTTCTCCATTCGGCGCTCAGCGCTCAGCGGCTTCATCGTGAGCGATCGGGAGGCATTCGATGAGCACCGACGACGAGACACGAGTCGACCGGCAATGGCCACGGACAGGGCTCGTTCGCCCGTTGATCATCGGCGTGAACGCGAGCTTGCTGTTCGCGCTGGCGGGGTGCCCACACGACCCGCGCCCGATGGAGGACGTCGTTCATCCAACGGACACAGCGTCGCTCGACGACGCGAATCGCATGGACGCGACGTCGCTCGATGTCGAGGGGGGCGCTGACGTCGAGGCGCGCGACGCCGACGCAAGCCCGTCCATGGACGCCGCCACGAACGACGATGGCGCCGGCGACAGCGCAGCAGTGGACGCTGCACCCGATGCGCTCTGCGCGCCCGGTGAAGCGCGCTGTGCAGTGACGGGCGTGCGAGAGGTGTGCGCTGCCGATGGAGCGAGCTTCTCTCCCGCGCCCTGCCCGATGGGACAGTTCTGCGTCGCTGGCGCGTGCGCTGCTCGTTTGTGCGTCCCTGGATCATCGAGGTGCGCCGGGCCCACGAGCATCGAGACGTGTTTGCCCGACGGGACCGCCTACGGTCCGACCACGGCGTGCGCCGCTGGTTTCGGCTGCAACTCGATGTCGAACGTGTGTGCTCCGTTCTCGTGTGCGCCGGGCATGGCGACGGGCTGCGCGAGCACGAGCGCGCGCGCTGTGTGCAACGCGGACGGGCAGGGATCGAGCGCGGCGCCGTGCGCAGCGGGCGAGAGCTGCTCGATGGGGACGTGTCGACCGCGGATCTGTGCGCCGAGCGCCACGCGTTGCGCGGGTAGCGGAAGCGTCGAGACGTGCAGCGCTGATGGGCTCGCGTGGGTGGCGAGCGCGTGCTCGGCCATGCAGTCGTGTCGAAGCGGCGCGTGTGTTCCGTGGGTGTGTACGCCTGCGAGCGCGCGTTGCGCTGGAAGCGGCGCGACCGAGACGTGCAGCGCGGACGGACTCTCGTATGACGCTCCGATCTCGTGCGCTGCGGGGTCGAGCTGCTCCGCGGGGACAGGGCGCTGTGATCGTTGGGTGTGCACCCCCGGCACTGCGACGTGCGCGGGCAACGTTCGACGCACGTGCAACGCGGACGGACTCGGGACCACGGACACCGCGTGCGGCGCGCGAACGACCTGCGTCGGGGCTGGCGTGTGCACCGCGTGGACGTGCGACCCTGGCTCGTATGTCTGCGCGAGCTCGAGCGATCGCCGTGTGTGCGACTCCGATGGGCTGAACTACGTCGCTGCGTCTTGTCCTGCGATGAACGCCTGTCTCGGCGCGGGGCTCTGCACGCCGTGGACGTGCACGCCTGGCAGCGCGACGGGCTGCGCCTCGCTGACTGCGCGATCGGTCTGCAACGCGGACGGACAGGGATCGAGCGCGGCGCCGTGCGCAGCGGGTGAGAGCTGCTCGATGGGGACGTGTCGACCGCGGATCTGTGCGCCGGGAGCGACGCGTTGCGCGGGTAGCGGAAGCGTCGAGACGTGCAGCGCTGACGGGCTCGCGTGGGTGGCGAGCGCGTGCGGGGCGGGGCAACTTTGCGCGTCGGCACGCTGCCTGGGGTTGCCGTCGGCCGGTATGTCGCTCTGGTTGGACGCGAGTTCGATCGTGGGGGTCTCGAATGGCGCTCGGTTGTCGAGTTGGCCTGACTCGTCGGGTAACGGTCGCGACGCGAGCCAGTTCGTGGCTGCTGCGCAACCAGTATTTCAAACGGCGATTGTGAACGGGCGGCCTGCGGTGCTGTTTGACGGAGCGAGCACGTATCTCGCGGTTTCTGCGTTTCCTCTGCTTGCAACTGCATCATCAGCAGTCACGACATTCATCGTGGCAGAGGTGAGGAACTTCGCGACGCAGAGGTTTCTCGTGACGGAGCAGTTCACGCCTTGCGTCAATAACTATGAGATCGGATACCACACTGGGAATCAGACCGGCGCGAACTTCGGTCTTCACTCCGGCTGCAGCAATGCCGTGGTCACTCCGGACACGATGTCGCCAAATTGGGCCGCCTGGGGCGTCAGACTCGATTCGTCCGGCGCGAGCCCTTCCAACGTGGATCTCTTCGTGAACGGCGTCCCGCAGGCGCGCGCGAATAACGCGGGAGGGTACGCGGCGCCTGGGACATATGGCTCCGCGGCGAACCGCCTGATCATTGGAGCTCGGGACAACATTGCGTTCGGAGTGATCGACGGAGTGCATAACGGACACATCGGCGAAGTGGTTATCTACTCGCGCGCGCTCACGGATGCAGAGGTCGCTCAGGTCTCTGAGTACTTTCGCGCGAAGTATGCAACACCATAAGCGGCGCTCAGTAGGGCGGCTTCAAGACAACTACAAGGAGGTCAGCGGGGTCTGATGCGTTTTCTCTCGCCGCCCAGACTGTCGGCAGGCCGGAGAGCCGGGATGTATTCGATCCAAACCAAGACCGAGGAGAGAAAACGACGACGAGCGTCGCCGTATTGGTTTCGGCGCACGCGGGCAAATCTGCAGTTGAGCAGGAGCTTCAATGACACAATCTCGCTTCCAGGTAGCGCTGCTCGGGGCAGCGGTTATTGCAGGACTGTTTGTTCCAGCGTGCTCTGCGCCAGCACCGAGTGTCGATGCCGCCGCTGAGGCGGCTGTCGGCGATGTTGCTGTGGACGCGCCAGCAATGGACTCCACGGACGCAGCGGCTGTCGTGGATGTTGCTGTGGACGCGGCATGGGACTCCGCGGACGCCGTACAGGGCACCGCGGACGCCGCGGTTGCAGTGGATGTTGCCGTGGATTCGATCCCGGATGTGTTGGATTCCGCGAGCGGCGACGCAGCGCTCGATGCCGCTCCATCCTGCGGGAGTACGAACTGCGGCGCAGCAAGCTTCGACGGAGTGAACGATTACGTGATGATCCCCGGCGCTGCCGGGATCTCGACTCCGTCAATGACGATGTCGATGTGGGTTCGACTCAGGTCGACGGCGGTTCAGCCGCTGCTCGAGCGAAAGACCCGTGCTGATGGCGGCTCGCTGCACGGCTTCAACTTCAATCAGGTGCCGTGTCCAGGGCAGTTCGGAAGCCGATTCTATGTCTCTCGCTGTGACCCGGGCACATGCACCAGCGCGAACTTCATCGATCTCTGCACGACGGACGCCCGACGGCCTGGCTGGAATCATCTGCTCGCGACCTACGACGCCGCGACTGGGCGCGCAGAGCTCTTTCTGAACGGCGTGCTGCAGAGCACCGGAACGCGAGGCAGCGGCTTGGTCACCGAAGACCCGCTCTCGCCCATTGGCGTCGGAGTCGACGTCGTTGGCAACACGCCGACATCGAGTCGCGCCAACGCCGACATCGCAGATGTGACGTTTCTCGATCATGCTGCGCCGCGAACGGAGGTGAACGCGCTGTTCTCCGGAGTCTTCGATCGCTGCGCCACCTTGGCGAATTGGCGATTGAACGACGCCGCTGGCTCGATTGTTCACGGCGTCGGGGCGGCGGCTCGTGACGGCACGAGCGCTCGCTCGTCGTGGGTCGTCGACGGCCCCACCTGTCGGCCATCCTGCGGGAGTACGAACTGCGGCGCAGCAAGCTTCGACGGAGTGAACGATTACGTGATGATCCCCGGCGCTGCCGGGATCTCGACTCCGTCAATGACGATGTCGATGTGGGTTCGACTCAGGTCGACGGCGGTTCAGCCGCTGCTCGAGCGAAAGACCCGTGCTGATGGCGGCTCGCTGCACGGCTTCAACTTCAATCAGGTGCCGTGTCCAGGGCAGTTCGGAAGCCGATTCTATGTCTCTCGCTGTGACCCGGGCACATGCACCAGCGCGAACTTCATCGATCTCTGCACGACGGACGCCCGACGGCCTGGCTGGAATCATCTGCTCGCGACCTACGACGCCGCGACTGGGCGCGCAGAGCTCTTTCTGAACGGCGTGCTGCAGAGCACCGGAACGCGAGGCAGCGGCTTGGTCACCGAAGACCCGCTCTCGCCCATTGGCGTCGGAGTCGACGTCGTTGGCAACACGCCGACATCGAGTCGCGCCAACGCCGACATCGCAGATGTGACGTTTCTCGATCACGCTGCGCCGCGAACGGAGGTGAACGCGCTGTTCTCCGGAGTCTTCGATCGCTGCGCCACCTTGGCGAATTGGCGATTGAACGACGCCGCTGGCTCGATTGTTCACGGCGTCGGGGCGGCGGCTCGTGACGGCACGAGCGCTCGCTCGTCGTGGGTCCTCGACGGCCCCACGTGCTCGTGATTCGGCGACGCTCCCGTCTTCCATGCCACCCAGTGGCATCCCCGCGTGCCACTCGGTGGCATCGCTCCGGCTCGCTTCACCCTCTGCGCTTCGGTCGGTCGCCCGCTTTCACCGCGAGCAACACACGCCCCAATTCTCCCAGTTGGTCTGCGCGAAAGCCTCCCAGCACGATGAGCCCGTCGCGCTCGCTCAACGCCAGCTCGCTCAGGGTCTCGTGCTCCGCTAGCAAATCTGCGAGCGCTTGCGCCGTGGGGCCGAGCCTGCGCTCGGTCACCTTTCCCTTGCGCGCGGTCTTGCGCAGCAGCGCGCGTAGCTCGTCCGTGGTCACCTCCGCGAGCGTCACGGTGCGCTTGTGATCGTCGCGCGTCACCTCGTAGCGCAACGCCGCGAAATCAACGGCGCCCCGAGCCTCCTCGGGCCCGCGGCCGTCGAGCTTCTTCGCGCTCGCGGCCTGCGCGTCCAACAGACTCAGCGCCAAATCGATCTTCGTCGGCGTGTACTTCGCCTCTTCGTCGGGCGAGGCCACCGTCGCGATCCGTGTGTTTCTCAGCGCGGTTCGCAGCGGAACGTCGAGCGTCGCCCCCACCCACTCCGCCGCGTTCTTGAACCCATCGAACAGGTACCAGCGCTCGGCGATGATCTTCGCCACGGCTTCCCAATACTGGTCCCAGCCCCTCATCTCGCCGCGCAGCGCCGCGGACATCTCGTCCTTGAGCGCTTGATACTTCGCTCGCAGCTTCGCGTCCGGCGTTGGCGCGCGCGGCGCTTCGGCGCGTTGCTCTTCGCTCGCCGTGCTGCGCGCTGGTTTTCGCTTCGCCGTTACGGATGCGCTTGTCTTCGGTCGCGCGCTCTTCGCGCCTCTCTTCGATCGAGCCCCTCGCGTCGTCATTCGATCCTCATGTGCGTTGTTGGGAGCCTCTCATCGCAGCTCGACGCCCACGCCCACGCGCAGGCTCGCTTGTAGCGGCGGCGCCTCCCAGGCGCGCTCGCCGTTGATCGTCAGCGTCGGTCGCAGCAGCGAACCCAGCACCTCCGCGCTCGCGTCGATGAAGAAGTCTCCGGGAACCCTCCAGCTTCCCGCGGCCCGCGCCCCCACCGCAATCACCGCGATCGTTGGCTCTCGCGGGTGATCGACGTTGCTCCCTCGCGCGAGCAGCGCCCCGAAGCTCGCCACGCCGCACGCCGCGAACCACCCGCGATGAAAGCACGGCATCGCCGAGCCCATGTACAGCGAGCTCTCGATCCGCGATCCCTGAGGCCCGTCGATCAGCGTCGGAAGCACCGCGCGTCCTTCGACGAACACGCCGAGCGCTCTCCATCGAACGCCGAAGCGGAGCGCGCCTCCGAACGCAACGGTGGGCAGATCTCCAACGCTCGCCGCGGCGTTGATCGCGATGAATCCCGTGACCGAGTCGACCGGCGCTCGCGTCGCCGAGAGCGCTGTGCTTGTCGTCGCCGTCGCCGTCGTCGTCGCCGTTGGCGTGCGTGGCGCGCTGGTGCTCATCGCGGCGCTCGGGCGCTCGCTCGCCGCCGTGTCCGACTCGGGGCGCGACGGAGCGACCCGCGTGGGGACGGGCTCTCGCTCTGCGCTCGCTTCGAGGACGTCGATTGCCACGACGAGCGCCACCGCCGCGCTCTCGGCGAGCTCGACGCAGTCGCGCGTGCGCGTGCGAATCGTGCGCTGCCCGAGCGTGCTTCCGTCGCGCGCGACGAGCTCGATCGACAGCGAGAGCCCCGCGCCGTCTGGGCCAAACGCAAGGCGCGCGCGCTGTTGCGCCGCGTCGGAGAACGGGTCGCGCCCGAGCCTGCGCGCGACGGCCCCGCGCAGCGCGCGCTCGTCCGGACAGCGCGCCGCCTCGCTCGCTCGAAACAGCTCGAGCCTCGCCACCGGCTCGCGCTGCGGGCTCTGTTGCGCGAAGACCCGCGCGCTCGCGAGGCTCATCGCAACTGACGCCAAGGCTGCCGCTCGCGCTGCGCTCAAAGCCCACCTCGCTGAACGCTCACAGGACCGACGTTCAGCACGTTCGTCGCGCACTCGCCAAAGCCGGCGATCACCAGATACGGCCCAAACGCTTCGATCGGAAGCATCCCTCGCTCGGCCACCACGCGGCCATCGATCGTCCACCGCGCCCGCTCGCTCGCTGTGTCCGCTTCGAACCGAATCGTGTGCCACAGCTCTGGCGTCGCTCGCGCGGTCTGAAGCTGCGGCACCGCGCCGAGCGTGGCTGTCGAGACGGCGTCGCGCACGATCTGAAG
This sequence comes from Polyangiales bacterium, assembly GCA_046351515.1. Taxonomy (GTDB): domain Bacteria; phylum Myxococcota_A; class Polyangia; order Polyangiales. Next base: position 110,585 of record JAXLYJ010000011.1, read on the forward strand.
CTGCTCGATCCACCCGGCCACACCCTGGCCGAGCGCGGCGTACGATCCGACCATCACCAAGACCGTCCCTTCACGGTGCCATCGCAGCCGTGCCTCGATCGCCCACGCTCCCTCCGTCGGCCACGGCACCGGTCGCGCGTGCAGCGTGCGGTCGGACGTGCTCGCGTACAGGGGCTCTCCGTCGATCACAGCGAGCTGCCTCGTTCCACAATCGCCGCCCCAGCTCGACCATGGCTCCACGATCTGCGCGCTCGGCGCGTCGCTCTCGCTCGTGATCCAGTTGTCTGGCCACGTCGCGACGTTGTCGACGCACCGCCCCGCGCCCTCGCAGTGCGCTCCGCGCTCGCACTGCGCTCGCTCGAAGCGTGTGCGGTCCCGCGCGCACTCGAGCAGCGCCTCGCCTTCACAACGGCGCTCTCCCGCTGCGCACCGCGTCGCAGCGCATCGTCCCTGCACGCACACGTCTCCCGCAGCGCAAACCGAGTCGCACGCTCCGCAGTGCGCTCGGTCGCTCGCTGGATCGACGCACCGCGGTCGGCCCGAGACCACGCACGTGCTCTGGCTCGGAAGACACGGCTCGCTCTCGCCAGCGTCCCCACGCACGAGGCACGCGCTGAGCGAACCTCCAGACAACAGCGCAGCCAAGGTGAGCGCGCGCAGCCGAGGCCACACAACGTGCGCTCGCGCGCGGGGCGTCACGGCGCGCTCCACGTTTGAAGCTCCGCGATCTCGAACGTCGCTTGTCCGCATGGCGCCCTGCTCTCGATCTGCAGGTGCGACCCGATGAGCACCAACGTGCTCAGCGTGACCTCGCGCGCCACCACGTCGTCCACAATCACGCGCAGGCGGTCGCGAGCTCGGTCCTGCTCGACGCGCAGCGTGAGCATCGCGCGGTCCGCGGGGCGCTCGTGCGCGATCGCTCCGTTGGCGAGCCGAACGCGGAGCATCCCGTCTTCGACGCGCGCTCTCACGCCCCCTGCGATGCCCGAGCCGGCGCTGCCCGCCGTCGCGAACAGCGCCAGCTCTGCGCTCGGCGAGCCGAGGGCGCGAAACCGCACGCTCGCGGCGCTGGCCATGCCTTCGCCCAATCGCAGCACGCGCCGCGCGTACAAGGGCCCCGCGAAGCGCAGCACGCGCTGACCGTCGGCGCTCGTCGGCTCGATCGTCGAGCATCGGCCAGCGGTCACCAGCCACTCTGGAAGGTCTGGAGGCTGTTCGAGCGACGCTCGCTCGACCAACGACCAATCGGTGTCTGCTGGCCACGTTCGACATTGTCCGGCGGCGCACACGGTGTCCCCGGCGCACGAGTACGTCGCGAAATTGCGTCCGTCCCCGCTGCATTCGCGGCGCGTGAACCGATCCACGCAGTCCGACGCGTTCGCCGCGCAAGCGAAGAGCACGCAGCGGCCCTCGACGCAGCGCTGCCCCGTGGCGCAGTGACGAAAACAGGCGCCGCAATGACTCCAGCTCGATTGCGTGTCGACACAGAGAAAGCCAGCGTCTGCGATGAGATCGCACGGAGAGAGAGAGGCGCTGCAGCGGTCGTCGCTACAGCCCGCAAACGCGACGAGCAGCGCGAGCGCCGTACGAATCCTCCCTGGACCTTTCATCAGCCGACGATGCATTCTCGTGGCGAATCGTGCACGAAATCAAGCCGCGGATGCTCATTCTCTTCGCGCTCTCGACGGTCGCGCTCAGCGCGTGCGCGGCGGACGTGAGCCTCGGAGAAAACAACGCGTGCGCCCTGGGGCTGGTCGCGTGCCCGACGAGCGACGGTCGCCCGGTGTGCGTCGACCTCGCGACGAATCCCATTCACTGCGGCGCTTGCGGCAGCGGTTGTCCGCGGGGAGCGTGCGCGGAGGGGCTTTGCTGCGAGAGCTTCGCGTGCGCGGGCCGCTGCTGGGCGGCGCGGCGAGACATTCGAAGCGCGCGAGTCGGCGTCGAGACCGTGTGGGTGCACCCTGCGGATTTCGACGGAGACGGCCGCGACGATCTCTTCGTCTCGACGAACCGTGAGAGCTCGGTCTCGATTTATTGGGGACGCGCTGACGGCGAGCTCACCGAGGTCGACACGTTTCAGTGGGGACAGCCCGGCTATTGGCTAGGCTCGGGAGACATCGATAACGACGGGCGGCTCGACGCGCTGCTGCTGCCGGGCGACGAGATGGGCGAGCACCTCTCGTTGAAGGTGCGATTCAGCGATGGTCGGCGCGGGTTCGAGCGAGAGCGGTCCTATGCGACGATCGGTTTCAATCCGACCTTCGCCGCGACGGGCGACGTGAACGGCGACCAGCTCACGGACGTGCTGCTCTTGGGCGAGCGACAGCACTGCGTGTTCTTGATGCGCGGGCTCGGCGGCGGTGACTTGAGCGAGCCGCGGTGCGTCTATCCTGTGCGGGACGCGACGGTCGACGCCCCGACGTTCATCGCGCTCGGGCGTGACGCGCAAGGACGCTCTCACTGGCTCGGTGAAGGAGCGCTGACGAGCACCGGTCGACGAGCGATGGAGCGATGGGTGTTCTCGAGCGACGGCGCTTCGATCGAGCGCGTCGAGCCCGTCGCTGAGGACGACTTGAGGCAATACACCCGCGCCTCGAGCGTGCGTGTTGGTGCGCAGCGGATGGTGTTGCGCTTCGAAGTGGATGGGACGCCGCGGTCGCGACGCGTGTGGATGCGCTCGCTCGCGCCGGATCTGTCGATGACGCCGTGCTCGCGGCCGGCCATCGACCTGCAGATCGATGGCGCAGGCGGCGAGACCGTCGTGTCTGCTGGCGACTTCAACGGCGACGGCTTGGTGGACTACTTCGGGCTCACCGCTTGGTGCGCTTGGTGCTCCGGGATGCTCTATGCTCACCTCGGGCGGTGATGCCACCCGGTGGCACGAGGTGATGCCACTCGGTGGCAGGCAATGTGGTCGACGACGTTCGATTGCGTGACGGAAGTGCGAGACTGGCGGCAACACTTCGCGAGACGAGCAGCGCTTCGGACGCGCTACTGGCTCGACGCCACAATCGATGCGGCGATGGTCGAGTCGGTGCGCGACGGTGAAGTGCAGCGCAGAACCAAGGCTGCGTACCCGCGGTGAATCGAGAAATCTTTCAATCGTTGATCGTGCCCGAGATCGCTCCGCTCCATCGGTTCTTGCGACGGATGGGCGTGCGCGAGGCGGACCTCGACGACGTGGTGCAGGAGGTGTTGATCGCCGTCGGAATGCGTTGGGGCGACTATGATGCTTCTCGGCCGCTGAGGCCGTGGCTCTTTGCGTTCGCGACGCGCGTCGCGTCGTCGTGGCGACGCAGCGCGCGCTCGACCCGAGAGTCGCTCTCGGCGACGGAGCACGAGACTCGCAGCGACGGCGCGATGAGCGCTCACGACAAGATCGAGAGCCAGCAGCGAAGGCAACTCGTGATCGACGCGTTGCGCTCGCTCGACGACGAGCAGCGAGCGGTGTTCATCATGATCGAGCTCGAGGGAATGAGCGCTCCAGAGGTCGCCGACGCGCTGGCTGTGAACTTGAACACCGTGTACTCCCGACTCAGGCTTGCGCGAGCGACGTTCACAGCGGCGGTGCGCCGGTTGTCACTGCAGAGAGGTGCGCTGTGAGCGAACCCGAACTCGAAGATCTGCCTCCCGATGTGCGCGCGTTGCTCGACGAAGAAGCGCGGCGACCCGCGCCGAGCGCCGAGCAAGTCGAGCGTATCGGCGATGGTGCGTTGCGCGAGATCGAGCGGCGATCGTCCAGCGCGACGAGGGCAGACATCGGACGGCGCTTCGCGCGCGGGCCTCTTTGGTTCTCGACCGGAGTGCTGGTCGGTGCGCTCATCGTCGGCGCGCTGTGGCGTCGGAGCCCTCCGCGCACGGTGGTCTTGAACCAGGTGGTTGTGATCCACGTCGATGCTGCGTCCGCGGTTGGTCCTGAAGCGACCCATGATGCGTTGATCTCTGAGGCTCCGCGCGTCGCGTCGACGGACGCTGGCGCGAGCTCACCCGCGGTGACAGAGCCCGCGCCCAGCGTTCGGGCGAGGCTGTATCGGGACGCGGCGACCGAGGCGCCGGATCTGTCGCTGCGGGCCGAGCGCGAGCTGATCGAGACGGCGCAGAGCGCGTTGGCGCGACGACAGTGGCGCGACGCGATGGGCGCGTGCGAGGTCCACTTGCGGCGCTTCGCGCGGGCACAGCTCGTTGAAGAGCGCGAGGCGATCTGGGTGCAGGCGCTCGCAGGACAAGGCCGAACGGCGGAAGCGTGGGCGCGAGCCGAGAGTTTTCGGCGACGATTCGCGACCAGCATGCTGCGCTCGGTGGTGGACCGCGCTGCGCCGCCCCTCGAGCGCGTGGATCGTTGAAGTCATACCCCGCGGTGGCCGTTGAATGTGTCCATCGATGCAGTAGCTTCGCCGCCGCAACCTTCGAGGGGGGTCGCGAGATAGCGCGGGCCCACGAAGAAAGGTGGACCCGCCATGACGAAGAACGCTGCGCTCGCTGGAATTTCTCTGCTCTCGCTGAGCACGCTCGCCCTGGGCGCCTGCTCGCCGTCCACGCCCAACTGCCGCGCACAGACGCGTTGGGATCCCGATTTGAAAATGTGCATCGCCAACTGCGGAACGCCCGAGCACCCCACGTACGAAGGCTGTTACGTGGATGGAAGCTACATCGGGAGCGACGCGTCCGAGGCCGGCGCTCTCGACGTCGCGAGCGACGCGGGCGTAGCGACGGGAGACACGGGGGTCTCGCAGCCCGACGCAGACGCGGCGATGGAGGCGGGGCCGATGTGCGCTTCGCCAAGCGTTTTGTGCGGCGGAACGTGCGTCGTGACGGCGAGCGACCCCGCGCACTGCGGCGGCTGCAACCGCGCGTGCACGACGATGGTCGCCAACGCGCGAGCGACGTGCGCGATGTCCACGTGCGATTTCGAGTGCCTCGCGGGGTTCGAATTGGTGGGCGCGAGCTGTGAAGCGAGGGTTCCGCGGCCGATCGCGCCGATGACGAGCGCGACGGTCACGTCACAACGACCGACGCTCGAATGGGAGCTTCCGTCGGGCGTGACGATGGCGACTGTGGACGTGTGTCGCGACCGAGCGATGACGATGGGGTGTGTGTCGCTGAGCGCGACGGGATCGCGGGTGCGGCCGACGAGCGCGCTGACGGCGGGGGTGTGGTTCTGGCGCGTCCGCAGCCGAGTGGGCGGCGTCATCGGGACCCGAACGAGCCCCGTGTGGTGGTTTCGAGTGGGCCACGCAGACGCAGCGGTCGACACGTTTCACGGCGTCGAGCTCGACGTGAATGGGGATGGGTATGGAGATGTTGCTGTCGGCGCTCCCGATGCCTCGCCAGGGGGACGAACGAACGCGGGCGTGATCTATCTCTTCCTCGGCTCGCCCGCCGGATTGGCGTCTGCCCCAACGCAGATTGTAGAAGGCGTTGCGGCCGGAGATGGTTTGGGAACCCGCCTTGGAGCGGCTGGAGACGTCAATGGCGATGGTCTGGTTGATTTGATCGCGGCGCGTCCGGGGGGATTCGTTGACGTATACGTGGGGGCTCTTGCGGGCGTTCGGATGACCCCCATCTCGACGCTCAGTGCGGCAGCGGCGCGTCATGGGTTTGGCGCATCGATCGCAGCCGCGGGCGACGTCGATGGTGACGGTTACGGCGATATTGTTGTTGGTGCGGCAAGCTTTGACGACTTGGGAACCCTTCCTCCGGGTACTGCGTCAATTCATCAAGGATCGCTGACAGGTGTGTCGGTCACCCCGCTTGTTGAGTGGATGGGAACGCCGTCTGCTGACTACTTTGGCTGGGTTGTGGCTGGCGCTGGCGACGTGAATGGTGATCGCCTCGCGGATGTTGTTGTTGGCGAGTACGATGCGCGGGACTCATTGATGCGAGCAGCGGGCGCCGCTCATCTGTTTGTCGGCCGTCGTGCCGCTCCTCTGTCGACTACGGCGCAGAGAATCGTTCGAGGTTCGTACGACAACTCTGGATTTGGCGGAGCAGTGCTCGGCAGTTCTGATGTGAACGGCGACGGATACTCAGACTTGCTCGTTGCTGCTCATCGTGGCGATGCGTTGCCAACGACTTTCATCCCAGTGCTCTATGCATACCTCGGAAGTGCCGATGGTGCGGCGGCGAGTGCCGTCACGACAGCAGGCATCACAGCAGGCCCAGGCGTGCTGGTTGATGCTGGTGACATGAACCATGACGGCCGTTCCGACGTGCTTTGGTCGAACGCATACGTAACAAGCGGCGAACGCGAGGTCGGACAAATTCTGTTGATGCAAACACCAACGTCGACGAGCCCGCTGCAGAATATTCGGCAATGGTATGGCCAGACCATGTTGCAACAACTCGGTACCTGCACTGGTGCCGCTGACGTCAATGGTGACGGTTGGTTCGACTTGCTCGCAACCGATCAAACGTTCATTACGCCGGGGCGTCTCCACTGGTTCGTCGGCGGCGCGGCTGCGCCCGCGAGTGCGCCAATGCGAACGTACACGTCGGCGGTCACTGCTGAACGATTCGGCGTGGCGATGGCTCAATAAATACCAACTCGCCGTCTGTGCTTTGCAGATGGCGAGTTGTGTGGCCCCCTGTTGGATCGTCGGCTACTTCACGGCGCGAGCGTGATCACTTCGAGCGAGTACGCTCCGCCGCGCGCTCCGCCGCCGCCCATGAACGGCACGCAGTCGTCGACGAAGAACCAGTACGTTCCCGGATCGAGGGTGCGATCGAACGCCGAGTCCTGCCCGTAGTAGTCGTCCGCGCAGAACAAGATGCCCTGGTTCATCGGGTTCGTGCCCGGATTGCACGTGCCGCCGCCACGGACGTAAATCACCGGATCGAACGTCGCCGTCGTGCCGGTGAGCTTCGCGAGCACTCGCCTGCGAGCGGTGAGGTCGAGGCGATAGACCGCGTCGCGACCCGCGCCCGTGTTGCATCCGTTGCACGCTGGTCCTCCACCGCCGCCGAAGCCCGACGGAGCGGTCGCGTCGGCGTTCATCATCGACGTGTTGCCCGTGTAGACACCGCCCAACGGGTTGATGGTGATCGCCGAGGCGCACGCGTCGTTGGCGTTCATCGTCGCCGTCGTCGCCAACGTCGGAATCGGGCGGTACGTCACGTCGAGCGTGCCGGAGCCCGCGTTGGTTCCGATGTGAGCCGTGTACGAACGACCATCCATCAATCCGGAGTAGCGCTGCCACGAGCGGCCGGTGACGGACGGCGCAACGCAGGTCATGCCTGCAGTTCCGCAGGTCGATTGCAGGTCAATCGCGGTGCGGTTCGTTCCTGCAACGGCCTCGATGAGCACGTCTTGCCCTGCCGGGGCGTTGAACGAGAAGTTCGCGTCGGCGGCGCTCGCGGGGAAGCACGCGAACGCGAGGTCTTGCGTGAGCGTCGGCACGTTCACCGAGGTGGTCACGTTCGCGCTCAGCGGTTGACCGGGGCACGAGTCCGCGGGGCCCGGCATCGGAGGCGCGCTGGTGTTGACCGTCACGAGCAACGGCGAGGTCGCTCCGCTCGTGCGCATCTGCACGACGCCCCAGTACGTGCCGGGGGCGAGTCGCGTGATCATGCGCGAGATCGACGCGCCGTTCGCTTGCTGGCAGGTCACGTCTGCACGGAACGGCATGCTCGATCCGCAGGAGGACTGAACATCGAGCGCCATCTGCTGGATGGTCGCGTTCGGTCCCTGCACGGTGATGTTCACGTTGCGCGTCTCGGTGATCGTGAACGAGAACACCGCGTCCATGTTCGAGCCGATGTTCGGGCACATCGCGGTCGGAACTTCCGTTCCAGCCGCAGTCGTGCCACGCGAGAACATGCTGCTGTTGATCGTCGTCGGCGTTCCGTCAGACGGAACCGTGACGCCAGGGCACGTGTCGCCAGCGATGCGCGGCGGAGCGGGCATGATGGTCGTCGTCACGTTTGCCGCAGGCAGCGGACCGCCGGCGGTCGCAGCCGCCGCCGAGAACTGAACCCAGTACGTCCCAGGGGCGAGGTTCGACGCGGTCAGCGTGTTCATTCCGCCGCTGGTGTTGATGCATCCGCGCTGCTGAGCGGGAACGCCGCAGCCTGTGCCAGTGAACAAGCTTGCGGTGAGCGTGCCCGAGCCAATCTGGCTGAGCGCGATCGAGACGTTGCTCGTCTCCGTGATCACGAGCGGGACGACTCCGTCCGGCCCTGCCGAAGTCGCCATTCCTTCGCAGCTCGCGCCGATGCCCGACATCAAGCCCGAGCCTTGGAAGATGAACGTGCGCGTTCCCGCGGTGAGCGGAGCGCATGCGCCCATGCTGCCCATCAGCGGGCAGTCATCGTTGAGGCCGATCGCGGGGCACGTCGGTCCGGGCATTCCCGAGTCCGTCGGCGGCACTCCGCTGTCCGTCACCACGCTCGAATCCGTCGGCGGAACCCCCGTATCCGCGACCATCGAGTCCATCGGCGGAACGACAACGTCGTCGCCCATCATCCCGCCGTCCATCGGCGGGACCACCACGTCGTCCATCACCACCACGTCGTCCATCGACATGGCGTCGGCCGGCGGGTTCGATCCGTCCGTCGGCGGCATCTGGCGATCCGCCGGCGGAACAACGCGATCCTGCGTCACGTTGCCGTCTGGCTGCGAGCTGGAGTCGACGTCTCCATCCGCAGGGGTCGTGCTCGACGCACACGCGGTCAACGCCGCTGTGAGCGCGAGCAATCCGAGCGATCCACGAAGTCTCATTGGCACTCCTGAGAGGGGTTGAGTTGAAGCAACACAGAGTACGAGGCGCTTGTGTGTTGCCTCGTCGCGCTGTGCCCTTCGTTCGAAACTCAGAAAAATAGGGGTGACCGCGATCCTACCAACGTCCGCGGCTCCCACGCGAAATCCGCACTCGTTTCGTTCGCCGAGCGGCGCGAACACGCTGCCATCTCTGTGGCGTTTTTCCCTCGCCCCAGCGCAACATCTCTGCGTGCGATACGCGCTCATCGGCGACGTTCACTGTTCGCCTCTTCTGCGAAATTGCCTGGATTTTGCCAGATCGAACGCAGTCGACCTCGCCCTGTGCGCCGGCGACCTGTGCGACGGCGACGGCTCTCTGTCCGACACCATCTCGCTCTTGCGCACACACCCCGTCGGCCCCGTTCGTTGCGTGCGCGGAAACCACGAGCGCTGGCTCCTCACCGGCCGCCTCCGTGACCTGCCTCACGCCCACTCTCGCGAGGACCTCTCGGCGGACGAGCGCGCGTGGATCGAAGCGCTCCCGGTCTCTCTCTCGTTCGAAGAGGACACCGTCGTGCTCACCCACGCGCTCTTCGAAGACGACATGACCTTCGTCCGACAAGACACCAACGCGCGTGACGTGCTCGAGACCCCCGCGTACGAGCGCGCCCGAAGGCGCCTGCCCTCGATGCGCGTGCTCGTGACGGGCCACACGCACGCGGCCATGGTGCGATCGATCGACGGCGTGCTCTTCATCAACCCGGGGTCGCTCGTGGCGGAGCCCGCGCCATCGTTCGCGATCTTCGATTCCGTCGAAATGTCTGTTCGTTCGTTCGAGTTCGTCGACGGCTCGATCGTCGAGCGCGCGACGATCTCTCTGTCCCGCTCGCGAACTTCAGGCATCATCCCCAAACCATGAAGGGACGCCCCGAAGTCGTCGCAGCCCTCGTCGAGGTCATGCGCGCAGAGCTCACCGCTTCGAACCAGTACTTGCTCGGAGGAGCCATCGCCCGCAACGCGGGCTTCTTGAAGCTCGCGACCAAGCTCGAAGCCGAATCCAAAGGCGAGTTCGAACACGCGCGTCAGGTCGCTGAGCGACTGCTCTTTTTGGGAGCCGCTCCGGACGGGCGCTTGCTCGCGGACCCCGTGCAAAAAGACTCGCCCGTCGCGCAGCTCGAAGCGGACCTCGCGCTCGAAGTCGCGCACGCGCAGCGGCTCAACGCCGGCATCGAAGCCTCGCGCAAGGCGGGCGATCACGCCTCCGCGACGCTGCTCGAGAGCATCCTCGTCGCCACCGAAGGGCACGTCGACTGGCTCGAGACGCAGCTCGAGGTCGCGAAGAAGATCGGCGAAGCGCTGTATCTCTCGCAGCAGATCTGACCCGCGAGTTGGACGCATCGCTGAACGGGGGATGCCTCGTCCCTCGTCAGCATCGAAGCGCCTGGCAGAAGTCGATTGTTTCCTGGATTTTTAGAGGCGGATCGGCGTTCGAGCGCGAAGGGCGAGCGCTCACGAGCTCAGTGGGCGAGTGCTCACGAGCTCGGTGGGCGAGTGCGGTTCACGAGTGACGGGCGAGCGCTCACGAGTTCAGTGGCCGAGTGCTCACGAGTTCGGTGGTCGAGTGCTCATGAGCCCGATGGGCGGGTGCTCTCATGAGCTCGGTGGCCGGGTGCTCTCACGAGTGAGGGTCGAGCGCTCACGAGCTCGGTGGGCGAGCGCTCTCATGAGCTCAGTGGGCGAGCGCTCTCATGAGCTCAGTGGGCGAGTGCTCTCATGAGCCCGGTGGGCGAGTGCTCTCATGAGCCCGGTGGGCGAGTGCTCTCTCGAACTCGGTGGTCGGGGACGGTGGCAACAAGTGCCACCGCAAGGCCTCGCTCGAAGACTCGCGACGAGCGAAGTGGAGGAGCGTACGTCGCAGCGCCTGGTAGTCGATCTGTCACGCGCCAGCGATTTTGTGACGTCCATTGGTCTTCCCGTGATGGAAGCGATCGCCGATGCACTTCACTCGTCGCGAGTCTTCGAGCGAGGCCTTGCGGTGGCACTTGTTGCCACCGTCCCCGACCACCGAGCACCTCGAGAACACGTCCACCGAGCACCTCGAGAACACGTCCACCGAGCACCTTGAGAACACGTCCATCGCGCTCCTGACACTTCACTCGTCGCGAGTCTTCGAGCGAGGCCCTGCGGTGGCACTTGTTGCCACCGTCCCCGACCACCGGGCTCATGAGAGCACCCGCCCATCGGGCTCATGAGCACTCGGCCACCGAGCTCATGAGAGCGCTCGCCCGTCACTCATGAAGTGCACTCGCCCACCGAGCTCGTGAGCGCTCGCCCGTCACTCATGAGCGCACTCGCCCGCCACACTCGCTCCGCGCGCCGACCGCTCGCTGTACACTCGCGCCGCGATGAAAGTACTCGTCATCAACGCGGGCTCGACCTCGGTCAAATACAACCTCTACGAGATGGACACCGAGACCGTGCTCGCGCGCGGAATCGTCGAGCGCGTCGGAACCCCCGCCGCCGTCCACACCGCGCGCACGGGCTCGCAGCCCAAGGTCGTGCAGCCCGTCGACGCGATGAACCACCGCGCCGCGATCGACGCCATCCTCGCGTGGCACTCGCAGCCCGGTGGCGTGCTCGAAAATCGCGCCGACGTTCGCGCGGTCGGACACCGCGTCGTGCACGGCGGCGAGAAGCTCGTGCGTCCCGTGCGCATCACGGACGAAGTGAAGCGCACGATCCAAGAGTGCGCGCTGTTCGCGCCCATTCACAACCCGGCCAACCTCGCGGGGATCGAAGCGGCGCAGGCGGCGCTGCCGGACGTTCCGCACGTCGCAGTGTTCGACACGGCGTTTCATGCGGAGCTGCCGCCGTCGTCGTTTGTGTACGGCGTTCCGTACGAGCTGTATTTGTCGCAGTCGATCCGTCGCTATGGCTTTCACGGGCCGAGCCATCAGTTCATGGCCGCGTCCGCAGCAGAGCACCTGAAGACGGACATCTCGCGATTGAAGCTCGTCACCTGTCACCTCGGCGGCGGCGCGAGCGTCACGGCCATCGACGGCGGACGCTCCGTCGACACCTCCATGGGAATGACTCCGCTCGAAGGCCTGCTCATGGCCACGCGCTCGGGCGACGTCGACCCTGCGCTCGGACTGCTCCTCGCGCGCCAGGGGATGAGCCCCGAGGCCGTCGACGACCTGCTCAACAAGAAGTCCGGTCTGCGCGGGCTCTCGGGCGTGTCCGAAGATTTTCGCGACGTCGAGAAGGCCGCGGGCGAGGGCAACGACCGCGCGCGACTCGCGATCGAAGTGTTCGTTCACAAAGTGAAGAAGTACGTCGGGGCGTACACCGCGGTGCTCGGCGGCGCTGACGCGATCGTGTTCACCGGCGGCATCGGAGAGAACTCTGCGCGCGTTCGACGCATGGTCTGCGACGGGCTCATCTACATGGGCGTCGCCATCGATGAAGCGAAGAACGAGGCCGCTCGGCCACGCGAGAGCGGCGTGGGCGTCGTGGACATCTCGCAGCACCGCGCGCCCACCAAGGTCCTCGTCGTGGCGACCGATGAAGAGCGTATGATCGCGCGCGAGGTCGTTCGCACCATCGCAGGCCCCACCGCGGCGCGCACGCGCGTCACCGGCGCGACGATCCCAGTGGGCGTCTCTGTCCGCCACGTGCACCTCTCGCGCGAGCACTGCGACGCTCTGTTCGGCGAGGGCTACGAGCTCACGATGAAGCGCCCCGTCTCGCAGCCGGGCCAGTTCGTGTGCCGCGAGACCGTCGACCTCGTCGGCCCCAAGGGAGAGATCTCTCGCGTCGCGATCATCAATCCCCTGCGAAAAGAGACGCAGATCGAGGTCGCCAAGACCGACTCGTACGCGCTCGGCGTCGACGCTCCGCTGCGCGAGTCGGGCAAGCTCGACAACACTCCTGGGATCACCCTGCGCGGCCCCAAGGGCACCGTCGCGATCCCCAAGGGAGTCATCATGGCGCACCGCCACGTGCACATGCACACGGACGAGGCGAAGTCCTTCGGCGTGAAGGACGGGGACGTGATCCGCGTGCGCGTCGAGGGCGATCGCGAGACGGTGTTCGGCGACGTGATCGTTCGAGTTCGCAGTGATTTTGCGCTCGATATGCACGTTGATACCGACGAGGCCAACGCCTCGGGGCTCACCAACGACAGCGTCGCGAGCTTCGACGGAACGCAGTGAGCCAGCTACGATCTCTCCCGTACGAGCCGAGGCGGCGCTGATGGCAGACGCAAAACGATCACCAGAACACGGGCCATTTCGCGTGGACCAACTGCGGGACGGGGATCGGTACGAGCTGGCTTCGGGGCATGCGATTTACTGCGCTCCCTCGGGCGGGCGTCACGGCGGAGCCAACGCTGTCGGTGCGCTCGTGCTCGGGACCGATCCCAAGGTGACCGAAGTCGGGATCGATGTGGGCTACAGCTCTGCGGACGACGAGCTGCGAGCGCCGGATGTGTCCGTGGGAAACGTTCCGAACGAGCCGGGATGGGTGAAGGGCGTTCCTCCGCTGGCCGTGGAGTATGCAGACCGCGGGACGGACGAGAGCGAGCTCGAAGACAAAGTGCGATCACTGCTCGCTGCGGGCACGCGCTGGGTGTGGGTCGTCAGGCTGACGGGAGCGCGTCGCGTGCAGGTCCACGAAGCCGGGCAGCTCGTGCGCGTGAAGGTCGAAGGCGAGTCGCTCGAAGCGCCGGGCGTGCTCGCCAACGCAGTCCCGGTCGTCGCCATGTTCGATCGCGAGGCGGCGCTCGACGCATCCGTGCGCAACCTCTTGCAGCGCGGAGGCCTGCCAGCGCTCGATCGAGCGCTCGCGCAGAGTCGCGAAGCGGGCATCGAGCAGGGAATCGAGCAGGGCGTCGAGCGAGGTCAGGCGCTCGCGCTTCAACGCTCGATCGCGAGCGTGTGCGATGCCTTCGGAATCGCGCTCACCGACGCCCGTCGCAGCGCGCTGGCCAGCGCCTCGGCGAGCGAGCTGCAAGCGCTCTTCGACGCGGTTGTGCAGCATCGCGCTTGGCCCGACTGACACGCCCAGCCCGTGAACGACCGAGGGGCTCGTCGCTGCTGCGAGCAAGGTCGGTCACCGCTGAAATCTCCGCTCGTTCGCTCGCGCCAACGTTGGCGCACGGCGTGCCAACGTTGGCACGAGCGCGTCAGGCTGCGGATCTCTACAGCGCGCCCCAGATCTCGTGCGCGTACTCGTAGATCGTTCGGTCGCTCGAGAAGCGACCCATCTTCGCGATGTTGCGCAGCGCCATGCGATGCCAGCTGCGCTGGTCGAGGTAGGCGTCGCTCACTTGCTTCTGGCACGCTTCGTACGCGGCGAAATCCGCGAGGAGCATGTACTGATCACGCGTGAGCAGCTCGTCGATGAGCGGGCGGAAGAGCGCGCGGCTCTCGGGCTCGAAGAAGCCCGATGAGATCAGGTCGATGACCTCTTTGATCCTGGGATTTTGCTCGTAGATCGCGCGCGGATTGTAGCCCTTCGCGAGCTGCGCGGCGACCTCGTCCGCGGTCAGGCCGAACAAGAAGAAGTTCTCGGGGCCGACGGCCTCGCGGATCTCGATGTTGGCGCCGTCGAGCGTTCCGATGGTGAGCGCGCCGTTGAGCGAGAACTTCATGTTGCCCGTGCCCGACGCTTCTTTGCCCGCGGTCGAGATCTGCTCGCTCAAATCCGCGGCGGGGATCATCCGCTCGGCGATCGACACTCGGTAGTTCGGAACGAAGAAGACGTTGAGCCGTCCCTTCACCGCCGGGTCCTGATTGATCACCGCGCCCACCGAGTTGATCAGCTTGATGATCAACTTCGCCGCTTTGTATCCAGGCGCGGCCTTCGCTCCGAACAAGAACGTCCTGGGGACTCTCAGCGACGACGGGTCGCGCTTGGTGTCCAAGTACAGCCGCACGATGTGCAGCGCGTTGAGCAGCTGCCGCTTGTACTCGTGCAGTCGCTTGATCTGCACGTCGAAGAGCGTGTTCGGGTCGATCTTCGCCTCGAACGTCGTCTCGCAGTACTTCGCGAAGTCCCGCTTGTTGCTCGCTTTGATCTCCGCGATCCGATCGATCACCGCGTCGTCATCGACGTGCTTCTCGAGGTCTTCGAGCCGGTCGAGGTCGGCCTCCCAACCCGCGCCGAGCTTCTCGGTGAGCAGCGAAGAGAGCCGCGGATTGCATTGGCGAACCCAGCGTCGCGGGGTCACTCCGTTGGTCTTGTTCGAGAACTTCTCGGGCGTGAGCTCGGCGAAGTCTTGAAGGACGGTCTCTTTCAACAGCCGCGTGTGCAGCGCCGCGACGCCGTTGACCGCGTGCGAGCCGACGACCGCGAGGTGCGCCATGCGAACCTTTCGCTCGGGGCCCTCTTCGATCAAGCTCATCCGGTGCATGCGCGCGTCGTCGCCCGGAAACTTGATCGAGACCTGCCGCATGAACCGACGGTTGATCTCGTAGATGATCTGCAAATGCCTCGGCAATAGCCGCTCGAAGAGCGCCACCGACCACTTCTCGAGCGCCTCGGCCAGCAGCGTGTGATTGGTGTAGCCGAAGGTCGCGACGGTGATATCCCACGCGGTGTCCCACGGCACGTGGTGCTCGTCGATGAGCACGCGCATGAGCTCGGCGACGGCGATCGCGGGGTGCGTGTCGTTGAGCTGGATCGCGTTGTTGAGCGAGAAATCGTGGACGAGACCGCCGCGCTTGAAGTGCCGTCGAACGATGTCGTGCACCGCGCACGCGACGAAGAAGTACTCTTGCTTCAAGCGCAGCTCGCGGCCCGCTTGGTTGTGGTCGTTGGGGTAGAGGACCTTCGAGATCACTTCGCTCGCGTTCTTGTCTTCGACGGCGCGCACGTAGTCGCCGTCGTTGAAGAGCGTGAAATCGAACTCGTTCGACGCGCGCGCTTGCCAGAGGCGAAGCGTGTTCACCATGTCGTTGTTGTATCCAGCGACGAGCGTGTCGTGCGGGACGCCCAAGACCTTCTGCGTGTCCACCCAGCGCACGGCGAACAGCCCGCCGCGGTCCGTGGTCTCGACGCAGCGGCCGTAGAAGTTCACTTCGACGGTGTGCTCGGGACGGACGATCTCCCAGGGGTTTCCGAACTTGAGCCACTCGTCGGGCTTCTCGTGCTGCCAGCCGTTCTTGAACGCTTGCTCGAAGATGCCGAACTCGTAGCGGATGCCGTAGCCGTATCCGTTGAGCCCCAGCGTCGCCATCGAGTCGAGAAAACACGCTGCCAAACGGCCCAAGCCGCCGTTGCCGAGGCCCGCGTCTGGCTCCTTCTCGATCAGGTCTTCGAGGTCGACGTCGACCTCTTTCAAGATCGACTTCATCTCGTCGTACAGGTTGAGCGCGTGCAGGTTGCTCGCGAGCAGTCGCCCCATCAAGAACTCTGCTGAGAGGTAATAGACCCGCTTCTTCTTGTCCGAGTTGAGCTTCTTTCGCGTCGCGGCCCAGCGCGCCATCAATCGATCGCGCACCACGAAGGACAGCGCGTGCAGCCGGTCGAGCGTCGTGGCGCTCTCGAGTTGGCGACCGCGCATGTACGCGAGGTGATCGAGAAACGCGCGGCGAAGCGCGTCTCTCACCATGCTCGTTCGATCGTCCTCGACGATCACGACCTTCTCGGGCTCTGGATAAACGGAGTGGCGTTCGCTCATCGTTGTGCGCGAAGCGTCGGCGAAGAACGGCACTTCGCACAAGCCCTATCCCCCGGCGCGTCGTCCGCGGCGCCCGCGCCCGCTGAGCGCGGCGCGACTGTGAACCCCGGCGTCCGGCAAAACACTTCTTCGCACGAGGACAACGCACCGCAGCACGAATTGCGGCATCGTGACCTCTGCGCATGTCACCACTTCGCATCCTCGTGATGCTCACGGTCATGACCTCTGTGACCGCGGGTGTTCACTATTATCTCTGGGCGCGGCTCGTGCGAGATCCCGCGTTGCCCGCGCCGTACAACACGATCGCCACGACGTTGATCGTCCTGCTCGCGCTCACGATCCCCGTCACGATGCTCGTGTTTCGCGTGCTCTCGCGCGGCGCGATCAAGCCCTTGGCATGGACGGCGTTCGTGTGGATGGGGACGATGTTCTTGCTCTTGGTCGCGACGGCTGGCGGGGACCTCGCGCGCAAGGTGATCGCGATGTTCTCAGGAGATTCTCTGCTCGATCCCGCGCGAAGGGTGGCGCTCTCGCGCGCGACGGCGGCGGTCGCGGCGCTCGCGGGCGGGGGGCTCTCGCTCGCGTCCATCGCCTCGGTGATGAAGGGCACCGGCGTGAAGCCCGTGCGCATCGCGCTCGCGAAGCTGCCCGCGCACCTGAGCGGGTACAAGATCGTTCAGCTCTCGGACGTGCACATCGGACCGACGCTCGATCGCGCGTTTCTTCAGCGAATCGTCGCGCAGGTCAACGCTGAGCGCCCGGACATGGTGGTGATCACCGGGGACCTGGTCGACGGCTCGGTCGAGCAGCTCGGCGAGCACGTGCGTCCGTTGAGCGAGCTGCGCGCGCGGGACGGGGTGTTCTTCGTCACGGGCAACCACGAGTACTACTCGGGCGCGGACGAGTGGATCGCGTTTCTGCGCACGCTGGACGTGAGGACATTGCGCAACGAGCGCGTCGAGATCGGCGGAGAAAACGGCTTCTATCTCGCGGGCGTCGACGACGCCTCGGCCCATCAGTTCGGCGGCGATCACGGAGCGAACTACGAGCGCGCCCTCGGCGGTCGCGATCGAAGCAAGGTCACCGTGCTGCTCGCGCACCAGCCGAGGCAGATCACGAAGGCCGAGGCGCACGCGCCGGACGTGATGCTCTCGGGGCACACGCACGGCGGGCAGATCGCGCCGTTTATGTTTCTCGTGAAGCTGCAGCAGCCGTACGTCGCGGGCCTGTACGACCACGGCTCGACCAAGCTCTACGTCTCCCGCGGAACGGGCTATTGGGGCCCCCCGATGCGCCTCGCCGCCCCCGCCGAGATCACGAAGATCGAGCTCGTCCGAGCTTGAATCGAGTCACCACTTTTCGAGCGAGAAGCGATCGAGCCCGTGCGCGACGCTGAACACGCAGGCGTCCGCGCCCTGTCGAACGCACTCTCGCTGCGTGACCACCACGGGGACGCCGAGCGCGGCGGCGGCCTCGGTGAGAAAGCCCTCTTGCGCGATGCAGACGTGCGGCGCGGTGTACTCCAGGCGAACTTCGTCGTCTGAAGCGAGCAGGACCTTCCATCCGCCGATGGCGGTGCCGCGGTTGGTGCGGCGGTAGAGCGCGTCGAGGTCGTCGAAGAGCGCGCGGGCGGTCTTGTACCGATCGCGTCCCATCGCGGTGACCGCGCGCTGAAAGGACGCGCGTCCGACGCGGCGCAGCCCGTTGGGGCCCACCTTCTCGTCGATCGCGCGCAGCATCGAGAGCAGCAGCGGCGCGGGATACCACTGCGGCGGCGAGGTCGCGTCGAGCTGCGCGACCTGCGATGCGCCGAGCAATCGAACGCACAGGTCGTGCACGGAGGGCGGGGATTTGTCCGGCGAAAGCCAGGTGAGCGCGTCGCGAACCGCGAGCAGCTCGTAGCCCTGCACTTCGTGGTTGGTGCTTCGATACGCCTTGGCGATCGCGGGCGTGGCTCGCGGCGTGCTCGGCGTGGGAGTGGGCGTGGACTTGGGCGGAACGGCGGTCACAGGAGGATTCCTCGAGAGCTGCGTGGAGCAGCGTGGCGGTCACGTTCTTTTCGCGCTTTGCAGCGCTGCAAGGTCTGGAGGCGACTCTGAAACGTCGCGCGTCGCGAGGGAGGGCGAGGCTGCGATCGTTTGGACCTGTGAATCATTGCGGTGAACGCTCGTCTCGATCGCCGGCAGACTCTGCTGCGATCGGGACGCGACGCAGATCAATGCAACGACGGGGCCTGCATCGTTACCGAGGCGGCACACAACCCGCGCGCGATCGCCACGGTGTGCGCGCTGAAGAGCCAGCGCGGCGCGCTCTGCGACGAGGCGCGCGGTGGTTCTGTCGGAGCTTCGATCGCAGCGCGCGGTGAGCGCGCGCTGAGCTCACCCCACGGTGTACCCGTCGCCCTTGGCGCAGCGCGCGTTGAAGCGCTGAAACTTCGCGAGCCCTTCGCGCAGTGATTTCTCCGACGCGCGGCCCACGTCCAAAATGTCGCACAACAATTCAAACTGATCGTCGTCGTCGAGCACGCTCGTGATGGCCTCGGCGACCAACGCGCTCTCTTTGGCGTCCACGATCCACCCGTCGTTCGACTGAAACTTGTACGCGGGCACCTTGCCCTTCTGCGGGCTGCGCGTCGCCAGCCATTTCTCTCGCGCCTTGCGATACGCCGCGTACTCGCGCTTCTCGGCGCTGCTCGCTTTGGGATCGATGGGCTCTTCTCCGGCGAAGTGCGCGTGCAGGGCCTCGGCTCGCTCGGCGGTGAGCGTTGATCCCGCGGCGGGCCACGGCGGCTCGGGGGGCGGGTCTCGGTCGCACAGCGCGTCGGCGGTGCTGAGCGCGTTGAAGATCACCGTCGAGAATCGCAGCGGCATCGTGAGCGTCGCGCCGCGCGCGCGGGGAGAGAACGCGAAGGACATCGAGCGCGAGTGTACGGCGCGCACGCTCGCGGCGGCTCGCCTCGCGGGCTCACTTCTTCTCGTCGCTCGCGCCCGGGACGCCCGGCAGCTGGATCAACGGATAGCCTGGGTTTTCTGCGCCCGATGCGCTCACGGTGGCGGCCGCTCCGAAGGCCATCGACGTGACCTTGGCTGCCCAGTCCTCGACCAGGTGCGAGACCTGATCGATCACCCAAAACGCTTGCAGCGCGTCGATGCCCGTCGTCGGTCGAACGAGCCCGATGCGCAAATCGTCCTCGCCGTCGATGTGCAGGCACGGTCCGCCGAGCTCGCTGTTGTTCTTCTGCAAGAGCTGAAACAAGAGCTTCGCGTTGCTGCGCTCAGCGGGGCCGAGCTTGGCGACGCGGCCCCAGACGCGGATCGTGTCGTTCTCGACCTTCACTTCGATCTCGGCGTTCTTGCGCTTGAGCTTGGCCCAGCCCTCTTCGGGCTTCTCTTCTTCGATCGCGATCTTGCCCGCCTCGCCGAGGACGTCGATCGCGCCGCGAACGACCTCGTACGCAGGGCGCTCGGCTTCTTGCGCGTTGGCGAGGAGCGCGTCGGGGATCTTCACGACGTTTTGCCGCACGAGACGGCGCACGTAGCGAACGTAATCCGCCGCGGTATCTCCAGGGACGCAGAAGCCCAGGCCCTGCGACCACGAGAGGGTCATCGTGACGATGCCGACGAGCTGTCCCTGCGCGTTGACCAGCGGTCCGCCGGAGTTTCCGGGGTTGATCGCGACGTCGGTCTGAACGAAGTACTCCTTCTCGAACTCTCGGTGCGGGTTCGAAATGATCCCGCGCGAGACCGAGAAGCGACAGCCGCGCGGGTGCCCGAGGGCGAAGACCTCTTCGCCGACGGTGTAGTCCTCGGCGACGTCTTTGTTCGTGTCGAACCAGTCCGCGGTCTTCACGGCCACCTTCACGATGGCCAGGTCGTGGTGCGCGCTCTGGTGAACGCCAACTCCGTGCACGTTCTGCCCGTTCGCCAGGATCACTCGAAAGGGCCCGACGCTCGGAGCGACGTGCTTGTTCGTCAGGATCCAGCCGTCGTCGCCGACGACGAGCCCGGTCCCGAGCCCTTTGGAGTCCTGAATCAAGACGATCTGCCCTGTGCGAGCGCGGATCATCGAGCGGGTGTTGTTCTCGTGCGTGAGGGTCTCGGTCGAGGCGCTGCTGTCCAACGTCATGGCGCGAGACGGTATCACTGCGCGCGGCGCGGTTCTGCTCTCTGCCCAGCCTCGCGCATCGCAGAATCCTCGGCGCTCGTCGGTGTCTTTGCCAGGGCGATGGACGGCGCGCGCGGCGCGATCAGCGCGCGGACGCCGCGAGTTTTCTGTGGAAATATCCTGCCACTCGAGCGCTCGTCGGAGCCGTGCCGACGCGCGTTGAAATCGGCCGATCGCTTGACGTTCGATCGCGACACCGGACAGAGTGCGGTTCGCACATCCGGGCGGGAGTGACCGTCGTCGCTCCTTCGCATCCGAGAGAGTTCGTCGCTCGATAGCAGGAGAGAGTCACGATGGGTCTGTTCGACGGTTTCATGGGAACGCAGGTCAACCTCACGCCGAAGGTCGCGCTCGCCGCAGCGATGATCTACGTGAGCGCCGCCGACGGGCACCTCGACGCCAACGAGAAGGGCGACATCTTCAAGGTGATCCCCGACGATTACGTGCTCGAGCAGGGGCTCAACTACGTTCGCCGCACGCCGTTCGCCACGTTTTTGCAGCAGAGCGCGCAGCTGCTCTCGCCGCAGCAGAAGCTCTGCTTGATCCTCAACGTCGCGGACATGGCGATGGGCGACGGCTACCTCGCTCCGCAAGAGCAGCAGATGCTCATCCAGCTCTCGCAGTACTACCAGATCCCGGACGCGCACCTGCAGCCGTACGTCCAGGCGCTGATGCTCAAGAACAACCTGGCCGTGTTCGGCTGATCGTCCGCGGTCTGCTCTCTCTTCGCCCGCGCGACAACTCCCCCACCGCGCCACGGGCGTCGACAGAGCTCACGAACGACGCTCGCCTCGCACCATTGCGAGAGCGCTCGTCGTGACGGTGAATCGCTCGCTCTGCGACGCCCGCGGCGCGGTCGAGGCCCCCCAGCGCTCGACCACTCCGACCCTGAGTCGGATCACATCGCGCGCTCGAGCAAGAAGGGGTAGTGCACCGTGACCGAGCTCTGCGGCGCGGTGAACTGCCAGGTGCGAACCGAGCCCGCGATGCACGTTCCGACCGAGGGGACCTGCGTGGAGTTTTCGCGGACGCCCGCGCTCATCACCGAGCCGTCGGGGTTGATCACGAAGGTCACCACCACGCGGCCGGCGAGCTCGGCGTTCTGCTGCAAGCCCTGCTCGTGGCAGCGCGTGATCTGTCCCATGTTGCGAAGGACCACGCGGCGGACGAGCTCGCGGCTGTACTGACCGGCGACCTCGGGGATCTGCGGGCGCATCACCGGTCCGTGCGAGGCGCGCGGTCCGAGGTGGTTGCCGCCCGTCTGTCCGTAGCGCTCGCCGTTTCCGTTGCGGCCGCCGATGCCCATCGTGTTGAAGCCGCACGTGGTCTCGCTGCACACGGTCCCTTCGCCGTTGCCGCCCTGGCCCACGCCGATGCCTGTGTTGCCGAGGCCATGAAAGCCGAACGCGTCGCCGATCGTGTCGCCCGCCGTGTGTCCCCACGCGTCGGAGCTGTCGTGTCCCGAAGAGACCATTCCGCCGAAGGGGCTCACCGGGCCCGAGCTGCCGGCGACCATCGCCGAGGGAGCGCCGAGCGCCGCGAAGATTCCACGCGAGTTGATGATCTGCCGCGCGTCCTGCGGACGAGCGAGCTGCGGCTGCATGTTGCGATCGCGCACCGCGAGGCGACGGTTGCCCGCAGGAGCGTCACGACGACCCGAGAGGCCCTCGTCGCCGCGCGCCGCCGCGCCCTGCGCAGACTCAGGAGACTGCGACGACTCGGCCTGAGGCTGCGCTTCTTGCGAGCGCTCACGAGCGCGGTTCACCATCGCTGCGATGTCGGCGAGGCGGTCCTCGTTCGAGTCGCTGATGAGCGAGCCCGACTGCGCGCTGCTCACGTAGCCGGCGCCCACGAGCGAGCCGACCAGCGCGAACGCTCCGAGCATCGAGGCGACGATCGCAGGATCGCGGCGCGAGCGGCCCGCCACGCGGCGGCCCTCGGCGACGGCGCGCGCCGAGAAGGTCAGCGCGCCGAGCGACATCTTGCAGCGCACTCCCTGCGAGAGCGCGACCTCGACGCTTCCGTCGGCGCGCGCCGTGGCGATGCGCGACTCGATCGCCTGCTCGATCGAGAGCTTCTGTCCGTCCTTCTCGATCTCGCCCTTGGCGCCGGCGGCGATCACGAAGCAAGCGCCGTTGAAGCGCGTCACGATCGAGAGCTCGCTCGCGTTGCTCGGGAGCATCGACTCGTCGAGCACCATGCAGTCCTCGCGGTCCTCGCCGCGGCTCGCCACCGCGAAGCTCTTGGCGCCCTCGAGGTGAACGACGCGCAGGATGCTGGTCTGCCAGAGGACCGAGACTTCGATCACCGCGCGGTCGGCGTTCTCGACTTCGGCGGCGTTCATGTCCGAGCGCTTTACGAGCTGAAAGAGCTCGTCGCGGTCGATCGAGGGAGAAGAAGAAGCAACGTCGGCGATGTGCTTGCTCATGGCGCAATCTCCTCGGGGCGCGAGCGTGCGGGCGCGCAGCCCCATGAACGGGCGATGACAGGGACGAAACGTCGAAGCGCTGTCTCGAGTTCTCGCTCCCCAGAACAACACCCAAAACGCTGGGCTCTTGCTCGGGGCGCGCTCATCGTTCGCGCTCGGTTCGGGGGTACTGACAGGGCTCGGAGGGATTGGTTCCGAAGGGCGTGATTTTTTGTTTTTGAGTTTTCTCGAGCCGTCCCCACGCCCCTGAGGTGGCACAGGGCGGTTCCCGGCTTGCGCGCAGAATCACCGGAGAATTTGCGGCGATTCGCGCGTTTGGGGCGTCGCGCGGGCGAAACTTGACCCACCCTGTAGCGGTCGATACCGTGAAAATCACGGCACAGATGCGGAGGAAGCCTTGCCGATCCTGAAGCACGAAGAGCGTATCGGTGCGGTCCTCGCTGGGCGATTTCGCATCGACGCGATCTTGGGCCGAGGGGGGATGGGCGTCGTGTTCAAGGGCGAAGAGCTCGAGAGCGGACGCGCGGTCGCGATCAAGCTCTTGAACTACGAGTACGCAGAGCGTCCCGAGGTGGTCTCGAGGTTCATCCGAGAGGCCAACATGATGAGGGACCTCGCGCACCCGAACATCGTGGGCGTGTACGACCTCGGGCAGGACGACGACGGGACGGTCTATCTCGTCTTGGAGTTTCTCGACGGGCAGTCGCTGGGAGACCGGCTCGCGCAGCTCGGCGTGCTCGGCGTCGTCGAGGCCGCGGATGTTCTCTTGCCGGTGATGGACGCGCTCTCGTTCGCGCACGAGAGCGGCGTGGTGCACCGGGACCTCAAGCCCGACAACATCTTCATCACCAGGGATTCGAGCGGAAAGCTCGTCCCCAAGCTGCTCGACTTCGGCATCGCCAAGACGATCGACAAGGACTCCACCGCGCTCACGCAGACCGGCTACGTGCTCGGAACGCCCGAGTACATGTCCCCCGAGCAAGCGCAGGGCACCGGGGTCGCCGCGGCCGCGGACATCTACTCGATGGGCGTCGTCTTCTACGAGTGCCTCTCGGGCGCGCTGCCGACGGGCGAGCTCGAAGGCGCCGCGGTCCTCGTCGCGACCGCGACGGGGCGAACCACGCCGCTCGCTCAACGCGCTCCGTGGCTGCCCAAGGGCGTCGTCGACTGTGTGCAGCGCGCGCTGGCAGTGGACCCGAGCCAGCGGTTCGTGGACATGAGGGCCTTCGCCGCGGCGATGGCGCACGCGTGCGGGATCGTGCGAAAGAGCGGAGAAATCCGCGCTCCCGAGGGCACGCAAGGTCGCCGCAAGACCCAGATGGGCCTGCGCGACCCCAAGGTGAAGGCCTCGTCTCCGTCGCTGGTTGCCTTTCACGAAGCCAACGCCTTCGCGATGGGGCCGGTCTCTGCTGCGGGCTCGTCGATCACCGCGCAGCCGGCGAGCAGCCCGAGCTCGCGCCGCTCGAACGCGCTGCTCTTCGTCGGCGCCGCGGTGCTCTTGCTCGGGCTCGGCGCGGGCGGCGCGCTGGCGTTCGCGCGCAAACAACCGGACGGAGCGAGCTCGGTCGCGGGCCCGACCCTCGAGAGCGCGGACGCGGCGGCGACCCACGCTCAAGCCGAAGCGGACGGATCGAGCGCACCCGTCGTCGAGCACAGCGCGGACAACGCCGCGGTCGCCGATGCGTCCGCGATGGGGGCTGCGAGCGGACCGCGCGTTCGACCGCGAGGCCGCGCGACGCAAGAGCCCTCGAATCCCGTCGCGACGGGGCAGCCGACGACGACGGGGCAGGGGACCGCGAGCGGCCCGAGCAATCCGAGCACGACGCCCGCGCGTACGACAGAGCACACGGGCAGCGCTGCGGCGAACAGCGGCGCGACCACGACGGTGCCCGCGCAACGAGCGACCCCCTCGGCGAACACGCCGCTGTCCGAATACGAGTAGCGCGAGCCATCTGCGATGAGACGCCCTGCAATCACTCTCCCGGTCTTCGCCTCGGCGATCGCGTTTCACGCGACGGGCTTCGCGCAAACCGCGGAGCCTGCAGCGCAGGACGCCACCACGACGACCGCGACGGCGCCTGCCGTAGGACGCGCGGCGAGCGAGGACGAGACGCGGAGCCGCGCGCGGCAGCGATTTCAGCGCGGCGTCGAGTTGATCCGCAACGGGCAGTGGTCCGAGGCGATCGCAGAGCTCGAAGCGGCGAGGGATCTGCGCGCGACGCCGCCGGTCTACTACAACCTCGCGCTCGCGCAGCGGGCGGTGGGGCGGTATCGCGCGGCGTCGGTCTCGCTGCGGGCGTTCTTGCGGACTGTTTCGTCGACCGCGGATCCGTCGCTGGTTTCGCAGGCCGAACAGCTGCTGCAGGACTCGTCGTCCGCGGTCTGTCGCCTCGAGGTCTCGGTCGACCCGATCACCGCGCGCGTTCGCGTCGACGGCGAAGAGGTCAACCTCGCCGAGGGCGCGGTCACGCTCGACCCGGGCGAGCACACGGTGGTCGCCATCGCCGACGGCTACGCGAACGCGGAGCGCCGCGTCCGGCTCTCGCGCGGGAGCAACTCGGTCGCGTCGCTGACGATGGTGCGCGCGAACGAGCTGTCATTTCTCAGGGTCGAGAGCAACGTGAGCGAGGCGCTCGTGCGCATCGACGGCCGCGAGGTCGGCCACGGGACGATCGACGAGATCGTGCGCGCGGGGCGTCACACGGTGGACGTGCTCGGGCCGCATCACCACGCGTTTACGCGAGAGATCCAGTCGTTTGTGGGGCAGCGACAGACCATCCGCGCGAGCTTGAGCGACCGCAGGACGGTGTTCGACAGCCCGTGGTTTTGGGTGACGACGGGCGTGGTGATCGCCGCGGGCGTGACGACGGCCATTGTTCTGTGGCCGCCTCCGCCGCCGATTCCGGGGTCGCTGTTCAGCACGACGGTGCCGAACCAATGAGGTCGACGATGCTGCGATTTCAGCGCTTCGCTCTGTGGCTGCTCGCGCTCTTCGCGCTGCTCTCGTGCAAGCCGCCGCCCTCGCAGATCCTCGTGCGGATCGAGACGGACATCCCGCAAGGCGCGATGGGGACGCTTCGCGCGATCCGCGTGCAGCTCAAGAACCCCTCGACGTCGCTCGACTTCGAAGACCGTATCCTCGCGCTCGACGGAACAGGCGCGAACCTCCGCCTCCCTGGCGACGTCGCCGTGACGCTGCCCACCGATCGTTTGGGCTCCATCTTGGACACGCGCGTGACGGCGATGCGCGGGCAGATCATCGGTCGCGACGAGCTGTTTACCGTGCGCGCGGTGGCGAGCTTTCCGAAGGACGACGCGGTTGTTCTCTGGATCTATCTCGCGAATCGTTGCCTCGATGTAGCCAATCAGCAGTGCCCGCAGGGCTACACGTGCGGTCGCTACGGGTGCGAACAAGAAGTGCGCGGGACGCTTCCGACAGCGCGATCGGACGCGGGGCCGCCCGAGGCATCGCTGGCTCCCGAAGACGGCGCGCTCTCGATGGACGCGGCGATGGACGCCTCGATGGACGCCTCGCTGGACGCCTCGCTGGACGCCTCGGCCGAGGCGTCCGCGTGCGCGATGGGGCAAACGCTGTGCGGCGCTTCGTGTGTGGATACGCAGACGAACCGCGATCACTGCGGGGCGTGCGGGACGAGCTGCGCGAACCTTCCTCACGTGAGCGCGGCGTCGTGCGCGATGGGGCGCTGTCTGCTGATGGCGTGCGAGGGCAACTATCGCGACTGCGACAACGACCCGAGCAACGGCTGCGAGACGTCGGTGACGACCACGAGCAACTGCGGCAGCTGTCGCAACGTGTGCGGCGCCGGCTTGATGTGCGACGGGACGCGCAGCCCTCCGGTGTGCACGTCGATGTGCTCGATGGGGACGACGATGTGCTCGGGCTCGTGCGTGGACACGCGCGCAGACCCGGACAACTGCGGCGGGTGCGGGACGATCTGCCCGGACCGGCCAAACTGGCTTCGATCGTGCGCGACGGGCTCGTGTTCGGGCTCGTGCGCGGTGGGCTTCGCGGACTGCGACGGCAGCGGGGCCAACGGCTGCGAGGCGTCGATCAACGTGGATCCGGGCCATTGCGGCGGCTGCGCTCCGTGCCCGGCGCGGCCGAACACGCGGCCGACGTGCGGCGGCGGTCGGTGCTCGTACACGTGCTTGCCGGGCTTCGCGGACTGCGACGGCAACGCGACGAACGGCTGCGAGGCGGACTTGTCGAGCACGAGCAACTGCGGGGCGTGTGGCGTTCGGTGCTCGGGGGTGACGCCCGTGTGCGACGCGATGATGGGGCGGTGCATCGGCTCGTGCACGAGCCCGCTCACGCTGTGCTCGATGTCGTGCGTCGACACGAACACGGACTCGAACCACTGCGGCGCTTGTGGAAATCGCTGCGCGTCCGCGGCGAACGCGGTCGTGGGCTGCGCCGCTGGGAGCTGCGAATTCACGTGCAACGGGGGCTTCGATGACTGCGATGGCAGTCGAGGCAACGGCTGCGAGGCCAATCTATCGAGCAGCACGACTCACTGCGGAGCCTGCGGAAACACGTGCACGGCGGGCGCCAACGCGACGGCGTTTTGCAGCGCGGGGGTGTGCGATGTCGCGTGCTCGAGCGGCTATCGGGATGCCGACGGCGACCCGTTGAACGGGTGCGAGGCGTTCGAGTGCTTCAATCGCGGATCGTCGTGCATGGCGAGCGGAGCGGGGGTTTGTCAGCAGGGCGAGATCGTGTGCATGGGGGCCAACTTGCCGACGTGCGTTCCGGTGAACTCTCCGGACGGGACGGCGTGCACGGTTCCGGTGACGATGGTGGCGGGGCGGTGCTCGACGGGCATGTGCATCCCGCTCACGAGCATGGACAGCGGAACGGACTTCATGCTCGACGCCAGCGCCTCTCGCTGCGACGCGAGCGGTCCGTGCGTCCCGAGCAACGTGTGCGTGTACGGGATGCTCGTGTGCATGTCCGGGCTCCCGTTCTGCCAGAACACGGGCATCCCCGTGCCCGCCGGGACGATGTGCACCGAGATGGACGGCGCGACCGGCGTATGCAACGGCGCAGGCGCGTGCGTCTCGTCGCTGATGGACGCTAGCTTCGGTCCGTGAAGCTCTCTCGCGCCGCTGCTGTCCTCGCGCTGCTGTGCGTCGCCCGCGCGTCGCACGCGCAGCGCGACGCCGATGGCGGCCGCTTGTCGAGCGAGCGAACGACCGCGCCTCGCGCGGTGCGCGTGAGCGAAGTCGTGTTTCCCCCGGCGCTCTTCGAGCAGAGCGATCCGGTGGCGGTCCTGCTCGAGCTCGTGATCGACAGCTCGGGGCGCGTGTCCTCGGTCTCCCTCGCGCGTTCGAGCGGAATCTCCGCGGTCGACGAGCGCGTCCTGGCCGCCGCGAGAGACTTCGAGTTCGACCCCGCGCGCGTCGGGGATCGCGCCGTCGCCGCGCGAATCACGTATCGCTACGTCTGCGCGCCCGGAGCGCGCCGCGCGTCGGACGAAGACGCTCCTCGCGCCAGCGCGCGCGCGACGGTGAGCCCCGCACACGAGCGCAGCGCCGATCCTCGCGCGCCGAACCCGCGTGAGCCCTCGCGCGGTGTGCGTGCGGCGCCTTCGGACGCCGAGCAGGGCGTCACGGTGTTCGGTCGCGTTCGCTCGCGCGAAGTGTTTCGTCGCGAGGTGAGCGCCGACGAAGTGCGACGCATCCCCGGCGTGCGCGGAGACGCCCTGCTCGCGGTGCAAAACCTCCCGGGCGTGGCGCGCACGCAGTTCGGCCTCGGGCAGTTCGTCGTGCGCTCGTCTGCGCCCGAGGACTCGCTGGTCCTGCTCGAAGGGCACCCGATCGCGCTTCCCTTTCACTTGTACGGGCTCGCGAGCGCCATCGCGACGGACCTCATCGAGCGCATCGAGCTCGTCCCGGGAAACTTCAGCGCGCGCTTCGGCCGCGTCTCGGGCGGCGTCGTCAACGTGACCCTGCGCGCGCCGCCCCGCGACCGGCCTCACGCGAGCGTCGACGTCGACGTGATCGACGCAGGGGCCTTCGTCTCGGTCCCGCTCGGCGCGCGCGCGTCCGTGGCCGCAGGCGCGCGAGGCAGCTACCTCTCGCTGCTCGCTCCGCTGTTCATCGCGCCGGACGCGGCGAGCTTTCGTCAGTGGCCGCAGTACTGGGACTGGCAGCTCTCGTTCGACTGGGATCCCTCGGAGCGCGACTCGATTCGCGTCGTGGGCTCGGGCACCGACGACGCCTTCGTCTCGAACCTCGCGCAGCCCGACCCCAACGACCCGTCGCTGCGCGGCGAGGTCAGCACGCGCCTCACCTACCACGGAGCGCAGGCGCGGTGGCGCCATCGGCTCGGCGCCGAAGCCGTGCACACGTTTTCAAGTTCGCTGTCCTTTCAGCGGCAGGACGTGCGTCTTGGACCGTCGGTGCGCTACCGATTCGAGGCGCTCAACGTCTCGATTCGCGACGAGCTCGACCTGCGATTGAGTGAGCACGCTCGGCTCTTGCTCGGGATCGACGCGCAGGCGCTCGTGTCCGACGACGAGGTGCGCGCGCCGCCGGTGAGCACCTCGGGGCTCACGGATCCGGTCTCTCCCACGACGCTCGTGACCTATCGAGCGCTGCGCACGGCCATCAATCCTGCGGCCTTCGCCGAGGTCGAGCTCACGCCCGTGCGGACGCTGCGCATCCTCGCCGGGGCGCGCTTCGATTACCTCTCGTACGCGATGGCGAGCTCGATCGACCCTCGCGTGAGCGCGCGATGGACGGCGCACCCCAAGCTCGCCGTGCGCGCGGCGATCGGCTCGTACACGAGCGCGGTCCGCGGGTACGCCTCGCTTCCGGGCTTCGGCAACCCGTCGCTTCGACCCGAGCGATGGATGCACGCGGGCGCGGGCGTCGAGTGGGAGGCGATCACGGGCGCGCTCGAGCTCGACGCGGGAGCCTTCGCCAAGCTGGGCTCGTCCGTGGTGACCCCGAGCGATCGCGTGGTGCTGCGAGAGGGCGCGCGCGCGATCGAGCGCTTCTCGAACGACGGGCTCGGCCGCGTGCTCGGCGCCGAGCTCTCGGCCCGCGTTCGACCCGGGCGTTGGCCGCTGTTTCTCATGCTCGCGTACACGCTGCAGCGGGCCGAGCGCGCGCCGTGCGCCGGGTGCGCGTGGGCTACGTACCAGTGGGATCAGCCGCACAATCTCAGCGCGTCGGTGGGCGCGTTGTTGCCGCTCGGGTTCGAGCTCGGCGCGCGCGTGCGGCTGTCCTCGGGCCTCGTCGAGCCCGTCGTTCAGAGCGCGATCTACGACGCGGCGACGGACGTCTCGCTCACGGTGATCGACCCGAGCCGCACCGGGCGGCTGCCGGTGTTCTTCTCGCTCGACGTGCGCGCGGCGTGGAAGTTTCGCGCGGGCCCGCTGCGCGGACAGCTCGTGCTCGAAGTGCTCAACGCCACCAACAACGAGAACGTCGAGAGCCGCGTGTACAGCTTCGACCGTCGCGCCTCGCAGCCGGTGCTCGGGCTGCCGATCTTGCCGTCGCTCGGCCTGTCGCTGAGCTATTGATGACCCGCGGTCATCGCACAGAATGCAGGACCGTTCCGCCTTCGCCGACCGCCCACGCGTCGGTCGCGCTCGCGCCCCACACGGACAAGAGCGTGCGCGGGGTGGTGTCTTCGAGCACCGACCAGCTCGCGCCGTCGAAGCGCGCGATCGTGCCGCGGTTGCCGACCGCCCACATGGTGCCGGTATTCAAGCCCCACACGTTGCGCAGGAGGTTGTCGGTGCCGGTGTCGACCGAGGTCCACGCTCCGCTCGTGTAGCGATAGAGCACGCCCGCGTCGCCGGTGACCCAGAAATCCTGCGGTCCGCGCGCCCACAGGCCGAGCTCGAACGAGACGACCGCGACGGGCAGCGTCGCGGCGTCGAGCTGAAACGCGCCGTTCCACTGCAAGAGCGTGTCGTCGAGCGCGACGATCCACAGGTCGTTGGCGCCCGTCCCGCCGATGTCGAGGTAGCGCGTCGGCGCTCCGCCGGTGTGCATCAGGCTCCACCGCACGCCGTCCCAGTGAAGCACCGTGTCGCCCGCGAACTCGAGCGGCCCGCCTACGATCCACGCGTCGTTCGCGCTCGTCCCGTACACAGCGCGCGGCGAATACCGCGTCGGAGCGAGCGGCACTCGCGTCCACGCGCGCCCATCATAGTGGGCGATCACGAGGTTTCCGATGGGCTCGAGGCCCACGGCCCACACGTCGTTGGCCGAAGATCCCCACACGTCCCGGTAGAACGCGTCGCGGATCGGGCTCGCGACGGGGCTCCACACGGTCCCGGTCCAGTGCAAGATCGTCCCGCGATCGCCGACGATCCACACGTCGCGCGACGACGATCCCCACACGCTGCGCAAGTCCGAGCCGGTCGGCACGTACACGCGCGTCCACTGTTGTGCGGCCGCGTCGCTGCCAGCGTCGACGAGCGAGACGTCCGGGGCGCTCTCGCTCGTGACGTCAGCGAGGCCCGCTTCTGCGCTCGCGTCGATGCCCGCGTCGGGTTCGGCGTCGGGGCGCGCTTGTTCGTCGGGAGCGTCGCTCGCGGCATCGCTCGCGGGCTCGTGCACGAGCACGACGTCGAGCGTGCAGCCGGTCGGCGCTGCGATGCTGAGCGATACCGTCAATGCTGTTGCGAGCGAGAGCCTCACGGCGCTTGTTCTAGCAGCCTGCGCAGTCGCGGAGCATAGATGCCCGACGGGGATCGTTGCAGCAGCGCTCGGGCGCGGGTCCTCGCCTCGTCGTGGCGCCCCAAGCGATCGAGCGCCAGGACGCCCAAGAACTCTCGTTCGTCCCGCAGTCGTCCGCGCGGAAACTCACGGTCGAACGCGTCGAGCATGGACATCGCCCGGCTCGGATCGCTCGCGACCACGGTGAACACCTGCTCGAGCGCCGCGGTCTCGCGCTGCTCGGGGGGCTCGCTGAGCGTCCCGCCCGAGAGCGAGTGGGATCCGCCGATCGTGCCCGCGAGCGCCGTCGGCTGCGCGACGGCGAGCGGCGTGGGCGTCGACTCGCGAACGGGCGGGGCGATCGCTGGCTGAACGACCGCGGGTTGCTCGACCGCGGCGCGAACGACGACCGGAGCGCTCGGAGGCAGCACCGTCGTCGCGGGGCTTGAATTCGTGTGCCGAACGACCGTCGTCGCGGGGCGCGCGCTCACCGTGGGCTGAGCGACGGTGGGCTGAGCGACGGTGCGCTGGGGGGGCTCGGCGACCGTGCGCTGCGCGCGCGCCGGCGCGGACAGGACCGGCGTGGACGCGGCTGGGGCGGCGATGGGCGCTTGGGGCTGTGTCGCGCGTTCGGTGTTGGCAGGGATCGATCGCGCGAGCATCGCCGCAGCGCCGACGGTGGCGACGGTGGCGAGGGTGAGCTTGGCTGCGGTCATTGCGCCGACGACTGCGACGGGCGTGGCTGCGATCTTGGCGACCGTCTGCGCAGCGACTTTGCGCTCGGCGAGGGACATCGCGCGAGGCTTGGCGGCGGACTGGAGCATGGACAGCGACTCGCTCGACAGCGGTGAGTCGTGGGGAGCGTTGGGGCCCTCGCTCATCGGGCACCTCCATCGCGACGATCGTGGGTCTTTCGCAGCTTTTCGAACTGCGCCCTCGCCGCGTGCAATCGTGAATAGATGGTCCCCACCGGAACGCCAAGCATCTGCGCGATCTCGTCGCACGAGAGCGACTCGACCTCGAACATCACCAGCACCGCGCGCTTCTCGACGTCCATGTCGTCGAGCACCTTCGCGAGCCGCACGCGCGCCTGCTGCCGCGCCGCGCTCTGCTCCGGGTCGCGCTCTTCGCCCTCGTCGATGACCTCGGGCAAGACCTCGTAGCCCTGCTCTTTGCGCCGAGCGAGCTTGCGGCGATAGCCCGCGACCACGCGCAGACAGATCCCGAACAGCCAGGTCGTGAGCGCCGAGCGGCCTTCGAAGTCCGCGAGTCGACGGTGCACGACGACGAAGACCTCTTGCAGTTGGTCCTGCAGGTCTGCGTCGCGAACGCCCATTCGCTGCAGCGAAGCCCACACAAAATCGCCGTGCTCGCGGTACACGTCCGCGACGCTCTGGGGGCGCGACTGCGCGGCAGTGGGCGGTGCGAGTGTTACGGTCACGTCGGGCTGTGAGTGTCCCATGGGTGGTGGGCCTTCACCGAAAGCGCGCGCCGAGCGCGACGAACGCCCCTGCGCTGATCCAAGGCTGCTCGAAGATGGTAGCGGCAACGGGCCCGTCGAGCAGGTAGCGGTAGCGGACGATCGGGACGGCGAGCTCGATCGCGCCCGAGACCTCCAAGGGGCCGATGAGCTGCATCGCGCCGTGGGCGCCGAGCGAGAGGCCCATGGAGAAGCGCTCGCCCGTGTCTGCAGGCGGGCGGCCGTGGACGATCGCGTGGATCGCGTTGAGCATCGGGCCGCTGTACAAAGAGAGCGCGGCGCGCTCGGTCGCGACGAGCTCGACGTCGAGCGCGAGCTGCGCGCCGAGCAGGCCGAACGAGATGTCTCCGAACTGGGGCGTGTCCCGGCGCTGCTCGGGCAACCAGCGCATCGCGCCGCGGACGCCGACGCGGTGATAGAGCCTCGCGTACGCCTCGAGCGCGGGGCCCGCGCCCAGTTGAGGGACGAGCCCCCACGAGAGCCACGCTCCGAGCGCCACGGTGCCGAGCGTCCACTGCGGGCGCGGAGCGACGATCACGGGAGCGACCGTCGGCGCAACGGCCCGCGCGGCCACGGGAAGCTCCGGCGGCCGCGCGGCGCGCTCGGTGAAGCGCGCGATGGCGGCGAGCGTGGCGCGAGAGAGCGCGTCGCTCTCGGGCAGGGGACTTGATTGTGTGGCTGTGTTTTCAACGGGCGTGTGCTCGGGGCGCAGCGCCGCCTCGGGGTCGATGGCCAGCGCGATGGCGAAGATGGCCGAGGCCGCGGCGCCCTCGCAGTCGGGGCGATCGCTGGTGAGGGTGCGCGTCCCGAGGAGCGTTCCGTCGACGTCGCGCAAGAAGATCGAGACGGACCAGCGCGGCGCGGCGGGGCCGAGCGCGGCGGCGTCGGTGCGCTGGATGATCGCCTCGACCGACTGCGGAGCGTCCTGCGAAAACACGCTTCGACCGATGCGCGCCTCGACCGCGTGCCCGACGGTGGTGCTGTTGGGACAGCGCTCGGCGCCCTGCGCGCGCACCCATCCGAACCGCATCTGCGGCGGGGTGGGGGACTGCGCTTGTGCGTTCGCTGCGGTGGTGAGGCACCACGCCGCACAGCACAGCGCGATGACGCTCAACCGGGGCACTGTTGCAGGATAGCTCACGGCAAAAGAAAGGGGCACTCAAGGACCGGTGTGCGGCCCTGGTGGGGTCCATCGCTGATCGCGATCGACGTCGACGAAGATCGGGTTGGTGAACGCGATCGACGGCAGCGGCAGCGCGTGATCGCCCCCTGGATCGTGCGGCACTGGCTGATCGGCGCGCGTGCGCACCAGCACCCACGCGTCGCGCGTGAGCGAGAGAGGGATCTCCCAGCGCTGCTTGCGCGCGCCGTTATGCGCGGGCTCGGTCAGCTCGCGCGCGGCCACCATCACGTGATTGGCGTACACCTCGACTCGATCAACAGGGACGAACTCGGGCGCTTGCACTTCAACCGAGACCGTCACGCGCCCGCCCGCGTCGCGCGCGAGCTGCCCTTGCCGCTGTCCGTTGATCGTCGCGCGCACAAACGGGCCCGAGGTCACCATCGCGTCTCCGGCGCGCAGCGCGGCGGTGATCATCGCGTCGGTGACCGCGGCGGGGTCGTCGTTGGCGACGCGCAGGTACGTGCGCGGCCAGCCAGGCGGCGTCTTCGAGAGTCGATGCGTGTCCGTGTTGCCTGTGGCCGTCGCAGAGAGGCCCTGGTCGATCGTGGTCATCCACGCGTCGATCACGGCGTCGATCGAGGCCATCACCGAGGGCGCTTCGTCGAGCGAGTGCGAGTTGAACACTTCGACGGTGTCGAACTGGTGGACGAGCTCCATGCGCGCCATGCCCGTGCTCGGGTCGAAGCCGGCGATGGACCAGTAGCCGATGGCATGGGTGTTCCACATCGGGTGGTTGAGCTGCAGGATGGCTTCGGGGGCCACTTCGCGCGCGCGGGCCACGATTTGCGCGACCGACGGCTCGAGGTGCGGCAAATCTCGCTCGGGCACCACGGACTCGGGCAACGGAAACACGTTGAAGTGCCCAAATCCGTTGGCCGTGATCTCGTCGCCGCGCACCCAGTGAATGTGCCTCTGCAGGTCCAACGCGGCGATCGCTTCGCTGAAATCCGCGGACGTGTCGTGATCGGTGCTCGCGAACACCTCGACGCCCTCGGCCGCGAGCGAGAGCACGCGCTGGTCGAGCGGGACGTCGCTGTCGAAGCTCGGCGCGCTGTGCACGTGAAATTCACCGGCGATTTCGCCCTCGGTCTCGACCGAGCGACGCAGCGTCCCCGTGACGACGGCGCCGCGCGTGGCGCTCACCGTGACCTCGCCGAGCTCGATCGCCGCGTACTCGGTGCCGCGCGTGACCGTGAGTCGGTAGCTTCCGGGCGCGAGCAAATCACGGCTCGGTCCGATCGGAAGCGTCGCGCGTCCCCGCGCCATCAAGACCCATCGCCCGTTGCCGAGCGCGATGGACGCAGGGTCGATCCACACGCCGCTCTGCGAGCTCGGGCCCCAGGCGGGGTCGGGGGTTCCGTTGGTTCCGCGCACGGTGAGCTTGCAGGGCAGGCCTTGGCCGCGCAGCTCGTCGGTGATGTAGACCTCGAGCGCGGGGCGATCGGTCGCGCCCACGATCACGTCGGGGTGCGACCACGAGGCGTCTCGCGACGGGCCGCTCGAGGTCGTCGAAGGGCACCCTTGAAAGAGCAACGCGAACGCGAGCGCTCGTTTACGCATCGATCAACGACGACGACCGCGCGTCTCTTGCGCGGGCGCCGCGCCCCACTGCGAGAGTCGATACGTCTGCTGATCGGTGTCGTCGACGATGTACGAGAACAGCCCGTCGGTCGGGCACACGCGATCGGTCGCGACGTTCTCTTTGAGCGTCGCGAGGGGCGTGCGCTGCCGCGTCGCGCGCGAGTATCGGCTCACCGCAGGCGCGAACAGCCCCTGTCCCCGCGCGAGGGTGATCGTCGTGCACGCCGCGGGCATCTGCGTCGCGTCGACCACGGCGAGCACGCGATAGAAGTCGTTGCGAGAGAGATCGACGATCGCGTCGTGCTCTGCGGGCAGCGGTCGGCCCGCGGCCGCGGTGTTGAACGCCGCGAGCGCCGCGGCGCGATCGGTCGCGGTGTGCGTCGCGCTCACGCGCGGGTTGACGGCGATGCCCGAGTCGCGCGCGGCGAGGGAGTACAGCTCGGTCGCCGTCGTTGGATTCACTGGGATCAACGCCGCGGCGCCGGGCAGAAGGTCGTGGCTCGGCGCGCTCTCGCTCAACCCCTGCGGAGGCTCGCGCTGCGCGGCGCCGAGCGGATCGGTGAACTCCGCCGCGAGCGCCGCGAGCGCCCCCTGCTGCACGCTCGGAACATGCAGCCCCCTCGGCCCGCCGATCGCGCTCCACGGCGCGCGAAGCACTTGCCAGCGCGCCGTCGCGTCCGCGCGCCTCGGCGGCGAAAACCCGTCGATCGTGCGAAACATCACGTGCGCCTCGACCGAGCGCGGCGCGTGCGCGCACCACGCGACGGACGTCGCGAGCCCCTCGCTCTGCGTGACGTAGAGCCAGTGGACGTTCGCGCTGACGGGCTGCGTTCCGTACTGCGAGGCGTACTGATCGAAGTCGTGCTCGACGTTGCCGTTCGCGTTGAAGAGCCCCGCGAATTTCGGCGCTGCGTGTCCCTCGCGGGCGGCGACCACGACGGTGATGCACTCGTCCGCGCCGATCTCGAAGCGCCGCACAAACCGCGACCAACCGACGCCGTACGCCTGCGCGGGCTCGTCCGCCGGCGCGCCGACGGGGGCGAAGCGCATCGCAGAAACCCGCATGACCTCTGCGTTGAACGCGCTCTCTCCCACTTGCGCCGCGATGGCGACGAGGGGCTTCGGCGTCCTCCAACGATCGCGCAACGCGAAGCCGAGAAACACCCCCGCGCCGATCGCCCCGATCGCGCTCAACGTCAGACAACCCATTCTGAGAGACACGAGTACAATCATCGTCGATGACCACCGTTCAGCGCAATCACGGCAGACCTCACATTCGACTCGCGGGATCACTGGCGCTGGTTTGCGCGCTGATTTCTGCGGCCGACGTGCACGCGCAGCGAAGCGGCGGTCGCTTCGGAGGCTCGAGTGGATTTCGCTCATCGAGCTCTTCGTCCTCGAGCTATCGCAGCTCTTCGCCGAGCTATCGCAGCTCGTCGTCGAGCTACAACAGCGGCTATCGCAGCTCGTCGAGCTACGGCAGCACGTATCGCACGACCACGACCACGACGTACGTGCCGCCTCCGCCTCCGCCGTGGCTCACCGCGGTGCAGTACGTTCGTCCGCAGCCGTCGCTCACGGGATATTTGCCGACGAGCCCGACGACGCCCGCGGTGGTGAGCCCCGCAGAGTCGCAGGTGCTCGCGCAGCGCAACGAGCAGGGCGACTGGCAGCACGGGCCGTTTCGCTTCGGCGCGGCGGTGGTCGGCGCGCTCGTGAGCTTTCTTCCGCTCGCGGGCGTCTCGTACGCGGTCTCGACGTTGCCGACGCCCTCGGGCGCGCACTCGCCGGTGCCCGGCGCGAGCGCGAGCCCGCAAGGCCCGCTCGTGCCCGTGATGGCGCGCACGCAAGGGATGGGCGAGTGCGAGGTGCGCCGCGTGACCGTCGCCTTCGATTGGAGAGCGCGCGCGCAGCTGCAGCAGTCGCTCGATCAAATCGCCTCGAGCGTGGACATGGGCTCGCCGTACGGGCTCTGGCAGGGCTCGGACATGGCGCGAAGGCTCTTGCAGCAGTGGCTCTCGAACGCGCGCGCCGCGTGCTTCGTCTCGCTCAAGGGCAGCGCATCCGCGGCAGAGATGCTCTTCGGCCGCGTGTGCGAGGACCTCAATCGCCGCTACGACCAGGCCACGATCTCGAACAACCGCCGCAACGAGCCGCCCGAGGTCACCGCGCGCCGCGAAGAGGGCGAGGGCTTCGTCGTCGTCTCGATGATCGTCGGGATCAACGGCGCCCTCGCGCCGCTGCCCGAGTGGCCCACGATCGACTCGGTCGCGCAGGCGCTCGCGACGCTCGTGCCCGCGACGCCCGACATGCTCGCGGCGCTCGAAGTGGTGTGGTCTCCGTCGATCGATCAAGACCGACTGTCCAGCGCCGAGATGGCCGTGCTCTATCCCGAGCTCGTCTCGCTGCAGGGGACCGAGCCGATCGGCCGCGTGATTTGCAGGCCGTGCAAGACCGTCTACGCCCGCGAGCTCGGCTCGTGCCCGACGTGCGGATCCTCGGACGCCGCGCCGTCGCCCGCGTCCGCGCAGCAGCAGCAATACGCGTACAACCCCGCTTCGTCGAACATGATCGCGTGCCCGTACTGTAGAAAGCCTACGCCTGCGTACGAAGTGCAGTGCCAACACTGCGGCGGCCGAGTGAAGAACTGAGCCGTCGCGTCGGAGAGTGATCCATGGATTTCGCAGCGATGATGAAGGAGCTGTTCGCCGACGAGGACCGCGCCAAGGACATGGCGCGTCGGCTCATGCACCTCGCGCAAAACGACCCCGCGGCGTGCGCGCGGGAGAAGGACAGCGTCCTCGCGTTTCTACGAGGGCCGATCGAGCAGCACTTTCGCTACGAAGAAGAGAACTTGTTTCCGCAGCTCGAGCAGCACGGGCTCGGCCCCGAGGTCGACGTCGCCAAGAAGCACCACGCTTCGCTGCGACAAGAGGCCAACAACCTCGAGAACGCGCAGGACGTCCGCGGCATCGCGCAGGCCATCTACTTCGCCGCGCGCTTGATGCTGCACCACACGAATTTCGAGGGCGATTACATCTACCCCGAGCTCAGCAAAGAGCAGTGGCACGCGCTGCTCGCGAACACGTTGGGGCAGAAGTGATCCGCTCGTCGCTCTCGCTCGTCGCGCTCTGCGCCGCGCTCACCGCGTGCGGCGGGCCGCGGCCCGAGCCCGACGCGCAGAGCGACGCCGCACACGACCCGCCCGACGCTCCCGTCGACGGCGCGCTCGGCTCGGACGCGACCGTTGAGGACGCGAGCGACGCGAGCGACGGTGCAGCGCTCGAAGCGTCGTCTCCCGTGTACCGATGCGTGAGGCCCAATCGACCGACGCGCGCGGACGCCGGGGCCACCGACGCAGGGGTGAGCGATGGCGGCGCGTGCAACGGAGCCGCTTCGCTGTGCGATCGACGGTACGACCAGGTCGCGTACACGACGACGCACAACGCGTTTTCGGTCGACGCCGAGGGCTTCGGGGCGCCCAACCAATCGCGCTCGATGCGCAGGCAGCTCGACGACGGCGTGCGGGCGATGATGCTCGATGTGTACAGCAACCTCGGCCGCACGTTTCTCTGTCACGGGACGTGCGCGCTCGGACGACGGCTGCTCGCCGACGGGCTGTGCGAGATCACGAAGTTTCTCGACGAGAACCCCAACGAGGTCGTCTCGATCATCTTCGAGAGCTATGTGCCCGCGGCGGAAGTCGAGCGGGCGTTCGTCGAGAGCGAGCTCATCGAGCGCGTGCGGCCGCAGCAGGCGGGCGCCCCCTGGCCCACGCTGCGCGCGATGATCGAGGCGGATCAACGCGTGGTGGTCTTCACCGATCGCGACGGCGGCGCGCGGCCCTGGTACTTGAATGTGTGGGCGCACGCGTGGGAGACGCCGTTCTCTGCGCGCACGCCGATGGACTTGGACACGTGCGCGATGAACCGCGGAGACCGAGCGAATCCGCTGTTCATCTTCAATCACTTCCTCACCAATCCGCTGGCCTCGAGGGAGCTCGCGCAGACGGTGAACTTCAACCCGCTCTTGATCGACCGCGCTCGTCGCTGCCAGCGCGAGACCTCGGCGATGCCCAACTTCGTCACCGTCGATTACTACGACATCGGCGACGCGCTGAGCGCGACGCGGACGCTCAACGGGCTGTGAAATCGCTCACATTCCGCCGTCGCGCGCGGCGGTGATGCACGCGGTGAGCGCGGGGGTCGCGGTCCAGCCGCAGCTCCCGTCGCTCTGCCGCTCGCACGCCGCGCTCGCGTAGCACGCGTACTCGGGGCGAAACTCGCACGTGCTCGCGAGCGGCATGTCCGCGCAGAGCTGCCCCGAGCAGCCCGTGCGCATGCAGCCTCCGCTGTTGTTTCCGCCGTCTGCGGGGGCGCCTGCGTCCGTCGCGCTCGCGCACTCGCCGCGGCGCGCGTAGGGCTCGGGCGGGCACGAGCTGCTCCCGTGCACCGTGACGCCGCGGCACGAGCAAAACGGCGCGAAATCCGCGGTGCAGCCCATGGACGGGACGCACGTCCAAGGCACGCCGCACCCCTCGGGGCCGAGGCACATCTCACCGCCGTTGCAGTCGCTCTGTTGCCGGCACGTCCTCGGCGTCGATCCATCCGCGGGCGTCCCTGCGTCGGTGGGAGCGCACGCGCGCGCGGTGCACGCGATCCGGCCCATCTCGTCGCACGCGCACGTGTTGCATCCGTCCGGTGAGGTGAAGGTCTCGCCGGGGCGGTGGGCGACGCCGTCCGAGCCGATGCACAGCACGCCGCTATCGCTCGCGGCGTCGCTCGCGCTGCCGTCGCGATCGGAGCCGACGGGCTTGGGGTAGAGGCATCCCTGCGTCGAGAGGGCGACGAACGAGAGCGAGAGCGCAAGAGAAGCGAGGGAAGATTTCATCACGAGAGACTCCGGTGCGGCGCGACGAGCGCGGTTGAGGTTCGCTCGCATCGCAGAGGCGCTGGCGTGCTCGTCAGCGCTTCGAGATGCGTGCTCGTGCAGTGCGCGCTCGTGCCGTGTTCTGTGCGTAAATCGTAAGGCTCACGGACAGCGGCTGCGCACCCTCGCCGCGAGCGCAGAGGAGGGAAACTCTGCGACGAACGCCTCGGCCACGGCGCGCGCTCGTTCGCGATCGCCGAGCGCGCAGAGCGCGTCGACGCGGGCTGCGAGGGACTCGGGGCGGAGCATTCCGCGCGAAAATCGCTGGGCGTATCGGTCGAGCTCGCCGAGCGCAGATCGGGCGTCGCCGCGGGCGAGCGCCGAGCGCGCCGACGCGATGAGCGAGACCTCGTCCGTCAACGCGCCCGGCGAAGGCGCGGTCGAAGGCTGGCTCGAGGGCGTCGCGACGATCACGGTGCGCTCGGTCGCGCTCGGTGACGGCTCGGGCGCTTCGCGCGTCGCGACGATCACGGGGCGCTGCGCGCGCGCGGGTCTCGCGAGCGACGGGACCGTTGCGAGCGTGGGCAGCGCAGGCTGCGCGCGCGCGGGCTCGGGCGACGAGACGGGCGCGGTCGCGCGAGCGATCGAGCGTGACGGCGTCGGTGAATTCACGGCTCCGCTTGATTGTGTGGGCGCTGTGAGCGGCGGGCTCGTTGAGGGCGCGGGCGCGCTGCGGGGGGCGCTGTTCACCGTGGCGCGAGCGGCGCTCGGGCTGCGCTCGCGAACGGCGACGGTGGCCGTGGCAGTGACCGCTCCGACGAGGGCGAGGGCGCCGAGGACTTTGACGACGGCGCTGGCGGCGGCGGTGCTCGTCGCGGCGGCCGCGGTGGCGGTGGCGGTGGCGCTCGATGTGGCGATGACCGCGCCGGCGGCGGCTCCGCTGGCGATGCGCGCGAACAGCTGTTTGCGAACGCGGTCACGGTCCTCGCCGCTCGGCTCGTCGCCCGAGTGCGCGGCGTCGATGAGCGAGTCGAGGTTCGAAGTGGGGTCTACGTCCCGCATCGCTGCCTCCATTGCTGCTGCGCGCGCAGCCGCGCGAGCCCCTGTTCGAGCTCTTTGCGCGCCGCGCGAACGCGGGCGTACACGGTGTTGATGTTGACGCCGAGCGCTTGAGAGACCTCGGGGACGGTGAACTGCTCGAGCTCGGACAGGATGAACGCCTCGCGCTTGTCTTCGTCGATGGTTTGCAAGAGGGCGTTGAGCAAGCGCGCGGCTTCGTTGCGCGCCGCGCGCTCGTCGGGCGCGCGATCGGCGCTCTCGGCGATGTGGCTGAGGGCCTCGTCGTCGCTCGGTCGATCGCGGCGCGGACGGTGATCGCGCGCCACGCGGCGGACGATGGCGAACAGCCACGTGCGCAACGAAGAGCGCCCTTCGAACTCGCCGAGCCGTCGATGAACCACGAGAAAGGCGTCTTGGACGGCGTCGTCGGTGGCGCTCGGAGGGACGCCCAAGCGGCGGACGCTTCGCCACACGAAATCAAAGTGCTCGGCGTACACCTGCTCGAACGCGGGCGCGACGAACGCAACGGACGGCGCGGACGGCGGGTCTGCGCGGTCGTTCGACGGTCGTTCGGCGGCGTTCGCCAGCATGGTGTTGGCTGTGTGCGGCGAGCCTGGCGCTTCTGTGATCAAAAATGCACCTCCGCGCCGATGGCCCCGCGCGCGGTGAGCGCGGGGGTCTGAAAGAACGTTCCGATCCCCTCGAGATAGAACTCGGGGCGGGTGAGGAGGACGTTGGCTCCGCCGCGAATCACCAGTGAAAACACAGGGTGAAGGTCGAGCGACGCGCGCGCCTCGAGCCCGAGCGCCACCCACGGAGAGAGCGCCTCGCCCGGATCGCTGACCCCTGTCCCTCGCCCGCGGACGACCGCACCCTCGATCGCCGCGCAGCCCGCGACGGACACCATGCGCCACCGAGGCTCGACGCAGCCGAGCGCGCGAGCCGAGTACGCGCTCACCGCCCCGCCCGCAGCGGGCCGCGAGGCGACGGACGCTGTGCGCTCGGGCCACCAGCCCACAGAGAGCTCTGCGCGAAACAGCGCCGCCGTGTACGCGCCCCACGCGAGCGCGCCCCACGCGGGCGCCGGAAGGATCCCCGAGTCCACCGCTCCGCCGAGCCCGAGGGTCCACCGTCGTCGCGCTGCGGTGTGCGGCGCCGCGTTGCTCGCCGCAGCGCGCGTCGGGGCAGCGCGCGGAGGCTGTGTCGACGCTCGTACGGTGCTCGCTCGAGCCGGCGCTAGAGCGAGAACGCGCTGAGAATTCGCTGATGAATCGACGGCGCTCGTCGCGAGACCTCCGCTCACGGGCGTCGCGGTCCGAACGCGGGTCGCCACCGTGGGGTCCACCGTGATCGCCACGATGAGCGCGAGCGCGTCGACGAGCGGCGCGCACCGATCGTCCTCGAGCGTCCGGGTGTCCGAGCCGTCGGGGCGCGTCGTGACGAGCTCGAGCGTCCAGCGATCGGCGGTGTTTTGCACGCTCGCGCGAAATGTGAGCGTTTGCTCGTGTTGCGCGTCCGCCGCTCCTTCGAGCATCGCCGCGACCGCGGCGCGCGCCTCGGCCTCGCTCGGACACTGCGCGGGAGCCACCCAATCGAGCTGCCACCGAGGCCGCGCCTGCTCAGTCGACTGTGCCGAAGCGAGCCGTGGCGCGGACAGCGCGACCCCAATGGCGATCCACGCGACGCGTCGCGCGCGCAGGGGCGGGCCGTTGATTCGAGGGCGCGGCTCCATGGGGGGTGCGTGTCTCGCAGCAGCGATCGTGCCGCGGCGCGCTCACTTCGCGGCGCGCTCGATCCACGCGCGAACGTTGTCTGTGGTCTTCCAGTCGCTGGCCTCGAACGGCGCGGTGTGCGGCGCGCGCTCGTCCTGCGAGCGAACCGCGAGCGTGACCGACTCGAGCGCTCCCCACGCCTCGGGCTGCGTCGCGAAGAGCGTCCATAGCTCGGGGCCGGCCGCGCGACGCGGTGCGGGCTGAAGGTGCGCGTGCGCGCCGTCGAGCGTCTTGGCCAGGTAGCCGGCGACGCGGTGCGAGACCGGATCGGCCAGGACGTCCGCCGCGGCCACGCGCGAGAGCCAGTCGCGGACGAGCCCCGACGCAGGCGCGTCGTCGAGCTGCAGCTTGTGCTCTTCGAGCGCTCGATGGACGAGCGAGAGATCGCAGTCGGCGCGCGCCGTGACCAGTCGCGACATCGCGTCGATCGAGACGTCTCGCGCAGGCGCGGCGAGCGCAGGCTCGGGCGGACCCTCTCCGCGTTCGGGGACGAGCGGCCCTCCCAGCATCACGCCGTGCACGTCCGCGGCGCGCGCGAGCTTCTCGATGATCGAGACGCCCGCTGCGTGCTCGAGGCGCATCGCGCGGCGCTTGGATCGCCCGACGCCGTGATGGTGAGCGATCGTCCCGCCCGCGCGATGCGCGGCTTCGAGCGCGCGGGACCACGTGTTGGTGTAGCGCTCGAGCGCGCGGTCATCGTCTGCGCTCGCGCCGACGAACGTGAAGTAGATCGAGCATCCGTCGGGGTACGCGTGGCTCATGTGCGCCATCACGAAGCCGCCCTCCGCGAGCGCCTCGCGCACGCCCTCGTAGAGCGCTTGAAAACGCGCCCACGGAGCGGCCACTTCCATCGTGTCCACCCACAGCCCCTTGGCGTACGTCCCCGGCTGCCGATAGCTCACCGAGTGCCTGCGCGCGAGCCAGCGGCGCGCGGGCGCCTCGCCTTCGTCGGCTCCTCCGCAGGCCAGGCACGTCCGCCGCGCGCGCGCGACGCTCTCGTCGACGGGCTCTCCGGCGGCGCG
Source organism: Polyangiales bacterium (assembly GCA_046351515.1). GTDB lineage: Bacteria > Myxococcota_A > Polyangia > Polyangiales. Next base: position 155,219 of record JAXLYJ010000011.1, read on the forward strand.
CTCGAAGACCAGGATGAGCAACGATCGCCCGAAGAGCTTCTCGCCGAAGGCGAAGTTGAGCGAGTTGATGATCTTCGACGCGGGCATCGCGCGGCGCAGCAGCCACTCTTCGATCGGGTGCTTCGCCGCGGGCTCGCGCGAGCGGTCCTCTTCGTTGCGGCGCTGTCCCGTGCGAAACACGTACGTGTCGAACGGGTCGTAGATGCGCGAGACCGCCGGCCGCAGCCCGGCTTGATAGATCGCGCGCACGGCGTCCCACGCTTGCGTGAGCGTCGCGAAGGTGAAGGCCAGAAAGCGGCGATCGACCGGCGCGGGCCACACGCGCATGTGCGCGCGCGTGACGACGCCGTAGAGCCCTTCGCTGCCGACGAAGAGCGCGCGCGCGTCGGGCTCGCCCTCCCGCGGGCGGCCGGCGACGAAGGGCTCGCCGTCGGGCATCACGCCCTCGAGGGCGAGGACCATGTCTTCGATTTTTCCGTAGCGACCTGAGCACTGACCGGCGCCGCGCGTGACGATCCAACCGCCGAGCGTCGAGCAAGAGATCGAGCTCGGGTAGTGCCCGAGCGTCGCGCCCTTCGCGAGCAGCGCGTCTTCGAGGTGCTGCCCGAGCATCCCCGCGTCGATGACGGCCTGCCCCTTCGCGAGGTCCAGCGAGCGCACGCGGCGCATGCGCTTGGTGTCCATCACGATCGAGCCCTCATCGGCGACGGTCATCCCGCACACGCCCGAGCCTGCGCCGAAGGGCGCCACGCGAACGCCCTGCGATTTCGCGTACCGAAGCAGCGCGCTCACCTGCTCGTCGCTGCTCGGCCACACGACGGCGGACGGCCCCTTGGGCTGCTTGTTCACGCGCGAGGCGATGAGCTGTCGCGGCCACAAATCATGGGCGTACGCGCGGCGCTCGTTGGCTCCGTCGCTGACGGCGTCGGCGCCGACGATCTGGCGCAGGTCGCTGCTCAATCCGTTCACAGTGCCAGAGAGACTACATCGCATGACCGAACGACTGGCGCGGCATGCGTTGGCGCATTTGCATCGACCAGGGATCGTCGCGGCGGCACCGGGGGTTCTCGGATGCGCTATACCGTCTGCTCGCGCGATGGCTGAAAAGAGACGATTGCCTGTGCTTCAGAGCGCTCCTTCGCGCGCGTCCGGCGGCGATTCGCGAGAGGGCGAAGCGCGCGACGACGCGCCGGCGTGGCACTGGATTCCGCTCGGAATGCTCTCGACGATCCTCGTGGGCGCGGTGCTCGCGCGCGTGCTGTGGGTCCCGTACGCCTCGGGCGTCGTGCAGTCGCTCGGGCTGCACCCGAGCGCGGTCGCGATGGCCTCGGCGCAATCACGGCTCGCGTTGGTGGGCGCGCTGGTGGCCACGCTCTCGACGGTGATCGGCGGCTTCACGGTGGGCTTGCTCGGCAGCGAGAAGGTCAACCAACGGCACGGGCTGCTCGCGGGCGCGGGCGCGATGGTGCTCGTCGGGCTGCTCAGCGGAGCGCGGATGGGCGCGGGCGGCGCGATCGCCGCGGCGCTGATGATCCCCATCGGAGCGATGGCCGGCTACGTGGGCGCGGTGGGCGGGCTCGTCGCGAGGGCGAAGATTCCGCGCGGCGAGTAGCGGCCTCGGGTACGATTCGGGGTCGTGCGCGTCGTCATCATCGTGGTGGACACCGAGCTGCACGAAGAGCGTCGGTACGAGTTCGACAAGAGCGAGATCACCCTCGGTCGCACGACGGACAACGACGTTGTCTTGCCGGCGGGGACCGTCTCGCGCAGGCACGCGCGCGCCGTCGTGCAAGACGGACGTCTCTTCATCGTCGACCTGAAGACCTCGAACGGGACGTGGCGCAACCGCCAGAAGATCTCGACGCCCACGCGCTGGCTGCGCGACGATCGCGTCTCGATCGGTCGGTTCGAGCTGCGCGCAGAGCTCATCGACTCGGCGACCGCGGTGATCGCGCCCGACGCGACGCCGTATCGCGCGCCGCCCGCGCTCGTCGAGCCGCCCGTGTTCTCGTTGACCAGCGCAGAGAGCCCCTTGGGAGCGCTGCTCTCGTGGTCCGTACGCTGGAGCGACGCGCGCGGGCCGCAGCGGGTGACCTCGAGCGCGCGTGTGGCGACGATCGGCAGCGATTCGAGCTGCGAGCTGTGCGTGAGCGACGCCACGCTCCCGTCGCAGTGCGCGAGGATCGAGCAGCGCGAGGGCTACCTGTTCATCGTCGCGATGGCGAACGTGCCGATGACGATCCAGGGCCGACCGTTGCTCGTTCCGACGCTGTGGAACGTGGGCGAGAAGCTCACGATCGCGACGCTCTCGTTCGAGCGCGTCGAGCCGTAGCGAGCTGCTCCCGTGCGCAGAGGGGCGCTGCGCTGCGGCCTGTGACCGAGCGGCGGGCGCGTCTACGCCGCGTGGTGGTCCTTTCGCGCGCGCAACACATGCCACAGTTGTTCGAGCGCGCGTTCGACCGCGGCGTGCGGGTGCCGCGCGGATCCGTCGAACACGAGCTCGCCGTGCGCCTGGTACACGCGGACGTCGCAGTGAAAGCGCTCGCCGCCGCCAGGGTGCTCGTCGCGCCGCAGTCGGACGATCACGTGCTGCGGCTCGGCCGTGAGCCCGCGCAACACCTCGCGCGTCATCGCGCGGATGTACCGCCCGAGCTGCTCGCTGATGCTGTGGTGAACCGCTTCGATCGCGATGTTCATCGTTGTTCTGCCTCGCATCAGCAACCGTGGGGACGAATCTCTATTCGTGAAGATCGAGTTATTCGTGATGATTATTCGGTAATGTCTATTGTTCTGCCCTTGCGTGACGGCGCTCGTCGCGCAAAGAGATGGCCGCTTGAAGCGAAAATCATCGGACAAAATGGCGATCCTCCTCGCGGCGCTCGCGCTCTCTCAGAGCTCGCCACGTGAGGCTTCGGCGCAGCAAGCGATCATCACGATGCCCGCCGCCGACACGACCGCAGAGCGTCAGTTCTTCTTGATGCACGAGAGTCAGGCGCGCTTCTGGGGCTCGTCGCCGTACTGGAGCGGGACGTACTTTCTGACCTACGGCGTCGGCTCGGACACCGAGCTCGCGCTCACGCTCTTCGACGCTGGGCTCGATCGCAACGGAGCGCTCTACGGCAACACCACCCTCGCCGCGGGCTTCAAGACCGTCGCGCCGCTCACGGGGCCCGCGCTGCGCTCGCTCGAGCTCGGGCTGATCACCGGCGCGATGGCGCTGCTCTCTCTGCGCGATCGCTCGGTGGGCGCGTGGCTCTACGCCATCCCCACCATCCGCCTGCCTCGACTTCGAACGCGCCTCTCGCTCGGCGTGAGCTACGCGACCGAGCAGCTCTACGGCTCGGGCTACGCCCAGTTCTCTCTCGCCGCGTCCATCGAACAGCCGTTGCCCATCCCTCGCACGCGCGGGCTCTCTCTCGTCGCCGAGTGGTTCTCGGGCTCGCACGAGCTCTCCAACTTGATTCTGGGTGCCACATGGCACCTGCACCCCGCGCTCATCCTCGTGCTCGGGTGGAAGATCCCGACGCGCGACAACTATTTTCACATCAACGAACAAGCGCTCGTCGCCGAAGTGGGCGTGTTCTTTCCGCGCATCGGCCGAGGGCCTGCGTATCCGAGCGACGATCACTGACCTGCGCGAGCATCGCCGAGCGCTCGTCGCGCGTTCGCTACTCCTTCGGCGCCACGCTGGCGGCGACGAAGTACAGCAGCGCGGCGCACACGGCGACCGTTCGAAACCCGAACGCCATCGCGCCCACGGGGACCGCGAGCGCCGCCACCACGCCCGCGAGCGCGTTGACCGCGAGCGTCCACGCCACGTTCGACGCCCCCTTCGTCGCGCGCAGCCCTCCCGCAAACGGAACGCCCATCGCCACCCCCATCGGCGCCACGCACAGCACAAACGCCAGCACCCGCAGCGCGAGCGAGTCCGTCGACAACGCTCGCAGCACCGTGGGAAGCGCCACGGCCATCACCAGCGCGATCGAGCCCGCGATCACCGCGCCGTTTCTCGACGCGACCGCTGGCTTCTGCGCGCGTCCCACCCACGCAGCGCCCGCGCTCGACGCGAGCAAGAGCGCGAGCAGGGTCGCCGCCACGGCCCACGTCGGGTGCCCGAGGTACAGCGTCGCGCGCTGCATGAGCACGAGCTCGACGCCGAGGTACGCCGATCCGAGCGCGACCGCCCACAGCGCTTCTCTCAGCGAAAACGCACGCGAATCTCTGCTGGATTCATCGGGCTCATGGCCTGCTCGCTTGCGCAGCGGCGCGAGCACCATCAAGAGCGCCACGAAGGCGATCGCGATCGAGTCCGTCGTGTACGTGCGAAGACCGCGCGCATAGATCGTCTCGCCTCCGGTGGTGCTCCATCGACGGAGGTCGAGAAACTGAAAGAAGAACGGCCGATCGTCGCTCACCGGCGAGATGTCGAGCGGGTTGCGCTCGAGCAGCGCTCGGTCGACGCCGCGGCTCGCCGCGACGAGCATGATCGCGTGCGGATCGTTGGGGGCCGCGAAGAGATCCGGCGCGTAGTGCAAGAGCATCGGCGTAGAGATTCCGAAGCCCATCGCCTCGTACACGGGGATGTTGACCCTGGGCAGCGCGCGGCCGCGCTGCAGGGCCCGCGCGACGCGAAGCGAGTCGTCGCGGGTGAAGGGCGAAGGGCTCGCGATGATCTGCACGGCGATCCCTTGCTGCATGACGATGATGTGTCGCTCGGGCCGCTCGACGCCGCGCGCGCGCAGGGCTTCGATCATCGTGGTGAGCGTGCGCAGGCCCTCGGCGCCCGCGCGGGTGATGCAGAGCACGCCGTCGGGGCGCAGGACTTGAAAATACCGGGCGAACGCCTCGCGTGTGTACAGGTAGCTCTCGCTGAAGAGAAACGCGCCGGACTGCGCGGCGGCGTAGGTGTCCGCGCCGGTCATCACCAGGGCGTCGTAGCCGTCGCGCGTGCGCTCGGCGAAGCCGCGCCCGTCGGCGTGGACGATGGTCACGCGCGGGTCGCTGTAGGGCGCGTCCATGAGCGAGGCGTACGGCCCGCGGACCAGGTCGATCGTGGTGCGGTTGACCTCGACGCCCACGACGCGACGCGCCTGGTGATAGCGCGCCGAGAGGATGTCCGGCGCGCCGCCGAGGCCGATGACGAGCACGTCTCTGCGAGGAGATTCTCTGGGAAAATACGCTCCGGCGAAGATCGTCGCCTCGAAGATCGACCGTGAGACCTCGGGCTGTCCTGCGACGCCGAGCAGGATCGATCCCGCGCCTCCGTCTTGCGCGAACAAGCGCATGGGCATGGTCCCGTTGATGCGTCCGAACTCGCCGGGAAACGCGTAGACCTCGGCGCGCGAGATCGGGTCCCATCGCGCAAACTCGCGCACGGGCGTGTACGCCGCTGCGTCGCGACCGGGATACGCGCGGGCGAGGGCGGCGCGGGCGATTCCGTAGAGGTCTGTGGGGTCGGGCGCGAACGGAAGGGCCTTGGCGGCGAACGGCGCGAACCCGAGGGCCACGAGCAGGGCGGCGATCGCGAGCTTCGAGCGTCGCGCGACGACCACGCCCGCGAGCGCGAGCAGCGCCGCGCTCAGCGCGAGCAGCGCCTCCGCGCCGACCGGGCGCAGAAGCGGGACGGGGAGCACGCAGCCCACCGCGCTCCCGAGCAAATCCGCAGAGAAGAGCCGCCCTGCGTCGCTCGAGTGCTTCGCGATCAGCGCGCCCTTCGCCGCGCCCGCGAGCAGGTACGGCAGGGACATCAGCGCGAAGAGCACCGCCGCGCCAGCGTCCCCCGAGGCGATCGACGGAGAGACCTTCGCGAAGACCATGTGCGTGAGCGGAATCGCGATCGCGCCCGCGGCGAACAGCGACGGAGCGTGCTCGACGACCGAGGGTCTGGTGCTCGCGATGACCGCTCCTGCGCCGAGGCCGAGCAGCGCGATCGAGATCGCCGCGTGCACGCGCAGCGGGTCGATCGCGTACGAGAACACTCGCACTTGCAGCACTTCGAGCGAGAGCAGCGCGAGCGAGGCGAGCGCGGTCGCGACGAGCAGCGCCGTCGACGCGCGGGGTGAAGCAGGGGTCTCGCTCTCAGCGTTCACGGGTTTGTGCTCTTCTCTCTCTGAGTGATCGCGGCGAGCGCGTACGCGGCGGCGCTCGCCCACAGGATCGCAGTAAAACCACGCTCGATCGCGACGATGAGCGCGAGCACGCCCGCGACGCTCGAGGCGACTCCGTTGATGACCCACGCGTCGAGCGCGCGCGGCGCGCGCCCCTCGGTGATCGTGGCGAGCCCCGTGGGAAACGGCGTCCCCAAGACGAGCCCGACGAGCCCGACGGTGAGCGACGCGACCGCGATGCGCGCCGCCAGCGATGCGTGCGAGGCGCTCGCGAGGATGAACGGAAGCAACAGCGCTGCGGCGCTCACGGTGATCGCCGCGGCGATCGTCGCCCTCTTCGGCGTGAGCGCGAGCCGGCTCGAGAGCGCGCTGCCGACGCCCGATCCGACGAGCAGCGACGAGAGCACCACGGTGAGCGCGTACGTCGGGTATCCCAAAAACTGCGTCACGCGCGGGATCATCGCGGTCTCGACGCCGAGGTACGCGAAGCCCAAGAGCACGAAGTACAGCGTCGCCCCTTTGGGAAGCGGGTCGCTCGCGGTCTCTTTGCGGGCGGCCCACAAAATCAACGCGCCGAAGAGCGCGACGACGAGCACCGAGACGATGAGCACGAGCTGCCCGCTCGCCGCGCCGAGGATCTGGTCGCGGCTCGAGAGCAGCTTGCTCAGCCGGGTGTGCTCGAAGAAGAACGGCGCGTCATCGGTCGTGGGCTCGATGCGGTACGGGTACTCGCTCAGCCACTGCCTGCGGTTCTGCGAGGAAAAATACTCGCGAAACGGGCTCTCTGCCCGCGCTGGCTCATCGGGCGACCACACCACGCGATAGCCCTGCGCCTGGGCGAGGGCCCGCGCCGCGCGCAGCTCGTCCGCGGTGAACGGCCGGCGCTGCACGAGGACCATCGAGAAGTCCATGTCCGAGCCGGGCGCGGGCGTCGCGACGACGACCGTGCGCGCGCCGCCATCGCCGAGCCCCATCGAGCGCGTGGCCTCGTCGATCGTGGCGATGAGCCGAATCGTCTGGCGGTCGGGGTGATAGAGCCAGCGCGTGAGCGTGAGCGTTCCGTCGGGCGTGAGCCGATCGAGGTACGAGCGAACGGCCTCGACCGTGTAGAGGTAGTTCTCGGTCAGCGCGAAGGCGCCCGCTTGCGAAGCGGCGTACGTGTCGACGCCCGAGAGCTGCACGAGGTCGTAGCGAGCGCTGGTTCGCTCGAGGACCGAGCGGCCTTCGCCGAGCACGAGCCGCACGCGCGGGTCGTTGAAGAGCTGTCCCGAGAAGTCCGCGAAGCGTCCGCGAACGGCGCCGACGATGGCGGGGTTGATCTCGACAGCGTCGACCTCTTGCACGCCGAAGTGCAGCGCGGCGCGCACGTCGAGCCCGCCGCCGGCGCCGATGACGAGCGTGTTTCGCGTGGGATTTCTCGAGAGGACGCGCGCCTGCTGCGCGAACGCCGTCGGCAGGCGGTTGAACATCGGGTGGCGAAAATCCCGCGGCGTCGCGCCGTCGCCGCGAGGCCCTTCGACGATCGAGGTGATGGCCCAGCCGTCGATGACGATCCCGACCTGCTCGGGAAGGGCGCGATCGACCCCTTCGCGACCCCACATCCCGAGGTGCAGCGGGTTGCGAAAGAGGTCGACGCACGCGACGCTGGTGCACCGTCGCTCGTAGGTCTGCGCGCGTTCGACCCTGGGAAACACCTTGGCGTTGCGCGCGTACACGAGGGGGTTGAGCGGGTCTCTCGCGACGAGCGCATAGGCGACGCTCGCGACGAGCGCCAGGTAAGCGAGCCTTCGATCGTCGTACCACCTTGGCTTTTCAGCGGCCGAATCACTCACGGACCCGTCGGTCCAGAAGCCCACCGCCGCCATCGCGGCGAGCGACGCGGCCACCGCGCACGCCCCGGCTCCTCCGCCGAGCTGGTCCATCGCGACGACGCTGAGCGCTCCCGCGAGGCCTGATCCCGCGAGGTCCGCCCCGTAAATCGCGCCGGATTCATGAGCCTTGGCCGCGCCGAGCACGCGCGAGATCGCGAAGCCGATCCCCGTGAACGGGGCGAGCACCATGAGCACGAGCGCGAGGTAGAGCGTGAACTGCCCGACGCTCGCGAGGATCGACGTGCTGAACGGCATCCGCGGAAGCGCGAGCAAGAGCAGCAAGATCGCCGCGGCGGACAAGAGCGCTCCGTGCGCTGCGTCGCGCGGCGGCGAGGCGTCGACCGAGCGCGCGCGGCGCGCGGCGTACAGGCCGCCGAGCGAGAGGCCGAGCATGGCGACGGCGATCGCGAGAAACGCGAAGTGGTACCAAACGACCAGCGAAAAGAGCCGCGTGAGCGAGAGTTGAAGGGTGATTCCTGCGCCAGCGATCGCGGCCATCGAGAGCAGCGTTCGAGTCGGAGGGCGCGGCGCAGCGGGGTCGGACATCGCGAGTTCGCGGCGAATATACAGTGAGCCACCGCGCGTTCAGCGAATTCACCGTCCCTCGATTGTCTCCGTCGGTCAGTCGCGCACCAGCGCTGCCCGATGCCGGTTCGCGTACTCGTCCGCGGCGGCCATCAGCTCGTTCTCGATCAGCCAGTACGTGTGACCTTCGTCCCAGCCGTCGAGCTCGCTCCAATCGCGCGCCGAGGACGCGAACCGCTCGATCCACGCGGTGCTGCGCTCGTACATGAACTCTGCGCCTTGTCTCGCCGCCAGCGCGATCCCCTTGGCCATCACCGCGCGCAGCCGAGGAGCGCCCACTTTGCCGAGCGCCGCATAGCACTGACGAATCGTCGCCCCGCGCGTCTGCGCGAGAAACACTTCGAAGCCGTTTCCGCCCACCATCGCGTTGATCGTCGAGACCCCGTCGAGCACGCGCGCCGGCTCGGGCAGCGCGCGCACCATCGCGTCGTCCCACCGCGCGTCAGCGAACGTCTGCTCGGAGAAGGCGTAGATCCAGTCGGCGATCCGCGAAAACTCCACGCGATCTCCGCGCAGCACCAGCTCTCTCGGCGCGCGCTCGTACGCTGGCGGCCTCTTCGGAAGCGCGCGAGACAGCCTTCCGAGCCAGGGAAACTCCAGCGCCTTCGCTCGGTACTCCGCCGCGCTCGCGCCCAGCTCGAGCACCTCGAGCGCGAGCGACGGGCTCACCGTCAGCCGATACCAGCTCTTGCGAAGCTGCTCGGCGTCGCCTTCGCGCAGCGCCTCGCCGAGCGCCCCGAGCCACCCCTCGACGTGCGCCAACACCCGCGGATCGTCGTAGTGCTGCTCGAGCACGATCGGCGCGCTCGCGTCGCGCGGCTCGCGGCCGACGAGCTGCTGACGAACCCCCAGCAAGATCCCGTCTTCGCTCACGACCAAGGGACCGACGGGCAGCAGCTTCGTCGTCTGCGCGCTCAAGTCGATCGGGTGCAGCTCGATCGAGCCGACCTCGGACCGCATGGGAAGTGTGCGCTCGACGACCTTCGTCAGCTCATCGAGCAACCGTGCAGACGGCTCTGTCATGGGCTCGAAGCTACACCGGGCGAGGCGCTCACTTGCCTCGCCCTGCCGCGCGATGCACCGCGCTCAACCACCGCTCGATCTTGCTCAGGTACTCCGCGCCCGCAGCCGCGCCCGCGATCGAGTCGATCACCCGCGCGTTGACGATCGCCCCGCGGCGGTCCGCGCGCGACGGTCGCGCGAGCCACGCGTGGTGCTGCGCGGTCTCTCCGAGCTCCCACCACACGCGATCGAACGCCGGCGACGCCGCGAGCTCTCCTCGCGCGATCTCGGCCGCGACCCGATCCGCTTCGGTGTCGCGCGCGCCTCCGTCGCGCAGCCAGCGAACGCCGCGCTCGAGCATCCGTCCCACCGCTCCGAGCGCGCGCTGCGCTTGCTGCTCGATCGGCGCGCCGCGCACGAGGCGATCGACCATCGAGGCCGCGCTCGAGGACAGCTCCGCGCCCACCCACCGAAGCGCGTCCGCCGTCGGGACGGGCCACGAGATTCCGTGGGCGCTCAACGAGCCGTCGAGCACGACGTCGAGCAGCGGGCGCGGGAGCTGACCGAAGCGCGCGACGTCGCTCCACCACTCGACCGTGCGCTGACGCGCGGTGCGCTCGATGAAATCCACGGCCACTTTGCTGCCGCGCGCGGCGAGCGCGCAGTGCAGCCTCGCGTACACGCCCTCGGGCGTCGGCCTCGGCTCGCGCTTGGCGGCGAGCTCTGCGAGGGCGTCGAGCCGCTCCGTTGGCAACAGCGCCGCGTTGAAGGCGATCGTTCCGAGCGCGAGCTCGAGCTGCTCCTTGGTTTGCCCGTCGCTCAGCGCTCGATCCAGCGCCGCGTCGACGCTCCCGTCGAGCTCGTCGTCGACGAACGCGCAGTGCTTTCGCAGAAAGAACCACTCGTCCAGCGGGTGCTCTCGCGTCAGCGTTCGCCGCATCCGCCGCTCGATCTCCAAGCGCTGCTCGGGCGTGACTCTCCCGAGAAACTCGCGCCAAACCCAGCGCTCGATCCCCTCGAGATCGACGTCGAACTCGGCCTCGCGCAGCGACTCGTCGAGCGCTCGCAGCCGGTCGATCACCGCGTACGCGCGGGCGATTTCGCCCATCGTGAGGTACGCCCGCGCGAGCTGCGCCGCGCTCGCGCTCAAGTCCATCGCGCGCTGCGCTTCGTCGGGCTGCGTCTCGATCGTGCGCTCGAAGCGCTCGATCACGTCCTCGAGGATCGCGGGCCGCGCGTCCTTCGCGCGCAGCGCGCACAGCATCGAGAGCTGCTCGCTCAGGTCGAGCGCCGTGGGCTCTTCGTTGGCGAGCGCGCTGTCGAGCACCGCGAGCGCAGCGTCCGCGAGCGGCTCGCGCGCGAACATCACTTCGATCGCGCTCCATCCTCCCGGCAGCGACTCGGTGTAGTCCGGCGGCGCCGGCGGAACGCGCTCGCTCCACGCCATCGCCGTCCTCACCCGCTGCCGCTCGCTCGGGCCGATCTGCGCGTCGAGCTCTGCCACTTGCGCGTCCGTGAGCGAGTCGATCAGCGCCCGCGCGCCGTTGTCCCATCGCGGGTCGACCGCGAGCGCGTCGCGCAGGTGCTCGAACGCGAGCCGCTCAGCGCGCACCATCGCCCCGAGCACCGCGGGAGACAGAGCGCTGTTGGCCACCGCCCGCGCCCACGCGTCCTCGAGCAGCACGTCCATCTCTTCGAGCACGCTCGCCGCGCGCTCGTGCTCGCTCTGCGCTCGCGCGAAGCGCGATCGGCACGACTCGATGTGCGCCGCGCGCTGCCGCTCGTTCTCTGCGCTCATCGGCCAGACGCGACGAGGTTCGCCAGCAGCACCACCATCGCCGACTCGACTCGGTCGATGTCTTCTTTGAGCGAGCGCACCTCGTCGCTCTCGCCGTCGCTCTCTCTCGCAAGCGAGAGGGCCGCGTTGCTCACGGCCAACGCGAAGCGAAACGCCGCCGCGTCTCGGCCCTGCGAGGTGGCTTTGACCGCGGGCTTGTGCGTCCCGTCTCGGGTGAACGCCGCGGCAAACGCGTTGAGCTCGAGCGATCGAACGCCGCCCCATCGCCGCACGTACGCCAGCGGATCCTCGGTGATCGGCGCTCGCACCGGACGAACGAACACCACGTCGCGCTCGATGTCCGCGCGCGTCGCAGCGAGCGCGGGTTCGAGGCGCGTGGTCCACTTCTTCTCGCCCCACGCGCTCGCGCCGTCCAGCGCGCGCACGAGCGAGACCACCTCGCGAAGCACCGTGTCCGAGTGCGCTCCGGCGCCGAGCAGGACGCCGCGCACTTGAGCGCCCATCCGACGCAGCACTCCTGCGTCTTCGCTGAAGTCTGCGAGCAGCACGCTGTCGTCGCGCGGGTCGGGCTCGGCGTCGGGCGGGTCGGGGCTCATGTCCGCGAGCGCTTCGAGGTACTGCCGCTGCGCCGGCGCGTCCTTGCGCCGCAGCGTCGCCCGCGAGAGCGCGTACAAATTGGCGAGGGCGAGCCGCTGATCCTCGGTCGTCACGGCGCTACTCCTTCTTCGCGGCCCGCAGCAGCTCGTCGATGCGAACGCCGTTGATCACGAGCCCGGTGACGTCCGCCTCTTCGATCACGACGTCCTTCAGCGAGACGTCGGTGAGCTTCGCGCCCTCGAAGTTCGCGTCGCTCACCGTGAGCCCCGCGCAGTCGGCGTTGCGAACGCTCGCGCCGCGCAGCGCGACGTCCTCGAGCGTCGCCCTCTCGAAGGTCGTGTTCTTGATCGAGCTATGCCCGAAGCTCGCGTCGTCGATCGCGCTCTTCTCGAAGCTCGCGTTCTTGATCGTCGCCCCTGAAAACGACACGTCGTCGAGCGATGCGCCCTTGAGCGAAACGTCGCGAAGCGTGGATTTCTCCAGAGAACAATCGATCAGCGCGGCGCCTCGCAGGTCGCAGTCCTCGTACCTCGCGTCGCGCAGGTCCGCGCCGGTGTGCTCGCGCTCAGGATGCTCGGCCATCGTGCGCTCGACGCTACCACGCGCCGCCCGCGTCGACCGCGGTATGCTCTCGTCCCTCTGATGACCGAGCCATCGAGCGACGACGCGAAGGTCCAACACTGGATCACCTGGCTCGACCACGGCGTGACGCTGCGCATCCCCGAGACCTCGATCCCGTACTGCGACGTGCACCAGAGCACGCTGCGAACGTTGGGCGGCGGCTCCTACGAGCGCGCTGACGAGTGGTCGGCCTTCGAAGCGGGCCACGGTCGCTACGGCTCGACCGATCGCAAGACCTTCGCCGCGGCCGAGCTTCGCGAGCTGCTCCGCGACTTCGCCCGCCGCTGTCCCGAGCGCGTGCGTCCGCTCAACGAACACGAGACGCCCGTGATCGACGCAGCCGAAGCGCTCTCGCTGGTGCGCGAGGGACGGCGCTCGATCTCTCCGTGGTTCGCCGGCGTCGACCGCGAGCTGCACAGCGCGATCTTCGGCGCCGACGGAGAGGCGTATCGCGTCACCTCGAAGCTCGCGAAGTTCGTCGCTGTCGAGCGGCTCGACCCCGCGTCGGACGCGAGCTTGAAGGGCCTTTGTATCGCGCAGAGCGCGCTGCTCGAGCCGGCGCCCGTGCTGCTGGCCCGCGCGCGACGCCACTGCGAGCGACGCGACGAGCTCTTGCGCGAGCTCGCCTCGGACCCGCGGCTCGCGATCGTCGCGTCCCAGGGAATCTCTCCGTCCAAAGCGGGCCGCCATGCTCCGGGGCTCGTGTTCTTCGAGCTCAACCGAACGCTGGTGGCGCAGCAGCTCGACGCGCACGAGCTGCGTCGCAACGTCGCGCTCGCGTTGATCGCGGACGAAGCGCTGCGGTGCGCGCCGCTCGATCTCCCGACGTTCGACGCGCTCTGCGCGATCGAAGACAAGCTCGACGCCCTTCGCGCTTCGCTCGTGCGCGGCGAGCTCGCCTTTCAGCGCAACACGTCCATCGCGACGTGGTGGCTGTGGGTCGACGGCGCTCCGCGCGCGGTCACCGTGCGCGAAGGCGCGCCGGTCGCGCTCGTCGAGGACGAGGACGTCACGATCCCCAACTCGGACCTCTCGATGTACGTCTGCTTTCGAGCGCAGCCCGAGCGGTTTCACCCGATCGACGAGGGCGTTCGCGAGGCCGTTCGCGCGTTGATCGCGACGCGTCCGCGATGAGCGCGCCGCGCCGCACCCGCGCAGGCGGAGCGAAGAAGCGCCCCACTCGCTACGACGACCGCCCCACCGCCGAGCCGTTGAAGTCCGCCCTCAACGCGCACAAAAAGGGCGCCTTCGCCGAGGCCACGGCCGGCTATCTCCTCGCGCTCGACCGCGAGCCCGATCGGCTGGACGCGTGGCTCAACCTCGCCGCCGTGCACGTTCAACGCGGCCGCGCGCGCGACGCCGCCGCAGCCTTCGTCCGCGCTCGCGCGCTCGCTCTCGGCAACGCCCGCGCCCTTCGCGACGTCGGGATCGGCCTGTGCTCGATCGGCCTGTTCGACGCGGGAATCGCTGCGCTCGACGCGGCGCTCGCGCTCGACCCGTCGCTCATCGGCGCGTGGCTCCAGCGCGCGCGCGCTTGCTCCGAGAGTGGCCGCGCCCGAGACGCGATCGACGCGGCGACCGAGGCCGCTCGACGCGCGCCCAGTGATCCCTCGGCGTGGCTCGAGCTGCACCGCGCTCGGTTCTCGCTCGACGACGCGCGCTGCTCGGAGGCCGCGCGCACCGCCTTCGAGCTCGACCCGACCAACCCGCACGCCGCCCTCGCGCTCGCGGCGATTTCGCTGGCGAACGGCGCTCCGCACGAGGCCGCGCTCGACGCGCTCAGCGCTCCGTGGCAGCGGCTGCTGCACTGGTGCGTCGCGCGCGTGGCCCACGAGGGCAGCCGTGCCCTCGCCAACAAGCGCGACGGCCTCGTGCTCGCCGCGCAGAGCATCGACGCCGCCGAGGCGCTCGAGTTCGGCGTGCGCTTCGGAACCAGCACGCGCGCCCTCGCCGAAGTGTGCGCGACGGTGCACGGGTTCGACAGCTTCGAAGGGCTCCCCGAGTCGTTCGCGGCGAAGCCCACAGGGCTCTTCTCGATGGAGCGAACGACCCCTGAATTGCCTGCAAATGTGACGCTGCACGTCGGGTGGTTCGAGGACACGCTCCCGCGGTTCGCCGAGGGCCTCTCGCGAGGCGCGAAGCTTTTGCACATCGACAGCGATCTGTATTCGAGCGCGATCTTCGTGCTCGACGCGCTGGCGCCGGCGCTCGGCGCGGGCAGCGTGATCGTGTTCGACGAGCTCGTCGGCAACGAAGACTGGGAGCAGCAAGAGCATCGCGCGATCGTCGAGGTGAGCCAGCGATTGCGCTGGTCGATCGAGTGGCTCTCGGTCAGCTGGCTCACCGGGCAGGCGATCGCACGCGTGCGTTGAAGGGCGGCTGCGATGGTTCGATTCGGGCCGCGGCGCTGCTAGCATCGACGTCGATGAGCACGCGCGACTCGAAGCGAGAGCGAGAGCAGGGGCCCTTTCGAGCGGACGGGCTCGAGCCTGGCGGGTACTACGAGATCTCGCGCGGCCACCCCGTGCAGCTCTCCCCCGCGGGCACTCGCCACGGAAACGCCAACGTCACCGGCGCCCTTCCGCTGGCGACGGACCCGATGGTGATCGAGCTCGGCGTGGACGTCGGACACAAGCTCGCTGAGGACACGGTGCGTGCGCCGGACGTGAGCGTCGGCGGGGTTCCTGCGGACAAGGGCGGATGGGCTCGCGGCGCGCCGCCGCTCGCCGTCGAATACGCAGACGAAGGGACGCGCGAGAGCGACCTGCAGACGAAGATCGAGGAGTATTTCGGCGCGGGCTCGAAGTTCGTCTGGGTCGTGCGCCTCGTCGGCCTTCGTCGCGTCGAGGTCTACTCGTCACCCGAGTCGGTCGCGACGTACACCGGCGATGATCTCCTCGAAGCGCCAGGAATTTTGCAGGAGAAACTCCCCGCTTCCGCCCTGTGGGACCGCCGCGTCGCCCTCGACGTCTCGATGCGAAACCTGCTCTTGCGCGCGGGCTACAAGACCATCGACGAAGTGCGAGCGGAGGGCATCGAGAAGGGCATCGAGAAGGGGATCGAGAAGGGCCGCGAAGAAGGGCGCGAAGAAGGGCGCGAAGAAGGGCGCGAAGAGGGGCGCGAAGAAGGGCAGCTCTCGCTCATCGTCGCCTCGCTCGAGGCGCGCGTCGGAGGGCCGCTCACCGATGCGCAACGCGCGGTCATCGTCGCCGAGGTCCGCGCCGGAAGAGCGCTCGCGCTGATCGACCTCGTCCGTCGCTCGCCAGAAGAGATCGCCGCCGCGCTCGCGCGCTGAAGCCGCGCACCTCTTTTCAAGAGAGGCTACTCAACCAAGTCTTTGCCGTTCTTCACACTGTTTGCGGCGCTCGGCGTTATGCCCGATCGCCCATGGCAAACCTCGAAGGCAAGGTCTGTATCGTCACAGGAAGCAACACCGGGATCGGCAAAGAGACCGCTCGCGGGCTCGCGCAGCAGGGCGCCACGGTGATCCTCGCTGCTCGCGACACAGCGAAGGGAGAGGCCGCGCGCGCGGACATCGCCGCGAGCACGGGCCGCAGCGACGTCGTCGTGATGAAGCTCGACCTCGGCGACCTCGCGTCGGTCCGAGC
The DNA here is from genome assembly GCA_046351515.1 of Polyangiales bacterium. Lineage (GTDB taxonomy): Bacteria > Myxococcota_A > Polyangia > Polyangiales. The sequence goes on from JAXLYJ010000011.1 coordinate 171,408, forward strand.
GTTCGCCAAAGAGTTTCAGGAGAAGTACCCGCGCTTGGACGTGCTCGTGAACAACGCGGGAATCTGGCCCACGACGAAGTCCACGACGAAGGACGGCTTCGAGACCACCTTCGGGACAAACCACATCGGGACCTTCGTGCTCACCAACGAGCTGCTCCCGATCTTGAAGAAGAGCGCCCCCGCGCGCGTGGTGGTGCTCTCGTCGAAGCTGCACTACCAGGGCAAGATGGTGTGGGACGACCTGCATTTCGAGCGGCGAAAGTACGGCGCGACCGCGGCGTACAACCAGTCGAAGCTCGCCAACGTGCTCTTCGCCAACGCCCTCGCGCGCAGAGTCGAGAAGGACGGAATCACCGTGAACTCCGTGCATCCCGGCGTCGTCGCGACCGAGCTCGCGCGGGACTACCCCAAGTTCTTGGTGAAGATCTTTCACTGGTTCTTGCTGACGCCCGCGCAGGGCGCCGAGTGCTCGCTGCACGTCGCCACCTCGGAGGAGGGCGGCAAGGTCACGGGCAAGTACTTCGAGAAATCCCGGCAGAAGACCGCAGCCAAAGACGCCCTCGACGAGCAAGCGCAAGAGCGACTGTGGAAGCTCACTGAAGAGCTCGTCGCGAGCAAGTCGCGCTGATCAACCGCCGCGTCCGTCGCACGGAAAGAGCGTCCTTCGCGCGACGGGAAACATGTACGCGCTCGGCGGCATCGCCGGCACGGGCATGTCGCTGCGCTGCGCTGGAGCGACAGCGGTCGAGTCCGATCGCCAGCTGCCCATGGTGGTTTGCGCTGCGGGATTGCTCCCGTCGATCACCGAGCACGCTTGTGTTCGGCCTCGCAACACGCACTCCGCGAGCGCGTGCGAGTGTCGCCACACGCCCCAGAAATCAAGCGCGTCCAGCCGCACGTTGTCCATCAGCGTCGAGTCCGTAGCCGGAACGACGTGATCCGCCGTGAGCGTGCACGTCCCGTTGCGCGCCGACACGAGCTCGACCCACTGTTTGGCCCGTGGAAACGGCGTCCACTGATCGTCGATCGCGATGCGATGATCGTTGGTCGTGTCGTCGGCAAACACCATCACGTGCAGCCGCGCGCTCGCAGGGAGCGTCGCCCATCGAGCGGCGTCCATGCGATACGAGTACCAAGGCGCGTTGGGCATCAAGAAGATCCCGCTGGATCCCCAGCGACGCGCGCTCACGGCTTCGGTCGCGAGCCACGGCGTCGCGCCTGCACCAAACGAGTGGCCGATGAATCCGACGCGCGTCGTGTCCATCGCCGCGGTGGCAGCGAGCGTGTCGACCGCGAGCGAGTGCCCCGTCCACAGCGTGTCGTATCGCTGGCACACCGTCGCGTTGGTCGTCGCGTACGGCGTGAACACGACGACGTAGTCGTTGCTGACCAGCATTTCGAGCCACGAACGCACGCGCGTCCAATCGCTGCCGCCGAACGCGTGCGAGTAGAACAGCACCGGGTGCGTCGCTGCGCCGCCGACGGGAACGAGCACTTCAACGGGGACCGGCATCGTTCCACCGATCCACGCGGGGTTGTCGATTTCGTAGCGGTCGTACTGCGTGACGGAGCCGTACGTTCCGAAGTCCGTCGGGGCCGTCACGCACGAGTCGGTGCGCTGCGTGATCGTCGTTCGCCCCACGAGTCGAGGCGGCCCCGAGTCGACGCGCGCATCGCTACTGCTGTCCGCGCTGGCGTCCTCCGTCGTCGCGTCCATCCCGCTGTCTGCGCGAGCGTCCGCGCTGTCCTCCGTCGCGCTGTCGCTCGTCGAGCCGTCCTGCCCGCTCGCGTCCGGCGCGGGGGTGGGCGATCCGCACGCTGCGCTCGCCGCGAAAACTACGGCGAGCGTTCCACGATTCACTCTTCGTTGCATCGCTTCGGTCAACGCCCGGCGCTCTGCCGCTCCTACTCTGAAAAATCGTACGCGCGCGTCGTAGGAGAATCGCGCATCGTGGCGTTCACTCATCGAGCGTGGCGCGCGCTGCGCGAACGCGCCGTCGGAGAAGCGTTGGAGAGCCACGATGTACAACGAGCGATCGAGGGAGACGCGCAGGCGTTTGCGCGCATCGTGCACGAGACCATCGAGCGTTCGCGGCGCATCGCCCGCCGCGTGTGCGCGCACGAGGCCGACGCCGACGACGTCGTGCAAGAGTCCTACACCCGCGCCTTCGTCGCCCTTCGCGAGCAGCGCTTTCAGGGAGGCCCCGCGCAGATGCAATCGTGGCTCGACCGCATCGTCGTGCGCGCGGCGATCGACGCGATCCGCCAGAGAAATCGCAGGTCGAATCGCATCGCTCCCGAGTCCGACCCCGACAGCCTCTCGACGCCGCCCACCGCCGACGAGACCATCGACGCCCGGCGCGCGCTCGCCGCGGTGCGAGAGTTCTCTGCCGAGCAGCGCGCCGCGTGGGTGCTGCGCGAGCTCGAAGGGCTCTCGATTCGCGAAGCGGCCGCCGCGCTCGAGTGCACCGATGGCGCGATCGAGCAGCGCGTCCTGCGCGCGTGGGCCTCGCTTCGACGGAGGTTCGCTCGATGAACGATGACTCGATCCGCGACGCCGTTCGCAGCGCGCTCGACGCGCAGAGCGACTCTTCACCGACGAGCGAGCTCGCCCGGGCGATCGCGACGGCCGCGGTTCGCCAGGGAGAAACCGCGTTCTCGATCCGCGTTCGCTCGCGCAGCTTGTGGTGGCTGTGCGCTGCAGCCGCCCTCGTCGCCTTCGCGTGCGTGGGCCTCGCGCGCCGCGAGCAGCGCCTGAGCGCCATGTCCGTCACGGAGGTCTCATGGAGTCTCTGACCAAGACCCGCGTCTCTTCAGCGCTCGCGGGCGTGCTCATCTTCGCGTGCGGAGCGATCACCGGCGGCGCCCTCGTCCGCGCCGCGCAGCAGCGCTGGGTGCGCGAGCACCTCGCGAGCGACCCTTCGTCCGTGCGCACCGAGCTCTTTCTTCGCGGGCTCGACGAGCGCCTCTCGCTCACACGCGCGCAGCGCGTACAGGCGCGGGCCCTGCTCGTGGCTCAAGCTCCGCAGTACCGCGAGGCCATCGCCCTCTCGCGTCCCAAGCTCAACGAGCTACGACGGCAGTTCGCCCGGGATTTTGCACCGTCGATCACCGCCGAGCAGCGCGCGGCGCTCGATCAAACGCTCGCCGAGCTCGAAGCGCGCCGTTGAATACCCGCCCCATCATTCAACGGTTTGCGCGCGGCGCGATCCCCCCGCGCGAGGCGCTCACTTCAAGAGCCAGCCGAACAGCGCGCGCTTGAGCGTCTCGCGGCCCATGACCGCGATCGACTCGGTGAGCGGAATCGCCTTCGGGCAGACCTTCACGCAGTTCTGCGCCTTGCCGCAATCCGCGATGCCGCCCTCGGACATGATCGAGTCCAAGCGCTCGCCAGCGTGCATCTTCCCCGACGGGTGCATGTTGTACATGCGCACGAGCGAGATCGCGAACGGGCCGATGAACGGCGAGTGATCGTTGTAGTTCGGGCAGCTCTCGACGCAGCAGCCGCAGGTCATGCAGCGCGAGAGCGGGTACATGATCTCTTGGTCCTTGGGGGCGACCTTGGGGCCGGCGCCGAGCTCGTGCGACCCGTCGATCTGGATCCACGCCTTCACGCGCTTGAGGGCTTCGAACATCTTGCTGCGATCGACGACGAGGTCCCTCACGCGAGGAAACTTCGTCATGGGCTCGATGGTGATCGTCTCGCCGGGCTTGGCGATGCCGTGCGGGCCGTTGATCATCGTGCTGCACGCCTGTCGCGCGCGGCCGTTGACGACCATCGTGCACGCGCCGCACACCTCTTCGAGGCAGCACGAGTCCCACTGCACGGGCGTGGTGGCCTGACCGCCCTTGGTGACGGGGTTCTTACGAATCTCCATCAAACAAGAGATCACGTTGGCGTTGGGGCTGAGCGGAACGCTGAACTCTTCCCACGTGCTCTCGCCCGTTCCCGAGCCGCGCTTGATCTTGAGGGTGACCGTCTCTTGAGCCATTGCTGTTGGTCCTTCTCTTCGCTCACAGGCACCGAGCTCGCGCTCAGGTGCTCGCCTCGGGCTTCTTCGCTTCGGTCGTGGCGCCGATCGTCCCCTTCGCCGCGTCCATGCTCGCCTGCTTGTACACACGCGCGCGCGGCTTCACGAGGCTGATGTCGACCTTCTCGTAGTCGAACTTCGGGCCGTCCTTGCTCCAGCGCGCGATCGTGGTCTTGAGCCAGTTCTCGTCGTCGCGTCCCTTGCCTGCGCCCGCGCCGCCGCCTTCGCCGTACTCCTTCGCTTCTTTGCGATCGGGGTCGAAGATGGGCTTGTAGTGCGCGCCGCGGTTCTCGTCGCGAGCGCGCGCGCCGCGGACGATCACCTCGGCCAGGTCGAGCATCCCGCGCATGTGCCGCAAGAACACAGCCGGCTGGTTCATCTTGCCCGTGGGCGTCGTGTCCAGCACCGCGCACTTGTCGAAGCGCTCGTTGAACTCGGCGATCTTCGCGATGACACCATCGAGCTCGTTGTTCTTTCGCTCGACCGTGACCTTCACGAGCATCTCTTCGGCGAGGTCGTCGTGCAGCTTGAACACGTTCTCCGTGTACTGGCCGCCGGTGCGCTTGAAGAACCCTTCGAACTCTTCGCGCGCGCGCTTCTCGGCCTTCTCGAAGACGCTCGCGTCCATGTCGAACGCCGATCCGTGCGCGCCTTCGCGCCAGCTCGACATCGCGGGGCCCGTGACCATTCCGCCGTAGATGCAGGACAGCAGCGAGTTGGCGCCGAGGCGATTGGCGCCGTGGTACTGGTAGTCCGCTTCGCCCGTCGCGAACAAACCGGGGAGGTTCGTCATCGCGTTCTTGGGCGAGCCGATCTTGAGCGAGCCGCGCGCGTCCGCTTCGAAGTCCACCCAGAGTCCACCCATCGAGTAGTGGACCGCAGGGAAGATCTCCATGGGGTTCTCGTACGGATCTTCACCGGCGAACTTCTCGTAGATCTCGAGCACGCCTTCGAGCTTGTTGCGGAGCGCTTGCTTCGCAGCGGGCGTGCCCGCGAGGTGCGTGACGTCCAAGAAGGCCGCGCGAACGCCGGGGCGCGTGTGATAGCCCTCGTGCACGACGGTCTTGAAGATCTCTCGCGAAGCGATGTCTCGCGGAACGAGGTTCTTGTACGCCGGATAGCGCTCTTCCAAGAAGTAGTAGCGCTCTTTCTCGGGGATATCCTTGCCCTTGCGCTTGTCGTTTTGATCGCGCGGAACCCACACGCGGCCGCCCTCGCCGCGCACGCTCTCGGAGATCAAGCGCAGCTTGTCCGCGCCCGGGATCGCCGTCGGGTGCACTTGGATGAACTCGCCGTTGGCGTAGATCGCTCCGCGACGGTAGGCGACCGCAGCGGCGCTGCCCGTGTTGATCACGGAGTTGGTGCTCTTGCCGTAGATCATTCCGACGCCGCCGGTGGCGAGGCACACGGCGTCGCCGACGAACGCGCGGATCTCCGAGGTCTTCAGGTCCTGCGCGACGACACCGCGAACGATCCCGTTGTCGTCGATGACCAGGTCACAGACGTCCCAGAACTCGAACTTGCGGACCATCTTCTCGCCGGGGATGGTCACGCCGCGATCGTCGGTCACATCCAGCGTCTCGTAGCGGCGAACCTGCTCGTCGAGCGCGTACAGAAGCTGCTGTCCCGTGGTCGCTCCCGAGAACGCCGTGCGGTGAAAGAGCGTCCCGCCGAAGCGACGAAAGTCCAGGTTTCCTTCAGGCGTACGGTTGAACGGAACGCCCATGCGATCGAGCATGAACACGATCCCCGGCGCGGCCTCGGCCATGCCCTTCACGGGCGGCTGGTTCGCGAGGAAGTCTCCGCCGAGCACGGTCTCTTCCATGTGAATCGCCGGCGAATCTCCCTCTCCCTTGAGGTTCACCGAGGCGTTGATGCCACCCTGCGCGCACACCGAGTGCGAGCGCTTCACGGGCACGAGCGAGATGAGATCCACGGGAATCCCCGCTTCACAGAGCTTGATCACCGTCATCAAGCCTGCGAGTCCGCCGCCGACCACAACGGCTCTACGGACCTTTCCATTCTTGCTCTTCACGGACACTTTGGCGGCCATCGATCACACTCTCTGCTCAAAGTTGTGCTGAGTGATGGAGGGGCGCTTTGCCTCTTCGTCAATCACTCGGATGCCTGCTTACCCCAAAGCGTGGCGGCCGTTCAATCATCGTGCGCCCCCGGCCGTGCGGCGCGCGCCGCCCAAATGCCGGTGCGCGAAGAGTCTGCGCGGCGCTTTCGCTCACGCTCCGACGTGCGCGAGCGCCAGGGCCTCGTCGTCGAAGACCTCGATTTTCAGCAGTCGTTCGCGCTTGAGCCGGCTGAGCTGGAGCTTGCCCATCGCCGTCGCGACGAGCACCGCGACCTTGTCGAATTGGGCGATGAGCGGATCGACGTATTGCTTTCCGATCTCGTCGAACTCGGGGTCGTTGCGCAGCGGGGACATTCGCACGTCGAACAAGAGCGCCGCCCCCGCTGCGATCGCGGGCTGCATCGCGGTGCGCAAGGCCACGTGCGAGTCGATCGACGCTTTGCCCGAAGAAAACGGCGCGGGCGTGCGCGTCCACCGCACGACGTTCGCGCGGTCGTCCCACGTCACGAGCGCAAATGAGTCAACGTACAACGTCCGCACAGCGTCGCTGCTCCTACCGAGCACCGTCATCGCGCGAACCCTCGCGCCTCTGCAAGCGCCTCGGAACAAACATCGCTCTTCACGGGTTGAATTCCGTCTGCCTCGCGCCCGTGTAGCAGCGGACGCGCGCTCGTCCACCAAGAATCTCGCCGCGCCCCGGGTCGCACTCTGACGCCTCCATCGTCGTCACAGTCGCCGCAAGAGTTGAACGAACGCCCACATCGGGGCACTCTCCCCCGTGAACGGTCCCCTTCGAACATGTCCTCCACCCGCCCTCGCAACCGATTGAGCAACTACGTCGTCGGCTCGGTGATCGCGCACGCGGTCCTCGCCGGCGCGGGTGTGTTCGTCGCGTCGAAGCAGGCACCGTTGGATTTCTCCGCGCGGCCGCGACAAGTGGTCGAGATGGAGTTCACCGCTCCCGAGCGGCAGCCCGAGCAACAACCGCAGCCCGAGCCGCAGCCCGCGGCGCAGCCCGAGCAACAGCCGCAGCAGATCGAGCGCCCGCAGCCCAACGCGCGAGTGATCCGCGATCCGCAGACGAACCCCACGGTCGAGCCCAACCCGAGCAACACGGGCACGGCCGATCCGAACCCGAACACCCAGCAAAATCCCGATCCGAACCCCAACCCCACGCAGACCGGGACGGGCACCGCAGGCCCCATCAGCGGGATGAACCTGCTCACCGCCGTCGGCGCCACGGGCGGCGCCCCGGCGTTCGGCAACGGATCGATGGCGCAGGTGGCGAACACCGTCGGGCTCGCGATGCCCACAGGGCGCACCGCCGCGCAGCGCGCAGAGGCTCGCAGCGCTGCCATGTTCGGGCCGTCCCGTCGTTGCACGGGCACGCCCGAAGAGTGCGCGAGGCTCGTCGCGAGCGCGCCGATCACAGCGGGGCTCGAATCGCAGCAGCGCCCGACGCCCGCAGGGACCAGCCGATACTCGCGGCAGGTCTCGACGCGGATGATCGAAGACTTTCAGCCGGTGCGACAGATCCCGACGATCGCCGCGATCGTGCAGCGAGGGACGCTCGTGACGCCGACGGCGACGCGAGAGGTCCCTGCAGGAGAGCGCGCCATCGATGACACGTCGATCGGCCGCGGGTACTCGATGAGCGGCGCGGGGACGGTGACGATTCCGCAGGCTCCGTATCGAATGGTGCGAGCGGAGATCGAAGTCGATCAAGACGCACAAGGCACGATCTTGGGGACGCGCGTCGCGACCTCGTCGCGCTCGCAAGAGTTCGACCGTGTCGCCGAGCGCGCGATTCGCGAAGCGGTCTCGGGCGCGGATCACTGGGAGACAGCTGCGCGTCGTCGCTCGCGCTGGTCCATCGAAGTGAGCGAGGCCGTCGCCGACAGCAACTTGTTGGCTCGTGGTCTCACGGGCGGAAGCGACCCCAACCTCGGCTGGCGCGTCGCCCCCGAGACGGCCAACGGAATGCGCATTCGCTACCGCGTTCGAATGGTGAGCATGCAGCTCGTCCGCGACGAAGGGCAGGGCAGCACTGCTCGTCCAGGCGCGACGGGCCGGTCGGGCTGAGCTCGTCGCGAGCGCAGCGCGCGAACGATTTCAGCGAGCAGCAGAGGGGTAGTGCGCTTCGCAATCGGCGCGCGCTCCGTCGCGACGACAGTGCTCCGACCGCCCGTAGCTCTGTTGGTAGTTCGCTTCGCTCATGCACTCGGCGCGAGGCGGGGCGCTGGCTGCGCCCGGTGTTCCGCCGCTGGCGTTGACGATCACGAGCACTTCGCCTGAGGCGCAGGACGAGGGCCCGATGGGCGTCGCGCTCGATCCTCCGCTCGACTGAGAATTCACTGACGAAGTGTCGGTCGTCGTTGTGTGCGGCGTCGGTCCGTCGCACGCCGCAGCGCAAGCCGCGACGACGAGCAGTGTGAGAGCGCGAGCGGTCATCGAACTCGTGCGAGACTACCACCGTGCAACCCGTGAACAGAGCGCGCCGCGAGCTCATCGAGGCGATTCGTCGATCGCCCGCGGCCGATGGACCGAGGCTCGATGCGGCGAAGTGGTTCGAGCAACAGGGAGACCCAGCGAGCGTGGCGCGCGCTGAGTTCATTCGCGTCCAGCTCGAGCGAGCGCGGCTGTCTTCACACGACCCTGCGCAGCACGAGCTCGCCGCGCGAGAGCTGCGATTGCTGCGTCAGTGGTCCGCGCAGTGGGCGAGCGCGCACCCGGGGCTGCGAAAGATCTCGTACCGCCGTGGCTTCGCTGAGTATGCGCACATCCACGCGCGAACGTTTCTTCCTTGGAGAAAACAGCTCTTCGCGCTCGAGCCCGTTCGCGACGTGCGCCTCACGGGGCTCTATCGCCCAGAGCGCTCGATCATCGAGGCCGTCGCGCGCTGCGACGAGTGGAAGCACGTCGAGACGCTGCGCTTTCACCATCAGGGCCCGCACCACGAGCCCAGGCAAGAGCTGCTCGCGATCCTCGAGTCGCCGAAGCTGTCGAACCTGCGCGCGCTCTACGGCACACGATTTCAAATGAACGCAGAGGGACGGCGGCGAATCGAGCGCCTCTCGCTGCTCGAGCGGCTCGAGACGCTGGCGATGCCGTCGTTCGACACGTTTCCCGATGACCCTGGCGAGTGGTTCTCAGAGGGCGAGGTCGACGCCTCGGGATGGAGCGCGTTGCGGTCGTTTACCGCGCCGTACTCGTACGCGAGCGACGAGCTCGCGCGCTGGTGGGGCTACCCTTGGTTCAGCGAGCTGACGTCGCTCTCGTGCTCGGGGGACACCGACTCGGTGCCTGCGTTGGTCGAGCGTTTGCCGCGCGGATTGCGGTCGTTCGAGGGGTACTTCAACTCGTACCGCTTCAACGAACGCGTCGCGGACGACCTGTTCGATCGCTGGTTCGACGCGCTGATCGACCGGCCCCTGCGCGCGTTGAACCTCTCGTTCAACCAGGCCGAGGGCTTCGACGAGGCGTTTACGCGGGCGCTGCGTCGCGCGCCGAACTGGTCGCTCTCGCAGCTGTTCGTCCCGCAGCTCGACGCGGACACGCTGACGGTCTTGGCCGACGCGCCCTCGACGCGGCACCTGCGCTCGCTCTCGGCGACCGCTGACCTCGCCGCGCTCTCGCTCTTGGGCCAATGCGACGGCCCCGCGCTCGAGACGCTCGCGCTCGCAGTGCCCGAGGTCGACTCGTCGGTGATCGTCCGCGCGCTCGCCGCTCCGATGGCGCGCTCGGTCTCGTGGCTCACGCTCACGGGGCTCGCGTTGGACCACGCGCTGGCCGACGCGCTGTGCGCGATGGAGCACGTCGCCGTGCTGCGATTGCAGCTTCGTTCTGCGCAGCCATCGGCGATCGAGAAGCTCGAGTCGCATTTCGGAGCGCGCGCGTGGCTGAGCATCGAGCGCGACGACGAGCCGTGGCCCGAGGACGAAGGAGCGCAACGCGCGATCCTGCAGCGCGATCGCGCCGCGCGCGCGCCCGAGCGAATGCCGCCGCTGGACGCGTTTGTTCCGCGGCTGTGAGCGGGAGAAATAGCGAGGGGCGTCCGTCTAGACCGACCCACCTCCGACGCTACGAGACGCTCGCGCGTTCAAGCGTAGCCAGATCGTACAGGGGCGGCGTTCGCTAGTTCAACAACTGCGAACGGGAGAGGGGCGGACGTCGGCCTCATCCCCGTCCCTTCTCCACGCCTCATGGCGTGGAGAAGGGTGCCTGCGCTGCGTATAGGCGCCGATCAGGGCTCACTCGTCACGGTCGAGAGCACTGGGCTGACGAGAGGACTGGGCTGACGAGAGGACTGGGCTGACGAGAGGACTGGGCTGACGAGAGGACTGGGCTGACGAGAGGACTGGGCTGACGAGGGCACGGTGCTGACGAGGGCACGGTGCTGACGAGGGCACGGTGCTGACGAGGGCGATTCTCTGACGAGGGCGACTCTCTCGACTGCAACAAGCTCTGCGCCCACTGCTCGATTGCGCTCAGTGTGCTTCGATCGGCGCCTATACGCAGCGCAGGCACCCTTCTCCACGCCATGAGGCGTGGAGAAGGGACGGGGATGAGGCCGCCGTTACAGCGGCCCGTTGCCCAGACAATTCGCGCCGTCGCGGATCCCGTTTTGATCCACGCAGCGAACGCGAAACGGCATCGACATCATCGCGGCGTCCGCGCATCGCCCCTGGCCCGCAGGAACCGTCACGTTGTTGCGCACCAGCCCCAGGTCCAAGCAATCGCTGTAGGCGTTGGTCCTCGGGTCGAACCAGCACGCGAGGCAATACGCAGGCTCTCCGCACACGTTGCGGACGATCCCTTCGTATTGGCCGAACGTCCCGCAGCCGCCTTCGCTCGCGGGGATCAACGAGACCTCCGTTTGCACACAAGCGTCGAACACGCGGCACACGGGAGGGGGCGCGGGCGGGCAGAAATCGCCGCGCGCGGGGCACACGCCGCCTCCTCCTTCGAGGCCGATGCAGCACGACGTGGAGGGGCAGTCCTCGTCGAAGCGGCAGTTCTTCGCGCACTCGGGGCGCGAGCCGAACGCGACGCACGTCTCATCCGCGGCGCACGGCGTCGTGCAGGACTGCTGGCAGATTCGCTCGCTCGCGCACACCTTCGTCGCGCCGTCGCTCAGCGTGATGCAGCAGCGGCTCGCGCAGTCGCTCTGTTGTGTGCACCGCTCTGCACACGAGTTGGGCATCGACCCCCACCGCACACAAATCTGCGAGCTCGTGCACCAGGGAACGCACGGCGCGTTCGGCAACGCCCACACCGGGTCCGCGCAAATGCCCCCGATCCTCGGGTTGCTCGTCGGGACGCACAGATCCCGGCCGTTGCAGTCCGCGTTGCTCGTGCAAATCGCTCCGCACCGGCAGTCGCCCTGGCTCACGCAGAGCTGCGCTTGCCCCTGCGGGCAGCCCGCGCCTGGACCGCACGCGCTCGTCCACGTGGCGATCAGCGCGAGCGCCGTCGCGAGGAGCCAGCGCATTCCCTTGGTTCCGTCACCGCGCGGACGAAGCATCACCGAAGTTCGCGCAATGTACGCCGCAGTTCAACTTCGGTCGAATGCGGACAACGCGCGGACCGTTCAAGCACCGCCTCCGTCGCCGTTGCGCGCGGGGCACAGCGCCGCGTTTCGGACCGCCGCGGCTGCTGGTATAGGGCACCGCTCCCCACCGCTCGACAGCTCTCGCCATGAACAGCCTCTCTCGTCGCTCGCTCATCGCCACCTCGCTCGCAGCGCTCGCAGCGCCCTCCATCGCGCGCGCGCAGAGCGCTCCTCGCTCGGGGCGCATGTTCAACAACATCGCCGAAGAGGTCATCCTCGACGCCCTTCGCAACGGACGCATCGCATCGCGTCGCCCCGTCGGAAGCACCTCGGTCAACTACGCGTGCGACCTCGCGGGCGACATCGACATGGCGTTCAAGCCCAAGAGCACCTCGCACGGAGACGCGTTTCTCTCTGAAATTGCAGCGTTTCGACTCAATCGAATGCTGGGGATCTCCCGCGTTCCTCCGGCGTGCTCGCGGGTGCTCCCGCGCGCCACGCTGCGGCTGCCCAGAGAGACCCCCGTCGTCGTCGAGCGCGACGGAACCGTGCGCGGCGCGGCCATTTACTGGTGCCCCGTCATCCGCGACTCGCGCATCGATCAAGAGCGCGAGCGCTCTCGCTGGCAAGGGTGGCTTCGTCAGCGCGGCGCACTCGCGGCCGCCGATCGCGCGCGCGCCGAAGAGATCTCGACGCTGCTCGTGTTCGACACGCTCACGGGAAACTGGGACCGATGGAGCGGCTCGAACGTGCCCATGGACTCCACGGGACACTTGATCTACCTGGATAACAACGGGGGATTCAGCGAGCCGTGGGGCGATCGCATGCAGTCGAGCGCGATGCACAACCTCCGTCAGTCACAGAAGTTCTCGCGCTCGGTGATCGAGCGCGCGCGGGCGCTCACCGACGCGAGCGTGCGCGCTGAAATGGCCCTCGACGGAGACCCCGCGCACCCCGTGCTGACCGCGACGCAGATCGCTTCGATGCTCCGCCGTCGCGACGCAATGATCGCGTACGTGGACGACCTCGTGCGCAGACATGGCGCGGACAACGTGTTGTGCTTTGGGTGAGAACCGGTAGCTTCCCGCGCGCTCGACATGGCGCAGGGATTCTTCGACAAGCGGTTCGTCGTCACAGGTGGCAGCGGTTTTCTCGGCTCGTTTGTGGTCGAGAGGCTCAAAGAGCGCGGGGCCAAGAGCGTGTTCGTCCCGCGGTCGATCGAGTTCGACCTGTGTGATCAGCGCGCGACCGAGCGGCTCTTCGAGCACGCGAGGCCCGACGTGGTGATTCATCTCGCGGCGCGCGTCGGAGGGATCGGCGCGAATCGTCGGCACCCAGGGACGTTCTTTCGAGACAACATGGCCATGGGGCTCAACGTGCTCGAGCAAGCGCGACGCTCGGGCACCGAGAAGGTCGTCATCGCCGGGACCGTCTGCGCGTACCCCAAATTCGCGCCCGTCCCCTTTCGCGAAGACGACCTGTGGAACGGCTACCCCGAAGAGACCAACGCCCCCTACGGCATCGCGAAGAAGTCCCTGCTCGTCATGGCGCAAGCATACCGACAAGAGTTCGGCTCGAACTTCGTCATGCTCTTTCCGGTCAACCTCTACGGGCCGCGGGACAACTTCGACCTCGAAGATTCACACGTGATTCCTGCGATGATCCGCAAGTTCGTCGACGCCCAGTCCCGCGGCGACGCGCGCGCCACGCTCTGGGGCGACGGCTCTCCGACGCGCGAGTTTCTCTACGTCGAAGACGCAGCCGAAGGGCTCGTGATGGCCGCGGAGAAGTACGACTCGCCCGATCCCGTGAACCTCGGCACCGAGGCGGAGATCTCGATGAAGGACCTCGCGAGCACCATCGCGCGCGCCTGTGATTTTCGCGGTGAAGTTCACTGGGACACGAGCCGCCCCAACGGCCAGCCCCGCCGCAAGCTCGACGTCTCGCGCGCCAAAGAGCGCTTCGGCTTCACCGCGAAGACCAGCTTCGAAGAGGGTCTTCGCCGCACGATCCAGTGGTACCGAGACAACCGCGCCGCCATCGCGCAGCGCGAAGCAGAGAGGCGCGAGGCCCGATGAAGCGCGCGCTCATCACCGGAATCACCGGCCAAGACGGCTCGTACCTCGCCGACCTGCTCCTCGCGAAGGGCTACGAAGTTCACGGGATCATTCGCCGGTCGAGCTCGTTCAACACCGAGCGCATCGACCACGTGTACAAAGACCCGCACGAGCCCGACGCGCGGCTGCGCCTGCACTACGGCGACCTCACCGACGGCTCGTCGCTGCAGGCCATCATCTCTGAAGTGCAGCCCGAAGAGGTCTACAACCTCGGCGCCCAGAGCCACGTGCGCGTCTCGTTCGACATCCCCGAGTACACCGGAGAGGTCACCGCGCTCGGCACGATTCGCCTGCTCGAAGCCCTGCGCCGCTTCGACCGCAGCTGCCGCTTCTATCAAGCCAGCTCGAGCGAGCTCTACGGAAAGGTCGTCGAGACCCCGCAGCGCGAGAGCACTCCGTTTCACCCTCGCAGCCCGTACGCCGTGGCAAAAGCCTACTCGTTCTACGCGACGGTCAACTACCGCGAGGCGTACGGGATGTTCGCGTGCAACGGCATTCTCTTCAACCACGAGAGCGAGCGGCGCGGCGAGACGTTCGTCACGCGAAAGATCACCCGCGCGGTCGGCCGCATCAAACACGGCCTGCAATCGAAGGTGTACCTCGGCAACCTCGACGCGCGTCGAGACTGGGGCCACGCGCAGGACTACGTCGAGGCCATGTGGCTCATGCTCCAACAATCCACGGCGGACGACTTCGTCGTGGGCACCGGCGAGACGCACTCGGTCCGCGAATTCGCTGAGCTCGCGTTCGGTCGCGTCGGCCTCGACTACCGTGACTTCGTCGAGCTCGACGCGAAGTACCTTCGCCCCTCCGAAGTGGACCTGTTGCTCAGCGACCCGAGCAAAGCGAAAGAGACCCTCGGCTGGCAGCCGAAGGTGAGCTTCACAGAGCTCGTCGAGAGGATGGTCGACTCGGACATGGAGCTCGCCGCTCGCGAGAAGCGCGCGCGCGGATAGTGCTCGTGCCGCCCGTCTTGCTGACCGGCGGCACTATCCCAGCCAGCGCTCGTCGAGCGCCGTGAAGCTGTCCTCGCCGCTCTCGATCACCGCCGCCAGCGTGGCGAGCTTGGGCAGCTCGCGAAACACCCAGTATTTCGCGCACGAACGAACGCCCTCGAAGAGCTCTCCCTCGCGCCCTCGCGTCGCCGCGGCCATCTTCACCCACAGCCACGCGAGCACGAGCGCGCTCGTCGCCTCCATGTAGTCCGTCGCGTGGCCCATCATCGCCATCACGTCGCCGGCCATCCCTTTGCCTGCCAGCCACTGCGTGAGCGCAAGCCATCGACCGAGCGCCTCGCGCACGGGTTCGACCAGCGATGATGCGACACCAGAATTCAAAGCGTCTGACAAATCACTGTTGATGGTGTCTTGAAAAATCGCGATCGCCTCGCCGCCCTTCGCGATGACCTTTCGACCCAAGAGGTCCAGCGACTGGATCTGCGTGGTCCCTTCGTGGATCGAGTTGAGCTTCTGATCGCGCATCCACGACTCGGGCAGGTACTCGCTCGAATACCCGTAGCCGCCGTGGATCTGCACGGCCATCACGTTGCTCTCGAAGCCCTTCTCCGCGGGAAACGTCTTCGCGATCGGCGTGAGCAAATCCAAGAGCAGCTGCGCCCGCTCGCGCGCTCGTTCGTCCTCGTGGTGCTCGGCGACGTCCGCGTGCTTCGCGCACAGCGAGACGAGCGCGATGGCCCCTTCGGAGATGCACTTTTGCCCGAGCAACATGCGGCGCACGTCCGGGTGCTCGGTGAGCGCCACTTGCTTGGACAGCGGGTTGCTGTCGCCGAACTTGCGGCCCTGCGTTCGCTCGCGGGCGTAGGCGAGGCTCTCGTAGAAGGCCACGGACGCCGTCGCTGCGCCGCTCGCGCCGACGAGCAAGCGGGCCTCGTTCATCATTTGAAACATGCACTTGAGGCCGTGATTCGGCGCGCCGACGAGCCAGCCCACGCAGTCGCCCTCGTCGCCGAACGAGAGCGCGAGGCTCGGCAGTCCGCGCCAGCCGATCTTGTGGATCGCGCCGGCGACGGTGACGTCGTTGGGGGCGCCGTCGGGGCGGAGGCGAGGGACGGCGAAGAGCGAGACGCCGCGCGTTCCCGACGGAGCGCCGTCGATGCGCGCGAGCACCATGTGCACGGTGTTGCTCGTAAACGAGTTGTCCCCGCCCGAGATGAAGATCTTCGAGCCCTTGATCGAGAACGTCCCGTCGGCCCTCGGAGTGGCGGTGCTGGTGAGGTCGGCGAGCGAAGAGCCAGCGTGGGGCTCGGTGAGCGCCATCGTTCCGTTGAAGGTGCCGTCGTAGAGCGAGCTGAGAAAGAGCTCGCGGACGCGCTCGTCGCCGAACGCTTCGATCAAGTGCGCCGCGCCCGTCGTGAGGCCCGCGAACGACGTGGCCGCGCCGTTGGCCGCGAGGAGGTAGATGCTCGCGACGGTGGCCACGGTGTGCGGCAGCTGTTGCCCTCCCACCGCGTACGGGCGCGTCGCGTTGATCGTCCCGTTCGAGGCGAGCGCGGACCAGAGCTCGGCCATGATTTCGTGGGTCTGAATTCGACCGTCGACGAGCTTCGCTGGCTTCTCGTCCATGGGCCGGTACGCAGGCCAGAGCTTCTCTCGCGCGAGGCGCCGGCAGCTCTGCACCCACAGGTCGAAGGTGCCCCGGTCGTGGTCGCTGAAATGGCTGAGTTTGGTCAGGGATTCTGCGTCGAGCACGTCGTACAAGAGAAAGTCGACGAACGCGTCGGACACGAGCGGGTTGCGCGCGGCTGCCATGGTGGCCGCGAGCGTACTGTGATCAAAACGCGACGTCGTCGACGATGTAGAGCGCGAACGGAAAGCTCGGGTTGAGCAGCAGCTGCTCGGGCGAGTACGCGAGCTCGACGCGAAACACCGCGGCCTGGCCCCAGCGAAAGAGCGCTCCGAGGCCGGTGCCCCATTTGATTCCGGGCGCGGGGCCGTCGATGGGGTTGGTGAAGGTGTAGTCGCTGAACACTCGGCCCGCGTCGAAGAAGGCCTCGGCGCCGATCGTGAAGCGCTGCTGCAGCACGGTGAACGAGAAGAAAAACGCGCGCAGCTCCGCGTTGCCGAAGAACTTGATCGGCCCGAGATAGCGCCCCGCCGGGACGCCGCGCACCGCGCCAGCGCCGCCCGGCATGTCGATCGGGTAGGGCGTCGCGCCGCGCGCGAGATCGAAGAACGGCGCGTTGCCGAACTGCAGATCCGCCACCGCTCTCCACGCGAAGATCAGCGGCCCCACCACGGGCACGTAGCTCGATACGCTCATCCCCGCCGTCGCGTACGCCACGCCGCTCGACAGCGGAAACCCCCGGTTGAACGACCCCCACAGCCCGAAGCCCCACCCGCGCCTCGGCATCACCTCGTTGTCCCTCGTGTCGATCACGAAGAGCGCCGCCGTGCGCCACATGTGCAGGGGCCCCAGCCCGCGCAGCACCGGCTGTCCATTGCGGTCGCGCAGGGCCGCTTCGCGCTCGAGCAGGCTCCCTGAGTACGCGCTCGTGTCCGCGAACTGATACGCCACGGACAACCCGATGCTGAACGGGCGCTTCACGAGAAATCGCGCCGCGAGAAACGCCCACACGTCCGTGCTCGCGAACTGATTGAACCGCGCGCGCTCGCCGACGAACGTGTCCGGCACCGTCGCGCGCTCGCCGTTTCCCAAGCCGAAATACGGGATCGCCACCGCTCGATCGACGAACACCGCGGGGTTGAGCCGCAGCCGTCCGCGAAAGAGCCCCACCAGATCCATCTGCCAACGGACGTTGTATTGCGAGATGTCCACGCCCGTGGAGTTGGTCTTGATGGCCATCGAGGCCGTCAGCGCCTGGTTCCAAAAGTACGGACGACAGCCGTTGGCGAAGTAGGACATGAAGCCCACCGCGCCGAACTCGAAGCCCACGTCGGGGCTCGACGTGATCAACGGCAGCCCCGCGGGCTCGATGCGTCGACGGTGGTAGTCCACCGCGTACGCGCCGGTCTCCGAGGCGCGACGAAACGACCGCGGCGTGCACACGCTGAACTCGGGCAGCGCGTCCTCTCGCGCCACCGAGGGCAGGTGCTCGGTCGAGTTCTGCGCGTTCGCCGCGCTCGTCGCGAGCGAGAGCCCGACCGCGATCCCCGCCGCCGTCACCCGCGCTCGCGTGCTCTCGTTCGCTCGTGCGCCGCTCGTCATCGATCTCGGCCGTCGATTACCAGATCACGCGCCGGTTGACCGCCCCAACTTGACGGCTTCGTGCGACTTCGCGTACCCGCCGTGGCCGTGATTCGACACTGGCTCGAGCGCGCGGCGGACAGGGTCCTCGAGCGAGATCAGCGCTTGCGGCGCGGCGCGTTCTCCCTGCGATTGCCAGGGGATCACGCGCTCGCTGACTACCAGCGCGACTATCCCACGTACGACGCGTTTCTCCCGTTCGTCGCGGCGCGGATGCCCGCCGAAGCGCTCGTCATCGACGTCGGAGCGAACTGCGGCGACACCTTCGTCGCGATGGCCGCGGCCAACCCAGCGCTCGATTTTGTGTGCGTCGAGCCCGACCCGCGCTTTCTTCGCTACCTCCACGGCAACGTCGCCGACGCTCGCGCCGCTGGATTTCGCGGCCGCGCGAAGGTCATCCCGCGCGCGATCGGCACGAGCGCCCTGCGAGGCTCCTTCGGAAGCTCGCTCGGCACGAGCCGCTTCGAGCCCGCGACCCAGAGCGACTCGGCGCGAGAGCTCGCTGTCGTCACGCTCGAGCAAGCGCTGCTCGAAGCGGAGTGCGCGACGCGCCCCGCGTTGATCAAGAGCGACGTGGACGGCCTCGATCCCGGAGTGATCCTCTCGGCGGGCGCGCTGCTCGCGCAGACTCCGCCGCTCTTCTTCGAGTGCGACCCGTCGAGCGACGCGCAGCTCGGCGAGTATCGAGCGCTGTTCGACGCCCTCGATGAGCGTGGATATCGCGCGTTCTTCGCGTTCGACAACTTCGGCCAGCCGCTCGTGTGGAGCGATCGCAGCGCGACGGTCGTGCAGCTGATCGAGTACTGCCAACGGCAGCGCGGGGCGCGACGACGGTCGATCTACTACGTCGATGTGCTCGCAGTAGGGCAGGGGGACGTCGAGCGTGCGCGCGCGTGGGTCGCGGAGTATTCCGCGGCGATCACCGCGCAGACGCTCGCGGTATAGTCCCTCGTCACTCGCGCTTCGCGAACAGGTCGCGCACGGTGAAGGGGTAGAGCCAGCCGGTGACGAGCACCGAGAAGACCGGCATCGCGGCGATCACCCCGAGCAGGCCGAGCCTGCCGGCGAGCAGCCACGAGAGCGCGATCGTCCCGAGGGCGTTGGCGAGGATGCCGTACACGAGCGGCCACAGTCGGTTGGTGGCGATCACGAGGTCGGTGAACGAGATGTTCCAGAGCGCCACGACGAGGTGAACGGCCGTCGCCGCCCAGATCGCAGCGCTGAACTCGACGGAGCGGTCGCTGAGCAGCCGGACGAAGAGGTTTCCGACGACGAAGTAGCCCACGATCGAGAGCGCTGCGATCTGGGCTTTCAATCGCAGCATGCGACGAAAGGTCGTCTCGACCCAACCGCGATCGCCGCGCACGTGCGCCTCGCGAAACGCCGCGGTGAGCGGCCCGTCGATCGTCGAGACGAGCCCCAGCGGAATCGCGTACACCTGCATCAACAGCGTGAAGTCCGCGACCGCCTCGAGCCTCACGCGCTGCGCGATGATGACGAACTGCGCCTCGTTGATGAACAGCGATCCGAGCTGAAACAACAGCATCGGCAGCGAGACCGACGCGAGCGCGGTCAGCGTCGACTTCGAGACCCGCTCGCGCGTCGGGCGAAGCCACGGCATCAGCCGAAACAGCCACGCGAGGCTGAGCGCCGCCACGGTCACCTGCACGCCGCCGGTCCCCGCGATCAGCCACGGCATCGGCAGTCGAAGCTGCGTGATCGTCACCACCGCGATCAACGAAAGAACATGCCCGCACGCCTGAAACAGATTGCCGACGTACGCGCGCTGGTGGGCGTTGTAGATCGTCCCCACGAGGCTGAGCGGAAAGTTGCACAAGAACACCGCGACGACCGCGCCGACCACCACGCGCGTCTGCGCCGCGAGCGCGGGGTCGTCCACGTTGAGCACGCGCGTCCACGGGATGACGTAGAGCCCTGGCGCGACGACGAGCGCGAGCGCGCACGCGATCGCGACCAGCGCGCCGAAGCCCGTCGCGACGTAGCGGCTGGCGGCCTCTCGATCGTCGCGCGCGTAGGCCTCGGCGAGGTGACTCTGAACGCCTTTTGCCAGGCCAAAGTCTGCCAGCTGCGCCCAGGTGAGCAGCGCGCTCGCGGCCATCCAGAGCCCGTACTGCTTGCGTCCCAAGTATCCGAGCGTGAGGCGAATCGAGACGAACCCCGTGAGAAGCATGAGCGCCTGCGAGAGCGCGCTCGTGAGCGACGAGAGCGCCGCGCGGCGATAGCGCTCCATCGCGCGGCCCTCTTCGGTGCTCGTGTCGTAGCCCTCGGCGCGCAGGACCGCGCGCAGCATCGCTCGGACGCCGTCGACCTTCGCGCGCAGTCGGTTCAACGCCGAGTCCATCACCAGAGCGACCGGTATCGCGCGAGCGTCTCGTCCGCGCAGCGATCCCACGAAAACCGCGCGGCTCTGTCTCTTCCTCGCGCGATCAGCGAGCGCCTGAGCGGCTCGTCGAAGAACGCTCGTTCGATCGCATCTCGCATCGAGTCGAGCGCGTCTGGAGCGAACTCGATCGCGGCGCCGTCGGCGACCTCGGGCAGCGCTCCGCGGTCGGCGATCGCCACGGGACAGCCCGCGCGCATCGCTTCGATCACCGGCAGTCCGAAGCCCTCGTACAGCGACGGGACCACGGTGACCCTCGCCGCTGCGTACAGCGCCGAGAGCGCCGCATCATCGCCCTCGGTCTGCACCAACGTTCGATCGCTCAGCCCGACGCTTCGCGCGTGAGCGAGCTCTGCGGCGCTCAGCGGTCCTCCGCCAAACGCGATCACGCGCGCCTCTTTCGCGAGCTTCGCGCTCGCCGCGAACGCCTCGACGAACGCCCGAAAATTCTTGTACCCCCCGCGGCTGCCCACGTAGAGCGCGAAGGGCCGATCGACGAGCGATGCGCGCAGCGTCGCGGGCTCTGCGAGCGTGCATCCGTGGTGCACGACGACCACGCGCGAGCCGTCGATCGAGCATCGCTCGAGCAGGTCTCGGCGCGTGGTCTCGGACACGCACAGCACGAGGTCGGCGCGCTCGATCGAGCGTCGCTTGCGCAGGGCGGTGTCGTCGAAGCGGCCAAATTGCCCGCGAAATCGCTCGTGGATCATGTCGTGCACCGTCGTGACGCGCGGGCCGCGGACGCCGTTGCTCTGCGCCCACGTGTAGAACGTCTCGTGCACGACCGCGCGTTCGCCGCGGGCCAGCGGGCCCCAACGCGTGGCCACGTAATCAAGCGCCATCAGCGGCCCGTACGCCGCTTGCGGAAGCGCCAGGTACCGGCCTGTCGTCGGCGCCGCGCTGCGCGCGAGCAGCTCGTTGCGATGCACCGGCGCGAGGATCCTCACGCGTGCGTCGGGACGAGTCGAGATCCGCGAGGCGATCTCGCAGAAATACCGCGAGATTCCTCCGACGCGCTGGAGGCAAAACGCGTGGTGGTCGAACACGATGTTCACAGGCATCGACGAAACCGCGACATGGATGTCAGGACCGAGAGCGCCGTCCGACTCGAGGCCGCGCGAGCGTTGAATGCGCAGCGCGGTCGCCTCGTTTGGTAGTGCAAATCATGCGTTCGAACGCGATACAGGCGGACTGGCGTCGAGTTGGTGCTCGGGCAGAAGTGTAGTAATCCCAGGACCGTTCGCTCTATACCGGCGCTCTCACCCTTCGTCGAATGTCCTTCGCTTCTCTGCTCATCCCTTCGCTCTCGCTCGCGGCGTACGGCGTGTTGCACGCGCTGTTCGCGCGCAACGTGCGCAGGCTCACCCCTCCGCGACCGGCCAGCGAGCGC
Organism: Polyangiales bacterium; assembly: GCA_046351515.1. Lineage (GTDB taxonomy): Bacteria > Myxococcota_A > Polyangia > Polyangiales. The sequence goes on from JAXLYJ010000011.1 coordinate 193,205, forward strand.
GCGGCGAAGCTCGCGACCACCGTCGAGTTCTCTCCCGAGGACGAGCGACGCGAGGGCGTCACGCTGCTCAAGGCCTGCGCGGGCGCAGACGAAGCGCTCGAAGAGTGCCTCTCGTCCTACTTCGCTATCGCGCACCCGCGCTTGCAGATCTTGCTCGGCGTGGCGGACGAGAGCGACGCCGCGGTCCCTGTGATTCGCCGCGTGATCGCGCGCAACCCGCACGTGGACGCGCGGCTCGTCGTGGTCTCTCGACAGTCCCACGCGAGCCCGAAGATCAACACGCTCGCGGCGCTCGAAGCGCAGGCTCGGTACGAAATTCTCTGGATGAGCGACAGCAACACCGCGGTCGAGCCCGACGCGCTCGACTCGATGCTGTCCGCGCTCGATCGCCCTGGAGTGGGCTGCGTCGTCTCGGTCGTCGCGAGCGTCGACGAGAAGAGCTACGGCGCGGCGCTCGACAACCTCGCCGTCAACGCGTGGGTCACGTTCGGCGCGGTCGCCACCCTCTCGTCGCTCGGAGTGTACGCGGGCGCAGGCAAGTCCATCTTGCTTCGCCGCTCGACGCTGCACCGCGCCGGAGGCTGGGGGCCGATGGGCCGCTGCTTCGCCGATGACACGGTCCTGTTCGCGCGCATCGCAGAGCTCGGTCTGTCCGCGGTCGCCGCGCCGCGGATGATCCGCTGCCCCAACGCCAACAGCACCGTGGGGACCTTCTGGCGCAGGCACAGCCGCTGGTCGCAGATCCGGCTCTCGATCGCGCCGCACTCGCTCGCGAGCGAGCTGCTTTGCTCGCCGTTCTTCATGGCCCTCGCGTGCCTCGCGCTCGCTCCGACGGCGGCGGGCCTCGCGCTGCTCGCGCTCTGCGCCCTCGCGCAGATGATCGGCGACGCGTGGATCTCTCGCGCGCTGCGCGGGCAGTGGATCGCGCCGTCGCTGCTGCCCGCGACCTTGCTTCGCCCGCTCGTCATGGCGGCGCTGCACGTGCGCGCGCTGTTCACCCGCAAGACCGTGTGGCGCGGCCGCGTTGCGTACATGGGCCCGCGCAGCTTGATCGTCACCCGCGATCACAGCTGGCAGGGCGAAGACGAGGCGCTCGAAGAGCAGGCCGAGCCCGGCTACTCGTTCGAGGACACCCTCGGTCCGCCGGTGGCGGCCCACGCGGCGCGCGCCAGCGTTCCGACGCCGGGAAGCGACTGACACAGCTCGTGCGCGGCCATCATCGAGGCCGTCGCGAAGTCGCCCGAGAGCCCGTCGCCCGCCGCGCGAAGCTCTCGACCGAGCTCGCGCATCATCGCGATCCACTCGGGCGCCGAGGCCCCGCGCGATCGCACCGCCATGAGCGAGAGCGTGTCGTGTCGGTACATCCGTCGCGCGCACTCGCGCAGCCCCGCCGGCGCGCCCCCGTCCGAAATCCACCGCGCCATCGCGCGCCGCTTCTCTTCGAACAAGCGATCCATGCGCGTGCCCGACGTGAGCGATCCCGGGTGCATGCGAAAGGATCCCAGCGTCGAGCCCGTGTGCGCCACGTGCACCGAGGCTCCCTTCGCCGCCGCCCGAAACCACAAATCCCAGTCGCCTACCAATCGGTAGCTCGGGTCGTAGCCGCCCATCTCGCGCAGAAAGTCCGTGCGATAAAAGAGCGCCAGCGGGTTGACCCAGACGTCGAACCAACGACGCATGCGCCCCTCGCGGATGCGCGCCAGCACGTCTTCGTGCGTCTCGTAGTGAAAGCGACGCGTCCCGTCGAACATCTCGTAGTCGCCGATCACCAGCGCGCTCTCGGGCCGAGCCTCGAGCGTGCGCGCCACGCTCGCGAGCGCGTCCGGAGACCAAAGGTCGTCAGCGTTCAGCCACCCGATGCACTCGCCCTGCGCCTCGTGAAGGCCGATGTTCATCGCTTCATAAATCGAGCTCTTCGCCGTGATGATCCGCGTCGATGGCGACTCGCGGTGGATGCGCTCGACGGTCCCGTCCTTCGACCCCGCGTCGATCACGATGTGCTCGACCTTCGACGGGTCCAAGGTCTGCTCGCGCAGCGACGTCAACATCGGCGAGAGAAATTGCTCGGCGTTGAGCGTCGGCGTCAGGACGGTGACTGCGGGTCTAACCACGGCCGCGTCGTTACTATGCTTCGCCGCGCGGAGACAAGGGACCGGCGTGGCGCGAAGGTGCTGCGCAACCGCCGCGGTCGATGATAGTCAAACCGCGCGTGCGAACGCTGCTCCCGTACATCGTCGTCGTGCTGCTCGCGCTGTTCGTGCACGGGCCCGCGCTCCGCGTGCCGTTCGCCGTCGACGACTACGCGCACGAGGCGATGCTCGACCGCTCGTGGCCGCTTCGCCGCGCGCCGTGGGACCTGTTCAACTTCGTCGACGGCTCGCGCGCCGAAGTCCGCGCGCTCACCGACGCGGGCCTGTTGCCGTGGTGGTCGCACGACGAGCTCGCGTTTCGCTTCTTTCGTCCGCTCACCAGCCTCACGCGCGCCCTGGATCACGCTGCGTTCGGCTCGTCCCCGCTCGCCGCGCACGCGCACTCGTTTCTCTGGTGGATCGCGTGCTGCGCTGGAGTCGCCCTGCTCTTTCATCGCACGCTCGGCGCGCGCGTCGCGCCCGTCGCGCTGGCCTTCTTCGCGCTCGATGACTCGCACACCCTGCCGCTCGGCTGGCTCGCCAACCGCAGCTTCCTCGTCGCGACCGCGTTCGGCGCCTTCGCGCTCGCCCAGTGGGACCGCTATCGAACCGCGGGCCACAAGCGCGACGCGCTCAGCGCTTCGCTGCTCTTCTCGCTCTCGCTGCTCGGCGGAGAGTTCGCCTTCACAACCATCGCGTACGCGCTCGCGCATACGCTCGTCGCCCGCGGCCAGCTCGTCTCTCGCGCCCGCTCGACGCTCGTGTGGCTCGCGCCCGCGCTGCTCTACCTCTTGATCTATCGCGTCGGGGGCTTCGGCTCGCGGCACTCGGACGCGTACCTCGACCCGATTCAGCGCACGACGAGCTTTCTTCTCGAGGCTCCTTCGCGATGGTTCGGCCACGTGGGAGACCTGTGGTTCTCGGTTCCCGCTGACGGACCGTCGCCGCTTCGATGGTCTCCGCTGCGCGCGAGGCTCACCGGCGCGGCGTTGCTCTCGGCCATCGCCGCGGCGCTGTACGCGATGCGTCCGGTTCCGCTCGCGCTTCGGTGGCTCGCCCTCGGAAGCGCGCTCGCGCTCGTCCCGGTGCTCCCGTCCTTCGGCGCGACGCGCTTGCAGATGGGCGCGCAGATCGGCGTGGCCGCGGTGATGGGCGTGCTCGTCGTGCGCGTCCTCGAGGCGCTCGCTCGAAAGGACGAGCCTGCGCGCGCCCGTCGCGCCGCGTGGATGGCCGCGATTCCTGCGCTGTCGCTGGTCCTTCTGCACCTCGGGCTCGGCTCGTACAACGCCCGATTTCGCGCGGGAGACATGCGCGCGGGGCACGAGCGCGAGCTGCGGATGATCCAGCGCGCGCGCGTTCGACGCGAAGGTCTTGCAGACGCGCGCGTCGTGCTCGTCGCCGCGGTCGACGGACAGACGCTGTTGTACACGCCGTGGATCTGGCGTCGCGCAGGCCTCGCGCTGCCTCGATCGTGGCTTGGAATGACCGGGACTCCAGGCCTCTACCGCCTCTCTCGCTCCGAGCCCGACGTGCTCGTGCTCGAGGCGTTCGCCGGGCCCTACCTGCTCGATCGACCCGAGATGATGTTTCGCGCGCGCGAGTCGCTCTTGCGCGAAGGCGCGCGGGTCGAGCTCGCGCACGTCACCATCACGATCGAGCAGCTCCGCACGGTGCGCAGGGTCTCGTTTCGCTTTCACGCGAGCATCGATCAGGCGTTTCGCTTGCTGGTGATGGACGCGCAGGGCATGCGAGAGATCCCGCTCCCGCCCGTCGGCGGAGCGATGATGGTGCCCGCCGCCGAGGTCCCCGCATCCCCGCTGTGAGCGCGTCGCTCGGGCTCTCTTACGGCGTCGCGACGCCCGCGTCCCCGCCGCGGCCGATCGCTTCGCCGAAGACCCAGCCCATGCCCGAGGCCCAGCGAACGCGGTACCAGCTCCCGCTGCGCGCTTCGATCGTGAGCCGCGTGTCGAAGGGAATGCGCGTGATCACCACACCCGACCTCGGCTCGGCGCGAATCAACGCGCGCGACCACGTGACGCGCGCCTGCTCGGTGTGCGGCAGCGGCGTGCCCATGAACACCGTGACCGGCTGAGAGAGCGTGGGATCATCGGCGCTCGCGTCGAGCGGCGGCTGCGTGACGATGTAGCCCGGACACGGGTCGTCCGCGGTGCCGGGCGTGACCGGGCACGGCTCGCCGGGGCGAAGGCGCCGCCGCGCGACGCCCGAGTCCGCGGTGACGGCGCTGGTCGGTGTCGCGATCGTTGAATTCGTGGGCTCTTCGCTCGCGCCCGCGTCGAGCGCGCGCGCGGCCTCGGCGCTGAGCGGCCCGAAGCGCATCGCGATGACGTACTGGTAGCGAGCCTTCGCGTGCGTTTGGTCCCACAGGCTGTCGACCGGACCCATTCCGCCGCGCTGCCGCGCGCACGCCACGAACGTGAGCGGGTCGCGCACCGAGCTCGCGCGCCCCTGCACCGGAACCACGATTCGCCGCGCAAAATCCACGCGCAACCCCAGCGACAACACCTGCGTCGGGCTCTGTCCCGCGATCAGCGCCGCCGGGCAGTCGCCGAGCTTCGCCAGCGAATCACGCAGGATTCGCTCGATCTCGCCGTTGTTGTCGCAGCGCTCTCCCGCGGTGTCGAGCTCGTCTCCGTCGCCGCACGACGCGATCTCCACTCGGGTCACTCGCACCGGGACGAGCGGCGCTCGCTCGGTCGCGCTGCTCGTGCTGCCCGCGCCGTTCGCGCTCGCGTCCTCGCTTCGCGCCTCGCCGCCGTCTTCACCGGTCTCGGTCTCGCCCGCGGTCGTGTGCGACGGATCTGTGGCGCGGTGAAGCACCGTGTTGAACAGCCCTTGCCCGAGCATCACCCCGAGCAGCGTCGCTGAGAGCCCGCACGCGACGGACGCGCCGAGCATCCACGACGGGTCCTGTGTTCGAATGATCCGCGGAGCCATCGCTCTCTCTCCTACGCTCCCTCGCGCGCCGCTCGCTCGTCGCGCTCGCGCTTCGCTCGCTCGAGCACGAGCTCTCCGCCCCGCACGGACTCGATGAAGAACCGCGCGGCGAGCTCCATGCGCTCATCTTCGCGGAGGTCTCCGTGGCGCCCGCGCGTCGACGCCCACAGGGCGATCCCCGCGGCGACCGACACGTTGAAGCTCTCGACCATGCCCAGCATCGGAATCGCGAACGCACCCTTGGCCACCGCGCGAAGCGCCGGCGAAATCCCAGCGTGCTCGTTGCCAAACGCCAGAGCGACCTTGGGTTGTTCCGCGATTTGCTCGAGCGAGGTCGTCGCGCGCATGTCCGCCACGTACAGCGCGTAGCCGCGGTCGGCGAGCTCTGTCGCGCACGGCTCTGGCGCATGGTGGCGGCGAAGATCCATCCATTTCTCCGCGCCCTTGGTCACCCGCGTCGTCATCTTCACGTGCGCGTGCGCCTCGATCGCGTGCACCTCGTGCACCCCGAGCGCGTCGCACGTCCGCAAGATCGCCGACGCGTTGTGCGGGTCCGTCAGCCCTTCGATCACGCACACCACCGAGCGCGTGCGGCCCGAAACCGCCTTCCAAATTCGCTCTCGTCGCTCGTCCACCACCAACGGCTCGAGCGCGCGCACGCACTCCGCCGCAGACATCGGCAGGGGCTTGGGCGCTTCGGGGGCGAACACCGTGTCTGCCCAGCGCTTCACGCTTTTTCGAACTCCTCGCTCACGTCGATCGCCGACTCGATCACGGTGTACTCCGGTTCGGTCGCCGGCGGCCTCAGCAATCGCAGCGCGACCTTCGCGTCCGCCGGCCGCTGCTCGCGATCGCGCTGCAACAGCGCGCGAACCACCGCGTCGAGCCACGCAGGGCAATCCGCGCGACGAACGCGGAGATCCACCACGGGCTTGGTGCGCATCTCGACCGCGAGGGCGACGGGCGTCTTCGCGTTCCACGGAAGCTGCCCGGTGATCATCTCGTGGAGCATCACGCCGACAGCGTACAGATCCACGCGCGCGTCGAGGTCGCGCTGCCCCGTCGCTTGCTCGAAGGCCATGTACGCCGGCGTCCCCACCACGCGCCCCGCGCGCGTCAGCGTCGCCTCGGGGTTCACTCCCTCGTCGATCACGAACCGCCGCGCGACGCCGAAATCCAACACGCGCACCGACGGCTTCTTGTCCTGCGTGCGGATCAAGAACACGTTTTCGGGCTTCAAATCCCGGTGCAAAATCCCGCGCGCGTGCGTCGCGCTCAGCGCCTCGAGCACCTGCCTCGCGATCTGCACCGCATCCACGAGCGCCAGCGCGCCCTCGCGACGAATCCGCAACGAGAGCGGCTCTCCCTCGAGCCGCTCCATCACCAAAAACGGCTGCCCCTCTTCGGTCGTCCCCGCGTCGAACACCGTCACGATCCGCGGGTGCGCCAGCGCGGCCAACACCTTCACCTCGGCGTGAAATCTCGCGACCGCGACCGTGTCCTTCGCAAACTCGGGCGCGAGCACCTTCACGGCCACCGGCCGATCGAGCCGCGTGTCCACCGCGTCGTACACGACGCCCATGCCTCCGCGCGCGATCAGCCCGTTGACGCGATAGCGCCCGGCGAACGTCTGCGCGCTGCTCGCTGTGCGCGCGCTCGCGAGCGTCGACTCCGTGGTGATCTCTGTCGGGTCGTCCTCGTCCGCGCGAACGTGGTTCGGGTTGACGACGGGCATCGTCCCCGCCGACGCCTCGCGCACGGGTTGATTCGTGATCGGGCAAATCGGCGCGTCCGCGTCGTGCGGAAACCCACAGTGCTTGCAACGGACAAAACGCTGAACCATCGTTCATTCGCCGATCACGTTCGGGCGCGGACGGCGGTGCGCGCAGTATCGACACACCCGCGCGCGCGCAGCAAGCGGTGGAGCCTTCTCCCGCAATCGTCCCCGCGCTCTGCCTCGGCTCCTGTGCGCGCGCCTCGCCGACACGCGACCGAGACACGATTGCCATAGCCCAGCGAGATCGCGACGAGACGGCGCTTGACCGCGCGCGAACCCGCGTGACAAAGCCCTCGTCTCGCCTGTGAAAACACCGCTCGAGTCGCCGCCGAACGTCAGCGCCTGCGCCGCTCTGTTGAGCGGCCTCGCGTTGATCGTCGCTCCACGCGCGACGCTCGCTCAGTCCGCGCCGCTCTTTGGTCCGCAGCCCGGCGCGCAGCCTTCGGCCTCCGCCGCTCGCCCCGTGCCTCAAGCAGAGCCCGAGCAGCCCGAGCCCGACAGCGTTCGTCGACGGCTCGGCTTCTCAGTGGTGACCGGCGGAGGCGCGGCGCTCGGCGCGCTCTCGGCGCCGGTGTGGCACGCGGCGTCGGTGCGACTCGGCGTGCAATTTCACTCGCCGTTTGCGTTGTACCTGCAGTCACAGTTCTTGCTCGGCGTCGTCGCGCAGGCCAACGGCGGCGGCGTGTTTCTCGGCTTGCACAACAGCGCGCTCGCCGAGCTTTCGATTCAAAACTACGTGCAGCTCGCGCTCGGGCCGTCCGTCGACATCGTGGACCAACGCGAGTGCTCGATGTGCGTGCTGTCCACGGCGGTGTGGTTCGGGATCCATCAGCGCGTGGCGGTTCCGCTCATCGCGAGGCCCTCGTTCGGCGCGACCAGAGGGCCCCGCGGTCCGTCGCGCGCGATCAACATCGCCGTCGATTTGCACGAGAATTTCCCCGCTGCCGGAGTGCTCTTCACCGGCACCGTCGCGCTCGGCATCGACTGGTACTGACCTGCCTCGCGCTCACTTTCGACAGGTGAACACCAGCGCCGGCGGAACGTTCTTCCACACCATCGTCTCTTCGACCCGCGGCCACAGCCCGCGCACGAAGGGCCGCGCGTCCCACGTGAAGAACTTCTTTCTCTGCTGGCTGTACGCCACATACCTCGCGTGCACGTACGCGTACTGCGTAAACGCCGCCTCGGGCGCGCACAGCTCGCGCGCCGCCACCATGATCCCGCGGCGAATCTCCTCGTCCATCAAGCTCAGCCCCAGCGACGAGATCACCGCGTCCGCGCGCCCCACCACCGACGGACCCAGCAGCTGCGCGGCGTCCACGGCGCTTCCGTGCACGCCGATCAACCGCGCATCGCCGATGGACCTCGTGCACCCCTCGAGCAGCCCCGCCTCGAGCTCGATCGCGTAGAGCTTCGCCTCGGGCCCGAGCTTCGCGAGGATCGCCCGCGTCAGCGTCCCTGTCCCCGGCCCGAACTCGACGACCACCTTCGCGTCCGACGGAATCGCCGCGAGCATCGCGTCCACCAACCACCGCGAGCTCGAGACCACGTTGGCCGTCGTGTCGAAATCCTGCAGTCCCTTCTGAAAGAACCGCGCCGTCACCGCCGCCCGCTCGAGCCACTTGTTCATCGCACTCAGCTCCTGTCGAGCAGCGCTCGAAGCTGCGCCGTCGTGACCTCGTACGTCTTGTTGCAGTAATCGCAGCTCGTCGAGAGCGGCCCTCCGCCCGAGAGCAGCTCCTCGATGTCCGCGCGAGGAAGCGTCGCGATCGAGCCGAGCACGCGCTCGGCGCTGCACGGGCAATAAAACGTCACGGGCTCTTCGGACGTGACCTGATACGCCATCCCTTCGAGCAGCTTCGCCGCGAGCGCGTGCGGCGTCTCGTGCGGGTCCTTCGCGCGCTCGTCGATCGACTCGAACGCCGGCAGTCGCTCGGTCATCACCCGCAGCGGCTCGGTCTTCGTCTCGGGCGTCAGCTGCACGAGATAGCCGAGCGCGCGCGTGAGCGTCGCGCCGTCGAACGGCGTCGCGATCGCGATCATCGTCACGATCTGCTCGCTCGCGTGCATGTACTCCATCAGCGCTTTCGCCGTCGTCCCGCCTGGGGGAACCTCGATCACGCCGCGAAATCCCCGCTGCTGCGGCAGCGTGCGCACCATCTCGAGCTGCGCTCCGTCGCCGAGCTCGACCTCGGTCTTGCGCTTGTTGCGGGCGATCAGCGCGCGGGTCTTTCCCTCGGGCTGCGCGTCGATCGCGATGCGGCCCGAGTTGTTCGCGCCGTGCAAGACGCACTGCGCGCGAAGGTCCGGCGCCATCGTCTCGCGAAAGAGCACCGCGCCCACGATCAGCTCGGCCAGGTGCAGCGCGTCCGCGCCCTCCGCGCGCTGCGCGGCGATCATCGCCCTCGCGCTCTCGGTCGCGTCCACGGTCACGACTCGAAACGAGCCGTCTTCGGTCATCGCACGCAGCGCGCTGTCCTTCGGCGCGCTCTTGGGTTCGCTCGCAGTCACCGCGCAACCATCACACACGAGCCTGACAAAATCACCGTCGTTTGCCCGGCCCGTTGGTGTACGCTCGCCTCCCTCTCTTCGAGTCTCTCGCAACCGCCACCTTCGGAGCGCCGCTGTGACCAGCCCCGTTCAGAGCATCAAGATCCTCGTGATCGACGACGACGCGGGCATCTGTGACCTGCTCGAAACCGTGCTCAGCAAAGACGGGTTCGAAGTGAAGACCCTGCGCGACCCGACGCAGGCCGCCACCGAGATCCGCGGCGGCGGATACCACCTGTGCCTGCTGGACCTCATGATGCCCAGGCAGGACGGGATCGAGACGCTCCGCGCGATCCGCGGCGAAGACACGGACCTCGGCGTCATCGTGATCACCGGCTACCCGTCGCTCGACTCCGCCGTGCAGTCGATGCAGCTCGACGCCCTCGACTACCTTCGCAAGCCCTTCACCGTCGAAGAGCTGCGCGAGGTCGTCGCCCGCGCGATGAAGAAGAAGGGCCTGTCGCGCGCGCCCGAAGAGCAGCTGCACCGCGTGATCGGCGAGACCATCCGCAACTTGCGCAAAGAGAAGGGCCTGACGCTCAAGCAGATGGCCAAGCGCACGGGCCTCTCGGTCTCGCTGCTCTCGCAGATCGAGCGCGCCGAGTCGTCCGCGAGCATCTCGTCGCTCTACAAGATCTCGGTCGCGCTCGACACACGAATTCAAGAGCTCTTCGGCGACTTCTAGGGCGGAGCCCTTGGTTGGAAGGAAGACACGCCACGAGCGATCTCCTGGGAAAGATCCCGAGAACTCTCGTCGCGTGTCGCCAACCAAAGGCGGAGCAGCTGTCCGCGCTCACTCGAAGCGGACGCGCGCGGCGCTGGGCGGGCGCTGCAGGGGCAGGTACACGGGCTTGGGCATCTGATCGCCGACGATCGTGGGGCGCTTGTTTCTCTGGCCAAACTCGCGCGCGACCGCGGCGAGAAAGAGCACTCCCTCGAGCCACGCGACGTGGTAGCCGAGGCAGAAGTGCGGACCGCCGCCGAACTGCGCGGTCTCGATGGGCGACGGCTTCTTCTCGCGCCCCAGCCAGCGCTCGGGAACAAACGAGTCGGGCTCGGGATAGCGCTCGGCGTTGCGCGACATCGCGTGCAAGATGCACGCGACGACCTGGCCCTTCTCGAACTCGCGCCCGAAGAGCGACCAGGGCTGCTCGGTCATGCGCGAGTCGAGCGAGACCGGCGGATGCAGCCGAAGCGCCTCGCGAAACACGCCCTCGGCGAAGCTGAACTTCGCGAGCGCCTCGGGGCTCGTGGGCGGCCCGTCCGCGGCGAGCGCCTCGTCGACGAGCCGATCCCAATGCCGCGGGTGCTTGGCGAGATAGAGCATCGCCCACGCCATTGTGCTGGCGGTGGTCTCGTGCCCGGCGAAGACGAGGATGCGCAGGTTGTCGAGCAGCTCGCGCGCGTCGAGGCCGCGGCCGTGCTCGTCCTTTCCGTTGACCATCGCCGCGACGAGAGAGCTGTCGGGGTCTTTGCCTCGCTCTCGCTCAGCGATGAGCGCGAGCCGCTCGTCGATCCACTGCTTCGCGATCGAGCCGCGGCGATACGGGCTCTTCGGAAAGTCCCACTGCACCGGCAACAGCGCGAGCGAGTACTCTTCGAAGGCCTTTCGCCACTGCACCAGCGCGTGCGGCTCGATGCCCATCATGCGAAAGATCACGTCGACCGCGAACTCGCGCGTCTCGTCGCACACCGCGACCTCGCGCTGGTGCTTCCACTCGGCGACGCGCGGGACGATCACCTCGGCCATCAGCGCTCCCGCTCGGTGCGCGCTCAGTCCCTTCGGCGTAAACGGCGCGTTGATCGCGCCGCGCATGCGTCGGTGCTCGTCCCCGTCAACGCCGAGCACCGAGCGGCCCACGAGCACCGTCGCGTCCCGCGCGAGGTGCGCAGACGAGGTCTCTTTGTTGCGAAAGACCGCGAAGGCCTCTTCGCGAACGGACGCGATGGTCCAGTTTCCTGGGCCCATTTGCAGCCAGAACAGCGGTCCCAACTTGTCCGCTTCTCTGCACACCCACGGCAGGTCGCTCATCAACGCCGCGCTGTGACCGATGGCCGGAACCCATCCCGGCGCCACGGGTAGCCCCGCTCGATCTCGCGGTCTCGCTCGGGTCAAAACGCGCTTCGCGAACTCACTCGCCTCGATCATCGCGGGCGACCATAGCGCAACGACGCGCGCCCGCGCTCGCTCGTTCGCCGCTCGGTTCGAGCACCAACACGCGGGAAATTCAGCGGCGAAATACGGCGGCGTCTCGATCGCTGTTATGGTCTGTCGCTATGCGCAGAACTCACTCGTCGCTCTTGTTGTTCTTGCTCGCGGCCTGCTCGCAGCCCCCGCCCTCGGAGGACGCCGCCGCGGACAGCGCGCGTCCCGACGCGGTCACCAGCGACATCGCCAACGACAGCACCGTCCCCAACCCTGACAGCGGCTCGGACGCAACGCTGCCAGACTCGGCTTCCGACGCAACGCCAGACGCAACGCCAGACTCTGCGCCGGACGCAGCGGTCGCGATGTTCGGCCTCGACACTCGGCCCACGAATTCGAGTTGCGTGGCGTTTGCCAGGCCGACAGGCACCGCGGGCGTGCGCACCAACCGCGCGCTCTCGATGCAGCCCAACTTCTCTGCGGTCACCTCGGTGGTGCAAGCGCCCGGCGACAACAACTATTGGTACTTCGTCGAGAAGATCGGCCGCGTGCGTCGCGTGCGCAACGACGGGATGGGCGCGATGTCGACGACGTTCGTGGACATCAGCGGGCGGGTCAACGCGGGGCCCAACGAAGCCGGGCTGCTCGGGATCGCGTTTCACCCGGATTTTGCCCGCAACGGGTACGTGTTTCTCTCGTACACGCGCACGAACATGGGGCGCCTGCAGAGCGTGATCTCGCGCTTTCGATCGACGGACATGGGCGTGACGCTCGACCCCGCGAGCGAGTCGATCTTTCTCACCCTCGATCAGCCGTACGACAACCACAACGGCGGGCAGATCGCGTTCGGCCCCGACCGGCTCTTGTACATCGGCTTCGGCGACGGCGGCTCGGGCGGCGACCCGATGAACAACGCGCAAAACCTCGCAAATCTCCTGGGCAAGATCCTCCGCATCGACGTCGATCGCGCCGGCATGGGCACCCCCTACGCGATCCCCGCGGACAACCCCTTCGTCGCTCGCATGGGCGCGCGCGCAGAGATCTTCGCGTACGGCCTGCGCAACCCGTGGAAGTTCACCTTCGACACGCGCACCGGAGACATCTGGGCCGGCGACGTCGGACAGGACCGCTTCGAAGAGGTCGACGTGATCCGCGCCGGCGGCAACTACGGCTGGCGATTGATGGAGGGCAACAACTGTTACAACCCGATGATGGGCTGCAACATGGCCGGGCTGCAGCCCCCCGTGCTCGAGTACCCGCACTCGGACGGCGTCTCGATCACCGGCGGCTACGTGTACCGAGGCTCTGCCATCCCCTCGCTGCAGGGCCGCTACATCTTCGGTGACTTTCAGAGCCAGCGCGTGTGGGCCGTGCAGTACGACGCCATGGGACGCGCGTCGAAGCAGGATCTCTTCGCCGCTCCCGGCGGCATGGCGACCTTCGCCCAGGATCAGAACGGCGAGGTCTACGTCGTCTCGTACAACAACGGGCTGATGTATCGCATCGAGCCGACGGGGATGGCGCCGATGGACACCGTCCCGCGAACGTTGTCGGCGACGGGATGCTTCATGGCGGGCGACGTCACGAGGCCAGCGCCTGGGGTGATCCCGTACTCGATCAACGCGCCGCTGTGGTCCGATGGCGCGGCAAAAGAGCGGTACTTCGCGATTCCCGACGGCGCGCGCATCACCGTCAACGCCGACGGAGACATGGACTTTCCCAACGGCTCGGTGCTCATCAAGACGTTCTCGATCGGCGGTCGTCGCGTCGAGACGCGCTTGCTCGTCCGTCACATGGACGGAACCTGGGCGGGCTACACCTACGCCTACAACGCAGCGGGCACCGACGCGGATCTTCTCCAAGCGAACGAGACGCGCATGTTCGGCGCGCAGTCCTGGTACTACCCCTCGCGCTCCGAGTGCCTCCGTTGCCACACGGCCGCCGCGGGCTACGCGCTCGGCCCCGAGCTCGGGCAGCTCAATCGCGTCTCGATGTACCCGAGCACGGGCCGCGCGGCGCCGCAGCTCGAGACCCTCGCGCACATCGGGCTCTTCACCGCTGCGCTGCCTGCGATGCTCCCGAGCATTCCTGCGTACGACAGCGCTGCGCCCATCGCCGATCGCGCGCGCGCCTACCTGCACTCGAACTGCTCGTCCTGCCACCGCCCCGCCTCCACCGGCCGCGGAAACATGGACCTGCGCTACTCGACACCCGCCGCCATGACCAACACCTGCAACGCGATGCCCTCGCAAGGTGACCTCGGCGTGATGGGCGCGCGCGTGGTCGTACCCAACGACCCAACGCGCTCGTTGCTCTCGCTGCGCATGCACGCGCTCGACGCCAACCGCATGCCCCCGCTCGGGACGCGGCTCGAAGACACGCAAGGCACGACGCTCATCGACGGCTGGATTCGCTCGCTCACCGCGTGCCCGTGAGCGCCCGCGCAGCGACGGTCACTGCGCTGGCGGCTCGGCGTTCGGGTTCATCCACGCCACGCCCCAGCCGTGACCGTCGAGGTCGTAGAAGCTCCAGTCGTACATGAAGCCGTAGTCCTTCGGCTCGTCCTCGGTCTTGCCGCCGTTCTCGATCGCGGTCTTCACCATGCGATCCACCTCGTCGCGGCGCTCGCACGACACCGCGAGCAGCGCTTGCAGGTGCGTGCTGCGGTCGCACGGCGCGCGCGTCGTAAACGACGAAAACCGCCCCTCGGGCAAGAGCATCACGCTCGCGTCCTGACCAATCACGATGCACGCCGACTCTCCGTCGCTGAACGTCGGATCGAAGGAGAATCCCAGCGCAGAGAAGAACGCCTTCGAGCGCTGCAAGTCGCGCACGGGCAGGGTGACGAAGAGTTTTCGATGCTTCACTGGGCAGCTTCCTCCATAGCGTGAGCGCGAATGGCGCGCGGGTCACTCAGTCGTACCCGACCGCACGCGTGAGCCAAGTTTCGAGCAACCGAAGGGGCGCTCCGCTACAGCGCCTTCAGGACTTTGCTTGTGTACTCGCGCTCGAAGGCCGAGAACTGCGGGCAGCGCGCGCGGACGACGTCGATTCGAAGCGCGAGCCACGCCAGGCGGCGGCGCAGCCAGTAGTCACGCCCCTCTTCGTCTTCGTGCTCGCTCACCTGTCCATGCAGCGAACGCCAGAGGGCTTTGGGATCACCGATCTCTTCTGGCGGTTGGGGCAGCGGCCTGCGCCCGACCTCGCTGCCGAACGCTGCGATTCGACACGCCTCGTCCGCGAGCAGCCACGCTTCGATCTCATGGATGGCGACGCCGATGACAACGGGCACCGAGACGCCGAGCGTTTCGCATTCGCGCTCGGCGTCAGAGGCAGCGCCGAGCACCTCCTCGCGATTGTCTCTCCTCGCGTCCACCAACAAGACGATCGCGAGCGGATCGACCCGTTGTTCGTCGAACAGAAACTCGCCGCGGCTCGCGCGGATCACGGCGTCGCGCATCGTGCGACCGAGCTTGCCTGCGCGACCAGAGCGGCCGAACGACGCGATCTGCTGCTGCGTTTCTTTGAGCGTGATCGACACGAAAGGGACCGGATATCGAACTTCGTGCAGTTCATGGAGGCGATCGAGCAGCGACGGGATGTCTCCCTTGAACGCCTCGTCCCCCTCTTCGAACCACTCTCGCCGCCCGATGTCTTGCGGACCCTCGCCGATGATGACGAGGCGCTTCTTCACTGCTCCCCCGCTCCGTGCGCGCGCAGCTCTCCTCCGCCAGCGACCCGGATCTCTCGCGGGAGATCGAGTAGCCCCTCCTCTCCCGTCGCTGCCCACAGCTCGCCGAGCGACTCGCGAACGAGCCTGCGCTCCATGTCAGGCGGCAGTCGGTGAATCTCCGTGGGAGAGTCCCGATCGGGCCTGCGAAACACGAGCACCTCCTCGGGTTTGCACGCGCTCAACAAGTCGGGCGAGTGCGTGGTGAGCAGAATCTGCACGCCGCGCTCGTTGAGCGTACGAAGCAGCTGCAGCACCTCGTGAACTCGCCGCGGATGGATCCCGTTCTCGGGCTCTTCGATGAGCAACGTCCTCGGCGTATCCTCTCGGTGAACGAGCGCGAGAAACGCCGTGAGCAGCACGATTCCCTGCGAAACCTCGCGTCCGTCGACCAGCGTCCCGTCGTGGAGACGGAAGTGCAACGAGTACTGTCCCGCCCCGTTGTCTTGAATGCTCACCTCGCGCACGCGGCCGTTGGTTGCGCGATGCAGACCCGATCGGATCGCCTCGAACCGATCGCGATCACCGAGCGCGAGCTGCGCGAGCTGCGCGGTCGTGCCCCTGCCTCGATTCTGCACGATCGCCGCGAGCGCTCGCTCGTTTGCGCTCGATGACGCCAACACCGCATCGGGATCGAATCGCAGAGGAGCGCTGACGTCGTGCCTCTGCACAAACGCGCGATCCAGCCCTACGACACTGCTCAGATGATTGTTTTGCAGCGCGAGAAACGCATCTGGCCACCTTGCGACAATTCGCGTCGCTTCGGGGACCTCCGCACCCTCCCTGGCTCGCTTGATCGGCAACGACACCGCTTGCAGAAACGCGCTCTTTCCCGAGTCGTTGGGACCGATGAGCACGTTGAACATGCCCAGGTCCACGCTGACCTTCTTGATGCACTTGAAGTTCTCGATCTCGACATGCTCGATCATGACCGTGGCTCGCTCTGCGAATTCTAGCAGCCTCGCGCATCGCGCAGCATGTGCACACACGCACGCAGTGCGCCTGTTCTCTCGGTGTTCGTTCGCGAGTGATCCGCGCAACCCGCTCGGCGTTGTCGCATCCTATCGATCGCAACCATGAAGCGCGTGATCGTCATCGGAGCCGGACCCGGCGGGCTCGCCGCGGCCATCAACCTCGCGGGCCTCGGGCTCGATGTCACCGTCGTCGAGAAGGACGCTGTCCCCGGCGGCCGCATGAAGGGCCTCACCTTCGGCGAGAACAACGAGTACTCCGTCGACACGGGGCCCTCGATCCTCCAATTGCCCGGCATCTACGAAGCGCTCTTCGCCCGCGTCGGAAAGCGCATCGAAGACTACGTCACCCTCTTGCGCGTCGACCCCAACACGCGCCTGCACTTCTGGGATCGCTCGACGCTCGACACGACCAGCGACCTCGATCGAATGGCCGCGCAGTGCGCGAAATTCGGCGCTGAAAAAGGCCCCGCGTTCACCGCGTGGATGCGCGACTCGGACAAGAAGTACTCCATCGCGTACGAGAAGTTCATCGCGCACAACGCGGGCTCGCTCGACTACTACAACCCCATTCGACTGCTCCCCACGCTGCCCTACCGCCCGTGGGAGACGCTGTACACCCAGCTCGATCGGTACTTTCACGACGACCGCATCAACTACGCGCTCGCCTATCCTTCGAAGTACCTCGGATTGCACCCCACGACGTGCTCGAGCGTCTTCTCGGTGATCCCGTACATCGAGCTCGCCTTCGGTGTCTGGCACGTCAAGGGCGGCTTTCGTGAGCTCGCTCGCGGAATGAAGAAGTGCGCCGAAGACCTCGGCGCGCGCTTTCGCATGAGCAGCCCCGTCGCGCAGCTCTGGATCGAAGAAGACCCCAACAACAAGAGCAAGCCCCGCACGCGCGGAGTCATCCTCACCTCGGGCGAGCGCCTCGAAGCCGACGCCGTCGTCGTCAACGCAGACCTGCCGTACGCGTCGAAGAACCTGATCCCCGCGCGCTATCGCCGCTTCGGTCGCACGAGCGACACGGCCCTCGATCACGCGAAGTACTCGTGCTCGACCTTCATGCTCTACCTCGGGATCGACAAGGTGTACGGCCCCGAAGAGGGCGCCGCGCACCACATGATCTACCTCAGCGAGTCCGCGCGAAGGACCGACCGCGACGCGCTCGAAGACCGCACGATCGACCTCGAAGATCCGCCCTTCTACGTGTGCAACCCCGCGCTCACCGACCCCGATCCCGCGGGCGCTCCGAAGGGCCACTCGACACTCTACGTGCTCGTCCCCGTGCCCAACACGCACAACGCGGTCGATTGGAAGTTCGCTGAGAAAACACTGCTCGAACGCGTCCCGCAGTGGCTCGAGAAAGTGGGCCTGAAGGACGTCGCGAAGCACATTGTTGCCAAGCGAGCGTTCACCGCAGAGACGTGGCGCGACGAGTTCAACGTATTTCGTGGGGCTGTTTTCAACCTGTCTCACACCTGGCTGCAGCTCGGCCCCACGCGCCCGCGCGTCGAGAGCCCGGACGTCGCTGGCCTCTACTGGGTCGGCGGCGGAACGCACCCTGGCTCGGGCCTGCTCACCATCATCGAGAGCGCAAACATCGCGGCGGACTACATCTCGCGCGCCTCGGGCATGGGCGCTCTTCCGCTCTGGCCGTACGTCCCGCAGGTGGGCGGCCCCAAGCTCCAACCGTTGCAGCGAGCGACGCGTCGTGGTGCCGTCGCGCGCCATGAAGCGAGTGTGGATCCCGCTCCCGGACCGTGACTTCGACGTGACCGAAGTGGCCGTCCCGTGGAAGCTCCTGCGACGCGCCGGTCACGAGGTGCTCTTCACGACCGAGCGCGGCGGCAGCGCTCCTGCGGCGGACCCTCTGTTGCTCACGGGCGTGCTCTTCGGGCAGCTCGGCGCCGAGCCCGAGCCCAAGAAGTTCTACGGCGAGATGATCGAGTCGCCAGAGTTCAAGAGCCCTCTCGCGTGGACGGCGCTCGATCCCGCGTCGTGCGACGCGCTGTTGCTCCCAGGAGGGCACGCGCCGGGGATGCGTCAGTACCTCGGATCGTCGAGCGTGCAGTCGAAGATCGCCGCGTTTTGGGCGCTCGATCGCCCTGTCGCAGCGATTTGTCACGGCGTCCTCGCGGCGGCGCGCACGATCGATCCGCGCACGAACAAGAGCATTCTGCACGGCGTTCGCACCACGTGCTTGCCCAAGTACATGGAGCGCTCTGCGTACTTTCTCACCGCGTGGAAGCTCGGGCGCTACTACCGAACGTACCCCGCGTACGTCGAAGACGAAGTGCGCGACGCGCTCGGTGATCCTTCGCTCTTCGTGCGCGGTCCGATCGAGCTCACGCAGCGCGGGACCGACCGCAACGACGGCCCGGCGTTCGTCGTCGAGGACGGGCGCTACGTCTCTGCGCGCTGGCCGGGCGACGCGTACTTGTTCGCGAAGAAGCTCATCGCGAAGCTCTGATCGTTGATGCACTCTCTCTCGAGTGAACGCTCCATCGAGAGGCACAACGCTCGTCGCCGCCGCGGTCGTGATCCGAGGACAAACGGTGCTGCTCACGCAGCGGCCGCGCGGGACGCACCTCGAAGATCACTGGGAATTTCCTGGTGGAAAGATCGAGCCCGACGAAGACCCTCGCGAGGCCCTCGCGCGCGAGCTGCGCGAAGAGCTCGGCGTCGAGAGCACCGTGGGTGAGATCGTCGAGTGCACGTTCTGGCGCTACCCCACCAAGAGCGTTCTGCTGCTCTTCTTTCGCTGCGAGATCGCGCCGGACGCAGAGATTCAGCACTTGGAAGTGAGCGACCATCGCTGGGCGACCGAGGCAGAGCTGTCGTCGTTGCAGATGCCGCCCGCGGACGTCCCGATCGTCACTCGCGTGCGGGCGATGCTTCGTCCGTAGGCTCTTCTGCGGCGCCCTTCGCGAAGCGCTGCACGCCGAACGCCGCGATCGCCGCCACCGCCGCCACCCTCGGAACCGCGTCCGACGGACGCAGCGCGCTCCACGCGATGGCCCAGCTCAGCCCGAGCCCCAGCGGAACGAGCGGTCGCTCGCGGCTCGCTCCCTCGCGCGCGTCGTTCCACACGGTGGCCACGACGACGGCGCCCCACAGCTCGCGCGCCTCCGACGCCCACTGCGTGCACACGATCAACGCGCTCGCCGCGCGCGTCGCAGCCGCGATCGACTGCGCGATCGCCCCGGAATTCTCGCGACGAACCAGCGCTTCACCGAGCGCCGCGACCGCGGCGAGCGCGAGCGTGATCGCCACCGGACCCGGCGCATGAACGACGTTTCGCGAGCGAAATACCAGCACCGCCGTCGCTGCGAGCGCGAGTGAGATGAGCAGCGATCGCCGCGCGCGCGTGTCGTCGAGAAGAGCCTTCATCGTGAAGGGCGGCGGAGGATGGCACGTCCCGATCCGACAATCACGCAGCGATTCAGCGGCCCCCCCTTCACGGATGCGCGGCGATCTGCGGTACCTTCGTGCGTCCCATGAGCGCCGTGATTGTCACGATCGGGACAGAGATCACTCGGGGCGAGCTGTTGGACACCAACAGCCACTATCTCGCTTCGAGGTTGTGCGAGCTCGGCTTCGAGGTGCTCGAAGTCGTCACCGTCGACGACGATCGATCGCGCATCAAACACACGCTCGAGCGCGTCTCGCAGCGCGCGAAGGTCGTGCTCGTCACCGGCGGACTCGGGCCGACGACCGATGACCTCACCGCGCAGTGCGCTGCGGACGCTGCGGGCGTCGCGATGGTGCGCCACGAGCCCACGCTCGCGTTGATCGAGCGCAAGATGACCGCGCTCGGCAGGCCCATGACCCCCGCGCGGCAACGCATGGCCGATGTCCCCGCGACCGCGACGGTCCTCGGAAACCCCGCGGGAACCGCGCCAGGCTTCGTCCTTCCGCTGCAACAAGCGCAGTGCTTCTTCATGCCGGGCGTCCCGTCGGAGATGAAGGCTATCTTCGAGAACTTGATCGTCCCGCGCATCGGACCACTCGGGAGCGCAGACACCGCGCAGGTGGTCTTGCGGACGTACGGCTTGCCCGAGGCGACGGTGGGCGAGCTTCTGAGCGGCCTCGAAGCGCAGCACGAGGGACTGGTGATCGGGTATCGACTGGTGTTTCCCGAGGTCGAAGTGAAGATCCGCGTGCGGGCGAAGGACATCGGGACCGCCCGCGAGCGCGCCAACCGCATCGCCCTCGAAGCGCGCGCGCGCCTGGGCGACGCGGTCTTCGGCGAAGACGACGAGTCCTTCGCGAGCGCCGTCGGCAGCGCTCTTCGCGCGCGCGGGTTCACCCTCGCCGTCGCCGAGTCGTGCACGGGCGGGCTCATCGGAGCGCTGCTCACGAGCGTCTCGGGCTCGAGCGACTATTTCTTGCTCGACGCGGTGACCTACGCCAACGCCGCGAAAGAGCGCGTGTTGGGCGTGAGCCCCGAGACGCTGATGGCTCACGGAGCGGTCTCGCGCGAGACCGCCGAGCAGATGGCCAAGGGCGCTCGTCGCGTCGCGGGGACGGACATCGCGGTGTCCGTCACAGGCATCGCAGGTCCTTCTGGAGGAAGCGACTCCAAGCCCGTGGGCACGGTGTTCTTCGCGCTCTCGACGAACGAGGGCGTGCGCACGTTTCAGAAGCGCTTCGACGGCGATCGCGCGCGGGTTCAGCGCGCGGCGGCGTTCTTCGCGTTGCAGCTCGTGCGCGAGGCGTGCGCAGGTCCGCTGCCGGCGCCGATCGCCGACCACTGCACCTAGCGATCGACGCTCGGTGGACATTGGTTGTCCATCGGATCGAGCGCGCGCGGGGCGCTGCGTTCGCCGCTGATTCACCCAATCGCAAGAGAATTTGCAGTGTAAACTGGGGCGATCGCGCGGGGCGCGGGCTTTACGTCCGGGCGCTGATCAGCCATAACGAAGGTGTCTCGCGGGACTGAGCAGGCGTTCTGTAGTCGGTCTCCCGCGAAGCTCAAGAACGGAAGCGAAGAGTCAGCCATGGACGAACAGAGGAAGAAGGCGCTCGACCTTGCGGTGCTCGGCATCGAGAAGCAGTTCGGCAAGGGCGCGATCATGCGCATGGAGGGCGAGAAGTCCGAGAAGGTCGAGATCGGGGTGGTCCCGTCCGGCTCGCTCTCGCTCGACATCGCGCTTGGCCTCGGCGGCTATCCTCGCGGCCGCATCGTCGAGATCTACGGCCCGGAGTCTTCGGGCAAGACCACGCTCACGCTGCATGCGATCGCTGAGTGCCAGAAGCTCGGCGGCGTGGCGGCGTTCATCGACGCAGAGCACGCGCTCGACACGATCTACGCGAAGAAGCTCGGCGTAAACATGGAAGAGCTCTTGGTCTCGCAGCCCGACCACGGCGAGCAGGCGCTCGAGATCGCGGACATGCTCGTGCGGTCGAACGCGGTGGACCTGGTGGTGATCGACTCGGTGGCGGCGCTCGTTCCGAAGGCCGAGATCGAGGGAGAGATGGGCGATCAGCTGCCGGGCTTGCAAGCGCGCTTGATGAGCCAGGCGCTGCGCAAGCTCACGGCGAGCGTGCACAAGTCCAACACGCTCATGATCTTCATCAACCAGATCCGCATGAAGATCGGCGTGATGTTCGGCAATCCCGAGACGACGACGGGCGGCAACGCCCTGAAGTTCTACGCCTCGATGCGCATGGACATCCGTCGCACGGGTCAGCTCAAGGACGGCGAGAAGATCATCGGCAATCGCACGCGCGTGAAGGTCGTGAAGAACAAGCTCGCCCCGCCGTTTCGCGAGGTCGAGTTCGACATTCTCTACGGCCAGGGGATCTCGCGCGCAGGCGACGCGCTCGACCTGGGCGCCGAGTCGGGCGCGATCGAGAAGTCGGGCTCGTGGTTCAGCTACAAGGGCGAGCGCATCGGCCAGGGGCGCGAGCAGGCGAAGGCGTGGCTCGACGAGCGCCCGGACGTCCTTGCGAAGATCGAGAGCGACGTCCTGGTGAAAAACGGGATGAAGCCCCGCAACCCGGTCGCGGGCGAGGCCAAGCCTGCGAAGGGCAAGAGCGCAGACAAGAGCGCAGACAAGAGCGCGGACAAGAGCGCAGACAAGGACGACGAGAAGGCTTCGGACAAGGCCGAGCCGCCCGCGAAGAAAGAGCGCGGAGCCCCGAAGGCCCAGGCCTGAAGAGCGAGTCACCGACGCGCGTTGGTGATGGCGAGGGAGGGCGACGAATCGCCGCGCGGTGAATCGCTGGGGACGGTGCTATGGTCCGCGTGCTTTCGTGTCGGTTCGCGGGCTCGGTTCTCTGCTTGTGGTCATCGCTTCGAGCGCGCTGTCGTGCGTGGGGACGACGCGTACGCAAACGAGCACGACGGCGGCTCCGAGCGCGGTGCCCTCGTGTCCCGTGAGCGCGAGCGCGGTGCTTCCCGAGACCGTCCGTGATCGGTTGGTGCTTCGGGTGCGGACGATCTTCGAGCACCCGAGGATGGGAGCGTTGGTGGGGGCGTTCTTCGATGACGCGTCCGAGCGCGCGATGCTCTTGCGGGCCGAGCGCTACGGCTACGACGCGCGCTCACTCGACCGCGCCGCGATCGCGTGGACCGCGCGTGGCAGCACGCTCTACGTCGGCCGAGGAACGTTCGACAGCTCGGTGCTCACCGCGCGCTTGTACGATCGCCTGATCGGGCAACGCACGAGGCAGCGCGATCGCGCGCGCAACGAGCGCGTCACGGGAGAGCTCGCGACGACGCCCGTCTCGCTGCTCGTTCGACCGGCCTGCGGAATCGCGGCGTACGTCGAAGGTCGCGAAGGGGCGCTGGTCGATCGCGTGATGCGACGAGATCTCCCGGCGGCGGCGGACCCCGAGAGCGCGGTGTACTGGCGAACGACGCGGACGATCACCGAGGTTCCGCCGGAGGGGGCGGCGCTGTTGCGCTACGTGCGCTCGATCGAGGCGTGGGCGGACCCGACCGAGCGGGGGCTACGGGTGAGGGTGTGGCTCGAGGGCGCGCTGCCCGAGGACAGCGAGGCGGTGATCCGCCGTGTCGCGAGCGAGCTGGCCCAGAGCCCGCTCGGCGAACTCTCGGGCGCCGTGCAGTGGAGCGGGCGATCGAGCATGGCGATCACGCGCGAAAGCGGGCGCGGAGTGCGGATCGAGAGCACTGTTCCGTGGGGCGCGCTCGAAGCCCTGGTGAACGCCCTGGCGGGACGCGTGTAGCGCGCTGTGCCGAAGGCTCCTGCACGCATTTCATCTGTGAAATCCCTGGCAGAAATGCATGTGTAATTTTTCCCCTGCGTCGGTGACTGTTTTGACGCAGGGGGTGCGGCGTGATATTCGGTTACCTTGCTGTGGCGAGCTACGTTACGCGTTTGCCGCGAGCGGTTGTCGCCCGACTCCGCCGAGATGAGTGCGGGGCCGGCGCGAGCGAGCCGATCCGAGGGGGGTACTCGGGCGCGAGCGAGTCACAGCCGGCGAACGAATCAGAGGCTTCACCGCGCGGGAGCTTCGCCTGACTACATCAGAGCAGCCAGCGCAGTGAAGCGTCGATGGACGACGCTCGTATTGTACGCAGCACCGTTGCGGAGGTCATCGCGAGATGGAAGCGCACCAGTTCAAGGTCGGCGACAAGGCAGTTCACCCCGCGCATGGCGTCGGTGAAGTGACTGGGATCGATGTCCGAGAGATCGCGGGGTCGAAGGCGCAGTTCTACGTCTTGAAGATCATCGAGTCGGGCATGAAGGTGATGGTTCCTGTCAGCGCGCCGGAGTCCGTTGGGCTGCGCGCCATCATGAGCAAGCGCGAGGCTGAGAAAGTGATGGACGTGTTTCGCGTCCACGAGCGCGCGGTGGGCAGCGGCCCGTGGAACCGTCGGCAGCGCGCGTACAACGAGATGATCAAGTCCGGCTCGCCGTACGAAGTGGCGAAGGTCTTGAGGGATCTGTACTCGATCAAGTTCAAGAACGAGAAGGATCTGTCCTACGGAGAGCGTCGGTTGATGGAGCAAGCGCGCGGGCTGCTCTTCAAAGAGATCGCGCTCGCCAAGAAGGTGACCGAGACGGCGATCGAGGAAGAGATCGCGACGATCTTCGCTCCTGCGGCCGCGGCGCCCGCGGCGAACTGAGCGCGATGGACCGCAGTGTTTCTGCGGTGAACTGAGCGTCCTTCATCGGGGGAGAAGGGCGAGAGAAAAAATCTTCACGAGCGAGCAACCGCGGGGGGCGGTCGTTGATAGGGGCCCCGCGCCGCGCAGAAGGGCAACGGAGCCCTCTGGCGAGCGCGAAGGAGTGCTCGCATCGTGAAGGATCTGAAGGACTGGGCGCGCGAGCTCGAGCGCGCGGTGACGGCAGCTGAGCGCGAGGTTCGCGCGCAGAACGAGGCGTTCAAAGAGTCGCTGGCCGAGTGGGGGACGGACGAAGAGTCCGCGGCGTTCGCTGCGGCGATGGCGTTCAGCCCGGGCAACGAGAAGAAGCGAGCGATGCTGGCGTCGGGGGCGATGCGGGGCTGAGCGCGATCGCAGCCCCGCGGGCGATGGGCGCGCGGGGAGAATTGAATACGTGGGTTGTATTTCAAGAGTCTCGAACGAGAAGAGAGTGAGTGTGGGTTATGGCAGGTGCATCGAATGTGGGTCCGTCGCAGAGCGCGAGCAGCTCAGGAGGATCGGGACAGGTTGGGCAGATCTCGCTCTTCGTGCCGGGTCAGCCCGAAGCGCAGATGCGGGCGCGCCAGGAGTCGCTCGATCGGATGGAAGCAGCGGTGACGGAGTTGCGCGGCATGGTGGCTTCGAACCTGCCCGCGCTGTCTGACGAGGACATCCTCATCATGGTGGGCGAGCAGCTCAACGACCTCGACGCGAACATCCGAGGGAAGCTCGCTGGCATGAAGCAAAACGCTGCTCGCGGTCGAATGCTCAGTGGGGCGCTCACCGCCTTGAACGAGCAGGTCAGCGCGGCAGGCGGCAACCAAAACGCGCCGATCGACCGGAACGCCACGTTCAAGTACATCGACGAGGGGGGCGCAGAACGCACAACAACGCTCGGTGCCGTATTGGATCGCTACGGACTGAATCCTGGCGACAAGCTCAGCGAAGAGAATGTGCGGAAGCTGCGCGATGGCATCGAGCGCCGAGCCGGCGATATCCGCAGCGAGGGCGAGACGAGTCAGATCGAGCTGCAGCAGGTGATGAGTCGTCGCAGTCAGCTCCTGCAGATCACTTCGAACGTGATGGCGTCGCGCAACGACAGTCGGAAGGCGATCGCGCAGAACATCCGCGGCTGACGCGGACACTCTGGCGGGACCAACTGGGTTGGGAGGACGCTGTCATGGAGAAAGAAAGCTTGCGACGAGCGCTGGACGCGCTCATCGACGGGTCCGCGTGCTCTGCGGATGTCTTGGGAATTCCCAAGCGAATCCTCGACGGGATGTACACACTGGCGTGCGACGCGCTTGCGCGTGATCGAGCGAAAGATGCCGAGGCGCTCTTTGTTCGCTGCGTTCAGCTCGATCCTCGGCGCACCGAGTTCTGGCTCGGTTTGGCGTCGGCGAAGAAAGCCATTGGCGCGGTGGAGGAAGCCGGCGAGGTGTTTCAGCTCGCAGCGATGTTCGGCACAGACGCGAGCGCGATGGCGTACGCTGCGGCGTGTTTCGCTGAGGCTGGCAAGCACGAGAGAGCGCAGATCCTCGCTGATCACGTGCGCTCGACGATGGACGACACGACTGCGCTCGAGCCATGGTTGCTCGTCGCTGAATCTTCGAAGTCGACGGGAGGGGCGCGATGACGATGGATGTTGCTTCGACGCGCCGCACTGGCGCGATCGGGTTCGGCGACGCAGAGGGCGTCGATGGTGTGCGTGGGAGCGCTCCGGATGTCGAGCTTCCCACGATCGCTCAAGCGGCGAGTGAGGCGGAGGTGCGCGCGTTTCTCTCTGAGTCGGCAGCGCGACTTCGGCCAGTCGTCGGAGAATTGGGCGATCCTGAGTCTGCGATCATGGCCGTTGCTCGTCTCGTGGAGCAGTCGGGAATGCAAGCAAACCGCAGCGCGGTCGACGGCAACCGCGTCACTCGTCAGTTGCACATGGCGGCGCAAGCTGAAGCTGCGGCAAAGGCGGCGAAGAACGAAGAGACCGCCGGCTTCTGGTCGATGTTTGCCAAGATCGCTGGGTACATCGCGGCAGTGGCCGGAGTTGTCGCCAGCATTGCTTCTTGCGTCGTCACGGGGCCCGGTGGCGTCGCAGGCGCTGCTGCAATCATCGGCGCCGTTGCTGGCGGAATCGGACTGCTCGGCAGCGCTACTGCGGATATCACGAACGCCGTGGCGCCCGCCGATGCAGGCGGAAGGACTGCCAGTGGGGCGCTTGCGTTCGGAGCCAGCATTCTCGGCGTGATCAGCTCTGTTCTCGGCGTGATCTCGAATCCCCTGAACGTCATCAACGTGATCGGCGCGTCGGTGTCGATTGCGGGACAGACCACGGGCGTCGTCGCGCAGGGGATTCAGCTCGGAGGCGGCTCTGTTCCGCCCGAACTCATGTGGCTCGCGGCAGGGCTTTCGCTGGGCGGTGCTGCGATGAGCGTTGGTTCGCTTGCGCTGGGCGTGCGGATGCAGGGAGTCGGCGCCTCGACGGCGAGCCAGGTGAGCGCCGCTGCGCGAAGCACTGCGCAAACGACGAAGACTGTCGCAACAGTGACTCAAGGCAGCGCGCAGGTGTTCGGCGGCGTGGGTGAGGGCGTCAGCGCTGTTCACTCGCACATGGCGTCGAACGACCGAGTCGAAGCGCGAGGCCACGAGCGTGCGTTCAAGCGTGCTCTCGAAGCGCTCAACGACTTGGTCGACGACCTGCGCGACCTCGCGGAATCGATTGCTCGCCAGCGCGGACGTGGCCTCGAGGTTGGATCCGAGCAACGTCGTGGACAGAGCAACCTCACGCGCAACTTGGTGCGCGCCTGAGTGATAGCCGGCGCGACGCTTCGCGAACAGGTTCGAGGAGCGTCACTTGTAGCGAAGAGCAAACGGGAGAGAACGATGAGCGCAATTCGAGGACTGGGGGCAGGGGCAACGGCAGCGTTTCTGGACGACCCGATGATGGCAGTGCAGCAGCTGGCAATCGAAGAGACGCGGGACGAACGGACGCAAGCCCACACAGAGCGACGGGCTGCACAGCAGGAGCGAGAAACGCATCTCGATCGAGCGGACAACGAAGAGCGCGCGGCGGCGGTCGCGCGACTGGCTGGTGCGCTCGTCGGAGCAGCCTCGAAGGTGTCGCAAGGTGCGCTTGGGATCGCTTCCGCTGCGGTTGGACATCGCGC
Organism: Polyangiales bacterium; assembly: GCA_046351515.1. GTDB lineage: Bacteria > Myxococcota_A > Polyangia > Polyangiales. The sequence goes on from JAXLYJ010000011.1 coordinate 220,743, forward strand.
TGCGATGGAAGAGGCGAACTACCTCGCGAGCGAGAGCCACCACGCGCCCGGCTCGAGCGTGGTGGATGTTGGAGGTCGCAACGCCGCCGCGAATGCAAAGCAGGCTGAGAGCACGTTGAATTCGACTCGGTCTGTAGTGGATGGCGCGTTCAGCGCGACGAGCGGAGCACTCGACTATGTCTCGGAGCAACACCGGCTGGCGGGCAAACAGTTCGAAAAACAGGCGGACCGCGCCCGTGAAGCCGCGGACGACGCGCGTGAACGCGGGCAAAACGCCGGAGAAACCGCGGGGCGGTTGATGAACCGCATGGAGGACATCGCGCGCGCGCAGCGACAGGCGGAGGACCAGCGCATCGCGAACATTCGCGGGTGAGCACAAGCCCATTGCTCGCGGTGCGATCGCGCGCGAGGCTCGGTACCTGTGAGTGAAGACACCGGTGCGATCAATGGCGAGGCGTGGCTGGACGCGGTGAAGTTCGACGAGAAGGGGCTCGTCGTCGTCGTCGCGCAAGACGCGCTCACGGGGGAAGTGCGGATGGTGGCGTGGGCCAATCGCGAGGCGCTCGCGCGCACGGTGTCCACGGGAGAAGCGCATTTTTACTCGCGTTCGCGCGGGGCGCTGTGGCGCAAGGGAGAGAGCAGCGGCCACACGCTCGCGGTGCGCTCGCTGTTTCTCGACTGCGACGGTGACTCGGTCCTCGCGCTCATCGAGCCCGCCGGGCCGACGTGCCACACGCTCGCGCCGAGCTGCTTCTATCGCGAGTGGCGCGAGGGAGAATGGCGCGACGGCGCCAGGCCCGTGGCCATGATGGAGCGCTTGGAGCTCGCCCTCGAAGCGCGCGCGAAGGGCGAGGGTGAGCGCTCGTACACGCGGTCGCTGCTGCAGGCTGGAGCGCAGAAGATCGGCGCGAAGCTGCGGGAAGAAGCGGACGAGCTCGCGCGGGCGATCGACCACGAGCCAGACGACCGGGTCGCGAGCGAGCTGGCAGACGTGATCTACCACGCGTGCGTGGGGCTTCTGTCCCGCAACGTTCCTTGGCGCGCGACGCTGGTCGAGCTCGCGCGACGCTTCGGGACGAGCGGCCTCGACGAGAAGGCCGCCCGCTCGAAGGGCTGAGAGAACAGCGGCGCTTCGGCTTGAATTGTAGTGATTGAATTCAAGTCCAGCGATCGCGGCGGGCCCCCCCCGTTGCGCGGATCACATCGCCGAGCAGGTGCCGACGTTCATCGGCGCGCCGTTGATGCGGCCGCAGGTCTGGCCCATCGGGCACGTCGCGAACATGCCCATCGCCATGTTGGTCGGATCGCAGATCTGGCGGCAAGTGGAAGCGCCGCCCATCGAGCTGACGCACATATAGCCGCGCGGGCAGCCGTTGAGCGCGCTGCACGCGCCGCCGGGCGTCGCGCCGGCGACGGGGGTCACGCACTGCGTGGTTCCGTCGGCGCCGATCGGGACGCAGGCCTGCATCGCGTTCATGCAGTTCTGCTGGTGCACGTCGCAGTTGTCGGGGAGGCTGCAGGCGAACAGCCCCGAGCCCATCACGTTGATGTTGCAGATGGCGCCGGGGCGACCGCCCGGAGCGCTGCGACAGGTGGTGTTGTCGCCGGAGCCGCAGCACCAACGAGCGCACTTTCCGCCGATGCAGCCGAGGCCCTCCTGGCAGTCCTCGGGGCCCATGCACGTCGCGCCGAACGCTCCGCGGCCGGCGGGAACGCACACCGAGACGTGCGTCATCGAGTTCATGATGGCGCACATCTGACCGGCGGCGCAGCCCGAGTTGGTGACGGGATCGCATGGCGCATAGATCGAGCCACAGCTCATCGAGCCGCCGCCATCGCCCATCATCATGCTGCCGCCATCGGTCGGCGGAACACCGGTGTCGACCGGAGCCATCGCGTCGTCCATCGACATCGACCCCGAGTCCGCGCGCGCATCGGCGCTGGCGTCGCGCATCGGTTCGGGGGTGCCACACGCGGCGAGCGCACCTACGACCAGAACTGCTGCTGAACAACGAAGCATCTTCGACATGACGAAACGAACTCCTCTCGGGGTGTCACGAGTGAACAGAGACCACGACGAGACTCCGTCGCCTCCGATTCATCGTAGCCCAACCCCGCGCTCGTCGCGAAGAAGTCACGGACGCGACCGCTCCCCGACGGCCGTCCGTGACAGCGGTGTCGCACTCTGAGTGCGGCTCGTTCAGTTGGCGGGAGCGTCCGCGCGACGGTCGTCCTGCGCGCGCGAGCTGCGATCCGCCAGCGATTTTGCCCGCTCGAGCGACGCCTTCACGAAGTGAACGAAGAGCGGGTGCGCCACCATCGGCCTGCTCTTGAGCTCGGGGTGAAACTGGCAGCCGATGAAGTACGGGTGCCCCGGGAGCTCGATCATCTCGACGAGGCGCTTGTCGGGGGACGTTCCCGAGAAGCGCAGGCCCTTGGCCGCGAGCTGCTCGCGAAAGTCGTTGTTCACTTCGTAGCGGTGGCGGTGACGCTCGGAGATCTCCGTCGCTGCGTACACCGTCGAGGCGAGCGAGCCCTGCTCCAAGCGGCACGGGTAGGCGCCGAGGCGCATCGTCGCGCCCTTGTCGCGCACGTTGCGCTGCTCGGGCATCAGGTCGATCACGGGGTATCGCGACGCGCTGTCGAACTCGGCGCTGTTCGCTCCGTCCATTCCCGCCACGTTGCGCGCGTACTCGGTCACCGCGAGCTGCATGCCCAGGCAGATCCCGAAGAACGGAACGCCCTTCTCGCGCGCATAGCCGATCGCCTTGATCTTTCCCTCGACCCCGCGCTCGCCGAATCCGCCCGGAACCAAGATCCCGTCGATCCCTTCGAAGCGCTTCTCGAGCTCGCTCGGCGAAGACTTCTCGAGCTGCTCGCTGTCCACGTAATCAAGTTCGACGCGGCAGTCGTTGGCGAGACCGCCGTGGATGATCGCCTCGTGCAAGCTCTTGTACGAGTCGCGCAGGTGCACGTACTTGCCCACGACCGCGATGCGGGCCGTCCCCTTCGACGGCCGCGTGAAGCGCTCGTGCACGCGCTGCCAGCCGCTGAGGTCCGGCGCGCGCGACCAGATGTTGAGCAGCTCGCACACCTTTTCATCGATGCCCTCGGCGTTGAGCAAGATGGGCAGCTCGTAGATGTTGCTCGCGTCGACGGCGGCGATCACCTGCTCGACCGGGACGTTCGAGAACATCGAGATCTTCTCTTTGATCGAGCGAGACAGCGGTCGATCGGTGCGACACACCAAGATGTCCGGCTGCACGCCGATCTCGCGCATCTCTTTCACCGAGTGCTGCGTGGGCTTGGTCTTGAGCTCGCCTGCTGCGCCGATCCACGGGACCAGCGTGACGTGCATGCTGATCGCGTTGTTGGGGCCCGCTTCGAGCTTGAGCTGACGGATCGCTTCGAGAAAGGGCAGGGACTCGATGTCGCCCACCGTTCCGCCGATCTCGACGATGGCGACGTCGGCGTTCTGCGTCGCTTCGATCACGCGCGCTTTGATCTCGTCGGTGATGTGCGGGATCACCTGCACGGTCGCGCCGAGATATTCTCCGCGGCGCTCCTTCGAGATCACGGCCTGGTAGATCTTGCCCGTCGTCACGTTGGACGCGCGGGACATGCGCGCGGAGGTGAACCGCTCGTAGTGCCCGAGGTCGAGGTCCGTCTCCGCGCCGTCGTCGGTCACGTAGACCTCGCCGTGCTGGTACGGGCTCATCGTTCCGGGGTCGACGTTGATGTACGGGTCGAGCTTCATGAACGTCACTCGAAGCCCGCGCGCTTCGAGCAGCGCGCCGAGCGACGCGGACGCCAGGCCCTTGCCGATCGACGAGACGACTCCGCCCGTCGTGAAAATGTACTTCGTGCGCTTCGCGGCCATGGTCGCTGCTCCTGCCGGGGAATCAATCTTGGGTTGCGCAGTGCGCGTCTCGACCTCCGTGAAGGTCCAACGACGCCTACGCTCGGCGCAGGGTCTACTACGGACGTGCGCCCGAGGCACAATTCCATGCACGCGCGACGTTGTGAAGAGCCCGTCGCGTCGGTGATTTGTGCGTCGAGTCCGCGGTGTTGCGCGGACGAAATCAGCTCCGCTGCTTCTCGTTGCATCTCTGCAACGAACGCGGCGAGCGACCAGAGGTGCGAGTGTTTACTCGACCGTGACGGTCTTCGCGAGATTTCGGGGCTGATCGACGTCGGTGCCGCGCTGGTCAGCGACGTGATACGAGAGCAATTGCAGCGGGATCGTCGTGATCAACGGCGAAAACTCCGGCTCGGTGCGCGGGACGTTGATCGTCCACTGCGCCAGCGTCGCCGCGGTCTGCGCGTCGTTGACAACCGCGAGCACGCGCCCGTCGCGCGCGCGGACCTCTTGAACGTTCGAGAGCATCTTCTCGAGCGACGGGTCGTCGGGCAGCAAGCACACGACGGGCATCGAGCGGTCGACGAGCGCGAGCGGCCCGTGCTTCATCTCTCCGCCTGCGTAGCCCTCGGCGTGAACGTAGGAGATCTCTTTGAGCTTGAGCGCGCCTTCGAGCGCGACGGGGCACGAGACTCCGCGGCCCAGAAAGAGCGCGTTCTGCGCGGTGACGAGCTCGCGCGAAATCTGCTGCACCGTCGCGTCTTGCTCGAGCGCGGCGCGCATTTTCTCGGGGACCTTCACGAGCTCGTTGAGCAGGCTCGTACCGCGCTCTTGCGAGAGCGCTCCGCGCGCGCGGCCCATGTGAATCGCGAAGAGAGCCATCGCGGCGAGCTGCGCGGTGAAGCACTTGGTGCTCGCGACGCCGATCTCGGGGCCCGCGTGCGTGTAGAGCACGCCGTCTGCGGCGCGGGCGATCGCGCTGCCCTGCACGTTGACGACGGCGAGCACGCGCGCGCCCTGACGCTTGGCTTCTTTGAGCGCGGCGAGCGTGTCCGCGGTCTCGCCCGACTGCGAGACGGCGATGACGAGGTCGCCCTTCGCGACGACGGGCTCGCGATAGCGAAACTCGCTGGCGAGCTCGACCACGGCCGGGACGCGCGCGAGCTGCTCGATGAGGTAGCGGCCGTACATCGCGGCGTGAAAGCTCGTTCCGCACGCGAGCAGGACCACGCGTTGGACGGATTGGGCTTCGTCGTTCGAGATGCCGATCTCGTCCGCGTTGCACGTGCCGCTCTCGAGCTGAACGCGCCCGCGAAGCGTGTCCTCGATCGCGCGCGGCTGCTCGTGGATCTCTTTGAGCATGAAGTGCTTGAAGCCCCCGCGCTCGGCCTGCACCAACGACCAGCGAATGGTCGTCGCGTTGCGAGAGACCGGCTCTCCGTCCACGGTCTCGAGCTTCGCGCCTTCGCGCGTGAGCGTGGCCATCTCTCCGTCTTCGAGAAACAGCACCTCCCTCGTGTGCGCCAAAATCGCCGGAACATCGCTGGCCGCCAGCACCGCCCCGTCCGCGAGCGCCACCACCAACGGCGATGCGTACTTCGCCACGACGATGGTGTTGGGGTCGTCCGTGGCGAGCACGGCGATCGCATACGCGCCGCGCAGCTCGCGAAGCGCGTCGCGCACCGCTTCGACGAGCTTGAGCCCGCGCGCCATCGCCATGTCCACCAGGTGAGCGACGATCTCCGTGTCCGTGTCCGAGCTGAACACTCGTCCTTGCGACTCGAGCCTGTGCTTCAGCTCGACGTGGTTCTCGATGATCCCGTTGTGAACCACGGCGACGCGGCCGGCGACGTGCGGGTGCGCGTTGCGCTCGGAGGGCGGCCCGTGCGTGGCCCAGCGCGTGTGGCCGATGCCCACGGTGCCCGCGACCGGCTCGCGATCCACGAGGTCTTGCAGGGTGCTGAGCTTGCCCGCGGCGCGTCGGACGACGATCGAGCTTCCGTCGTGCACAGCGACGCCCGCGCTGTCGTAGCCGCGGTATTCGAGCTTACGGAGCCCGTCGATCAACAGTTGCGCGCAGGGGCGCGGGCCGACGTACGCAATGATTCCGCACATGTGATTGCCGCTCAGTCCTTTCGAAGAAGTACTGCCAGCGTTGGTAGCACGGCACCCCCTCGGGATTCGACGTTGTGCGTGCGGGGCGCGGGCCTACCGGCGCCCATCCTGGGGGCGAGCGGCTCGGTTCTCGGGGTGAGCGGGGGTGTCGGTCGACGGCGCCGAGCGCTACGCGTCGCCGAAGCTCGGCTCGTTCTCTGCGAGCCAGCGATCCCAGCGAGGGTCCTCGCGCACCGCCTGCAAAAACTCGCTGTTCTTCGCGGTGTCGACCCACGACGCGTCGAGTTCGATCGCGCGCGTGAGCGCTGCGAATGCCTCGTCGATCCGGCCGAGCTGCGAGAGCACCTCCGCGCGCGTGGCGTACGCGATGCTCTCGGAGTCGTCGCGCGAGAGCGCTTCGGTGACGTCCGCGAGCGCCGCGGTGAGGTTGCCTCTGCCCATCTCGAGGTACGCGCGGTTGTTGAGCGCGACGGCGTCGGTGGGGTCGAGGGTCGAGGCGCGCGTGTACGCGTCCCACGCCCGGTCGAGCTCGCCCAGCGGCTCGAGCGAGTAGCCGAGGTCGATGAGCGCCGCGGCGTTCTCGGGCTCGATCGCGAGGATGCGCTCGACCAGCGCCAGGGCGTCGCTGTAGCGCTCGTGGTCCTGCAGCGAGTGGACGAACTCGTGCATCATCCGCACGTCGGTCGGCGCGAAGTCCACCGCTTCGAAGATGCAGCGAACCGCCTCGTCGATCGCGCCTCGCACGAGGTGATCGCGCGCCTCGGCGGCGCGAGCGCGGGCGAGCGTGAGGTCTTCGCCTCCGGGGCCATCGAAGCTCTCGGGCATGGTGAGTGCGCTGTACCTCAGATCGGGACCCGATGGCCAACAGGCGCCTGTTGGTGCGCCAACAGGCGTCTGTTGGTCGGACGCAGCGGCGCTCGCGGCGCTACCCTCCGCCCATGAGCATCGTCGGTCGCGCGCTCTTGTTCGCGTGGGAGCTTCCTCAGAACGCGCTCGGGCTCGCGGCGCTCGCGCAGTTCGCGGCGCGCGGCGCGGTCGGGTCCGTGCGCTACGAGCGCGAGCGGATCTTCGTCGAGATCACCGCGGACGGCGCGGTGAGCCTGGGGTGGTTCGTGTTCTTCTCGAACCGAGACAACCCGGTGATCCCCGCGGGACGAGAGAACAAGGACCACGAGTACGGTCACTCGATTCAGTCGCGGTGGCTCGGACCGCTGTATCTGCCGGTGGTTGGAGTTCCGTCGGTGGCGCGCGTCGTGTACGCACACGTTTTCAAGTTGCGCACGGGGCGACGGTGGGCGCGCTACTACGACGGGTTTCCCGAGGATCAAGCGGATCGGCTGGGCGGCGTGGATCGCTCGCTCAGGCCCGCGCCGTAGTCGCTCGGCTGTCTCTCGCTCACTCCATCCAGACGTCGTACGCGGTCGTGCCCCACTCGAGCCCCTCTTCGAGGTGCGCGGCCCACTTCGGGTCGGTCACGATCACGCGCAGCGTGTAGTTGTGGCACAGCGCCCATCGACGCGGGCCCCAGAGGTGGGACTGGTTGGTGTAGAGCGTTCCGCCGAACTCGTTTTCGATCGCGACCGCGCGGCGGCTCAGCTCTTCGTCGCCGACGTTGTTGCGTCGCTCGACGAGCGTGCACGACTTGATGAAGCGATCGACGTTCTTCTTCATCCACTCTTTTTCGACGTACCAGTCGCCTTCGTCTTGCAGCGCGACGGTGAGCGCCGACGCGTCGTGCTTCGCGTACAAGCGCTGGATCTCCGCGCTGGCCTTGTCTTCAGGCAGCGCATAGCGAACGGTGTCGACCGCGCCTTGCAGCGCGCCGTGCAGCGCGACCAGCGCGAACGAGCGCGACGCGCACAGGTCGTCGTAGCCCCCGGCGGTCCCCGTGAGCACGTCGAGGATCACTTCGTCTCCGCGGACGCTCTTCACTCGAACGTCGAAACAATCCGAACTCATCTGTGGGTCTTCTTTCTCTCGGCGCGCGCAGCGAGACGCACGGTTGCGTGTCGCGATGGCGCCCGCCCATGGGTTGGTAAGACTCTGCCCAACTGCACGGGACTACGCGAGTTTTCGGCGACTGTCCGCGGGCGCTCAAAAGCCCACGCGACCGCCGTCCTCGTCGACCGCGGGCTGTCGCGTCCCGTCCAGGCCGAACTCTGCGCGCCGCGCTTCGTCGCCGGGATCGTGGAGGGACCAGTACGGCATGCGCGTCGAGCGGATCATTCGCGCGCGCGCGCCGTCGCTCGACTGCCAGGCGATCACGCGCTTGTCGCCAGACTTCTCGACGTCGTACTGCTTTCGAAACGAGCCCGCTTCGAGGACGAAGCGCGTGGTGTTTGCGTCGAGGTCGCTGCGACGAACGCGCGCGGGCTCTGCGACGAGCGGCCGGTGCGCGCGGCGATTGCGCCACAGCGACGGGACGAGCGCTCCGTCCCAGTCTCGACCGCCGTTGAACGGGCCGTCGAGCTCGCGCAGCTGGATCATCAACGCGTCTTCGTAGAGCGCGTTGGCCGCGCACTCGACGCGCTGCTCGACGTCGCCTTCACTGGCGAAATAGCTCATTCCTCGAAGGGCGAACGAGGCTTCGTCCGGCCACACGCCCAGGTACACGTGGCCGCACCACTCTTGGGCCGAGAGCGCGATCTTCGCTGGAGAGAACCGCTCGCGCGCGTACTGATCGGTCGGGCAGAACACGCTCGTCAGCACCGAGTACGGGTAGACCCCGGTGAGAAACTTCTCGCTGAAGTTGAGCTTGATCACGTCCATGCGATCTGCGCCCTGCGCGTCGTCGTCCTTGATCAACGTGCGGCGAGAGAAGGGCTCGGTGACGTACACGAGCGCGACCTCGGCGGAGCGAAGGTGCCCGTAGCGCGGGGTGACCGCTTCGTAGCCGATCATCTCGGCCTTTCCGTCGCCCCAATGCTGCGAGAACGCGCTCGACGCGCGCCCGCGCGGCTGCGGCCAACGAGGGAGCGCGAAGCCTCCGCTCGAGCTCGTGCTCGCGGCGACCCGAGTTGCGTCGGTGCTGCCTGCGGCGGGGCGCGTGCAGCGCGCGAGCGCAGCGGCGGTCGGAGCGGCGATGAGCGAGCGAAGCAGCGCGCGACGATCGATCGAGTGAGTCACAGCGCGAAGGTGTACGCCGCGCGCGGGCTGCGGGCTACGGCCGGCGATTCACCAGCCGATTTCGCGCTCGCCGCGGTAGTCGAGAAACGCCCCCGATCGCGGCGCGGTCAGCGAGTCGATCACGCGGAGGATTCCCTCGGCGCTCTCGTTGACCTCAGTGGGGGCTCCCGAGCCGCCCATGTCGGTCTTCACCCAGCCGGGGTTGATCACGGCGCTCAAGATCCCCTCGCGTTCGAACTCGAGCGCGAGGCACTTGCTCGCCATGTTGAGCGCGGCTTTGGACATTCGATACGCGTACCAGCCCCCAGAGGTGTTCTCGCTGATCGATCCCATGCCCGAGGTGATGTGCGCCACGCGCGCGTCGGTGCCCTTGCGAAGATTGCCGCGCAGCGCGCGGGTGAGCAGGACCGGACCGACGGCGTTGGTCGCGTACACCTTGAGCGCGTCGTCCATCTCGAGCGAGTTGAGCGCGCCTTGATTGCCGCTGATCGCCGCGTTGTTGATGAGCACGTCGACCGCTTCTCCGTCGAGGGCCTTGGCGAAGGCGTCGATGGACGCGGCGTCGCTCACGTCGAGCGCGAGCACGCGGAGGTGATCGCCGTGTTGCCGCTTGAGCTCTGCGAGCGATCCGACGTTGGGGTCGCGCGCAGTGGCGGTGACGCGGTCGCCTCGCGCGAGGAGCTGTCGGGTGAGTTCGAGGCCGATTCCGCGGCCTGCGCCGGTGACGATGACGTGCTTCATGTTGATCGCTCTCGGAGTGGGGGCCGCGCAGTGTACGCGCAACTCGCCGCGCTGCGACTCACGACCAGCGCGCGCGGTAGACGCTCGTGCGCGAGGCGCGGTCGAACGAGACGAACTCGACCTCGCCGGCGCTCTTGAAGATGTCGATGGCGCCCTGAAACGTCGCGCGAAATCCTCGAACGAACAGGTCGATGTTCGCTTGCTCGACGGGGAGGTTGGTGACGCGAATGGTCGTTCCGCGAGGGTCGACCTCGCCGATGGTGACGTCGCCGCAGTTCTTCGAGATCGTGGCCCACGTCTTGGCGAAGACCTTGAACACCGCCGCGGGGCTCATCCCAAACAGCCGCACCGAGGTCTCGAACATGCTTCGCACGAAGGGCTGCTCGACGGTCGAAGAGAAGTGCGCCGCGACGAACTGCTCCCAACGGCGCACCCCCACCTCGCTGTAGATCGCCTGCAAGATCGCGAGCTGCACGGACAGGTCGATCCAGTCCATGCGCGAGCTCGTCTCGACCCGCTCGATCTCTCCCGCGGCGCGCGCCCGGATCGCCCGCGCCGAGTCCGGCATTCGCTGGTCCATCAGCTCGACGATGGCTTTGGTCAACGGAGCTCGAACCTGCGCCGCGCTTGCTGTCATAGAGCTATTGTAGCAGTACCAATCCCGGTCGCAGAGCGAACAATCGCCTCACACCCGCAGCACGTTCTGCTTCTTGAGCAGGTGATCGAGCCATTGGTTCGCGAGCTTCTCTTGCAGCGACGACTGCTTCAGCCGGTTGTTCAAGAACTCGAAGTCCACTCGATCGAGCTCTTGGTCCTGATTGAAGCACGAGAAGACGATCGTGGCCTTGCCCGTCGCGGGATCGACGTGGCGCTGCAGGCACTGCGCGCAGATCTCTTTCATCATGCACTGCATGGGCGAGTTGATCGACCCGATCGCCACGTGCGTGCGCTTCAGGTGCGGGTGGAGGATCTCGTGTCGCGCTCTTCCCACCGCGGCCATCATGCGGTCCGAGCCGATCGCGATGATGCGGTCGACGTCCGTCGTCTCGACGAGCTTCTCGCCGAGCTCGCCCTTGGCGTACGCGACCATCGCCTTCACGATGTTGCCGACGAACGAGCGGTCCTGCGGGCGTCGCGGCGCAGGCGCAGGCGCGACGTCGGTGGCCCAGATGATCTGATCCGCGGACGCCTCGATCTCTTCCATCTTGTAGATGTCCGACGGGTTCTTGTAGCCGGCGAAGTAGACGACCTTGCAGCCGTTGGCGCGCAGCGCGCGGCCGATGGAGAAGAGCACCGCGTTGCCGAGCCCGCCGCCCGCGAGCAGCACCGTCTCGTTGTGCGGGATCTCCGTGGGCGCTCCGGTCGGCCCCATCAAGATCACCGGCTCGCCCGGCTCGAGCGAGGCGCACAAGCGTGAGCTCGCGCCCATCTCGAGCACGATCATCGAGAGGTGTCCTTGCGCTTCGTCCGTCGACGCTCCGGTGAGCGCGAGGCCCTCCATGGTGAGGCGCGTGTCGTCGATCTTCTTCGCGAGCGTCTCGAAGTTTTGCAGTCGATAAAACTGCCCCGGCTTGAACTTTCGCGCGGCGAGGGGCGCTCGGACCACGACCTCGACGATCGTGGGCGTCAGGCGGTTGACCGCGACGACCGTGGCCTTGAGCTGGTCGTCGAGCGTGGAGACAAACGGCGCCCACGCTCCGTCGCGCGCGGCCTGATCGCTCGGGCTCTGCTGCGAGATCTCCTTCGCGAAGAGCTTGACCACATGCGAGAAGCCGTCCTTCGCGCTGCCCATCGCCTTGACGACCGAGCCCGCGTACACCGGGTGATTGTCCCCGTAGAACGAGACCACGCGGCCCTCGCTGTTGTAGCTCGTGAAGAAGCCCTTGGGGTCTTTGACGAGCGAGACCGCGCCGTCCTCGCCGACCTCTTCGCGGTACGCGGCGAACGCCTTGGTCCTCGGGTCCATCTCGAACGACCCCGGCATCTCGCGCTCGTACGTCACGTTGGGCGAGGTGCCCGCGGCGATGCACACCGTGCGCGCGGCGAGCTCGACGGTCTCGCCGGTCGCGACGAGCTTTCCGTCCTTCATCGCCATGCGGTCGAAGACGATGGACTTCACCGCGCCGTGCGCGTCGACGGTGGCCTCTTTCGGAGAGACGTTCTCGACGAAGCGCACGCCCTCCTCGAGAAACTTCTCGACCTCTTCGTGGTTGAGCTTGTACGCCGGCGACTCGACGAGCGAGCGGCGGTACGCGAGCGTCACGCCTCCCCACGAGTCGATGAGCGCGTTGAAATCCGGCACACGATTTTCAGCGGCCGCCCTCGCGCGCTCCTCGCGGATCGCTCGTCCGTGCGCGAGCGCCTCGGCGAGCTTCTCGCGCTCTTCTGCGTCGAGCTTGGCGAGCACCGCGGCTTCGCCCTGCTCGGCGACGAGCGTCTCGTAGCGCGCGAGGGTCTTCTCGCTCTGCACGACGTAGTACGCGCGCATCTCTGTGCACGTGTCGATGCCGGTGAGCCCGCCGCCGATGACCACGCCCGGCAAGCGAACCTCGAGGTTGGCGAGCGAGTCCTTCTTGTAAGCGCCCGTGAGCTGCAGGGCCATCAAGAAGTCCGAGGCCTGACGGATGCCCTTGGCGAGCCCGTTGGGCATGTCGACGAGCGTGGGACGGCCCGCGCCCGCGGCGATCGCGACGTGGTGAAAGCCGAGCTTCCACGCGTCGTCGAGCGTGAGCGTCCCGCCGAAGCGAACGCCGCCGTACACGTTGAAGCGACGACGACGCGCGAGCGAGGTGTAGACCACCCACAAGAAGTTCTTGTCCCAGCGGACGGTGATCCCGTACTCGCTCACGCCGCCGAAGCCGAGCAGGACGCGCGAGTCGAGGTTCTCGTAGAGCTCGCGCCAGTTGAATACTGGGGCTTCGATTCGATCCTTGGGCAACGGCTCGATCTTCAAGCCGTCGATGCCCACGACGCCGAAGCCCTCGTTGAGCAGGTGCTGCGAGAGCGTGTAGCCCGCAGGTCCCAGGCCCACGACGAGCACGTTCTTGCCGTTGTACGGCGCTTGGAACGGGCGGTGAACGTTGAGGGGATTGAAGCGCGTGAGCAGGTCGTAGATCTCGAAGCCCCACGGGAGATCCAGCACGTCCGTGAGCACGGCCGTCTCGATCGCCGGGATATTCACAGGCGTTTGCTTCTGATAGATGCACGCCTTCATGCAGTCGTTGCAGATGCGGTGACCGGTGCCGGGGCACATCGGGTTGTCGATCATCACGACGGCGAGCGCGGCGAGGGACTGACCCGCGTTCTTCAGGTAGTTGGTCTCGCTGATCTTCTCTTCGAGCGGGCAGCCGTTGAGCAGCGTCCCGAGCGGGTTGGGCTTCGCTGCGTTCGTCCCCTTCTCGCGCAGGCCCTTGCTGCACGAGTCCTTCGAGCGATCGTGGCAGTAGATGCAGTAGTCCGCGTTGTCTGCCACTTCGCGGGCGCTGGGGCGCGGGTCGGTCAGCGCGAAGCCGTCGCGCGCGCGCAAGGTCTCTTTGGGGCCGACGAACAGCTCGCGCAGCGTCTCGTCGGGGCGGCGCAAGTGCACGAGGTGCTGAAAGTCCACGGGCTTGGGCAAGCGCAGCGAGACCCAGTGATGGTCGAAGCCCGAGTCGTACATGCGCAGCGCGCACCAGCGGTCGATCACCTCGAGCGCGCCCGAGTACAGCTTCGCGCACTGCTCGTTGCTCGCGGCCTCGTCGGACCACTCGCAGCTCGATCGCAGCGCGGCGCCGCCCTCGCTCTTGGCCAGCAATTTCGCGAACGTGGCGCACTTCGCGCGGTCGGCGTCCTCGGCGCTCACGCCGCCAGCGGCGAGCGTCTTGCGAAAGAGCTCTTCGCGCGCGAGGAGCGTGACGGTGACGTCGGCGACGTAGAGCTCGTCGTTCCACGGGTCGCCTTCGAAGGCGTCGGTGACGCGGGCGCTTGCGTGCGAGGCGAGGGCGGCGTTGAGCACCGCGCGCGCCTGGGCGTCGAGGCGGAGCTTGTCCTCGCTCGACGCGCCGTCGATCTCGGCCTTCTTGCGCTTGGCCGTGCGCTTCTTCACGAAGTCCCGCTTGAACGCGAAGATCACCGACTGCTTCTTCGTGTCCCCTTCGAGCGCCGCGTATTCGCGCTCGATCCCGAAGAGCTTCGCGACGAACGTCCCCAAGTGCGGCGCGATCGAGACGATGATCTCCGAGATCGCCTCGGGCGCCATTCCCTCGCCCTTGCACGCGCGGTAGCGCTCCCACTTCGCCCACGCTTCGTCGCCTGCGGCGCGCTTGGCGTGTTGGTCGAAGTGCCCGTTGAGCTCTTCGAGCTTCGACGAGTCGAAGAGATCACTCCACGAGAAGCCAGGGATGGTGAGGTTGAGCTTCGCAGCGGTCATTTCGCGGGGGCGAATCGCACGAACGACCGTAGAACTTCAAGCCCCCTGCGAATCTCCCGTAGCGGCTCAGCGCGTCGAGCACCGCGGCGGTTGCGCGCTCATTTGCTGGATGAGCGAGCGATAGCTGTCGTGCCGCACGCCCTGTCCTTGCGCCACCGCTTGCCGATAGAAGAACGCCCTCGACGGATCGATCCGCGCCGCACGATATGCGCGAATGTCGCTGGGCATGTTGCCGAACCCGAGCCACGGCCCAGCGCCGATGCGCGCGGTGAGCATCGACAGCTCTTGGGTCTTGAACGCCTCTGCCGCGTCGCCGATGTGCCCCGTCGCGCCCAGCGTCGTGTGCACGATTCCGCGGGGAAATCCCCTGGCGTCCAGCCACTCCTTCGTCCTCGGCAGCAGCCACTCGGGCCGCGCCGTGAGGTACATCACGTCGTAGCCGCGCTGCGCGAGGGCGCGAAACACCTCGGGCGCGCCGTCGTGCGTCGTCGCGAGCGTGCCCGTGAGCATCGCGGGAAACTCTGCGTATTCGTTCTCGGTCAGCGTCCCGTCGACGTCCGTCACCGCGACGGCGCTGAACCGGCCGAGCACGCGAAGGCGCTGCTCGGTGAACGTCCCGTCGCCTTTCACGACGAACCGCACGGTGTGCCATCCCTCGCCGAGCGCTCGACTGCTGGGAATTTGCAGGTAGACTCGCCCTCCGTCGTCCTGCACTCCCTCGACGGCGGCGTGCTGTCCATCGTTGGTGGTGCGCGCCGTTCCGAGCGACTCCCACGGGCCGCAGCCGCGACGGAGCCACACGTCCACGTCTTCGTCGTGCAGGTCTGCGTCCGCGGGGCCGTAGGCGAACTTGGCGATCGCCCACTGCGCGGCGCCGGGCTGATAGAACATGTCGCGCCCTCGGTGCCTCGCCGCGCCGAGGCGAACGGTCGCGTTCGTGCGCAGGTGCCGCCACGCCGCGCGCTGCGCGGGCGGGGGAGCGATCTCGGGGCACTGCGGAGTGGCGCAGCGCGGGAGCGGCATTCGTCGCGCGTCGCTCTGCGGTCGAACGAGCGCGAGCCCCACCACCGGAAGAGCGAGGGCGAGCGGCAGCATCGAGCGAGGTTTCATCGGAGCGCTCGACGGTAACACCGAGCCTCCCCCAGCCGAGGCGGACTGTCGCTATCCGAGGACGTGCAGCGAGACGGCGCTGACTTTCGAGTCGAAGGGAGTTCTCTCGCTCGCCGGGCGTAAGATGCTCCGTACAATGGTCCCAGAGGCGAAGAGCGCGATGACACGACGAGCCGCGACCCGTGCTGCCCTGGTGCTGTTGGCCCCGTGGATGGCGGCGTTTGTGTACATCCCGCCCAACCAGCAACAGCAGCCGCGGCCCGTGATCGTCTCGAACGGCGCGCAGCCGCAGCCCGTGAGCGTGCAGCCCGCGACCGACCAGCCCGCGCCGATCGAGATCGCGCAGAGCCCTGCGAGAGAGCCGGTGGACGCGCTCTCGCGCGCGGCGGTCACCCTTCGCTCCGCGGGCACGCTGCTCGCGCAAGGCGTGGTGCTCGCGGGCGACGGGCGCATCGTGACGTGCCGCTCGGCGCTGCGCGGAGCCCGTCAGGTGGACGTGCGCTACCCGAACGGGCGAACGCTCACGGCGACGGTCGTGGCCGAGGACGAGACGTTCAACCTCGCGCTGCTTCAACCGCGCACCGGTCATTGGCCCAACGGCGTCGCGCTCGCGCCTGGGACGCGCCGCGGGACGCGCGCCACGTTTTCGATGGGTGATCCCCCGGGGATCACCACGGTGACCTTCACGCGCCGCCGCACCTTCGTCGACGGTGACGAGCTCTTGCGCGACGCGTGGCAGCTCGACCCCGTTCCGACGCCCAACGCGGTGGGCGCAGGGGTGCTCAACGAGCGCGGGCAGCTCGCGGCGGTGATCGTGACGCCCTCGAGCAACTCGAGCGGCTCGGCCGCGCCTCCGTCGACCTTTGGCGCGCCGGCGCTCGCGGTCGCGGCGCTCGTTCAGCGCGCAGGGGACACCGCTCGTCCGTGGCTCGGGTTTACCGCGCGCGCGCTTCGCGCAGGCGAGACCATCGCCGGCGCGATCGGCGCGGGGCTGCGCGTGCTCGATGTCGCCAACGGCGGACCGGCGCAATTGACCGGGCTCATCGGCGGTCGCACGCCCGATCACATCCTCATGGCCGACGGAACTGCCCTGCGCATCGAAGCCGACCTCGCCTCGGTCCTCGAGCGCCATCGACCCGGCGACACGATCACGCTGCGCGTGGTGCGCGCGGGGCAGCAGTACGACGTGCCGCTCTCGCTCGGACGGTTTCCTGCGCAGACGCCGTGAGCGGTGGTCGAAGGCGGCTCAACTCGGCACCGTTGTGTCACGAGTTGCATTCGCGAACATCGTCCGTTTTTCTGGTCACAACCCCCGCGCTCGCCCAGTCCTACCCGATGATCGCTCATGGTGAGCCGCATCGAGGTGCCCAACGAAGACGTCGCGCTCGCGCTCGACGGTGACGCTCGCGCGATCGAGCGCATCGTCCGCGCGCTCGAACGGCCGTTCTACGCGCTCGCGCGCAGGATGAGCCTGTCCGCCGAGGACGCCGAAGAAGCCACGCAAGAAGCGCTCTTGCGCGTGCTCACGCACCTCTCTCAGTTCGATGGCCGCGCGCAGTTCTCGACCTGGGCCTGGCGCATCGCCGTGAATCAGTGCCTCGATCACCGCGCGAAGCGGCGCAAGCTGCCCGTGCTCTCGAGCGAGGCGATCTCCGAGCAGATCGCGAGCGGGCTCGACCTCGAAGCGCCCGAGCGAACCGAAGACCGCGCGGTGCTCAACGAGCTCAAGGCCAGCTGCGCCATCGCGATGCTCTCGGTGCTCGACCTCGATCAACGCGTGGCGTTCGTGCTCGGCGACGTGTTGGAGCTCTCTGGCGACGAGGCCGCTGACGTGCTCGCGATCGACGCGGCCGCCTATCGAAAGCGCTTGAGCCGCGCCCGCGCCGCGCTCCGCGAGGCGCTCTCGGCCAACTGCGGAATGATCGACCCGAGCAACGCGTGCCGCTGCCATCGACGCGTGGACGCCGCGCGCGCCCGGTCGCTGCTCGATCGCGAACGAGTGGACTCCGAGCCGCTCTCGCAGCAGCGCGCCGCGCTCGCAGCGCTCGACGAAGCCGCGCGCATCGTCGCGCTCTACCGCGCGGACGTCTCCGCGATGAACACTCGCCGAGACCTCGCGCAGCGCGTGGTGGCGACCCTCCGAACGACGCACAACCCAAGGGCCTGAAGACATGCATCCGAACGAGCAAATCATCCGGGATTTCTACGATTGCTTCTCCAAGCGCGACGCCGCGGGGATGGTCAAGCACTACGCGCCCGACGTGGTCTTCACGGACTCGGCCTTCGTCGGGCTGCGCGGCGCCGAAGCGCGCGGGATGTGGCGGATGCTCTGCGAGCGCGGCGCGGACCTGCGCATCGAGTATCGTGACGTGAGCGCCGACGACACCAGCGGAAAGGCTCACTGGGACGCGTACTACACGTTCTCGAAGACGGGCCGCAAAGTGATCAACCGCATCGACGCGAGCTTTCGCTTCGCGAACGGAAAGATCGTCGAGCACAAAGATCACTTCGATTTCTGGACCTGGTCGCGGCAGGCGCTCGGCGCACCGGGGCTCTTGCTCGGATGGGGCCCGTTGCAGGGCGTCGTGCAAAAGAACGCGAAGAAAGAGCTCTTGCGCTACCTCGAGAAGAACCCCGAGTGAGCCGCGACGCTGCGCGCGCTCGGCACGCGAGGCGGGGCGAGCGCGGTGTGTCACCGTCAGAGCGTTCGTGAGACAGTGCCTTTCACCGCGCGCATGACCCGACGAACGATGCTCGCCGCGCTCCTCGCCCTCGCTTCTCCTGCGTGCCGCGAGCTCGCGCGATACCACTCTAGCGTGAAGTTCTCTCTGTCGAACGAGAGCCCCTCCGCGGGCGAGCCGTTCGAAGTCACGTTCGACTACCTCGACGACGCCCCTGAGGGAACATGGTCGATCGCGCTGCACCAGCACTCGACCGGCGCGGACATCTCCGTCGTCCCTGTGCAAGACTCGTCGAGCCGAGTCTCGCTCGTCGCCCCGTCGGCGGGCGGCTACTCTGTGCAGTGTCGGCGCGACGGACGCATGGTCGCGCATCGCTCGATCACGGTTCAGTAGCGATCGCCCCAGCGGCCAACATGGACTCACCTCGATCCGTCTACCGCAGCAGCGCAGCGTCTCCCGCGGTGCTCGCGTTGGCCGATCGCGGCCGCTCGATTCGCGAGTCCGCCGGGCTCGATCCGCACGCGATGGTCGCGCCGACGGCGCTCTCGATCCCGCGCGCGACGGTGATCGAAGAGATCGCCGCGAGCTACGAGCACGCGCTCGAGAACGCTCCGCTGCCGCTGCGGCTGCAAATGCGCATGGCCATGCTCAGCGCCAGCGCCCCCGCGGTGCTGATCTACGGCGGGATCTTCTTCGCCTCCATCGTCATCGTGAGCTTGTTCGCGCTGGCGGCCACGATGATCGCGCGGTGGTTCGTCTTGCTCGCGCCGCTCACCGTGGTGATCGCGATGCTCTTGGTGGCGATGGTGCGCTCTGCCAAAGAGCAGCCTCGCCGGTGGATCGCCCGCAACCCGCTGCGCATCGACGGCTACCTCGACCTGCTCGGGCGCGAAGAGCGCGTGGTGCGCGTGCGCGCGGTGGTGCGATTCGCGAGCAAATCTGCACCTGATTCTGAGCTGTTCAAAGACCTGCTCACCGGCGCGGGGGTGTTCTCGCGCGGGGTCGAGCCGCTCGACGGCGGAGCGTTCGCTGTGTACAGCCCCGAGATCAGCGGCGACGCGGCGACGCTCCATCGCTGGGTGCAGCTGCTCTGCGACGCGGCGCTCGCGCCCCTCAGCGAGTCGCAAGCGATCAGCGAAGTGGTGATCGAAGAGCGATAGTGCGCGATCATTCGCGGTCGTGAGGCTCGACGCAGCGGGCTACTACGCCCTGGGAGTTCCGTTCGCGCTGGCGGTGGCCGCGTGGGATCACGTCGCCTGTCGTCGTCGCGGAGAGCGCGGATGGACCATCAGCACCGCGGTCTCGCACTTGAGCACGAGCATGGGCGAGGTGCTCGTCGGGATCTTTCTCGCGCCGTTTCTCTTCTGGATCTACGACTGGGCGCTGGCGCACATCGCCCTCGTGCGCTGGCCGCGCGGCTCGATCGTCCCGTGGGTGCTCGCGTTCTTGCTCGGTGATTTCTGCTACTGGCTCAACCACCTCGCGGGCCATCGCGTGGGCGTGTACTGGGCGGTGCACGGCGTTCATCACCAGAGCGACGAGTTCAACCTCGCCGTCGCGCTCAGGCACCCGTGGTTCAGCGACACGCTCGCGTGGCCGTTCTATGCGCCGCTGCCGCTGTTGGGGGTGCCGCCCGAGCACTTCTTCATCGCGATCTCGGTGATCAGCTACTACGCGCTCTCGATTCACTCGCACACGTTTTCATGGAGCGGGCTGTGGGCCTTCGTCACGCCGCGCACGCACCAGCTCCACCACTCGATGAACAAGCGCTACCTGGGCTCGAACCTCGCCGCGATGTTCACCTTCTGGGATCGCCTGTTCGGCACCTATCGCGAGCCCGTCTCCGACGATCCTCCCGTCTTCGGAACTCCCCGCGGATACCGCACGCACAACGGCGTCTTGGCGCAGTGGATCCTCTGGCGAGACCTGTTTCGCGCGGCGGCCCAGACGCGCTCGACGCGCGAGAAGCTCAAGGTGTTCTTCGGTCCTCCGGGGTACTTGCCGCCCGGCGTGAAGCTCGACCCCGAGCCCCGCGCGCGCGACGACCGTGATGTCCCGATGCCCGTGCGCGTGTATGTGCTCGCGCAGTTCACCGTGGCCTCGGCGTTCGCGCTGTGGGTCCTTTGGTTGCGCGATCACCACAGCTGGACGCTGCACGCGGTCGCGACGCTGTGGCTCTTCGTCACGCTCGCGACGCTGGGATCGCTGCTCGACGCGAGCCCCAACGCGCGCCGCTGGGAGCTCGCGCGCGTCGCGCTCACGATCCCCACGCTCTTCGCCTGGGCGTGGACAGGCTTCGCCGGAACCCGTTGAGTCGTTGGGCTCGCGCTCCGAGCGGCCCAAGGACGCGATCGACGGCCGGCGACTTGCGCGGAGTCGCGTTCGACGGTATCTACTCTTTTGAAGGGTTATCCACTCTAGTGGATTCCTTCGGGCGGCGCTCGACGCACCGAGCGCCAGCGAGGAGTGTCCGGTGTCCATCGATCTCGCTTCGTTTACGCCGCTTCGTTCGCTCGCTGGGGGGCTCGTGATCGGGCTCGCGTCGGCGCTGCTCTACGCAGGAAGCGGCCGCATCGCAGGGATGACGGGGATCGCGGCGGGCCTTCTGCCGCACGCCTCGCGAGAGGGGCGCGACTGGCGCGTCGCGTTCGCGCTGGGATTTCTCGGGGTGGCCGCGCTCGTCGCGCGCCTCGCGCCCGCGACGTTCGGCGCTCCGACCGCGACGCTCGGCACGCTGATCGTCGCGGGGTTGCTCGTCGGCGCAGGGACGCGCCTGGCCAACGGC
This sequence comes from Polyangiales bacterium, assembly GCA_046351515.1. Taxonomy (GTDB): domain Bacteria; phylum Myxococcota_A; class Polyangia; order Polyangiales. The sequence continues at coordinate 241,568 of JAXLYJ010000011.1, forward strand.
TGCACCTCGGGCCACGGGGTGTGCGGGCTCTCGCGGTTCTCTCCGCGCTCGCTCGCGTCGGTGGCGACCTTCATGCTCACCGCGGGGATCACGGTGGTGCTCACGCAATCTCACGCGGCGGTGACGCGATGAACGCACGCACGATCGTCGCGGCGCTCTCGGGCGCGCTCTTCGCGGTGGGGTTGCTGCTCTCGGGGATGACTCAGCCGTCAAAAGTCCTGGGATTTCTCTCGGTGAGCGGCCGTTGGGATCCGTCGCTCGCCTTCGTGATGGGCGGAGCGATCGCGGTGATGGCCCCGATCGTCGCCTGGACGCGGCGCCGAGGACGCCCGGTGTTCGACGCGACGTTGCACGAGCCTGCGACGCGCCCGATCGACGCGCGATTGATCGGCGGCTCGGTGCTGTTCGGCGTGGGTTGGGGCATCGGCGGGCTGTGCCCTGGGCCGGCGCTGCTCTCGATCACGACCGGTGCGCTGCCGGTCCTGGCCTTCGTGATCGCGATGTTGTTCGGGATCTGGGCGGTGGACACCCTCGCGCCGGCGAAGGCGACGGTGAGCGGCTCGCGCATCGACTGACCCGCGCCGACCGCTCCTCGCGCAAAGAAAATTCACTGGGGAACAAATCGTCCACGGGGGTCGTATCGTCCAACCGCGCTCTGTCGACCGAGGAGTGAGAGTTGGACATGCGACCCGCATCGATCCGTGCCGTTCCCGTTTGCGTGAGCGCTGCTGTGTCGTTGGCGTTGTGCTCTTCGATCGCGCGGGCGCAGTCGATGGAAGCGCAGCCGACGTCTCTGCAGGGCTCGAGCGGCGCGCCGAGCATGGCGCAGGCTCCGAGCGGCAACGGCGCCAGCGCGCCGAGCGCGCAGGGCAGCGTCGGGACCACGGGCGGTGACGAAGAGCGCTATGTAGCGTTTCGCGCGGGCGGGGATGCGGGATACGCGCGCATCGAGGACGAGGACTTCGTCACCGTCAACGCCCAGGCCCTCTTGCGCGTGTGGAACTTTCGCTTCGGCATCACCGCCCCGCTGCACATCAACGTCACGCGTTTGGGCCTGCGCCAGCGAGACTGGGACGAAGCGCGGGACTTCGCGCGCGTGCCTCAGTGTCTCCGCTTGGACCTCGGCAACTTCGATCGCCCCGCGGACCGCTTCGACCCGGCGTGCGCGCCGTACGCTCACTCGGGTCTTCAGTACAATCGCCTGTATTTTTCCACGCGATTTGCGCCCATCAACGGGCTGTCCTTCGCCGAAGGGACGCTCGTCAACGCGTTTCGCAACTCGTTCGACCCCGATCATCCTGCGATGGGGGTGGTGAGCAACTTCGAGCTGTGGGACTGGTTCAAGGTCCATCACGTCATCGATGACATCACCCGTCCTCGCGTGACGGGCGGTCGCTTGTCTCTCTGGCCGATGCAGATCTTCTCGGGCCGCAACCCCGAGTGGAGCTGGGACAACCGCCCCGACGAGCTCGAGCTCGGCGTGACCGCGATGGCGGACCTCAACGCTCCGCTCACCGTGCAGAGCGCGTTTGGCCGGCCCATCGTCGACGAGCAGAGCAACTTGCGCTTCAACGGAAAGCCCATCGGCGCGCTGAGCTTCGACCTGCACTACCTCTACATCTTCGGCGTCGGGGACGGCTCGTCTCCCTGGCGCTTCGGCGTGTACGGCGCGATCGACTACGACCGCTTCTTGGGCGCGAGCGACATGGACATGGTCAACGCCGCGGTGCGCTTCGTCGCGGTCAACCGCCAGGAGGGCTGGGACATCCGCGTGGGCGGCGACTATCGAAGCGTGGGCAACCGCTATGTGCCGGGCTACTTCGACGCGAACTACTCGACCAACTCGCAGCAGTTTGCGCTCACGTCGGACCTGCAGTCCATCCTGGGAAACTCCTCGCTGATCACCACCAAGCTCGGCTACGCGCTCGCGCAACCCGAGGGCCGCGCGCACGGGTATCGCGCGTTCGCGAGCATGAGCATCCCGATTCCGCTCACGCGCACGCAGCACGCGAGCCTGCCGATCTCGCTGTACTTCGAGGACACCGAGCGCAAGGCGGACGCGACGGTGATGCTCAACGTGGGCCCCGTGCAGGTCGATCAGCTCGTGGCGGGCGCGCAGGTCGTTCGCCGCAATTTCGACGGGATCACCGAGCTCTTCTCGCTCGACGGAACGCTCATGCGCGCGTTCGCACAGCTCTTCTTCGGCCCGCAGGACCCGCAGCGTCGACGCAACAACCCGCTCTCGAACATGTACCTCCTCGCGCGCTACGACCGCCGGTGGAACCTCGGCTCGGACGGCGCCTTCGCGATCACCAACGACGTGCAAGCGACGGTCGGCTACTCGGGAGGCATGGAGTGATCGCCCTGGTTTTTGCGCGGCGAATCGCGGTGCTCGCGCTCGCGACGGCGCTCGTTGGATGCGCAGAGCTCCCTGCGCCGAGCTGCCGCTCGAGCGGGACGAGCACCGCGGCGAGCGCCGCTGAAGTGTGCGGCCACCTGCGCGGGATCAACTGCCCCGTCGCCGACTGCGAGGGCGCCTACGCCGAATGGCAGCGCTCGATGGACGCAACGGCGTTCGCGAGCGTGACGCAGTGCTACCGGATCGCGCGCACGTGCGGCGAGGTCGACGAGTGCTCTCGCGCGTGCGTGGCGGACGGCGGGCGCTGAGAGGGACGGGGATCGCAGCGGTGTCCGACGCGAGCGCGCAGCGATTTCGCTGGTGAACTGCGTTGTTGAATTTGCGAACGCCGTCCCTCGGCGTCGGTCCCAGTTGGCGCTACCTTCGCCCCGTCATGCTCTCTGTTCGCGCTGGTTGGGCGCTGGTCGCCCTGGTCTCGATCTCTGGCTGCACTCGCAACAACGCCGCTGGTCCCGGTGAAGGAAGCGAGCCCGTGAAGATCCGCTCGGACGGTCGCCTCCCGTCGCTCGAGATCAAGAAGGTTCGGCCCGGGACGATCACGGTCAACGGCGTGATGGACGAGCCCGTCTGGCGCGAGACCGGGACGACGGGCGCCCTCGTTCATCCCGGCACGGGTCGCCCCGAAGCGCGCTCGCGCGTGAACGGCGCGGTGCGATTCGTCTGGGACGACGAGAACCTCTACGTCGGCGCCAACATCTACGACCCCGATCCGCAGACGCCCTTCAGCGCGACCGAGACCGACCCGCACCTGTGGGAGCGCGCCAGCGCCGTCGAGCTCATGATCCAGCCCGGCGACCCCGGCAACAACACGAACTACTACGAACTCCAGGTCGACCCGAGCGGAGCGCGCTGGGAGACCCGCTTCGACGACTACAACCAGCCCATCACGCAGGGCCCGAACGGCCAGCGATTGTTCGGCCATCAAGAGTGGGCGACGCACATGCAAACGCGCGCGGTGATCACGCGCGGCCGTCGCTACGTGATCGAGATGGCGATCCCGTGGCGCGATTTCGACGGCGGCGGTCGAGCGAACGTCCCGCCGCGCGCCGGTGATTTCTGGCGCATGAACGTGTACTCGTTTCGCGACGGCCAGAGCGACTCGCTCGCGTGGTCACCGACGCTCGGCCAGGGCAACTTTCACTTCGCCCCCCGCTTCGGCCGCGTGATCTTCACCAACTGAGCCCCGCTCGATCGATCAGCGATTCACCGCTGAAAACACAGGTCGAACCGCGCGCGTCACGCGATCCCGACGTACATGTTCTGCACGTCGTCGTCCTCGTCGATCGCGCTCAAGAACGCCTCGACCTCGGCGCGCTTGGTCTCGTCGTCGATGCTCACTGGGTTCTTCGCCTTCCAGATGAGCTTGGCCGAGGTGATCGTCCACTTGCGCTCGGCGAGCGCCTTTTGCACGGTGTCGACGTCCGTGGGCCCTGTGTAGAACACGGTCGTCCCGTCGTCGCCCGCTTCGAGGTCCTGCGCGCCCGCTTCGATCGCCGCCTCTTCGGGGTCCGTCCCCGCCGCGGGAGGCGTGGCCTCGATCGCGCCGAGGCGATCGAAGTCCCACGAGACCGAGCCGCTCGTCGCGAGCTGCCCCTTGCGAAAGAGCACCTTCACGTTCGCCGCAGTGCGATTGCGGTTATCCGTCAAGCACTCGACGATCACCGGAACCATGTGAGGCGTGAACCCCTCGTACGTCACCGTCTCGAACACCGTCGCGCCGTCGAGCTGCCCCGAGCCCTTCTTGATCGCGCGCTCGATCGTGTCCTTCGTCATCGAGACCTTGCGCGCCGCGTCCACGGCCATGCGGAGCCTCGCGTTCATGTTGGGGTCCGCGCCGTCACGCGCCGCCACCATGATCTCTTTCGCGAGCTTGCCCATCACCTTCCCCTTGGCGTTGGCGTTGGCTTCGCGGCCCTTCTGCTTCCACTGTGCACCCATCGTTGTCTCTCGTCGGGCGCAGTCTCTATCACAACTCGTTCGGGTCTGCCTTCGGAGCAGCGGCCCGACGCTCTCGCTCGCGCTCTTCGCGCGTGCATCCGCGGTCGCCCTGGTCCGCTGCGAACCGAGCGCTCCACCGCTGAACGATCGTCGCGTACGGGTCCGAGTCCCCCTCGCGCGCGCCCCACTCGAAGCCGTCGCGCTCTTGAAAAGTGGGGTTCCAATGCAGCCCCCACGGCATCGCGGCGGCGACGTTGTTCAGCGAAAACGCCGTCGAAAACCACCGCTCGTACGCCGCTCTGCGCGAGGGCAACGACGGGTGCCTCTGCGCCATCAGCCCGAACTCTTCGAACAGCACCGGCTTGTCCGCGCTCTCGGCGATCGCCGCGTGCTCGCGCAGCCAGCGCTCTCCGCCTTCGCTCGCGATCGCTGGATCGACCCGCCAATGATCCGGGTACCAGTGCACCGTCGCAGCGTCGAGCAGCGGGTCGTCCACGAGCCTGCGAAAGCTCTCGCCGCGCGAGGGGTTGATGAGCCTGTCGTCCAAGCGGTTCCAAAATCGCTGGTCGTAGCCGCGCGGATCGCTGTCGTAGCCCTCGTCTCCGGCCACCACGAGCTGCCTCGCGCCCGCGCGCTTCACTGCTTCGGCGAGCCCGTGGATGAACGCAGCAAACGCCCGCCCGCCGTCGTGCAGGTTCGTTCCGCGCGGCTCGTTCATGAGCTCCCACGCGAGGATCGACGGCTCGTCGGAGTACGTGCGTCCCGTGAGCGTGTTGCGCCTCGTCACGATCGCGCGCATGTACCTCGTCATCGCGTCGAGCACCCGCGGATCGCGCATCGCCAACGCGCGATGGTCGTAGTCCGTCGCGAGCCCGAGCCATCGAAGATACTGCGGGAGCCCGCCGTAATCGTCCCAGTAGTTCGAGAGCACCAAGATCAAGAGAACGTCGCGCCGCTCGGCCTCGGCGATCACGCGATCGAGCGCCACGAGGCTCTGCTCGCGAAGCTCGCCGGGCGCCGGCTGAATCGCCTCGGGCGACCGCGGTCGCTCGTCGAACGCCGCCACGCGCAGCACCTTCACGCCGTTGCGCGCGGCTGCGTCCAACGTGGCTTGAATACTGGTGCGCGATCCCTCCCATCCGAGCTGCGCGCGCACGCTCTCTTCGTGCAAGTGAAACGCGCTCGACCCCACGAGCCGGAGCCGCGCTCCGTCGCGAAACAAGCACACACCTCGACGCGTCACGACCCCGCGTCCTGCGCGCGCTGCATCGACGCTCGCTTCTGCAGCGCTCGCGTCGCTGATCGCGGTGGCGTCGGTGAAGCGCTGCGCTCGAAGCTCAACGGCCCCGAGCTGCGTCACCCTCGGAGCGCACGCGCACAGCGCCGCTCCGACGACGATCACTGCGGAACGCACGCGCCTGCCGACCCACCCTCTCGTCGCACGCACTGCAGCCCTGAGGGGCACGCTCCCTGCGCGTTGCACGAGGGCAGACACGCGCGAAGCGCCCCGGGCGCCGGCGCGACCGGCATCGAGTACGCGCCCGGGTGATCGAGCGTGAACTCCGTTGTGTCCTGCGGACACGGCCGGTTGACTGCGAGAAACGCGTCGATCGGCGGGACACACACGCCGCGGCCTGGCGTCTCTCGCACCGCGCCGCACGCGCCTCTGCCCCGTTGCGCGCAGGAGTTGTCGTCGCCCGCGGTGCACGCGCGCACCCATCGAGCGGACGCGCTCGGCGCCGACGGGTCATCGGGGATCACCGAGAGGGCGAGGGGAGGGGGCGCAGGGACGGTGCCCGCGGGGTGCGCCGCCGCGTCGACGACCGTGTATTCTCCCAGGCGAATCGTGTTGAGCGAGACGTACTGGATCGACGGAGGCTCGGTCGGGCACGGCGTCGTTCGGTCCGTCGGGACGTTGGGGCCCGTGTAGCGAGCGCGAACGCGGACACGGAGCTGGTTGCCGTCGCGCTGGACCGTTCCGTACATCGCGCGAAATCCGCAGGGCAGGTGCGAGGCGGCGAGCACGTCGGGCACCGAGCCCGTGGTGACCGGCGTCTGCGGCAGAAACAGCCACGCGAGGGGGGCGTCGATCTCGCGCCCCGACGGGCTCTGCCCTCCCACCGGCGCGAGCTCTTGCGGAACCATCATAGAAGGCCCCGCATCCGTTGGCCCGGCGCCCGCCGCCGAGCCGTTGCGGCCGTTGCGCGCGGTGGCCGAAGGGCCCCGGCAAGCGCCTGCGCAAAGGGCGACGAGCGGCAACCACCGGGCGATTCGCTGGAGAAAATAAGAACGGTCGCTCACTGTTCGAACGCCGCCGAAGGTGCCAGATCTGACCGATCGGCGCGACCTGCTTTGACACGATTGTTCGAGCGGCGTTACAAACCGCGCCGATACTGAATCACGATTCAGTGACTCAGTGACTCTCGTATCTCACTCGTTTCGGAGGACTCCGCCATGGCCGTCGACGTCAAGGACCTGTTCAACAACAAGCTCAAGAGCGCCGTTGAGAGCGCGCCCGACGCCGCCAAGAAGATCGGTGGAACGTACCAGCTCAACATCGGCGGCGCCGGTAGCTGGTACATCGACCTCGCCTCGGACAAGCCGGGCGTCACCGAGGGAACCGGCGGAGCGGCGAGCTGCACCATCGAGATCGCCGAGCCGGACTTCCAGACGCTCGTCGCCAACCCCCAGAGCGAAGGCATGAAGCTCTTCTTCGCCGGCAAGCTCAAGGTCAAGGGCGACCAGATGAAGGCGATGAACCTTCAGAAGCTCTTCGCCCTCGCGAAGTGATCTCTCGCACGAAGGCATAGCTCGATGAACAGCCGCCCCCTCGAGGGCGTGCGCGTGCTCGATCTCACGCGCCTACTGCCCGGCCCGCTCGCAACCCTCGCGCTCGCGGACCTGGGCGCGCGCGTAGACAAGCTCGAAGACCCCGGACCCGGGGACTATCTCCGTCACATGCCGCCGCAGCGCGACGGCATCAACGGGGCGTTCATCGCGCTCAACCGCGACAAGCGCGCGGGCGTGCTCGACTTGAAGAACGCCGAGGGCGCGCGCGCGTTTCTGCGCCTCGTCCAAGCGTACGACGTGGTGATCGAGAGCTTTCGTCCCGGCGTGCTCGCGCGCTTGGGCCTGGGCTACGAAGCGCTGCTCGAGTCCAACCCGCGCTTGATTGTGTGTGCCATCACTGGCTACGGCCAGGACGGCCCGCTCGTCGAGCGCGCGGGGCACGACATCAACTACCTCGCGCGCGCGGGAGTGCTCGGCGTGACAGGGCCTGCGGGTGAAGCTCCGTCGGTGTTCGGCGCGCAGGTCGCCGACGTCGCGGGCGGCTCTCTGTGGGCGGTCTCTGCGATCCTCGCGGCGCTCTTCTCGCGCGAGCGCACGGGCAAGGGCCGCGTGCTCGACGTCTCGATGTGCGAGGGCGCGATGCCGCTCGCCGCCTTCGCGTTCGGCTCGGTGATCGCCGAGGGAAAAGGCCCTCCTCGCGGAGAGCACTTCCTCGACGGCGGAATCGCTCCGTACAACACCTACCGAACGAGCGACGGCAAGTTCGTCTCGCTCGGCGCGCTCGAGCCGAAGTTTTGGACGAAGTTCTGCCGCGCGGTCGGGCTCGAAGCGTCGATGGACGACCTGGCGCCGGGGCCGCACCAGCGCGCGCTGCGCGAGAAGGTCGCCGCGATTTTCGCCGGCAAAACACGGGACGAATGGGCTTCCATCGGCGCGGCCAACGACTGCTGCCTCGAGCCCATCCTCGCGCCCGAAGAGCTCGCTGCGGACCCGCAACACCGCGCGCGCGGAATGTTCTTCTCGCACGAAGGCGTCGAGTACTTTCGCACTCCGCTCGCGGATCGAACGGGCTCGACCCCTGTGCAATCAGCGCGCTCGCAGGGCGCGGACACCGAGAGCATCCTTCGTGATGCGGGCTTTTCGACCGATGAAATCGCGGCGTTGAAGAGCGCCGGCGCGATCGGTTGAGCGCTCGCGGGCTCAGCGCACGACGTAGTTGAGCGTGTAGCCCATGCCCGACGTGGTGTAGCGCTCGTCGACGATGACCGCCGCGAGCCCGCGCGGAGCGGTGATGTTGTTCAAGCGCGAGCCGTAGTTGATGGTGTCGCCGCCGGTGCCGGCGCAGTTGGTTCCGCCCATCGCGGGGCCGTCGTCGTTGCAGCCGAACTCTGCGCCCGACTGAGCGCTGAAGAGCGAGAGGATCGGGTCGTAGTTGGTCGTTCCGATGCGGCGGGTGTACGAGCCGCCGTCGCTCTGGCACAGCGAGAAGAACTGCGGCTGCGCGCCGCACGTCACGAAGTAGCGAACGTCCTCGCCCGAAGGACCGAGGTTGCTCGAGCACGTCGATGACACGTGCCTCGAGGTGCCGACGAGCGAGGTCATCGCCGTCGTCCCCGAGCCCGTGAGCGGCGCGCGCGTGTAGAAGAACGAGCCAAACGACGAGAGCAATCGCTGCACGTGCAGCGTGAAGTTGCCCGAGCCGCAGCCGCCCACGCTGATGTAGTACGTGCCCGCGTTGAGCGCAGCAAACACGCGGCTCTGCAGGCTCGAAGTGAATCCGCCGGTCGAGCACCGCGCGTCGTCGCTGCACGCATCGGTGCCCGAGACGCGAGCGCCCGTCGAGTCCACGAGCTGCAAGATCGTGTCGAAGCTCGAGCCCGCGGTGTCCGCGTACACGACGGCCCGCTCGGCGAGCGTAAACGAGAACCACACGTTGCCTTGTTGCGTGCACGTCCAGCACGTCCCCGCCGCGGGCCCGTCGTACGTCGCGCCCGTGGTCGTCCCCGTGCGCGTCACTTCGGCGGCGGTGAGCGTGATGGCCGTCGCGTTCGCGCGAAGGTCGTTGGCGGGCGCGGTGACGCAGCCTTCGTTGACCGTTCCGTTGCAGTTGTCGTCGGTGGTGTTGGTGCAGACTTCGGTGGTCGGTCGCACTTCGCCCGCGCACGCGGCCCACATGCGAGAGGCGTCGCACGTCTGCGTGCCCGCGCGGCAGACGCCCACGCCCATGGTCCCTGCAGGGCCCGTGTAGCAAGAGCGCGTCATGCCCGGCGTGCATTCGCCGCACATTTCGTCGGTCATTCCGTTGCAGTTGTCGTCCTGCGCGTTGCCGCACACTTCGGACGGCTGCGGGAGCACTTCTCCGGGGCACGTCGTGAGCCACATCCGCGCGACGCCGCAGGTCTGCGTGCCCTCGCGACACACTCCGCGGCCAGCGCTTCCGGCGGGGCCCGAGTAGCAGGGGCGCGTGTCGCCGGGCGTGCATTCGCCGCACATTTCATCGCTCATTCCGTTGCAGTTCTCGTCGGCGCCGTTGCCGCAGACCTCCATCGAAGGGACGACTTCTCCCATACACGCCGCCGGCCAGCGCCTCATCGCGTCGCACGTTTGTGTGCCGCCGCGACAGGTCCCGACCCCCATCGTGCCCGCCGCGCCCGAGTAGCACATCCTCGTCGCGCCCGGCATGCACTCGCCGCAGCCCTCGTCGACGTCTGCGTTGCAGTTGTCGTCGACCATGTTGCCGCACGTCTCCATGGCCGCAGGGGTCCGCTCTCCGACGCACGCCATGTTCCAAGTGCGCGAGGCGCCGCAGGTCTGCGTCCCCAATCGGCAAGCACCAATGCCGTCGGTCCCGTCGGGGCCCGTGTAACAATCCCGCGTTTCTCCAGGGATACAGTCGCCCATCATCGTGCTCGAGTCGCGCGGAGCGACGCCCGTGTCCGAGCGCAGCGAACGATCCGCGCCCGCGTCTCGCGGCGGACCGGAGACGTCCACCATCGCGCAGCCCTGCGCGCCGAGCGCGGCCATCGAGACACACGAAATCAAAGCCCGCAGCGCGCCGGGCGAACATCGCAAGAAACGCATGCTCCCATTCTACACGGCGCAGCCCCGCTCGTGCTGAACGCGTTGGGCGCCCGTCCGCTGCGATTGTGACAACCGGCACGCGCGTGTCGCAGCGCGGCGAAGAATACGGTACGCACGAGACAGAGCGATGACCGAGAGCCCCGCGTCCAAGCCCGCTAAAGCCCCGCGCGACGAGCGCGAGGCCCCCATGCTCCACACGCTTCACTCTCGGCTGCGCACCGTGCGAAAGCTCGGAGCGAAAGAAGACGCCGCGCTCGCTGCGCTCGTTCGCGCCGTCGTTCGCGCGGGGGCCACGCACATCGACGCGACGCTCACCCCGCGCGGGCTGTTCGTCTCGCTCGGCCCTGCGCCAGAGTCGGGCGCCAGTCGCTTCGAACTCCCCGCGGTGACCGCGGCGAAGCTCCGCGCCGCCTTCGATGTCAGCATCGTTCAAGCGGACTTCGCCGAGCGACCGCAGCTCACGCAGCCCATCGGAGACGCGAGCGCGCTCGCTGAGTCCGTCGCGCTCTGCCGCGATTGGCTCGCGCGCGTCCGCGCGATGGAGGACGAGTGCGTGCGCGACGAAGACGTCGAGGGCGTGCACGAGATCCGCATCGCCATTCGTCGCGCGCGGGCTGCGCTGCGCTGGCTCGAGCGCTGCGCGAGGGACCCTCGCGTCGAGCAGGTCGTCGCGGTCCTCCGCTCGCTCAGCATGATCGCGGGCCCCGTGCGCGACGCCGACGTCGTTCACGCGATGCTCAAGAAGCGCGCCCCCAAAGGAGCGGCGCGAGACGCGGCCATGTCCGTCGTTCAGAACACCCGCGAAGCGCGGGTGCACGCGCTGGCCAAGCACCTTCGCTCGCGCGCGTATCGAGCTTCGATGAAGGGCGCCGACGACGCGCTCGTCTCGCTCTTGTCGCTGCCGCCTGCGTCGAGCGCGAGCTCTGTGGCCACGGCGAGCAGCGCGCCTGTCGACGAGAAGGCCTCGCGCTCGATGCAGCGATTCTTCGACCGCGAGCTCCGTCGCATTCACCAGCGGCTCGAGGGAGACCTCACCGTCGAAGAGGGCTACCACGACGTTCGTCGGCAGCTTCGTCGCGTGAGGGACATCATCGACGTGTGCGGACCGGCGCTCGGGCAGCGTCGCGTCGCGTGGCGGTCGAAGCTGCAGCCGATTCAGAGCTTGCTGGGATCGTTCAACGACGTCGTGTGCGCGCACGCGATGCTCAAGCCCGCGGGAGAGCCTGTGCGCGAGGTGCAGGTGTGGCTCAAGAGCCGCCGCGCCGCGGTGCTCACTGAGCTCGCCACCCCGTTGGCCGTGCTCGCCGCGCTCGTGATCGCGCGCTGAGCGATTGGATTAGCAACCCACAAAATCATGCTCGATTGAGCATGGAATGCAACGCAACGCAACGCTGCGACGCGCGGCGCTGCGCGGGACGCTCAGGTTCCGGTGCCGGTCTTGCCGGGGACCACGGCTTCGACGCGGAGCTGGCTCGCGCGCTTTCCGCGGCGCAAGAACGTGCCCGATCCGCGCGACTGCGTGCTGAATCGCTCGCACAGGGGGCCGAGCCCGAGGGGCTTCCAGATCACCGTTCCGAGGCCGTGCGCGCGGCACAAAACCCGGGCGTCGGTGCCGCCGGTGGCGAACGTGAGCTCGAGCTCGGGCAGCGTTTGCAGCAGCCGATCCGCGAGCGTCGCGCCGTCCATGTCGGGCAGCGCGAGGTCGATCAGCGCGCGCGACCACTGTCCGCCTGCGTCGACGGCAGCGATGGCCGCAGCCGCGCTCTCGAACGCGTCGACGCCAATGCCACGCGCGCGCAGCGCACGAACGATCGACTGGCGAAGCTCTTCTTCGTGTTCAACGAGCAGGACGCGAGAGGCCATGGCACACATTCCTCCTTGAGCGAATCAGCGGAAAACGAGTGAAGCGGGACATTCCCGATGACTGCCGCGATCAATCACGACAGGCTCGATCAAACCCAACTATCTATGCGCGAAATTGCCACGAAGTCACGCGATTTTCATGGGAAGAAAGGCGCTCTCAGCCTGTGTGTTCACCGAGCAAACGTGTGAGTTTGGTCATAGCGTCGCGCGCGAATACTCGGTCATCGAGTGAGTCTTTTCCTCGGTTTTTGTCAGATGGAATTGCGATTTTGAAATCGTATCTGACCACTCGTACACCGTGGCGTAGCAGGTGTAGTCCATGTAGAGTTCCAATTCTCCAAGGTTGGTTCGAATGCGTGGGGCGTGTGCTTCAGAGGAGGGTTGACCAGTGACTCGCGAGCGTCCGTCGCAGACGAGCAAGCGCATCTCGTCGACGTCGTCGCAGCTCTCGGGCGCGACCGCAGCGCTGCAGCTCCTCCCCGTCGCCTCGTTCATGGTCGACGGCGTCGGAGCGCTGCAGGGATGCAACGAGCTGTTCGAATCGATCGCGGGAGTGCCGCACGAGCTGCTGCTCGGACGCGAGTGGTGGCAGGCGTTCGCCGCGCGTTCGGCGGACACCGCTTCGCGCGCGCACGACGCGATCGTCGCGGGCGGAGAAGCGCGGGGCGAGGTCACGCTCGATCTCGTTCGCAGCGATGGCAGCCCCACGACGCTCTCGATTCGCTGGCTGCGCGTCACCGAGCCGGGGACGCGTCGGCCCGTGTGGATCTTGTCGGCGTTCGATATCGCGCCGAGCGAAGATCGCCGCGGCTCCGAGGGCGCGAGCAGCCGTTCGGTCGAGTGGTCTTCGCTGGTGGCGCGAGAGCTCGACGAGCTCACCGCTGCGCTGCGCGCTCCGTCCGCCGATGTGCCGTCGATCGTCGAGCGGCTCGCGAACATGAGCGCCGCGCTGCGCGCGCTCTCGTCCGTGGGGCCGTCGGAGCTTCCGCTCTCAGACGTGCTCAAGCGCGCCATTTCGGCCATGCTTCACGACCCCACGCACCCCGTGCGATTGAAGGTCGAATCGAACGGAACGCTCCGCGCCCACCCCGTCGATCCCGCGCGCGTGTTGACGCTCGTGGTCGAGCACGCTCGATCGCGCTGCGCCAATCCGCCGGTGTGCGTCCGCGCGTTCGAGTGCCCCGCGGGCGTGTGCTTCGAAGTGCAAAACTGGGGGCCGCCGTTCGACGCTGAGCTGCAAGCGCGCGCGCGTGCTCCGCGCTTGTTCGATCGAGATCCGCGCGACGCTCCTGCGAGCGCGCTCGAGATCGCCTCGGCGATGGTGCATTCGCTCGGAGGGACGTTCTCGATCGAGAGCTCGTTGAGCGCGCCGCAGACCGTGCGCTTCTCGATCCCGCCGCGGTAGATCACCGCGCCAACGACGGACGCGGCGTCGGTTGATGCGCGAGCGGGTGCTACGCGCGCAGCTGGACCGCGACGGCGATCGCGAACGCGAGCACGGCGAGCGCGACGATCCCGTAGGCCGCGACGCGATGAGCGCCCGAGCCCTTGGTGAGCCCCTCGCGATCGAGCGCTTCGCTTCGCGTGCGTGACGCTGCGAGCATGAGCGCCGAGAGCGCGCCGAGCGCGGCCGCCGTGATCCACAGCGCGATTCGTCGCGTGCGCTCGCGTCGGGCGTCGCGCGCGTCGACGGACCGTGCTGCGCCGTCGTACGCGATGGCGATCGCGGGCACGGGCGGCGTCGGCGCTGCGATGCGCGCGAAGTACGCGCCGAGCGGCGTGAGCGCGCACGGAGTCAGCCCAGGAGGCGTGATCCTCCACGCGCCAGAGACGCGCTCGAAGTCCGACGAAGACGAGGCGATCGCCCATTGCTCGTCGGGGCGAAGCTCGACGCGCGCGGTCGCCGCTCGATCCGTCGCCGTGTCGAGCGCGACCGCGAGCCAGCGTCGCGGTCCTCTCGCGTCGCCCGTGAGCACATACGCGGTGACGCCTCCGAGCGCGTGCGCCACAGTGATCGACTGCTCTTCGACGCGCGTCGTGACCGCCCCGGGAACGAGCGGGAGCCGAAACCTCCGCTCCACGCCGTCGATCGTGGCGACGAAGGGCGCGGCGAGCCCCGCGGCGCGCGCGTAGAGCGTGCTCATTCCGCACGCATCGAGGGTGATGCGCTCGGGGCCGATCGCCAGCGAGGGATCGTCGCCGCGGATCTCGACGGTCTTCGACGCGTTCTCGACGCCCGCGCTGAGGATCGCCGCGCCGCCGACCTCGGGCGTGAGGATGTATCCATCGACCGCGACGTCTGCGCGCGCGCGGCCTGTGTCCGACAAGCGCGTCTCTCTCGAGGGCGGCTGCGGCCGAACGACGCTCTCGGCGCGGAGTCCTTCGGCTTCGACCGCGAGCGTGACGGGGCCGTCGAGCGCGTCGATCACCGCCAGAAGCCACGGACCGGTCCCCGCTCGTCGCGCGGTCACCGTCTCGCTTCGCGAGCCCGCACGAGCGCGAATCGTCGCCGTTGAAGGCGCTCGCCAGCTGCGCGAGCCGCCGTCCTCCACGGTCACGCGCAGCAGCAGCGGTCGTCCGCTGGACCAGCCGCTCATGTGTTCGACGCGCAATCCCCGCGCCGTGTCCGCCCCGGGCGGAACGATCGCCACCGCCGCAGCGACCGCGGTCACCACCGCGAGCGAGACGGTCAGCGCTGCACTCTTGTCCATTGGGCTTCCAGAGATCGAACCGTACCGCGTTCGACGGCGCCGATCGGCCTTCGCGTGGAGTGCCCGAAGGGGCTCGGAGGTCGCTCTCTCGATGTGCCAACTACGTTGTCTGAGCTATGCCGTTTTTATGGCACTCTTGTTGGCTGCTGTGCTGCATTCGTGCACTCTCACGACAAAGGGAGACCGCCAATGAAGCTGCCTGCACTGGTTCCAGGGTTGCTCGTTGCAGAGAGATACCGACTGGTGGCGCCGCTCGGGCGAGGGACGCAGGCCACGGTGTGGGAGGCGCTCGATCAGCGACGAGACGGAGCGGTCTGCGCCCTCAAGTTCTCCGCTCGCTCGGACGCGCGCGTCGAGCTCGAGTCGCTCGCGCGCGTCGAGCATCCCGCGCTCGCTCGCGTGCTCGACGTCGGACCGTTCGACGGAGGTCTGTTCGTCGCGCTCGAGCGCGTGGTGGGGCAGTCGCTCGACAAGCTCGTCGGCGCTCCCGCCGTCGTTCGCGCGGTGTTCTCTGTGGCCGAAGCGCTCGCTGCCGTGCACGACTCGGGGCTCGTTCACGGCGACATCAAGCCGGCCAACATCCTCGCGAACAACGACCGCGCGTGGCTCGTGGACTTCGGCCTCGCAAGCTCGGACACACGCAGCGCAGCGTCGAGCGTCGCAGGCTCGCTCGCCTTCATGGCCCCCGAGGCGCTCGTCGGAGAGCGAACGAGCGCGACGGACCTCTATGCGCTCGGCGTGAGCGCCGCCTGGGCGCTGTGTCGCACGCACCCCCTCGTCGACGACCCGCACGACCGCAACGCCCTGCTCGACGCGCTCGCGCGACAGGCTCCCGTGCGCGCTCTGCTGCGCGACAAGCTACCCGAGCCCTGCCGAGACGCGGTCCTCGCGCTCTTGTCCGCGCAGCCGTCCGCTCGTGGAACAGCGCGCACGCTGCTCGCTCGGCTCGCTCGCGACGCCGGCGCCTGGCTCACCCCCGCGCAACGCGCGCGCGCCGCGAGCGCAGACCTCGCTCGTCGCGCGATCGCTCCGCTCGTCGGTCGCGACCCCGAGCTCGAGCGCGGCCGCGAAGCGCTCGGTCGCGCGCTGCTCGATCAAGAAGGCGCCGGCGTCGTGATCACGGGCCCCGACGGCTCGGGGCGCGCGCGGCTCGCCGCTGAGATCATCCGCGCGACCAAGGTGCTCTTCGCCGCCCGTGGCGC
The DNA here is from genome assembly GCA_046351515.1 of Polyangiales bacterium. Lineage (GTDB taxonomy): Bacteria > Myxococcota_A > Polyangia > Polyangiales. The sequence continues at coordinate 257,572 of JAXLYJ010000011.1, forward strand.
GCTGTGCGAAGTGGTCGACGAGCTCACGGTCGAGCCCGAGCGGCCCACGATCGTTCGACTCATCGACGCGCCCGTTGAGCGTGTGCGCTCGGCGCTCGCCGCCATCGCTCGCCTCCGACGATTCGCGACGCTCGGACAGCCGGTGGCGCTGCTCGCGACCACCGCGCCGACGCAGGACGCAGACGAGCGCCTCGCGCTCGAGAAGAGCGCGGTGGTGCTCGCGCTCGGGCCCGTTCCTCGTGCGGAGCTGCGCTCGCTGCTCGTCGCGATCAGCGGCCGAAACCCCACCGAGTCCGCGCTGGCCGCCTTCGTCGAGCGCTCGGACGCGATGCCCGGACGCTTCGCTCGCCTCGTCTCTGCGCTCGACCCCGCAGAGGCCGCCACTGCGACCGCGGCCGACGTTCGCGCGGCGTTCTCGCGCCTCGCAGACCCCTCGTCGCTCGTCTCGACGCTCGATGAGCCCGCGATCGAGGCGTTCGAGCGGCTCGCGCTCGCCGGCGCGCCTCTGCCGATCGCTGCGCTCTCCAGCGACCCCGAATCCGCCCGCCGCTCTGCCGCTGCGCTCGCCCGCATGGGCCTCGTTCGCACCGCCGACGCGACGGCTTCTCTTCTCGCGCCGGTCGACGATCGGTCGATCCGACCCGAGCGTCGCAAGCTCGTCTCGGCGCGGTTGTGGCGCTCGCTCGATGAGCAACGCGTCTCGGACGAAGCGATCCGCGCGCGCGTCGCTTGGGCCGACGGTCGATCGGAGCTGGCCTTCGCGCTCGCCTCGCGCGCCGGATACGACCGCGCGCGATCCGCGAAGGACCGCGCCTCGATCTTGTCCGTCGCGCACCAGATCGCGCCCGGCGATCGACGCATCGCGCTCACCCTGGGCCGCTTGTACACCTGGCTCGGAGACAGCGCGCTCGCAGAAAGCGCCCTCGAAACGCTCGACGAAGACCCAGAAGTACTCCTCGCGAAGATCGACGCGCTGCGCAGCAGGGGGGCGATCGACGAGGCGCGCGCGCGCATCGCGGCGCTCGAGTCGAAGAGAGACCGCTCGTCGCTCGTCGCGGTCGCGGCGCTGCGCGCGAGAGAGCTGCTCGAGTCGGGGCGCGTCGAGGACGCGCGAGAGGCGCTCGACGCGCATGTTCCGAGCGCAGAGACCGCAGAGATGCCCGCGCTGCGATGGATCGAAGTGCGCGCGTACCTCGCGGTGGTCGAAGGGCACTCCGAGCGCGCGCAGCGGTGGTTGCGCGAGGCAGAGCCGCGGCTGACAGCGCTCGATGACGATCGCGTGCGGGCGCGCTTCGCTTCGCTCGAGGGGATGGCGCTTCAGGCCCGCGGCGCGCTGCACGACGCGCGCGAGCGCTATGCGCGCGCATGGACGCTCGCGCAGTCCACCGGAGACGCTCGCGCCGCGGCGACGTACGCGGTCAACCTCGGCGCGGCTGAGTGGCAGGTGGGATCGCTCGGCGAGGCGCGGAGCTGGCTCGAGCGCGGAGTGCGCGCGCTCGCTGCGTTCGGAACGGCGTTCGAGCTCGCGCGCGCGCTGGTCAACCTCGCCATGCTCGAGTCGTTTATCGGCGAGCGCGGCCGCGCGATCGATCTGGCGACCCGAGCCGAGAGAGCCGCGCAAGAATCGAGAGATCCCGTTGTCGCGCTCGGCGCTGCGGTGGTTCAAGCCGAGTGCACGAGCAGCGGCGCTGCGCTCGCCGAGGCGCTCTGCGCGCTCGCCGAGCGAGAGCTGCGCGACGGGCGCGACGAGTCCGCGCGCGACACCTATGCGAGGGCCGCGCTCGTCGCGGCGAGCGCGCACGACCCCGAGCGGCTCGCGCTCTGTTCGCGCGCGATGGAGGGCTCGCGAAGCGCGCTGTGCGCGTTGGCCGCGTTCGCCGCGGCGATCGAGACGGACTCTGCCGAGGTGCGCGCGCTCTATGATCGCGCTCGCGCGATGGTCGCGAGCGACCCTGCGCCCGAGCACGAGCTCGCGCTGCTCTCGTGGGCTTCGCGCTCGTCGGCGCTCGGCTCTGCGGTGACGAGCGGCGCGCGCGCCTCGCTCGAAGCGAAGGTGGACGCGCTGGCGCGGTCGCTTCCGACCGAGTCCGCCGCGCTGTTTCGCGACGCGCACTCGTCGCTCGTCCGCGGGACGTTCGTCGCCGCAGAGTCCGAGCCCGTCGGACGATCGAGCGCTGTCCGCTGGAAGCGGCTCGCAGAGATCGCGCGCGAGCTCAACTCTGAGCATCGATTGCGCCCGCTGCTCGAGCGAGTGATGGACGCGATCGTCGAGCTCACCGGCGCGACGCGAGGCTTCTTGCTCCTCGCGGGCCCCGACGCGACGCTGCGCGTTCGCTCGGCGCGCAACCTCGGCCGCAGAGATCTGGGCGATGACGAAGGCTCTCCGTCGCGATCGATCGCCGAGCGCGTCGCGCGGACTGGCGAGGCGATTCTCACGGTGGACGCCGCGAGCGACGGAGCGCTGAGCACCTTCGAGTCGGTGACCGCGATGCAGCTGCGCTCGGTCCTGGCGGTTCCGCTCATGATCAAGGGCGTCTCGTGCGGAACGGTGTACGTCGACGATCGCTTTCGCTCCGGCGCGTTCGGCGACGGAGCGCTCGAGGTCGCGAGGGAGTTCGCGGACGTGGCCGCGCTGGCCATTCACAACGCGCGCAACGGCGCTCGCCTTCGCAGGGCGCTTCGCAAGAGCGAGCGGCTGGCGCGCGCGCTCGCCAAGCGCGTCGAGTCGCAGAGCGTCGAGCTCGAAGCGACGCGCAGAGCGCTCGTCACCGAGCACGAACCACGAGGAAAATACGAGGCGATCATCGGTCGCGGCGCGGCGATGCGAAAGACCTTGGCGCTCTGCGATCGCGTGGCGTCGACCTCGGTTCCCGTGCTGTTGCTCGGCGAGTCGGGGACGGGCAAGGAGCTCATCGCGCGCGCGATCCACCAGAACTCTCCGCGCGCGAAGAGGCCGTTCGTCGCGGTGAACTGCGCTGCGATCGCAGAGACGCTGCTCGAGAGCGAGCTCTTCGGGCACCTGCGCGGGGCGTTCACCGGCGCCGACCGCGCGAGGCAGGGGCTGTTCGAAGTGGCCGACGGCGGCACGCTCTTCCTCGATGAAGTCGGAGAAATGTCTGCTGGAATGCAGGCGAAGCTCCTCCGTGTCCTCCAAGACGGCGAGGTCCGCCCCATCGGCGGGACGCTCTCTCGCAAGGTCGACGTCCGCGTGATCGCAGCCACCCTTCGAGACTTGCCCAAGCTCGTCGAGAAGGGGCTCTTTCGCGAGGATCTCTATTACCGCCTCGCGGTGCTCACCGTTCACACGCCGTCGCTTCGCGAGCGCCGCGAGGACATCCCCGTGCTCGTTCAGCACTTTCTCACGAAGCACGGACGCGCTGACGTGAAGATCGATCGTCGCGCGATGGCGCGGCTCGTCGATTACCCCTGGCCGGGCAACGTTCGGCAGCTCGAAAACGAGGTCCTTCGCGCTGCGCTTCTGTGTGACGGAGCGCTGCGCGAGAGCGACCTCGACCCCAAGCTCCTCGAGCGCGACGTCGACCCGGATGCCCCCGCGCGAAGCCCGCTCGACCTTCGCGGCGCGGTCGAAGACCTCGAGCGAAAGCTCGTCGAAAAAGCGCTGCGCGAGTGTCGCGGCAACCAGACCAAGGCGTCGAAGGCGCTCGGGCTCTCTCGCTTCGGGCTGCAAAAGATGCTCAAGAGACTAAAGCTCGAGGACACCGCGCGCGCCGCCAGAGACTGAGCCTCGCTCGCGTTGCGCGCGTTGCGCAGAATTCGCCGTGCAAACCTCTGTCACGGCTCCGACGTTGCGCGCGCCCGGCACTGTCGGCACCCTCTGTGTTCCATGAAGATCCTTCGGCTGTTGTCGCGGTGCCTCGCAGGCTCGCTGCTCGTGTTGACCGCGTGCCCTGGGCCCAATCCTTCGGGCGACGCGGGCGCTGACGCGGGCGCGAGAGACGCGACGATGGACACGGGCACGCTCACGGACGTCGCTGCGGATCGCGGTCCGATGCCGTTCGACGCCGGCCCTCCGCCCTCGTGCACGGTGATGGCCTCGGCGCGACACATCGTCGACCGCCCCGGCGGAGATCGCCTCGCGGATCCTGCACAACTGCTCGCGACCGCTGACGGGTTTCTCGTCGCCGCGCGCTACGTGCAAGAGCGCGTGGGCGCTGATCCCGACGCGGGCGCGGGCGACGCGAGCCCCGAAGGCGGAACGCTCCCCGTCACCGTCCTCGCGGATCGCTCGATCGTGCTGCCGCTCGCCGCCGACGGGACGCCACGCGCGGCGGTCACGCTTCGCGACGGCGTGATGGACGGGACGGCGTTGAGCGCGCCTCGCTTGCATCGCACGGCGAACGGGGCCCTCGCGCTGTTTCAAGAGGTTCGCGGCAGCGCGAGCGCGCCCAACTTTCTCTTGCGCTTGCACGCATCGGCGCTCGCAAACGACGGCGCTGTCGCGAGCACGCGCGTCGCACGCGAGCGCGTGGCGCTGCCCGATTCGACGGCAATGGCCGCGGGGATCTTCGGCACAGCCTCGCGCGTCGAAGCCGTCGGCGACGGCGGAATCGTCGCGGCCTCTCCCATCTCGGTGCTGTTCGACGCGCAGGGCATGGACGTACGCGCGGCGGACGTGTTGCTCACCAACGTCTGGCCCATCGAGCTGTTCGAGAACCGCATGCGCACGAGGCCCGACGGCGGCGCGATGCTCGTGTATCGACGGGGGATTCAGCTGGCGTTTATTCCGTTCGACGCGCGCGGGGTGCCCGAGCCCACGGGCACGTTCGACGTCCATGGGCCAGAGGTTCCAGTGCTCGACGACGCCACGGTTGTCGGCGACGGCGTAA